>JADLBC010000001.1 GCA_020847985.1 Dehalococcoidia bacterium
CCGAGCCCCACGAAACGGGCCAAGACCACATCCCCCGACGTGCGCCGGGCCGTACTCGTCCGGCCTGCACCCGCCATCTCTGCTTAGATCGCGCGCCGCCGACCCCTTTTTCAGCACCCTGCTAACCCCGGTAAGAGCCCGTTACGCGCCGCGATACTTCGCTTCACACGAAGCATCGACGGCGCGTATGCTCGTAGTCTGCCGTTGACGTGAACGTTCGACGGCGCCCCGGAGTTGTGCGTGTCCTCTCAGTCCGCCGCGCCCGCCATGGGCGAGTTGCTCACGAACCGCCAGAAGGTGCTCATCTACGTCTCGCTGATGATCACGATGTTCATCAGCGCCCTCGACCAGTCGATCGTGGCGACCGCGACGCCCCGCATCCTGGCGGACCTTGGCGGCTTCCCGCTGCTCTCGTGGGTGTTCACGGTCTACCTGCTCGCCTCGACGGTGATCGTGCCGCTCGTGGGCAAGCTTTCCGACATGTTCGGCCGCAAGCCGTTCATCCTCGGCGGCATCGCCATCTTCGTGAGCGCATCGATGGCCTGCGGCCTCGCCCCCACGATGCCCGCGCTGATCGCGGCGCGCGCGGCCCAGGGTGTGGGCGGCGGCCTCCTCTTCGGCTCGGTCTTCGCCACCCTCGGCGATATCTTCACGCCCATCCAGCGCGCCCGGTACATGGGCTACTTCATCAGCGCCTTCACCCTCGCCTCGCTCAGCGGCCCCACCATCGGCGGCTTCCTCACCGATGGCCCCGGCTGGCGCTGGTGCTTCTATATCAATCTTCCCGTCGGCATCATCGCCTCGGCCCTGATCTGGGTGAACCTGCCCATGGCCCGCAAGGGCGGCCGCCTCCGCGATATCGACTTCGCCGGCGCCGCGCTGCTCGGCACCGCCACGGTCTGTGCCCTCCTCGCACTCGTCTGGGCGAACGAAAAGTACGGGTGGGGCGGCGGGCCCACCCTCGGCCTCTTCGCCGCCGCGGGGCTGCTCGCCGTCGCCTTCGTGAAGCAGGAATCGCGCCACCCGCAGGCCATCCTCCCGCTCACCCTCTTCCGCAACCGCGTCTTCGTGCAGGCCAACGCGTTCACCGTCCTCCAGGGCGGCGGCATGATGGGCGCCGTCCAATACCTTCCGACGTTCATCCAGACATCGCTCGGCGCCTCCGCCACCGCTTCCGGCATCGTCTCCACGCCCCAGTCCCTCGGCCTGCTCGCGACGAGCATCGTGGGCGGCCAGCTTGTCGCCCGGACGGGCCGCTGGAAGGCGGGCGTGATCGTGGGGGCGCTCTGCTCGGCCGTCGCCGCGGCGCTGATGATGACCCTCGATGTCGGCGTGCCGAAGTGGCATATCGCGCTCTTCATGGTGATTTCCGGCCTCGGCGGCGGCCTCATCGGCCCGACCATGTCCGTCGTCATCCAGAGCGCCGTCCCGCACGAGCAGATGGGCGTCGCCACCAGCGGCCGCCAGTTCTTCATGCAGATCGGCCAGGTACTCGGCGTCGCCCTCTTCGGTGTCGTCTTCACGACGACCTACGCGAGCGCGTTCGATACCGAGCTGCCCGCCGCGGCGCGCACCGCTCTCCCCACCGACGCCTACGAGGAGTTCCGCGACCCGACGCTCGCGCTCGACCGCCTGCGCTTCGCCCGGGTGACGAAGGAGCTGCAGGGGCAGGAGGGCGGCCAGGATGTGCTCGCCCAGACCGTCGAGGCCCAGAAAGAGGGCGTCGCCGATGCCATCCAGCGGCTCTACCTCTTCGCGACCATCGCCGGCGTATTCGTTGTGCTGCTCGCGATCTTCATCCCCGAGATTCCCCTGCGCCGCAACTTCGGGCCGCCCGCCGCTCGCCCCGAAAGCGATGGCACGCCCGAGCTCGTCCCCATCGAAGCGCACTGATCCGGCCTTCGCGCGGTCCCGCCGGGGGCCGATATTAGGTCCGGTGGGCTCAGCTCCTAAACCCTCTTGCCCGTACCATACTTATCCCAAACGGACGTATCCTTTTGGGTGAGCGATTCTGGATACAAGAGGTGACTCAGGAGCCGTGCGTGTTGTGCTTGCGCTGCTTTGCGGCGCGGCGGTCCTGCTCGCAGCATGCGGGCCCATGGCGGCCGGACGGGAGCCCTCCTCGCTACCCGCCGGCATAGCGGAGCCCGCCCAGGTCCCCAACACAGCATCGGATGTCCGCGAGACCCGTCCCGCGGCAACCGCCGGCGAGATTCTCGTGCGCGGCGGTTCGCATCGCTCCGTCACGGCGCGCACCCAGCGCGACCCCGGGGCTACGGGATGCAACAAGGCCATGCCGTCAGGGCTCAAGGCCGGCGGAACCACCGTCCGCCAGCTCACCTCCGGGGGGCTGAAGCGGTCGTACCGGCTCCACATCCCGCCTTCGGCCACGATGTCCAAACCGGCGCCGATCGTGCTCAACTTCCATGGGCGCACCGGCACCGCCGCCGACCAGGAGGCGTACTCCGGCCTCCTCCCCATCGCCGACCGTGAGTCGTTCCTGCTCGTTTCGCCCGAAGGCACCGGCACCCCGACCGGCTGGTCGGCCGGGGCCACCCCCGCGAACAGCGTCGACGACATCAAGTTCGTGACCGACCTCCTGGATACGCTCCAGAAGGAACTCTGCATCGATGGCGCGCGCGTGTATGCGATCGGCTTCTCAAACGGCGCCTTCATGGCATCGCGCGCGGCCTGCGAACTGCCAGACCGGATCACGGCGATCGCCGCCGTGGGCGGGCTGGATTATCCACAAAAGGGCTGCGGAGTACCCGTGCCTGTCATTGCCTTCCACGGTACCGCCGATGAGGTGGTACCGATCAGCGGCGGCACCGTTCGCGCCTGGCAGTACGCCGGCGCCTACGAAGCCTTCAAGCACTGGGCCCAGAACAACGACTGCATCGAACCCTCCGACGGCGTCGGCATCGGCGGGGACGCGGTTTCGCTCGCCGGCGGCGACTGCCTCGCGGCGACAGAGCTGGTGGTCGTGAACGGCGCCGGCCATGTGTGGCCCGGGTCGCCCGCCCTGCCGAAGCAGGTGGCGACCGCGGTCCCCGGCCCGGAGCTCATCTGGGCGTTCCTCTCACGTCAGCGGATCGGGAGCTGAATCCCGGTTCGCACGGCCCACACAGTGCGAAGCCCCGGCAACGGGGCCTTCGTCATTGTTACCCGTTCGCGAGCAATCTCCGCCTGGCGCCGTGCCCTCTGGTTCGCCTCCCCGGGCACACTCATCGGCACTACCCGCGGAGGAATGCCATGCCGACCAACCGCCAGCGCCAGCGCACCGTCGCCCCCACGCCGGAGGACACCGGCGCGGACCCGAACCGCCGCTTCGGCAACGTCGTCGATGACGAAGCCGCCGACTCGTTCCCGGCGAGCGACCCGCCTTCGCACACGCCGCTCACGGGCCAATCGTTCCCCGACGAGAAGACCATTCGCCGCGCCCAGGAACGGGCCGCCGAGGAAGCGGAAAAATCCAAACCGTAAGGCCGGGTTGCGAACGCGATGCGCCGCCCCGCACGGGACGCGGTGACTACACCTCGCCGCGCAGGTGCAGCGTCATGTGGATGTTGATCGCCGCCTGCAGCTGCGCATCCACCTCCGGGTGGCGCTTGCGAACCTCGACCGCGAATTCGTTCATCGGCATCCGGCGCCGTTCGAAGCGCGATTTCGCGCCCAGGTCCTTGATCGCCTTCGCCGAGACCAGGTACACGGGCCGCACCGTCGCCGCACCGGCCTCGTAGTCCGGGTTGTGGCTCGTCGCGCGGCAATCGAAGTAGCCGAGAAGCTGCGTGCGCCCCGGGGTCGCGCCCGTCTGCTCCAGCACGACGCGCTTCAGCCACGCGGCCGGCTTTTCGCCCGCCTCGAACGTACCGCCGACCACGCCGAAGCGGTCCGTCCCCTTTTCGCGCGTCAGGTATCCCTTGTCGGCCATGCAGACGACCACGTACCCGAACGTCGTGGGCGCGCCATCCGGCAATTCGTCCGTTTCCACCCAGCGGCCTCGCCAGTGGTCGCCGAGATTCAGCTCGACGACCGCGAGGGGATCGGGAATGTAGATGTTCATGTCCATCGGGGGCATGACCATAGTCAGCTTCTCCGGCGCAAAAAGGGCTTGGCGGTAATCGTGGCGCGAATCCCCGCAAGGTCAAGCTCCGCGCCCGGCAGCGCCACCGCCGTCGCGATTGAAGCCAGCCCGATCACGCTCCCGAGCCCGAACGACCGCACGCACGACCGGAGTTCGCCCACACGCCCGCCGCCCGCGGTGATGGGCGTCCCCGGGGGCGGCACGGCCTCGCCTTCGAGCAGCACCGCGCTGAGGATGACGCCCTCGGCGCCCCCTTCGATGCCGAGCAGCTGGTCGAGGTCGGCCTGGGCGGGTGTGTAGCCCGGCAGCAGGTCCGGGTCGAAAGCGGGGATGCAGGCCTCGATGCGCGCGCTCTCCAGCGCCGCTGAACCCGCCAGCGGCACGCCCGCCGCCGCCAGCGTTTCGATCACGTGTTGCGCGACCGCCGGCGCGAGCATGAACTCGAAGCCGTCCTCGCCGATGTCGCTCGTGCGCGTGACGAGCGTGCGGAAGCCGTGGAATTCGAAGGTGACCGTGTGCAGCCGCTGCAGCCGCGCGGGCAACCCCTCGCCGAGGTGCTGTTCGCAGAGCGCGGCCGCCGCGGGCCCGGCGATGCCCAGCAGGCAGGTGCTCTCCGTGCGGTCCTCCACCTGGACGTCCCAGTCCGCGCCTTTCGCCGCCTGCAGCCGTTCGAAGGTATCGAAGCGTTGGCCGGGCTCTCCCGTGACCAGGTACGCGATCCCGCCCGTGCGCGCGATGAGCGCGAGGTCCGTGATGGCGCCGGCTTCGCTGAGCGCGGCGGCCCGCATCGCCCGGCCCTCTTCCAGTTCGTCCACGTGCCCGGCGAACACCGCCGCCAGCAGTTCGCCCGCGTCCGTCCCGGAGACGATGAAGCGGCTGTGGTGCGAACGGTCGAACATCGCCGCGTGGCCGCGGAGGGCGGCATGCTCGCGGGCCGCGTCGCCATACTGCTCCGGCAGCGACCAGCCCGTGCGCACGGCGAACGTCGCGCCCGCGGCCTGGTGGATCTCCCGGAGTGCGAGGTGGTACAGCCGGTCGTTCTGGGTCATTCCGTGACGAACGTGCGGCGGCCGTCGCGCTCGGTCAAGCGCCCCACGCCCGGGAACTCCGCATGCGTGAGGATCAGCAGCGCGTTCTCGCGGATGGCGCGCTCCGCCAGCTTCTTCTTCGATTCCAGCGAAAGCAGCGGCAGGATGTCGAACGCCGCGATCCACGCCGGCCGCTCCAGCTGCACCGCGTGATGCACCAGGTCCCCCGTGTAGAGCGCGGTTTCGCCGTTCGAACTCAGTACCAGCGCGGCGTGGTCGGCGGTGTGGCCCGGCATCGCGATGAAGTGGACTCCGGGCATCACGCTCGCTTCGCCCGTCACCAGCTCCAGCTGGCCGGCCGCCGCCAGCGGTTCGAAGTTCTCCGCGAAGTAGGTGCCGCGCGTGCGTTCGTTCGGGTGCATCGCGGCCTCGTACTCCCCCGCCTGGATGAAGTAGCGCGCCCGCGGAAAGGTGGGCACGAGCGTGCCGTCGTCGCGCCGGATGGTGTTCCAGCCGCAATGGTCGGTGTGCAGGTGGGTGTTCGCGACCGCGGTCACGTCCTCGGGATGGAGGCCGAGCCGCGCCAGCGCCTGGAGCAGGTAGCCGTACTCGCCGGGGAAGCTCTTTTCGCGCACCTGGGGGCCGTGCTTATTCCCCATGCCGGTTTCGATGAGGAGCACGTCGCTGCCGCGCCGCACGACCATGCAGTTCAGCCCCAGCGCCATGCGGTGCTGCGCGTCGATGTGGTCCGTGCCGATGACGGGCTCCCAGAGGAGGCGCGGCACGAGCCCGTTCACCGCCCCCGCATCGAGCTTGATGTAGCCGTCCGACACGATCGCGAGGTCGAATTCGCCCACCCGGTAGGTTCGTGCGCTATCCACGCCCGCATGCTACAGGAGCGCGCGGCGAGGGCGCAGGGCGTGCTCTCGCCTGACCCGCCTTTGGCCTACCATGGGCGGCGATGACCGGCGCCCCCGCCAACGCCCCGGCGGCGCCCGCACCCCGCGCGGGCGGCCTCGCCATCGCCGCCGCCATCGTCGCCTTCGGGTTCCTCGGCTCCCGCCTGCTGGGCGTGTTGCGCACGGTCGCCATCGCCGAGGCGTTCGGTTCGAGCCCCGACCTCGATGCCTACTGGGTCGCCTTCCGCATCCCCGACCTGATCTTCCAGGTGCTCGCGGGGGCGACGCTCGGCAGCGCCTTCATCCCTGTGTTCGCGCGCCTCTACCGCCGCGATGGCGAGGAACGCGCCTGGCGGCTCGCGAGCAACGTCCTCAACCTCATCACCGTCTCCACCGCCGTCCTCTGCCTGGTGGCGTTCGCCTTCGCCCCGCTGATCGTGCCGCTGCTGGCGCCGGGCCTCGGCAGCGATGCCGGCCGCCACGATGAACTCGCCGCGGAGGCCGTCTCCCTCACCCGCCTGATGCTCCTGTCGCCGCTGCTGTTCTCCATCAGCGGCATGGTCACCGGCATCCTCAACGCGCGGCGGGCGTTCTTCCTGCCCGCGCTCGCGCCGATGGTCTACAACCTGGCCATCATCCTCGGCGCGCTCGTGCTTTCGGGCCCGTTCGGGGTCAAAGGGTTGGCCGTAGGCGTGGTCGCGGGTGCGGGGCTGCATCTCGCGACGCAGCTTCCCGGGCTCGTGCGCGAACGCATGCGCTACAGCCTCACCCTCGATTGGCGCGATGCCCCCGTGCGCGAAGTCGGCCGCCTGATGGGCCCGCGCGTGATCGGCCTCGCTGCCGCGCAGGTCAATTTCGTTATCACCACCTACTTCGCCTCAAAGGTCGGCGACTCGGCCATTTCGAACCTGACCTATGCCTGGCTGCTGGCCGGGCTGCCGCTCGCGCTCTTCGGCATGGCCCTCTCCACGGCCGTCTTCCCCACGCTCGCCGAACACAGCGCCGACGAGAACATGGAGGCGCTGCGAGGGACGGTCTCGCAGGTGCTGCGCATCATCATGTTCCTCACCATCCCGGCAGCCATCGGGCTGGCGCTGCTGCGTGGCCCCGCGACCGTGCTCCTGCTCCAGCGCGGCGAATTCACCGCCGCCGATGCCGCCATCACCGCCTCGGCCCTCGGCTGGTACTGCCTGGGGATCGTCCCGCAGGCCGGCATCGAAATCCACAGCCGCGGCTTCTACGCCCTCGGCGATACGCGCACCCCCGTGTTGTTGGCCGTTGGGGCGGTGGTCGTGAACTTCGTGCTCAGCGCCGCCCTCTGGAGCCACTTCGAGCACGAGGGCCTCGCCTTCAGCGTGTCGGCGGCTTCGTGGGCCGAATGGCTGCTCCTCTGGCGCGCGTACGGCACGCGCACTGGCGCCGAGGCCGCGCCCGACCTCGCGCACATCGCGCGCATCGCCTTCGCCGCCGCCGCCATGGGCCTCTTCATCGCCCTCTTCTTCAGCCAGTACGAAAACGCCACCATGGCCCAGAACGCGGTCACCGCCATCGCCGGGGCCGTTGCCGGGGGGCTGGTGTACGCCGCGCTCGGCTCCTGGTTCCGCATCCCCGAGCTCGCGGAGGCCGTCCGCCGCCTCCGCCGCTGATGGGCCGCTCGCCCTCGCCCGCCGCCCCCGGTAGCATCCGTGCCACACACCCCGGAGGTCCGCCATGTCCGTCGTTGAATTCTCGCTCGCCGGGAAGGTCGCCATCGTCACCGGGGGGAGCCGCGGCATCGGGCGCTCCATCGCCGTCGGGCTGGCCGAAGCCGGTGCCGATGTCGTCGTCGCCGCGCGCAAGCCCGAGGCGCTCGAGGAGAGCGTCGCCGCCATCGCCGCCACCGGCCGCAAGGGCATCGCCATCCCCACCAACGTCCGCGACATGGACGCCCTCCAGAACCTGGTCGACCAGACCAGGGCCCAGCTTGGCCGCGTCGATATCCTCGTGAACAACGCCGCCACCAATCCCGTCTTCGGCCCCGTCGCGAACCTCGATGAGCGCGCCTGGGACACCGTCATGAACACGAACGTGAAGTCGCTCTTCTTCCTTTCGAAGATGGCGCGCGCGGTGATGCTCGAACAGGGGCAGGGCGGCAGCATCATCAATGTCAGCTCCACCGGCGGTTTCCGCGCCTCCGGCGGCCTCGGCGCCTATTCGGTCTCGAAGGCGGCCGTGATCATGCTCACCCAGGTCTGCGCGAAGGAGTGGGGCCGCGATGGCATCCGCGTGAACTGCATCGCCCCCGGCCTCATCAAGACCGAGTTCTCCCGCGCCCTCTGGGATAACGAAGCGGCCCGCCAGGGCGGCGGCAACAGCGGCGCGCCCCTCGGCCGCATCGGCATGCCCGACGAAATGGCCGGCGCCGCTGTCTACTTCGCCAGCGCCGCCTCGTCGTTCACGACCGGCCAGACGCTGGTGCTCGACGGTGGCTCGCTCGCGTAAGGCGGCGGAGCGCGCGCCCGCCGTCGATGTACCCCGGCGAGGGGGCGCCGCGCGGGTGCTGCTGCTCCCCGCCCGTCCCTTCATCGCGCTCGCCCGGAAGCTTTACCGGCTGGTCCGGAAGGTGGTGCGGCTGCTCTTCATCGGCGCCATCCTCACCGCCATCGTCACCCTGCTCGATGCCCTGTTCTCGCCCTCCGGAAAGGACCGCGACCGGGGGGCGTAGGCCGCCGTCTAGATGCCGTGGCGGCGTTGCGCGGCCACCGTCGCGAGCCGTGCACTGCTCCCCGGCACGCCGCGTAGCCCGGCATCGCGCAGCGCCCCGATGATCGCCTCGAACTGCGCCTGTCCGCTCACTTCGAGCAGCAGTTCCAGCACCGCGACGCCGATCGGCATGCCCGGCGCCTCGCGGTTGTGGTCGACTTCGAGCACGTTGCCGCCCGCCTCGCCGATGACGCGCGAAACCAGGGCAAGCTCGCCCGGCGTATCCGAAACCTCGATCGTGAGCGTCTGATAGCGGCCCGCATCGGCCAGGCCCCGCCGGACGATGGAGCCAATCAGGTTGATATCGACGTTGCCACCCGAGAGCACGACGACCGTGCGCCCGCGGGGGCGGTAGGCGCCGCTCTGGAGCGCCGCCACCCCCAGCGCCCCCGCTCCTTCGACCACGAACTTCGAACGTTCGAGCATGAGCGCCATGGCGTGGGCGATGGCCTCGTCGGGGCAGGCGATGACGTCGTCGACGTGGGCGCGAATGAGCGCGAACGTGCGCTCGCTCGGCGCGGCGACCGCCACCCCGTCGGCGATGGTGCGCGTGGCCGGTGCTGCGACGACACCGCCGGCCGCCAGCGACCGCCGGATGCCATCCATCGCCCGCGATTGCACGCCCACGACGCGCACGCGCGGCGCGATCGCCTTCACCGCCACGGCGATTCCCGCGAGCAGCCCGCCCCCGCCCGACGGCACCAGGATCTCCTCGACCGCGGGCTCCTGCTCCAGGATTTCGAGCCCGGCCGTGCCCTGCCCGGCGATGACGGCATCGTCGTCGAACGGTGGCACGAAGACCATGCCCTCGCGTTCGCCGATGGCGATGGCTTCGGCGCGCGCCTCCTCCAGCGATTCGCCGTGGAGCACGACGCGTGCGCCGTACCCGCGTGCGGCCGTCACCTTCGCGAGCGGCGCGCCCGCCGGCATGACCACCGTCACGGGGATGCCCTCGGCCGCGCCCGCGAGCGCGACGCCCTGGGCGTGGTTGCCCGCGCTCGCCGCCACCAGCCCGCGCTGGCGCGCCTCCGCATCGAGCTGCATGACGAAGTTCGCCGCCCCCCGGATTTTGAAGGAACCCGTGCGCTGGAGCTGCTCGCACTTCATCAGCACGGGCACGCCCGCGATTTCGCGCAGCAAGTTCGATGGCCACACCGGCGTGGTCAGCACGTGCGGCGCGATGCGCTCCCGCGCGGCACGGATCGTGGCGAGGGTGACCCCGGGTCCGTCCATCACCTCATCATGGCACAGGCGCGAAGCAGGGATTCAGTCGCGGGCCGGCGTGGACAGCGTCCGCGCGGCGCCATCGTCCGCGTGGGCGAACGTCCAGGTCGCGGCCTCTTCGGTGGCGAGGGGGATGGCATCGAATTCGTGCCCATCGCGGCCCGCCGCCCGCGCGACCGCCGCCGCTCCCGCCACCATCGCCCCAAGGATGCCCAGCAGCCCGAAGGTCGTCAGGATCGCGTTCGTGCGGTTGTAGGTCACGGCCGCGTGCGCCATGGTCTTGCGCTGGCGTTCGCCCGTCGCCGCCGCGAGCTGCGAGATCGGCCCGCCCGCCGAGGGGTTTTCGCGCAGCCCCTGCGTGCGCAGCACGACGCCCGTCGTGGGCGCGACGAGAGGCCCGCCGCCGCGCAGGGCCGCGATCGCCGGCATCACGTAGTCGTTGCGCCATTCCCGGTACTGCGTATACGCGTAGTCGCCGCGCTGCCGTTCATCCAGCGGCACCGGGCTCGCGAGGTAGCGCGCGAACGCCCGGTCCAGGGCGTCCACCATGTCCTCCGCTTCGTTCGGGGTGAGCGGGTCCGTGCCGTCCAGCGCGCCCTCGAGCGCGGCCTGCAATTCGATCGCGCCGTCATCGAGCTGCGATAGCGCCGTTCCCGCCAGGAACTCCCGTTCGGCGACATCCATGAAGTGGCGTTGCGCCACCGTGCCCCCGAACCAGGTGGCCCCGGCGACGATGCCGAAGGTGGCGATGCTCGCGAGCAGCCACGGCGTCGGGTGATTGCGCGCCGTTGTCGCTGTCTTGTCGTTCCCGCGAATGCTCACCCGTTGAAGATACGCGCGATGGCTGACGGCCGCCATTGCGCCGCGCTCGCAATCGCCCCCGTTTCGCTCGCTTGCGATGCGTTCGCGACGGCCACCGCCGCCGCCATTGCGCCGCGGCCGCGCCCCCCGCCCGAGAGTGAGTGCGAAGCGCCGCGCGAAGCGGCCAACCTTTTGCAGGAGTGTGCTCCCCATGGGAATCCTGGCCTGGATCCTGTTCGGCCTCATCGCGGGCGCCGTCGCCCAGCTCATCGTCCCCGGCGACGACGCCGGTGGCGGCAGCGGGATGGGCATCATCATCACCATCCTCCTCGGCATCGTCGGCGCCTTCGTCGGCGGCATCATCGGCAGCGCCCTCGGCTTCGGCGGCGTCACCGAGTTCGACATTCGCAGCTTCGCCATCGCCATCCTCGGTGCGATCGTCGTGCTCGTGGCCTGGCGCATGGTGCGCGGCGCCGGACACGGGTACGCATAGCGCGGCGAGCCGCGCGCCTCAGTGGCCCCGGTGGCAGCCGCCCCGGGGCCACCGCGCGCGTATGGCTGAGGCCTGGTGCTGGTCGAAGGCGACCGCCACTGAAGTTCGCGACGGGGTATCCCCTGGGAACTGGCAACCGGGAACTGGGAACTGGCAATGCCGTGGGCTAGGCTGGAAAGACCATGACCGCTGAGCCCGCGCGCCCGCCCTGGTTGAAGGTCCGCTTCCCCGCCGGCCCGAACTACGCCCGCGTCCAGGAACTGATGCGCGGCGAACGCCTCCACACCGTCTGCGAAGAGGCCCGCTGCCCCAACATCGGAGACTGCTGGAGCCGCGGCACCGCCACCTTCATGATTCTCGGCGACACCTGCACCCGGTCGTGCGGCTTCTGCGCCGTGAAGACGGGCCGCCCCGGCGCCGTCGATACCGGCGAGCCTCGCCGCGTCGCGCTCGCCATCCAGCGCATGGGCCTTCGCCACGCCGTCATCACCAGCGTGAACCGCGACGAACTCCCCGATGGTGGCGCCGCCATCTTCGCCGAGACCATCCGCTGGTCCCGCCGCCTCAGCCCCGGGACCACCTTCGAAGTCCTCATCCCGGACTTCAAGGGCGACCGTGCCGCCCTCGCCACCGTGCTCGAGGCGCGCCCCGAGATCCTCAACCACAACACCGAGACCGTCGCCCGCCTCTACCCCACGGTGCGCCCCCAGGCCCGCTACGAACGCTCCCTCGACCTCCTCGCGGCGGCGAAGGAGATCGACCCGGGCACGCTCACGAAGACGGGCATCATGGTCGGGCTCGGTGAGACGTACGACGAGGTCATCGCCACCGCGCGCGATATCGCCGCCCGCGGCGTCGATATCCTTACCGCCGGGCAGTACCTCCGGCCGGGCCCGGGCTATCTCCCGATCGTGCGCTACTGGACGCCGGAGGAGTTCGCCGCGCTGAAGGCAGAGGCCCTCGCCCTCGGCTTCCGGCACGTCGAATCCGGGCCGCTCGTACGCAGTTCCTACCACGCCGAGGAGCAGGCCGGTCACGCCTCGGGCCTGCTCGCGCCGAGGCCCACTGGCGATACGCTGGACCTCCAGGTCCTGCCCGCTCACTGAAGTTTCAGGTAGATTCCCGATACGCCGGGCGTGCGCCGGCCATTACGGTTCGAGGGTGAGCAACACCATGGTTGAGACGGGGCCCACGGCGGCCAACGAGGAGACCTATCGCCGCGAAGCGATGGGCGCCTTCGCACATGAGGTGCGCACCCCGCTGACCTCCATCCGCATGGTCCTCGAACTCGCCCGCCGCGAAGGTTCCGGTGGCGACCTCGTCCTCGATGCCGAACTCGCCGGCATGCTCGATGCCTCCGTCGATGACCTCCAACACCTCGCCGACGACCTCCAGGAAGCCTCGCGCCTCGAACGCGGCCGCCTCGTGCTCAACGCCGGCCCCTGCGACCTCGCCCTCGCCGTCGACGCCGCCCGCGACCTCCTCTCCCGCGACCTCGAATTGAAGGGAGCCGTGCCCGCGGGCATCGAAGGCCCCTGGGATATCGCCCGTGTGGTGCGCGCCATCGCCGGCTTCACCATCGCCGCCAACCGCGGCGGCAACGGCAGCGGCGTCGTCACTCTCGGCGTCGAGGAAGGCGTCCGCACGGTCTGTCTGACGTTCACCAGCGGCGAGCCCTCCGGTGAGCCGAAGCCGATCGCGGCCGACTGCGGCTTCGGCTTCTTCCGCTCTCGCCTCTTCGTGAACGCCATGGGCGGCGCCGTCGAATGCGACCGCCGCGAACGCTACCTCTCCCTCGCCGTCACGCTCCCGCGCTGAGACAACCCTGGCAGGTGCCCGCGCTGCAGTCGCAACCGCGCCGTAACGGCCCTCGCACCCTCGCCCGCGTTACACTCGGGACATGGAACGAACGGTCATCGCCTCGGACATCGGCGGAACCCACATGCGTGCGGCGCTCGTGGACGAACACGGGCGCATCATCGCCCGCCGTGAGGTCGATACCCCGCCCAACGCCCCCGTCGACCAGATGCTGGGCGAAATCGCCGCCCTCCTCGGCGGGGTCGCGAGCCAGGCGCCCGCGCCCCCCATCGGCGCCTGTGTCGCCGTCCCCGGACTGGTGAACGGCGACGCCGGCATCGTCGCGGTCGCCCCGAACGTCCCCGCCTTCCGCAATCTTGTGCTCACGACGCCGCTCTCGGCCGCTCTCGGCCTGCCGGTTTCCATCGAAAACGACGCCTCCGCCGCCGCGCTGGGCGAATCACGCTTCGGCGCGGGCCGCGGCTGCCGCCACCTCCTGCACGCCACCGTTGGCACGGGCATCGGCGGCGGGCTCGTCATCGATGGCCGCCTCTACCGTGGCGCGAAGGGCTTCGCCGGCGAAATCGGCCACATCGTCATCGACCCCGGAGGCCCGCGCTGCAATTGCGGGTCGCGCGGCTGCCTCGAAGCCATGGTCAGCGGCGTCGCCTTCGCCGCTCGTGCCCGGCGCCTGCTCGCGAAGGGCCAATCGCCCGTGCTGCGCGAACTCGTCGGCTACCGCGAACCGACCGGCGCCGACCTCTTTCACGCCGCGAAGGCCGGCGACCACACCTGCGAGGCCGAGATCCGCCACGGCGGCCACCTCCTCGGGCTCGGGCTCGGCAGCCTGGTCAATGTCCTCAATCCCGAGGCCGTCACCCTCAGCGGCGGCATGCTCGTGATGGGCGAAATGTTCCTCGCGCCCCTGCGCGAATCCCTGTTCTCCATCGCCTACGGGCCCGCCAGCGGCACCTCCCTCCGGCTGAGCGCGCTGGGCGATGACGCGGGCATCCTCGGCGCCGCCGCCGTCGCCTTCGAACGCGCCGAGACCCGCGAACGGTAACCAGCGCGGAACGTCCCTCGTTCGCGGCAAACCGCGACGCGCGCTTGTTGGCGTCATCCCGTTCCGGCATGATTCGCCGCCGTGGGGAACCCCTTCGGAACACTGCTCCAGGACGCCCGCAGGGATGCGGGCCTTTCCCAGGACCAGCTCGCGGCGCGTACCGGCGTCTCCACCCAGGCCGTGGGCAGCTGGGAGACGGGCCGCCGTGCGCCGCGCCGCGACCGCGTCATCGACCTCGCCGATGCCCTCGGGCTTGAAACGCCCGCCCTGAACCGCTGGCTCGCGCTCCTCGCGCTCGACCCCGTGCCGGAGGAGCGCGTCATCCCGCTCGTGGAGCGCCGCCGCGAACTCGCCGCCCTCGCCGCCGAGTGCCGGTCGTACGAATGGCCCTGCCTGGTGATGGACTGGAACTTCGAGGTGATCGGCTGGAACGAAGCCGCGAACACCCTCAGCGAACTCGATTTCGGCACGGACCTGGCCGAACCCGGCGCCCGCCAGCTCCTCCGTATGGCCCTCAGCAAGCATTACCGGGATCGCCTCCTGAACTGGGACGAGGCCATCGGCGTCATGATCGCGATGTGGAAGAGCGAGCAGCAATCCATCACCGACCCGGGCAGCGGTGCGCTCTTCTTCTCGCGCATGATGGAGTACGTCTTCGCCAACCACGCCGACCAGGTCGAACGGCTGATGCGGCTCTGGCAGGCCCCCGCGGCGAACCGCCAGGGCATCCGCGGCGTGCTCCCCATTCGCTGGCGCTCCGCCTCCGGCGATGTCCTCAGCCTGCACGCCGTCCAGACCCCCTGGAGCGACTTCGATGGCTCCTGGGCACTCGATTGGATGCCCGCCGATGGCCTCACATGGGAATGGTTCGAACGCGAGCGCGCGGCCCGGCCACTCGCACCCGCGGACGAGCCCTCAGCGACGGCTGACGACCTCGCCGGGCGCTCCACGTGGCGCCAGCTTCTGCGCGAATCCCGCCGCGCCGTCCGCCTTACACGCCGGCAACTCGCCCAGCGCTCGGGCATCGCCGAGGACACCATCTACGCCTACGAGAGCGGCCGCCGCGCGCCCACCCGCGAACGCCTGCTCGACCTCTGCGGCGCGCTCGAACTCGAAGGGCCGCGCATGAACGCCATCCTCGACGCGGCCGGCATGGAGCCCGAACCGTCCGACTGGGCCCGCATCCTCCTCGGCGAGGACGTGCGCTTCGCTCCCCGGCGCCTCGCCGCCATGGTTCGCGACCACGCCCACACCCCGGCCGAAGTCCATGAGCACATCGATGCCCACCCCTGGCCCTGCCTCATCGTCAATGGCACCTGCGACATCGCCGTCGTGAATCCCGCCGCCCGGAGGCTCCTGGGTATCGACCTTGAGGCCTGGCCGGCCGGCGTCGAACGGAACCTCGTTTCACTCGTCACGAGCGCGCCCTTCCGCGATCGCATCGAGAACTGGGCCGAGGTCGCCGCCCGCGTCGTGCCGCGCGCCCTCATTCCCTACGTGACGGGCAGCGCCGGGGCCCGCGATGGCTACTTCGATGCCGTCGTCCACCACGTGCGCGAACGCGACGGCCACACGCGCAATCTCGCCGCCCTCTTCGATGCCTGGCGCACGAATCGCCAGGTCAGTTGGAGCGCGCGCCTCGCCTTCGATGTCCGCTGGCACACCCCCGGCGCCAGCCTCGCCTTCCACGCCGTCATCGCCCCCTGGAACCCCTTCGACCCCTACTGGGCGATCGACCTGCACCCCGCGGACGCGGCCACGTGGGCCTGGTTCGCCTGACA
This sequence comes from Dehalococcoidia bacterium, assembly GCA_020847985.1. Lineage (GTDB taxonomy): Bacteria > Chloroflexota > Dehalococcoidia > Tepidiformales > Tepidiformaceae > Amarobacillus. The sequence goes on from JADLBC010000001.1 coordinate 15,913, forward strand.
CTCGTACACCTGTAAGAAAACGCCCCTTCCTGGCGCCCGCCGCCGCGCGCCAGCATGCCCCCGTCCGGCCCGAAAGCCCCGGATGGAGGAACAGCGATGAACTGCGATACCTGTGGCGCCGCGCTCACCCCCGGCCAGCGCTTCTGCGGCGGCTGCGGCGGAGCCCAGACCCGCGAATGCCGTGGCTGCGGCCAGACCGTCAGCAAGGCCCTCCGCTTCTGCTCCGAATGCGGCGTCGAACTCGATGCCGTCACCGTCGGGCTCACCCACGCCCGCACCCGCGAATGGAGCGACACCTTCGCCGAGATGGGCTGGTTCGAAACGCCCGGCGCGAACCTCCAACCCGTGCTCGAGAAGCTCTACCTGCCGCTCGTCGATGAGCAGGAGCAGCTCATCTTCTGCACGCGCATCCGCGACGACGACTGGCACATCAAGGAGTTCCGGATCGACGGCCAGAAGGTCGAGGGCCAGTCCGAGAAGGGCCGCCGCTGGTCGAAGGCCGCCATCATCGGCGCGAGCGCGGTCTTCTTCCCGCCCGCCGCGCTCGCCGCCTTCGCCATGAAGCGCAGCGACCAGGTCTGGCTCGTGGCCTTCCGCGACCGCTTCATGCTGCTCAACCTCACCGATGAGCAGGTCGTGCAGTGGCCCTTCGCGTCCATCACCCAGGGCTGCGTCGATAACAAGGGCACCTTCAAGCTCTTCATCGATGATGGCACCGTCGTCCAGTTCGTCGTGAAGACGCGCGGCACCAGGCTCATCAAGGCGTGGCGCTTCGCCGGCAACATGGTCGATGAGGACAACCGCCTCCACGAATACAACCGCGATATGGCCCTCGCCCGGCGCGAGGACGAAAACTTCGAGTTCATGCAGATGGTGAGCCGCTTCCTCGATGAGGCCGCCAGCTGCTGAGCGCGCATGCCGCGTTCCCCGCCGCTCGCCTACACTATCCCCCGTCATACCGACGCGGAGGATCGCCATGGAATTCGAGCTCAGCGAGGAGCACCGCCTCATCAAGGACACCGCGCGCCGCATCGCGCGCGAAGTCGTGGCCCCGCGCGCCAAAGAGCTCGACGAAACCGGCGAATACCCGCACGACATCTTCGCCGCCTTCAAGCAGGCCGGTCTCCTCGGCATGGCCATCCCCGAGGAGATGGGCGGCACCGGCAACGGCATCCTCCCCATCTGCCTCGCGATCGAGGAGGTCGCGAAGTACGAATGCGGCGCCGGGCTCATGCTCGTGCTTACCGGTCTCCCCAACCGGCCCATCGTCCTCGGAGGCACGAAGGAGCAGCAGCAGAAGTGGCTCCCCGGCGCCGCCACCGGCGAGCTCAAGTCCTCCTTCTGCCTGACCGAACCCGACCACGGGTCCGATGCCGCCAACCTCGAAACCCGCGCCACACGCGACGGCGACGACTACCTGCTCAGCGGCAACAAGGTCTACATCTCCGGCGGCACCGTCGCCGACTTCCTCACCGTCTTCGCGCGCACCGGCGGCCCCGGCGCGAAGGGCATCAGCGCCTTCGTCGTCGATGCGAAATCTCCCGGCATCACCATCGACCGCACCGACGACAAGATGGGCGTGCGCAGCGTCCCCACGGCGCACTTCAGCTTCAGCGATGTGCGCGTGCCCAGGGAGAACCTGCTCGGCGGGGAGGAGGGGCAGGGCTTCAACACCGCCATGCTCACGCTCAATAGCATGCGCCCCACCGTCGGCGCGCGCGGTGTCGGCCTCGCCGAAGGGGCCGCCGCCTACGCCCTCGAATGGGCGCGCGAACGCCGTGCCTTCGGCAGCGCCGTGATCGATTTCGAAGCGATCCAGTTCATGTTCGCCGATATGGCCATCCAGATTGAGGCCGCCCGCAACCTCGTCTACAAGGCCGCCTGGCTCGTCGACCAGGGCAAGTACACGCGCGAATACGCCCACCACCTCGCCATCGCCAAGGCCTATGCCACCGAGGTCGCGAACCGCGTCGCCTCCGATGCGCTCCAGGTGCTCGGCGCCCAGGGCTACATGAAGGACCACCCGCTCGAGCGCCATTTCCGTGACGCCCGCCAGCTGATGATCGTGGAGGGCACATCCCAGGTGCAGCGTGTCGTCATCTCCCGCGCGATGGTCGACCGCACCCTCGTCTACGGCTGAGCCACCCGCGCCGCAATGCCCGCGGCATCGTGCGAACGGCGCAGGGCGCGCTGGCCGCTGACACGCGCGAGGCAGGCATCGCAGATGCCGTGCGTCGTCGGGTTCGCGCCGGGCGCCATCTCACGGCCGCACCAGGCGCATTGGATGCGCAGCCGCTCACTCTCGGTCATGGTGTCCTTCCGGGCCCGTGGAGGGCGCATGTTCAGCGTGCCCCATCGCCCGTGGCGTCCGCCCATACGAAGGCGCCCGCGCGCATTGCCCGTGCGTGTCGCTCCGCGGCGCGCTCCACCGAATCTCCACCAAAGGTGGACTGCGGCGTAACCCCCGTTCGCCGATAGCGCCGTACCATCCGGGTGGCCCGGAGGTGTACGGATGATCGGACTTGGCTTCAGCTGGGGCGCCTTCCTCGTCTACCTGTTCGCCCTCGTCTTCGTCGTGCTCGGCGGCTTCTATGGCCTCATCGAAAGCAAGCACCCGGCCGTCCTCGCGCCCATCCTCATGGGCCTCTTCTACTTCTACCTCTGCTGGGAAGCCGTCGTCGGCGATGGCGATGCGCCGCCCCCGCCCAGCAGCAGCCGCGGCCAGGGGTGAGCATCCGCCGTTCGCTGTTCCTTTCGGGCACCGTGCTACGCTGCACGCCATGCCGATGCTCGAAACGCGCGGGCTGACGAAGCGGTACCCGGGCGTCACCGCCCTCGATGCGCTCGATCTCTCCCTCGAACCGGGCATCATCGGCCTCGTCGGCGCCAACGGCGCGGGCAAGTCCACCCTCATCAAGATCCTCCTCGGCCTGCTCGCACCGACCGAGGGCAGCGGCACCCTCCTCGGCTTCGATATCGGCCACCAGGGCCCGGAAGTCCGCCACTTCGTCGGCTACATGCCCGAGCACGATTGCCTTCCACCCGATATGAGCGCCACGGACTTCGTCGGCCACATGGCCCAGGTCAGCGGCCTCCCCCGCACGGCCGCGCGCGAACGCACCGCCGAGACCCTCCGCCACGTCGGCCTGTTCGAAGAGCGCTATCGCGAAATCAAGGGCTACTCCACCGGCATGAAGCAGCGCGTCAAGCTCGCGCAGGCGCTCGTCCACGACCCGCGCCTCATGCTTCTCGATGAGCCCACCAACGGCCTCGACCCGGCCGGCCGCGATGAGATGCTCGACCTCGTTCGCCGCACGGGCACCGAATTCGGCATCGCCATCCTCATGTCCTCCCACCTGCTCGGCGAAATTGAACGCGTCTGCGACCACCTGGTCGTGATCGAAGGCGGCCGCCTCGTGCGGTCGGGCCCCATCGGCGAATTCACCGCCCGCACCGGCACCCTGCTCGTCGAAGTCGATGGCGATTCCGCCGCGCTCGCCGCGCGCCTCCAGGGCGATGGCCTCCGCGTCGCCGAGGAGGGTCGCGCGCTCCTCATCGCCTTCGACGACGACCGCGCCTACGACCTCGTGCGCGATGGCGTGGCCGCGCTCGGCCTCGGGCTCGTGCGCATCGAGCAGCGCCGCCAGCAGCTCGAAGACATCTTCCGGGAGCCCGCCGGTGTCTGAGCGCCCGGCCGCCGGCAACATCTACGACCTTGGCTACCGCCGCTACGAAGGCATCCGGCTCGGCCGCCGCCATGCCGTCCTCACCGTCTACATCCACTCGCTGCGCGCCGCCTTCGGCCTCGGGCGCCCCGCGACGGCGAAGATCGTGCCGTTCGGGCTCGCCATCCTCGCGCTCATCCCGGCGACCATCCAGCTTGGCATCGCCGCCGTCGCCTCCGATGTCGTGGAGCTGTACAGCCACTCCGGCTACTACAGCTACGTCCAATGGATCATCGCCCTCTTCGTCGCCGCCGTGGCGCCCGAACTCGTCGGCCGGGACCAGCGCAGCCGCGTGCTGACGCTCTACTTCTCCCGTTCGCTGCTACGCGTCGATTACGCGCTCGCGAAGGTGGCCGCCCTCACGAGCGCGCTCTTCGTGCTCACGCTCCTGCCCCAGTTGGTGCTGTTCGCCGGCCGCGCCTTCGCCCAGGACAGCCTCACCGGGTACATCCGCGACAACTGGAAGGACCTGCCCCCGATCCTCGCGAGTGGCCTCCTGATCTGCCTCTTCTTCGGCGCCATCGCGCTCGCCATCGCCTCGCAATCGAAGCGGCGCGCCTTCGCGACGGGCGGAGTGCTCGCGTACTTCGCCATCAGCTTCGCGATGGCCGGCATCCTTCTCGCCACGCTCGACAACGACCTTGGCGGCTGGGCGCTGCTGCTCAGCCCGTTCCACATCGCCCAGGGGTTCACCCTCTGGATGTTCAACACCGAACCATCCCGCAGCGAATCCAGCTCGACGTACGACCTCTATCGCGCCGGCATCGCCCTCTGGGTCTATGGCGCCGCCGCCGGTGGCTACCTCTTCGCGGCCCTGGGCATCCTCTACCGCCGCTACCAGGGCATCGCCACATGACCGCACCCGTGCCGCCGCCGCCACCCGCGAACGTCCCCGCGCCGGCCATCGAAGTCCTCAAGGTCTCGAAGTGGTACGGAAACGTTGTCGCCGTCAACGACATCTCGTTCTCGCTGGGCGCGGGCATCACCGGGTTGCTCGGGCCGAACGGCGCCGGGACATCGACCATGCTGCACATGCTCGCCGGCTTCCTGCGGCCCTCCGCGGGAGCGGTTCGCGTGCTCGGCCAGGACGCCTGGCACAACCCCTCGCTGTACGCGCACATCGGCCTCGTCCCCGAACGCGAAGCCGTCTACCCGTTCCTCACGGGCTGGGAGTTCGTCCGCCTCAGCGCGCAACTCCACGGCCTGCCCGATCCCGAGGCGGCCACCCGCCGCGCCATCGCCGAGGTGGACCTTTCCACCGCGCAGGATCGCGCCACCGGCGGCTATTCGAAGGGCATGAAGCAGCGCGTGAAGATCGCCGCCGCCATCGTCCACGACCCGCGCATCCTCATCCTCGATGAGCCGTTCAATGGCGCCGACCCCCGCCAGCGGCTGCACATGATGGGGATGCTGCGTCGCATGGCCGCCGAAGGCCGCACCATCGTCTTCTCCTCGCACATCCTCGAGGAGGTCGAACGCCTCGCCGAGGACGTGCTCGTCATCGTCACCGGGCGTCTCGCCGCCAGTGGCGACTTCCGCGAGATCCGCCGCCTCATGACCGACCGGCCCCACACCTTCAACGTGCGCTCCAGCGATAACCGCCGCCTCGCGGCCGCGCTCGTGGGTATCCCCGCCGTCACCGGCCTCGACCTGGAGGATGGCCGCCTGGCCGTGCGCAGCTCCGACTTCGGCGCGCTCACCCGCGTGCTCGCGCCCCTCGCGCGCGATTCCGGCGTGTCGCTGTTCGAAGTGCTCCCCGCCGATGAGTCCCTCGAGAGCGTGTTCTCCTACCTGGTGAAGCGATGAGCATGCCCGTCGCGTGGCTCACCCTGCGCCAGCTCCTCGGGGCGAAGCGCACGCTGCTGCTCATCGCCGCCGCACTGCTGCCGATCACGCTCGCCCTCGTCTTCCGCCTCACCGGCCCCGAGGTCGAACCCGCCCGCTTCGTCGCGCGGACGCTCCTGGGGCGCCTGGTGGTGGGGACGATGCTGCCGCTCTCGGCGCTGGTGCTTGGCACCGCGGCCATCGGCTCCGAAATCGAGGACGGCACCGCTGTCTACCTGCTCTCCAAGCCGCTTCCCCGGCGCGTCATTCTCCTGCCCAAGCTCGCCGTCTCGGCCGGGCTGACGCTCATCTTCATGGTCGTGGTCACGCTGGCCGCGGGGCTCATCGCGGCCGGCGGCGAACCCGATGGCGGCGCTGTCGTGGCCGGTTTCGCGGTCGCCGTGGCCGCCGGCGCGGTCGTCTACAGCGCGCTCTTCGTGATGCTCAGCGTCTATACCACGCGCGCCTTCATCGCCGGCCTGATCTACGTCTTTCTCTGGGAGCAGGTCGTGACGCGCATCTTCACGGGCACGCGCATCCTCAGCGTGCGCCAGGCCACGCTCGCCATCGCCGATGGCGTCGCGAACGTCAGCAGTACCGTCTTCGATGCCGACCTCGCGACCTGGAAAGCGCTTGTGATGATGGCCGCGGTCACCACCATCGCCACCATCTACGCCATCCGCCGCCTCTCCCGCTTCGAAATCGGCGAAACGAGCTGAAAGAGAAAAGAGGAAAGAGAAAAGGGCGTCACAACCTCCGCCCACGGGGCGAAGCCCCGCGCCGGGGCCGCCCCCCTTATCTCTTTTCTCTTTCCTCTTTTCTCCAGTCACAAGGGAAGAGCCCGGGTTCCCCCGGGCCCTTCCCTTGTGACTACTTCCAGGGGTATCCCGTGAGCGGGTCCCACGGCTCCGGGCCTGCCGGGTGAGCGTCGTGGTAGCGGAAGCCGATGCTCGCCGTCGTGCCGTTGCTGTTGTACACCGTCACCGTCACCATCCCGGCAATGTGCAGCGGCATCGTCAGCCACAGCTCCGAGTCGCTGATGCGCACGAACGGGATGCGCGCGCCATCGACCGTGATGCTCTTCGTCTCCGTCAGGTTCGAACCGCGCAGCACCACCGGGTGCATTCCCCGCGCATCGCCGTTATCGGGCGTGATCGAGGTCAGCGCCGGCCGGATGATTCCGACCGCCGGGTTCGCCGGATTGTAGAAATCGGTGTAGGTGAACCGGTTCACCGCCGTCGTCGAATTCGCACCGTCATAGACCGTGATGTTGGCGATGCCCGCCGCGTGCGCCGGCGTCACGAACTGGATGACGTTGTCGCTGAGGATGCTGTACGTCGCCGAAACGCCATCGACGAACACGCCGTCCGCGTTCGCGAAGCCGAAGCCGTTCAGCGTCACCACCGTCCCGCCCCAGGTCGGGCCGTAGGAAGGCGAGATCGCGAAGATGTCCAGCACGCCGCCGTTGTTCGTGTACGCGAACGGGTACGGCGCCGGTACCACTCCGCCCGCGGCCGGGTAGAGGTTCACCGTCGCGAGGCCCCGCGCGTGCGGCGGCATCGTCGCGAGGATGGCGCCCCCGCTCCAGATCCAGGGCACGTTCACGCCATCGACCGTTACGTTCGCGGTGTTCCACAGGTTCGTGCCCGTGAACGTCACCACCGTGCCGCCCGCCGTCGAGCCGTAGCGCGGGCTCATGCCCGTCACCGCGAAGCCAACGTCCGGGGTCGTCGGGGAGAACGTGAACAGCGCGGCCGAGTTGAGATCGGTCACGCCGCCGGGCGTCCAAATCTGCACGTAGTAGGTCCCCGCCGCGTGCGCGGGCGTGACCAGCTGGATGGTGTTCTCGTTCACGACGCTGAACGCCGCGGGCGAACCGCCGACGAGCACCGTCGTCGCCCAGCCCAGGTTCACGCCATAGACGGTGACGATGGTGCCGCCCGTCTGCGGTCCGGCGGTGGGCGTCAGGTACGAGATCGAGGGCGTCCCGAACTGGACCTCCTGGATCTCCGGTTCGGCTCGTGCCGTGGTGGCGAACCCGCCGCCGCCGATGAGCGGCATGAACGCCACCGCGGCGACCGGCAATGCCGCCACCGCGAGGGCGAAGCGCCGCCGCCTGGACCAATGGGTACGAATGCTCTCCATGATGACCTCCATGGGTATCCCGCGGCCCGGGGCGCTCGCCGCGAAGTCCCTTCCTTACAATGAACGCTCGTCCGCCCGAGATTGTTTCGGACCTGAGACGGATCCCCCTCACGATAACGCCAGAATTGCTACCGTTTACCTGTCCAATGGGCCTTTTCGCGGATGAAGCGCCCAACCGCGCCTTTACCGCGGGCCGGCCAACCGTCGTGCCACGCCCTCACTCTACGCCGCGGACACGAAAAACCCCCTCTGGCGAAGAGGGGGTTTCGCGTTCGGTCCAAGGGCGGAGTCGCGGGGCGAACGGTCTATTCGAAGACCCAGCCATCCACGCTGCGCGTCCACGGCACCAGCTCCTCCGGCCGGAAGAAGAGCTCACTTTCGCGGATGCCGTTCTCGGGGCTGTCGCTGCCGTGGACCAGGTTGCGGCCGCGCTCCAGCCCGAAGTCGCCGCGGATGCTGCCCGGCGCGGCCTCGGCCGGGTTCGTCACGCCCATCGTCGTGCGCGCGGACTTCACGGCGTCGGTCCCTTCGAGCACCATCGCCACCACCGGCGCGCTGGTGATGTACGCCACGAGCCCGGCGAAGAACGGCTTCCCTTCGTGCTCGGCGTAATGGCGCTTCGCCAGCGCCTCATCGATGCGCATCAGCTTCATGCCGATGATGCGCAGGCCGCGGCGTTCGAACCGCGCGATGATTTCGCCCGCGAGGCCGCGCTGCATGCCATCGGGTTTCACAAGGACGAGCGTGCGTTCCATGGTCTATCTCCTTCGAAGGTGCCTGTGGATGGAGGGAGCGCCCCTCGGGGGGACGTTCAGCTGGCCAGCAGCGGAGTCCGCTTCGGCCGGGTGATGTGCGGTTCGCGCAGGTAAGACGCCTCGACCCCGCTCCGGGGCGCCGACTTCAGCCGTTCGATGCCCAGCGCCAGGGCCGCCCGGCAGCGCTCCTCGGCCGGCACCTCGCGCCCGCCGGACGCGCCCGCGCCTTCGCCCGCGAACGCCGGGCCGTGGGCCGCCGCGTGCGGGATGATGCGCGCCGCGCCCGTGGGCTCGCCGTCCGCGAAATCCAGCGCCGCGAGTTCGCCGCGCCCGGCCGGGTGGATGGCCGTGCCTTCGCGCAGGTTCGCGGCGTGCGCGGCCGCCTCCAGCGTGCCGATGCCCACCACCGGCACGCCCGCCGCCAGCGCCAGCCCTTCGGCCGTCGCGATGCCGACGCGGAGGCCGGCGTAGCTCCCCGGCCCGTGGACCACGACGACGCCCGTGAGCGCCGCGCGCCGCGACCCGAGGATGGCATCGATGGCGGGGATGAGGAGGCGGGAATGGTCGTGCCCAGCCGGGGTGGCGAAGCTGCCCACACACTCGCCATCGATGGCCAGCGCGAGCGCGAGCTCGGCCGAGGCGGTGTCGATCGCGAGGACGGTACTCACGCGGCCTCGACGGCCCCCACGAGCTCCTCGCCACGCGGACCCCGCGGGATGAAGCGGAAGCGCCGCTGGTGGTCGCGGTCGCCGTAGCGCAGCTCGATGACGAGGCCGTCGCCGGGGAGTAGTTCGGCGCCGCGCTCCGGCCATTCGATCACGAGCACACCCTGCTCGGCGTAGTCCCACAGCCCGAGCTCGTCGAGGTCCTCGACATCCTCGATGCGGTAGAGGTCCACATGGAAGAGCTTCTCGCGGCCCGCGTATTCGTTCATGAGTACGAAGGAGGGGCTGTTGACGGCCGACGTGCACTGCAGGCCGCGGCCGATGCCCTGCGTGAAGCAGGTCTTGCCCGTGCCCAGGTCGCCGCTGAGGAGGACGACATCGCCCGTGCGCAGGGCGCGGCCGAGCCGTTCACCGATGGCGCGCGTCTCTTCCTCGCCGCCCGTTGCCAGTTCGAAGTGATGCTGGTCCGCCATGAAGGCAGTATCCGCCCCGGGGCCGACAGGCGCCACCGCGCCGCCCGGGGGCCTGTCCCGGGCGGCGGCGGACGGCGTTACTCGGCCGCTTCGAATCGCGCGGAGGGAACCCGTGCCGGCGCTGGCTGCGAATCGAGGTGGTCGGCGAGTGTGCGAAGGGCGGAGGCTGCACGGCGCCGCACCGGCTTCGCCGCCGGCATGAGCAGCCGCGCCCGGGCGCGCTCGTCGTGCTCGTGTTCCGCGAAGGCGCGGAGGGCGTGGTGGTGTTGGACTTCGTCGATGAGCCGGAACATGGGGGACGGCCCTCCGCTGGAATGTCGCTATATAGAAGCATGGCCACATGACTAAGTCAATACTCAGCGGAGACCTCGCCGGACCGCGACCCTACGCCACCTCCCGCAACGCCCCCGTCGCCACGTCGTACACGAACGTCCGCACCGGCACGTCCTGCCGCACCATCGCCGATGCCCGGTACACCGCGACATCCTCGTGCAGCGATTGCTCCAGGTCGCGGAACGTATGGAAGACGAACCCCTCGGGCGCGGCCAGTCCCCGTTCGTCCAGCTTCGCCCGCATGCCGGCGTCATCCATGGTCGCCATGCCGCACTCGGTGTGATGCACGATCGCGACCTCCGAACTCCCCAGCACGGCCTGGCTCACCGAAAGGCTGCGCAGCGCATCGACCACCCGCCCGCCCGCCGTGCGGATGATGTTCGCCGTGCCATAGGGCAGTCCCAGCGCGCGAATGGGGTCGATGCGCGCGTCCATGCACAACACCACCGCCACCCGCGGGGCGCGCGCCGGCCCCGGCTCGAAGCTCTTGGCGAACGCCCGGTTCGCCTCCAGGATCTCGTCGATCGCGCTCATCGCCATCCCCTCCCTGCGTATACAAGAAGTGTAAAGCATGTTTCGTACGTCGTCTGTTCACGGCCCGGCACCCCGTCCCCGCCCTCCCCCGCGTGCTGAAGTACACTCCCGCCATGACCAACTTCGAAGCTGCGAAAGCAGAGGCCGAACGTCGCGGCGTCGGCGGCTACGAACGCCACATCTTCCTCTGCATCGGCCCCGATTGCTGCACCCCCGAGCAGGGAGAGGACAGCTGGAAATACCTCAAGCGGCGCGCCGCCGAACTGAATCGCTCCGGTGAATCGGCCACCACCTTCTACCGCACGAAGGTCGGCTGCCTGCGCATCTGCAAGGATGGCCCCGTCGGCCTCGTCTACCCTGAAGGCACCTGGTACGCCGGCCTCGACCGCGAAAACCTCGAACGCGTGCTCGTCGAACACGTCCTCGGCGGCCGGCCGGTCGAAGACCTGGCCATCGGCTCCAACCCCTTCCCGCCAACCCCCGAGGCGTAGGGCCGTTCCCCTTCGCCCCGCGCTCGCCTACCGTGTCGCGGTGCGCGCGCTCGTCATCGCCAACGGCGAACCCCCTTCCCCGGCGCTCCTTCGCGCGCTCGCGGGGGAGGCATCGCTCGTGGTCGCGGCCGATGGTGGGGCGCGTCACGCCCTCGCCGCGGGCCTCACGCCCGATGCCGTCGTCGGCGACCTCGATTCCGTCACCGCCGCCGAGCGCGCCGCCATTCCCGCCGGCCGCTTCCACCAGGTCCTCGATCCCAACACCACCGACCTCCGCAAGGCGATCGCGTTCGCCATCGCGCGGGGGGCCACGCGCGTCGATGTCGCGGCCGCCGGTGGTGGCCGCGCCGACCACGCCCTCGCGAACCTCAGCGTCCTCCGCGAATTCCGTGGCGCCGCCGAGGTCCACATCGCCGACGACTACTTCGACATCCGCCTGGTCGAAGGCAGCACCACCATCGACGCCGAACCCGGGACGGTGGTCTCGCTGCTCGCCATCGGCCGCTGCGAAGGGGTGACCACCGCCAACCTGCGCTGGGACCTCGCGGCCTACACCCTCGAATTCAGCCCCTACGGCGTCCACAACGAAGTCGCCATGCGCCCGGCGCGCGTCACCGTCGCGAGCGGAGACCTCCTCCTCTTTACCGGGCGCTGGGTCGAACGGCACGCCTGAATCCAGAGGCGGCTCCGGGAAACACACCCGTAACTCGCGGGAAAAGACGACGAAACGCGCCCCGGGCACACTGCTGGCGGATGGACCGGCGCCGCGGGCATTCAGTCTCCCCGGCGGTGTGCGTGCTTGGCCCGCGGCGCCGGCTCCATCGCTACCAGGCTCACGAAGGGGGCGGCCCTGCCCGGCATGACCAGCGACGAACCCTTTGCCCTGCGCGTGAAGAGCCTCCGCGAGGCCTGGCTCGAACGCCGCATGGCCAGGGCGCTCGCCGGCTCCCACGACCGCGATTCGCAATTCCAGCTTCTCGGCGCGCTCCACCGGTGGGCCGTCCAGGCCGCCGCCGATATCCAGCGCGTGTACGGCGAGGCCCTCCACGTCGATCTCGGCGCTCCCCCCGAAGCCGGCGACCCTGCCCCCGGCTTCCACATCGCCGTGGGCCGCGGCTACTCCGTCAGCTTTGCCCTCCGCGAACGCCAGCGCGCGAACGGCTCAAGCTGGTTCGTCGATGCGACCGTGATGGACGCCGGCCACGGCGGTGCCGTTGCCGCCGGCCCCGAGCGCCGCAGCGGCCAGTGGACGCGCGGCCGCATGGAGGACCTGCTCCTGTCGGTGCTCGGCGCCCACGAACGTGCCGTCAACGCACCCGAGCCCCTCGCGGGGTAGCCCTCCCGGGGCGGCGCCGCCTCCTGTAGCCTCCGCCGCACGGAGGTTCCCATGCTGTTCATCTCCATCCTCACGTCCGAACGTGCCCGCGACCCGGAGCTCTGGGCCACCATCTGGAACGGCGCCCCCGGGGGAGTCAGGCTCATCGGCGCCTACAACCTCGCGAACAACAAGCGCGTCTTCGCCTGGGAGGGCGATTCGCCCGCGGACCTGCAGTTCATGGATCGGTTCAACGAAGTGGGCGTGATGGAGACATCCCCCGCCTTCGATCGTACCGACGGCTGGCGCGCCGCCTTCGCCCACGACCTCGATGGCTTCGCCGCCGCCCAGCGCGCGCGTGCGAAAGAGGGCACGCCCGCGCGCCGCGCCGTCGAGGCCGGGATCGAGCTTCGCCGCCGCGGCATGACCGCCCCGAACCGCGAGGCAGCCCGCGCCGCCGCCCGCGAATGGCAGCGCGAACAGGCCCTCGCACCCGATTGACATGCCGGGAAGCGGGGTCGCCGGGTCGCCGGGCTGGTATACTCGGGCGGCGGGCAACTGGCGAAACGCGGAGCACCGCGGGGGAGCCCGGCAATTCCGTCGTGTGGTGGTAGGCCGCTCGCCTGGGCCTCCCGTGGACCGGGCGCCGCGTTCCCCGAGCAGGGACCGCCGGCGCCGTTCATCCGGGAGGCTTTTTCATGCGCGCTCTGCTCGGCGTCTACGACAAGTCCGGCATCGAGGACTTCGCCCGCGGCCTGGTCGAACTCGGCTGGGACCTCATCTCCACCGGCGGCACCTTCGCTACCATCCAGGCGGCCGGCATCCCCGTCACGAAGGTCGAGGATGTCACCGGCTTCCCCGAGATGCTCGACGGCCGCGTGAAGACGCTCCACCCCGGCGTCCACGGCGGCATCCTCGCCCGCCGCGACCTGCCCGCCCACATGTCGGCCATCGCCGAACACGGCATCGGCCCCATCGACCTCGTCTGCTGCAACCTCTACCCCTTCGTCGCGACGGTGACGAAGCCCGGCGGCGTGACCTTCGAAGAGGGCATCGAGAACATCGACATCGGCGGCCCGACGATGCTGCGCGCCGCCGCCAAGAACCACCAGGATGTCGCCGTCGTCGTCGATCCCGCGGACTACGCCGGCATCCTCGACGCGCTTCGCGCCGGGGGGCTCGATGCCGCCGCGCGCCGCCGCCTCGCCTGGAAGGCCTATGCCCACACCGCCAGCTACGACAGCGCCGTCAGCGAATGGCTCGCGGGCGTGATCGATCCGGGCGCGATGCCCGCCACCCTCACCATCCCCCTCGCGCTCGACCAGTCCCTTCGCTACGGCGAAAACCCGCACCAGGCCGCCGCCTTCTACCTCGACCGCTCCCTCGGCGAAGTGGGCCGCGGCGGCATCGCCACCGCCGTCCAGCACCACGGCAAGGAGATGTCCTACAACAACTACCTGGACGCCGATGCCGCCTGGAACTGCGTGAACGAATTCCCCGGCCCGACCTGCGTCGTCGTGAAGCACACGAACCCGTGCGGCGTGGCCACCCGCGAAGACCTCCTCGAAGCCTACCGCCTGGCCGTCCGCGCCGATGCCACGAGCGCCTTCGGCGGCATCGTCGCCTTCAACCGCGTCGTCGATGAAGCGCTCGCCCGCGAACTGCGCGAATTTCGCAGCCCCAACGACGGCGAAACGCGCATGTTCTACGAAATCGTCGTCGCCCCCGGCTACACCGAGGAAGGCCTCCGCATCCTCAAGGGCAAGTCGAAGGACCTCCGCATCCTCGAAGCGCAACCGCGCGCGCGGGGCGGGCGATCCTACCGGCAGGTGGGCGGTGGCTGGCTCGTCCAGGATGCCGACGACCGCGGCCCGGACGATGTCGAGTTCAAATTGGTCACGAACCAGGATGTCCCCGCCGGCCTCATCGACGACATGAAATTCGCCTGGCGCTGCGTGAAGCACGTGAAGAGCAACGCCATCGTCGTCGCGAAGGACGGGCGCATGCTCGGCATGGGCAGCGGCCAGCCGAACCGCGTGAAATCGGTCGAAATCGCGATGGAGAAGGCTGGTGCCGAAGCCGCCGGCGCCGTCCTCGCCAGCGACGCCTTCTTCCCCTTCGCCTGGGGCGATTCCATCGAGAAGGCGTGCCAGGCCGGCATCGGCGCCATCGTCCACCCCGGCGGCAGCATGCGCGACCAGGACGGCATCGATTGCTGCAACCAGTACCACGTCGCGATGGTGCTCACCGGCACGCGCCACTTCCGCCACTGAGGCGAAGCGGGCACACGCGGCGCGGAGCCGCGCCGCGTGTGCCCTCTCCCTACGCCCGCCGCACGATATCGACCGAGACCTCGATCGCCGGCACCGTGCCCCGGTTCTCAAGCCAGTGCGTGGTGTTCCGGTCCTCGGGCCAGCCGGGGCCGGGGCCGTACTCCGTCGCGATGCCGTCGCGGTGGTCCGTGATTGTGCCCTCGAGGATGTAGACCAGCCCCGGCCGGCCCCGGTGGTCGTGCAGCGGCCCGAAGACGCTCCCGGGTGCGAAGGTGAACCTGCGCATGCGGAGCTCGTAGCCTGCCATCCCCTCGACTTCGGGCCCCAGGTCGACGGTCGGCCGTCACCCCCCGGGTTTCGGGGACGGCCTCTTCCTCGTTGGTTTCCATGCTCTCTCCCGTGGGTTGGGCTCGTCATCGGCTTCGGCAGGTGGAGCATAGCGCGCGGCCCGCGCGGCGAGGCTAGTGGGCGGCGCCGCTCGTCCGATCGCGCATCGAACCGGTCTGTCCCCGGTGCACGCGCACATCCAGGCCCATGCGCCACTCCGCGAGCCAGGCCACGTCGCCCGTTTCGAGCCGGAACGGCGGCCGTCCAAGCCCGCCGCCGAGCACCAGGCCCAGCGTGCCGCCGCCGTTAGCCAATCCCGCCGCGCGCACGCCATCGAGGGCGGCGCGCACCGATTCCGCGCTCAGCGGCGGAGCCTCCCCCACGCCGGCGAGCACGCGCAGCGCACGCGATTCGTCCGCGCTCGCGGGGCCGCCCACGAGGATGGCGCACTCGATCGCCGCGCCGTGCTCCGCCGTCCGCGCCACCAGTGCCGCCGGGAGCGACGCGCGGGCCGTCGTCCGGTCATCGAGCAGGAAGCAGCGCAGTGTCGCCTGCTGCTTCGCCGTCACGCGCGCGAACACGGCCGGTGCATGGTGCAACGCCACCGCCGCGTTCGCGCGCGTCGAGGACTCCCCGAACGCGGTGAAGGCCGCACCCGTGTTCGCGCGCGTGGCCGCCCCGTCGGCGATGTCGTCGCCCGCACGCCACGCGCCCAGGTACGGGATGTGCGGCCCCGGCGCGATGCCATCGCCCAGCACTTCGAACTCCACCCGCCGGCGCCACCCCAGGCCCACGGCCAATGCGCGCTACTCCCCGTTCTCCAGGAACTCCACCCAGTTGCCGAACGGGTCCTCGACCATCGAAATGCGCACCTTCGGCCGGATTTCGCGGGGCTGCACGGTCACCGTGTACCCGGCCGTGCCGCACGCCGCGGTGATTTCGTCCAGGTTCGAAACCGAGATGGTGAAGTAGCGGTACCCCGTCGCGCCCTGGATTCCCCCGGGCGGCGCCACGGCCGGCGGTTCGCTCCCCGGCACCACCAGCTTGATCAGCGTCGTCCCGCACAGGAGCCGCTCCATCGTGCCGCCGCCGCCCGGCATCGGCGTCGTCGCGACGTGGTTGAAGCCGAGCGTGTCGCGGTAGAAGGCGAGCGCCTTCGCGCCGTCGGGCACCACGATGCCCAGGTCGATCGAGTCCTTGGTCAGCTGTACACCCATGGCCGCCGAGTATACGGCCCGCCGCCGCCCACGACCGCTATCCTGGCGGCCCGCGTGCGCGACCCCGGCTTCGGCTACTGGCTGCGCGAAGGCTCGCCGGCCTGACCCGTACCCTCGCTCCCGGGCTCGTCCCCCGGTTGCCGTCTGCGCCGCGCGAGCCCGTTCTGGCTCCCCCGTGCGATGAGCCGGCCGTGGTCGTCCCGCACCTCGGCCTCGCAGTAGAGGATGGTGCGGCCCGCGCGCACGACCTCGCCCGTGACGATGAGGTGGCCCTCCGTGGCCGGCCGGAAGATGTTGTACTGGAGCTGCGCCGTCGCGATCCCGTTCGCCGCGACCGCCATCGCGCAGTCCATCATCGCGCCGTAGACACCGCCCTGGAGCTGCGCCACGCCATTGAAGAACTCCGGCTGCACCGGGTAGCGCACCACGGCGCGGCCCTCACCGCGTTCGATCACTTCGGCCTTGAGCGTGCGAAAGATCGGCGTTGCCATGAACCGTTCGACGATTTCGTCCACGGCCGGAGGCTACCGGCCCCGCGAGCTACGGGGTATCGCCCGCCAGCACGGCCGCGGTGCCCGCCTTCGCCCCCTCCAGCGCGCGCAGCGTGAAGGCGAATTCGCTGCCACCGCCATCACGCGGCCGCGCGCCGATGGCCCCCCCGAGGGCCGCCACCAGCCGCTTGCACACCGTCAGCCCCAGCCCCGCGCCCGAGGCCTGGAACTGCGTGCGGTCCAGCCGCATGAACGGCTCGAAGATGCGCGTCGCCTCCTCCTCCGTGATGCCGCTGCCGCGGTCGAGGACGGCCACCCGTACCGTATCAGGCCCCTGCATGGCCACGAGTTCGATCGGGCTCCCCTTGCTGCCGTACTTCATCGCGTTCGAAAGCAGGTTCGAGACGATCTGCGTGACGTAGGTCGGGTTCGCCTCCACCGGCGGCAGGCCGGGGTCGATCGTGAGGCGGATGTCGGCGCCTTCGTACGCCTCGCAGAACTGCTCGACGATCACCGGCAGCAGGCGCTGCACGAGGACCGGCTCGCTTTCGACATCGTGCCCCGTCTCCAGGTGCGAAAGCAGGAGCATGCTTTCGACCATCGAATGGAGCCGCCGCGCGTTCGCCGTCATGTCCCGCAGCGCCTCCTCGACCACGTCCGGCGGCAGCGACCGGAAGCGCGCGCCCAGCGCCTGCGCGTTCCCCAGGATCATCGTCAGCGGCGTGCGCAGTTCATGTGATACCAGCCCCAGGAACTCGTCCTTGATCGCGTTCGCCTCGCGCAGCTGGTAAAGCTCGGCGCGCGCCTGTTCGGCCTGCCGTTCGCCGGTGATGTCGCGCGCGATGAACACGTAGCCGCCGCCGGTCCCGCCCGCGCCATCGCGCTTGCTTATGGTGATGCGCGCCACGAAGCTCCCGCCGGCGACGCGCGACTGCCAGAACTCGCCCTCCGCGCGGCCGGCACGGTCGACGTGTTTGAGCAGCGCGCCGGGGAGCGTGGTCCGCGTGTCCTCATCGAAGAGCACGCTGAAGTGGCGCCCGGCCATGAATTCGTGCGGGTGCCCGTACGTCCGCCGCGCCCCTTCGTTCCAGACGACCACCTCGCCGTTTTCGTCGAGCGCGGCGATGGCGTGCTCCGTCGCCCCCTGGAGCACGCCCGTGAGGAACATCTCCGCCCGCGCCAGCTCCGCCGCCTGCGAACGGATCTCGGCCGTCTTGCGGTACAGGTCCACGAAGACCCCGACCTTGAAGCGAAGGACGTCGGGTTCGAGCGGCCGCAGCAGGTAATCCACCGCGCCCAGCGAATAGCCGCGCGAGATCGCGAACTCGCCGCGCACCGCCGCCGTGATGAAGAGGATGGGCGTGTCCCGCGTCTGTTCGCGTTGGCGAATGAGTTCCGCCGTTTCGAAGCCGTCCATCCCCGGCATGTGGACATCGAGGATGATGAGCGCGAAATCGCCGTGGAGCAGGTGGCGAAGCGCCTCCTCCCCCGAGTTGGCGCACACCAGCTCGCGGTCCTCTCCCTCGAGGATGGCCTGCATCGCGACCAGGTTCTTGGGCTCATCATCGACGATGAGCACGCGCGGTGGCGGCGCCGCCGTGTGCGCCGGCGCCGCCACTCGGAGCGAGAGGTCTCGCACCATCCCCGGCACTACACCAGCTCCCGTGCGTAGAAATTCACCCGCAGCAGCGAAAGCAGCTGTTCGACGTTCACCGGTTTCGTGATGTAGTCCGATGCCCCCGCTTCGATGCACTTCTCCCGGTCCCCCTTCATCGCTTTCGCGGTGAGCGCGATGATCGGCAGCCGCGCGAACCGCTCCCGCTCGCGAATGCGCTGGATCGTCTCGTAGCCGTCCATCTCGGGCATCATGATGTCCATCAGGACGGCGTCGCAGGTTTCCATCGCGCTCAGCTGTTCGATGCCGTCGCGGCCGTTCTCCGCGTAGCGCGTGTGAATCCCGTACCGTTCGAGCGCGCTGCTCAGGGCGAAGATGTTCCGCATGTCGTCATCGACGATGAGCACCGTGCGGCCCTCCAGCGCCGGGTCGTGCCGCTCCGTTTCCCGCAGCGCCCTCCGTTTCGCCTCCGGCAGCCGTTCGTCCATGCGGTGCAGGAAGAGCGACGCCTCGTCGAGCAGCCGCTCGGGCGAATGCGCGTCCTTCACGATGATCGTCTCCGCGAGCCGTTCGATCTCTGCCTGCTCGGCCGCCGAAAGCTGCCGCCCCGTGTAGACGATGATCGGCACGCCGAAATCGCCCGAGATTTCGCGGATGCGGTGGATGAGCTGCATCCCCGGCATGTCCGGCAGCCCCAGGTCGAGCACGACGCAGTGGAATGTGCCCGCCTTCAGGGCCGCCACGGCCTCTTCGCCCGTGCCCGCGCGCGCGATCTCCACGTCGTCCGCGCCCAGCAGGTCGGCAATCGCCTCCCGTTCGCGTTCGTCGTCCTCAACGATCAGCAGGTGGCGGGTCTGCCGCCGCGCGAAGTCGAGGAGCGACGCGAGCGCGTCGTCCAGCGCCTTCGATTCAGCAGGTTTGCGCAGCAGCCCGAACGCCCCGACCGCCATCGCGCGCTGGCGATGGTCGCCGCCCGAGATCACCTGCACGGGAATGTGCCGCAGGCCGCGGTCGTGCTTCAGCAGGTCGAGCACTTTCCAGCCATCGAGCGAGGGCAACCCCAAGTCGAGCGTGATCGCCGATGGCCGGTACCGCCGCGCGAGCGACAGCGCCGTCTCGCCGCGGTAGGCGATGAGCCCCTTGAAGCCGTTCCGCCGCGCCGCCTCCAGCAGGATGCCCGCGAACACCGGGTCGTCCTCGATGATCAGCAGGGTCGCGTCGCCGTCCTCGATGGCCGCGCGGTCGTCGTCCGTGGTGGCGTGGTCGTCCGCGTCGGCGGTGGCGATTTCCGTCGTCACTGCCGGCACCGGGCGCGGCCGCGCCGGCTGCCGCACGGCCACGGACATCTGCGCTCCGCCATCGACAAACGCCTCGGGGGCATCGAAGTCGCCGGCCACGGCGAGCGCTTCGTGCGTGAGCGGCACGTAGAGCGTGAAGGTGCTGCCCGTCCCCGGCGTGCTCACCACCCCGATCTCGCCACCCAGCAGGCGGGCGATCTCGCGGCTGATGGAGAGCCCCAGGCCCGTTCCACCGAAGCGCCGGCTCGTGTCCATGTCCGCCTGCTGGAACGCCTCGAAGATGATGCTCTGCTTCTCCTCCGGGATGCCGATGCCGGTATCGATGACGGAGAACGCCACCACGGTCGGCGCGCGGTTCAGCGCCTCGTTGTCGTCGCGCCAGCCGCCGCCGCTGGCGCCCACGCGCAGCTCCACACTCCCCGATTCCGTGAACTTGAACGCGTTCGAAAGCAGGTTCTTGAGGATCTGCTGCAGCCGCGTCGGGTCCGTCGCGATCGTCGCCGGCAGCGCCGTGTCCACCTTCACCGTGAACTCCAGCCCCTTCTGCTGCGCGATCTGCCGGAACGTCCGCTCGACGTCGTCCTCGATATCGCCGAAGCGCACCCGCCCGACATCGATCGACGTCGTCCCCGATTCGATCTTCGAGAGGTCGAGGATGTCGTTGATGAGCGTGAGCAGGTCGTCGCCGGCCCCGCGGATGGTCTGCGCGTACGAGACCTGCTTGTCCGAAAGGTTCCGGTCGGGGTTGTCGGCCAGTTGCTGCGAAAGGATGAGCAGGCTGTTCAGCGGCGTCCGCAGCTCGTGCGACATGTTCGCCAGGAACTGCGACTTGTACTTCGAGGTGATGGTCAGCTGCTCCGCCTTCTGCTCCAGCGCCGCCCGCGCCTCGTCGATTTCGCGGCGGCGGCGTTCGACCTCGGCGTTCTGCTCCGAAAGCAGGCGTGCCTTCTCCTGCAGCTCCGTGTTCGTCTGCTGGAGCTCGATCGTCAACGCCTGGGACTGCTTCAGCAGCTCTTCCGTGCGGATGTTCGCGGCCAGCGTGTTCAGCACGATGCCGATGATCTCCGTCAGTTGGTCGAGGAACGACAGGTGGACTTCGCTGAACTCCTCGAACGACGCCAGCTCGATCACGGCCTTGATCTCGCCTTCGAACAGCACCGGCAACACCGCGATCGACCACGGGCTCGCATCGCCGAGGGCGCTGTTGATGGCGATGTAGTTGATGGGCACGTTCCGGAGGACGATGCGCCGCCGCTCGGCCGCACACTGCCCGATGAGCCCTTCGCCGATGTCGTAGGCGGCCTGGACCGTCTTCCCCGGCGTCGCCGCGTAGGCCGCGAGCAGCTTCAGCGGCGGCTCGCCCTCCGCCTGGTCGGCGAGGAAGAACGCCCCGTGCTGCACGCCCACCAGCGGCGCCAGCTCCGAGAGGATGAGCCGCCCCACCGTCTGGAGGTCTTTCTGGCCCTGCAGCATCCCCGAGAAGCGGGCGAGGTTGGACTTCAGCCAGTCCTGCTCGTGGTTCTGCCGGGTGGTGTCGCGCAGGTTCAGGATCATCTTGTTGATGTTGTCCCGCAGCTGCTCCACTTCGCCGCTCGCACCCACCTGGATGGACTGCGAGAGGTCGCCGTTGGTGACCGCGGTGGCCACGCCGGCGATGGCGCGCACCTGCGTCGTGAGGTTCGCCGCGAGCTGGTTCACGTTGTCCGTGAGGTCGCGCCAGGTGCCCGCCGCGCCCGGCACGTTCGCCTGCCCGCCGAGCTTGCCTTCGATGCCCACCTCGCGCGCCACGCTCGTCACCTGGTCGGCGAAGGTCGCGAGGGTGTCGGTCATGCTGTTGATGGTCTCGGCCAGCTCGGCGATTTCGCCCTTCGCCTCGAAGGTGAGCTGGCGCTTGAGGTCGCCGTTCGCCACCGCCGTCACCACCCGGGCGATGCCGCGCACCTGCTCCGTGAGGTTGCCCGCCATCGAGTTCACGGAGTCCGTGAGCTCCTTCCACCCACCCGCGACGCCGCGCACCTGCGCCTGCCCGCCGAGGTTGCCCTCGGTGCCCACTTCGCGCGCCACGCGCGTCACTTCGCTGGCGAAGGCGTTGAGCTGGTCCACCATCGTGTTGATGGTGTCCTTCAGCTCGAGGATCTCGCCGCGCACGTCGACCGTGATCTTCTTCGAAAGGTCCCCGTTCGCGACCGCCGTGGTCACGGTGGCGATGTTTCGCACCTGCCCCGTGAGGTTCGAAGCCATCGAATTCACGGAGTCGGTGAGGTCCTTCCACGTACCGGCGACGCCCGGGACGTTCGCTTGCCCACCGAGCCGGCCCTCGGTGCCGACCTCGCGGGCGACGCGCGTCACTTCGCTGGCGAAGGCGTTCAGCTGGTCCACCATCGTGTTGATGGTGTCCTTGAGTTCGAGAATCTCGCCGCGCACATCGACCGTGATCTTCTTCGAAAGGTCGCCGTTCGCGACCGCGGTGGTCACCGCGGCGATATTGCGCACCTGCCCCGTGAGGTTGCCCGCCATCGAGTTCACGGAGTCCGTGAGGTCCTTCCACGTCCCGGCCACGCCGCGCACGTCGGCCTGGCCGCCGAGCTTGCCTTCGGTGCCGACCTCGCGTGCCACGCGCGTCACCTCGCTGGCGAAGGCATTCAACTGGTCCACCATCGTGTTGATCGTGTTCTTCAGCTCGAGGATCTAGCCGCGCACCTGCACTGTGATCTTTTTCGAAAG
>JADLBC010000002.1 GCA_020847985.1 Dehalococcoidia bacterium
GGCCATCGGCGCCGGTCGTGCCGAGGGGTTTCCAGCCGGAGCCGTAGTACTCGGCGACGCCACCTTCGAGCCCCTTCCCGGTGCTGTCGGTGAGGGCGACGGTGGCAGCGACGGTCGCGAACGGGACGGTCGCGCTCGTGTGGAGGTCCTGGACCTTTTCGTTGCGGATGCCGTCGCGCGTGATGGCGAAGGTGAGGTTCGCGGGGAGCAGTTCGAGCACGGCACGGCCATCGGCGCCGGTCGTGCCGAGGGGTTTCCAGCCGGAGCCGTAGTACTCGGCGACGCCACCTTCGAGCCCCTTCCCGGTGCTGTCGGTGAGGGCGACGGTGGCAGCGACAGTCGCGAACGGGACGGTCGCGCTGGAGTGCAGGTCCTGGACTTTTTCGTTGCGAATGCCGTCGCCGGTGATGGCGAAGGTGAGGTTCGCGGGGAGCAGCTCGCGCACGGCACGGCCGTCGCTGCCGGTGGTGCCAAGGGATTTCCAGCCGGAGCCATAGTACTCGGCGACGCCACCTTCGAGCCCCTTCCCGGTGCTGTCGGTGAGGGCGACGGTCGCGGCGACGGTTTCGAAGATTACGACCGGGTCGTTGGCGGTGTTCTGAACGCGCTCATTGCGGATGCCGTCGCGAGTCATGGCGAAGGTGAGATTGGCGGGGAGCAGTTCGACCGTCACGGTGCCGCTCCGGCCGGTGAAACGAACGCTGTTCCAGCCGTTGGCGTAGTATTCGGCGGCGCCGCCGGAGAGCCCTTCGCCCGTGGACGACTGCAGCTCCCAGGTGACGGGTACGGTGTTGAAGACGAGGACGCCGGCGCTCGTGGGCGTCCAGACACGCTCGTTGCGGATGCCGTCGCGGGTGGCGGCGAAAGTGGTGGCCGCGCCGGCCTCGACGGCGACGCACCCGGTTACTTCGGTGACGCCGATCTCCTTCCAGCCGCCCCGGTAGGCGTCGATCCGTGCCCCGGCAAGGCCCGCGCCGTGGCTATCGTGGACGCAGACGTGCGCCGATTCGGCCACGATGGCCGGGGGAGCGCCATGGACGCCGGCGACCACCAGCGTCATCCAGAAGGCGATGAAGGCGAGGGCGGCCGCGCCGCCGGCAATCGTGCGAGCCATCTCAAGCTGCCTTTCGCTGCACCCGAACGGAGCTGGACGGGTTCTCCCAGAGGGTGATGGCGGCGAGCTTCGGCCCGCCGGGGAGGGCGCTCTTGCAGGCGATTTCGAGGTTCCGGTAGATGACCGTGGCGAGGTTTTCGCCGGAGGCCTGGATGACGGTGAACGGCGGGATGTCGTTGAGGAACTGGTTGGCGTAGCGGCGCGCTTCGGCTTCGAGGAGGTCGGTGATTTCGCGGAAGCCGACGGTCATGCCGCGCTGGTCCAGGCCATCGCAGAGGAAGGTGGCCTGCACCCGGAACGAATGGGTGTGGCGTTCGCCGGAGGGGCGCACGGCGTGGGAGGCGCCGAAGAAGGAGTCGATCGCGACTTCGTAGCACATGCCGCCGGCGAGGGTGGCCTGGAGTTCGCCGGAATCCGGGGTGAGCGTCAGACGGCGGCGAAGGAGCGGATCGAGCGGGGGCGCGGTTTCGGTGACAGCTTCGTGGCGGGACCGCTTGAACAGCATTCACGATCTCCAGTTCGCTCTTACACCCACATTCATCGGCGGGTATGGCGTTTTCTGGAGATTCCCAAGCAGCGGTTGGTTATTTTGGGATTTACGCTTCCATAAGCCGCGCATCCGGATGTTGAAGTCCGGGAAACACCCTATGCGGAGGCGCGAGGGTCGGGAACGTTGACCACGATCTGCTCCTGGCTGTTGCGGGCGAGCAGCAGTTCGGCCTCGCCGGCCGTGTCCAGGTTCTCTTCCATGTGGACTTCGAACGGTGGGACGAAGACGAAGTCGCCCGGCTCGGTATCGATGACGTGTTCGAGCCGTTCGCCCCAGCGGAAGCGGACGCGGCCGCGGAGGATGTAGATGCCCGATTCGTTCGCCCCATGGTGATGCGCGCCGGAGGAAGCGCCGGGAGCGTTGACGGCGGTGCCCATCCAGAGGCCCTCGGAACCGGCGGTGCCGGCGGAGATGCCGGCCTCGCGACGCATACCCGGAGTCTGGGCAGTGCCGCTATCGCGGTCAGCGGGGCGGATGACTCTCACCATGGCGGGGACCTCCGGAAAGCGGGGAACTAGAAAATGGGGCCGGATTCTTCGCCTTCGACGGTTTCGCCGAGTGCGGCGGCTTCGGTGACCAGCCCGGCGGCGGCGAACAGGGTGCGCCGCATGCCGAGGAGGGCGCCTTCCTCCGCACCGCCGAGCGCGCGGCGGACGAGCGCGAACAGGGTCTCGCCGGTGAGGAGGGCGTACCGGTAGTTCTCGCAGGCGACAGTGAGGGGCTCGCTCACCTGCCAGGTGCGCTGTTCGGGAGCGGTGTCGCGGTGGCCGTTGGCGACGACGATGCCTTTGGGCTGTTCGCCGCCCTGCTTGAGCATGCGCTGTTCGAGGCGGCGCTGGAGGCGGATGTAGGGCCATTCGACGACCTGCTCGCGGCTGCCCTCGGTCTCCACGAAGGCGAGGCGCCCCTCGGACTCCACCTCCAGCGGCTGACCGGCCCCGGAGGTGACTTCGAAGCCGAGGAGGACGAGCGCGTCCCGCACGGCGGCGGTGAACGCCGGGCCGTCGGCGGTCAGCAGGCGGCGGTAGGAAGCGAGGGTGTCATGGCGTTCGCGGATCGGTTCGATGCGCTCGCGAGCCTCGCGGACGGTGGCCTCAGCCTCTTCGAGTTCGGCCTCGACCTGCTCCAGGCCGGGGACGGCGACGGTTCGCGCCCAGTACGGCGGCTCGGCCTGGTCCGATGAGGCGAGCATCTGCTTCGCGGCATTGAGGAGGCCGTCGGCGAGGGCCGAACGCGAGAGGTAGGTGTCCGACGGGAGGGCGGGGATGAACACCACGCGCCCGGCGCCGATGCGGAATTCCGCCGCGATGGGGAGCCCGGCGCCGCCGGTGGCGATGACGTGGGCGGAGCGCACGAACGCGGGGAGGCGGTCATCGAACACGGCGCGGTAACGGAATTCGTTCCGGAATTCGCGGAGGACGCTGGCAATGGGGTGGGTGTCGTCTTCGATGCGAAGCTGGCGGCCCTCGGCGGCGCGGATGGCCGGCTGGCCCCAGGCGATGCCGGCGGGGGCGGGGAGCCAGCTGTAGCGGTCGCACCCTTCGAAGCCTCGAATACCCGCCTGGGTGGCGTTGGGCCGCCCGAGGACGATGACCACGCCGCCGTTGTCCAGCAGCCGCTGCGTTTCTTCCGTGCGCCGGAGGAACTGGTCGGCGGCGCCCACGGACGACGCCGAACTGGGGCCGTTGATGATCGGGCGGCCATCCTGGGCTTCGAACTCGGCGCCTTCGTCCTGGAGGCGGGCGGCCATGGCCGTGAGGCTCTCGGGATCGATGAGGATGGCGTCGTAGTCGAAGTAGCTCGGCGCGGTGAGGACGGTGTAGTTGTCCACATCGGGAGAGGGCAGGGCGAAGCCGATGGCGAGCAGCCGCATGGGGTCAGGGCGCCTCCGGGGCAATCAGCGGCCGCAGGCGATCGCGAAGCGGGCCGGCGAGGTCTTCCCTCGCCAGCGCCACGGCCACATTGGCGACAAGGTACCCGAGCGGGCGTCCTGTGTCGTGCCGGGTGCCTTCGTAGGCGAGGCCGAAGACGCCCTCGCCGGCGGCGAGCTGGCTCGCAAAGGCATCGGTGATCTGCCGTTCGCCGTTCTTGCCGGGAGGGGTGCGGTCGATGTGGGTGAAGATGGTGTCGCTGAGGATGTAGCGGCCGACGATCCCGAGGTCGCTGGGGGCTTCTTCGATGGAGGGCTTTTCGACGACGCCGCGCAGGCGCACGGGGTTGCCTTCGCCATCGGGAACGACGATGCCGTACTGGGGGATATCGGCGCGTGGAACCCGCTGAACGGCGATGGTGGTGCCGCCGGTGGTGGCGAACGCATCGGCCAGCTGCGCCACGCAGGAGCGCGCCCCGACGATGATGTCGTCGGGGAAGAGGAGGGCGAAGGGCTCGCCTTCGACGAACTCGCGGGCACAGGCGACGGCGTGGGCGATGCCCAGCGCTTCTTCCTGCATGGCGTAATCGAAGCGCGCGAGGCGGGCGGGCCCCGAAACGCGGGCGATGAGCCCGGCGTCACCCTTTTCGCGGGCGTAGGCATCGGCGCGGGTGCGTTCGGCGAAGTGCTCGGCGATGGCCTCCTTGCCGGGCCCGAGGACGATGACGATGTGGTCGATCCCGGCCTCGATGCACTCCTCGACGGCGTACTGGATGAGGGGCTTGTCGACGATCGGGAGGAGTTCCTTGGGGACCGCCTTCGTGGCGGGAAGCATGCGGGTGCCGAGGCCGGCGGCGAGGATGACGGCCTTGCGAACGGGTGTCATGGATTCAGCGTAGCCGGTCGCGGGGGCGTGGGGCGACGCGGACTTCCCACCTGCGAGCAAGCGGTTCGTTGAGGCCGCATAATCGCGCTGAAACCACCGCTGGAGACGATCGATGAAGCACACGCGCCTGGGCCGGACTGGCCTGCAGGTTTCGCGGCTTTGCCTCGGGACGATGACCTTCGGGCTGCAATGCGACGAAACGGCGTCGCGCGCCATCCTCGATACGGCCGCGGAGGGCGGCATCACCTTCATCGATACGGCGGACGTCTACCCGCTCGGGGGCACGACCGCGACGACGGGCCGGACCGAGGAGATCGTGGGCCGCTGGCTGCAGGGCCGCCGCCACGACTTCGTGGTCGCGACAAAGTGCAACGGCGCGATGTCGCCGCGGCGGTGGGACCGCGGGAATTCGCGCAAGCACATCCTCGAAGCGGTGGAAGGGTCGTTGCGGCGGCTGCAAACGGACTACATCGACCTCTACCAGCTGCACGGCCCGGACCCGGAGACGCCGCTCGACGAGACCCTCCGGGCGCTGGAAGACGTGGTGCGCGCGGGCAAGGTGCGGTACGTGGGCTGTTCGAACGTCCTCGCGTACCAGGTGGCGCGGGCAATTGGGCGGAGCGAGGCGATGGGCGTGGTGCGATTCGATTCGGTGCAGCCGCGCTACAACCTGCTCTTCCGCGAGATCGAACGCGAACTGCTCCCGCTCTGCGGCGAAGAGGGCGTGGGCGTCATCCCCTACAACCCCATCGCGGGGGGCTTGCTGAGCGGGAAGCACAACCAGGACGCGGGGCCGGAAGAGGGGTCGCGATTCACGCTGGGCACCGCGGCCGACCGCTACAAGGACCGCTACTGGCACGAGGGAATGTTCGAGACGGTGGAGCAGATCCGGCCGCTGGCGCGTGAGGCAGGGATGGACATGGTGACGCTGGCGGTATCGTGGGTGATGGCGAACCCGGCAGTGACGGCGCCGATCGTCGGTGCGAGCCGCCCCGAGCAACTCGCACCGGCCCTGAAGGCGGCGGAAGCGGCAATCGACCCCTCGCTGAAGGCACGGCTGGACGACCTGACGGCGGAGTACCGCAAGGGGGACGCCGCCCGGTGAGCGAGCTCGCGGAGCTGCTGGGCATCGCGCGGCGTGCGGCCGAGGTGGCCCGCGACGTGATCATGCCGCTCTGGGAGCGCGACCTCACGGTCGAGCTAAAGGCGGACCGCACACCCGTGACGGCGGCCGACCGGGGCGCGGAAGAGGCGATCCGGGCGTTCCTGGCGAAGGAGTGCCCGGGCCACGGCGTGCTCGGTGAGGAGTTCGGCGAGACGCCGGGGGACGGCCGTCACCGCTGGATCCTGGACCCCATCGACGGGACGAAGTCGTTCATCCACCACGTGCCGCTGTTTGGGACGCTGATCGCGCTGGAACGGGACGGGGTGCCGGTCGCGGGCGTGATCGCCTGCCACGCGGTGGGCGAGACCGTTTCCGGAGCCGAAGGACTGGGGGCGTGGCTCAACGGCGAGCCGGTGCGGGTTTCCCGGACGGCACAACTGGAGGACGCGACGCTTTCGATGACGAGCTACGCGCGGACGCGGGCGATGCATCCGGCGGGGTTCGATGCGCTGGTGGGACGAGCGGGCCTGTCACGGGCGTGGGGGGACTGCTACGGCTACCTGATGGTGGCGGCGGGGCGCTGCGACATCATGCTCGATCCGGAGATGAACATCTGGGATGCGGCGGCGCTGTACCCGGTGATTTGCGGGGCCGGTGGCAGGCTCACGGACTGGGGTGGGCGCGATGGGGTGTTCGACAGCGTGATCGCGACGAACGGGCTCCTGCACGAGGCGGTGCTGGAGGCGCTGCGGGCGTAACCGGGCGGGGAGAAAAAGCGGGGGCTGGTTCAGCCCCCGCCGGCAGGTTCAGGCCTTGCCGATCTTGAACATCTTGGTGCTGCAAACGGGGCAGACGCCCTCGGTCGCGGGCTTGCCGTTCTTCATGGTGATCGCCTTGGCGTCCTTCATTTCCCGGCGCTCGCGGCACTTCAGGCAATAGGCTTCCATAGATACAACCCTCCTTGGTTTCCCGACGAGCGGGCAGGGTAATTGCGAGGACGAGTAAGCGATTTCGCAACTAACCCTCGAGGCATGATAACGCGGCACATCCGCGTGTCAATCTTGCGCCGAATCTGGCTCCGACATAAGCCTCCCGGGGGCAAACTGCAACACCTTCAGGGGGCGCAGGGCACTTCCTTCGACGATCGCCCCGATGCCGGCGAGCACACCGGCGGGATCGTAGACGCGGACGCATTCCGAGGGCGCGGCATCACAGGCGACCTCGCGGCCGGTCACGAATCGCGCCACGCTGGCGGTATCGAGCAGGGCGGCGTCCATGCCGGCGAGCCCTTCATCGCAGGAGAGCAGCGCATCGGGCAGGCGGCCGTTCGCGCAGATCTGTTCGACCTCGGGCAAAGAGAACGCATCGGACACGTCGAATGCCCCGCTGGACGTGCGCCGGAGGGCGGCGAGGTGTGCGCCACAGCCGAGGGCGGCGCCGATGTCGCGCGCGAGGCTGCGGATGTAGGTGCCGGGCCCGCAGTGGACCCGAATCGCGAGACGTCCACCGCCGAGATCTTCAAGGGCGAGCGAGTAGACGGTGACCGGCCGGGGAGCCAGTTCGAGTTCGCCACCGCCGCGGGCGACGGCGTAGGCGCGTTTGCCCGCGACCTTGACGGCGCTGTAGGCCGGCGGCCGCTGGAGGAGCGCACCGGTGAACCGCGCCTCGAGCAAGCTGAGGGATGCAGCATCGACGAACGGGACGGGCGCGCGCGCGGTGGTGGCGCCTTCGGCATCGTCGGTGTCGGTGGAAACGCCGAGCACGATTTCGCCGTCGTAGCGTTTGTCGTGGGCGGTGAGGTACTCGACCAGGCGCGTGGCGCGGCCGAGGCAGAGCACGAGCAGCCCGGTGGCCATGGGGTCGAGCGTGCCGGTGTGGCCGATGCGCCGTTGGCGGGTGAGCCGGCGTGCTTTCGCGACGACGTCGTGGCTGGTCCAGCCGGCCGGCTTGTCGATGAGGAGGATGCCCTCGGGGCCTTCGCCGCTCACGGCGGCGGCGGGGCCTCGCCGCGTTCGCGGCTGGTGCTCTGGATGAGCGAGGCGAGGCGGGCGCCGCGCTCGATCGACGGGTCGAAGCGAAAGACGAGTTGCGGCACATTTCGCAGGGCGAGGCGCCGGACGAGTTCGGTATGGAGGAAGTGGGCGGCCTGCTGGAGGCCCTTGAGGACGTCGTCGCGCTCGGCATCGCCGCCCAGGTGGGAGACGAAGACCGTCGCGTGTCGGAGGTCCGGCGAAACCTGGACCTCCGTCACACTGGTCATGCCCTGCTGGACACGCGGGTCTTTGACCTCGCGCGAGATAAGCGCGGAGATCTCCTCCCGGAGGAGGTCGTTGATACGGTCCTGGCGGCGGGTCATCGGCTCAGCCCGGGGGCTAGTTCGCCCGCTCTTCGTGGAAGAACTCGATGATGTCGCCGCTCTGGAACTTATCGAAGTTGGAGAGGACGACGCCGCATTCGTAGCCGGTCTGCACTTCGCGGACGTCGTCCTGGAAGCGCTTGAGGCCCTCGCAGCGGGAGCGGGCGATCTCCTGCTTGTTGCGAATGACGCGCACGTTGAGGTTGCGCTTGAGGGTGCCATCGAGGACGTAGCAGCCGGCGATCTGGCCGAGCTTGCTGGACTTGAAGAGCTGGCGGACCTCGGCGTGGCCGTCGATGACGGTGTTGTAGACGGGCTCGTACATGCCGGCCAGCGCCTTTTCGATGTTCTCGAGGAGCTGGTAGATGATCGAGTAGGTGCGGATATCGACACCGGTGGCGTCGGCGCGCTTCGCGGCCGAGGGCTCGGTCTTCACGTTGAAGGCGAGGATGATGCCGTTCGAAGCTTCGGCGAGCATGACATCGGAGTCGGAGACGTTGCCGGTGCCGCCGTGGATGATCTTGACCTTGACTTCGCTCGTGCTGAGCTGCTCGAGCGAGCTCTTGATGGCCTCGACGCTGCCG
Source organism: Dehalococcoidia bacterium (assembly GCA_020847985.1). Lineage (GTDB taxonomy): Bacteria > Chloroflexota > Dehalococcoidia > Tepidiformales > Tepidiformaceae > Amarobacillus. The sequence goes on from JADLBC010000002.1 coordinate 8,466, forward strand.
CGGACATCGGCCTTGAGGACGATGATGAGCTCCTTGAGCTTCCCGGCGCTGATCTCGTTGAAGAGCGTGTCGAGGTTGACGTGGGCGTGGTCGCGCTGTTCGGCGGCTTCGCGGCGGCGCTTGCGATCATCGACCATCTGCCGCGCGAGCTTCTCGTCGGCGACGACGCGGATGCGCTCGCCGGCATCGGGGACGGCTTCGATGCCCATGATCACGACGGGGGTGGAGGGGCCGGCTTCCTTCATGCGCTGTCCGCGATGGTCGAACATCGCCTTCACCTTGCCGCTGATCTCGCCGGCGACGACGGCATCGCCCTGGCGAAGGGTGCCGTTCTTGACGAGGACGGTGGCGATGGGGCCGCGGCCGGGGTCGAGCTCGGCTTCGATGACGACGGCGTTGCCGGGGCGATTCGGGTTCGCCTTCAGCTCGGCAACTTCGGCGACGAGCAGGATGGACTCAAGGAGGCTGTCGATGCCGGTGCCCTTCGTCGCGGAGACGGGGACGGCGATGACATCGCCACCGTAGTCCTCGACGACGAGGTTGTGCTCCGTGAGCTGCTGCTTCACGCGGTCCGGGTTGGCGCCGGGCAGGTCCATCTTGTTGATGGCGATGATGATCGGTACGCCGGCGGCGAGGGCGTGGTTGATGGCCTCGATGGTCTGGGGCATGACGCCGTCGTCGGCGGCGACGACGAGGACGGCGATATCGGTGACCTGGGCGCCGCGGGCGCGCATGGCTGTGAAGGCGGCGTGGCCCGGCGTATCGATAAAGGTGATGGTGTGGCCATCGCGCTCGACCTGGTAGGCGCCGACGTGCTGGGTGATGCCGCCCGCCTCACCGGCGGCGACGCGCGTCTTGCGGATGGTGTCCAGGAGGCTCGTCTTGCCGTGGTCGACGTGGCCAAGAATGGTGACGACGGGCGACCGGGGCTGCAGCGAGGCGGGGTCGTCGGGCTCGTCCTCGTCCGGGGCGATGGCGGTGGTGGCCGCGGCGGGGGCGGGAACGGCGGACTGGGGGTCGAAGCCGAGGTCGACGGCGACGATGGCGGCGGTTTCGAAATCGATGGTGGCGTTGACGGCGGCCATGACGCCATGGGTCATGAGGCGCTTGATGATTTCGACGGGGGAGACGGCGAGGAGGTCGCCGAGTTCGCGGACGGTGAGGGCGGCGGGGAGGGAAACCTGCCTGGCCCTGGAAGCCGGTTGAGTTGTCATATGAGTTCGCTTTCTTCGGCCGGCAACGCCAGGGCGAAGGCGCGCAGCGCCTCCACATCCTCCCGGACCGGGGTGATTTTGAGTGCGTTTCTCATCGTACCGCCTTTGAGCGCTTTCACCCAACAGGATTGCTGGGCGTGGAGATAGGCTCCGCGGCCGTTCGCCTTTCCGGTGGGATCGACGGCGACACGCTCATCGGGGGTGCGCACGATGCGGATGAGGCCGCGCTTGCCTTCGGCCTGGCGGCAGCCGATGCAGGTACGCTGCGGCACGTGCCGGGGGCGAGCCCCCTGCTGGGTGGTGGTCATGCGGTCCCTCCAGCGGGCCGCACGCTGGACGGGCGCTGGCCCGTCCTAGTGAATGCGGCCGGAGTAATCGATCTCTTCGAGCTCTTCCTCGGTCTGTTCGACGAAGCGGGGGGCGCGCTTGGGGCGCTTGGCCGCGGGGGTGCCCTTCTTGGCGGCCGGCGTTTCGTCGACTTCCTCGGGGCGGCGCGGGAGCACGTCCTCGGCGAAGCGGATCGCAGTCGGGCGAGCCTCGACATCGAGCAGCGAGGGGATCTCGTACTCTTCTTCGTCTTCCTCGCCGTAATCCTCGGCCTCGCGCTCTTCGCGGTCCGGGACGGGCATCGATTCGACGGCGGCGGCGAAGGAGAACTCCTCCTCGGCGCGGGCCGGCTGGGCGACGGTCTCGGGCTCGGAGGGCGCTTCGACTTCGGCGCCGGCGACGGCTTCCACAAGCTCGGGCTCGGCCGCGGCGGCGATTTCCTCCGCTTCGGCGAGGACGTCGATCGACGGCGTCTCACCGGGGGCGTAGGCATCGAACGACGTGGGCTGGGCGGCGCCTTCGCTGGCGCTCTGGCTGAGGATGTCGATGCCCCAGCGCGTCAGCCGGGCGGCGAGGCGTGCGTTCTGGCCTTCCTTGCCGATGGCGAGCGAGACCATGCGGTCGGGCACGACGACGGTGGCGCGGTGCCCCTCCTCATCGACGATGACATCGAGGACCTGGGCGGGGCTGAGGGCGTTGGAGACGAAGTTCCCGGGGTCGGCATCCCACTTGATGATGTCGATGCGTTCGCCGCCGAGTTCGTTGACGATGTTCTGGATGCGGGTGCTGCGCATGCCCACGCAGGCGCCGATGGGATCGATGCTGGCGATGCGGGAGTGGACCGCGACCTTGCTGCGGTGGCCGCCCTCGCGGGCGATGGCCTTGATCTCGACGGTACCGCTCTTGATCTCCGGGACCTCGAGTTCGAGGAGGCGGCGGAGGAGGCTACGGTCGGCGCGGCTGACGATGATCTGCGGGCCCTTCGCGGCACGTTCGACGCGAAGGATGATGACGCGGACGCGCTGCCCGGCGCGCAGGTGCTCGTTGCGGACCTGTTCGCCGTAGGGGAGGCTCGCCTCGGTGCCCTTGTTGAGTTCGATGATGGCCTGGCGCGGTTCGACACGCTGGACGGTGCCGACGACGATCTCGCCTTCCTTGCCGCTGTACTCGTCGTAGACCTGGTCGCGCTCGGCTTCGCGCAGGCGCTGGAGGACGACCTGCTTGGCGGTCTGGGCGGCGATACGGCCGGCGTTTTCGGGGACCTTCTCTTCGAAATCGAGGACGTCGCCGGACTCGGCATCGCCCTTGTAGCGGCGCGCCTCGGCGACGGAGATTTCCTGCGCGGGGATTTCGACCTCATCGACGACGGCCATCTGGCGGTAGGCGCGGATGTCGCCGAGGTTCGGATCGATCTTGACGTAGATGTTGGGGGCGTTCTCGCCGTCGCGCCGGTAGGCCGAGGTGAGAGCAGCTTCGACGGCCTCGAAGACGGTGTCTTTCGGGAGGTTCTTCTCGGCGGCGAGCTGAGCGATAGCGAGGAGGAAATCGTTCTTCATAAACCCCAACAAAAAAGTGGGCCGCGAGCCCACTCCTGTAAGGAATGCTTCCCAACTACTATAGCACGCCGCGCAAGGGAAGCCGCGGTATAGAGGGCGCGCGCGCGGGCAACACGGGGGCGGCGCGCCTTTTCCCGACCGGGGGGCCCTTATAGAGTGGGCGGGATGTCGCGCCATTCGATCCTTGAGCCGGGGAACCTGCTGATGGTGCAGGAGCGCGAGCGGCTGCTGCGGCGCATCTTCCGCAAACAGCGCCTCGATTCGCTCGACGGCGTGCGGGCGTTCGAGGCGGGCTGCTCGACGGCGTACAACCTGCGGCTCATGGTGCAATGGGGCGGCGATCCGCGGGACCAGGCGGGGATCGACCTCGACCCCGAGGCGGTGGCGTACTGCCATGCGCATTCGCCGGAGATCCGGGTGCACGGCGGCAGTGCCGAGGCGATCCCGGAGGCGGACGAGAGCTTCGACCTTGCGCTGGCGTTCACGCTCTTCAGCAGCGTCCCGGATGAGGAAGTATCGGCGCGGATTGCGAAGGAGCTTTTCCGGGTGACGCGACCGGGCGGGCTCATCCTTATCTACGACATGCGGCGGCGTAACCCGGGAAACGCGAACGTGCACCCCATCGCCGCGGACGACATCCGGCGGTGGTTCCCGCGGTGCCCGATGCGGACGTACGCGATCACGCTGGCGCCGCCGATCGCGCGGCCGGTGGGGCGCTATGCGCCGTGGCTGTACGGGCCGCTCGCTGCGATCCCGTTGCTGCGCTCGCACGCGATGCACGTGTTGCGGCGGCCTGCCGCGGCGGCGGCCACCGATTCGCCGCAAGCAATCATCGGCGAATGAACTGATTCGTTGGCGAAATCCCGAGAGCCGGGCGCATACACTGGTAGAGACCTGGCCTATGGGTGAGCCCGGAAATCGGTGCCTTCGCTCGTACAAGTAGAGTCCAGAGCTATGGTAGTCTAGGCGGGAACTATGGCTAGCTACGACATCGGCATCATCGGTGGCGGCCCGGGGGGGTATGTCGCGGCCCTTCGCGCCTCCCAGCTCGGGCTCCGAACCGCGCTCTTCGAACGTGACCGGGTGGGCGGCGTGTGCCTCAACTGGGGCTGTATCCCCAGCAAGGCGCTGCTCAAGAACGCGGAGGTGGTGAATCTCGTGCGCGAGGCGGAGGCATGGGGCATTAGCGCGGAGAACGTCAGCTTCGACCTCGGCGCGGCGGTCGACCGCAGCCGGGCCGTGGTGGAGAAGATCGTGAGCGGCGTCGAAGGGCTGTTGAAGGATGCGAACGTCGACGTCATCAAGGGAAGCGCGGCACTGGGGGGGCCGAAGACAGTCACGGCGGATGGCGTCCGGCACGAGGTGAAAAACATCGTCATCGCCAGCGGGACAGGTTCGCGGAACCTGCCAGGGCTGGTGCCCGACGGGCGCGTGGTGCTGAGCAGCAAGGACGCGGTCGTGCTGCGCAAGACGCCGGCGCGCGCGGTCGTCATCGGTGCCGGGCCGGTGGGTGTTGAATTCGGGCACCTCTGGGCGAGCTACGGTTCGAAGGTGACGATCGTGGAATTGCTCGATGCGATCGTGCCGCTGGAGGACCCGGATGTGAGCCGTGCGCTGCGGCGTTCGTTCGAGGCGCGGGGCATCGAATGCCGGACGGGCACGAAGGTGGAATCGGTGCAGGTGAACGGCGACGTGGCGCGCGTGTCGCTCAGCGCCGACGGCAAGCAGGAGACGCTGGAAGCGGATGCCGTGCTCATCGCCATCGGGTTCGTGCCGAACACCCAGCCGCTGAACCTGGAATCGGCGAACGTGCAGACGCAGCGCGGGTTCATCGGCATCGACGACCGGATGCGGACGAACGTGGCGGGGGTGTACGCGATCGGCGATGTCACGGGGAAGCTGCCGCTGGCGCACGTGGCGTCGCAGCAGGGGGTGATCGCGGCGGAGGCGATCGCGGGGCGGCAGACGCCGGTGCTCGATTATGTGCAGATGCCGCGGGCCACGTTCAGCGAGCCGCAGGTGGGTTCGATCGGCTACACGGAGAAGCAGGCGAAGGAGGCGGGCTACGCTGTGAAGACGGGCCGCTTCCCGCTGACCGCCCTCGGGCGTGCGGTGGCAGTCGCCGAGACGGAGGGATTCATCAAGGTCGTGGCGGATGAGCCGACGGGGCAGGTGCTGGGCATCCACATGATCGGGCACGGCGTGAACGACCTGCTGGGCGAGGCTTCGATGGTCTCGCTCCTGGAAGCGACAACGGTGGAGCTGGGATTCGCGGTGCACGCGCATCCGACGCTCCCCGAAGCCCTGAAGGAGGCGGCGCTGGCGGTGACGGGCGAGGCGATTCACATCGCCCACCGGCGCGCGGCGCGGCCGTCCCCATCCGAAGGAGTCTCCACACGGTGACGCAGCAGATATCGCTCCCGGGGAGCGCCATGGACGATCCGGGTTCGGAGCAGCTCGGGCTGTTCCTCTACCAGATGCAGCTCCTTCGCCGCTTCGAAGAGAAGACGGGCGAGATGTACACGAAGGGCAAGATCCGCGGGTTCTTGCACCTCTATACGGGGCAGGAGGCGTGCGCGGTGGGGGCGCTCAACGCGCTGCGCGAGCAGGACCAGATCGTGACGCACTACCGCGATCACGGGCACGCGCTCGCGCGCGGCGTGGATGCGAACCGGATCATGGCGGAGCTGTTCGGCCGGGTGGACGGCCTGAGCGGCGGGCGCGGCGGTTCGATGCACCTGTACGACGTGAGCAAGGGCTTCCTCGGCGGCTACGCGATCGTGGCGGCGCACCTGCCGCTGGCGGTCGGCCTGGGCCTCGCCGCGCGGATGCAGAAGGAGGACCGGCTGGCGCTGTGCATCTTCGGCGATGGGAGCGTCGGCGAAGGCGAATTTCACGAGGCGCTGAACCTCGCGGCGCTGTGGGACACGCCCGTGATCTTCTTCTGCGAGAACAACCTCTACGGGATGGGTGTGCGCTTCGCGGAATCGCTTTCGACGCAGATCCCGAAGCTGGCTGCGGCGTACAACATGCCGGCCGTGAGCATCAACGGGATGGACGTGCTCGAGGTGTATCGCGAGACGCGAAAGGCGGTTGAGCACTGCAGCGCGGGGAACGGGCCCTACTTCATCGAGGCGATGACGTATCGCTACCGCGGGCATTCGATGGCGGACCCGGAGCTCTACCGGCTGAAGGACGAGATCGAGCAGTACCGCAAGCGGGATGCCATCGAGGCGCTGAAGCAGCACATGATGGAGCGTGGGATGCTGGACCAGGCGGGCTGGGAGGATGTCGTGCGGCGCGTGGACAAGGCGGTGGACGACGCCGTGGCGTTCGCGGACGCGAGCCCGGAGCCGGGGCTGGACACCCTCTACGGGAACCTGATGGCGGAGCCCACCGATGACTGAGCTGCGCATGCGCGACGCGCTCCGGGAGGCGCTTCGCGAGGAGATGATCCGCGATTCGCGCATCTTCCTCCTGGGCGAGGACATCGGCGCGTACGGCGGTTCGTACGCGGTGACCAAGGGCCTGCTCGAGGAGTTCGGCGAGGAGCGGGTGAAGGACACGCCGATCGCGGAATCGGGCATCGTCGGCGTCGGTATCGGCGCGGCAATGGCGGGGCTGCGGCCGATGGTGGAGTTGATGACCATCAACTTCAGCTTCCTCGCGCTGGAACAGATCGTGAACAGCGCGGCGAAGTTGCACTACATGTCCAACGGGCAGATTCGCGTGCCGCTGGTGATTCGCATGGCCAGCGGCGGCGGGAGCCCGTTGGCGGCGACGCATAGCCACAGCCTGGAGGGGCTCTACGCCCACTTCCCGGGGCTGAACGTGGTGTGCCCTTCGAACGCCGCCGACGCGAAGGGGCTGCTCAAGCGAGCCTTCCGCGATGAGAACACGACGATCTTCATCGAACACACGGCGATCTATGGCGTGAAGGGCGAGGTACCGGACGACCCGGACTTCGTGGTCGAATTCGGCAAGGCGAACATCCTGCGGGCGGGGTCCGATGTGACGATCGTGGGATATAGCGGCAGCGTGCACCAGGCGCTGCGCGCGGCGACGCTCCTGGAGCAGGACGGCATCGAGGCGGAGGTCATCGACCTGCGCACGCTGCGGCCGCTCGATATGGGGACCGTCATCGCCTCGGTGAAGAAGACGAACCGCGCGGTGATCGTCGAGGACGACTGGAAGTTCGGCGGTTTCGGCGGCGAGTTGAGCGCGCAGATCATGGAGCAGGCGTTCGATTGGCTGGACGCGCCGGTGGCGCGGGTATCGGGGAAGGATGTGCCGATGCCATACAATCGGAACCTGGAATTCGCCGCGTTGCCTTCGGAAGAGGACGTGGTCGAGGCCGTGCTCGCGATGATGTAACGCCGCCAGCGACGACGGCAGCCGGAGTGTGAGAGAGCCAGGGAGGCCCCAGTGGCGACAGAAGTGACCATGCCCCAGATGGGCGCAGACATGACCGAAGGCACGCTCGTGAAGTGGCTGAAGGCGGTCGGCGACCAGGTCGATCGCGGCGAGGTGATCGCCGAAATCGAGACCGACAAGGCGACCGTCGAACTCGAGGCTTTCGAATCCGGTGTGCTGAAGAAGCTGGTCGTGCAGGAGGGCGAGACGGTACCCGTCGGGCAGGTGATCGCGCTCCTGGGCGCCGCCGATGAGCAGGTGGACGCGGAGCCGGAGCGGCAGCCGCCGGCGGAGACGCCCGCGCGCCGGGGCCATGGCGACGCCTCGGCATCGGCGCGGCAGAACGCGGCAACGACGACGGCGCAGCGCGAACAGGCGCCGCCCGCCGCTCCCGAGACGGAGCAGATGCACGTGAACATCACCCCCGGCCAGGCGGGCGGATCGCCGGACGGCATGCCGGGGGATGAAGGCCGCGTGCGCGTTTCGCCGGTCGCGCGGCGCATCGCGATGGATGCGGGACTGGACCTTTCGCGGCTGAAGGGCACGGGCCCGGATGGGCGAATCCTGCGCAAGGATGTGGAGGCGGCAATCAGCGGGAAGCTACCAGTCACGGAGCCGCAGCCTGCCGCGCGCCCCGCGGCCGAACCGGCCCGGGCCACCGTTCCCGCGACGGGGGCGCAGCCGCTTTCGCGGATGCGGCAGGCAATCGCGCGGCGGATGTCGCAATCCAAGCAGACGGCGCCGCATTACTACCTGACGCTGGACATCGACATGACGGCGGCGATGGCCTTCCGTGGCCAGTTGAACGCGTCGGCGAGCGAGGAGCAGCGGGTGAGCGTGAACGACCTCATCGTGAAGGCGTGCGCGCTGGCGCTCGAACGGCACCCGAAGTTCAACGCGGAGTTTTCGGATGCCGGACTGACGATGCACGAGGAGATCAACATCGACATCGGCATCGCGCTGGACGAAGGGCTGATCGCGCCGGCCATCCTCGGATGCAAGGGCAAGACGCTGGGCCAGATCGCGCGGGAATCGAAGGACCTGGTGGCGCGCGCCAAGAGCGGCGCGCTGCGGGCGGAGGAGTACAGCGCGGGCACGTTCACGATCACGAACCTCGGGGCGTACGGCGTGGAGACGCTGATCGGCATCATCAATCCGCCGCAGGCCGCCATTCTCGGGGTCGGGAGCGTGATGCCCCGGCCCGCGGCGCGCGAAGGCCAGGTGGTGGTGCGCGACCTCATGAAAGTAGCGCTGAGCGCGGATCATCGCGTGACGGACGGGGCCGAGGGGGCGCGTTTCATCAAGGAGATCCAGGGGCTTTTGGAGAACCCGGTGAGCCTGGCGCTGTAGGACGCGTTCGCTCGGGGTACCCGGACCCGCCACTCGTGCCGATACCTCTGGTAACACCGGCAGGGAGTAGTCCGATGGCCCGGGGTGCGGAAGCACGCGCAGACGACGAGATGTCCGACGATCAGCCCGGATCGAACGTCGTGCCCCTTCGCGAGGGCGACTCGGCGGGAATGATGCAGCGAAAGGCCGAGGGCGGCTTTTCGTTCCATTTCACCTTCGACCTGCCGAAGCTGCCCGGCGTCATGGCGGTGCAGACGTGGACACATCAGCAGATGATCAACGGCGCGCTCATCGCGGCGGTGGTGCTGATGGCGGCGTTCATCGTGTATCGCGAGAAGTTCTCGCCGGCGGCCGCCGCGGGCGGGCACGACGAGGCCACGACGGGCCTCATCCGGCCGAATGTGAAGACGGGGTTCAACCCCACGGTCGAGCAGCCGGCGGTCGGCACCGGCGCCTTCATCGACCCGCTGGCTTCGGTGATTGGCAACGTGAGCGTGGGTGCGCGGGTGTATGTGGCGCCATTCGCGAGCATTCGCGGGGACGAGGGGCAGCCCATCGTCATCGGCGAGGGTTCGAATGTGCAGGACGGCGTCGTGCTGCACGCGCTTGAGACCTTCGATGGCAGCGAGCCAGTCGAGAAGAACCTCGTCACCGTCGATGGCAAGAAGTTCGCGGTGTACGTCGGGAAGAACGTCTCGATGGCACACCAATCGCAGGTCCACGGGCCAGCGGCGGTTGGCGACAACACCTTCGTGGGGATGCAGGCGCTCGTGTTCAAGGCGGTGGTGGGCAAGAACGTCGTGATCGAGCCCGGGGCGAAGGTGATTGGCGTGACCATCCCGGAGGGACGGTACGTGACGGCGGGCAGCGTGGTGACGAGCCAGGCAGCCGCGGACGCACTACCGAAGATCACGCCCGAGTACGCCTTCGCGACACTGAACAACGGCGTGCTGGAAGTGAACCATTCGTTCGCTGACGCCTACCTTGGCGTCGCGACGGGCGAAAAGCCGGCGGCATCGTCGCATGGGGCAGGTGGCTCATCGTCGGCCGGGACTTCGTCGAGCGAGAGCAGCTCAGCGTCGCATGGGGCCGCGAGCACGAGCAGCAGCGGCCACTAAGGGGCAGCGTCGCGGACCAGGGCTTCGAGTGTAGCGAAGGCTTCGGGCGTGTTGGCGTTGAGGAAGCTGCGCAGGCCGGGGTCGACCGAACGCACGGTGGCTTCATCGATTTCGAACGCGGTGACCGAACGCAGGGCGTGGATAGGACCGCCGGCGCTCGCGGCGAGCGCGGCGTCGAAGGCCGGGAGGCAAAGGCCGCGCGAAAAGGCGGCCGTGAGCGGCTGGGGCACGCCCCCGACCACGGGCACCGCGGCGGCCACGCCATCGAGCGCGCGCAGGACCATTCGCACCAGGGCGGACACGAGCAGCGGGACGTCGCAGCCGGTCGCGAAGCAGGCATCGAAGCGCGCGGCGCGCATCCCGGTGACGATGCCACCGAGCGGGCCGCGCGGGGTGCCCTCCTCGACGATGTAGCGTGTGCCTGGGAGGGTGCGCTCCGGGCCGCCGACGATGACCACATCCTCACAGGCGGCCGCGACGGTGGACACGACCCATTCGAGCATGGAGCGTCCGGCGAGTTGCGCGGCGGCCTTATCGGAGCCGAAACGGGTGCTGCGACCGCCGGCGAGCACGATCGCGGTGGCCTGGAGGCGTTCGCTCACGGGCGGTCGCCCGGGCCATACAATGGGCGGCAGTGTTCCGCCGCAAGCCGCGCATCGACGACGCCATCTATGGAAAGCTCATGACTTCGTTCGGGCGCGTGGTCGATATGGACCCGTTCGTGGAACGGCCGGCGCGCGCGCTGGCGGAGCGGGTGGTTGGGGAAGAGCCGGCGCTGGCCGCGAACCTGGATGGCCGCCAGTATCGCGGAGCGACCGAGTATCACCTGCGACTGTTGGCGGGCGCGTGGATTATGTCGCGAGACGGGACCTTGCCCGTGGCCACGGCCGAGGTGTTCGAGGAAGCCGTGGCGTGGCGCTTCGGGCCGCTGGTGAAGGGCTCGGGACGGCTCGCGCACCGGCTGTCGCAATTGGCGCGCGGCGAAGGCGAACGGGACACCGGGAATCAGGCCTGACATCAGGGCAATCGCCCGAGGAACGCGGCGACCGCATCCATCGCGCCTTCCCACGCCGCGGCGCGTCCACCGGCGGCTTTTCGCGGGGCGAGGTCGTGGTCACCGTCCTCGACCCAGTGGATTTCGATAGACGGGCTCAGATCATAGGTGGCGACATCATCGCGGCCGCCGAAGGGGTCGCGCGTACCCTGGACGATGAGCGCGGGGGTGCGAAGGCCAGCGAGGTGAGCGATACGCGGCTTCCCGGGGCGGCCGGGCGCGTGGAAGGGATAGCCCAGGCAGACGAGCGCGCGCGCCCCCAGTTCGTCCGCGACCATGCTGGCCATGCGGCCCCCCATGGACTTGCCGCCGACGGCAACGGCGCCTCCGAGTTCGGCGAACACGGTCCGCCACGCCTGGAGGAGGACGGCCTCACGGTCGGGCGGGCGGCGGGAGCCGGATTCGCGGCGAGCCTGCATATAGGGGAATTCGAAGCGTACGACGCGCAAGCCGCGCTGCCCGAGGCCGGCCGCGAAGGTATCCATGAAGGCGCTGTCCATGGGAGCGCCCGCGCCGTGGGCGAGCACGAGTGTGACGGGCGCATCGGCCGGGCCATCGGCGAGGAAGGCGGTCATGGGGCCTCCTTGCGCAGCACCCAGGCCTCTTCGCTCGGCCAGCGGCGGGCCCATTGGCGTGTGACGAAGGGATAGCGCGTTGTGGCGTCTTCGGCCGGCCTCAGTTCGAGCAGGTTCTCGATGGCGAAGCCGTTCGCGCGGAAGAGGCGGATCCAGTCGCCGTGGCCGAGGTGGAATTCGATGCCGGGGTCCTCGGGCCAGGCGAAGCGGTGCATGCCGTGGTAGTCGCGGATCATGCGGTCCGTCGCGGGGACGCCATCCTCGTCGGGCACGCAGAGCATGAGGATGGCGCCGCCGGTGAGGAAGACCAGGCGGCCACCGGGGCGAAGGACGCGCGCGGCTTCGGGTAGCCAGCGGTAGGGGTCGCACCAGAGGCAGGCGCCGTACTCCGAGATGGCGAAATCGAACGACGCATCCGCGAAGGGGAGGTGTTCGGCGTCCCCCCAGACGAGGGGGAAACGGAGGCCGAACTCGCGCCGCAGGCGGCGGGCGGTCGCGAGCTGGGCGGGCGAATTGTCGATTCCAACCGGCCGCGCACCGAGGCGTGCGAGCCACGACGAGACGTAGGCCGTGCCGCAGCCCAGTTCGAGTGCGTCGAGGCCAGCGACGCCTTCGAGGAGGTGCAATTCCGCCTCAGGGATGCTCCAGATGCCCCAGCCCGGTTCGCCGGCCCAGCCGCGGCGGCCGGGTTCGGCGTACTCCGCTGCCTGCGCGTTCCAGTGGGCCCGGTTCTCGATCACGTGGGACAGCCTGTCCATTTGGAACAGTGAACGCGGTAGGTAACTGGTGGTCAACGAAGGTTACCGGGTCATGAGGGCTCGATTTCCGGCCACGCGCCGCCTGCGGCACGGACCGCGGCGGTGTGCTCACCCAGCCGGGGCGCGGGAAGGCGCAATTCCCACGGCGTCGCGCTGAAGATGTATGGGGCACCGGGCATGAGCGCGGGCTCATCGATCCCTTCGCCGGTGACCGGGACGAAGTGGCCGCGGTCGTGGAAGTGCGGGTCCTGGAGAGTTTCATCGGGAGCGCGGACAATGCCCCACGCCTGGTCGCGTTCCTGGCCGCCACGGTACACCTCATCGGCGTCCGTGGCGGCGATGAAGCGGCCCATTTCGGCCATGATCTCGGCGGCTTCGGGTGAACCGCGGCCGGGCTGGCGTGCGAGCGGGGTATCGAAGCGGGGCTCGTCGAACTGCATCCCGAAGCCGTGCGCTTGCCACCACGGCTTGAGCCGCTTCCAGCTCTCGTTGTCGCGGCCGACGCCGTAGAGGATCAGGTGGCGGCCGTCCTTCGCGCGAAACAGCCACGGCTCCGTGCGCTGGGCGGCGGCGTGGCGCCCCGTCTGGCGGACGACATCCTGGCGGGCGTAGAGCCAGTACGGCATGCCGACCTCGGTCGTGCAGGCGAGGGCTTCATGCATGGAGCAGTCGATGAGCTGGCCCTCGCCCGTGCGGTCGCGGTGGATGAGGGCCGCGAGGATGCCGTGGACGGCGAACTGGCCGGTGGTGTTGTAGCCCTGGTCACCGTGGCCGCGAATGGGGGGTGCGCCGGGCGCGTCCTCGGGGTCGTAGCCGTTCATCATCATCGGGCCGCCGAGCGCGAGGCCCACCATATCGGATGACTTCCAGTTCGCCCACGGCCCGGTCTGTCCGAAGGGCGTGATTGAGCAGACGATCAGCGCGGGGTTCGCGGCCCGCAGCGCGTCCGGCGCCAGCCCGATGGTGGCGAGCGCACCGGGGGCGCGGTCCTCGATGAGGACGTCGGCGCACGCGGCGAGCGAACGGAGAAGCGCTCGGTCGTCTTCGCTCCCCTCGAGGTCGAGGACGGCGGAGCGCTTGTTCGTGTTGTGATACCAGAAGTTGAGGGAACGGTCGGGGCCGGGCCGGTCCTTGACGAAGGGGCCGACGGTGCGCGCGGTCGAACCGCCGGGGGGTTCGATCTTGAGGACGTCGGCGCCGAGGTCGGCGATGAGTTTCCCGGCGAACTGCCCGGGTTCGTCGCAGAGTTCGAGGACGCGCAGGCCGGCGAGGGGGCCGCTCACATCAGCACCCCCATGGCCTCGGTCGCGGCGATCTCCTCGGGAGTCATGCCGAGCACGTCGTGCAGCACGGAGAAGGTGTCCTGGCCGATGAGCGGGCCGGCGGCGCGGACGCTGCCGGGGGTCGCGGAGAGCTTCGGGAGCACGCCGTCGTAGGTGATAGGGCCGAGCTCGCCATGTTCCACCTCGTGCCACCAATCGCGGGCGTCGAGCTGGGGGTCGCGTTCGAATTTGTCGCTGGCCCGCTGGCAGACCCCGGCGCGCACCCCCGCGGCCTGCAGCAGCTCCATGGCTTCGTAACCGGTGAACTCGCTCGTCCAGGCGGCGATGCGTTCGTCGAGCTCGTCCTCGTTGGCGAGACGGGCTTCGTTGGTGGCGAAGCGGGCTTCGGCGGCCCAGGGGGGTTCGTCCATGGCCATGACGAGCGCGCGCCATTCGGCGTCGTTCATCACGGCGATGGCGAGCCAGCTATCCTCACCGGCGCAGGGATAGGTGTTGTGCGGCGCGACGCGAGGCTCCCATGCCCGGTTCCCCGGGGGCATGCCGGCGCGGCGCCAGGAGCGGCCGTTGACGGTGAAGTCGAGCACGGCGGGGCCATTGAGGACGATACCGGCTTCGATCTGGGAGATGTCGATGTGCTGGCCTTCGCCCGTGCGGTTGCGGTGGTGAATGGCCGCCATGATCGCGACCGCGGCGGAGTACCCGGCGGTGTGGTCCATGTAGCTGTAGCCCCACCCGGCCGGGGGATAGCCGGGGAGGCCGGACGTGAAGGTGAGGCCGCAGAGCGCCTGCGCGGTCGGTCCCCAGGTGGTGAACGCTTTGTCGCGGCCGCTGTGGCCGAAGCCGGAGACGGAACAGTAGATGATGTCCGGCCGGATTTCGCGCAGCTGCGGGTAGTCGAGGCCCCAGGAGGCCATGATCCCGCTGGAGAAGTTCTCGACGACGACGTCGCTGGCCGCGATGAGCTTTCGCAGCAGGTCACCGCCCATGGGATGACGGGCGTTGAGGAGGATGCTCTTCTTGTTGCGGTTGATGTAGTTCCAGAAGCCGGAATTGTTCATCGTGGGGCGGTCGCCGACGATGGGCCGCCCGAAGCGGACGGCGTCGGCGGCCTGCCCGTGTTCGACGCGGATGACTTCGGCGCCGAAATCGGCGAGGACGCGGGTGGCGGTCGGCCCGGCGATGATCCAGGTGAGGTCGCAGACGCGGATCCCGGAGAGTGGCAGCTCTGGCATGGGCGGGATTCTACGCCGCCACGAGGGCGTGTGAGTGCCCGGGATCAGGCGGTGGCGTGCTGCTTGGGGTCCGAATCGATCTTGCCGGTGAGGAACACGGCGACGGCGGTGAGCAGGCCGAACGGCGCGCCGAGCAGGATCGCGGGGATGATGGTGCTCAGCAGTGGCGGGCGTTTCTCGATGCCGAGGTCGAGATAGCCGGATGGGTGAATGCTGCAGCTGAGTTCGGTGCCGTTGCCAGTCCTGGGGAGGGTGATATCGAGGGTTTCGCCGGCGGGGACGTTGAAGGAGCCGATGGAGTGCTGCTGCGAATCCTTGTTGACGACGCGAACGGTGGCGCCGGGCGCGAGCACGAGGGAGTTATCGGCAAAGGAGAAGGTGGCGCCCTTTTCGAGGGCCGCGCCGGTGCCCGCGGGGATTTCGAGAACCTGCAGGCTGGGAGCGCGCGCGGCGGGCGAAAGCAGACCCCACCAAACGAGATTGAGGAGCCAGGCCGCGACGATTGCCGCCGCGACCCAGCCCCCCCAGAACTTCAACCGGTGCAGTGTCTGCCGGTCCGTCATCCCGTATGGGTACCACCGCCCGCGACGAGGTACAAGGCCGGGTAGTAGAAGACCCAGACGACATCGACGAAGTGCCAGTACATGATCGTGCTGGAGATGCCCCAGTGGCTGTCCTTCGAGAAGTGGCCACGGAGGAGCATCATGAGTGCGAGCCCGAGCATGAGCACGCCGCTGACGACGTGGGCGGCGTGGAGGCCGGTCATCGAGAAGAAGACTGTGCCCCAGACGACGTTGTGCGGGTCCTGCCCTTCGACCGCCGTCTTGATGCCGAACTCGGCGACGGACCATTCGAAGCCGACGCCAATGGCGAAGACGACGCCAAGGAGGATGGTGGCGAACAGCGACCAGGCGGCGAGCTTGCGGTTGCCCTTTTCCATCGCTGTCTCGGCGGTGTAGGCCGTGACCGAACTGGCGAGCAGGACGATGGTGATGACCAGGCCGAGGAACTGGTCGACGTGCTCCTGGTGCGTCCCGAGGAGGAAGAAGCGGGAGGTGAAGAGCAGGCCGAAGATGATGCTTTCGGAGAAGAAGAAGAGCCAGAGGCCAACGCGGTTGACCTGGAGGCGCTTCGCGGGCGACATGTGGCCGGCGCCATGCGTCTGTGCGCCGTGAGCAGCGATAACCGCCATCTAGTGGGCCTCCTCCCGCCAGCAGCGGTAGATGTGCATGAAGTAGTAGGCGATGAAGTAGACCTTCGCGAGCGCGGTGATGGCGAGGCCCAGGAAGCGGACCTGCAGGTCATCGACGTGCACGGCGAAGAGGTATTCGAGGATGGTCATGACGGCCAGGACGATGGCCACCACGTATCCCTTTTGGAAGGCTCCCATTGCAGGCATGCCGTTACTCCTTTCGGTGGTGATGAGCGGGGCGGGTCACAGTTTCCTGCTACTGGCCGCCGCCACCACCGCCAGCCGGGCTGCCGACCGCCGGCGGGTAGAAGGTGACGTGCGGGGCCGCGCCGGGCACGCCGTAGTCGTAGGGATGGCCCGCGATGACCGGCGGCTGGAGGAAGTTCTCCACCGGCGGCGGCGAGGAAGTCTGCCATTCGAGGGTGCGGGCGCCCCAGGGGTTCGCCTCGGCGGCGGGGCCGCGGACCCACGAATTGACGAAGTTGTAGATGAAGACGAGGAAGCTGGCGCCGAGCATGAAGGCCGAGAGGCTGACGATGAGGTTCGCCGTTTCGAGCGACTGCGGGTAGTCGGCGATGCGGCGGTTCATGCCTTCGATGCCGGGCCAGTGCATGATGAAGAAGGTCACGTTGAAGCCGATGAACATCCACCAGAAGTGGAGCTTCGCGAGCTTCTCGTTGTACATCCGGCCGGTGATCTTCGGGAACCAGTAATAGATGCCGGCGAAGAGGCCGAAGATTTCGCCACCCACGATGGTGTAGTGGAAGTGGGCGACGACGAAATAGGTGTCCTGGAGATGGATGTCGGTGGGGACATCGGCGAGGAAGATGCCGGTGACGCCGCCGCAGGCGAAGTTGAAGATGACGGCGAGGGCGAACAGCATCGGGGTGCGCAGCCAGAGCTTGCCCATCCAGATGGTGCCCAGGGCTGAGAGGAAGATGAGGCCCGTCGGGATCGAGATGAGCTCGGTCGCGACGAGGAAGGGGCCGTGCAGGTAGTTCGGGATGCCGGCGGTGAACATGTGGTGGGCCCACACAACGCCTGACAGGCCGAGGATGCCGAGGAACGCGCCGACCGCGTACCGGTAGGCGAAGAGCGGCTTCCGGCTGAAGTGCCCGATGACTTCGAGCGCGATGCCGAAGCCCGGCAGGATCATGATGTACACGGCCGGGTGGGAATAGAACCAGAAGACGTGCTGGTAGAGCAGCGGGTCGCCGCCGCGCGCGGCATCGAAGAAGCCCATGCCGGCGATGCGGTCGAGGGTGACCATGATGAGGGCGACGGCGAAGCCCTGCGTATAAAGGAGGGCGAGCCACGCGGTCACAAACATGGACCAAACGAACATCGGGAGGCGGCCCCAGGTCATGCCGGGCGCGCGCATGAACATGACCGTGACGACGAAGTTCAGGCCACCGAGGATGGAGGAGAGGCCGAACGTAATGATCGCCAGGTTCCAGAAGGTCTGCGCGCTCTGGGTGAGCACGGAGAGCGGCGGGTAGGCGGTCCAGCCGGTTTCGAGCCCTCCGAGGAAGGGCGACAGGAGGAGGGTGACGGCGACAGGCGGCACGAGCCAGTAGCTCAGCGCGTTCATGCGCGGGAAGGCCATGTCGTCGGCGCCAATCATGAGCGGCACGGCGTAGTTGCCGAGACCGCCGACGACGGCGGCGACGGCGACGGCGACCATCATGATGCCGTGCATGCCGAGGACGGTGTTATAGGTCTTGTTGCTGACGAAGTCCCTGCCGGAATCCATCAGTTCGAGGCGGATGACCATGGCCATGGCGCCGGCGAGGATGAAGACCACGAGGAAGGTGACGAG
The DNA here is from genome assembly GCA_020847985.1 of Dehalococcoidia bacterium. Classification (GTDB taxonomy): domain Bacteria; phylum Chloroflexota; class Dehalococcoidia; order Tepidiformales; family Tepidiformaceae; genus Amarobacillus. Next base: position 26,357 of record JADLBC010000002.1, read on the forward strand.
GTACTGGACCCCGATGACTTTGTGGTCGACGTTGAACATGAAGTAGCGCTGCCAGCCGAGTTCCTTGCGGCTGTTGGCGTGGGGATCCTTGATTTTGGCGCCGAACCATTCGCGGCCCCAGGTGCCCCACATGCCGACGCCCATGAGCCAGCCGATGAGGCCGAAGATGTAGCCGATGCTGGCGTTGAAGTCGCGGTCCCATGCATCGAAGCCGAAGAGGCTACGGAGGAGGGCGGCGACACCGAGTCCGAGATAGAACGACAGGAGCCCCGTGCCGAGACCGCCGCCGATCGTAGTTGCTGCGTACATCCCGCCTCCCTACCTGCTCACCTTCGTTTGCTTCGACGCGAGCCACTCATCGAATTCGGCCTGCTCGACCACGCGGATGTGCATCGACATGAGCGTGTGGTTGAGGCCGCAGAGTTCGGCGCACTGGACGCGGAAGTTGTTGTCGGTGTCGTATGAGCCCAGGACGTGCGGTTCCACGGTGAGGAACGTGGTGCGCCCCGGGATCGCATCGATCTTCATGCGAAATGCCGGGATCCAGAGCGAATGGATGACGTCGATGGACTGGATTTCGAACTTCACCTCGGTATCGATGGGGAGGAGAAGTTCGGTGTCCTTGGCGGAGAGCAACTCGACGTTCTTGTCCTTGTAGGCGAAGGTCCAGGAGAAGCGCTGGGCCGTGGTTTCGATGACAAGAGGAGCCTGGTCTTCGCCCCAGCCATAGCCGGCCTTATCGACCTGCAGGTTGGAGAGGCTGACAAGGCCGATGATCATGGAGATTGCGGCGAGGACGCTGGTGATGACGAGCCAGACCTTGGGGAACGAGCCGGTGCCCTTGAAGGGGGAGCCGGTTTCGCCGCCTTCGTTCGCGGTCTGGAATTTCCAGAAGGCGTAGATGAGCGCGGCGACCACGAACGTGAACACGGGGATGCCCATGGCGAGGAGGACGTTGAAAATCAGGTCCCACTCTTCGGCTTCCGGCGAGCCCACGACGGGCAACCAATCCAGGAAAAAGGTCGCTTCCCCAATGGCTGTCAGGACCACCCACAACAGCGCCGCGGGAATCAGGTGCTTCGACACGCGGCCATGCCTCCCCCCCGGCCCGCCCGGAGGGGGGCCCACTGGAAAAATCTCTTGGGCGAATCTAATTGCCGGATTCCTAGAAACGTTGGCCTATCGACCCAAAGATCGGGGCCATACGTCGGAAGCGGGGTTCGGTTTCGTCCGCGGCACATGTTCAACGAAGTCCGGCGTGCAGCCCACCGTCGCGGTGGTTTCTCATCAAAGATTGGCCCAAACCAACGTGCTTACCCGGGACTTAACCGGGCGGGTTCGTATGCGCTACGCTGCGGGCCACCGCCTTCGCGGTGCGGGAGTGCAAGCATGGCGGGCGTCCTCGACCAGGTAATCCGCGACCTCCTCGACGAGACGGACGCGCTGGAGGCAGTCCTCCGGCAGGTTCCGTTCGCGCAGTGGGAGAAAGCCACGCACGCGCCCGGGTGGGCGATTCGCGACCAGGTGGCCCATCTCGCGCACTTCGATGACACGGCAACGCTCGCGATCAAGGACGCGGAGGCGTTCGCGGCGCGGAATCAGCGGGACCGCGCGGCCCCGCAGCCTCCCCCGGGAGCCGAGCCCGCCTACATCCTCGCGGCGCGCGAACGGCCGGCCGCCGAGATCCTCGACTGGTGGGAGCGGGCGCGGCACGACCTGGTGGACGCGGCGGGCACGCTCGAAGGGGACCGGCGAATGCCATGGTTCGGGCCGCCGATGAGCGGGGTTTCGTTCCTGACGGCGCGGCTCATGGAGGCATGGTCGCACGGGCTCGACATCGTGGACGTGGCGAACGTGCCGCGGGCGGATTCGGAGCGGCTGCGCCACATCGCCTTCCTGGGGTTCCGCACGCGAGGCTATTCCTATGTCACGCGCGGGCTGGAGCCGAACACCGAACCGGTGCGCGTGGAGCTCACGGCGCCCGACGGCCAGACCTGGGTGTTCGGGGAAGCCAATGCCGAACAGGTGGTGCGGGGGCCGGCCGCGGAATTCTGCGCGGTGGTGACGCGCCGGCGGCACGTGGCGGACACGCGGCTGGAGACCACCGGAGATGCGGCGGCGGAATGGATGCTCTATGCGCAGGCGTACGCGGGGCCGCCCGGCGCGGGACGCCAGCCGGGGCAGTTCCCCATCGCGCACCCCTGACACGCGAACGCCGGCCACGCTGGGGGCGCGCGGCCGGCGTTGGGAGAGGCGCGGAAATCAGGCGGAGGCGCGGGCCTTCGTGCCGGACTTTATCTCGCGCATGAGTGCTTCCTTGCGCTCGAGCATCTGCTCGCCGAGGCGGTCGAGGAGCTCCTTTCCGGCCTTGCCGGCTTTCGAGAGCATCTCCTTCTCTTCTTCATCGATGTGGTGCCGCACGTTCTCGGCGAGCACGGTGAATTTCGCCTCGAAGTGCACGTCGGGCTTTTCCATCCCGCGCAGCTCATCGATGAGCACGTGGACGACGTGGTGCTCTTCCTCGGCCTCGGCGACGACGAACTCGTCTTTCAGGGCCTCAAGCATGGCCGGGTAGAAGATCTCCTCTTCGATGGCGGCGTGGACGTCGAGCTCCATGATCGCTTCGTTGGCGATGCGGCGCTTGCTGCGGCCGTCGGCGCTCTCGAACTCGGTGAACAGCTCCTTGACCTTCTTGTGGTCGTCCTTGAGCAGCTTGATGGGGTCGGTCAACGGGGCCTCCTATGCCTTACCGGGGTTAAGGCAAGAATGGCGAATGCGCCGTTGCGGCCCGGCGAACGGGCATCGAGCGGGCGTTGCCCGTCCGTTACATCGTCAGTTGATTTCGAGTTCAACGCCGACGGGGCAGTGGTCCGAGCCCATGATCTCAGGCTGGATGAACGCGCGGCGGACGGCCGGGAAGAGGTCCTCGGAGGCGATGACGTAGTCGATACGCCAGCCGATATTGCGCGCGCGGCGTTCGCGCCATGCGTCCCAATAGCTGTAGGCGCCGGTCGCATCGGGATGGAGGGCGCGAAAGGTATCGACGTAGCCGTGCTCGCGCAGGCGGTCGATAAACGCGCGCTCGACCGGGAGGAAGCCGGTGCCCTTCGCGGCCTCGGCGGGGCGGGCGACGTCGATTTCGGTATGCGCGACGTTCAGGTCGCCCATGAACAGCACCGGGCGGCCAGCGGCGCGGAGCGCTTCGACGTGCGCGAGGAAGGCGTCGTAGAAGGCGAGCTTGAAATCGAGCCGCACACCCCGGTTGCCGCCGTTGGGGAAGTAGCAGGTGATGAGGGTGAAGGAATCGAAGTCGGCTTCGATCATGCGGCCTTCTCGGTCGAACTCCTCGATACCGAGGCCCATGCGGACGGCGCGGGGTTCGACCTTCGAGAGGAGCAGGGCGCCGCTGTAGCCGGGCTTCTCGGCGGGGTTCCACCACGTCTGGTAACCGAAGCGCTCCCACTCGGAGGCGTCGCACTGGGAAGGAGTGGCCTTCACTTCCTGGAAGCCGGCGATATCGGGCGCGAAGGTTTCAAGCCAGCGCTGCACGTCGCCGGTCTTGAGGGTGGCGCGCAGGCCGTTGACGTTCCAGGAGCAGATGGTAAGCGTGGTCAATCCGGTGGCCCTCCGCGCGAACCTAGACGAAGACCCGGGTGACGACCACGGCGGCCGTCCCGGCGGCGGCGACGAGCAGATACTCGCCGGTGGTGCTCCATTCGAGGTCGTGGTCGAGGAGATGGTGCACGAAACCGGTGGCCAGGTAGAAGCCGATGATGAGGAGGGCACCGGCGAGGAGGCCATCGAGGGGGAAGAAGTAGAGTGCGAGGCGGAGTTCGCCGAGGGTGACGCCGATGGCGACGCCGGCGAGGAGCGAGCTCGGGCCGAGGAGGCGGCTTTCGCGGAGGAGCTCCATGCCCAGGGCGGTGCTCACGAGCGCGACCAGGATCGCGCCGGGCAACACGCCGACGTCGCCTGAATAGATGACGGTGTACAGCGCGAAGGCGGTGAGGTAAGTCGCGACGGCGAGGGCCAGCCGCATCGAGCCGTAGAGGCGCGAACGGAAATCCACGGTGTGGTATTCGCCGAACGCGACCGCGCCCGCGCCGGCGGCGAGAACGAGAGCGACCGCGGTGCGCGGGTAGCCATCGATGGCATGGCCGACGAAGTACCCGCTGCCGAGGACGGCAAGGGCGGGGAGAAAGGTATAGACGGCGGATGCGAGGGCCCCGCCGGGCTCCCAGCGCGGGCTGGAACGGACAATGCCATCGACGGCGAAGGCGGTCGCGGCGGCGGTGAACCAGAGGATCCACGGCTGGGATGGGCGCATACCGAGGTAGGCGACGAGGCCCACGGCGGCGACGGCGGCAAGCAGCAGCGCTCGCCCGGCGCCGCCGGAGGCCGCTCCCGTGCCGGGCGCTTCAACCGCCAGTGTCACTCCCTCGCGAAGGACGGCTCTTCGAGGCCGTAGATCTCGGCGCCGTTGCGCCACCAGAGGCGCTCGCGGGCATCGTCGTCGATTTCGAGGAGGTCGTACATCATCTCGAACCGGTCGATGTGGGTGCGGATTTCGTCCATCGGGCAGTCGCTGCCGAAGACGAGCTTTTCGACGCCGAACTCTCCGCCGATGAGCTTGCGTTCGACGGCGTGGCGCTCGATGGTCTCGCCACCGCTCATATCGAACCAGACGTTATGACGCCAGCGGGCGACGGAGGCGGAGTACTCATAGTTGCCCTGGTTGCCGATGTGGGCGCCGATGATGCGGAGGTTCGGGAACTTGTTGGCGATGGTATCGAGGTGGAGCGGGCTCATGCGGCCGGCGCCGGCGTTCCGGGGACCCATGCGGCCCTGCATCGCGCGCTGGCGGTCGAGCATCTGGGCGGCGAGGGCATCGCGGCGCGGGTGGGTGATGGAGTAATCGATGCCACCGCCAATGACGCCCATATGAAAGAGGACGGGCATGCCTAGTTGCTCGGCGCGCTGGTAGGTGGGCATGTAGTCGGGCTCATCGTATGGGCGGGCGACGCCGATGAGCTTGAGGCCGCGGTAGCCCATGTCCCAGAGGCGCTGCACGGCGTCGCCATCGATGTCCTCGGGGTCGACGACGGCGACGGGGATGAAGATCTCGGGGTACTTGCTCACGAGGGAGATGCCCACTTCGTAGCTGGGGCCGAAGCGGCCGCCGGTGAGCACGCAGCCCTTCGTGACGCCCGCTTTGGCGGCCACCTCGGCGAGGCGGTCGAGCATGGGGGCAGGGTCGGCATCGGGGTTCTGGAAGTCGCGCGGGAAGTGGATATGGACGTCGAAAATCTTCACGAACACCTCGCGAGCCCGGGGCGGGCGGACATGGCGAATAGGCCCGAGTGTAGCAGGGCTTACCACGCGGTGCTTCGCAAGGAACTGGTGCGCTAGGCTTGAATGATGCTTTCCAGGCCGTTCGTTGCCCTCTTCTGCGCGGTGTTCGTCGCGACCATGGGCATCTCGATGGTAAGCCCGCTGCTGCCGGTATACGCGAAGGACCTGGGCGCGAGCGGGGTATGGCTGGGGCTGACGTTCTCGATTTTCGCGGTGGTACAGGCGGTGGTGGGGCCGTTCGCGGGGCGGCTCTCGGACCGGTACGGGCGGAAGCCGTTCATCATCGCGGGGCTGCTCATCTACCTTGTCGCGGCGATCGGTTACCTGACGGCGCAGAGCTTCTACCAGGTGATCGCGTTCCGGGCGTTCAGCGGGCTGGGGACGAGCTTCATCTTCTCGGTGGCTCGGGCATATGTCGGGGACATGACGCCGGAGGGCAAGGAAGGCCGCTGGCTCGGGGTGTTCGCGATGGCGGACATCGTGGGCTTCGGCACGGGGCCGCTGGTGGCCGGTGCGCTACGCCAGTACGTGGGCTTCCACTCGGTGTTCGTGGCGATGGCGCTGCTGATGGCGACCTCGGCGTTCATCATCTTCTCGTGGCTGCCGCGGCATTCGCCCGCGGAGGCGAAGCGGCGCGCGCGAACGGCGGCGGGTGCAACCATGGCGGCGGCGCACGCGCTTCCCTTCAGCAAGGCCCTGGCCGACCCCCTGACGCTCGCGCTCACGGTGCATATGGGGCTGCTTTCGCTGGCGAACGGCGCGACGTTCAGCCTGCTGGCACTGCGCCTGGAGGACGGCCTCGGGGCGGCGCCGATCATGATCGGTGTGGCGTTCGCGACACAGGACATCACGGCGGGGCTGGTCCAGCCGTTCTGGGGGCGGCTCGCCGACCGGCGCGAGCGGCGGCCGCTGGTGGCCATCGGCCTGTTCGCGACGGCGGTGCAGCTGGTGGCGCTGGGGGTTGTCCCGGCGTATGTGCTGGCGCTCGTGCTGCTCCTGGGGATGGGGGCTTCGAACGCGCTGTCGCAGGTGGCGTCGGGCGCGATCCAGGTCGTCGCCGGGCGGCGCGTGGGCATGGGCACGGTGCTCGGGCTCGGGTCGGCAGGCAACGGTCTGGGGATGTTCATCGGCTCGGTCGTGGGCGGGTTGTTGTACGACCAGTACGGGCTGGCGGCGGCGTTCCTCTTCGGAGGGATCACGATGAGCGCGGGCGTGATGGTGTTCCTGTTCCTGACTCGGGGCGTACAGACGTCGGAGCCGGTGGCGCCCGTGAAGTTCGAACGCGCCGAGGCTGCCGCCGCGGGTGGCCGCTGAGCCCTTCCGGTTCGTGCCCGCAGACGGCACGATGACGCCCGTGGAAGCCGGGATGAAGCCGTTCGCCGAGGTGGCCGTGAACACGGGGCAGCCCGCGCGCCGGGGCTTCACGTACGCCGTGCCGCCGGGGATGGACCCCGCACCCGGCCAGGCGGTGTTTGTGCCGTTCGGCCCGCGGGTGCTGCAGGGGATTGTGCTCGCGCGGACGGCGGAGAGCCCGGTGGCGGAAGTGCGGCCAATCCAATCGATCGCGGACCCGGAGGCGGTGCTCGATGGCCCGCACATTGCCGTAGGCCGGTGGATGAGCGAGGTGTACCTCGCGCCCCTCTGGGATTGCCTGGCGGTGAGCCTGCCGCAGGGATACGGCCAGAAGGCGGTGACGATGGTCTCGCCCGTGGAGGTGCCGCCCCTCCTGCCGATCTACCCACAGGACCAGCGCATCCTCCAGTACATCGCCGAACACGGGCGGGTGAGCCTCGAGAGCCTGCGCGAGGCGATTGGGACGGTGACGCTGCCCCGGCTGGAGCGGCTCCAGAAGGATGGACACCTGACCGTGGTGCAGGGGTTGGCCCGCCCCGCCGGCCGGCCGCGGTTCGAACGGCGAGTGGCATTGGCGCAGCCCGCCGAGGCCGCGCGGGCCCATGTCGAGGCGTTGCGGGCGAGGTCGGCGCGTTCGGTGGCGGCGCGCATCCTGGCATTGCTGGCGGATCGCGGGGACATCGCGCTGGCGGAGGCGCGCGATGCGGGGGCGGCGCCGGGCCACCTCGACGGGCTGGAACGCGACGGGTGGATTCGACGCTACGAGGCGCAGGTCGAGCGCGGACCGCTCGCGGGCATGACCTTCGAAGCACGCCCGCCGCTCGTGCTCACGACGGAGCAGCAGGCAGCCGCGGACGCGATTTGGAGCGAACGGGGCACGTGGCTGCTGCACGGGGTGACCGGCTCGGGGAAGACGGAGGTGTACCTCGACCTGGTGCGTCGAACGCTCGCCGAGGGGAAGGCGGCGGTCGTGCTCGTGCCGGAGATCGCGCTCACGCCCCAGGCGATCCGGCGCTATGGGGAGCGGTTCGGGAGCACGCTGGCGGTGTTCCACAGCGGGCTCGGCACGGGGGAGCTGTACGACCAGTGGCACGCGGTGCAGCGCGGCGCCGCACGGCTCGTGCTCGGGTCCCGGAGTGCGTTGTTCGCGCCCGCGGCGGACCTGGGGCTGGTGGTCATCGATGAGGAGCACGAGTGGACGTACAAGCAGGAAAACCCACAGCCGCGGTATCACGCGCGGGACGCGGCGCGCGAACTCTGCCGGCTGACGGGCGCGACGCTCGTGCTCGGCAGCGCCACGCCGGACATCGTGACCTACCACCACTCGGAACTGGGGAGCATCCGGCGGTTCGAACTGAAGGGACGGGTATCGCCGGGCGAGGGCGGTGAGACGAGCGAAGGGACGCTGCCGCGCGTGACGGTCGTCGATATGCGGGAGCAGCTGAAGCACGGCAACCGGAGCGTGTTCAGCGTGCCCCTGACCCGCGCGTTGCGGCTGGCACTGCAGCGGAAAGAGCAGTCGATCCTGTTCGTGAACCGGCGGGGGTCGGCGCGGTTCATGCTCTGCCGGGCGTGCGGGCACGTGCCGGTTTGCCCTTCGTGCGAACTGGCCCTGAGCCTGGACATGAGCGACGCCATCGACCCGCGCCTGCGCTGCCACCATTGCGGCAGGTCGCGGCGGCTGGAGGAGCGCTGTCCGGCGTGTGACAGTCCGCGGTACCGGCCGTTCGGGGTGGGAACGCAGCGGATTGAGGTGGAGGCGAAGCTCGCATTCCCGGGGGCGCGGGTGGCGCGCTGGGACAGCGACGTCGCATCCCGCAAAGGGAGTCACGCGGAGATGGTGCGCGCGCTTGAGGCGCACGAGATCGACATCCTGGTGGGCACACAGATGCTGGCGAAGGGGCTCGACCTCCCGGCGATGACGGTAGTGGGGGTCGTCGATGCCGACGTGGGACTCGCACTGCCGGACTACACGGCGCAGGAACGGACCTTCCAGCTGCTGTCGCAGGTCTCGGGGCGGGCGGGGCGGCGCGAGCGCGAGGGGTTCGTGTATATCCAGACGTACCAGCCGGAGGCGGCGCCCATTGTCGCGGCTGCGAACCACGATTACCGGGCGTTCTACGAGGACGAAATCGCCCATCGGCGGCGCGCCGGGTACCCGCCGTTCGCACGGCTGGCGCGGCTGCTGCACCGCGATACCAACCGCGAGCGCGGGCTGGAGGAGGCGGGGCGCATCGCGGCGGAGTTGCGGATGCTGCGGGACGCCGCCGGGCGCGCCGAGCCTGACGTCCTGGGGCCGATGGCGGCGTTCATCCCGCGCATCCGGGGGGAGTACCGCTTCCAGGTGTTGTTGCGCGGGCGCCACCCGGCGCGGCTGCTCGAAAATGTGCGCCTGGGCGACCGCTGGAGCGTGGACATCGATCCGGCGAGCCTGCTGTAGGTCGCGGCCCGGGGCGGCGGCGTGGTTAACTTGGCCATCACTCCTCGGGGGGCCGCCGATGTCCGCGCTCGCCACGCTCCGTTCGCGCGCCGCGCCCGCGCTTCGGCCGGTCCGGCGCGGCCTCGGGTCCATCGGGCGGCTCCGGCGCAAGGCGCGGTACTTTCGCGACGGGATCGAGGGCATCTGCATGGAGTTGCGGACCACGATCGATTGCGGGCCAATCCTGCGGGAGTTCGGGGCACACGTGGGCGAGGGGACGACGATCTATGGGCCGCTGCACGTCATGAATGCGGACGGCGACTTCTCGCGGCTCTGGATCGGCGAGCGGGTGTACCTGGGCACGAACATCCTCATTGATCTCGCGGACGATGTGCGCATCGGCCACGATGTTTCAATCGGGATGCGTTCGAATCTGATCACGAGCTTCGATGTGGGCCCGGGGGCCTTGAGCGAGATGCGCCCCCGGCAGCAGGGGCCGATCACGATCGCGGATGGCGCCTACCTGGGCACGGCGGCGACGGTGCTGCACGGCGTGACCATCGGCGAGCAGGCGACCGTGGGAGCGCACTGCCTGGTGCGCAAGGCCATCCCGCCGCACGCGACCTTCGTGAGCCCGGAGGGGCGGCTGGTGGAACCGGCGGGTTGACTCAGGCGCGGGTGAGGGCCTTTTCGTACACCTCGGCGATGGCTTCGAGGATGGTATCGGCGAGGCCGAGGGTGGCTTCCACGGCCTCGACGGCGTCCTCGGCGCTGAGCCCGGCCTCGGCGGCGACCTGGGAGGCGGTCTCTTCGAGCGAGCGGCGCATGGCGTTAAACGTCTGCACGGCGGCGGTAAGTCCGACGCCGCTCGTGACGAGGGTGCGGCCGTATTCGCGGCCGAGCGTGTGCGCGTCCTCGGTGAAGCGTTCGCCCTTTGTATTGGAAGCGACGTAGCGGGCGAAGAGGTCGACGAGCTGGCGGCCGAGGCGGCGCATGCGGTCGCGCGCTTCGTCATCGAGGCCGGCGAAGGCGGTGGTGGCGGAGCCGCCGCCCTGGCGCCCGCGGCTGATGCGGCGCTTGATGCGGCCGATGGCGATATCGCTGATGCGGTCGGTGTCGCGGGAGGGGGCGGCGCCGGCATGGGCGGTGACGAGCTGGCGGAGGTCCTCTTCGAGGATGCGGCGATGGCCGCCGCGGGTGCGATAGGAGCGAACATCGCCGGCATCGGCCCAGCGCCGGATGGTGGATTCGCTGACGCCGAGCAGTTCGCTCGCGGACCCGAGGGTGAGCCAGTTCTGGACGGGCGGGCGGCCTGGGTCTGGCATGAGCGGCGAACCTCCCAAAGTTGGCCAAGCATGGCTGATCCTCGCGGCGGCCGTCAACGAGGAAGGCCGCCCGAATGTTCCGGGCGGCCTCCAGGGAGCGGTGAGATGGGGCGAAGGGTTCAGGCTTCGGCCATGGTGGCCTCGGGCTGGCGGGCGGGCACTTCGACCCGGCCGAGGCGAAGGGGCAGATTGGAGAACCAGTAGGCTCCGCCGACGAAGGCCGCGCCACCGACGATGTTGCCCAGGGTGACCGGCGCCAGGTTGTGGACGAAGCCGCCCCAGGTGATGGCCGCGCCATGCTCCTGGAAGAGGCCGACAGCGAGCAGGGTCATGTTCGCGACGCTGTGTTCGAAGCCGGCGCCAATGAAGGCGAAGAGGCACCAGAAGATCATCACGAGGCGGGCCATCTCGGTCTGAGCGCGCATCGCCGACCATACGGCGAGGCAGACAAGCCAGTTGCAGAGGATACCGCGCACGAAGAGTTCGGAGGCGGGCAGGTGCATCTTCGTTTCGACGGTCTTCTGGACGAAGCCAAGCTGGGGGGCGCCGCCGAGCACGCCGCTCTTCGCCACGAGCCAGGCGAGCAGGAGGGAGCCAGCGAGGTTCCCGAGGAAGCTGAGCGCCCAGACGGAGCCCAGGGCCACGGGCGACGAGGTGCGCTTGAGGGCGCCGATCATCATCACCATGTTGTTGCCGGTGAAGAGCTCGGAGCCGGCGAAGATTACGAGCGAGAGGGCGATGCCGAAGGACGCGCCCATGACGACCTTCGTGAAGGGCGAACCGGCGGCGGAGAGCGGCGCGCCGATGGCGAATATAAGGATGATGCCGAAGCCGACGTAGGCGCCGGCGAGCGCGGAGAGGATGAAGTAGCCGGATGGCGATTCGCGCAGGTAGCGCGCCTTCTTCGCCGCCGCGCCCGCGACGGCCTCGACAGTATCCCCGGTCATGCTGTTGCCACCTCCCGCGGCGTTTCGGTATCGATGAGGCGCATCATGGAAAGCGGCACCGTCTGCTGGAACCGCTGGCGCACGAGCGCTTCGACGAGGACGGGCAGGTCCTCCCAGTGGACGTTGGTGAGGATGCGAGCGGCGAGGCGTGCATCCTCGCCGAGCTTGCCGCCGACGTAGACATCGGCGGATTCATCGACACGGTCGCCGAGGCGGATATTGGCGCCCTGGAGGCCGATATCGCCGACGTGGTGCTTGCCGCAGGCGTGGACGCAGCCGGAGACGTGGATGCGGGTGCCGCGGGGCACCTGGACGCCCTTCCGTTCGAGGTCGGTGGCCAGCTGGAAGGCGTGCTTCTTGGTATCGATGAGCGAGAAGTGGCAGTAGTCGTTGCCGGTGCAGGCGACAAGGTTTCGCCACACCGACGATGGGTTCGGCTTCAGCTCCTGGAGGAGCGGATCGAGCAGAAGGGCCGAGAGGCTGGCGTCGGGGACGCCCATGATCACCACGTTCTGGTCGACGGTGATGCGGACTTCGCCGCTGCCGTGCTCCTCGGCGAGGCCCGCGATGCGCTCGAGTTGCTCGGCACGGATGCGGCCGACGGGGACGTGGAGGCCCACGTAGCTGAGGCCGACCTGCCGCTGGGGATGGATGCCCAGGTGGTCGCCGGCGACCTGGAGGCGCTCGTCGGTCCCGGCACGTTCGAGGGTGGTCGCCATCTCGGCTTCGATCGCGGCTCGCAGGCGGTCCTCGCCCCATTCGGCGATGAGCCACTTGAGGCGGGCGCGGGTGCGGACTTCTCGCGGGCCGTTATCGCGGAAGACACGAAGGAGCGCGAGGAAGAAGGGCACGACCTGTTCGGGGCGAACGAAGACATCGAGCGGCGTGGCCAGGCGGGGGCTCGTGCCGCCCAGCGCGCCACCCACGAGGACGTTGAACCCCGCGACGCGGCGGCCGGCGATATCGCGCGTCGCGGGGACGAAGCCAACATCCTGCGTCTGGGCGTGGCCGCAGTCATCGCGGCAGCCGGCGACGGAGACGTTCAGCTTGCGGGGAAGGTTGCTGTACTCCTTGCGGGCGATGAGGAGGGCGTCGCTGATCGCCCGGACGAGCGGCGTGGAATCGAACAGTTCCATGCCGTCGGCGCCGGCGAGGGGGCAGCCGATGACGTTGCGGACGTTATCCATGCCCGTCTGGGTGGAGTGCAGGCCCGCATCCGAGAGGCGCGAGAGGAGCCCGGGGATGTCCTTGAGGCGGAGCCCGCGAAGCTGGACGTTCTGGCGGGTGGTGAAGTCGATCTCGTTGTGGGCGAGGTCTCGGCTAAGCGCGGCGATGGCCCGCAGCTGGTCCGCGCGCAGCATGCCTCCGCTGACGCGCAGCCGGAGCATAAACGTCCCAGGACGCTGTGGCCGGTGGAAAACGCCGTACCACTTCATGCGGTTGATGTCGTCTTCGGGGATCTGGTCGATGGGGATGTCCTCCGCCGCGTAGCGAAGGAGGTCCGGCCAGACATCGAGGCCATCCTTCTCGGCCTTCATGAGTTCGAACTTGTTTGCCACGTGCACCTCCCTTGGGAGCGACGATGCCATCCGTTCGAGTCAGCGGAATTACCGGGGGATGAACAGCAGTTTGCCGGGAGGTTTCCCGCGGGTTTCGGATGAGGCGGGCGCGGCTGAGGTAGTGGGCGATGTTGCAGTTCCATGCCCTGTTCACGGGGAGGCAAACGGCGCGCGGGCTGACAATTCGCGCGCGGGCCGTATCCTGTGCCAGTGCATTCCCCGACGCACGTGAGCCCTTCGTGACTGAAACGCCGGCCGAGCGGAGTGCGGCAGGGCCGGGCATGCTCGCGGCGGTAGCGCGCCACCCGGCGGCGGCAGCGCTCGCGTTCCCGCTCGCGCTGGCCGTGATCGTGGTCGTCGGCGCTGCGCTGCGCTTTCAGGGGCTGGGCTGGGACCAGCCGGCCGGCGCGAACGTGCCACTCCAGATGCACCCCGACGAGCGCTTCCTCTCCATCGTGACGGACAAGATCGAGTGGCCATCGAGCGTGGGCGAGTACTTCAACACGGGGACGAGCCCGCTCAATCCTTATAACGCACCGGATACGCCGTCGTTCGTGTACGGGACGGTGCCGATCTTCGTGGCGAAGGCGGTGAGCACGTGGGCGGGGGACGACGCCGCCGGACCGGGCAATGGTTACGACACCACGGTGGTGTGGGGGCGACGGCTCACGGCGGCCATCGACACGGCCACGATCCTGGTGGTGGCGGGCATCGCGACGGTGCTTTTCGGGCGGCGTGCCGGGTTGTTGGCGGCGCTGCTGTACGCGCTCGCGGTGCTGCCGGCGCAGCTCTCGCATTTCTGGGCGGCGGACCCATATCTGGTGTTTTTCGGGGCGCTGACGACGCTGTTCGCGCTGCTGTTCGTGCGGGTTCGAAGCGACCGGCTGGCGTGGCTCACGGGGGCCGCGATGGGAGCCGCGATGGGGCTCGCGATGGCATCGAAGGTGAACGCGCTGCTGTTCTACCCCGTGATCCCGGCGGCGGCGCTGATCCGCATCGGGATTCGCGATGTCCCCCGGCTGGGGCTGACCTGGCGCGGGAGCCGGGCCATCGGCGGGCACTGGATGACCGACATCTCGGTGGTGTGCTTCGCGACGGCGGTGGCGATCTTCGCATTCCGGGTTGCCCAGCCGTACGCGTTCACGGGCCCAGGCTTCTGGGGCATGTCCATCAACCCGTACTGGAAGACGGACGTATTCGAAGGCGAGTGGATGCGCCAGAAGGGCGAGATCAACTTCCCGCCGTTCGTGCAGTTCGCGGGGCGGTCGCCGATCCTTTATCCGCTGGAGAACATGCTGCGGTATGGGCTAGGGCCGGGCCTGGGAATCGCCGCGTGGGTATCGACGGCGGTGGGGGGGCTGCTCATCTTCCGCAAGCGGGACCTCGCGTTCGTGCTGCCGGTATCGCTGGCGGCGGGGATCTTCGGGGTGCAGGGCATCCGCTTCGTGACCTATCTGCGGTACTTCGCGCCGGCGTATCCGCTGCTGTGCGTGATGGCCGGGTGGGGGTGCGCGAACCTGCTGCGGTGGGCCACACAGGGCGGGCTGACGCAGCTGGTGCTGCCCCGCGTGGCCGGGCGGCGCGCGCCGGCGATCCCGGCACGCTGGCTAAGGGTCGCGGCGGGCGGGGCGTTCGCGGTGGTGGTGCTTTCGACGGCGTGGTGGGCGATCGCGTTTCAGAACGTGTATTCGTCGGAGCACCCGCGGATCGCGGCCAGCCGCTGGATCTACGAAAACATCCCGGCGGGGTCGCGCATCACGACCGAGCTTTGGGACGACTCGATCCCGTACGCGATCCCGGGGCAGGCGTTCGCGTACCAGCTCGTGGAGACAACGCCGTACGACACGGATTCGCTGCAGAAGGTGCGCGACCTCGTGGTCGGCCGGACGCAGCCGGCGCCGGCGTCGGTGGGGCTGGCCGGCGCGGATTATGTCGCGATCACGTCGAACCGTGTGCGCGGCTCGGTGCCCCGGCTCGAACGTGAGTATCCGGCGACCATCCGCTACTACCAGCTCCTGGAGTCGGGCGAGCTGGGCTTCGATCTGGTGGCGCATTTCGAGGTGCGGCCATCGTTCCTCGGGATCACATACGACGACTCGGCGGCGGAGGAGTCGTTCACGGTCTACGACCATCCGGAGGTCTGGATCTACAAGAAGTCGGAGCGGTTCAACGCGGACCGGGCGCTGGCGCTGCTGAACGAGGCACACCCGGAGCGGGCCGTGGACCTGCTCCCTCGGCAAGGGCGGACCAACGGGCTGCAGTTCACGGCCGAGGAGCGGGTGGTCCAGGAGCGCGGCGGGACCTTCCGCGACGCGTTCAACCAGGGCGGGACGACGAGTCACAACCTGCCGTGGCTGTGGTGGCTGCTCTGGCTGGAGGCGGCGGCGTTCGCGGCACTGCCGTTCACATCGTGGCTGTTTCGCGCGATGCCCGACCGCGGGTACGGCTTCTCGAAGCTGGCCGGGCTCATCGGGACATCGTTTGGGACGTGGCTCGTGGTGGCCTGGGGCGCGGCGCACTTCTCGGGGGCGCTCTCGTGGGCCGTGTTCGGGGCGGCGCTGACCGCCGGAGGGCTGGCCGCCTTTGTGCGGCGGCGAACGCTGCTGGCCGAGGCGCGAGCGCGATGGCGGACGTGGTTCACGCTGGAGGCCGTTTTCCTGGCGGCGTTCTTCGCGTTCCTGTGGCTGCGGTACGCGAACCCCGACACGTGGCACAGCCCGCAGGGTGGCGAAAAGCCCGTGGAGCTGGCGTACCTGACGGCGGTCGCGCGTTCGACCATCCTGCCGCCATTCGACCCGTGGCTCGCGGGCGGGACGATGAACTACTACTACATGGGCTGGTGGTTCCTCGCCGTGCCGATGCGCGCGCTGCGAATCGTGCCGGAGGTGGCGTTCAATCTCGGCGTGCCGACGTTCGCCTCGCTGGCGGCGGTGACGGCAGCTTCGACCGTTTACAACCTCGTGGGGCTCAGCGCGCGTATGCGGCAGAGGGCGGCCGGCCGGCCGGGGAGGGTTCCGGTTCGCCCGGCGCTGATCGCGGCCGTGTTCGGGGCGATCCTGCTCATCGGCATCGGCAACCTCGACGGCGCGCACCAGATGATCGAGCGGCTGCAGAGCCTCAACACCTGGGGCGAAAGCTGGGGACGCGAAAGCCCGCTGCCGGTCGTCGGCGAACCGGTGCGCTGGTTTGCGCGGTTCCTTGGCGGGACCGCGGGCGCGGTGGGCGGGTTCTTCCAGTGGACCGTGGGGGGCAAGGCGCTGCCGCCCTTCGACTGGTGGCGAAGCTCGCGCGTGCACATCGGCCAGTTCGACATCACGGAGTTCCCGTACTGGTCGGCGCTGTTCGCGGACCTGCACCCGCACCTGATGGGGTTGTCGTTCTTCGGGAGCGTGATCGCGCTCGCATCGGCGCTGATGGTGAGCGCGGCGCACGGCGGGCTACGGCGGCAGACGTGGGCGATCGCGGCGGCGATGGGGCTGATGCTCGGGCTCGTGCGAACGGTGCATACGTGGGACTTCCCGACGGCGGTGCTGCTCACGGCGGCGGCGATCGCGGCGGGACAGCTCCTGGCGCCGGGCCGATGGCAGCAACGCTGGTGGGACGGCGCCGGGCAGCTCGCGCTGGCCGCGGGAGTGCTGATGGTGGTTTTCGCGCCCTACACGCGGCACTTCGAGGTCTTCCAGAGCGGCATCATGAAGGCGCGGGAGACGACGAAGCCGAACCAGTACGCCGCGCACTTCGGCGTATTCCTCGCGTTCACGGTGGCGTTCATCGCGGTGCGGTATTGGGAGGAGTTGCGGACGCGAGGCGGGAAGCCGGGTCGCAACATCGTGCTGGCAACGGTGGCCGGGCGTGCGGAGGTGCTGGCGCTCGCGGTCTTCCTGCTGGGGCTGACCACGCTCACCTGGCGCATCGGCTGGTGGTGGATCGATGCGCGGCCCGCCGGCCCGGGCGACCTCGGGGTGCCGAAGGCGCAACTCACGGTGGTGGCACTGAGCGCCGTGCTGCTCGTGTACCTGGTAAACCTGGCGTGGCTTGAGTTCCGGTCGCCGGTGCGGGACCCGGCGCGGCTGATCGCGACGGCGATGCTCGCGGCGGCGGTGGGCGTCGCCGGCGGGGTGGATGTGGTGACGGTGAAGAACGACATCGTGCGGATGAACACGGTGTTCAAGTTTTCGTTGCAGGCGTGGCAGTTGTACGCGGTGGGCTGCGGCTACGCGGGCTGGTATCTCGCGACGGCGCTGTGGGCGGGCGATGGGTGGCGCGTTCGCCCGCTGGCCGGACGGCGCGTGCCCGCCGTCGCCGGCGCCGTCGCGGCGGTGCTGTTGCTCTTCGGCGGCGGGATCTACCTCGTTTCGGGTACGAAGGCGCGCCAGGATGCGCGGTTCGCCGAGACGCCGGCGACGCTCAACGGCTGGGCGTATCTCGAAAAAGCCCGCTACTACGAGGACCGGGGCACCCCGGCCATCGCCGACGACCGCTGGCTGGAACTCAAGGACGACGTTGGCATCTTCAACTGGCTTCGGACGAACGTGGACGGGAGCCCCACGATCGCGGAAGCAGTCGGGCCGCTCTACCACTGGACGGGGCGCGTTTCGGTGAATACAGGGCTGCCCGCGGTGGTGGGCTGGGACTGGCACGAGATCGCGTACCGGATGGACTACGCGGGCCTTATCCAGGAGCGGCGCGGCGACACGATTCGCTTCTATGCGGACCCCGACCCGGTGTTCGCGGCGACGTATCTGCGGAAGTACAACGTGCGCTATGTGGTGGTGGGTGGCGAAGAGCGCGTGTTCGGGACGGAGGCCGGGATCGCGAAGTTCGCGGCCATGACGCAGCTTTCGCCCGTGTACCACGAGGGCGAGAACTGGATCTACGAAGTCAAAGCGCCCTGAGGGGTCAGCGCTGGATGGCGACGGTGACGGAGGCGGAGGCGAGCACCCAGTACGGCATGCCCGGCTCGAGGACGGCCAGGTCGTTCACGTAGGCGGGCGCGCCGGGAAGGTACTGGCGCCAGCGTCCGGCGGCATCGAGTGCGTACACGGCGACGACCTCGGGGTGCTGCGAGAAGGCCTGCGCGGGGGCCACGTGTGCCGATGGCCAGGTGAGAAGGTTCGCGCCGGCCTGGAGGGCGAAGGTCGAAGGAGCGGCGGCGGCGCCGGCGGTGGGCGCCGCGCCGTACATCGAGGTGAGCGCGGCGACGTCATCGTGCGCGAGTTCGCGGCGGAGGGTGCCCGTGAGGTAGGTGCTGTACATCACGGCGTTGCGGTCATCGGAGTGGGCGAGGCCGAGGGCGTGGCCGAACTCGTGCAGGACGACGCTCTGGAGATCGACGCCCACACGCCCGCTGCCGATGGTCCAATCCCAGTCGGGGTCGATCTCCATATCGAACTCGGTGGAGCGTGCGCCGGAGTACCAGCCACACGTGATGGCGAGCACGGAGCCGTCCTGGTTCGCCCAGCCAAGGGTGTTTACGCCATCGGTGGCGCCGTGGCAGCCGCCGGTGCCGGCCCCGGTAGCCCCGGCATCGACAAAGGAGAAAGCGCCGGCGGCATTCCAGGAGTTGGCGGCGGTGGCGACGGCATCGCGCTCGCCGCCGAGCGCGGCGGGCCGCCCGGTGGGGTTGTACGCCCAGGCCACGCGCGAATCGGGCCAGCGGGATGCGTCGAGTGTGAACGCGTCGTGCGCGGCGTTGACGGTGGGCTCGGATGTGAGCGGGAAGCGGGCGGCGATGCCGCGCAGGGTGGTCGCGACCGCTTCCTCCGAGACCTCGGATTCGATGAGCATCTCGATGACCACGGTGTAGGGTGTGCCGTTTCGTTCGACCTGCAACATCATGCCGGCGGTGCGGTAGCTCGCGGGAGCCTCGGCGCGCGCGGCGGGGGCGGCGAGCAGCGATGGCCAGAGAGCACTCGCGGCAACAGCCGCCAGCCCCAGCTTCGAACGAATCCCCATGCCCCACCTCCGGGCGCACCGCGGCACGCCTGAAGAGATGGAACTCGCAGGAACGTTTCAAATCCGCCGGATTGTGTAAACCGGGGGCAAAAGATCGCCATTCGGCCCGAATATGCGTGGTCGAACCTAGGGATTCTCCCCAACGCCCGGCAGGTCGTCGCCGTCGTCGTCGCGTGCGGGCTTGCGGAAGAAGAAGTAGCCGCTGCCGGCGGCGATGGCGAGCAACACGCCAATGCCGAGGACGAGCAGCGGCGCGTCGGAGTCAGTGCTGGCGACTTCGCCACCGGACGGGACGGCGACGGTCGGGGATTGCGCGGAAACGGTGCGAATGCCGGACGCCGCGGCGCCGGTCAGCACGAGTATCGCAAGCAAAGAGCAGGCCCAGCGTCGCATCGTTCCTCCCGTGCCGGTTCGGCCATGCGTAGCGTACGCGAAAGGTGGGACGAAGCGGGGGCCGCCTCAGCCGGGGACGCGATAGAGCCTCAGATCCCCGGACTCCCACGCAAGCTGCCATTCCGGCGCCACGGCGGTGATGCCGGCAGCCTCCTGCCCGGCCTCCACGAGCACGAACGAGCCGGGGGCGACGAGACTGCGGCCTTCGGGGTCGAAGCGGTTTCGCACGAGGCCGCGATTGTGGGCGCGGTCGTAGACGGTGGCGTGTTCGAGCCCGACGTGGAAGGAGAGGTAGCGGGCGATGTCGTCGTTCCACGTATATATGGGAGCAGTGGGTTGGCCGGCGAGGAATGCCGCGAGGTCGGCTTCGGTGCGGCCGACACGCATCTGTTCCCAGGTGGCGTGGTCATCGCGCACGGCATCGATGGCGAGGGCGGCGTACAGCGCGAGGGCGCCGGCGACCCAGGCCATCGCCGCCAGCCTGGACGGGGGTGTCAGCGACCGGAGCCAGGCGGCGGCGGCGATGGCCGCGAGGGCGAACGCCGGGACAAACATCGACATCGCGTAGCGCGGCTCCTTCCACCACGAGGGGAGGCCAGGGAGGCGCATCAGGAATTCGAAGTAGAGGTACTGGCCGAGCACGAGGGCGGCGAGTTCGTACACCCGGCGGTTGCGGGGCCGGCGAACCGCCGAAAGCCCAAGCACCAGGGCGCCCGCCGCGAGCAGTGTGAAGGGCAGGAACATGTGGTCCTGGAGGAGATACCGCGCGTAGCTGAAGTCCATGTCGGTGTAATGGAGGGCGCCGGGGGCATCGCCACGGCCTTCGGTTAGGAGGGTGTGAAGGTCCTCGAACGGGGCGCCCCCGAGCGAGAGCAACAGGATCTGGACGGCCGCGAACACGGCCAGGCTCCCGGGGATGGCGGCGAGCACGTCGGGGCGCCATGGCCTGCGGAGCGCGAACAGCACGCCGAACACCGGCAGGAGCGCGACCGCCGTGGGGCGACCGTAGAACGCGAGCGCGAAGGCGGCGCCCGCCACCAGGAACCACGTTCGCCGCGACCGCGGCCGGCGGGCGTCGAGCCCTTCGAGGAACGCCAGCGTCGCCAGCGTCGCGAAGAAGGTCATCATCGTGTCGGGCAGGAACTGGGTGGAATTGATGACGGCCAGCGGGAAGAAGCCCGCGAGCGCGGCGGCGATGATGCCGGCGGGGGCGCCGCCTTCGCGCCAGGCGAGCCGCGCTGCGATGAGCACCGTGCCCAGCGACGCGGCGATGGGGACGATGGTGGAGACGGCTTCGCCCGGCCCGAACAGGCGGTAGAGCACGGCCGCGGGAACGGTGAGCGAGAAGCGGATGTACTGGGTGTAGTACAGCGAGCCGACGAGGTCCGGGTCGAAGGCCGGTTGCCAGCGGGCGATGCTTTCGGCGGAATCGGCGTAGGCGTAGGGGTCGACGTTGACGACGCCGTACCACCAGGTGAGACGCACGGCCAACGCGGCGAACACGACAAACGAGAGCGCCAGCCAGCGTGGCTGAACGCGACGGGCGAGGATGCCCGCGTGTGCGCGGCGTGCCAGCCGCTGTGTGGAGAGTCCGCGCCGTGCGATAGCCATCGCACCTCCACCCCGCGGAAAGCAGGGTGAAGCACGCGCCCGGATTACGCCACGCCGGGCGCCGGGTTTGGCGCGGCTGCAACGGTTTTGCAAGCCAGGAAGCGGCCACGGTGGGTCGATGGCCGCGAGCCACCGTGGGCGGCGCGAACGGGCTCACGAGGGTGGCGAGCGGTCCAAACTTGCGCGCGATCGCACGGCTTCGTCACACCAATTTGAGTGAGGCTTCGCTACGCTGAATCTCATGCTCACAACCGTGCATCTTCCTCCGCAGCACAATCACCTCGAGCGCTACCGTGAATCCGTGCGCGAAGGGGTCATCGAACAGCTTCGCCAGGAGGCCCAGCCGCTGGTCGGCGCGTCGGTCCTGCACGTCAACGCCACGGCCTATGGCGGCGGCGTGGCGGAGATCCTGAACAGCATGGTCCCCCTCATGCGGGACCTGGGCATCCTCGCCGATTGGAAGGTGATCTCGGGGACCGATGAGTTCTTCGGGGTTACGAAGGCGATGCACAACGCCCTGCAGGGCAAGCCGCACGACTGGACCGCGCACGAGCGCGACCTCTGGGTCGAGACGAACCGGCAGAACGCGGCCGATTGGGACGACTACGACTACGTGTTCATCCACGACCCGCAGCCGGCGCCGCTGCTGGCCATCCTCAAGAGCGACGGGGGCAAACCCTCGGGCCGCTGGATCTGGCGCTGCCACATCGACCTGACGAACGCCCAGCCGGAGGCATGGGACCTGCTTCTGCCGTTCGTTTCGGAATACGACGGGTCGATCTGGACGATGCGCCAGTACGTGCGCGAGGGGATGCCGGAATCGAACCTGATGATTGCGCCGCCGGCGATCGACCCGTTGACAGTGAAGAACGGGCCGATGGGTGGTGATGACGTATCGGCGGTGCTGCGGCGCTACGGCGTCGATGAGAACCGGCCCATTATCACGCAGGTCTCGCGCTTCGACCCATGGAAGGACCCGCTGGGGGTGATCGACGCCTACCGGCTGGTGAAGAAGGAAGTGCCGGGCGTTCAGCTTGTGCTCATCGGTTCGATGGCGAACGACGACCCGGAGGGCTGGGAGTGGTGGGAGAAGGTGGCGCGCCACGCGGGTGAGGACTGGGACATCAAGATCCTTTCGAACCTGAACGGCGTCGGGAACCTGGAGGTGAACGCGTTCCAGCGTGCCTCCGAGGTGGTCATCCAGAAGTCCACGCGTGAGGGATTCGGGCTTGTGGTGGCGGAGGGGCTCTGGAAGGGGCGGCCGGTGGTCGGCGGAAACGTCGGCGGCATCCCGCTGCAGATTCGCGACGGCGAGGACGGCTTCCTGGTCGATTCGGCCGATGAATGCGGCCGGCGGGTGGCGGAGCTGCTGCGCGATGAATCGAGGCGGGAACGAATGGGGAACGCGGGCCGCGAACATGTGCGCGACCACTTCCTTATCACCCGCTACTTGAACGACTATATCCGCATGATGCGGCAGCTCGCCGGGGAACCGGCGGCAGCGTAGGAGTGGCGGCGGCGGTCGATGTGCGCCGCCTGTGGCAAAAGGCCCCGGGGGGGCTGCGGGTGCCCGTCTCCGTCGTCATCCAGACCTTCCAGCACTTCATCGAGGACAGCTGCGGCACGTACGCGGCGGCGATCGCGTACTACGCCATCTTTTCGCTGGTGCCGCTGAGCATCGTCGTGCTGTCGCTCTTCGGGCTGGTGGTGGACCGCGCACAAATCGTCGACTTCGTGTTCGAACAGGTGCCGCTGCGGGACACGGCCGACGTGAAGGCGAACGTGGACGAGATTGTCCAGCGGGCGCAGGAGTTCAGCCTGGCGAGCCTGTCGTTCGGCATCGTGACGCTGGTGTGGTCCGGGTCGGGGATTTTCGCGGCGGTGCGGCGGGGGCTGAACGCGGCGAGCCACCGCACGCTGCCCCGGCCCTACTGGCGGGCGAAGCTGCTGGATGTGGCGTTCGTGCCGCTGCTGGGGTTGCTCATCATCCTCGCGCTGGCGCTGAGCGCGGTGGCGCAGGTGGCGATCGAGCGGGCAGGGAGCATCGGGGGCCTGGCCCTGGATACGAACGGGGCGGTGCGCATGGTCTCGTATGTGGTGCCGGCGCTGTTCACGTTCGCGATGTTCACGGTGCTGTACCGCGTGGTGCCGACGGTGCCGCCGCAGATGGCGGAGACGCTCGCCGGGGCGTTCTTCGCGACGGTGCTGTTCGAGACGGCGAAGAACATCTACGCGACGGTGTTCGCGATGACGCCGTTTTCGACGGACACAGCGGTGTACGCGAGCTTCGGGACGGCGCTGGCGTTCCTGCTGTGGATGTTCATCAACGCGTCGATTCTGCTCCTTGGAGCGGAGTTCGCGCGGGCGCTGGCGGCGGTTAGCGAACAGGAGCGCGCGCCGCGGAGGGCGGCGGCGGCGGAGCCGGGGGCGCACCACCGCGCCAGTTGACGCCAAGTTTTGGGGCGATTTTCGGCGCGCGGGACGCCGGTCATTGTTCGTTCACCTGCTCCTTACCTATCGTGCCCCTTGCGGTTACCCGGGGCGACGCCGTGCGCGCGCCGCCGTGCCGCGAGGAGCGCCCGATGACACCCACTTCGATGATCCGGCGGAGGCCGGCCGTGCGTATCACGCTCGCCGTGGCCGCCATCGCCATGACGATGCTGGCCTTCGCCATGCACCGCGCGCCGGCCGCGAAGGCCGGGATCGAAGATACTGCTGTTTATTACCTCCAGTATCCCGCGGAGCCTGTTCCGGTGGGCACACCCACCGTGATTCGTGTGTACATATTCTGGGGTTTCAGCGGACCGTCTGGCTCGCTCTCTTTCCAGGTGCCCAGTATCCCCGGCTTCAAACCCTACGCACTCACGGCCCCAGTGGGCTGGAACTGCCCATCTGGCGTCCTTGCGGACGGTACGGTGACGGGGAGCGAATGCACGAGCCCCGGACCTCTCGTCGGGTTCGTCACCTATACCTTCACACTCAACGGCATCGTCACCGGGCCGGGCAAGAACATCGAGCTCAGCGGCATTTCGTGGGTCGATAACGCGAACGGGGCGACACGCACGATGCCGCCGCTGTCGATCGCGCTCGCGTCCAATGCGGGCGCGTACCCGACGCCGCAGCAGAGTTCGGCGCTCGCCGGGACGCCGGTGACGGTCACGTTCCATGTGCCGGCCGGCTCGACCTGCGAAAGCGATGGCGACCTCTCGCCAGACCTCGACATCGAATGCAGCGCCATGGACCTGTACAACCCGTCCGGCCTGACGGTGGTGAGCCCGCCGGCCGCGGTGGCGGGCGATAACGATACGGCGACGCCTTCGACGGTGACGACGACGGTGATTGCGGGGCCGGGGACCGCCACGATCGCGCTTCGCCTGAAGCCCACGGGCCCGGCAGGCGCGCCGGGGACGGTGACGGCGCAGGCCGTAGAGCAGCTCCAGGAGGGGTCTGTCGTCACCTACATGAGCTACCCGGCGGAGATTACCGGGCAGGTGGCGGAGCTTCGCCACGTGACCGATGACGCTCTCAGGGTGATCACCACTGGCGAGACGCTTGGCGGCCAGGATGTTCAGAACAACGTGCGCGGCTCGCGGCACGTGGTCTGCACGGTGCTGGCCGATACGGGCACCGTCGCGAACCCGACGCCGGTCGCGGTGCAAATCCCGCTGACGCTGCCGAACACGCAGATCTCGGTCGTGCCGGGCGGCGGCTACACCGGGGCCGAGTCCGTCACGCAGCCGCAGAGTCCGACGTTCACCGACGTCCAGGTCTTCACCGGCAATGGGCGGCCGGTCGGTGACATCGTGAATGGCGTCCCCGGCAACGGCGGGCTCGCGGGTGCGACCTGTTTCTCGTGGGTCTCCACGGGCGCCGGTGACCAGGAAATCTCCATTAACTACGTGTCGAATGGCGTCACGGTCCACGCGGACTGGGACACGAACGCGAACGGGAACGGGCTGCCGGTGCGCCAGAACCGCGCGCTCATCAAGGAATGGAACGTCCTCGAAGACAGCCAGGTGCAACTTCTGGGCGGAGCGACGGGCGCGGCCGTCGGCGACAGCACGACGGCACCGGTGCTGACCACCACCGTCTCCCTCGTCCAGAACCCGTCCAGTCAGCTGTACCAGACGGGCAACGGGCAGGACATCAGCGTGACCGACGTGTTCATGGGCGGTCATGTGACGCGCGCGAACAGCAATACGCGCACCTTCCTCGCCGGCGTCATTTGGACGGTGAACTGGTCCGGCTGCGGCCTGCTCTACGACAGCTTCGTTAGCACCAACATCGATGCCACCTCCACGACGCTTCTGGTCCAGAGCCCGGCGTTCAGCGCGGGCGATGTCATCAAGGTCGAGAGCGAGTACATGCTGGTGACGCATGTCGATAACTCGACCCTCACGGTCGTTCGTGGCACAAGCGCGACGGGCGCGGCCGGGGGGAGCACGCCCGCGGCGCACAACGGGGGCGTCGCGGTCCTGATCGTCCAGGGGACCACGATGCTGGTGAATACTTCCGGAGCCGTCTGGCACAGCCCGGCGCCGAACTTCAGCCCAGGCCTTACTCCGGCGAACAACTGCACGCCCGGGTCGACGGCAAACATCGTCTTCACAGGGCGCGAACCGGGACCGCTGGGCTCCGGGCAGGGCCTGACCGTGACCGAACAAGTGCGCCTGGACTTCGCCACGACGGTCAGCCAGAAGAAGGTGATGCTGGCGTGGGCGGGCCAGCGCGTCATCATCGAAGCCGACTGGCGGATCCCGCCGGGCGACACGGGCGGCACGTGGCTGGGCTCATATTTCGACATCAAAGCCGACCCGCTCGGGACCTGCCCCTTCCGATGGGGCCAGATGATTCGCTACACCAAGGGCAGCGGCCCCGGCAACTTTGTCGCCGGGCTCGGCGTCTACCTCGACGGTGCCGACGAGGCGACCGTCCGGCTCGGGGCATCCGAGCTTGCGCCGACCGCGCAAATCCCGACGGATCAGATATACGTGAACGTTGATGCGAGCCAGGCCGGCGACGCGCCCGAACGCCCGCAGGATGCGTGCATCAGCCGCGCGATCTTCGAGTCCGAAGACCCGGGCCAGGTCGATCTCGAAGTCTTCGCCTATGACGACCGGGTGGCTGTCGGCGTGGAGAGCCACATGACCGTGCAAGGCCTCCCCCCCGGGGGCGGCGTGCTGAACGTGACCAAGCGCGCGTTCGTCATCTATTACATGAAGTTCGAGAACGTGGCCGTGTCGTTCGTGGACGACGTCTCCAAGGGCGTCAACCACAACAGCCCGGTCCTCACCGATTTCACACCGGGGAACCCGTGGGACGCGAGCAAGGATGTCTCCTCGGTGAACTGGAACGTCTCGAAGGACCTGCTGGTTCGCGGGCGGGTGCGGGGCTGGTTCGTCAACGAGAACCCCTCGGGCCGCCCGGTGAACACCGATGACCCGCTGAACATCCTCCCGGCCAACCGCTGGGTGATGCCGGACGACTGGGCGCTCCTCGCGGGTGGCCCGGCCGACAAGGCGGACAACAGCACGGCGACGGGCACGGCGGAGGAGTTCCGGCCGTACTACGACATCATGATCGACCCGGCGCAGACGCGGTTCATGCTCGGCCTGCCGGGTGGCGTCGTCTACCGCGTGACGGCCGTGGCGGATTGGCCGGTCACGGGCGGCTCCGTCGTGAACACCGCCTCGCGGTTCGCGATCGCGAACAGCCCCAGCTCCAGCGGGCTGAAGGCGGGCGTGATCGTCATCGTCGGCGTGGGCACGGTGACCTCGACAACGCCGCCGGTCTCGGTGATGAACACGCGCAAGGTGACCAGCGCGGACTCCATCACCAACGCGGCCGGGGACATCGTCGGCTTCAGCATCACGCTGGATACGCCGTTGGCGGCGGTCCCGGCGGCAGGCGCTGCCGTGGCGGTGCTATCGCCCGCGACGTTCGAGGGGCCGTATAGCCTCATCGACGTCTGCTCGGCGGCCCCGGCCTACAACGACTGCATTGGCGGAAGCAATCCACCGTCCTTCTCGCCGGGTGCGGCGCTGTCGAACTTCTATCTCGTGCGCGACACGGCCTGGCGCGACGGCGACGTCGACCGCTGGGACGCGCCGATGCCGCCGGCCATGCTGAGCGTTAAGATGCGGGGCACCGGCTTCATCAAGGAAGTCATGAAGTACGACGTGTACTACGTCGGGACCCAAAACGGCGGGTACTGGGGCACGGGCGGCGACCAGTTCTTCCCGAACCCGTTCTATGCGTCGAACATCCCCGATTCGCCGTACCTTCCGGCGGTCGTCTCCGGTGGCGGCTACCTCTGGGACAGCTGGGGCACGGATGGGTCGGGCCCCGGCGGCATGGGCCCGTACAGCTTCTGGGACGCCGTCCGCATTGGCACGAACAGCCAGGGCATCGGCGACCCGACCCTGAACACCGACGACGCCATTGAGATCGCGGACATCCGCGCGGCTTACGGCGAC
>JADLBC010000003.1 GCA_020847985.1 Dehalococcoidia bacterium
CCGAGCCCCACGAAACGGGCCAAGACCACATCCCCCGACGTGCGCCGGGCCGTACTCGTCCGGCCTGCACCCGCCATCTCTGCTTAGATCGCGCGCCGCCGACCCCTTTTTCAGCACCCTGCTAACCGCTTCGTAAGGATACTCCAACGCTTACATTTACGTCCGCGTTAGGGTGTGATAGGGTCGAGCGAACGGAGGGGAAAGTCCGTGCGTCATCTGCTACGCCTCAATCACTATCTCGGTCCCTATCGCAAACAGTTCGCGCTTGCCTGGCTGAGCGTCATTCTCTCGGCCTCGTTCGTCATGGTGAGCCCGCTGCTGGTGCGCTACGCCGTGAAGCACGGCCTCAAGCCCGTGTACGAAGGCCGCAACGTCGTCGGCCTCGATGGCAACGAGCAGCTGCTCATCTTCTCCGCGCTGGCGATCATCGTCTTCGCCATCGGCCGCGGCATCGCGCAGTTCGGCCAGCAGTACCTGGGCGAATCCCTCGGTCAGAAGGTCGCGTACGACATCCGCAACGACATCTACAACAACCTCCAGCGCCTGAGCTACGCCTACCACGACAACGCGCAGACGGGCCAGATCATGTCCCGCGTGACGCAGGACGTCGAAGGCATCCGCATGTACATCAACATGGGGCTGCTGCGCGTCGGCTACATCATCCTCATCCTCGGCATCTCCGTCGTCGGTATGTTCATGATCCACTGGAAGCTCGCGCTGATTTCGGTCATGAGCATCCCGATCATCATCTGGCGGTCCTATGTCATGGCCCGCAAGGTGCGCCCGCTCTGGCTCGAAATCCAGCAGAACCAGGCGGAGATGACGCAGGTGGCGGAGGAAGGCCTCACCGGCATCCGCGTGGTCAAAGCCTTCAGCCGCGAGGAGTTCGAAAGCCAGAAGTTCCGCGACGCCTCCCAGAAGCAGGCGAACCTCAGCTACAAGGCGAGTCGCATCCAGGCCGGCCAGCAGCCGTTCCTGCAGGGCCTCGGCCAACTCCAGGTGGCGCTCACGGTGGGCATCGGCGCACTCTTCATCACCAAGGGCACGCTCCGCCCCGGCGACCTCATTACCTTCACCCTCTGGCTCAACCTCCTCCAGATGCCCGTGCGCATGACGGGCTTCGCCGTCACCTTCTTCTCCCGCGCCATCGCCTCGTCCGAGCGCATCTTCGAACTCATCGACGCGCAATCGGCGGTGCAGGAAAAGCCCGGCGCGGCCCAGCTCGGCGATGTCCGGGGCCATGTGAAGTTCGAGCAGGTGAGCTTCGGCTACGACAAGCTCAGCGCCGTCCTCTCGGAGATCGATATCGACGCGCCACCGGGCAAGATGGTCGCCCTCCTCGGCCCCACGGGCAGCGGCAAGTCCACGGTCGTGAACCTGATCCCGCGCTTCTACGATGTCACGGGCGGGCGCATCACGATCGATGGCACCGATGTGCGCGATGTCACGCTCGATTCGTTGCGCCGCAGCATCGGCATCGTGCAGCAGGATGTGTTCCTCTTCATCGGCACGATTCGCGAAAACATCGCCTATGGCCGGCCCGAGGCCACGCAGGAAGAGATCGAGCGCGCCGCCAAGGCCGCCCGCATCCACGACTTCATCATGAGCCTGCCCTATGGCTACGACGAATGGGTCGGCGAACGCGGCGTGACGCTTTCCGGCGGGCAGAAGCAGCGCCTCGCCATCGCCCGCACGCTCCTGCTGGACCCGCGCATCCTCATCTTCGATGACTCGACCTCGAGCGTGGACTCGCAGACCGAGCTGCTCATCCGGCAGGCGCTGAACGAGCTGATGGAGGGGCGCACGACGTTCGTCATCGCCCAGCGGCTGCGCACCGTCATGCGCGCGGACGAAATCATCGTGCTCGACCGCGGCAAGGTGGTGCAGCGCGGCCGCCACGAAGAGCTCATCCGCCAGCCGGGGCTGTACCGGAACATCTTCGACCTGGAGCTCAAGGACCAGGAAGAAGCGCTCGGGCGGGCGACCCCGGATGTGGTTTCGGATACCGAGCCCGAACCGGCCGGCGCGCCCGGTGGAGGCGCCGAATGACCGCCGCCGCCATCGTCTCGACCTCGACGGACAATCGCACGCTCGCGGAGGTGCAGTAATGGGTATGTGGGGAGGGGGCGCCGGCGCCGGTGGCTGGAGTTCCGGCATCGGCGGCCAGATGAACGGCCCGCGGGGCAACCGCGGCACCGATAACTGGGACGACGACGAACTGGGGAAGGTGTACGACGCGCAGGTGGTGCGGCGCATCCTCCCCTACCTCGCGGCCTACAAGCCGCAGGCCGCGCTCGCCTTCGCCTGCATGATGGTGCAGGCCCTCACGAGCTTCCTGCAGCCGCTCGTCATCGGCTTCACCGTGCAGGCCGGCATCCGCGGCGATGAGAACCGCGTCACCCTGCTCCTCGGCGTGATGATCGGCATGGCCGCCGCCAGCCTCGCCGCCGCCGTCGGCCAGCAACTCGTGACCGCCTGGCTCGGCAACCGGCTCCTCCTGCGCCTGCGCACGGAGATGTACGACCACATGCAGGGCCTCTCGCTCAGCTTCTACGACGAGATGGAAGTCGGCCGCATGATCAGCCGCCTCACCAGCGACGTCACCGTCATGCAGGACCTGCTGACGTCAGGCACGCTCACCTTCGCGATGGACATCATCGGCCTCGCGATCGTCATCATCGTGCTCCTCAGCGTCGATTGGCAGCTCGCACTGGTGACCTTCGCGATCGTGCCGCCGCTCGTGGCGCTCATGGTCTGGTGGGCGAAGCACGCGCGCGCGGCCTTCATCAATGTGCGCGTTAAGGTGAGCGCGCTCTACGGCACCCTCGCCGAGAACGTCTCCGGCGTGCGCGCCGTGCAATCCATGTCGCGCGAGGACGTGAACGCCCGCCAGTTCGACCGGCTGAACCAGGAGAACCGCAACGCGAACCTCTGGGCGGGCATGCTCAGCGCCGCCATCATGCCGGTCATCGAAGTCGCCGTCGCCATCGCCATGGCGGCCGTCGTCATCGTCGGCGGCCTGCGCGCGCTGAACGCGGCGGACGTCGATGTCGCGCGCTTCTTCCTCATCCTCACCTCGTTCACGATCTACGTGACGCGCTTCTTCGACCCCATCCGCGACCTCGTGCTGCAGTACACCATGCTCCAGCGCGCCATGGCCGGCGGCGAACGCATCTTCCAGGTGCTCGATACCGAACCGCGCATCCAGGACCGGCCGGACGCCATCGAACTCGAAGAGGTCGAAGGCCGCGTCGATTTCGACCACATCGACTTCCACTACGTGCCCGGCGTGCCGATCCTTCGCGATGTCGACCTGCACGTGAAGCCGGGCGAAACCATCGCATTCGTTGGCCACACCGGCGCGGGCAAGACGACCATTACTTCGCTCGTCAGCCGCGGGTACGAAGTCACGGGCGGGGCCATCCGCATCGATGGCCACGATATCCGCGACGTGAAGCGCCGTTCGCTTACGCGGCACATGGGCGTCGTACTCCAGAACCCGTACCTCTTCAGCGGCACCATCCGCGAAAACATCGCCTACGGCCGCCCGGAGGCGACGCAGGAAGCGGTGGAATCGGCGGCCCGCGCGGTCGGCGCCGACGAGTTCATCAGCCGCCTGCCGAAGGGGTACGACACCGTCCTCCAGCAGCGCGGGCAGAACCTTTCGGTGGGCCAGCGGCAGCTGATCAGCTTCGCGCGCGCCATCCTCGCGTCGCCGCGCATCCTCGTGCTCGACGAAGCGACGGCGTACGTGGACACGCAGACGGAGGTCATCATCCAGAAGGCGCTGCGGGAGTTGCTGAAGAACCGCACGTCGTTCGTCATCGCGCACCGGCTCTCCACCATCCGCGAGGCGGACCGCATCGTGGTGCTGGACAAGGGAGTGGTGGCGGAGGTCGGTTCGCACGATGAGCTGCTCGCTCACGACGGCATCTACGCGAACCTCTACAAGATGACCTACGCCCAGGAGCAGGCACAGAAGGACCAGGCCTCCGTCGGCGAGGACGAAGCCGTGGCCATGCGCCGCCGCGGCGACCTGGGCATGACCGGGGCCGCCCCGGCGCCCGCGGGCGGCCAATAGGGCAGAGGGTTTCCCCACGTTCCCTCGCGACCGGGGCGGGCCATTCGGCCCGCCCCGGTTCGCGAGCGAAGCGAGTTCCCAGTCGCCGGTTCCCGGTTCCCAGGGGATCGGCCCCGGGGCGGAGCACTCGCCCCACCAGGGGAGGCTGCCTCCCCCGGGGTAACCCCTGGGAACTGGTCACCGGGAACTGGGAACTTCTTTTCTCTTTCCTCCTGTCTCTTTTCTCTCTACAGTGCCGCCATGGTCGCGCGCCTCGTGGTGTTGGTCGCCGTGCTGGCCGTGCTCTCCGTGGTGTTCGGGGTGCTGGAGTGGCTGTGGCCTTCGGTGCGCGGGCAGCGGCGGCGCCGGCCCGGGCTCGGGACGGATATCGCGTGGTGGTTCTGGGACCCGCTCGTGAACAAGACCATCTCGTTCATCGGCGTCGTCGCCGTGGTCGTGCCCATCGCCCTGGTGTTGACCGCCGGGATGGAGGGCGACACGCTCAAGGCGAAGCTTGAGGCGCGCGAGACGTGGCTCTCGGCGCAGCCGCTCTGGTTGCAATCGCTGCAGTTGCTCGTGCTGTTCGATGTCCTCGGGTACTGGTCGCACCGCGCGTTCCACCGCGTGGAGATGCTCTGGCGGTACCACGCCGTGCATCACAGCTCGCGCGAACTCGATTGGCTCTCGGCCGTCCGGGTACACCCCGTGAACGAACTTGGCACCCGCGTCGTGCAATCGGTGCCGGTGGTGGTGCTCGGGTACGACACGAGCCTGGTGGCGGCATTCGTGCCGCTCCTGGCCTTTTACGCCATCGGCCTGCACGCGAACCTGCGCTGGAACTTCGGCTGGTTCAAGTACGTCATCGCGAGCCCGGTCTTCCACCGCTGGCACCACACGACGGAGCTGGAGGGGCTCGACCGGAACTTCGCGGGCATGTTCCCCGTGCTCGATGTTGTCTTCGGTACGCTCTACTTCCCGAAGGACCGCCAGCCGCTCGAATTCGGCATCCTCGGCGACCTCGTCCCCGACAACCTCCTTCGCCAGATCGCGTATCCGTGGAAGGCGCGGGCGCGCGCGTAGCGCGCGCGCCCGCGCAGAGAAAAGAGAAAGGAGGAAGGAGACAAGGGTGGCCACACGCGTGCTGTCGCGGCGGTGGGCAGGCCCGTTTCTCGTTTCTCTTTCCTCTTTGGGCTTCGCCCCCCAAGATCGGCCTGATGGACGCCGCCGCCTACCTCGCGCGCATTGGCTACGAGGGGAGCCTTGAACCCTCCGCGGCGACGCTGCGTGCCCTGCACCGTGCGCACATGCTCGCGGTGCCGTTCGAGAACCTGGATATCTTCGGCGCGCGCCGCCACCTCACGCTCGATACTGCCGCCTTCTTCGCGAAGGTGGTCGGCGAACGGCGCGGGGGGTTCTGCTACGAACTGAACGGCCTCTTCGCCGAGCTCCTGCGCACCCTCGGCTTCGACGTGGAGTTCCTCTCCGGGCGAGTGGCGAAGGGCACGAAGGCCGGGCCCGAGTTCGACCACATGCTCCTGCTCGTGCCCGCTGGTGGCGTTCGCTACATCGCCGATGTGGGCTTCGGCGATTCCTCGCTCGTGCCGCTCGAACTCGACCGCGAAGGGCCGCAGGGCGAGCCCGAGGGCGGCTTCAAGCTCGTGCGCGATGGCGTCGAGCCCGGTTTCACCTCGATGTACGGCCTCAGCGAAGCGGGGAAGTGGGTCGAGCGGTACCGCTTCTCGCTCGCCCCGCACCCGCTCACGGACTTCGCCGGCATGTGCGAATACCACCAGACGTCGCCCGATTCCAAGTTCACCCAGAATCGCGTCTGTTCGCTGCCGACGGCGACCGGCCGGGTGACCCTCTCGGGCAACCGCCTGACGCTCGTCGAGGACGGCCGCCGCACCACCCAGCGCCTCGACGATGCCGCCTTCGCCGCCGCCCTCCGTGCCCGCTTCGGCATCGAACTCGCGCCGTAGGCGCGAGAGAGAAAAGAGAAAAGAGGAAGGAGAAAGGGGACAACCCCGGGGGCGACCGGCGCCCCCGGGGTTGCCCCGCTCGAGCCTCGAGCCTCGAACCTCGAGCCCTTTTCTCTTTCCTCCTTTCTCTTTTCTCTCGTTCTTGACCGATTACAGCCAGCCGACGAAGGTGGATCCAGACGTTGCAGTGGCATGACAGCCGTGGGAGAGCCGCGGGCGGAGGATGTCGCGAATGGACGAGGAGGACGGCATGTTCACGGTGGTTGGCACCCTCACGCAGGAAGAGCTCGCGCGCTGGCGCATGGCCCAGGCCCGCCTCAGCGCCATCGAAGACAAGCCCGACGCCTATAGCGCCACCGATATCGAGCAGGCGTACCTGGCCAACTGGAAGCTTGGCGAGGAACTCTGCACGCGCTACGGCATCGACGATTCGCGCGACTGGTCGGTGAGCTGCTACACGGGCATGGTCTGCTACAAGGGCTGACGCCGCACACCTTTTGTAAGCCGCCGGTCTTGCCTCGGCCGCTTCCGCGCCGCACGATCGGCATGAGTGTCCCGCTCGCAGGATGATCGACCCGATGCCTTCGCACCCCGATATGACCGCGCTGGTGGTCGCCGCGCACCCCGACGACGGCGACTTTGGCTGCGCGGGCTGGGTCTCGCACCACGCCGCGCTCGGCTGGGATGTCCACTTCCTCATCTGCACGAACGGCGCGAAAGGCACCGAGGACCGCGCGATGACGCGTGAACGGCTCATCGCCCTTCGCCACGAGGAGCAGCGCGAAGCCTGCCGCCGCCTTGGCGCGCGAGGCGTCACCTTCCTCGATCACGAAGACAGCGAACTCGTCTACGACCGCGCGCTGCTCGAGGAGATCGTGCGCTGCATCCGCACGGTGCGGCCCCACACGGTCCTGACGCACGACCCGACGGACATCATCATCCTCGATAGCTTCATCAATCACCCGGACCATCGCGCGGCGGGCACGGCCACGCTCGATGCCGTCTATCCCACGGCCCGGGACCACCTGAACTTCCCGGCCCACCTCGCCGCCGGGCTCGAACCGCACAAGGTCCGCGAAGTGCTGCTCTGGAATTCGAACCACCCGAACTGGGATTTCGATATCAGCGCGCTCGTCGAACAGAAGATCGAGGCGCTCACGGCGCACGCGACGCAGTTCCCCGACCCCGAAGGCTTCGCCGCCTTTTCGCGCGAACGGTGGCGCGGGGAGGATGGACGGTACCTGGAGCGCTTCCGGAAGATCGCGCTGAGTTTCTAGAGGTCCTCCCTATCGCCGGCGCCCCGGGCGAGGCTGCTAGGCTGGATCCATGCGACGTATCCTCGCCATCGGGGCCGCCGCCGCGTTCGCCGGGGCCATCGCCGTGGGCGTCGTCGCGCTGGGCAACGGCGACGATCCCGATACCGCCACCAGCGCGACGCCCGCCGCCGGGGCTACCCCGGGGGCCCCTTCGGAGGTGACCGCCATCTCGCCACTGCCGGGGATTCGCCGCGAGCTCGCGACACGCAACGCCATCAGCCCGGCGGGGGTCGAACTCGTGCGCGTGCAGCACGCCGGCTGGGATGGCTGCCTTGGCGTGAAGACGCCCGGCCAGGCGTGCACGGAGCAGTTCATCGGCGGCTATATCGCGCGCGTCACCCTCCCCGGCGGCCGCGAAGCCGAGTACCACATCGGTGGCGGACGCTTCATCGGCCCGGTCGACCGCGCCGCAACGCAGGTGGACGACGGCATGGAGGTGCCGCCCGAGGCGCGCGTGGACTTCGATGCCATCCTCGCCGACTACGCGCGTGACGACCTCGCGATCCGGCTCGGCCTCGCGCGCGCGGTCACGGTGCTGCAAATCGTGCCGTTCGAACTCGATATCAAATGCCTGCTCCCGTGCGACCGGCATGCGGCGTTCGTGGCCATGCAGGCCGGCGGCGAACGGCACGCATCCATCGTGAACAGCGAACACCCGGTCGATTACCAGGGGCGCGCGGAGCCGCGTACGGGCGAGGACGCCGATGTGCAGCTCGCGATGCGTAACGACCTCGCCGGGCGGCTTTCGCTGCCGCTCGAGCAGGTATCGGTCATCCAGTACCGGCTGGTCGTGTGGCCCGATGGCTGCCTGGGCGTGGAGAAGCCGGGCGAGGTGTGCTCGCAGTCCATGGTGCCGGGCTTCCTCGCCGTGCTGGAGGCGGCGGGCATGCGCTACGAGTACCACGGCGCGGGTTCGCACTTCATCGCCGCCGCCTTCGAACGGGATGCGCGGGTGAGCCCGCCGCTGCCGCGCCTCACTCCCTGAGCGTCCGGTACGATGGGAAGCGGCTCGCCGCACGGTCCGCGGGAGCACGCTGTTGTGACGAGGTATCACGCATGAGCGACTACATCCCCAGCCCGGTCGAGTGGGTCCGCAACCAGGTCGAGCTATACGAAAGCTCCGGCGGCACGCAGGGCACCACCCTCCGCGACACCGGCCTCCCCGTCATCATTGTGACGAACAAGGGAAACAAGACCGGCGCCGTCCGCAAGACGCCGCTAATGCGCGTGAAGGACGGCAACGCGTACGTGCTCGTGGGCTCGCAGGGCGGCGCACCGAAGAACCCGGTGTGGGTCTACAACCTGCGTTCGGACCCCGAGGTCGAGATTCGCGACGGCACGGACGTATGGCCGATGAAGGTGCGCGAAGTCTCGGACGCCGCCGAGCGCGCCCGCCTCTGGGACCTCTCGGTCGCCGCCTTCCCGCCGTACGCGGACTACCAGAAGCGCACCGACCGCGTCATCCCGTTGTTCGTCGCGGAGCCAAAGTAGTGCTGAGTGCTGGGTGCTGAGTGCTGAGTCGGCAACCCCGGGCCGGATGCCTCCCCGGATGAAGTGGGGCATGCGCGGGGTGAGAATCCGACTGGCCACCGGGAGCCGGCAGAGTCCCGAAGGCGCGAATTCAAGGTGCGAACTCCCAGCGGTTTACCCCCGGCGGAGGGGCATCCCGCGGGGTAGCCCTCTCAGCACTCAGCACTCAGCACTCAGCACCCCACGCCAACAAAAAACGCCCCTCCTAAGAGGGGCGTTTCTGTTGGCGGGGGTGCGCTTAGCCGCAGGTTTCGGCGGAGGTGTCCTTCAGGCGCGGCGCGGAGACGGCCTGGTTCATGATGATGACGACGCCCGAGAAGCGCTTGATCACGTCGATGCCGCTGTTCGAGCCAGCGTTGACGTAGGCGGGCACGCCCGGGAAGAAGTGGCGCCATTCCTGCTTTTCGCCATCCCAGACGTAGAGCGCGGCCCACGACGACGCGGGCAGGCAGGCGACGAACTCCGCCGGCGGCACATCGCCACCGAGCGGCCCGCCGGCAAGGTTAAAGCCAGCCGAGAGCGGGGGCTTGTTGCCCGCGGCAACGACGCCGAGGGAAGCCCCGAACAGTGCCGCCACGCCAAGCGTCGCCGCGGCGACGGCCAGCGCCTTGTGCTTGAGAATTCGCATCGATCCCTCCCCGGTGCCGCCACCACGGCACGATCGGTCACTCAACGGTAACCGCGGCCCTTGGTACGCGCACCAGCACCATGCCGTGTTTGAGCGCCGCCCACGCCACCTTCGTGTAAAACCTCGGCAAAAACAGTGCTGAGTCCTGAGTGCTGAGTGCTGAGTAGTGGGCCAACCCACGGGGCGCCAGACCCGCGCCGGGGTTGCCGACTCAGCACTCAGCACTCAGGACTCAGCACTCGCTACTTCTTCCGCAACGTGCCCTCGATCTCGAAAACCACCGTGCGAATGTCGTTCATGTGGAGGACGTCGGCGGCCTGGTGGAGGCTCACCGTTCCGGTGACGCGCCCGTCCTTGAACTCCGCGTGGATCTCCGCCCACGCCATGATGTTCGCGGGTTCACCCGGGTTCCACGCGGCGTTGGATTCCGCGCTCCCGCTGAGCACGGGCCCGTTGAGCTGGAAGAAGTTGTCGTGCGCGGTGGGAGCCAGCGCGGTCGCGTTCATGTCGGGGAAGATGTCCTTGAACTTCCGCGAATCGGCGACCTCGCGGCAGGTGCTGCTCATGCCCGTGGCGGGGCCGCAAACCTGCGCACGGGAACGTTCGCCGTCGTAGGCCGTGTGGACGACGTGGAGGGTGCAGGTCCCCGGCGCCTCGCACTTCGTGCCGAAGGGCAGCAGGTGCCCGTCGTTGTAGATCTTCGCCATGTTCGGTTCGCCCGCGGTCATCGCCCACTTCGAAAGCACGTACACACCGAAGACGTCGTTCGAAAGCGCGGCATCGATGTAGTGCACGCGCTGCGGCACCGGCTTCTCCTTCGCCGCTTCGCCGTTCTTCGAAACATCCGCCGGGCGTGGGGGGTTTGGCCCGAAGTCGAGCGCGAAGTCCAGCGGCTTCGTGCGTTCGTCCGCGAACTGGAGGGTGCCCTTGAGCGTCATGCGCAGTTCGCCGCCCATGGTTAGCTCGCCCTGCTGCTCGGCGGCGCCCTCGTAGCCGGGACCGAAGCCGTTGCCGCCCGCGAGCGGCTCGACGCCTTTCGCCCGCAGCACCGCCGTCACATAGAAGTTGTCAGCCGATTCGTTCGCACGCCGGGCCGAGTCCTTCGTGATGTCGATGGTCGCGCTTTCGCCGTTCGGCCCTTCGAGGAAGAGCGTGGGCTTGAACTCGGCGATCGAGGCATCTTTCGGGAGGTTGCCCCAGACCGCCGGGTCGATAGCGCTCTTCGGGATCGAAAGCCGCATCACCTGGAAATCGGGCTGGGTGCCTTCGACCACGAGCGGCCAGGCGTCGCGGCCGTAGTCGTTGAAGGGCAGGTCGGCGATGGCGCCGTTCGGGCCGCTCCGGTGCCCTTCGAGCCAGCCGGTGTGGAAGTCGGCGGCGCCGTATTCCAGGCGGTAGGCCATCAGGCGGTCGACGAAGCCGCGGTAGGCGCCGGGTTCCTGGGCGAGGGTGCCGGTCGCGCGCACGTGGAGCATCACGGGCGGGATGGCCCCGGTGATGCTGTCGCAGCGGCCGGCGCAGTACCCCCGCGTGCCCTCATTGACGCCGCGAATGGTCTTGAAGGCGTACCAGTCCGTGCCCCGGACGGCGGCGAACATGCCGACCGAATAGGCGAACTGGGCGATGGTGAGGCCGTGCGCGGGCAGCATCGCGCGCCCCTCGCTCGCCATCAGCGCGCGCTCCTCCCACATGTCCATGAGGAAGCTGGCGCCGCCCGCGCCGCCCGCGGAGGCGCCATCAAAGGCGATGTAGGCGTACGGGCTCACCTGGCCCTTCGTGTACCAGTCCTGCACCCAGTTCAGAATCTGGTCCGAACCGGCGAAGAAGAGCGACATCCCCACCGCGCCCGGGATGATGACCGTCCCCGTGACCGCGCCGATGGCCACGAGCGCGACCGGCAACCAGCGCACCACCCAGTCCACGTTCTCCTTGAACCAGTCGATGATCGCGAGCCGTTCCATGGAGCGGACGCCGTAGAGGCGGAGGGTGCGCTGGAGGAGCGGCTGACCGGCGATCGGCCCCTTCTGTTCGCCCGCGAGCACATCGGCGACGGCGCCATCGATGGCGGGGAGCGCACCTGGCTGGATGGTGATGTCGGTCCATTTCAGCTCGCCGTAGGGCTTGAGCACGCGCAGGTCGAACCCCTGGAGGGTGTTGCCCTCGATCAGCGAGAGGGTGAAATCGAGGCCCCAGGGCGTGTACTGCTGCATCGTGGATTCCATCCACTGGTCCGTGAGGCCCATCCAGAGCCCTTCGTCGCCGGGGAGGTTGCGGACGTCGCCGACATCCGCGCGCACCTCGACCCAGGCATCGCGCAGCGCCGCGAGGCGGCGCACGCCGGCCGCCCACGCATCCTGCCCGGTGATGGTGGTCGCGCCGATCGGGGCCGTCCCCGTGAGGACCGTGACGTCGGGGGCGACGCCGAGCCGGGCTGCCCCGAAGAGCCGCATGATCGCGTTCAGCTCCTGGCTCGCGATGGAGGTCGTGATGGGCGGCTCGTCCGGCGCACCCTGGCGGACGTACCGGCCGCCGGGGAGCGTGCTCGCCAGGGGGTTCGTCTTCAGCCACGCGACGGTTTCCGCCTCCCACGCGGCGCGGTCGGTCCAGTAGAGGGCTTCGACGCGAAGGCTCTCGCGGGAACTTTCGCTGAGGGCGGGCGCGTTCGCCGTCGGGGTCGCGAGCGCGAGCGTCCACGGCGCGGGCACGCCGGTGATGGTCACGCGCAGGGCCGGTTGCCCGTTCGCGAGGGTGACCGGCGCCGCCGGCAATTCGGTCCACATGCCGGTGAGGGTGCGCACGATCGCGACGCCGCCCGCGGGGCCGCTCGCCACCGGGAGGTCAACTGTCGCGGCGCCTTCGAGCGGCACGCCCGTGAAGGAGACGAACTCCCAGCCCTTGCCGCCGTGGGCCCACCAGGGGTCATCGGCGAGGTCCACGCGGCGAAGGTCCATGGCGTGGCCATACAGGGCGGCGCCGCCCGGGACCGTGGCCGAGGCGCCACCAGGGTGGTCGAGCCGCGAGGCCGGCCGCAACGGCAGCCCCAGCTTCGCATCGACGGCGTCCGCCGCGACCGGCTCCGTGACCGTGACGGTGCTCTCCTGGATGTCGGCCGGGCCGGTGGGCTTCTCCGTCGTGCCGCCGCGGAGGAAGAACCACGCGCTGCCACCCACGACGGCGGCGATGGCGACCGCACCCACCACGGCGGCCATCTTCGGCAGCGGCGAACGGCGCACGGGCGCGCTCACGGGCGGCCGCCATGCCGGTGTGGCAGCCGCGGGCGCGGGCGCATCGGCGGGCGTCCAGGCAGAAGTGGGAAGCGCGGCGGCGGCCGGCTCTTCGCCGAGGGCCAGCCCGCACGAACGGCAGAAGCGCGCACCGGGGATGGCCACTTCGCCACAGTGGCCGCAATGGGGCTCGATCGCGCGGCCGCAGTTTGGGCAGAACTTTGCGTTCGCGGCCAGGCTGCGGCGGCAGTGCCCGCAGGTGCCGTTGGTATAGCGCGCGGTCTTCGTGGCCATGCGGCGATGGTGCTCGCGCGCGGGCGGTGGCGTCAGGGCCGAGCGGTCCGGAGCATCTCCCCCGGAGGGTGCCTATCGCGCTCCCGGGGCTGCCCCCGCCTTCGCGTGCTGCCCGCGCCAGCCGAACACGACGTTGCCGCGGTCGAGGACGAACGAGGGGTCCGCCGGCGGCGCGGCCAGCTCCGCCGGGACCACGATGGCGTCGCCGGAGGCGGCCCGCACTTCGGCGACGGCGCCTCGCGCGAACCGGTAGGTGAGGCCGAACGCAGGCTCCTCGACCACGATGTCGCCCGCGCGGAACCTGCCCAGGAAGCGCTGCCGCTCGCAGAAGCGCGCGACCATCCCGAGCGTTTCGCGAAGTTCGGCGGCGCGCTCGTAGCGGAGCGCGGCGGCGGCTTCCTCCATCGCATCGGCGATGCGCCGGCCCAGCCACAGCTCCTCGCCTTCGAGGAACGCCCGCGCGAGCGCGACCCGGCGTCCGTACGCCTCGACGGTGATGGCGCCGCGGCACGGGCCCGGGCACTGGCCGAGATCGTAGCGCGCGCTCTGGCGGGAAGGCACGGGCTCGGCGCAGGCGCGCAGCCCGAACCACTCCGTCACCAGTTCGATGAGATCGGCCACGAAGTAACGGTCCTTGAACGGCCCGAAGAGCGTGCCCGCGCGCGCACCTTCGCCTTCGACCACGAGGCAGGCGGGAAACGGGTCGTGCGTGAGCAGCAGGTAGCGGCGTTCGAGGTAGTCCCGCTGGCGCTCGTTGTGGCGCGGGCGGTGCTCCTTGATGAGCGCGTCCTCGAGCAGGAGGGCCATGAGCTCGCCCGCGGCCGGGCGCCAGGAGAACGATTCGATGGCGTAGCCCAGGTGGCGGGTTCGGCTGTCGATCGCCGTCGCGCGCGGCGAGAGGTACGAAAGCATGCGCCGCCGCAGGTTGCGCGACTTCCCGATGTAGAGCGTCTCGCCCGCCGCCCCGGTCCAGGTGTACACGCCCGGCGATTCGGGCACGTTCGCGGTCACTTCGCGGCGAAGCGCGGTGCGCCGTTCATTCGAAGGCATCGAAGAGCCCCCTTGCCAGCTGGATGTTCATCGAAGGTGGGAACGCGGCACGCAACCGATCGGCGGTGAGCTGCGCGACCACGTCCGCCGCGGGCGCCGCCGCCGAGATGCGCACGACCGCGTCGCCCGGGTGCCGTCGCCCTTCGGCGGCGAGGAAGCCCGCGACATCGCCGGCGGCGAGGCACGCGGGCAGTTCGACATCGACCATCGGCCGCGCCGGCAGCTCGATGAACTCCGTGTGCACCACGCGCGCGGCTTCGCCACCGGGTGCGGCGACGGTGATATCGAGGAAGCCCTTCGCCTCGTCGCGTTCGGCGAAGGAGGTGCGTTCGATGGAGCCGGGATAGAAGACCGGCGGGCGGCCCTCGCGGCGCAGCTCCTGGCGGCGATGGATGTGCCCCGCGAGCACGGCCGTCAGCGTCGCCGGCAGCTCCTTCATGGGCACGACATCCGGCCCCGAACGGAAAACGTGCCCCTTCGGCCCGACCGTCGCGCCGGAGACGGTGTGATGCATGCAGAGGAAGCGGGCATCCGCCTCGGCGCTGGCGAGGGCGGTTTGGGCGAGCAGTCCGGCGAAGCGCGGCCGCAGGTCGCCCCAGGCGAAGGGGAAGCCGCCCATCGCGATCCGCATTCCGCCCGCCTCGATAACCATGTGCCCAGGTTCGCGGAAGACGTGGAGGTTCGGCTGGCCCAGCCAGAGCGACGCCGGCAGCTTCGAACGGTCGTGGTTGCCGGGGACGATGAAGACCGGGATGCCCAGCCCGGCGATGCCCGCCAACCCCGAGAGCCCCTCTTCCACCACCGGCGCCGGCACGCGGCTGCGGTGGAAGACGTCGCCCCCGTGGACCACCGCGTGCGGCCGTGTGCGGCGAATGTGGTCGAGTACGCGCTCGAAGTTGGCGGCGAAATCGTGCCCGCGGCGGCGGCGGTCGATGCGCGCCCGGCCGGGAAGGTCGAAGCCGAGGTGGGTATCCCCAAAGAGGACAATACGAGCCTGTCTCACCGCGCTGACGAGTCTATCGCGGCCCGGGGCGCAGCCGGCAGTGGTCGCGGCACAGCAGAATGACGCCGGAATTTCCATGCGCGACATCGCCGTCGCATTGTGGCGGGCGGCGGGATGTGCCACATTGCCGGCATTCCGAACGGGGGTGATTCGGCGATGTCCGATCCCGTGGACACCACGCACCGTATCTTCGTCAGCTACATCGATAAGTCGCGCGAGTTCTATCTCGCCCACGACTACGGCAACCCGTACCGCTGGGCGCACTACGACGATGCGCCCTTCACGCCGCTGAAGAAGCCGCTTTCACAGAGCCGGCTGGGGCTCGTGACCACCGCCAGCGTCATCACCTGGGATGCGGCCAGCGAGCCGGACCCGATGTTCGTGCCGCGCGAGACCTTCGCCGAGCCCGCGAACCCGCCGCCCAGCGCCCTCTACACCGAGCACCGCGCCTGGGATAAGGAAGCGACGCACACCCGGGACGTCGATTCGTTCGCGCCGATCAACCGCCTGAACGAAGCTGTGGCCGCCGGGCGGCTGGGGTCGCTTTCGCCGCGCTTCTACGGCGTGCCCACCGAGTACAGCCAGCGCAAGACGCACGCCGTCGATGTCCCGCGGCTCATCGACTTCTGCCGCGAGGACGGCGTCGATGTGGCGATGCTCGTCGCGCTCTGCCCCGTCTGCCACCAGACGACGAGCCTGGCGGCGCGCCACCTGGAGGAGGCCGGCATCCCGACCGTGCTCATCGGCTCGGCCCGCGACATCGTCGAGCAGGTGGGTGTGCCGCGCTTCGTGTTCACCGATTTCCCGCTCGGCAACCCCTGCGGCGTGCCCTACGACGTGCCCATGCAGACAGCGAT
Source organism: Dehalococcoidia bacterium (assembly GCA_020847985.1). Classification (GTDB taxonomy): domain Bacteria; phylum Chloroflexota; class Dehalococcoidia; order Tepidiformales; family Tepidiformaceae; genus Amarobacillus. The sequence continues at coordinate 15,942 of JADLBC010000003.1, forward strand.
CGTGGGCATGGCGCTCGACCTCCTGGAAAGCGCCCGCTTCCCGAAGATGACGGTGCAGACGCCGTTCCAATGGCACACCGACGCGTGGCGCGAGAACTTCATGCACGTCGGCCCGGAGAACCAGGAGGCCTTGCGCCAGGCCGGCATCGAACGCCGCGCGCGCCAATTGGAACGCAAAGCCCGGGACGCCGCGGCGGTGTAGAGAAACGAGAAAAGAGGAAGGAGAAAAGGGGGGAGCGTCCGCGTTTGTGGGCTTCCCCCCGGCTCTTCTTCCTCGTCTCGATTCTCTGAATCCGCTGGCGGCCACACCGCTGCAGGTCGCACTGGCCCGTTCGCACCGCGAGGGGCGAGCCGCAAGCGCCCAGGCTAACCCCGGGGGAGCCATCCTCCCCCGGGGTAGCCCCGGCCCCGAACCTCGAACCTCGCGCCTCGAGCCCCTTTTCTCCTTCCTCTTTCCTCTTTTCTCTCTCCCTATCCCCCCTGGTTCAGGAGGACGGGCGCGAAGCCCATCATGCCGCGCAGCAGGTTTACTTCGCCGCGGTGGCCGTTGAGGTGGATGACGAGGTGGAGGTTGATGGATTCGCCCAGCGTCTCCGTCTTCTCGCCGAGCTTCACTTCGCGCCCGAGGTCGGCATCGGTGAGGCCCGCGAGGAATTCGCCGGAGAGCGCGGCGACCTTCGCCTGGTAGGCCCGGAATTCGCCCACGTTGCCGATGCGCAGGCCGCGTGCCTCATCGGCGGGCTGGTTGGTGCCGAACCCCTTCGCGGGGAGGCCGCATCGCTCGGCCCAGCCGTTCGCATCCCATTCGCTGGGCTTGCCCTGGAAGAGCTGCTGGAAGAAAAGGTCCTCGATGCGGGCGGCGTGCCACATGCACCAGGCGATGGAGTGCGATTGCCCTTCGGGCACGAAGTGGAGTTGGTCGTCGTCGAGCCCTTCGCCCGCGCCCGCGAACCCGCGATGCACGAATTCCAGGGTCGTTCGCATGAAATCGATGGCTGCCATTGGGTTCCTCCTGCCGGTCCGCGTACTGGCGCCGACTCTACGCGCGAAGAGGCGCGCGGGCACGCCTCTTCGAAAACGCGAAACGGGGCCCCCCCGGTTCGGGAGCCCCGTTCGCATCAGTGACTATCGCCCGGCGGGTTAGCGCCGCCGGTACCAGGCCGCGGTGCCGAGCACACTCGCCGTGCCGCACAGCAGCGCGAGCAGGCCGGCGATGACGGGCACCCCGCCCGCCGGGCCGCCACCCGACCCCGCCGATGGCGCTATCGGCGTCGCGAGGCCCGCGGTGGAGGTGTTTCGCCCGGGCGGCACATCCGTCGGCCGCGGTACATCCGTCGGCTTTTGCGTCGCCGCCGGCTCAAGCGTCGCCTGCTGCGTCGCGTTCGATGGCGGTTGCGTCGCGGGCACGACCGTTACCGGCTGGCTCGTCCCAACGGGGGTGACCGCCGGCGGCGGCGTGGCGGTGAAGACGGCGGTCGCCGTCGCGGTGAAGACAGCGGTCGGCGTAGCGGTGAAGACAGCGGTCGGCGTCGCCGTGAAGGCGGCTGTCGCCGTGGCCGTTGCCGTGGCGGTGACGGTTGCCGTGGTCGTCGGCGTGGCCGTGCCCGTGGTGGCCGTCGGCGTGGGTGTATTCGTGTTCGTCGCCGTGGCGGTTGGCGTGGGCGTGTTCGTATTGGTGGCGGTGGCCGTCGGCGTGGGTGTGTTCGTGTTCGTCGCCGTGGCCGTCGGCGTGTTCGTATTGGTGGCGGTGGCCGTCGCGGTGTTCGTGGGCGTGGGCGTGGACGGAACCACCGGCGTGTTGGTCGGTGTAGCCGTGGCCGGCGGCGTGTTGGTGTTCGTGGGCGTCGCCGTCGGCGGATCGGCCGGCGTGTTGCTCGCCGTCGCCGTGGCGGTGGGCTCGCTCGCCTTTACCTTGAAGTTGTCCGTCTTCGACTCGTTCTCGTCGAAGGTGGAGACGCGGCTGACCCAGACCTTGTATTCGCCGCCGGGGTTGGTCGTGTCGTCATACCCTGCGAGGCCGTTGCTCGCGCGCTTGAGGATGGCCATCAGCTGGTAGCACTGGGCGAACTCGCCGTTCAGGACGACGACCGGCGTTGCGTCCGCGGTGCCCACGGAGGTGCCGAGGAGCGTGCCGTCGGGTGCGGTCACCTTCACGTAGTACTCGCCATCGGGGAGGCCGGCCGAGCCGGGGTTCGACGGCCCGCCATCGAGGTACACATCGGTTTTCGCGTCGTAGATGTTGCCGTTCACGGTGCCGCAGCCGGCATTCGTGGTGAAGATGGCGCCGGTGAGCCCGGGGGCCGGCACCGCGCCCGCGCGGCCCGCAAGCACGAGCAGGAGCACGCCGCAGGCGAGCAGCGCGGCCGGGAGCGTGCGCGTGGATCGCCCGGAGATGAGGGACTTGATCACGGTCATGACAGTGCCTTCGCTGCCGTGGTTCAGGGTCCATCGCGTGGGATTGCGGTGAACAACCGGTTGCGGCAGTCACTTCCATTGTTGGAAGGCACCGGGTACGAAGGAAGCGGTATTCGTTGTTCGAACTATGCACCACCTCTATACAAACTGCGGTGTAGATTCACAAACCAATAGGCAAGTTATTGCTCGCTATTTCCCGAACAGTGCCATGCGAGACGCACCCATCCGTACCGGCGTCTCGCGTGGGAACAGCGCCATGGCGCTCCGGGACTACTGCCCGGGCTTCCACACCATTAGGAAGAGGATGCCGATGATGCTGACGCCGAGAATGCCGCCCACCATCTGTACCTTCTTTCCGAATTCGAAGTATGCGGAAGGCAGAGGTGCGTTATCGGGTACACCACGCAGCGTATTGAGTGCGCGATCCGCGAACTTCCGTTGCACGAACCACCACACCAGGCCTGTCGCGACATACCACGGGATGGCGATCATCAGCCACGCCGGGAAGTCGTCCTTGTAGGGCAGGTTGTCATCGAAGATGAGCCCGAGCCCCATGACGAAGATGATGATAGTGGCCGGCAGGATCACGATATTTTCGACCCGCCGTGCCGCTTCGTACATGAACCGCGTGGCGGCGACGCCCGACCGTTCGGCGGCGGCCTGGAGGAATGGGAACGCGAAGGTCGTGCCCAGTCCGACGACGACCGCGGCGACGTGCACGAATGCGAGCAGCTTGTAGCTTTCCATGGCGCGAGTTTCCCCGGGGAAGGATGCCGCGAATCCTAGCGCGCCGCGCGCCATTTTGCGCACCAGCACGCTCGCCGCGCGCCGGGGCCGCCCCCCTCAGCACTCAGCACTCAGAAATTGGCCTTTGGTGGCGGGGTGGGCGTCGACCGCGGCGCGCGCGGCGTCGGCGTCGGCGTCGGGGTGAAGGTGGGCGTCGGCGTGGGCGTGCGCGTGGGCGTCGCGGTCGCGGTCGCCGTCGGGGTCGCCGTTGGCGGTTCCGTCGCCGTGGCCGTCGCGCTCGCGCCCGTACCGGGGGTCGAGGTCTTCTGGCCGGGGAAGATGAGCGGGCCGCTAGAGAGCGGCGTCCCCGGCGCGATCTTGAAGTCGAGGTACTTCTCCGGGTTCACGGGGCCGCCCTGCCAGCGAATCTCGAAGTGCAGGTGCTCACCCGTCGAGTATCCCGTGCTGCCGGAAATGCCGATCACGGTCGTCCCCACCGTGACCTCGGCGCCCACCTTGAGCTTGATCTCGCTGAGGTGCCCGTAGAGCGTGCTCCAGCCTTCGCCGCAGTCGACGATGACGTGGTTGCCGTAGGTGCCGCTGTAGGTCGCGGTCGCGATCGTGCCCGTACAGGCCGCGTAGACGCGCGAGTGCGAATAGTCGTCCAGCGCCAGGTCGATACCGCCGTGAATGAGGCCGGGCCCGCGCGCGGCGCCGTAGCGGTCGGTGACGGCGGTCCAGGCCGCGAGCGGCATGGAGAAGCGGCCATCGGGGGTGATGCCCTGGGCCCGCGCGGAGTCGTCGATCTCGGGCGCCGGAGGGTCGGCCTTGTGCTCTTCGATGGCGCCTTCGAGCGCGTGCTCCTCGGCGGCGGCCGTGCTCGTGCCCGTGGGCTCGGCGATGGCGCCACCCCCCACGGACTGCCCGATGAAGCCGGGTGGGACGCTTTCGGTGGTGGCGGGCGCGGACGGCTTCGTGGGGCTCGAACCCCCCGCCGTGACCGCGACGAGCGTGAGCGCGCCCCCGATCACCCCGAGCATCACGCCCACGAGCGCACGCCCGGTGACGCCGCCGGCGAACCATCGCCGCCCGCGACGGTCCGGTGCCGTTCGCCTGTCCGCCTGCCTGGCCATCACAGGAAGAATCGGCCGGGGTCCGCTTGCGGACCAGTGGAAAGTAAAGTGCCCGGTTCCCGGTTCCCCGTTCCCCAGTTCTCGGTTCCCAGTGCCCGGGGGATCAGCCCCGGACGGGGAGCATGGGTTTCCCGGGGTTGCCCCCCTGGCCGCTGGCAACCGGGAACCGGGAACTGCCGGCCCTACTCGCCGTAGATGCGCGCGAGGAGCTCGTAGAGCTTCGGGTCGTAGTGCTTCAGCCAGGCGCGGTCTTTCGAACCCGTCGGCTCGGCGTGGAGGAAGTACGACTGCGTGCCGTCCGCGAAGTATTCGTTCGCGTTCGTCGCCGCGTACTGGCGGTAGTACTTCCCCGCGTCCAGTGCGTCCTGGTAGAGGTACTTCACCTCGAAATAGTCCGGTGGGGAGAGACTCCACGTCTGCACCAGGTGCCCGAGTTCGTGGTAGAGGACATTCAGGCCGTGGCATGGGCCGCGGCGGTCGCCCGTGAGGTCCGCTTCGTTCACGGCCACCACGGGGTAATCGGCGTGGTCGGCGATGCCGCAGACGTGCGTGAAGAAGTCGTCGCCCAGTTCGTCCTTCAGGCAGGCGAACTCCGGGAGCTGGTCCACTTCCTGCCCCGTGTCCGCGATGACCACGTACGCCCCCTGTTCGACCAGCGGCTGCAGCAGCGCGGGGTTGTTATCGAACATCGTGTGGATGGTCTCGGCGGCGGCATCGAAGGCGCGCGCGTCGATGCTTTCGACCCCGACGATGCCGATGCCGAGCACCTCGCGCTGTTGCTTGTAGATGGCCGGCACTTCGCGCGGCTTGCCCCGGTCGGCCTGGTGGAGGATGCCCTGGCAGACCGTCTGGCCCGGGCGCAGTTGCGGCTGCACCGGCGTCTCCGCCGCCGCGGGCTGTCCGTTTGCCGGGTAGTCGCGGGCGAGCACCACCTCCACGTCGTCGAGTCGGAGGTCCTTCACCTCCCACGCGATGAATACGCCGGCGCCGGCCATCAGCAGCGCGAAAACGGGCAGAAAGAAGGCGACGATTCGCACGCCCCAAGCATCCGGTTTGCGACGGTGCCCCGTAAAGATGGACCGGCTTTACATCCGTTACAGCCGCATCGCGCGCGCGTGCGCGCCGTCGCGACGCCGCGGGTCAGCCTTCCGCTTCGCTCGTGATCTTCGCTTCCCCGCCCATCTTCGCGGCCACCCAGCCCAGCCACGTCACCACCAGGATGGCGACGAGTGTCGCGAGGATGGCGTAGACGTAGAGCCCGGCCAGGCTGTCGTCGCTCGCGATTTTGCGGATGGTGGCGCGAATCGCCTCGTTCCAGGCGAGCGCGGCGACGAGCCCGAGCGACGCCGAGGCGAGCGCGATGATGGTCTGGATGAAGATGCGTGCGTCCATGGGCGAACCCCTGTGGTGGAATCGCGCGCCATCGTACGGCCGCGCCCGGCGACGGTGCCCCCTCGCGCGGAAGGGCAGGCGAAATCCGTTCCATTCGGAATCGCGCCGTACACTGCCGGAGTGCCGCCCGCCTTCCGCATCGTCCCCTATGAACGTGCCCGCCACGGCGATGGCCCCTGGCGCGTGGTGAAGTCCGTCTTCGCGGAGTACCGCTTCCCCTTCGAGGAGCACGGCTACGACGCCGACCTCCTTCGCCCGGACGATCACTACGATGGCCGCACCGGCTGGTTCGCCGTCGCCGAGGATGATGCCGGCCGCGTCATCGGCACCGTGGGTGTGAGCGACGAGGGCGCGGGGTCATTCGAACTGCACCGGCTCTACGTTCACTCCGAGGGCCGCCGCGCGGGCGTGGGCGGCGCGCTGGTGGCCTGGGCGATCGCCACTGCGGCCGCGCATGGCGCCACCGTGATGGAGCTCTACAGCGACATCGCCTTCGAGGATGCGCACCGGCTCTACCGGCGGCACGGCTTCCGTAACCACCGCTTCCGTTATGCGCCGGACCCGTGGGCGAGCCGCGAGTGGGGCTTCATCCGCGCGATGGCCTGAGCGGCCGTCCCGGGCGCGTTCGGCCCCCCGCCCCTACGATGGAGGCGCGGGAGAGCAGCCCGCCACTCACTCCCCCGGAGCGCGACATGCCACGCCCCCGCTGCCTCTGGTGCACCGACCCGCCCTTCCAGGAGGTCGCCGTGCTCAAATGGCGGGGCGAGGAGCGCGAGCGGCTGACGGTGCAACTCTGCCGCAAGCACCTTTCGCGGCTGAAGGAAGCCGGCCAGAAGGGCCGCGAAATCAAAGGCTGGTGGTATAAGGACGGCTGGTGGTAGGCCGCGAAAACCACGAATCGCGCACGCAATTGCGACAGCACCTGTCGCGATAGCGGCCTACCGTAGCGCGACCTGAACTGTCGCGAGATCCCTCGCGCGCGGAGCGCCCCTTCTCATGGCTCACGCACCCTTTCACCGGTGGCCGGTGGCGCTGTTGTGCGCGCTCGGCGCCATCCTCGGCGTCTTCTCGCTGTTCATGGGCGAAGGTGCCCACGCGGCGCCCACCGCGCAGGCACCCGGCATCGTCTCCGTGCAGCGTTCGATGGCGCTCCCGAACGGCGACATCATCGTCGTTACCGCGCTCGTCGATCCCCTGCGCCGCGACCCGCGCACTGCCCTCGATGAGCTTCTCCCCGGTTCGACGGGAGCGGACGATGACGCCGTTGCCCAGTTCAGCCTCTGGCGAAAGTGGGCCGCGAGCGATATCCCCGTGCCCGTGTCCTACAACTTCGAATGGGACCTCCCGGGCCGCTCGGCATTCGATTCCCTGCAGTGGTCGATCGCGCAATGGAACGGCGTGCCCGGCCAGGACTTCCGCTTCCAGTACGCGGGGCCCACCTCCGTGTACGCCTCGCAGGGCCTCTGCTCCTATCAGATCGCCGACGGCGTGAACAGCGTCCGCCTCAGCTACATCCTCCCGGACGGCGTCCTCGGTTCCACCTGCGTCGTCATCGGCGTGAACAAGCTCGACGGCCTCTGGCGCGCGACCGAGTTCGACATGCAACTCGACGCCTGGACGAACTGGTCGACCTCGGCGGTAACTCCCGGTAACCGCTACGACCTCCACTCCACGATGCTCCACGAACTGGGGCACGCCCTCGGCCTCGACCACACCACGGTACCCGGCACGGTCATGTCGCCCGTGATCGGGCCGGGCGAACAGACGCGCATCATCACCGCCGACGACGCAGCCGGCATTCGTGCCCTCTACGGGGCCGCGCCGCCCACACCCACGCCGACGCTGCCGGCCGCGGCCACGCCCACGCCGATGGCTACGACGGCGCCCCCAACGCCCACGCCGCCACCCGCTTCGACGCCGACGCCCCTGCCGCGGCCGCAGTTCCAATCGGCCTTCCGCATGCCGTTGCCCGGGATCGCGAGCGATGGCAATGGCACGAGCAGCCCGCAGCCGTTTCCGCCGTTCGCCACACCCACTCCCTTTGCCACGCCCACGCCGTTCGCCACCGCAACACCGGGGTTCACCGCGACGCCATTCGCGACCGCGACCCCCACGCCATTCGCGACCGCGACCCCCACGCGCACCGCGACGCCGTTCGCGACCGCGACCCCCACGCGCACCGCCACGCCGTTCGCAACCGCGACCCCCACGCGCACACCCACACAGCCTCCGGCGGCGGGGGGCTTCGATACCCGCAAGAGCAGCTGGTACCGCTCGAGCACCGGCTCGGTCCACGTCGTCGGCGAAGTCGTGAACGGCACGTCACAGGCGGCCAGCTACGTCGAGGTCACGGCCGAATTCCGCTCGGCGAGCGGGCAGCTGCTGGCCACGGACTTCGGCTTCAGCTCCGTGACCGTCCTCGCCGCGGGCGCCGATTCGCCCTACGAGATCCTGCTGCTGGATGCGCCCGCGGGCATCGCCACGGTCGCCGTGCGCGTGACGGATTGGCTGCCCGCCTACAGCGCCCCCGTCACGGGCCTCGCCGCCACGGTCACGAATACCTACACGTCGTCCACCGGGACGCTGCACATCGTGGGCACGGTGCGAAACAACAGCGCGAAGCGCTACACCTACGTCCAGCCAATCGTGGCGCTCTACGACGCCACCGGGAACGTGGTGCGCGCCGACTTCACCTTCACGTCGCCGAACGCCCTAAACCCGGGCGAATCGGCCAGTTTCGACCTGCTCGTGTTCAGCCCGGGCACGTGGTCGACGTTCCGGTTGTGGGTCGATGCGAACCCCTGACGGCCCATCGGACCTTGCGAAGGGTGCGCGCGTGGCCCACGATGTGCGCCCACTCCCCCAGGTGAGGACCGATGGCCGCCGATTCATCTCGCAGGGCCCGCTCCCGGACCGTATTCGCGCTCGCCTGCGCCGCGCTGGCCCTGCTCGGGCTCGCGGCCATCACCGCGCCCGCGGGCACATCTGCGCGCGCTACCGCTGCCCCCGCCCCGGGCGAACCAGTGCCCCGCGGCGGACAGGTCTTCCGCGGCGATGACCGTCACCCAGCCTTCGATGCCGATGCCGAGCGCGCGGGGTTCGAAGGCATGGCCGGCGCGCAATCCGTCATCGGCTCCGATGAGCGCGTCCGCCTGACGAACACCAACGAGTATCCGCTGCGCGCCATCGCCTTCCTGGGGATGTACGACCAGTCGGGCGAGTTCGTGGGCCACTGCACGGGCACCTTCATTTCGCCCAACGCCCTCCTCACTGCCGCCCACTGCCTCTGGGACCCGGAGACGGGCTGGACCTGGGATATCCGCGTGGTGCCCGGGCGCAACGGCAGCGCCGAACCCTATGGCGATGCCTGGGCGAAGGACTGGTGGGTGCCCGACGGCTGGATCAATTCCGAAGGCGGGTCCGAATGGGACTGGGGCGTCATCAAGATGCCGTCGAACGCCCTCGGCGCCGCCGTCGGCTGGTTCAGCATCGGCGTCGTGCGCAGCGCCACCCTCCAGCAGCCGGATTTCACCCCCGCGATCATCGGCTACTCGGGCGATAAGCCGCTCGGCACGCTCTGGGGCGCCTACAAGGCGGCATTCCTCGGCGTCACCGATACCACCCTCGTCCACGACGTCGATACCTACGCGGGCGAAAGCGGCTCGGCCGTGTTCTCGCTCAATTCCGGCAAGTACTACTTCGGCTACATCGTCGGCATCCACGTGCGCGGCGGCACGAACGCGAACGAGGCCTCGCGCATCGACATGTTCCTCCTCAACGACCTCCTCAATGCCTGCACGGCCATGGACTGCGAGGTCGACTGGGAGTCCGAGGCGACGACCGGCCCGACGCCGACGCCCACGCGCACGGCGACACCGGCAGCCACGGCCACGCGGACGGCGACTCCCACGGCCACGCCGACGCGCACCCCATCGGCGACGGTCACGCAGCCGCCGCGCGGGGATTACCGCCTGCGCATGCCCATCCTCGCGTCCGACCGCTAGCCGGGACGTGGCGAAGGCCGGCTGCGTGGCCGCTGTGGGCGCTCCGGGGTAGGATGGTCGCTGGCCCCCGCGGAGAGGTGCTGGAGTGGCCGATCAGGCACGACTGGAAATCGTGTAGGGGCGCAAGTCCCTCGTGGGTTCAAATCCCACCCTCTCCGCCAGCCCTTTCGACGCCCCCAACCGTCCCATGCCTGCACACGCGAAAAGCCCCCGGAGACTGCCGGGGGCTTCGTGCATGGCGTTTGCCAAGGAACGACGGCTAGCCGGCGCGGCGCGCTCCCGTGGTGGCCGGGCGCGTCACCGTCGCCGTCGCGGCCACTTCGCGGCGGCCGAGCACCGACTGCAGCCACGCGACATCGGCCCGCAGGTGCGCGATGCGCCGCTCACGCCCCGCGCGCGACCAGTACTCGGGGTCGTGGACGCTGCTCGCGAGCTGGCGCTCTTCTTCGGTCAGGCGGCGGGCGGCGCCGGCCATGCGCATGCGCAGCAGCCCCGGGAGCGCGGCCGTATCGGTCGCCTGGGCGCAGTTCACGGCGAGCGCGAAGAAGGGCGATTCCAGCGGCTCGCGGCGAATCACCTCCATCGCGTCATCCGCCACGCGGCGGCGCCCCTCGGCGGTCAGGTAGAGCGCGCGCCGGGGATGACCCCGTTCGCCGCGCTCCTCCCGGCCCTCCAACAGGCCGCTTTCGATCAGGGCATCGACACGGCGGTAGAGCGTGCTGCGCGTCGCCTTCACACCGAGCGTGTTCAGGTGGTCCAGCAGCTGGTAGGGGTGGGCCGGGCTCGCGGCGACCGCGGCGAGGATGGGGAAGTCGTCGTTCATGACGCGGACTATCCGTCTCGCAGGTAAAGGGCGGCAATCAGGGTTATTCCCCATTTGGGCCGTAAAGAAGGCATAGGAGTTCCCAGTTCCCAGTTCCATGTTCCCAGTTCCCAGCGCCCAGTTCCCAGGGGATCAACCCCGTGTCGGGGAGCCGGCCTCCCCCGGGGTAGCCCCCTCAGCACTCCCTGGGCACTGGGAACTGGGAACTGGGAACTTATACTCCCCCCATGTCCGAGCTTTCCGAAGCCACCCGCGCGGCCTGTGCCGAAATCGCCGCCCTCCTTCGCGATGCCCACCACATCGTCGCGCTCAGCGGCGCGGGCATCTCCACCGAATCTGGCATTCCCGACTTCCGCGGCCCCCAGGGCGTCTGGACGCGCGACCCCGAGGCCGAAAAGCGCGCCACCCTCCAGCACTACATGGCGAACCCCGAAGCGCGCGCGAACGCCTGGCGCAACCGCCTCGCGAGCCCCATGTTCGCCGCCGAACCCAACGCCGGGCACCGCGCCCTCGCCGACATCGCGGCCCGCACGCACTTCGACCTGCTCGTCACGCAGAACATCGACGGCCTCCACCAGAAGGGCGGCTTCCCCGCGGACCGTGTGGTCGAAATCCACGGCACCATGCACGAGTTCGTCTGCATGGGCTGTGGCGAACGGGGCGACATCCATCGCGTGCTGCGGCGCGTCGAAGCGGGCGAGGCCGACCCTCCCTGCCGCACCTGCGGCGGCATCCTCAAGTCCGCCACCATCTCCTTCGGCCAGCAACTCGTCGCCGCCGACCTCGAACGCGCGATGCACGCCGCCGAGCGGGCGGACCTCTTCCTGGGGATCGGCACCACGCTCGGCGTCTACCCGGCCGCGAACATGCCCATCGCCGCCCTGCGCCACGGCGCCACGCTCGTCATCCTCAACGCCCAGGAAACACCCTTCGACGAATACGCCAGGGCCGTGGTGCGCGAACCGCTGGGGCTCGTGCTGCCCGCCATCGCCGCGAGCCTCTGACGCCGGAGCGCGCCGCTCAGCGCGCCGGGCGGCCTTCCACCCAGGCCTGCACGGTGAGCCCCGGTCCCGCCGCCATGATCGGCCCGCGCGGCACCAGCACCTGGAACGAACCGGACTGCCCCGGCCCGAGCACGGGCGCGTCGTCGTCATCGAGGAAGGGCATCGCGAAGGTGTTCGTGAACCCCGCGAAGACGACGTTGCCGGCGGCGTCGTGGATCGCGATCACGACCTGCACCACCTCGAGCCGCGTCTCCCCCGCGTTCCGCACGACACCCACCACCGAAAGCTGCGTCGCCGACGTGGTCGTGCCGCCGTCCTCCGAGAGCACGACGTTCGATGGCGGCTGCGCGGTCACGGCGAGGCCCGGGGCCAGGTCCGGCGCGGGCGCCGCTACCGAGATCACCTGCGCCGTCACTGTCACGCTGCCCGGGTTGACCACGCCTTCGAACAGCACGCCGAAGGGCGACACGCCCCCGGGCGCGACCGCGTCCAGCCGCGACGTCCCCCGTTCGTGTCCGAGAACCTTGCCCTCGGGCGCCGTCGCCGTCACTTCGACGACGACCTCGCCGATGGTGGCCGCGGTGCCGTTGACGATTTCGCCGTACGCCCGCAGTTCGCCCGCGCCGCCGTTCGCCGCAACCGATGAAGCCGCGAGCCCGCGTACGCTGACGCCCGCCGTCGAAGGCGCGGTAGGCGTGGCGCCCGCATCACCGCCGGTGGCCAGCATGGGGAGGATGGCGCGTCGCGTGAGCGGCCCCTGCGCGGCCGTGGGCGCGGCGATGACGGCGGCGGTAACACCCGCCGCGAGCGTTGCGAGGAGGGCACGGAGGAGCACGCGCGCATCCTACGCCCGCCACCTCTCAGTGTCGTTGCGAAAGGGTTGCGCGCGATTTGGCCCCGCGGGTGCGGTCGAAATGCACCCGCACCAGGGCGGACCTGCCCCGTCATCGGCTATCCTGCCACACCCCGGACCTGCCGCCGGGGAGAGGAGACCCGCGGTGGCGAACCATCCCCGGAGGCCGGCTTACGACGTGATCGGCCACGGCTACGCGCTCGCGCGAAGGCCGGACCCGCGCATCGCCGCGCGCATCACGGCCGCGCTCGGGGATGCCCGCTCGGTGCTCAACGCCGGTGCCGGCACCGGTTCGTACGAGCCGCGGGGGCCGGGGACCGTCGCGCTGGAACCGTCGCCGCTGATGCTCGGGCAACGCCCGGCCGGCGCGAGCCCGGCGGTGCGCGGCGTCGCCGAATGGCTCCCCTTCGCGAACGCCAGCTTCGATGCCGTCCTCGCCAGCCTCACCCTCCACCACTGGAGCGACTGGCGCGCGGGGGTGCGCGAAATGCGACGCGTTTCGCGAGGGCGCATCGTCGTCTTCGCCTTCGACCCCGCGCGCTCGCACGAGTTCTGGCTCGTCCGGGACTACTTCCCCGATATGGCACACGCGCCCTCGGAGGCGTTCGACCTGGGGGAGGTGGCCGCGGAAGTTGGCGGGCGCGTGGAGGTGGTACCGGTGCCGTCCGATTGCACCGATGGCTTCCTCGCCGCTTACTGGCGCCGCCCCGCCGCCTACCTCGATGGCGCACTCCGGTCCGCGATTTCCACCTTCCACACCCTCACACCCGCGGCGTTGGACCACGGCCTGCGGCGCCTCGAAGCGGACATCGCCTCCGGCGAGTGGGAGCGGCGCCATGGTGGCCAACTCCCGCTCGACTCCTTCGATGGCGGCTACCGGCTCATCGTTCGCGACTGACGCCTCCGCTACGGATACGTCAGCGCGAGCGTGATGCCCGGCGACGTGCTGAAGCCGTTCCACCCCCACGACCACACCCAGTAGAAGTAGAACGTGCCCGGGTTGCGCCCCGTGTCCAGGTACGACGCCGTCCCCGGGGGCAGCCACTCCACGATCTCCCATGGGCCCGTCGTCGTTCGGAAGAGGATGAACCCGAGCTCGTTCGCCGACGTGTCGTTCCAGGTCACCTGTACGGTGCTTTGCGAAAGCGCCGTCGCCGCGAGCCCGGACGGCGCGGACGGCGGGCCGCCGGCCGCGACCATCTGCACGGCGCTGCTCCACGTCCCGCCCGCCAGGTTGCTCGCGACCACCCAGTAGAAGTACAGGGTCGAAGGCTCCAGCCCCGAGTCGTCGAAGTACTGCTGCGAGGCCGGTACCACGCCCGCCAGCTGCACGGGGTTCCCGATGCCCCACTTCCAGCGGTAGACCGCGAAGGCGATGGTGGTCCCGGGGGAGCCGTCGGTCCAGGTGAGGTGGGCGCCGGGGCCCGCTGTCGCCGCCGCGGCCAGGTTCGCGACGGATGATGGCGGTGCCGCGCCGACATTGAACGCTGCCGAGACCCCCGCCGTGAGCGCCGGGCTGGAGGTGGCGGTGAGGGTGTAGGCCGTGTTCGCGAGATCCACGGAGCAGCCGCTGAACACGGCCATGCCCTGCACCACTGTGCGCGTGAGGCCGCCCGTGCAGGTCAGCGTCGCCCCCCGGGGATTCGTCAGCGCGAGCGTGACGACGGTCGTGGAATCGCCGGTCACGGCCGTGCCGGCGGAGTCCCGGACGGTGACCACGGGCTGGATGGTGAGCGGCGCGCCGTTGTCGCCGTTGCTCGGCTGCCAGGTGAACTCCAGCCGGGAGGCCGTGCCCGGCACCGGGAACTGGGCCACGAGCGGGCTGGCTGAACCGCCGCCCTGGCCATCGCCGAGCTGGCCGCTCCCGCCCCTGCCGGCGCAGCGTACGCTGTTATCGGCCATGCGCGCGCAGATGTGCCACATGCCGACCGCAACGGCGCGGGCGCCGGTCATGCCCGTGATCGAGACGGGGACCGCCGTCATGCCGTACCCGCCGAAGGCGCCGTAGAGGCTACCGCCCCAGCAGTACAGCACCGCCCCCGCGGTGATGGCGCAGCTGCTATCGCCGCCGGCCGCGATCGCGATCACGCCTGCCGGCAGCCCAACGACCGGCGTAGGCACAAGCGCCTGGTCGGCCGTGCCGTTGCCGAGCTGGCCGCGATCATTCTTACCCCAGCAACGTACGGTGCCCGCGCGCGTGAGCCCGCAGGTGTGGGTCGTCCCCGCGGCGACGGATGCGTAGTCGGAGGCCCCGGAGACGGCGACCGGCACGTTCGAGGACTGGCCGTCGCCGTTGCCCAGTTGCCCGTCCCAACCATGTCCCCAGCACTTGATGGCGCCGGTGCCGAGGACGGCGCAGGAGTGGTCACTCCCGGCGGACACTTGCGCGGCGCCCGACGCCATCCCGGTGACGTTCACGGGGACGTTGCTGTTGGTGTTCGCGCCGTTGCCGAGCGCGGCGGCCTCGCCGCGGCCCCAGCAGGTCACGCCGCCAGTCGCAAGCAGCGCGCAGGTGTGCAGGCCGCCGGCCTCGATGGCGATGACCCCACCCGCCAGGCCAACCACCTGGACGGGCACGGGGCTGTTATTCACGTTCGTGCCGTCGCCCAGTTCGCTATAGACGTTCCAGCCCCAGCACTTCACGCCTCCGCCGGTGGTGAGGGCGCACGAATGCGCGTTCCCCACGGAGATCGCCGTCGCGCCCACTCCGAGGCCCTGGACGTTCGTGGGCACGAGCCGGTTGATGTAGGTGCCGTCGCCGAGCCGGCCATCGCCGCCGTTCCAGCCCCAGCACATCGCCGTGGCCGAACCATCGACGCCGCAGGTGTGGTCAGCGCCTCCCGCGAGCCCGGGCACAGCGTCGAACGCGGTGCCCGCCGCGCCCGTGAGTGCCGGCGTGGCGGTCGCGTTGAGGATGTAGCCCGTGCCCGCGGCCGTCACGATGCACCCCGGGAACTCCGCGATGCCCGCGGTGACCGTCCGTGTCAGTCCGCCCGCACAGATGAGCTTCCCCTGCGGCGGCCCGGTTAGCGCGAGCGTGACGGCCGTGCTGTTGTCCGTCGTTACGGTGTTGCCGCCCGCGTCCTTCACGGCGACGGTGGGCACGACCCCCATGGGCACGCTCGCCTCAGCGAACGGCGGTTGCTTCACGAACGCGAGCGCCGCTGCCGCGCCGGTCACGACGAACGTAGTCGAATCCGCCACCGTGTAGGCCGGGTTCGAAACCGCGTGCAGGACGTACGTCCCGGGCGTGCTGAGCGAACAGCCGCTGAAGGCCGCGACCCCCGCCGTCACGGTCTTCGTCAGGCCGCCGGTGCAGGTCAGCGTCCCCGGGCCGGAGCCGACGCTTAGCGTCACCTGCGTGGTCGAATCGCCGGCGGCGGGCGTGCCCCCGTTGTCGGTGACCGCCACCGAGGGTTGTACCGGGAGCGACGTGGCGAACATGCCCCCCGATGGCTGCTGCATGAACGCGAGCTTCGTAGGCGCGCCCACGACGACGAACTGCGCCGACTGCCCGCCCCCGAGGTCCGTCGCGCTCGCCGCGAGACGAACCGTCCCGGGCGCCGAAATCGCGCAGCCCGGGAAGGTCGCGACGCCGTTTACCGCCGTCGCCGTGAGCCCGCCCGTGCAGGTGAGCGTACCGCTGCCTTCGAGCGACAGCGTGACGGCCGTCGCGTTGTCGGCGGTGACGGTCGCGCCCGTGCCGTCGCGCACGGCGACGGTGGGCGCGATGGCGAACGGCACTCCCTCGGCCGGGCCGGTGGGCGCTGTCACGAAGGCGACGTGGTCCGCCATGCCGGGAATGACGACGTTCACGGGCGAAGGGCGATTCGTCGTGGTGCCATCGCCGACCGCGCCGGACCAGTTCGAGCCCCAGCAGCGCAACCGCCCGTTCGTGACGATGGCACAGCTTGCGAACGAAGACGACACCGCGGAAGCGCCCGCGGCGATCGTCGTGACGGGGATGGGCCGGTCATTCATCGTGCCGTCGCCGATCTCCCAGGACGTGTTCGCGCCCCAGCACTTCACCGCGCCCGAGTCCACGGCGCAGCTCCCGTTCGCGCGCGAGTCGAGCGCCGTCGCGCCGGAGATGCCGGAGACCGTGAGCGCCGTGGTCGAATACGCAGCGGGGCTGCCCGCGCCGAGGGTGCCGTTGTTGTTCGCGCCCCAGCACTTCACGGCGCCGCCGTGGATGGCGCAGGTGTGCCACGCGCCGGCCGCGATCGCGGTCGTGCCGCTGCCCAGGCCGGTCACGGGCACGGGTGTCGCCGATGCGATCAGCGTGCCGTTCCCGAGCTGTCCGCCTTCGTTGCCGCCCCAGCAGAGCGCGGCCCCGGAGGCATCGACCGCGCACGAGTGGTCGTTCCCCGTGGAAAGCGCGGTGACACCGGCGCCGAGCCCGCTCACCGCGACCGGCGTGGTGTGCGCCAGCGGTGTGGGCTCCGCGGCCTCGCGGCCCCAGCAGACGACATCCGTCGCGGTCGCCGCGCACATGTGCGCGAGGTGCGCCGTCGAGAGCACGGTGACCCCGGAGGCGAGGCCCGTGACCGCCACGGGGGTGTTGCTCGGCGTCGTCGTGCCGTTGCCCAGCTGCCCGAAGCCGTTCATGCCCCAACACTTCACGCCTCCCGATGCGAGCACGCAGGTGAAGCGCTCGCCCGCGGCGATGGCGGTGACACCGGTCAGCCCCGGGACATCGGCCGGAAGGAGGCTCGGCGTATTCGTGCCGTTCCCCAGTTCGCCCCAGTCGTTGGAGCCCCAGCACTTCACCCCGCCGGCCGCCGTCACCGCGCATGTGTGCGTCGTTCCCGCCGCGACGGCGATCATCGAAAACCCATCGAGCGCCTCCGCCCGGCGCGGCCCGGCCTCCGGGAGCACCGCCGCCAGCAGCAGCAGCGCCCCGAGGATGACGGCTCGCGCGGCGAACGCGGCCTTCCACGGGTACAACGCACCGGGGCGGGTAAAGGACGTCGCGGTTTGGTTCGAAATGCGCATCGCGCGCGGCATCGTACTCGATGCGCCGCCGTTGTGAAGCGGCCTTCCGGACCAACCCGTTCGTACAGCGGTACGAGTCACGGCCAATCGCCGCCATCTCGTGCCCTCCACCGCCGGGCGCGAAGGGATTGCGCGGGATTCCCGGTGCGTGTGGCCGCGGCCACGCCCGCCACTTGCACCCTCCTCTAGAATCCCGGCATGCCGCTTCTCATCTCCGGCGGTGCGAAGTTCGAAGGCTTCGAAGGGTTCTCCCTCGCGATCCTCTTCCTCGCCTGTGGCGCCGCCATCCTCTGGCTCATCATCTTCGCCTGGCGCTGGTTCGCGACCTTCCCCTATCAGCCCGCCGCCGGCCCCACGACGAACGAGCTTGGCCACGAACCGCCCGCCATCGTGAATCTGCTCGTGCACCGCTGCGCGCTCACCCGCGCGGCCATCGCCGCCACCGTGCTCGATCTCGCCGCGCGCGGCATGCTCGCCGTCGAGGAGTACGGCACGCAAGTCGTCATCCGCGTGCGCGACCACCGCATCGAAGGCCAAACCCTCGCCGCCCACGAACACCGCGTGCTCGACCACATCCGCCGCCACGCCACCGGCGGGAGCGCGCCGGTCGAGGCCCTCGCCTTCGATTCGCCCGCCGAATCCGAGAGCTTCTGGAAGCACTTCCGCAAGGACGTCGTGAGCGAGGCGCGACGGCTCAAGCTCGTTCGCAGCCGCTGGGCCCCGCGCGATTGGACCGTGCTCGGGGGGTTCCTCGCCGCCGCGCTCGGCCTCTTCGCGTCCGCCTTCGCCCTCGCCCACCTCGCCGAGGGCACGGGCAGCAGCGACGATTTCGGCCGTTGGGACTGGTTCTGGGTCGCGGGCATCGGCTGGGTCGTGATCATGGCCGGGCTCGGGGCCCTGCGCGACCTGCGCGATACGCCCGCGGGCCGCGACGCCGCATCCCGCTGGCTCGGCGTGCGTGCCTACCTTCGCGAAGCCGAGGCGTTCGAGGATTCGCCCGCCGCCTCCGTCACCGTCTGGGACCGCTACCTCGCGTACGGGGCCGCCCTGGGCGTCGCCCACGAAGCCGTCCGCACCCTGCCGTTCGACGACGAGGACCCGGGAAGCGCGTGGAGCCGCTACGGAGGCCACTGGCGCGAGATCGATGTGCGCTACCCCAGGCGCTTCAGCTTCGGCCAGTCGCCCTTCCGCGTCTTCCTCGAAGGCGCCGCCCGGAGCGCGCTCTGGGGATTCATCGGCTTCTTCATCCTCCCCATCTCCGTGCGATTCCTCCTCGATCTCCGCTCCGACCTTCTCTCCTCGGGTATCGGCGATGGTGGCGGCTTCTATGCGTTCATCGTCATCATGGCCGCCGCCGTGGCGTTCTTCGCCATCCTCGTCGCGCTGAACCTGCTGGGCGGGCTCATCCGGCTCTGGCGCGGCGCCGCCGACCTGGGCAAGCCCGTCGTCCTCGAAGGCGAAGTCGTGAAGCTCCACATCGGCCGTGTCGCCGTCGACGACGGCAAGCTTGAGGAGGCGACGGCATGGCTGCCACCCGTGGGCGCCCCCGCCGTGCGCCGCGGCACGAAGGTTCGCGTGACACATTCGCGGCGCCTCTGGCACGTCTATAAGGTCGAAGTGCTGGCCGGCGCGCCCGAACCGGCGCCGCTCGCCGGCTTCGAACCCGAACCGACCCAGGAGATGCCCATCGCGACGGCCATCGGCGGGCTGGTGGGCATGCTGCGCGCCTCCAGCGGCTTCCCCTTCGTGCCCGCGGGCGTGGCGCCTGAACCGCCGCCCGGCGCCTACGAGCCGGAGATGGCCGAAGGCGGCGTCGCCGTGCACCGGATGCCGCTTTCCGGCTTCGGGGGCCGCGGCGCCGGCGCGCTCGTCACCCGTTCGGCCCAGCAACACGGCGAGCCCATCGACGGCCTCGGCGCCGATGCCTGGTGGATGGACGGCCGCGTGCTCATCGTGCGCGCGCCCTCGGAGATCGTGACGATCGATGCCTCGGCCAGCGGCGAGGACGTGGATGCGCGCCGCGAAGCCGCCATCGCCGCCGCGAAGGGAATCCTTCGCGAGGCACACGGCTGAGGGCCGGCCGCTCGCCCGCGAGCCAATAGACGGCACGAACGTGAGGCATCGAACCTTCGCCGCGAGGGCTCCGCGGTGCTGCCGCTATCCCCGCGCTTCGGCATCCTGAGTTCTGTTCGAGCCAACGTGATAGTTGGCTGTACTCGAAGTATCAGGGGGAGTTCTCAATGTCCAATGCCTTCGGGCGGCGCCACTGGCGCCTCCTCGCACTGCCGCTCGCCGCGGCTGCCTTCGCCGCCTTCGCCGCCTGTGGCGGTGACGACACCGGTGACGCCGCCGAGCCCACTGCCGCCGTCACCAGCGCCGCCACCAGCGCCGCCACCAGCGCCGCGACGAAGGCGCCCGAGGGTTCGCCTACCGCCGCCGCCACCAGCCCGGCCTCGGCCACCCGCCGCACGAACGACGCGAAGATCAACACCGTCCTCGACGCCATCGAAAAGAAGGACGCGGCAGCGCTGGCGGCGCTCGCGAAGCCCGTCACCACCCCCTGCACCACCGTTGCCGGCGCGGGCGGCCCGCCGAAGTGCGACCAGGGCCTCGCCAACAACACGCCCGTGACGAAGTTCCCCGTGCTCACCTGCGAGCTTTCGTTCATCGGCCCTGACCAGGTCCAGTCGTACTTCGCGAGCGGCCCGCTGGGCGCTGCCAACGTGAAGCTGTACGCCGTCACCTCTGTGAAGGACCCGGGCATGCTCGCCTACAACCCCCAGGGCGACTACATCGTGGTGATCGAGACGTCGGCGGCCACTGGCCCGGCCACCGGCTCGATGTTCAACCTTGATAAGGATGGCAAGGTCGTGAACTACTGGAGCGGGTGCGGCGCTTCGGCCACGCAGATCATGAGCGCGCAGGCGGGGACGAACGTGCTCCTCGCGCCGCCCGCGCCCTGATTTCACCCGGCCCCCTCCCTGGCCCCCGCGCGGCGACGTTCGCCGCGCGGGGGCTTTTTCGTGCTCACGCAAGGCCGCCCCGAACGGGGCCGATCCCCTGGGAACTGGCAGCCGGGAACTGGGAACTCCATTGGCAAGGTCGTGAACTACTGGAGCGGGTGCGGCGCTTCGGCCACGCAGATCATGAGCGCGCAGGCGGGGACGAACGTGCTCCTCGCGCCGCCCGCGCCCTTATTTCACCCGCCCCCCTCCCTGGCCCCGCGCGGCGAACGTTCGTCGCGCGGGGGCTTTTTCGTGTCCCGCGGCCACCCGGCCGGGCCACTCCTCCGCCACAGGCTCGGAGGGCCGATTCGGTCGCGCGCCGGGCGTCCGCGCGCCGGTTCGCCTTGAGAATGCGGATATCACGAACGGGCGCAACGGCCCGCGGAGGACCGGGATGTTCCAGTCGATGCTTTCCCAGCGCTGCCCGAAGTGCCAGTCGCGCCTCTTCATTTCGCGCGACCCGATGGACGAGCCGGGGACGGTGTACTGCCTGGCGGGGCACACCTTCGTGCCGGCCGGCCGCCCCGCGAACCGCACGGGTGCACGCCCGCGGGCGGTGGTCGCCGTCGCGGCGAGGGCTGCCGCGTGAACGTCATAACTCGCGCGTGAGATATTCTCCTAAGGGATATCCCCACGCTGGCCACCAGCGATTCACCGATCTTTCCCATGTGGGGCCATATAGATTCGGGCGTGGGCCGGTAGGGTCTGTTTTTACGGTGCGAAGGGGGATGTTGACGAACCTGTAACACCCCCTAACCTCAGCCTGCCGGGGATAGCGGTATGCTATCTCTCCATGGGTGCCGACCTGCCCCGTGGGACAGCGAACGGAGGGCCCGCGATGCAAGAAGAGGTCATCGAGTTCGAGCTCGAATGCAGCGAGCACGGACGCCATCGCATCCTCACGCCCGCCGCGATGCCGCGCCCGCGGCACTGCGCGCACTGCCACCTCCCGCTCCTCAAGCGCGAAGAGATTCGCCGGTTCCGCATCGCCCCGCCGGTCGAGCGTCACAGCAATTCCGAGGCGTTCATCGGCTGATTCGGCCATCGCCCGGCCCGCGCCCCGCGGCCAAACACCCAACGAGGCCAGCACGCACCGCTGGCCTCGTTTCGCGTCCCGGCCGACGGCCGGTGGTTCGCCGTTCGGCCTACTGGGAGCGGTGTTCGACCATCGTGCAGCGGTCCTGCGCGACCGCCAGCCCGGCCGCGCGCGCGCGTTCGAGCCCTTCGGGGTTTGTGATTCCCGCCTGCAGCCACACCGCGCCCGCCCCGATCGCGATCGCCTCGTCGATGATTGGCCCCGTGTTCTCCGATCGCACGAAGACGTCGACGAGGTCCACATGCCCGGGCACGTCCGCGAGCCGCTCGTAGGCCTGCTCCCCGAGGACGACGTCGCCGGGCTGGCCAAGGTTCACGGGGATGATGCGGTAACCCGCGCGCTGCAGATACGTCGCGATCTGGTGCGCGGGGCGGCTGGTGCGGGCATCGAGCCCCACCACGGCGATGGTCTTCGCGTTCATCAGGGCGGAAAGTGCGGCATCCATACCCCGAGTCTACGCCGCCGCCCATGACGCCGGAATGGCCCGTGCCACCGGGGTATTGCGGATGCATCCGCGCCTGTGCGAGCGTTCCCCGGCGCGGCCGCATCCCCGGCGCGCCGCGACATCCCCGGGGGAATTGCCATGGAAACCACCCTCGCCCACCTCGAATTCGTGGTCGCGGCCGCGAACCTGCCCTTCTACCGCGAACTCCTGCCCTTCCTCGGCTGGACCGTCCTCCACGACAGCGATGAGGTCGTGGGCTACCAGGGCGGGAACGGCGCCAGCGTCTGGTTCGTGCCCCGCTCCAACGGCGCCGCCAACGACTACGACGGCCCGGGCATGAACCACATCGCCTTCGGTGCGGCGTCCCAGGCCGATGTCGATGCCGTGGCCGCCTGGCTCGCGGCGAAGGGCATCCCCGCCCGCTTCGAGACGCCACGGCACCGCCCGGAGTTCTCGGGCGAAGGCGCCACCTACTACCAGGTCATGTTCGAAAGCCCGGACCGCACGCTCATCGAGGTCGTCTACACCGGCCCGAAGCAGTAGCGGCGTTACTTCCGCTTGCGTCCGCGGCGAGCCTTCGCGCCGCCGCGGGCCACCGGCTCCAACGTCTGGGTGTCGATTTCGATCAGTTCCCAGCCCTCGGGCAGGCGCACTTCCGTTCCCGTGAGCTGCGCGAACGCCTGCCCGACGGCCATCGTGCGGTCCATGCCGTCGGCCTGGTCATCGGCCGGCACTGGTACCTGCGCGAGCGTGAGCCGCTTGCCGCTCTTCTTCACCAGCGTGAGCGCGAACTGCCGCAGCGAATCCTGCTCCTCGTGCCAGCGTTCGCGGTCCTCGCCTTCGACGCTGATTTCGAGGTGGTCGATCCTCTCGAACGGCACGAGCTCCTTCGTGCCGATGCCCATGCCCAGGTACCCCTGTTGCCATGTCACCGAGTTCTTGCGCCGGTCGGCGACGACGTCCGCGCCGGCGATCGAGCTCACCAGCGACATCGCGGAGACGGGCACCGCGAAGAGCAGGAAGAGCAGCATCAGGATGAGCGCCCACACCGGCGCCGACCCCTGGTTCGTGCCAATCCACCACATGAACAGCCCCGAAAGCGCGAGCCCGCCGAGCGGCACCCACACCGTCGACCGCGCCGCCTTGATCTCGATCTTCTCATCGCCGATCACGGCCATCGAACGGTGCAGCATCACCTCGCGGCGGCCATCGCGGCGCCGGCTCGTGACGTGCTCGGGGAGGTCCAGGGGCATGGCTCCAGTGTAGTGAGCGCGCCCGAACGCGGTATCGCCCTAGCGGCGGCGGCGCGTCTTGCGGTCGAATCGCTGCCAGTACTCGTCGTAGGCGTCGTTCGCGCCCTTGCGGCCCTCGGCGAGCACGTCCTTCGCCGTGTCCTGGATGCCGAGCACGATGGCCCGCGCCCACGTCACGATCGCGTTCTCGCGCCGCGGCGGCGTCCAATCGTCGTCCGCCGGGACGGGCGGCATGGACTCCGGGCCGGTGCTCATTTCTTGCCCTTCGCGCGGCGGCGAATGCGGTCCGGGAGGCCGCCGATCGCGCCCACACCGCTGCGGACACCGCGCACAACAGAATACACACGAATAATCGGCGAAACGACGGTCTCGCCCGCGAACTCCGTCGTCCCCTTCACGTTGTCCAGCGACTCCTTGAGCGAGTCGAGCGCGGGGGCGGCGTGGTCCCTCACCAGGCGGCGAAGGACGAACACCAGGAAGATGAGCGCGCCAATGAGGACGACGGCGAGGACCCCGGCAAGCAGCCAGAAGAGGCCAACGAGCACGATGACGATGTCGCGCCATTCGCTCCATGTATTGGGAGCGGCCCAGGAGTCGGGATTGGCGCCATTGGGGTAGATGTTGCCGCCGAAGTAGCCATCGATGAGCCACGAAAGCGTGAGGTAGGTGAGGACGATCAAGATCGCCGCGCCGATGACGGTGCCAAGGAAGCGCATGACCACCCCCGGAGTGTGTTCGATACTAGTTCTTCGCACGCGGAAGGGGCAATCTCGCTCGCGCGCATAACGCACAGTGTTGCTATAGTCCCCGCGCGGCACGGGAATATCCGGTGTCCAGTTTCCTATCAGGGAATCTCCCTATGCGACGCGACTGCCAGCAGGCGGACAATGGTAGGGAACGTGCGCTGCCCCCGGGCGGCCACGCGCTGTCGCCCGCCGCGAACGCCCGCGGGAGGGGCACGGTGAGAGAGGCGAATCCCGCTTGCGCCACGGAGAGCCGGTAACGGTGTCCCACGCGATCCTCGTCGTCGATGACGATGATCCCGTGCGCGTCATGCTTGCGCGCTTGCTGCGCACGCAGGGCTACGGCGTCGTCCAGGCCGCGAACGCCCAGGAAGCCCGCGCCCTCCTCGAAGAGGAACGCCCCGACCTCGTGATCAGCGATATCGTGATGCCCGGCGAATCTGGCATCGAACTGCGCCGCGCCATCGCCACCCGCTGGCCCGGGCTGCCCGTCATCCTCATCAGCGGCTACAGCGCCGATGGCCCCGCCGAGTTTGCCGCCCGCACCGCGAACACCTACTTCGTGCAGAAGCCCTTCGCCGCCGACTACCTCCTCGCGCTGGTCGAGGAGACCCTCCAGGGCGTCGAAGGCCAGAAGCGCGCCGGGGCCTGAGCGCCCCTTTCCCCCGCATCCATACCGCGCCTGAACGCTGCGTTACCCTTCGCCGTCACCCGTCATACCCGCCCGGATATTCTCGATGAGGATACCGCACGGCTCCGGGCAGGGGATCGCGATGCCGCCCGCGGCCGGTTCGATGGTCACCCCGGGGGGCAGCGCCCAGCACGGCACGCGCACGCAGCGCCCGCAGACGTCCCGGACCGCCGCCGTGCGCACGGCCTCGCTCGCCGCCGCCACGGCGCCGTACCGCCCCGACTGGCGCGCGAGCACGGCCTCCAACCCGGCGACCCGGAGCGCGCCATCCGCGGCCTGGGCAGCGTGCACGGCGGCGAGCGGATAGACCGTCTCCAGCGCGGCGGCCAGCGCCTGCGCCGTTTCGCAGCGCACGGACCAGCCGCCGGGCAGGCCAACCTCGCCAGTGAGCGGCCGGTAGCCGCCGCCGGGCCGTTCGCGCACCATCCCCCGCACGCGCGACAGGTCGATTTCGCGGCCCGGCACCGGCGGTTCCACCACCGCCGCGCCGCGTTCGAAGCGCACCGTCAGCTCCCCGAACGCGAACGGTTCCGCGGCGGCGAAGGCGGCATCCAGCCACGCCGGGATCGCCGCAATGCCCGCGGGGGCATCGCCCTCCCCCGCGAGGTCGAGGATCACGTCCGCGACGGCCGGGTGCGTGCCCACCGCCCGGGCGTAGCGCAGCACGCGGCCGTCGCGGCGCGTCTCCGGCCCTTCGAGTGCGAGGTCGGCGGGGATGCTTTCGCCCACATGCCAGCCATCGGCGATGAACAGCGGCACCACGATCACGCGCTCGGCCGCCGTCAGGTCGAGCACCCGCGACATGTGCGGCTCCTGCTCGAGGAAGACGGTCACGACCTCCGCGAACCGGCCCGAGGCCGCGAGCAGCTCCGCCTGCAGGTAGACGTTCCGCTCCGAGTTCCGGTTCCGGGGCGTGCCATGGCCGAGCACGGCGATGGCGTCCTCCGCCTCCGCGCCGGCCTCGATCGCGCGCTGGGCGATGACGTTCGCGAGCACGGCATCCGCGCCGATGGGGGGTGTGTAGCGGATGCGCATGCCGCCGCGCACGGTGACGGCGCCATCGAGCCCCAGCTCGCGCGGAATGACGCTCTCGGTGAAGTACCCGCTGCTGATGAACACGGGCACGGCCACCACTTCCGCCGCTTCCAGCCCGTCGAGCGCGCGCGCGAACGAGGGCTCCTCCTTCCAGAACGCCGCCCGCACGGCATCAAAGGCGCCCATCGCGCGGATGCGGGCGGCGTGCGCGTGGACGGGCTCGCTCGAATTCGGGTCCAGGTGCGAACCGTGGCCCAGGAGCAGGAGCGCGCGGCTCACCGGCGGCGCTTCCCTTCCTCGCGAATCCCCCGTGCCGCTTCTACGGCCGCGCCGAGCCCGTCCCCCAGCGCCGCCACCGCGCGGTCGCGCAGTTCGACCGCGAGACCCGGGCTCGCACCCCCGGTCGAGACCGCGAGCGCGAAATCGCCATCCCGGTACACGGCCGGCGAGGTGAAGGTGCCCTCATCGCCCGCATCGGCGACGAGCACGAGCACGCCCGCCGCCCGCGCCGCCCGAGCCGCGAGCGCGTTCACCTCGCGGTCGCCGGTGCAGGCGAACACGAGCGCGCGGCCGATCACGTCGTCGGCGGCGAAGAGGCGGCGCGTGACCATCACCCCGGGCAGGGACGCGATCTCGGGCCGCACCGCCGGCGACACGACTTCGACGGCGAAACCAGCCTCCGCCAGCGAGCGCACCTTTCGCAGCGCCACGGTGCCGCCGCCCACCACCAGCGCCACCCCCGCCGATGGCTGCACCTCGATCAGGAGTCCCATGTCAGCGCCTGTACGGTGGCCGCCACGAGCGCATCGAGCGATGGTTCCGCGGCTTCGAAATCGACGCGCCCGAAGGCGGCCCGGGTGGCGGCGGCGGATTCGGGGCCCATCGCGATGAGCCGCGCGTCCGCCGCGATGGTGGCTTCGCCCAGCGCCGCGCGCAGGAAACGCGCCGCCGATGCGCTCGCGAAGGTGACCGCGTCCGCCGCGAGGACCGCCTCTCGCTGCTCCGCCTCCAGTGGCGTGGCCACGGTTTCGTACACCGCGACCTGCTCGACGAGCCCGCCGCGGGCCTTCAGCGCGGAAGCGAGCCGGCCATCCGTGAGCGACGAAACGGGGAGGAGGATGCGCGCGCCCTGGACGCGGGGCAGCTCGTCGGCCAGGGCCGCGCTCGTGGCGCGCGACGGTGCGAAGTCGGCGATGACACCCCGCGCCCGCAGCGCCGCCGCGGTGGTGCCGCCCACGGCCGCGACCTTCGTCGTGCCGAGCGCGCGCGCATCGCGGCCCGTTCCGGCGAGCGCTTCGAAGAACGCATCGACGCCGTTCGCGCTCGTGAACCCGATCCAGTCCCAGCGCGAGCCCACGCGTTCGTCCGTCGTGAGTTCAGCCGGCGTGTGGCGAACGCTGAGCACGGGCGCTTCGACCACCTCCGCGCCGAGCGCCGCGAGCCGCTCCGCGAGTTCGCTTGCCTGCGCGCGGGCCCGCGTCACGACCACCGTCTTGCCCGCGAGCGGTCCCGGTTCGAACCATGCCAGCTCCCGCGCGAGCGCGGCGGTTTCGCCGATGACCATGACCGCGGGCGCGCCCAGGCCCGCCTCCGCCACCGCGTCCGCGAGCGTGGCAAGGGTCGCGACCACGACGCGCTGCCTCGCCGTCGTGCCCCACTGCACGCAGGCGGCGGGCGTGGCGGCGGGCCAGCCTTCGTCCATCACCGCGCGCAGCGAACCGGCCAGGCCCTCGACGCCCATCAGCAGGACCAGCGTCCCGGGCTTGCGAAACGCGGTGCCGTCGTCCGGTTCGGCCACGTCTTCGGCCTGCCGCCGCCCGGTGGCCACGTGCAGCACGGCACTGAGGCCGCGATGGGTCACGGGGATGCCCGCATAGGCCGCCGCCGCGATCGCGGAGGTGACCCCGGGGATGACCGTGAACGCCACGCCGGCCGCCCGGCACGCCAGCGCTTCCTCGCCGCCGCGCCCGAAGACGAAGGGGTCGCCGCCTTTGAGCCGCACCACGCGCTGGCCGGCCTTCGCCCGCCGCACGATCTCGGCCTCGATCTCGCGCTGGCTCATGGCGTGGTTTGCCGCGCGTTTGCCGGCGTAGACCAGTTCGCACCCCGGCCGCGTTTCGCGCAGCAGCGCCGGCGAGGCGAGCGCGTCATAGAGGACCGCATCGGCGTTCGCGAGGGCGCGCACGCAGGCCACCGTCGCCAGCCCCGGGTCCCCGGGCCCCGCACCTGCAATCCAGACATGCCCGGCGGCCGTATCCGTCATGCACGCATGGTAGCGCGCGGGCGGATTGCGCGGACTTGGCCGCGTCTTCGGCGTGCACGGTAAGGGAACCGTCAGGAGCGCCGAATCCTCACAGGATTCTTTAAGGAATCTCGGGCATCGTCGTTCCCTCGGAGGAAGACCACATGGGTTCACGCAAGCTTCTCGGCGGGTTGGCCGCCGCCGTCCTGCTGCTCGTCATCGGTGGGGGCGCGTTCTGGTATTTCGTCATCCGCGATGACGCCCCGGAAAAGGCCACCCTCGCCGGCGCCATCGATTCCATCGGCACGAGCGTACCCGCGTCGCCGGGCGCGGGCTCGACCCCCGGCGCGGCCGCCGCCAGCGCCACCACCGGCGCGACCACCACCTCGGCCTCGCCGGGCCTCGCCGGAACCTGGGTGCCGGATACGGCGAAGGAGACGTTCGTCGGCTACCGCGTGGTCGAAGAGCTCGCCCGCGTGGGCACCGCGACCGCCGTCGGGCGCACCTCGGGCGTCACCGGCACCGTCGTCATGACCGCGAACAGCCTCCAGTCGGCGAAGATCACGGCCGACATGACGACGCTGAAGAGCGATAGCGGCATGCGCGACGGCCAGCTTCGCAACCAGGGCATCGAATACTCGAAGTTCCCGACCGCGACGTTCGAAGTCACCGAAGCGATGCCGCTCCCCGAGGGGCTCGCGAGCGGGCAGGCGGTGAAGACGACGCTGAAGGGCAAGCTCACCCTCCATGGCGTCACGAAGGACGTGCAGGTGCCGGTGGAGGCGCAGCTGAAGGACGGCCTCCTCGTCGTCGTCGGCAACATCGATATCAAGTTCGCCGATTACGCGATCAACAAGCCCCAGGGCGCTTCCGTCCTGAGCATCGAAGACCACGGACTCATGGAGCTGCAGCTCATTCTGAAGAAGGGCTGACGAGGAGCTGATAGCTGTTGGCTACTGGCTGTTAGCGACGGCGGCGTAAGAGCGTACGGAAGGCGCCGGGAGACCGGCGCCTTTCGCGCGGGCGGGCGGTCACCACCCGAAGTTTGTGTCCAACCTGCTCCACACAAACCACGTTGTGTCCAACGAAACGCCGTTCGCCATACACAAACGACGGCGGGGGCGGGCGCCAGCGCGCGCACGCGGCTCAGGCCGTCGCGGTGAACTCCATGTGGCGGGGGTCGGTCACGCGGCGCGACGCGTCGAGAATTTCGAAGCCCACGACATCGCCCTGCTCGTCGAAGTCCAGGATCACGCCCGGACGGTCCTCATCGCTCTCCGCAACGGCGGCGTCTTTGAGGAGGACGGTGAGGGTGTCGCTCGCGGGGTCGTACGTCACTTTCATGGTGAACTCCAGTACTTTGCGATCTTACTCGATCGGTAGGCGGTAACGACCACCGGCGGCTTTCGGTCGATATCGACGAACACACGGAGTACGTAGGCGCGGCCGTTGGGCCGGGTCTCCAGGGCGCTGAGCACAACGCGACCGGGGCGTGCCAGCTCCTCCCGGCCAGGCGCGGCAAGCACGGTGCGCAGCGCATCGATCGTGATTCCCCGGCGCTTCATCTCAAGGAGTGCATGGGGACTCAGCAAGGCGTCGTCGTACGGTCCCTGGCTGCGCCCCATCACATCGCGATTCTGCCGCGACACCGCCATCTCCGCATGCGCCGTCCCGTACCATGGCGCACGATGACGCCCCCACCCCCTGAGCGCCGTTCGCCGCCGATGGCCGCCCGCGCGCGGTACGCCCTCTCCCTGCCGGAGCGGCTCGTCCGCGCGCTCACGGCGACCGTCGCGGGCGGCGTGCACGAGACTGGGCAACTCGTTCTCCCCCGCTTCGTGCGGCGCAGCCGTCTCTACGAAGTCACCGCGCGGAACGCGTTGCGCATCGCCATCGAACTGATCGGCGGCGTGGAGGGCGCCGGCACGGCAGGCGATGCGCCCGGCACTCCCGGCGCGGGCCGCCTGGCGATGAAGAAAGCGGCCGGCAACGCCGTCGAGCTGGGGTCGATCGCGGCCTTCGGCTTTTCGCCCCTCTGGCTCTTGGCCGCCGCGTCGGACCTCCTCAACGGCTCCCGCGTCTACCTCCAGGCGCTGGAGGACGAACTCGCCGCCGCCGGCTACCTCCCGCCCGGCACGCACTTCGATTCGGTCGACCAGCTGCTTGGGGCGCTCCAGGGTGCGACCGGCACGACCGCGAGCACGATCGACACGCCCCCCATCGAACTCTCCGAACTGCGGACCTCCATCGCCGAACTGCGCGAGAACGTCACCTCGCTGCCCACGCCGGGCGAACTCGCCGCGCTCTTCGGCGGCCTTGTGCGCATGGCCCGCGCTGAGAACCGGACCCTGCTCGAGGTTTCCTCCGGCGTCGGGCTCGCGTTCCTCACGTCCGCGCGGCAGGTTTCGCACCGCCACCTCATCGCCCCCTACCGCGAGGACTGGCAGCCGCTTCGCACCGAGGGCTTCGGCGCCTACGCGGCGCGCGTGGCCAGGCCCTATCGCCGCGCCGTCACCGGCCACTTCGAACCCGGGCGCCGCACGTGGACGGAGCGCGCCTTCGAGTGGAGCCGCGCGCACCTCCCTCGCACCCGCGTTCGTCGCCGTCCGTAGCCCTGCGCCCCCGGGACCGCCCGCCCTTGACACTCCCGGCGCATCTCGCCGATAGTCCGTGTACCGAGAGGGTTTCTCAAAGAAACTTACCCTTTGTCCCCCGGGCTCGCGGTGGAGAGATGGCAATGGCTTCGTTCTTGCGAGCGCCGGAGGCGGCCTCGAAGTGGGCCACCCTGGTCGCGGTCTGCCTGGGCCTCGGGATGCTGATGATCGACACCTTCGTCGTGAACGTGGCCTTCCCCGCCATCGGCCGCGACCTCGATGCGAACCTGGCCACGGCGGAATGGACGGTCTCCGGCTACGTCCTCGTGCTCGGTGTGTTCCCGCTCGCGATGGGCCGCCTGGGCGACATCCTCGGGCGGCGGCAGGTGTACCTGTGGGGGCTCGTGCTGTTCGTGATCGCCTCGGCGGGCTGTGGCTTCGCGGCGAACATCGAGCAGCTCATCGCGCTGCGCGTGCTCCAGGGCCTCGGCGCCGCCGTGATGATGCCCGGCACGCTCTCCATCGTCACGAACGCGTTCCCGCCACAGCAGCGCGGCCTCGCCATCGGCCTCTGGGGCGGCGTCTCCGGCATCGGGCTCATCGCCGGGCCGATCCTGGGCGGCCTGCTCGTACACGGCGATTCCTGGCGCTGGATCTTCCTCCTGAACGTGCCCATCGGCGTCGTCGCGATGGCCATGGGCCTGCGCCGCATCCCCGAATCGCGCGACCCCAACGCGCCCCGCTCGATCGATTTCGCCGGCGCGGGGCTGCTCGCGGGCGGGCTCGCGCTCGTCATGTTCGCCTTCAGCGAGGCGAACGGCCGCGGCTGGGGCGACCCCGTCATCGTGGGCTGCCTGGCCTCGGGCGCGATGTTGCTCGTGCTCTTCGTCGTGGCCGAACTGCGCGTCGCCCACCCGCTCGTCGATGTACGCCTCTTCCGCAATCCGCAGTTCGCGATGGCCTGCCTGAGTGCCTTCCTCTTCTCCGCCGCGGTCTTCGGCACGCAGCCGTTCACGAGCCTATTCATGCAGAACACGCTCGGCTTTTCGCCGCTGCAGGGCGGATTCGGCTTCCTCCCGGCGACCTTCCTCGTGGCCGCGCTGATGCCGTTCTCGGGCGTGCTCGCCCAGAAGCTGGGCACCCGCATCCGGCTGCTGCTCATCGCCGGGTCGGCTTCCGTCGCCATCTCCTTCATCTATCTGCTCACGCTCACGCCCGAAGACACCTACGTGAGCGGCCTCCTCCCGCCGTTCATCCTGCGCGGGCTCGGCATTGGGCTGTTCATGTCGACGAGTTCCGTCGCGGTCATGAGTTCGCTGCCCATGACCAGGGCCGGCCTCGCCTCGGGCACGCTGACGATGTTCCGCCAGACGGGCACGGCCGTCGGTGTCGCCCTGTTCGGCTCGATCTTCGTGCACCACATCGATGCCGACCTGCCCGCCCGGCTCGAGGGGCACGACGAGGCCCAGGTCGCGCGCGTCACCGCCGCCGCCGAGCACTTCGCCCTCGCCGGCGATGGAGAGGTGCGCGAACAGGCGCACGCCTCCGTCGTCGATGGCTTCGTCCTGATGTCCGAGGTGGGCGTTGCCGTCGCGAGCATCGCCGCTGCTTCGGCCTTCTTCCTGCGGAGGCAGGAGCCGGTGGCGCTGCCCACGGCCGTCCCCGTCGCGGCGGGCGCCGGTGGCTCGGGCTGATGTTCGCCCCTGTCCGCGGCCCGACGTAGACTCGCGGGCGTGACGGCCACCTTCGAAGACGAGTTCGCGGCCTGGCTCGCCGGGCTGGGCGAAGCGGGACAGGGCCGCCGCCTTGTGCGCCGCGGCTCCCGCGAAATCCTCGTCTCCAAGCTCGAACCCGACGTCCTCGCGCGCGTGCAGCAGACGATGCTCGGGCTCACCGACCTGCTCTCGCCCGAGGCCGTGCGCGAACGCTATGCCGCCATCGCCGCGCGCGAACCGGGCATCCTCCGCGTCACCGCCTGGCGCCTCGCCATCCGCGAACTCCTCGCCGGCGCCGACCTTTCGCCCGCCGCCCGCAACGAAGCCGAGGCGGGGACCGACTCCGTCGCCGCGCTGCTCGATACCGTGCTCTGGTCGGCACCGGTGGCGAATCTGCCTTTCACGCTCGCGGAAGGCGAACGGCAGGCCTACGAGGACGCCCGCGAGCGCATGGGTGGCGATGCCCCCATCTTCACCCGTTACTACGGCGATTTCGCCGGCCTGCCCGTGATGAACCATTGCCCGGGCGCGCCCATCGCCCGCAAGCTCCTCGCCGAAGGCTGGGCGCTCTGCACCGGATAGGCCCTCAGGGGTAGTCCGACCCCGGCGTCGCGGCGGGCTCCCGGCGTTGCCGCTCCCATTGCCGGGCGAGCGCATCCACATCCCCCAGGCGCGTCGCGAGCGGGTCGATGACCACCGCGCGGTCGCCTTCGCCGGTGCGCACCAGGCCCTCGGCATCGAGCTGGTCCAGCGCGCGGCGGGCATCGGCGCGGCGCACCCCGTAGCGTCGCACCAGTGATGACACCGCGATCACCGAACCCGCGGCGATGCCGCCGATCAGGATCCATTCGCGCAACGAGCCGTGAACGCGGCGCGCCTCATCCCGCGGGGTCTCGCCGGCGCCGTTCGTTTCCTCGGTCATGGGACCTCCGTGGCCACGTTTGGCCCTCGCCATTGCAGCGGATGCGAGCGTTGTGCTCAAGTCCCTCGCTATCGATCCATACGCATCATGTATCGAAGGGCCCGGGGGTGGCGCGAGGCGGGCGCCGCGAAGTAGCGTGAGCACGTGGCCCTTCCGCAGTTGATCGAAGTCGTGCCGTTCGAGGCATCGCCCGCCGCGAACGTCGTCGTGCCCGGCTCCAAGAGCATCACCAACCGCGCCCTCGCGCTCGCCGCCATGGCGCGCGGCCGGGTGGTGATCGAAGGCGCCCTCTGGAGCGACGACACCCGCTACATGTGCGAGGCCCTGCGCGCGCTTGGCTTCGCCATCGAGGTCGAACGCGACGTGGCCGAGCCCGCGAACCGCCGCATCACGGTCGAAGGCCGCGGCGGCGAAATCCCGCGCGGGGGCACGGCCGCAGCGCCTCTCGAACTCTTCGTCGGCAACGCCGGGACGGCCGCGCGCTTCCTCACCGCGCTCGTCGCCCTCGGGCCGGGGGTCTATCGCATTGTGGGCGCCGATCGCATGCGCGAACGCCCGCAGGCGCCGCTGATCGAGGCCCTCCGTGCCCTCGGCTACCGCGTCGATGCGCCCGGGGACTGCCTCCCGGCGGTGGTCCATGGCGGCGAACCGCGCCGCGGCCACGTCGCCGTCTCCGCCGCCGAAAGCTCGCAGTTCGCCTCCGCCCTGCTGCTCGCCGGGCACCGCGATGGCTGGAGCGTCGAGGTCACCGGCGCCGACGCCGACGAGGCGCCCTACATCGAGATGACGCGCCGCATGCTCGCCGCCTTCCCCCACGACGGCGGCGCCTTCGCGGTCGAACCGGACGCCTCAAGCGCGAGCTACATCTGGGCCGCCGCCTGGATCGCCGCGCGCGACCGCGGCCCCGGCTGGCGCGAAACCACCGACCTCCGTGTCGCGAACTGGCCCGAGAGCGGCTGGCAGGTCGATGCGCGCTTCCCGGGCTTCCTGCCGCTGCCCCCGGCGGCTTCGCGCGAACGCGACCTTGGCGACAGCATCATGACCGCGATCGCGCTCGCGCCCCTCGCCGAAGGCCCCGTGCGCTTCGATGACCTCGGCCGCCTGCGCGTGCAGGAGTGCGAACGCGTGGCGGCGCTGCGCACGGAACTGACCAGGTGCGGCGCGCGCGTGACCGAGGTGGGCGACAGCCTGCTGATCGAGCCCGGGCCACTGCACGGCGCCGACATCGAAACCTATAATGACCACCGCATGGCGATGGCGATGGCCACGCTCGGGCTCGCCGTCCCGGGCATCCGCATCCTCGACCCCGGCTGTGTCGCGAAGACGTTCCCGAACTTCTGGCAGAAGCTCGCGCTGGGGGGCCCCGCCGGCCTGGGGGCGACGCTGCTCGATGAATCGGGCACGCGCCTGGATCCCGCCGCGCTCTTCGAAGAGTAGCCCCGCTCGCGTGCTGCCCGGCGCCCGCCGATGATGCGCCGATGGATTTCGCCGAGGCGCTCGCCATCTTCGCGTTCGTGGCCGCCGCCGCGGCGACGCAGGCGCTTTCGGGGTTCGGGTTTTCGCTGCTACTGGTGCCGCCGCTGGCGCTCGTGCTCGGCCCGCGCGAAGCCGTCGTGCTCGCGAACCTGCTCGGCCCGGGGATGAACGGGATCATGGTCTGGCGGCTCTGGCGCGCCGTCCGCTGGCGTACAAGCGCGGTGCTCCTCGCGGCGGCGGCCGCCGGGATGCCCGTGGGCCTGCTCGTGCTGCTCGTCGTCGATGCGCGTCCCATGCGCGTCCTCATCGCCGTGACGGTGCTGGTATCGACGTTCGCCCTCTGGCGCGGGTTCGCCATTCGCGGGCGCAGCCTCGTGGGCGACCTCGCCGCCGGGTTCACCAGCGGCGTCCTGAACACGAGCACGAGCATGTCCGGCCCGCCCGTGGTGTTCTACCTGCAGGGCCGCGGCCTCCCGCCCGACGAGTTTCGCGCCACCCTCGCGGGCTTCTTCCTCGCGAGCTCGTTCGTGGCGGTGGCCCTCTTCGTGCTCGGTGGGCAGATTCACGCGCGCACGTTCGCGCAGGTGGCGGTGGCCGCGGCGGGGCTGGTGGTGGGCTACGCCGTGGGCGCGAAGCTCTACCGGCGCATCCCCGTCACCCATTTCCGCGGCATCGTCATGCTCGTGCTCGTCGCCAGCGCCCTGCTCTCGCTCGCGACGGCCCTCCTGTAGCGAAGCCCCCGCTAGCGCCCCGTGAACTTCGCCGGCCGGTTCTCAAGGAACGACATGCGCCCCTCCTTCGAATCCTCCGAGCCGGTGGTGATGCGCTGGAGGTACTCCTCCATCTCGATCTGTTCGTCGAGGCGGCGGCTCCAGCCTTCGCGCACCAGCCTCTTGTCCAGCTCGATCGCCATCGAAGGGCCTGTCGCGAACGAACGCGCGAGTTCGGTCACGCGCTCCAGGAAGCGGTCCGCGGGCACCACTTCGCTCACGAGGCCGATGCGCAGCGCCTCCTCGGCATCGACCAGGCGGCCGCTGTAGAGCATCTCCAGGGCACGTGCCTCGCCGACGATGCGCGGCAGGAACCAGGTCGACCCCGTGTCCGCGACGATGCCCCGGCGCGAGAAGATCGCGCTCAGCCGCGCGCCCTCCTTCGCGATGCGCATGTCGCACGCCAGCGCGAGCGAAAAGCCCGCGCCCGCCGCCACGCCGTTCACCGCCGCGATCGTCGGCTTGATGCAGTGGTACACCGTCGCCGTCGCGCGGAAGCGGCTGCGGTACTTCAGCGCCCGGCCCGTGTATGGCCGCGAATGCCAGTCGGCCTCGGTCGTCATGTTCGTGAGGTCGGTGCCCGAGCTGAATCCGCGCCCTTCGCCGGTGATGACGAGGCACTTCACCTCGTCGTCGTTGTTCGCCTGGTCGACAACCGACTCGATTTCGGCCCAGGCGCCCCAGGTGAGGGCGTTCAGCTTCTCCGGCTGGTCCAGCGTCACCCAGCCGACGTTATCGACAATCTCGTATCGGATATTGTCCATGGCTGATGAGAGAAAAGAGGAAAGAGAAAGGAGAAATGGGGCGGCAACCCCGTGTCTCGATCCGCGGCCTCTTTTCGCGCCTCCTTTCCTCTTTTCTCTTTTCTCTTTTCTCTTTTCTCTTCTACTCGCCCTTGAAGACGGGCGAGCGCTTTTCGATGAACGCGCGGCGTGCTTCCTTTCCGTCTTCGCTGCCGAAAGCGCGGCCGATGGAGACGAGTTCGTAGCGCAGGTGGCCTTCGAGGTCGATCGTCGTGGTGGCGTTGCGCACCACGCGCTTGGTCAGCTTGGCCGTGATCGGCGAAAGCTTCGTCAGCGAATCCAGGTACTCCGCGAAACGCGCCTCGAACTTATCGTCGTCCACCACTTCGCCGACGAGGCCGAGGGCGAGCGCCTCATCGCCTTCGACGGTGCGGTTTTCGAGCAGGAAGCGCATCGCCTTTTCGTAGCCCATGGCCTGCGGGAGGGTGTAGCTGAGGCCGCCATCCGGTGAGCCGCCGATGCGCGGGTAGCCCGCCATCAGCCGCGCGCCGCGCTTCATGATGCGCATGTCCGCGCCCATCGCCAGCGAGAGGCCCGCGCCCACGGCCACGCCGTTGATGCCCGCCACGACCGGCTTGTCCGTGCCCTTGCGCGGCCCGAGGAGCATGCGGCTCACCCACCCCAGTTCGTCCAGCTGGCGGTCGCGCGGCGTCATCCGCGCCAGGTCGTTGCTGCGCGGCCCGCCACTCAGGTCGAGCCCGGCGCAGAAGGCGCGGCCCGTGCCCGTGACACCAATGACCCAGATGTTGTCATCGGCGGCGGCATCCTCGAGCGCGTTCACCACGCCCCAGGAAAGCTCGTCGTTGAGCGCGTTCATGACTTCCGGACGATTGAGCTGGATGATGCGGACGTGCCCGCTATCGGTAACGGTGACGGCTGACATGGAGATTCCTACCTCTGTTGGAAAGTCGTGCGTGTGGCGTGCATCGTGGCGAAGCGGGTTCGTATTCGCAACTAACACACCGGCGGGGCGGCGGCGCCGCCGTGCGTCACTGCGCCAGGCGGACCATCATCTTCCCCGTGTTCACGCCGTTCAGCATGCCGATGATCGCCGCGCCCGCGTTCTCGATGCCTTCGTAGAAGGTCTCCTGGTACTTCACCCGCCCGCTCTTCACCCACGCCGTCATCTCCTCGTCGAAGCGCGGCTTCAGCTCCGGGAAGTCCGTCGCCACGAAGCCGCGGATGGTGATACGGCCGTAGATGATGTTCGAAAGCGTGGTCACGGGGTCCGAAATCGCCCCGAAGTTGTTGTAGGCCGAGATCATGCCGCACACGGGGATGCGCCCGAGCACGTTCATGCGCGGCAGGGCGGCGTTCAGGTGGGCGCCGCCGACGTTATCGAAGTAGACATCGATGCCGCGCGGCGCCGCCGCCTTCAGCGCCGTGCGAATCGGGTCCTTCTTGTAGTTGATGGCGACATCGATGCCCAGGTCCTCCGTCAGCCAGCGGCACTTCTCATCCGAACCGGTGCTGCCGATGACGTAGCAATCGTGGATTTTCGCCACCTGCACCGCGACCGAGCCCACCGACCCCGCCGCCGTGGACACGAACACCTGCTCGCCGTCCTTCATCTGCCCGATGGCGAGGAGCCCGCCATAGGCCACGAACCCGGAGCCGCCCAGCACGTGCATGTACACCGAAGGCGGCAACGCCGGGTCGACGTTCAGCTTGCGAACGCCGCGCCCCTCCGTGTTCACGAACTCGCGGAAGGAGGCGCCATGCATCACGTAGTCGCCCTCCGCGAAATCCGGGTTGAGCGACTGCACCACGCGGCCGATGGCACTGCCCGACATCGGCTCGTTCAGCGGCTGCCCCGCCGAAAGCCGCGGCCGCATCGCCGGGTCGATGGAAAGGAGCAGGTTCTGGACGCGGAGCTGGCCGGCGGTGATATCCGGCAGCGCCGTGTCCACCACGCCGAAATCCTCCGGCACGGGCATGCCCTCGGGGCGCCGAATGAGATGGACTTCGCGGCTGGTGCTGGGCATGGTTGGCCTCCGGCTTCGGGTTGGGCGAAGGATACGGGGGTTCGCGCCAACTCGCTCGCAACGGGGGCGTCTTGACCCCGGTAAGGGAACCTTCGCGCGGCCCGCGGCGTTTCCATGAGTATGAAGCGTTCGATTTTGCCCTTCGCGGCGGTGCCCCTGCTCGCGCTCGTGTTCGCCATGGTGGCGTGTGGCGGCGACAAGAAGGCCCCCGCCGCGACGGCTACACCCGCCGCCAGCGCCAGCGCCGAAGCCACGAGCACCACGACGGCTTCGCCCACGACGACGGCGACGCCGGTGCCCGAAGTCATCGACAACGTCGAGGTGAAGCCGCTCACGGTGGGCGATCCCGTCGACCTGCCGAAGGGCGTCCTCTTCTACGTCATCTCCCAGTGCCAGGCGTGCGACGTGCCTCCCGTGGGCGTCGACCGCGTCTGGCGCGACCTCGGCGGCACCGTGCACACCGACCGCATCTTCAGCAAGCCCGCCGATGGCTACATCACCTCCGTGGCGGTGAGCCCGTCCGGCCAGTCGTTGGTCGTCGGCGTGTGCACCGTCGCGAACTGCGGCCCCATGGGCGAAACGTCGCCCAACGGCAAGGTCACCTTCCACGCCTCGGCCGATACCGGCATCACGTGGAAGGCGATCGGCAGCGTCGCGATGAGCGGCTTCGTCATGACCGCGACCGATAGCCCCGGCGGCCCCGGCGCGATCGTGCGCCACACCTACAAGGCGCCCGCCGGCGACTGGCGGACCGAGTACCTCACCATGCCCGGCGCCGCCGTGATCGAGCACAGCCTCACGCTCGACCCGGCGGCGACGACCTTCGCGCTGGGCTCGAACGTCGTCTATCGCGGCCCGGACCGCACGTCTCTCTGGCTCATCCAGGGCGCGACCGCACCCTTCCTGAGCCCGAAGCTGCCCGCCACCGCCGATGTCCAGAACGCCATCCAGTTCCAGGGCAATGCGGACTACCGCTGGGGCATCCGGTGGGTGCAGGACGGCCCCGGCGGCAACCCTCCGCCCACGTACTTCGGCCTCATGCCCCAGCGCGAAGGCACGCCCTCGCGCATCTTCAAGGCCGAACGCAACGGGCCCGGCTTCATCTGGGCCGGCGGCCTCACCGATAGAAGCTCGCTCGCGTTAAACGCCTACCTGCCGGGCAGCGCCCTCGGCGTCACGCCCGCACCCCAGGGGATGGAAAACGTGCCCGCCATCCTCGACCTCGACACCGGCCAAATCCACGCCATCCGCGAACTGGTGGCCCGCGCCATCACGCCCACGGAGACATCGATCGGCGACGCCACGCGCATCGCCGCGACGGCCCGCGGCCACTTCGTCGCCGTGAAGGGCGCCGGCGACTGTCTGAACCTGCGCCTGCAGCCATCGCGCTCGGCCGAAATCCTGAACTGCTTCCGCGATGGCACCCTCCTGGACCATCTCGGCGAATCGACCCAGCACGACGGCGTCACCTGGGCGCACGTCTCCACGCTCGATGGCTGGCAGGGCTGGGCCAGCCTCGAATTCCTCGACGTCGGCGCGGGTGGCGCCGCCATCACGGGGACGCAGCCGGCCGGCGTTCGCAGCGGCGATGCCGCCGTCGACCGCGTGCTCGATGCCCTCGCCTCCGGCGACCCGGCGCGCGTCATCGCACGGATGGAATGGACCATCGTGGCCTGCGTCGCCCAGCCCCAGGGCATCGGCTCGCCGCCAAAGTGCCCGGACGACGTGCCGCCGGGAACGAAGATGGAAACGCTGCCGGGCTCCTGCGGCGAAGGCTTCTACACCCTCAAGGACCAGCTCACCGCGAACAGCGACTTCAGCCTCTTCAAGCCGCAGCCCCTCTACGCCGTCTTCCGCAAGAAAGTCAGCAACGATGACTGGGCCAGCTACGATACCGTCGCCGAATACGGCACGCCCGGCGGTTTCGCCACCCAGGTGTTCATCCGCGAAGGCAACATCACGGGCTTTTCGGGCTGCCGGCAGATCGCCGAAGACATGAAAAAGGTCCCCGCGGGAGACTTCCTCATCGCGCCGAAGTGAAAGTGCTGAGTGCTGGGTGCTGAGTGCTGAGTGCTGAGTCGGCAACCCCGGCGGAGGAGGCCTCCCCCCGGGTTGTCTCCGGCCTCGAACCTCGGGCCTCGGACCTCGAACCTCGGGCCTCGAGCCTGTCGTTCGCGCGAAAAACCCGCCGGCGGTCAACCTCGCTCGCTGGGCCGCTGGCGCGGTGATTTGGTACCATCCGGGGACCTATGGCGACCACCACCCGGCCCAGGATCGAGATCCTCGAGGACACCTCGACCAACCTCGACCCGCCCTTCCACCTCGTCCTCCTCGACGATGACGACCACACCTACAACTACGTCATCCGCATGCTCGGCGCCGTCTTCGGGTATTCGAAGGACAAGTCCTTCGCCATCGCCTGCATGGTCGATAGCGAAGGCCGCGCCATCGTCATGACCGGCAGCAAGGACGAAGTGGAACGCAAGCAGAACCAGATCCACAGCTTCGGCGCCGACCCGCAGATGGCCCAGAGCAAGGGCAGCATGTCGGCCATCATCGAGCCCGCCTGCTAGCGGCGCGCGAAGCGCGCCCGCGAGCACGCGGGCTCGATAGTCCCCAGTGGTAAGTTCCCGGTTGCCAGTGAGGGGGCAACCCCGGGAACCGATGCTCCCAGTCCGGGGCTGATCCGAACCGGGAACCGGGAACCGGGAACTGGGAACTGATTACTCGCTCTGCACCATCGGGAGGATGAGGCGCCATGTGTGCGGCGTGGGGGTGGCCGTGGGCGTGGGGGTATTTGTCGCGGGGGGAGTGGCCGTGCGCGTGGCCGTCGCGGTCGCCGTCGCCGTTTGGGTGGACGCTGGTGAGGTGGGCGTCGAGGTGACGACACCGGATCCGCCGCCGCCGCCCGAACTCGAGCCGTAGCCGAAGTCCATCGCCCAGTAGCGGCCGCCGTGGCCATCGGCGTAGGCGATGCCGATCTCCGTGAACGTGGGATACAGGATCGCCTGGCGGTGCCCGGATGAGCCCATCCACGCGTTGAAGATGGCGTTCGCGCTGTTCAGCCCGCCCGAGGCCGATCCCGCGCCGATGTTTTCGCCGCCCGTGCGCGCGTAGCCGCAGTCCTTCATCCGCTGGAAGGGGTCGCGGCCGAGCGAGTCGGTGTGCGAAAGGCCGGGGCGGCCGGTCATGTCCTTCGCCATCCACGCGGCGGCACGGTTGAGGGCGGCGTTCGCCGCCAGCGGTGCCAGTGGCGGGTTCTGCTGCGCCCGCGCCTGGTTCACGAGCGCCAGCACCTGCTGTTCGACGCTATCGAGGTCGATCCCGCTGGCCACATCGCAGTTCACGAGCGCGTTTGCGTGCCGCGGCGGCAGCACCTGCAGCGCCGCGAGCAGGATGGCAACCAGGCCGGCCCCGCCAAGGGCGGCCGGCAACAGGCGTGACATGCGCGGTCCTTCGCTCACGGATTTGGGTGGGGGCAACCCGGGAGCTAAACGTAATGTAGGAGAGAAAAGAGATATGAGGAAAGAGAAAAGGCGGCTCGAGGCTCGAGGCTCGAGGCTCGAGCGGGGCAACCCCGGGGGCGACATGCTCCCACACGGGGCTGATCCCCTGGGAACTGGGAACCGGGAACTGGGAACTGGCCCGGAGCTACGCTCCGCGCGGCCACCCTTCGGGCGCCGGGCCTTCGTGGTGGGCGCTGGTCACCGTGTGGGGTTCGAGCGTGCTCGTGAGGTCGAACGGGGCGTCGCAGAGGCTTTCGACCCATTCGAGCCAGCGGCCGCGCCCGACCTCCTTCGCCAGCGCGTCGCACTCCTGCAGCATCGCGCGTGCCACTTCGAGCGTGACGATGCCGTTGTCCACCGCCTCTGCGAGCTCGTCTTCATCGGACGAAACCCAATCCGTGCCGCCGGGCGTGACGAAGAGATCGACGTAATGGTCGGTCTGGTACCAGGCGCCTTCGTGCTCGACCGGGGGCGTCGCGAAATCGACGCGGAAGCCGGCGTGCGCGCCCTGGTGGGTATACAGCTCCAGCATCCGCAGCGGGCGCTTCTTGAAGAGCCAGAGCCGCTGCTGCGGCCGCACCTCGATCTGCTTCATCGCGCGGCCCCCGCGTTCCTCCTTCGTCAGCAGGTTCGCCTTCGGCCGCCCGGCGATGGCGAGGTCGAGCACGAGCAGGTCCGCGGTCTCCAGCGCGATGGCGGCGGGGCCTTCGGAACTGGAGACGACGCAGGTGCCATCGGAGAAGCGGCGGCGGTAATGCGAGACAAAGTGCATGTGGGAAGTGTACGAGGAATGAGGCATGAGGAATGAGGGTTACTTCGCGAGGAAGGTCGCGAGCGCCGACTCGTAGCGCGCGGGGTCTTCGTTCCACGACCGGACGTGGCCCGCGCCCGTCTCCACGAACGTGACCGGCCCCGGGACCGCGGCCGCGAAGGCGCGCGTCTTCGCCGGCGGCACGCGGGTGTCGCTGTTGCCCTGCAAGATGAGCATGGGCACGCGGTACTCCCGCGCGCGGGCGGCGTAGTCCGTCGCACCCCAGTCGATATCGAAGCGCATGCCGGCGATCCATTCGCCCACGCGCAGCACCGCCACCGGCACCGCCGCGGGCGCGCGGAACTCCACCGTCTCGCGGAAGTCGAGCATCGGCGCATCGAGAATCACGCCCGAGACCGCGCCGGCCTGTTCCGAATGCAGCAAGAACGCGAGGGCGATGCCGCCGCCCATGCTGAAGCCGTTGACCACGATGCGCCGTGCCCCGTGTTCGCGCGCGAAGGTGACCGCGGCATCGAGGTCGCGCCACTCCGTTTCGCCGTAGTGCAGGCGTTCGTCCGGGTTGCGCGGCGCGCCCTCGTCGTTGCGGTAGGTGATGACGAGCGAGGTCAGCCCCGCGTCGTGCACCGCGCGCAGGCTGCGCAGCGCCTCCCGGCGATTCGCGTTCTGGCCGTGCACGAAGATCACCCAACCCTCGCCGGGGATGCCGGGAACCAGCCACGCGGGCATCGCCCCGAGTTCGCCCGCGATCGCGACCTCATTGAATTCGTACCCGAAGGCGTGCGCCGGGTCCGTGGGGAAGGCGAATCCATCGACGCGGGCCGCAGTCGCCGTCGTGAGCGTCCCCTCCATCGGCCGGAAGTCGCGTTCGACCC
The DNA here is from genome assembly GCA_020847985.1 of Dehalococcoidia bacterium. GTDB lineage: Bacteria > Chloroflexota > Dehalococcoidia > Tepidiformales > Tepidiformaceae > Amarobacillus. The sequence continues at coordinate 59,212 of JADLBC010000003.1, forward strand.
AGCCTTCGCCGCGCGCGCGGATGGCCGTTACCTGGCCGTAGCCGCCAGCCCATTCGAGGCCGTAGGTCCCATCCGTCGTCCAGCCTCCGCCCGCGGGGCCGTCGCTGAGCCGAATGACGCCGTCGCCAGCCGGGGCCGCCGTCAGGTCGAAGGCGTCGGGCGAGTGGTCGATGCGCAGGCCCTGGCGGTCCAGTTCGGTGGCGAAGTACCAGCCCGCGGCGAGGATGCCGATCGCGGCCACGCCGGCCGCCGCCGCGCCACCGATGGCGGCGCGGCGGGCCCAGCGCGTCCAGGCCGCCGAGGGAACCGGCGGCGGAACGGCTTCGGATGCGGCGCCCGCGTTCACCTCACGCGGTCACGGGCGTGGACGCCAGCGGCCAGACGATCATCGTGCGCGGCGGCTGCACATCGGGCGGCGTCAGGTAGTACTCCCACATCGACGCGGCGCCCGCGAGGTGCCGCTCCGTGAGCCATGCCTGCATCGCTTCGTACGCCTCGGGCACCGTCTCGTATGACCCTTCGTGGATGGTGACGACGGCATCGCCGCCCGGGAGGGTGCCCGGCTGCACGCGGCCGTGCCCGGCGATGGGCGTGTGCACGGTGAACCCGGCTTGGAGCACGACCTGGTCGCCCGCCGCCGTGTAGCGTCCGAACGCCTTCGCGTCGCCCGCGATCGCGCCGATGGGGCCGAGATAGGCCATCACTTCACCGAAGATGGGCCCAATCTGCTGGCTGATCTCCGCCCACGGGCAGGTCACCGTGATTGCCGCGGTCTGCTCCGGTTCGAGCGTCGTGCGTTCGATTTCGTATGGCATCGCAACCTCCGGGGGACCACAGGACAGTGTCCCCCGGGCGCGCCGCCGCGGGCAGGGCCATCCGGACCAGCCGGGGCGGGCCTATCGTGGCGAACGTTCACACCGGGTCCCCGGCGCGGTTCGCCCGCCCGCTAGGGTTCGTACCGCACGATCGCGAGGCAGCTGTTCTGGCCGCCGAAGCCGAAGCTGTTCTTCAGCGCCGCACGCACTTCGGCCTTGCGCGCCACGTTCGGCACGTAGTCCAGGTCGCAGGCGGGGTCGGGCGTTTCCTGGTTGATGGTGGGATGGATGGTGCCCGTCAGGATCGTCTTGATCGTCGCGACCGATTCCATCCCGCCGCTCGCCCCCAGGCCGTGGCCGATCATGCTCTTGGTGGCGCTGATGGGGACGCGGTAGGCGCTTTCGCCGAAGACTCGCTTGATCGCCGCCGTCTCCGCCGCGTCGCCCAGGTCGGTGCTCGTGGCGTGCGCGTTGATGTAGCCGATGTCCGCGGGCGAAAGGCCCGCGTCGGCGAGCGCTTCGAGCATCGCGCGCATAGCGCCGTCGCCATCCTCGGCGGGCGCGACGACGTGGTAGGCATCGTTCGTGCAGCCGAAGCCCGCGATCTCGGCGAGGATGGTCGCGCCGCGCGCCTTCGCGTGCGCCTCCGTTTCGAGGACCAGCGCGCCCGCGCCCTCGCAGGGGACGAAGCCGTCGCGGTTCGCATCGAACGGCCGGCTGGCGCGTGCGGGGTCGTCGTTACGGGTCGAAAGCGCCCGCATGACGGAGAAGCCGGCGAGGCCGAGCTCGCTGATCGCGGCCTCGCACCCGCCGCTGATGACCACGTCCGCGCGGCCCGCGCGCAGCACCATGGCCGCCTCGCCGATGGCCTGCGTGCCCGCCGCGCAGGCCGTGACAATGGTGCCGTTGTACCCCTTGAGCCCGAACTGGAGCGCGACCTGCGCCGCCGCCATGTTCCCCAGCGTCTTCGCCATATAGAGCGGGTCGAGCTTCATCCCGCCGCGCGTGAAGAGCGTCTGGGCGGCTTCCTGCATATCCGGGTAGCCCCCGCCACCGTTGCCGATGAGCACGCCCACGCGGTTGCGGTTCTCGTGTTCGAAATCCAGGCCCGATTGCTGGATCGCCTCGGCGGCGCTCGCGACCATGAACTGGGCGAAGCGCGGCATGCGGCGGATGGCCTTGCGGTCGAGGAAGGCCGGGGGTTCGAACGCCTTCACTTCGCCGCCGATCTGGCAGGGGAAAGCGGAGGCATCGATGAGGGTGAACGGGGCGACGCCCGAGCGTCCTTCCGTGAGGGCCTCGAAGAAGGCATCGGCCGAGTTGCCAAGGGGAGTGACGGCGCCGATGCCGGTTACCACCACGCGGGTCCGCGAACGCAAGGTCGAGTTCATCTCGCAAGGTTACAGGGCCGCGCGAAAGTGCGGGAGTGCGCGCCTCCTACGGTGGCAGCAGGCGTACCACGTCCGCCACGGCGGCGTACCCCCAGCCGTCCAGGTCTGGCGCTTCGATGCCGGCCGCCGAAAGCGCCGCGCACGCCTGCTCGCGATGGAGGCAGCCGTGGCTGAAGGCGTGCGTCAGCAGGAACGCGTGCGAAATCTCCGACCGCTGTCCGCTCCCCGGGGGATAGTCGAATCCTTGCGCGATGAACACATCGGCGGCGGGGTCCGTCTCGCCCGCGATGGCGGCGAGGGCATCGCCGCTGGCCGCGGCCGCCGCGCGTGCCGCCTCCATCCCCGGCCATTCGCGCCAGCGTGCCATCACGGCGAACTGGTCCTCGCCGCGCAGGCGGGCCACGAACACATCCTGCGAACTGGCCACGTGGCGCAGCAGGTCCCGCAGCGTGCGGTCGGTGTTGGGGATGGGCTGGCCGAGCACCTCCGGGTGGGCGGCGGTGGCATCGAACACGGCGAGCGTCGCCCAGCGCGCGTACTCGAACATCGCCGCCAGTGGCGCATTCACGGGCATGCCGTCATTCACCCCCGGCCGGCGGCGGCGCTGGCGGCGCGGACGCTTCGCCCGGTGCGGTGGTCCGCTTGCCGAACGGCGAAGGCGATGGCGGCCGCACGGGCCGCGCCGGACCCGGCGAGCGCGGCGCGGCAACGTACGACTCCTGCATCCCCGGGGCCGCATGTCCCGCCTTCAGCAGCTGGAAGGTGTTCAGGAAGTCCATGGCGAAGTCGGTGCCGGTGCTGCTGGTGTAGACGCGCAGCGAGAGCCGTTCGCCGCTGGCGATGCCGAAGGCCAGGCACTGCCGCTGAATCAGCAGCCACGCGAGGACCACGACGACGCCGATGATCGCGCCCAGGGTGCCACCCGTCCGGGTCTCCTCCCGCGACAGCCCCGAAAGCCCTGCCAGCAGGATCAGGACGCCGGCGAGGAGGACCATGCCGTTCATGCGGCGGCCCTCTTTCCCGGCGGATTCGACATCCTCGATGCGGGCCGTTCGCAGCGAGCGCGCGCTGGGGATGATCCCGAGCAGCCTCTCGCGCGACAGCTCTACCACGCGCGCGTCCGTCAGGATGAGGCTGCTGCGATTGCCGGGAGCGGTAATCCCACCCCGCGCACTAATGCGACGAATCGTCATTTCATCGGGCAGGCGCGCCAGCCGCGCATCCGGGTCCAGCCAGTCGTCCACGAGGGCCGCTCCGTTTCAAAATGATGGCGGAGCATAACAGAAAGAGAAAAGAGAAAGGAGGAAGGAGATAAGTGGGCTCGAGGCGCGAGGCTCGAGGCCCGAGGCGGCCAACCCCACGGGGAGCAAGCCCGCGCCGGGGTTGCCGGCTCAGCACTCAGCACTCAGCACTCAGCACTCGTCACCCCCTGGGAACTGGGAACCGGCAACTGGGAACTCTCAGTCGCCAAAGACGATTGCCGCGGCGCCGTCGAGCGCGTCTTCCAGGCGGCTGAGGGCTTCCTGGCCGCGCGCTTTCTTGTTCGCCGAACCGTCCTGGTCCGCGGCCGTTTTCGCGAGCGCGCGGCCTTCGCGGACGGCCGTCCAGGCTTCGCGGTAACGCGCGAACGCGCCCGCGCGGAGGCTGGCCGCCGCCGCCACCGTGCCTTTGCGCACCGACTCCTCGATGCGCTTGCCGGCGTTATCCAACCGGCTCGCCATCTGTTGCGCCGCCGCCGCGCGGTCGCGCTCCTGCTCGGATTCGAAGCGGCGGTCATTCATGGCATCGCGCGCTTCTTCCAGCGCTTCGCTCGCCTGCAGGATCGACTCGGCGGCCTCGGAGAGACGCTTGCTCTGCTCTTCGTTCACGGCTGCTCCTTCGCATCGCCGGCCACGCCCCGGGGCGGCACGGCAGGTTCACGGCGACCGCAGTATAGGGCGCGAACGGCCCCGGCACGGTCAAGCACGGCCGCCCGGCGGAGCCCCAAACCCGGCCAAAGGCGGAGATTCGCGCTCGGACGCAGGCCCGATGGCGGCGCGCCCCCTTCGCGCGACAGTGATTCCCGAGGGAGGCGGCGCCACGATGCACCGCCCGAGGGAGAGAACCACCGCCATGGCCACTTCGCCGACCACCATCCACCCGCTTACCGTGGCCGCCGCGCCGGGACAACCCCGCGGCGCCTGGACCACCGTCCTCACGTCCGCGCTCATCGCCGTCGCCGTCCTCTTCGTGGGAATGATGCTCGTCGATGGCGAATTCATCCCGCCGCTCGCCGTCTTCGGTGTCGTCTTCGCGGGCCTCGCCGCGGGCGTGACGATGATCGCGCGCCGCTGGATGTCCGCCGTCGCCGGCGTGGCCAGCCTCGCCATCCTCGCGCTGCATGCCATCTTCGGCCTCGAAGACTTCGCCCACCCGGAGACGTTCTTCTCGTTCGTGCCCACGCTCGCCGTGGTGACGGGCACCGCGCTCGCGGTGGTTTCGGCCGCCGCCGTGACCTTCCGGCTGCCCACGCGCGCCGCCTATCCCGCGGGGGGCGCCGCCGTCGCGCTCGTCGCCGCCGCGATCGCGGTCTCGGGCATCGCCACGGCCGGCCTCGAAAGCGACGCCCGCGCCACCAGCGATGTCAGCGTCGTCGCCCGCGACGTCGAATTCCCGGACAGCATCGCCGTGAACGCCGGCGAGGTTTCGTTCTTCGTCCAGAACAAGGACCGCTTCCGCCACACGTTCGTGATCGAAGGGCAGGATGTGAAGACGGAACTCCCCGGCTCGACGGCCCGCCGGGTGACGGCGACGCTGGCGCCGGGCACCTACACCTTCAAGTGCGATGTCCCCGGGCACGAGAGCATGAAAGGCACGATCATCGCCCGCTGACCACACGCCAGTTCGCGAATGCCCGCGGCGCGTTTTGGTCAGTCGCTGGGGTGCTTCACCGAGCGGCGAATGGCGAACGCCGCCGCCTCGACGCGCCGCGTGAGGCCGAGCTTGCCGAGGATGTCGCTCACGTGGTGCTTCACCGTCTTCTCGCTGAGGTACAGCTGCTCGCCGATTTCGCGGTTGGTCATGCCTTCGGCGATAAGATCGAGGATGCGCAGTTCGCGTTCGTTGAGCTGTTGGGCGAGGCGGTCTTCCTCGCTGACGACGTTGCCGCGGCGAATCTGCTCGATCACGGCGGCGCTGCTCACCGCGTCCAGGGTCTTGCCTCCCCGGCCGACGACGCGCATCGCCTCCAGCAGCTCGGCGGTTTGCACTTCCTTGAGCATGAAGCCGCTCGCCCCGGCGACAATCGCCGCCATTACGGCGCGCTCATCGGCGTACGACGTGAGCATGAGGACGTTCGTGCCCGGCACTTCGGAAAGGATGTCGCGGCAGGCTTCGATGCCATCGAGCCGCGGCATGCGTACATCCATCACCACCAGGTCCGGGCGGACGCGCTTCGCCTCCCTGACGGCTTCCTCGCCGTCGCGCGCTTCGGCCACGACGGAAAATTCCGGGTGAGCGCGCAGGGCCGCCTTCAGGCCGGTGCGCACGAGGTCGTGGTCGTCCGCGAGCAGGACGTGGATGGTTTCGGTTTGCCCCTCAGTCATTGTTCCTCCGCGGGATGGAAACCCGCACGGTCGTGCCCATCCCCGGGATGCCGAGGACGGTGAGTTCGCCGCCGAGCCGTTCGGCGCGCGTACGCATGGTGATGGTGCCGAGCCCGTGCCGGACGTTGGCCGGGTCGAACCCCGCACCGTTGTCCTGCACCGTCAGCGCCGTCTGGTCGCGGTCCTGGCGGAGGTCCACGGCGATCTTGTTGGGCGATGCGTGGCGGACGGCATTGCTCAAGGCTTCGCGCGCGATATAGAGGAGGTCCTCCGCATCACGCGCGGAGAGCTCCTGCAGGGCGGCGGCGGTGATGTTCACGACCGTATCGATGCCCGGCGGCACCAGCTGCCGGATGACGAATGGAACGTCGCGGGCGATATCCGGGTTGTGGGCCGGCGCTTCCGCTTCGAGCATGGTGATGTACTGGCGGATGTCACCGATGAGCTCGTTGATGCGCTTCACGCTGTGGCGCAGCACCTCCGCCACCTCGGGCGGGTACTCCCGTGCCACGAGCAGGGCATCCGTCTCCAGCCCCAGCGCATAGAGCGACTGGATCGTGCCATCGTGCAGGTCGTGGGCGATGCGTTCGCGCTCCTCCAACAGGAAGAGGCGGCCGCTGCGTTCGCGCGCCACCGCCGTCGCGACGCTGACCGCGGCCTGCAGCGCGAGCAGCACCGCCGCCAGTTCGTCCGCTTCCGTGAACGGCACCTGGCCGCGCGTACGCGTCATGTAGAGCGAACCGATCGTCCGGCCGCCCGCGCGAATTGGCACGCCGAGGAAGACCGCCATATCCGGGTGCCCCGGCGGCCAGCCCACCGAGAGCGGATGCGCCGTGAGGTCGTCCAGCCGCAGCGGGCGGTCGCGCCGGGCGAGTTCGCCGAGCAGGCCCCGGCCCGCGGGCGGGTTACCCAGCCGCTGCGCCGCGCGCTCATCGATGCCGTCGTAGACGAACCGCTCCAGCACGCCGTCGTCGTCGAAGGTCGAGATCGCCGCGTATTCCGCGTTCGTCACCGCGCGCGCGCGCTGGGCGAGGCGCGAGAGGATCTCCGAGAGGTCATCGGTGGCCGCGAGGAGGTCGCTGGTGACGCCCATTTCGCTGAGAAGCAGAGGCACGGGCGCGGGACGGGGACCGCTTTGTGTCACCACTCAATCATATCGAATTTGTACCATTCCAGACCATGCACGGGGACGAACGGCCGTTACCCATCCCGCACCCGGCGCGATCGACCGCTCCGGAGGCATGATCGGCACGGCGGCCGGGGGTGGCGTGGCGGGCGTACAATCCCCGCATGCGCGAACTGCGGCAGGCCGGGTCCGACCCCGCGTTTCTCCGGAAGGCGCTCTCCGAGGCGGGCGGCGAACTGCGCCAGGCGCTTGCCGGGCTTCGCCGCCGCGAACTTCTCCAGCCAGGCGCCCCCCCGGACGAGGACTGGACCCCGCTGGGCATCGCCGTGCACCTGCGCGATACCGAACTCGGCGTCATCGCCCAGCTTGAGGCCATTCTCGCGGCCCGCGAACCGGCCATCCGGGCGGTCGATATCGACGATATCCCGCTGCTGGAGGAGTATCGCGACGAGGAACTGGAGGAGGTGTTGGATGACTTTCACTACTACCGCCGCCACACGGCGTACGCGCTCTGGGACCTCAACCCCGGTGACTGGGAACGGGGTGGCATCCACCCCTACCGCGGGCGCATGACCGTGCTCGAAATCGCCCGCGAAATGTACCGTCACGACCTCGAACACCTCTGGCAGGTGCGGCGGATGGTGGGCGCGTGAACGGCCCGGCCTTCGCAACCGAGCCCTCCGCGCCGCTGCGCGTCATCCCGCCTGCACCCGCGCAACGCGCCGCCCTCGGCGAGCAGGCGCCCTACGTGTGCATCTTCCCCGATGACCTCGCCCTCGAAGCGGCCGCCCTGGGTGCCGGGCTCCACGCGCGGCGCAGCGGCGAGCAACTCCTGACGGCGGGCACCGGCCCGCACTTCCTCGCCTTCGCGCGCGGCCTCTCCATGCGCGGCGACCCCCTCGGCGCGGCCATCGAACGTGCCATCCGCCCCGTGCGCGAATGGCGGGTCCGTGGCCGTTTGCTGCCGCTCGACCGGCCCTGGGTCATGGGCATCGTCAATCTCACCGGCGATTCCTTCTCCGGCGATGGCGTCGGCGCTGATGCTGATGCCGCCGTGCGCCGCGCCGCGGAGCTTCGCGATGCCGGCGCCGCGATCGTCGACATCGGCGCCGAAAGTGCGCGCGCCGACCGCCCCGTCGCCGATGCCGAAGCCGAGGCCGCGCTCGTGGCTCCCGTGGTTGCCGCGCTCGTGCGCGAAGGCCACCTCGTCTCCATCGATACCTACAAGCCCGTGGTCGCCGCCGCCGCGATCGAAGCCGGCGCCGCGATCGTGAACGACATCAGCGGGCTGACGCAGGGCACGGGCGCCGCCGAAGCCGCGGCCAGGGCTGGCGCCGGGTACGTCCTGAACTACAGCTACAGCGAGCCCAAGCGCCGTCCCGATGCCCCGCCCGCCTACAGCGATGTCGTCGCCGAGACCGCCGCCTGGATGTTCGACCGCGTGGCGCGGCTGCGCGAAGCGGGCCTCGCGGACGACGTCGTCGCCATCGACCCCGGCATCGCCTTCGGAAAAAGCCACGACGAGGACCTGCAGGTGCTGCGCCGCCTCGGCGAATTCGCCGCCGTGGGCCAGCCCCTGCTCATCGCCCATTCGCGCAAGAACTTCATCGGCAGCATCGCCGGGAACGCACCCGCCGAACGCGACCTCGAGACGCACGTGGCGACGGCATTGGCCTACGCCGCCGGGGCGCGCATCTTCCGCGTGCACGATGCGGCGGGTGCGGTGCGCGCGCTCGCGATGGCCGCCGCCCTCACCACCGCCGCCGCCGGCGCCTTCGCCCCCGATGGCGAAAGCTGGCCGTGGCGCGCGGGCGCATCGGCCACGCACATGACGGTCGCCGGCGCGGACAAGCCGGCCCCGCCGGGGCAGCGCTGGTAGGTTCGGGCGCGGTCAAGGCTTCTGTGGCGAACATCTCGTTCGCGCGTGCCGTTCACACTCGGTTGGGAACTCTGACGTTCACGTTATAGAGAGCTCCTATCGGACCCAGTTATACATCCATCGCAAACCACATTGACCCGGCGGCCCCCCGGTAGGCACGGTGGATACAGGGAACCAACCCGAGGAGGTTGAACACCATGGACCCTGTTTTCTACGACCTGATGACGCCGCCCGTGGACGAAATCAGCGAACACTACCGCCGCCAGTGGCATCTCTTCCGCAAGCTCGACCGGCTCGAGGCGGAAGTGAACCACATGAAGCTTCAGCTGGCCGAAAAGCCACGCCGCACCAACCTGCTCTCCGTCAGCGAATAGTCCTCCCCGGGCACTCGCACACACACCGCGAACGCGCCGCTTCCATGCCATCGGAAGCGGCGCGTTCGTGCATCCGGGGCGGGAAATGAAAAGGCCGCCCGTGGGGGCGGCCCGCCGAGGCAAGATAAGAGGCCGAGCGGATGTGTGGAGCGGACACGACATCCGGCAGCGGCCTCGCCAGAGTTTTAGCACCCGCTAAACGACTCGCGCAAGTACCACTTCATTCAGGCGTTCGATTACAGGCTCAGAAACGCCGAATTCGGTATCGGCTGTCGGCTGTCGGCTATCGGCCGTCGGCCGTCGGCTGTCGGCCATCGGCGTGGACGTGGCGGTCACGTGGCCCGTTCCGGGGTTGCCCTGCCGATAGCCGGCGGCCGATAGCCGACGGCCGCCCCTTCGAGCGCGCGCAGGGCCGTGTCGGTGGGAGCGAGGACGGCTGTCGGGGCGGCGATGCCTTCGAGCGCGTGGAGCACCGCTGCCACCTCCGGCGGCGCGGTCGATCCCACCACCGAAAGCACGTGGTGGACCCCTTCGCGCAGCCACGCCGAATCCGACCGCCGCAGCAGCAGCCGTAACAGCGGGAGCAGGCACGCCGGCCCGATGGCGATGAGCGCCTCTGCCGCGAGCCAGCGCACGCCCGCATCGTCGTCCATGAGCGCCGACGCCAGGGCGCCCGCGCTGGCCGGGTCGTGGAGGTCGGCGAGGACGCGCGCCGCCTCCCAGCGAAGGCCGTCATTGCCAGTCTCCAGCGCGCCCACGACCTGCGCCGTGGCCGCGGACCCGGTGGCCGCGAGCGCTTCGCGCGCCTCTCGCCGCCGCCGGGGTGAGTCCGAACGAAGCTGGCCCACGTACGCCGCGACCACCGCCGGGTCCGGCGAGACCCAGCGCGCGGGCACGATCCCGGGGAGCGGCGCACCCGCCGGGGGCAGCCCGCGCGCGGCGGTGATGTGCGTCACCGGCAGCCCGAAGCGGCGGCGCGCCTGCGAAATCAGGTCCGCACGCAGCCAGCCCGAGACCCCGCGCGCGAGGGTCACGATGATCAGCGCGTCGTAGCCCGGGTGTTCGCGCAGTTCGTCGGCGATGGCGAGCAGGGGCACGCGGCCGCCCGCCACCGTGCGCACGACAGCCGCGCCCGTCCGTTCGAAGGCGGCGCGGGCCTCCGCGGCGCGTGCTCGCGCCGCGGCGATAGTCTCGCTGTCCTCCCACGCGAAGCGATGCTGGACGGGCGTGGCGGGGACGAGGATCGCGAACTCCGCGGCCGCGTCACGCGCGATGATGGCGCGCACCTCGCGCTGCAATTCGGGGCTAATGGCGGTCTGGTGGGCGACGACGAGATAGCGCACGGGGACACCTCCGGGAAGTTCGGTGGTGCGCGCGGGCGGGCGAGTGCCCGGCTGCGGGGCGGACGCCCGCCCGCGTGGGCCACGCATCCATCGTAGGCACGTTCGCCGCGCTCCCCGTCGGAGGTGAAGGAGTTGTAACCCGCGCGGCCCCTGGACGTGCGCGCCGGGAGCGCATTACCCCGCTTCGCCGCACAATACGGTCGATGTCGACGGAAGTTACCGCGCCCCGCTACGCCGCCCGCTGCAAGTACCTGAAGATGACGATGGGCATCCGTGCCGGCGCGAACCTGGTGAACCTTTGCACCCACATCGTGCGCGATGGACGGGACTGCGTCGGCCCCTTTCTCGACGACCACGAGACCCATTGCGGCCTCTGGGAGCCGAAGGAAGCCGGCGCCCGCTGACCGCGGCCGGGAACTGGGAGCTTACGAACCCGCTGGTATGATCCTGTAATGCGAATCCCCCGGCGCGCGCTGTTCGCCTGGGCCGCCGGGCTCCTCGTCGGGTGCAACGGCGGCGGCGACGGCGACGCCGTCGTCACCATCAGCACCCCCGCGACATCGAGCCTGCTCACCACGCCCACCGTCGCCCCCACACCCGCGCCGCCGCCGGAAATCGTGACGTCCGCCGACACCATCTTCCAGGCCGGTGCGTCGATCGTGTCCGTCGTCGGCGACCTCTCGGGCGGGGCGATCAGCTTCCTCAACCGCACCTATCAGCTCACGAAGGGCGCGCGCAGCTACTACGCCGTCATCCCCGCCGATGCCGACGACCCCGCCGGCACGCACCCCATGAAGGTGGACTTCGTCCTGAAAAACGGGTCGAAGGGTTCGATGCCGTACCAGCTCACCATCCGCAAGACGGCCTGGACGGTGGATTCGATCACCGTCGGCCCGCAGCTCGCGCCGCTGCTCGACCCGAAGGTGCAGGCTGCCGAGCTCGCGATGCTCAGGGGCATTTACAGCCAGTACACGCCGGAGAAGCTCTGGGACGGGTCCTGGGCGCTGCCCATCGGCGGCGATGTCACCACCCGCTTCGGCGAGGAGCGTTCGTACAACGGCGCGCCCGTCTCCGGCCACCACAGCGGCACCGACCTCGGAGCGGCCTCGGGGACGCCCGTCGGCGCCACGAACTCCGGGCGCGTGGCGATGGCGCGGCAGGTCCAGCTTCGCGGCAACATGGTCATCCTCGACCACGGCGGCGGGCTCTTCTCGGGCTACGCGCACTTGTCGTCGTTCGCCGTGGCCGAAGGCGAAATGGTGCGCCAGGGCGACCCCCTCGGCTTCGTCGGCAGCACCGGCCTGAGCACGGGCGCGCACCTGCACTGGGAGATGGCCGCGGGCGCCATCCTCGTCGACCCCTACCGCTTCACCGATGGCACGAACGGGTTTTAGTTCCCAGGGACCGGTTCCCGGGGGGTGACGAGTGCTGAGTGCTGAGTGCTGAGTGCTGAGTGCTGAGCCGGCAACCCCGGCGCGGGCATGCTCCCCGTGGGGTTGCCCGCCTCGGGCCTCGAACCTCGAACCTCAAGCCCGTTTCTCCTTCCGCTTTTCTCTTATCTCTCTCGATAGGGTTGCCCCAATCACCTCGAGCCTCGAACCTCGAGCCTCGAGCCCCATCTCTCCTCTCCCTTTTCTCTCTCCCCAGGAGCACCCCCGTGGACATCGATTACGCGCTCATCTGTGACTACGCCGAGGCCGTGAACGGGAAGATGTACATCATGGGCGGCGGCTGGGAGACGACGTTCGCGCCCGCGTTCCCGGCGGCGCTGCGGCTGGCCGTGGCCTTTGGCGTGCGCTTCGGCTGGGACGAAACGAACAAAGCCGCGCCCGTGCTCGTGCGCGTCGAGGATGACGACGGGCAGGAGCTGGTGCGCATCGAGGGGCAGATGAACGTCGGGCGGCCGCCCACGCTCCCGCCGGGCTCGACGCAGCTCGCGCAGATGGCCGCGAATGTGCCGGTCTCCATCGCCCGGGCGGGCGGCTACATCGTCGCCATTCGGGCAGGCACGGGCGCGGAGATGGTCGAGCGGCGGCTGCCGTTCCGCGTCGCGGCTGGCCGCCCGGGCTGAGGAAGGCCAAAAAGAGGAAAGAGAAAGAGGAAAGAGAAACGCGAGGCGCGAGGCGAGAGGCTGGGGCCACCCCGGGGGAGCCTCGCTCCCCCGGGGCCGCCCCTGGGAACTGGGAACCGGTTACCGGGCCATGCCGCCGCTGGCGCCCATCTCGACGACGTTTGCCTTCACCTTGATTTCGCCCGCCTTCTGGAAGACGAGCGTGAGCTCGAGCGTCTCGCCGGCTTTGATTTCGCGCTTCACGTTCAGAAGCATGACGTGGTAGCCGCCCGGCTTGAGTTCGGCCGTGCCGTTGGCCGGGATATCGATGCCCTCGACCTTCTGCATCTTCGAAGTCGAGCCCTGGGTCACCGTCTCGTGCACTTCGACGACGCCGGCGATGGCCGAATCGATCTTCGCGGCGATGAGCCTGTCGGCGGCGCCGCTGTTGGTGATGGTCATGAAGACACCGGCAACGTCGTTGGTGGTGGCGCGCGCGAAGGCGTCCTTGACGGCGATGGTGGTCATCGCCATGCCGCCGCCGCTGCCGGGAGTGGCGCCGCCGCCCATGTTCATGCCGGGCATGCCGCCAACGGCGACCACGGGGGCCTTCACCTTCACTTCGCCGGCCTTCTCAAAGACGACGGTGACGTCGAGCGTCTCGCCTTCCTTGATTTCGCGCTTCACGTTCATGAGCATGATGTGATAGCCGCCGGACTTGAGTTCGGCGCTGCTATTGGCCGGGATATCGATGCCCGCCACCTTCTGCATCTTCGATGTCGCGCCCTGGGTGACGGTCTCGTGCACTTCGACCACACCCGCGACGGAGGAATCGACCTTCGCGTTGACGAGGCGGTCGGCGGTGGAGCCGCTGTTCTTAATGGTCATGAAGATGGCGCTCACGTCGTTGGTGGTGGCGCGGGCGAAGGGGTTTTCGATGGAGATGTTGCCGGCGACGGCGGCGGGCGAAGCGGCGCCTTTGGTGGCGGTGGCGGCGGGCTGCGTCACTTCGCCGCCGTCGTCTTCGTCGTCGTCGCCGCCGCAGGCCGCGAAGGCGGTCATCGCGCCGAGAGCGGCCAGGGCGGCCGCCAGCAGGCGGAGATGGGAAAAGCGGGTCATTGCTTGGGTTCCTTCCATCCAACGTTCACGAGCAGCGGGAGGTCGTGCTTCCAGTCTTCCTGGGTGATGCCCGAGGGGTAGACGAGGTGCGCGACGTTGTCCTTCGTGAAGGCCGCCATCCAGGCGGCGTGGCTCACGACGTAGTTTCCGGGGCTCGTGGGGGTCTGGGTGCTTCGTTCCATGCCGAGGTCGTCCTCGAGCTTGAACATTTGCGCCTCGGTGCCGGTGATGCCGATGAAGGTCGGGTCGAAGTGGTCCAGCCACTCGCGCAGCGCCTGGGGCGTATCGCGGGCCGGGTCGGCCGTCGCGAACACCACCTTCAGCTTCGCCTTCACGGCGGGGTCGATATCGCGCAGGGCGCGGGAAAGTTCATACATGTGCGTCGGACAGATGTCCGGGCAGTGGGTGTAGCCGATGTAGAGCAGGGTGATGTACCCCTCGGTCTCCTTCTGGAGATCGAACGGCTTGCCATCGGTGCCGGTGAAGACGCCGCCGGGCTTCTCCGGTGGCGGGGAGATCTGCACGCCCCAGTACTCGGGCGCGGGGTCGTCCTTCTTGTCCGAACAGGCCGCGCCGAAGGCGAAGAGGGCCGCGGCGGCGAGGAAGAGCAGCGAAAGCCGCCTCCAGCCGGTGATGTTCATGGGAAGCCTCCGCGCGGGCGCGTGCCCGCGGTGTTCAGTGCGAATGCGTTTCGCCCGCCGCCGTCTTCAGCCCCGCTTCCTGGTAGAGGTACTCCCAGGCGGCGCCGGTGAAGTCGTGCCAGGCCTTGTGCGCGGCGTTCGAAAGCTCGGTGGCCTTCTTGATGTCCGGCGTGTCGGTGTCGATGGCCTTCGCGAAGGTGTCCATGGCCGTGGCCATCGTCTTCGCTTTGTCCTGCAGGTCCTTTGGCCAATCCGTCGCGAGGGCGACGGCCTGGATGTGCTTCGCGGTGGTGTGCGCCGTCGGCGGGACCTTGCCGTCCTTCGTGAGCGATTCATCGAGTTCGTGGAACCCCGAATGCTCGATCAGGCCGAGGCCCGCGACGGCCGCGGTCTGGCTATCCGTCTTCGATCCGCCGCAGGCGGCGAGCGCGAAGGCGGCGAGGGTGGCCGCCGCCAGCAGGCCGGCGCGTCGCGCCAGGGATGTTCGCATGGGAGCCTCCAGCGGCCGCCAGTGGGCGGCGTGGGTGGGAGCGGCCGTGAGCGGGACAGCACCCCGCGCCGGAGGGGCATCGAGGGCATGGCCCGCGTCCCGCGACGGGGCGGCTGGCAGCGCTGGCCACGGCGGCGGCACGGCCGCGCGGCGGGAAACGATCGGGTTCATGGCTTGCCTTTCGTCACGGGAGCCCGGGAACGGGGTCAGGTCGCGGCGGCGAATCGCGGGGGGCGCCGTTCGGGAGCGACCGTCGCGGCCAGCGAAGGCTCCCAGTACCGCAGGGTCAGCGCCAGCAGCAGCCCGGAGGCGCCGAGGAGCACGACCGTGTCCGTGAGCAGGGCAAACGCGCTCGCTCCCGCGAAGGGAACGTCGCCGCAGGAAGCGGCATCCGCGTGGCAGTGGCGCTCGTGCCCGTCGTCCGCTTCTTCGGTGTGACTATGGGGCGTGGCGGGCATGCCGACATACCAGCCGGTGCCCGGCACGGGAATGCTCACACTCCAGTGGCCGAGGAACATCAGCGAAGGCGCCAGCGCGGCCACCATCAGCCAGCTGCGCCAACGGCCGGTTGCCCCTCCGGTTCTCGCTGTCACCCATCCAGAATACCCTGACTGCCCCGCCGGTCACGACCCATGCGGCCCCGCACGGGGGTCCGGGGGGCCGTGGACGGCGATCACGGCCGTGCGCACGAGCGGATTCGCCGGGCGGTGTGTTGCCCCTCGCGCCGGGCCCGCGCACCCTACGGAGATGCGATACCGCCGTGTCGTCGCCAAGTTCGGCACGAGCCTGCTCACGGCCGGCTCGGACCGCCTCGATATCGAGGCCATGTCACGCCTGGTGGGACAGGTGGTGCGATTGCGCGCGGCAGGGGTGCAGGTCGTCTGTGTCTCCAGCGGGGCGCGCGCGGCGGGCCGCCACGAGCTGGGCCGGCGGGGCACCCCCGGCCACATCCCCAGCCGCCAGGCCTACGCGTCCATCGGCCAGCACCGCCTGATGGCGACCTGGGGCATGCTCTTCGATGCCTACGACACCGTCGTCGCCCAGGTGCTGCTCACCCGCCGCGACCTCGCCGACCGCCAGGGCTACCTCAACGCGCGCAACACCCTTCGCGACCTGATCGAGGCGGGCACCGTGCCCATCGTCAACGAGAACGACGCCGTCGCCCTCGACCAGGTGCTGGCCGCGCGCATCGGCGAGAACGACACGCTCTCCGCGCTCGTCGCCAACCTGATTGACGCCGATGCGCTCGTGCTCCTGACGGATGTCGATGGCCTCTACGACGCGGACCCGCACGCGAACCCGGAGGCGAAGCTCCTGCGGCGAATCGAGCGCGTGGATGCCTCCGTGGAGTCGGTCGCGGGCGGCGCGCGTGGGCCCGGCACGGGCGGCATGACGACCAAGCTGAACGCCGCGCGGATCGCGACACAGGGTGGTGTCGATGTCGTAATCGCGGGCGGGCGCCACCCGAACATCCTGCTCGAAATCGCGCGGGGGGATGCGCACGGCACGCTCATCCCGGCCGCGGCGGACCGCCTGGAGAGCCGCAAGCGCTGGATCCTCGGCAACGTCTCGCGCGGGGGCCACATTGTCGTGGACGATGGCGCGGTCGCGGCGTTGCGCGCGCAGGGCCGCAGCCTCCTCCCCGCCGGCGTCCGCGACGTCACGGGTGCCTTTGAACGCGGCGATGCCGTGGAGGTGCGCGACGCAGCGGGCGGGCGCGTCGCCGCGGGGACCGTGAATTACGGCAGCGAAGAGCTCGCGCGCATCCGCGGGCTCAAGAGTTCGCGCATCGCGGAAGTGCTGGGCTACGCCTTCGGGGACGAAGTGATCCACCGCGACAACCTGGTCGTGCTGTAAGTCCCCGGTTCCCGGTTCCCGGTCCCCCGGTAGGTCAGGCGCGAGCGAAGTTGCGGGCCAGCTCGGCGGCGAGGCGATCGAGGAGCTGGACCTCAGTGTAGAAGTAGCGACCATGCGTCTCGCGAATTGCCTCTTCGCTCTCGGCGCCGAGCACGACGACTTCTTCGCCCGGGTATTCGCGCTCCAGTTCGAAGCGCCGCTGTAGCGCGTCCATTCGATGGCTGTCGTCGAAGACCTCGATCGCGCGCAGCAGTTCCCCGCGATTGCGCGAGTAGACCAGCACGAAGTAGCTCATGTCCGTCCCAGTGTGTCATAGACAGCTCGAAGCCGGATAGCGACATCGTTCGCCCAGGCGGGGTCCTGTTCACGCTCCGCTGCATCCATCTCCTCGCTGAGACCCAGCATGGCCGACGTGAACTGGTACTCGACCGAGTCCGAAGCGACCGGCTCGTACCTCATCCGCCGGCCGAACTGATCGGCGAGACGTTCGAAGGTCTCGGCCCAGAGGTGCTGCAACCGGGTGCGAACCTGGACTTCGATCCAGCGTCCGTCCACGTGGGCAACCACGTGGACCGCTCGATATCCCTGGCTCGGATTCGCGCGACGGTCCACGATCTTGCCCGTCGCGGGTAACAGGTGAACAACTTCGTCGGCCACGGCGTCCTGGTCCTGGCGCGAGCCTTCGATCACCACCCTTGCTCCCGCCACATCATGGACGGTCGAAAGGCGTGTTCGTTCGCGGCGCAGCTTCTCCAAGAGCGTCTCGCGGGTCTTCAACCTTGAGGTCGGCACCAATGGCGTACCGTTCGGCGCATCCAGGTCGTGGAGGCGTTCGACCACGGCGGCAAGCAACTCGTCGTGCAGTGCGAGAAACCGGGCGAAGAACGCCTCGTCGGCGGCGGTGGCACGACCATCGCGCAGCCGCCTGGCTGGCCGTCCACTCACTCACCCGCCGCATCCTACGCTCTGCCCGCCCTCATTCCTCATTCCTCATTCCTCGAACCTCGACCCCCGTTTCTCCTTCCTCTTTTCTCCTTTCTCTCCAACACTATCCCCATGCCGTTCCGGAGATCGCCTGCGCCCGCGGGGCCGCGCTTCGCGGCTGATTGGCTCGTCGTGGGGTTGGGGAACCCGGGCGAGGAGTATGCCCGCACGCGTCACAACGTCGGCTTCTGGGTCATCAACGAACTGGCGAAGCGCGCGGGCACGCAGCCCAAAGCCCAGGGCAGCACGATGCACATCGGCGTCGGCAGCCTCCAGGGGCAGACGGTCGCGCTCGTGAAGCCGAAGACGTTCGTAAACCTCAGCGGCAAGGCCGTGACACAGGCCCTGCAGTGGACCGGCTGCACCCTCGCGCGCACGGTGGTCGTCTACGACGAACTCGACATGCTCCCCGGCGCCATCCGCATCCGCGAAGGCGGCGGGCATGGCGGACACAACGGCCTCAAGAGCATCGGCCAGGCCGCCGGGCTCGAATTCGTGCGCGTGCGCATCGGCATCGGGCGGCCGTCGGTGAACGGCGAACCTTCGTGGGACCCGGAGGTCGTGGCTTCGTGGGTGCTGGGCGTACCATGGGGCGAAGACAAGCGTGCGCTCGACGATGCCGTGCGCATCGCCGCCGACGCCGTCGAGTGCATCCTCAGCGAAGGCGCCGAGGCCGCCGGGAGCAAGTTCAACCGCAAGGGCCCCGAGCCCGCGCCGGCACCGCGGTGACATCGTGCGACAGCAGCTGTCGCGGCCGCGCGGGTAGGATGGCGGTATGACTGTGCTCGCGGTGACCGAAACGGCGATGGGCTGGGTCGGCGTCGCGCTCGATGGCGGCGTCATCCGCCAGGCGACGCTGTTCCACCACACCCGCGAGGCCTGCGAACGCGAACTACGTGCTTTCGGCGCGGAGGACGGGTTTGATGCGCGCGCCGAAGAGGCGCTGGCCATCCTCCGCGACTATGCCGCCGGTCGCCCGGCCGAGGGCCTCGGAGCATTCCCCTGCGACCCCGTGGGCGAGCCGTTCCAGCGCCGTGCGTGGCTCGCGCTGCGCGAAATCCCCCGCGGCGAGACGCGCAGCTACGGTTGGATGGCTCGCCACCTCGGCGATGCGAAGGCCGCCCGTGCCGTCGGCGCGGCGATGGGCGCGAACCCCATCCCGCTCTGGTTGCCGTGCCACCGGCTCGTGGCCGCGGACGGTTCTCTGCACGGCTTCGGGGGCGGGCTCGCGATGAAGCAGGCGCTCCTCGAACTCGAAGGCGCGCTCCCGCCGCGGCTCGCGCTCGCATAGCTCCCTACGCCAGGAAGCGGTTCAGCTCTCCCGTGCCGATGTTCGATTCCACGAACGAGAACGTGCCCTGTTCACGCGCCTCGCGGGCGGCGGCGGTCAGACCGGTCATGGCCGCCTTCCAGAGCGACGTCGCCAGGCTGATGCGCTTCACCCCCGCCGCCTCCAGTTCGGCCACGGAAAACGAACGGCCCGGGATGCCCACCATGAAGTTGAACGGCCGCGAAAGGCTCGAACAGACCGCCTTCACCTCGTCCAGGGCGGCCAGCCCGGGAGCCATGAGGATGTCGGCGCCGGCCGCTTCGTAGGCTTGCAGCCGCGCGATCGTCTCGCCGAGGTCCGCGCCCGGCCGGATGTGGTTCTGTGTTCGCCCGGTGACGACGAACCCCGTGCCGCTCGCGCGCGCAACCTCGACGGCGGCCGCGACACGTTCGACCGCGTGTTCGAACGTGTACGCCGGGCGCTCGCGCTCCTGCGGCGCGTCCTCGATGGAGGCCCCCGCGAGCCCGCTCTCGATCGCCATGCGAATGGTCTCGGCGGCACCGGCGGCGTCATCGCGGAAGCAGTTCTCCAGGTCCGCCGAGACGGGGAGGGTCGTGTTCGCGACGATCAGCCGGGCGTGCTCGATCGCTTCCTCGCGCGTCACCCGGCCGTCGCGGCGCCCCAGCGTCCCCGCGTGCGCGCCGCTCGAAGTCGCGATGGCGGGGAAGCCGAGCCCTTCGAGCACGCGGGCCGAAGCGCCATCCCAGGCGTTGGCGATGAGGAACGCCCCGGGCGCGGCCTGCAAGGCGCGGAGGGTCGCGGTCTTTTCGGATTGCGTGGGCATGGCGTGGGGACCTCGCTGGCGTGGGTTCGCGTCCATCATGACGCCCCGCGCGCCGTTCGTGCGCGAAACCCGGGCCCCGGGCGCTACTCCGCGGCGGGCGCGGGCTCCTCGGCGGGCAGGCGGTCGAGCCGGGCGATGACGGCGGTGTGGGGGTAGTAGGTCAGCCGCACGCGGTCGCCTTCCTTCACGCCGGCCAGGGTGACGACATCGCCGCGCAGGATCTGGCCACTCGTGAGGCGGATGTAGTGGCTCTTCATCACCAGCGAATCGCTCCGCGACCATCGCCGGCCCACGGTCGCGACGGCGTCGACAGGATTCGTACGAAGGTCCTGCAGCGCCTGGATGGATTGGAAGCCGAAGAGCCCGGTGATAATCGCGAGCACGACCACGAGGAACCACGTGCCGCCGTGGTCCCCGCCGGTCACGGTATCGAAGAGGAAGTAGAGCGTCGCGCCCAGCAGCAGCAAGAAAAATGGCGTCCAGAGGATGGCCGAACGGACGATGCCGTTGCGGACGCGGCGGGCGCGCAGTTCGTCGGCGAGGAGTGGGTCGTCGGCCCAGTCCGGTTGTCGTGTCATGGCGCGGGGATGGTGAGGACGGCGCCGATCTGGAGCGTCGCCGCGGTGACCCCGGGGTTCGCCGCCTGCAGCGCCGCGAGCGTGATGCCGTTCGCCGAAGCGATGCCGGAGAGGGTATCGCCGGGCTGGACGGTGTAGGTCTTCGCACCCGCGGTGGTGGGACTGGCCGGTGCGGTTCCACCGGGCGCGGCCGTGGCGGAACCCGCCGCTGTGGGCGAACTCGCCACCGTCGTGCGCGATGGCGTCGCGCCCGGCCGCGTCGGGGTCGCCGTGGCCAGGAACGAAGGGGTGGCCGTGGCGACGCTGCGCGCCGTGTCCTGTTCGGTCTTCGAAGCCGGCGGGCTAAACCAGAGGAAAAGCGCGACGAGCGACGCGGCCACGAGCGCGAGCAGCGACCCGCGGTAGACGTTGCCGGATGGCGTGGCGGCCTCGGGCGCGAGGCAGCGCAGGCACACATCCTCGCCATGTTCGAGGCAGTACAGCCGCCCGCAGGTGGAGCACTCCTCCTCGGCGGGGCGATTGCAATAGTGGCAGCTCGCGGAGGCCATGGCGGTAGGGTAGAGCCGCTCGCGCGGGCGCGCGAGCGGCTAGTTCCCAGGCCCCAGTTCCCAGTGACCAGTCGGCAACCCCGGGGTCCGGCCTTCGCCCCCGCACCGGTCCGATCCCCTGGGAACTGGGAACCGGGAACCGGGAACTCGCCCAGCCTACCGGGCGTAAGCACGGTAGACTGGGCGCTATGCGGGTTGCCATGGTTTCGGCCCACACGAGCCCCCTCGCGCCACTCGGCGGCCGCGAGACGGGGGGCATGAACGTCTACGTGCTCGAACTTTCGCGCGAACTGGGGGCGCTCGGGTACGAAGTCGACATGATCACCCGGCTCGATGGCGACCTGCCCCTCGTCCAGCAGGTCGAACGGAACCTGCGCATCGTGCGCATCCCCGCCGGCCCGGCTGCTCCCATCGAGAAGGAAGCAATCGCCGGGCACCTTGGCGAATTCGCGGACGAACTCCAGCGCTTCACCGCCCGGGAAGGCCGCGGCTACGACATCGTGCACAGCCACTACTGGCAGAGCGGCCGCCCGGGCGGTGTGCTCGCGCGGCGCCTGCGCGTGCCTCACGCGGTCATGTTTCACACGCTGGGCGAAGTGAAGAACCGCGCGCGCATCAGCGAGGAGGAGCCGAAGGACCGCATTCGCGCCGAACGCGGCATCGCCCGCCGCGCCGATGCCATCGTCACCGCCAGCCCCCACGAGCGGCAGCTGCTGGAGATGTACTACGGCGCCGACCCGGCGCGCATGCGCACCATCCCCTGCGGGGTCGACCTCAACCTCTTCCAGCCGCTCAACCGCGACGACTGCCGCGAGAAGCTCGGGCTCGCTCCCGGCGCACCGGTGCTCCTGTGGGTGGGCCGCCTGGAGAAGCTGAAGGGCGTCGACATCCTCATTTCCGCGCTGGCCGAACTCGAAGAGCCGGGTGTGACCCTCCTCATCGTCGGCGGCGACGACCGCGCCTCGGCGCTGCGCGCGGAGTTGCAACGGCAGGCCGAGGAGGCCGGCGTCGCCGCCAACGTACGCTTCGAAGGGCCTGTCGCGCACGACCGCCTGCCCATCTATTACAGCGCCGCCGATGTCTGCGTGGTGCCGAGCTACTATGAGAGCTTCGGGCTCGTGGCGGTCGAAGCGATGGCCTGCGGGACGCCCGTCGTGGCCTCCCGCGTCGGCGGGCTCGTTTCGACCGTGGTCGAAGGCGTGACCGGGTATCTCATCCCCTGGCTCTGCCCGGAACCGTTCGCCGAAAAGCTCGAAGTGCTGCTTCACAACCCCGAACTGCGCGCGAACTTCAGCCGCGCCGCGCGTTCATCGGTCGAACGGTTCCGCTGGCGGAACATCGCCCTGCAGGTCGCCGCGATGTACGACGAAGCGATCGCCCGCCGCCGCTCCCGCTCCCGCCCGAACGAAGGCGCCGGGTTCGGCAAGGAAGCCTACGAAGCGGCCGTGCTGGCGGGCCGCTAAGCGCGGCCGAGTTCCCGGTTCCCAGTTGCCAGTGACCAGGGGGTCAGCCCCGTATCGGGGAGCACGCCTTCCCCGGGTCATCCCCCTCAGCACTCAGCACTCAGCACTGCTGTTCGTCCCCTGCTTTCGGGTCCGCCGCCGCTTGTTCGCACGGCAGCCACATGCGGTGATCCGGCGCACTCTCGCCGGAGCCGCTGCCCGTGGATACCGAACCCGCCGTCCTCCACATCTTCGACCACGCCACCGACACCATCTTCGTCGCCGCCGGTGACCTCCTCTATGAAGAGGGCGAACGCGGCGAAGTCATGTACGTCGTCAAGCACGGCGAACTCGATATCACCATCGATGGCACCCTCGTCGAGCGCATCGGCGCCGGCGCCATCGTCGGCGAGATGGGCCTCGTCTCCGAGGACCACCTGCGCATCGCCACCGTTCGCGCCCACACCGAGACGGAGGTCGTGGCCATCGACCGCCGCCGCTTCATGTACCTCTGCGAACGCTCGCCCTATTTCGCCCTCGAAGTGATGCGCGTGATGGCCGGCCGCCTCAAGGCGATGGACGAACGCGTCTTCGGGCACCGCGCGGGCTGACCGTAATCGCGCCCCGAGCGTAAGGATTGGCGGCCGGGCCCTCCCCCGCCGCGCGCCGCCGCCGTACCATCGCGCCCATGGCCGCCGGACCGATCCCCAGCCTCAAGTTTGAACGCGCCGCCTGGAAGGCCGGGGCGTTCTGGGTCGCGGGCGTCGATGAAGTGGGCGTGGGGCCGCTCGCCGGGCCTGTCACCGCCGCCTGCGTCGCGCTCCCCCCGAACCGCCGGCTCAAGTGGTACAAGACGGTCCGCGATTCGAAGGTCATCTCCGAAAAGCTTCGCGACGAACTCGCCGCCGAGATCAAGCGCTCCGTGCCATGGGCCATCGGCTGGGCCGACCACCTCGAAATCGACCGCGTGAACATCTACCAGGCGCGCAAGCTTTGCATGATTCGCGCCTTCGAACAGCTGTCCGTCGAACCCGGCCACATCATCTCCGATGCCCTGCCGCTGCCGTTGCCGAACGTCCAGCCCGTGATCGATGGCGATGCCCTCAGCGTCGCCGTCGCCGCCGCCTCGATCATCGCCAAGGTCGCGCGGGACGCTTTCATGAACGAGATGTGCGAGAAGTACCCGGGGTACGGCTTCTGCCACAACAAGGGCTATCCCACGCCCGAACACAAGCGCTGGCTGCGCGAAAAGGGCCCCTGCGAGATCCATCGCCGCAGCTTCGCCCCCGTCGCCCAGTTCCCCCTCGCCCTCCCGGGATGACGAAGCGCGCGGAGCTGGGCGCGTTCGGCGAACGCGTCGCCGGGCACCGCCTCGCCGCCGCTGGCCTCACCGTCGTCGCCCGCAACGTGCGCGTCCCGGGGGGCGAAATCGACCTCGTCTGCCAGGAGGGCACGGACACCGTCTGTGTCGAAGTTCGCACGCGGCGCGCGCACCCTGGCGCGGCGGCCGAATCGCTCACCCCGGGCAAGCGCGCGCGGATGTGGCGCGCCGCCTTCGCCTACGCCGAGCGCGAAGGGATCGACCCCGCGAACCTGCGCGTCGACCTGCTCGTGATCGACCTCGCCCCCGATGGCAGCCCCGCGCACATCGACATCCTCCGCGCCATCGAGCTCCCGGAGAGCTTTTAGCTGCTGGCTCTTAGCTGTTGGCTATTGGCTGCTGGCTATTAGCGTGGCCGGATTCGCCGCTCTGGGGCGCTCCGCGGCACGGGGTTGCCACACCAACAGCCAACAGCTAATAGCCAGTAGCTACCTGAATCGTCACCGCCACTGAATCGCGCGGGATCGCGCGAACCTGCTAGCATGCTCGCGTATCACCATCTGGAGCCTGCCCATGTCCGCGCCTACCCTCGACCGCACCAAGGTCGATACCGGCACCGAGGAGCTGCTCGCCGAGCGCGACGGCAACATCCTCATCGTTACCCTCAACCGCCCCGAGCGCATGAACGCCATCAGCGGCCCCATGCTCTCCGCCTTCTCGCGCGTGCTCAGCGAGGCGAACCGCGATACCAGCGTGCGCGTCGTCATCCTCACCGGCCGCGGCCGCGGCTTCTGCGCCGGGCTCGACCTCGTCGAGAGCGGCCCGAACTCCATCGCCGCCCGTTCCAAGAACGCCCAGCAGCTGTTCGACCTCGGCGGTTCGGCGCCGGTCGTGCTTTACAACATGGACAAGCCGGTCATCTGCGCGCTCAACGGCGCCGCCGCGGGCTACGGCATGGACCTCGCGCTCCTCTGCGACATCCGCATCGCCGGCGAAGGTGGCCGCCTTGCCGCCGTCACCGCGAAGCGCAACCTGCTGCCCGAAAGCGGCGGGTCGTGGCTCCTCCCGCGCCTCGTCGGCTGGGCGAAGGCCTCTGAGATGTTCTTCCGCGGCCAGGTGCTGAACGCACAGCAGTGCAAGGAAGCCGGCCTCGTGAACGCCGTCGTGCCGGACGCCGAGCTGCTCGATACCGCCATCGCGTGGGCCCGCGAAATCGCCGCCAACGCCCCCATGGCCGTCCAGGCCACCAAGCGCATGATGCGCCTCGGCGCCAAAGAAGATTACGAAACCACCGTCGACCACCTGATGGTGCACCTCAAGGTCCTCTTCGGCATGGAGGACTTCGCCGAGGGCGTCGCCTCGTTCCAGGAGAAGCGCGAGCCCCGCTTCACCGGCCGCTAGACACGCTCCAACGCATCACATCGCGAACGGCGTCCCGCACGGGGCGCCGTTTTCGTTGCCGCCGGTGCCTTCCGCGCGCTACCGTTCGCCCATGGCCCGGACGGAGTACCCATCGGTCGATGCCTACCTCGCGGCCCAGCCCGAGCGCGTGCGTGCCATCCTCGCCGAAGTGCGCGCCATCATCCGCGAGACCGTCCCCGAGGCGGCCGAGGTGATCAGCTACCAGGTCCCCGCCTACCGCCTCCACGGGGGCTTCGTCTGCTACCTCAGCGGCTTCAAGGCGCACTACTCGCTCTCCTTCCCGCCGCCTACGGCACTCTTCGAAACCTTCGCCGGACCACTCGCCGCGAACGTAAAGGGCAAAGCCGCCGTCCGCTTCCCCCTCAGCGAGCCCGTGCCCGCCGCACTCATCCGCGACCTCTGCCGCTTCCGCGCCATCGAACTCGAAGCCCGCGCCGCCGCGAACCCCCGCCGCCGCTGACCAACGCCCGAACCACGAACCGCGACCCCGCCGGTACCCGGTGGCCCGTCCCGCGCGGGGAGGCATCCTGGCCGGGGGTTGCCGACTCAGCACTCAGCACTCAGCACTCAGCACTTCCCCCCGGTTGAGCGCCCGTGCCCGGTTCGTCCGGGAGCGGCCCCCGCGCCTCCTATCGACAGCTTCGCCAGCCGATTCCTTCCTTATCTGGAGACGGAGCCACCGCATGCGCGCATCTTCTGGCCTGCACCTCGATCCCCTCGCGGTACCCGCCGACCAGGCCAGCTGGAGCCCCCTGCAGCGTGCCGCCATGCGCAGCCCCCAGATGCGCGCCTTCCAACGCGCCCTCCTGGGCGAACCCGGTGACCCGGCCGCCCCCCTCGATGCCGCCGAGCTTCGCGCCGCCGTCCTCGATGACCTCGCCACCTACTTCCACCTCACCCCCGAAGAGTGCGTCGAACGCTGCGTGAACTGGGAGATCTACAGCCTCCAGGAGTGGTATGCGAAGCAGCGCGATTCCGCCGAGGCCATCACCGACTTCTACGACACCGTCCAGTCGTGGTCGTTCGACCTCCTCTGGTTCGCCTGCCTCCAGGCCACGGGCCACGCCTACCCCGTGAGCACCGTGCTCGCGCGGTCGCTGCCCGTGCAGCCGCGCGCCCGCCACCTGGACTTCGGGTCGGGCGCGGGCGTCACCTCACAGCTCTTCGCCGCGCTCGGGTACGAAACCACCCTCGCCGACATCTCGACGCCCCTGCTCGAATTCGCGCGCTACCGGCTGGACCGGCGCCGCACCCCGGCGGCCTACCTCAATCTCAACCACGAATCGCTCCCGGCCGCGAAGTACGACGTCATCACCGCGATCGATACGCTCGTGCACGTGCCCGATGTCGCGGCCACGGCGCGCGAACTGCATCGCGCCCTGCGCCCCGGCGGCGTGCTCTTCGCGAACTTCGATACCCGCCCCAGGACCTACGAAAACGCCTGGCACCTCTACGACGATGACCGGCCGCTGCGCTGGGCCCTGCACCGCGCCGGCTTCGAACCCGAGCGCGGCTTCGATGGCATGATCACCCGCTATCGCCGCGTCGAGCCCGGCACCCTCACCGATCACGTCCACGCCGTACGCGATGCCGTCATCCTTCGCAGCCCCCTGCGCCGCTGGTACCGCCAGGCCCGCGCCCGCCTGCGCGCGGCATAAGGGGTGTATCCTGCGCCCTTGCCGTTGCGGTAGTGTGTGATGAGAAAGTGACGGCGGAAGCGGC
Organism: Dehalococcoidia bacterium; assembly: GCA_020847985.1. Lineage (GTDB taxonomy): Bacteria > Chloroflexota > Dehalococcoidia > Tepidiformales > Tepidiformaceae > Amarobacillus. The sequence continues at coordinate 86,012 of JADLBC010000003.1, forward strand.
CCGTCACGAAAGGGAAACGGCTGTGTCCAGGGACGAGTTCGACCGGCTGTTGGCCAAGGCGCGGACGATGGCGATGACGCCCGATGAGTTAGAGGGCCAGCGCCGAGGGTTCGCGTGGGGCAATACGAATATCGAGAACGAGCGAATCACGCGCGCCATGGTTGACCGGGCGGCCGAGCAGCTTCGCCCTTCGTAGCCCATGCCCGGCCTTGAAACCAGGCTCGGAGACGAACAACGGGGCGATCTGCCGCTGCTCTCGGAGACGGAGATCGCCGAACGAGAGTCGCTCAACGGTATCCGCCAGTTCGACCGGATGCTGGAATTCATTCGCGACTACGTCGATGGGAGCGAGCCGTTCAAAGTCCTCCCATCCATGCTCGTCGAATTGAACGCGCTCGCCGTCGAAGGCCTGGAGCCGGTGCCAGGCGCGTATCGCACGGGCCCCGTGTTCATCGGGAGTTCGAAGCACATTCCGCCCGACTGGCGCGACGTGCCCGTTCTGGTGGAAGCGATGTGCGACTACGTGAACAGGCTCTGGACCAGCGCGACGGCCTTGCACCTGGCCGCCTACTGCATGTGGCGCGTCAACTGGATCCATCCATTCGTCAACGGGAATGGCCGAACGTCTCGGGCCGTTTCATACCTGGTCCTCTGTATCCATTCCGGTGTCCTTCTGCCGGGGCGCCCGACGATTCCTGAGACGATCGCGGTCGACCGGGCGGCCTATTACCGGGCGCTTGAAAAGGCCGACAAGGCGGCGCGTTACGGGCGGGTCGATGTCACCGCGATGGAAAGGTTGCTGGGCGCGCATCTGGCGACGCAGTTGGAGAGCAGCTTTAGTTGAACGGGCCCCCGACCTATCGCCGCCATAGCACCCGCACCGGGTGACGTAACGTCGCCCTAACGGCTACACTGCCTGATCTACGGCACACGCTGGAGGGCAATCGGGCTTACCGGCCCACCCCTCTCCGCCTTCAGCCCCGTCCCGGGCTCACGGCCCGCCACGGGGTGGCCTCGACCGTTTGGCGAGGCAGGCGCCGGCGCTCCCTCACCGGGAACCCCGCCGGTCCACAACAGCTGCCCGTGGAGAAGGACCCTGCCTCATGGCGCGCATGACTGGCGCACAGATCACGCTGGAATCCCTCCAGCGCGAGGGCGTCGACACGATCTTCGGCTACCCCGGAGGCGTCGTGCTCCCCCTCTACGACACCCTTCCCCAGTTCCCCGGCCTTCGCCACATCCTCGTTCGCCACGAACAGGGCGCCGCCCACATGGCCGATGGCTATGCCCGCGCCAGCGGCCGGATGGGCGTCTGCCTCGGCACCAGCGGCCCCGGCGCCACGAACCTGGTGACGGGCATCTGCACCTCCTGGATGGATTCCACGCCCGTCTTCGCCCTCACCGGCAACGTCGGCCGCGCGCTCCTCGGCAAGGATGGGTTCCAGGAAGCCGATATCACCGGCATCACCCACTCCATCACCAAGCACAACTACATGTGCATGAACGCGAACGAAATCGCCCTCGCCATTCGCGAAGCCACGCACATCGCCACCACCGGGCGCCCCGGCCCCGTGCTCGTCGATATTCCCAAGGACGTGTTCCAGGAAGAGACCGAGTTCGAATGGCCCGAGCAGGTCAGCCTTCGCGGCTATAAGCCCACCACCGAAGGCCACGCCGGCATGATTCGCCGCGCCGCCGAGATCATCGACCAGGCGAAGCGCCCGATCATCATCGCCGGGCACGGCGTCATCTGGGGCGAGGCCCACAAGGAGCTCGTCGAGCTCGCCGAAAAGGCCTGCATCCCCGTGATCACCACCTTCCTCGGCATCGGCGCCTTCCCCGAAGAGCACGCCCTCAGCTACGGCTGGCTCGGCATGCACGGCATGTTCTACGCCAACATGGCCGCCGATTACGCCGACGTCGTCATCGGCGTCGGCATGCGCTTCGATGACCGCGCGATGGGCCGCTTCAAGGACTTCAACCCCACCGCCAAGATCATCCATATCGATATCGACCCCGCCGAGATCGGCAAGAACTTCAAGCCCGTCGTCCCCATCGTCGGCGATGTGAAGCGCGTCCTCCCCAAGCTCATGGAGGAGACGAAACAGCAGACCCGCAACGAATGGCTCCGCTGGATCGACCAGCAGCGCGAGGAGCACCCCACGCTCCACATTCGCGAATCCCGCCGCATGCTCCCCCAGGCCGTCATCCGCTCGCTCTACGAAGAGACCCAGGGCAATGCCACCATCGTCACCGGCGTGGGGCAGCACCAGATGTGGGCCGGGCAGCACTACTTCTATAAGCGGCCCCGCCAGCTCATCAGCTCCGGCGGGCTCGGCACCATGGGCTTCGAACTGCCCGGCGCCATCGGCGCGCAGGTCGCCCTGCCCGGTCAGGAAGTCTGGGCCATCTGCGGCGATGGCGGCTTCCAGATGACCATGCAGGAACTCGCCGTCCTCGTCGATGAGCAGCTTCCCGTGAAGATCGCCATCCTCAACAACGGCTACCTCGGCATGGTCCGCCAGTGGCAGCAGCTCTTCTACGACAAGAACTTCGTCTCCGTCGCGATGACGCAGCCGGACTTCTGCAAGATCGCCGATGCCTACGGCATCCGCGCCATCCGCGTCGAACACAAGAACGAAGTCGAGCTCGCCCTGCGCGAGGCCCGCAACCACAAGGGCCCCATGCTGCTCGATTTCCAGGTCGACCAGGAAGAGAACGTCTGGCCGATGGTGCCCGCCGGCGCCGCCCTGAGCGAGACGATCGAAGCCCCCGCCGAGGAACTCGCCCGATGAGCACCGCACCGCACAGCGGCTCCCGCCCGCATCACACCGTCCATACCGTCGTCGCCATTGTCGAAAACCGGCCGGGCGTGCTCATGCGCGTCTCCAGCCTCTTCCGGCGCCGCGGCTTCAACATCGAATCCCTAACCGTCGGCCGTTCCGAGGAAGAGGGCCTGAGCCGCATGACGATCGTCGTCGATGGCGAAAGCGCCCCCGTCGAGCAGGTCGAAAAGCAGCTCTACAAGCTCATCGACGTCGTCAAAGTGAGCGACCTTTCGCACGAAGAGATGGTCGCGCGCGAGCTCGCGATGATTAAGGTTCGTTGCAACAACGTGAACCGCCACGAACTGCTCGATATCGCCAACGTCTTCCGCGCCGATGTCGTCGATATCGCCACCAACTCCCTCATCCTCCAGGTCGTCGGCGACGAGGACAAGATCGACGGCCTCATCAAGATGTGCGAGCCCTACGGCATTCGCGAACTGAGCCGCACCGGGCGCGTCGCCATGGTGCGCGGCACCAAGACCACCACCGTCCACGAACGCGAACCGGAAAAGATCGCCCGCATCCACGAAAAGGCCGGCCGCCGCGTCGACAACATCGACTTGCCCTTCAGTTCTGACTAGTTCCCAGTTCCAGGTGCCCGGTTCCCAGTGGGAGCCGGGCAAGAGCACAGCGAAAGGGGGCGCCCACCGGGCGCCCCCTTCATCGTCCCCCTGGGAACTGACAACCGGGAACTGGGAACTCGCTTCGCGCGCGCTTCAGCGCGCGAAGCGCCGCCCGCCCACCACCACCGCGCCCGCGGCGAGCGCGAACAGCGCCGCGATCGCCACCGTGCGGCTCGCGCCGTCCGCGTCCGTTGCCGTGCCCGCGCCCGCCGTCGGAGGCCGCGGCGTAGGCGTCGCCAGCGCCGGGTTCGGCGCCGCGATGACCGCGCAGGCGATGCGATCGCCCGAATTGCCCGTCGGGTCCGTCACCTGGTCATCGGCGGTGGCGTGGATCACCAGCGCCGTGCCATCGGCATCGAAGATGCTCGTGGGCCCGCTCGTCAGCGAGATCGCCTTCGTCGTCGCGATGTAATACCCCTGCTCGACCGTCTTCGTGTCGATCTGCGGCAGGTCGCCGGCGTGCGGGCCGCCCGGGTTGTTCAGGCCGTGCTGCTTGTTGCCGGGATTGAAGTGGCCGCCAGCCGTGGCGAACTTGCCCGCCGGCTCACAGACGCCCGCGCCGTGGATGTGGATGCCGTGCGAACCCTTCGGGATGAGCGTCGAGTCCGCGATGATCTTCACGGTGCCATCCGCTCCCTGGTGGAGTTGCACGTTCCCCACGCGGTTGCCGTTCGCATCGATGAAGGTGGCCGTCACGCTCGTCACCGCGTTGCCCGAAGGCACCGCCGGCCCGGGCGCCTCGGCGAAGGCGATGGTCGCCACGAGGGCGAGGCCGGCCGCCACCGGGGCGGCGAATGGGAGCAAACGCATGGGTTGCCTTCTTTCTGGAGCCTTCGGCAGGCCCCCGCACGGCGTAAAGATATGCTCAGCAACCTTAACCCGGCAATAGCCGGGGGAGCTGTTAGCTGCTGGCTCTTAGCTGTTAGCACGCACGCGAAAGGGGCGCCCCATGGGCGCCCCTTCGTTGAACCATTCGACCGGGCTCCCGCGTAGGGTTGCCCCGCTAACAGCTAACAGCTATTAGCTAGCGGCTCCCCGCCACCTTGCGCATGCCCGCGACGAACGCGCCCGCGGCCAGCGCGAACGCGGCCGCAATCGCGACCGTGCGGCTTTCGCCGCCGAGCGGGCCCGCATCGACGCCCGTGCCCGCCGTCGGCGGCTTTGGCGAAGGCGTCGCCAGCGACGGATCCGGCGCCGCGATGACCGCGCAGGCGATGCGATCGCTGCCCGCCGAGTCCGACGCGTAAATCACGATCGACGCGCCATCACCATCGGCGATGCTGCCGGCGCCTGAAAGCTTGATGCCCGTGGTGGTCGCGAGGTAGTACCCCTGCTCCACCGTCGCCGTGCCGATGCCCGGCAGGCTGGCCGTGGTCGCGCCCGCCGCGGCGAACTTGTTCGCCGGCGTGCACACGCCCGCGGCGTTCACACTGATCGCGTGCGCACCCTTGGGGATGAGCGTCGCATCCGCGATGACCTTCACCGTGCCATCGGCGCCCTGGTGGACCTGCACATTGCCGACGCGATTCCCGGTCGCATCGACGAACGTGCCCGTGAGGCTGGTGACCGCGTTGCCGCTCGGGACCGCGGGCCCCGGCGCCTCCGCGAAGACGGTGGTCGCCATCAGGGCGAGACTGGCCGCGACCGGGGCGGCTATGGGTAGCAGTCGCATAATGCCGTTCCTTCCTTCGTTGCCTGTCGAGTTAGCAACTTGGGAAGGATTATGACCCTCATCCTTAACCGCGCAATCAGGGATTCGCGCGATTGGTGCACGGAATCCGGGATCTGGGCGCCAGGCGGGCTCTTTGTGTTCTTGGGGCGAGGTCTTGCAGACCGCGGTTGAATCGGTGTCTCGGCCGATCTAGCGTCGGGTGGCGCCGCCCGTTGGTCATCCCTTGATCCGTCCGGAACAGCGGACGGGTCGGTTAGCGGGCGTGCACGTGAATCGAGTGCTGCTGGCAGTCATCGTGCTGATGCTTGTGGTGGTGGGAACCAACGATTTGTTGCGTGCGCGCGATACGTATGCGCTCCCGGATTGGCTGGTGCAAGTCATGCCCAGCAACGCCTCCGGCGGAACGCACTATAGACTGCACTTCGACGACGGTTCGCGCGGTGCACGGGATTTCTCGCACAGTAACAGCGCATACTTGCGTGATTACTATTACAGTAAGGGAAGCTACAACTACAACTTCCGATTCCAATACTGGAATGAGGGAGACTGTAGAGTGCGCGGACGCTTGCAGCAGTTGAGCGGAGGCGTCTGGCTCGACTATTACGATTCACGGTGGACGTTCTTCATCTGAATGATCGTACTGGGACACACTATACGGAAACGGTTTCGAACGCGGGCGACTGGTTCTACGCTGTGTAGGGACAGCATCAACCTGTGGTACAAGCGCTGCTCATTTGCATCTTGCCGCTCAAATCATGTACTACATGACCTACTTGTATGGTGGCACGAGCGATACTTGCTGGGCCAACGGCATGGAGTGCGAAAACGTATTCTATGGTACCCCTCGCAAGCATCAGAACGATCAGATCCCTCCGTACCTCTTGCCGAACGCTCGGACGGTTCGGTGGTGCTTGTCTTTCTCCTCGACGCGCGCGAAGGGCGGATGTTCCCCGGCGCGGTGCCCGTGGGCGGTGATCCTCAAATCGCCATTTGGCTCGCCAACGCGCCGGACGATCCGGATGCCATCGTCACGTACGACCATATCTATCAGGGCGCGCCCCCGCTTGAATTCCTTCGCTACGACCAGCACTTCGGCATCCGGGACTTCACCGTTGCTGGCGCCAGCGCCGAGTTCGCCGCCATCGAACAGGCCTTCCATGACCGCAACGAAGCCGAACGCCGCCAGGCCCGCTAGCACCCATCCAGCCCCCTGCCTCGCAAATCACTCGAAAACGCGCCCGTTATGCGTGCAATTCGCGCCCGGCGGGTGTACAAGCCGCGTAATAACACGCGCGGAGGTCCCCCTTTGTCCGTGCAGCCCGTCCCCGGCGCACATCCCCACCCGCTCCGTTCCGAAGTCCGCGGCCTGCTCCAGGTCGCCATGGCCGTGTTCTCCTTCACCGTCGTCATCGGCATCCTCAACGGCACCGACCTCGTCGATTTCGACCGCCGGCGCATCCTCGCCCACGTCCATGCCGGCACCCTCGGCTGGATCACGATGTCCGTCTTCGCCGCCTCCCTCTGGCTCTTCGGGCAGGAGGGCCTCGGCGAGGGCCAGCGCCGCGCCGCGCGCATGCTCGCGATCTACGCCGCCGTCGCCCTGCCCGCATTCGCCTTCACCTTCGCCTTCACCTACGGCGATGCGCGACCGGTCATGGGCAGCTTCGCGCTCATCGCGATTGTCGGCTTCTTCGCCTGGGTACTCATCCGAGCCCGCGGCATGACGCTCACCGTCCCGCACCTGGGCTTTCTCGCCGCCGTCGCCACCTCGGTCGTGGGCGGCGTGCTCGGCGTGCTCCTCGCCACGAAGATCGCCACCGGCCGCAACGTCCTCCCCGATGGCGGGTCCGATGCCCACCCCGCCACCATGGTCGTGGGATTCCTCATCCCCGTGGGCATGGCGCTCGCCGAATGGTGCTTCCACTGGGAGCGGCTGAAGCCCGCCGGGCGGCTCGGCATGGCGCAGATCGGCCTCCCCTTCCTGGGTGGCATCGTCCTCATGGTCTCCCTCCTCCTCGATGCCTCGCAGGTCGCCCCCATCGCTGCCCTGCTCGAACTCGCCGGCGTCGTCATCTTCATCAAGCGGCTCTGGCCCTCGTTCCGCGCGACGAACTGGGCGCAACCCTCGATGGCCCGCTTCGCCGCCGCCTCCTCGATCGGCATCCTTTTCAACATCCTTCTCCTCAATTACCTGGCCGGGCGCTACAGCGGCAACTTCGACAACGTCCCCACGGGCAACCTCCTCGCGCTCGACCACACGATGTTCATCGGCGTGCTCACGAACGCCATCTTCGGGCTGCTCTACGCCGCCACGCCCGCGCACATCCGCGAACGCACACCCCTCGCGGGCAACGTCATCTTCTTCGGCACGAACGTGGGCCTCGTCGGGTTCGCCGCCGGGCTCCTGTTCGAAGTGACCATGCTCAAGCGCATCTTCACGCCGATCATGGGCACCGCCATCCTCTTCTCCCTCGCGCTGCACACCTACCAGATCTGGGAGCGCTCGCGCGAAGGCGCCGCCGAGCCGGAGACGGCACGCGCCCGCGGCCTCGCCTGATTCGGCATTCGCGCCCCGGGCCCCGTGCGATACCCGCATGCGGGCCCGGCGCCGCGCCGCTACGATGCCCCCATGCCAGAGATCCCCGAGCTCGAGGCCATCCGCGGCTTCTTCAACGAAAACCTCGCCGGCAAACGCATCGAGACCGCCGACACGCGTATCCCGCCGGTCTTCCGCACGCCCGCGAAGGAGATCCGCGAAACCCTCCCCGGCGACGTCTTCGGCGACGTCCTGCGGCCCGGCAAGTTCCTCCTTTTCCCCCTCGCCAGCGCCCGCGTGCTCGCCATCAACCCCATGCTCACGGGCCGCTTCCAGTACGTGGACCCGAAGACGCGCATCGCCGCGAAGACCTGCCTGGTGCTCGGTATCGAAGGTGGCCACAGCTTCCGCTACGCCGATGAGAAGCTCATGGGGAAGGTCTACCTGGTGCCCGCCGATGGCCTTTCGCTCATCCCCAACTGGGATTCGAACGGCCCCGACCTGCTCGCCGAAAGCCTCACCGAAGAGGCATGGCTGGCCGGGCTGAAGCGCTATCGCGGCGCCATCAAGGGCATCCTCACCAACGCCGAGTTCGTCCAGGGCATCGGCAACGCCTACAGCGACGAGATCCTCTGGGAAGCGAAGATCAATCCCTACACCCCGAAGACGAAGCTAACCGAAGACGACCTCCGTAGCCTCTTTCGCGCCTCCCGCGAGGTGATGGCCTGGGCCACCCCCCGCGTGCGCGACCGCATGGTGAAAGACGGCGTGCTGGATTACGAAGAACGCCGCGATTTCATGCGCGTCCACCGCCTCGGCGGCAAACCCTGCCCCCGCTGCAACACCCCCATCACCGAGATCACCGCCAACCAGCGCATCACCAGCTACTGCCGCACCTGCCAGCCCGGGGGCCCCGCGCTGCGGTGAGTGCTGAGTGCTGAGTCCTGAGTGCTGAGTCGGCAACCCGGCGCGATCTGGGCTCCCCCGGGGTTGCCCCGCTCGAGCCTCGATCCTCGAACCTCGAGCCCCATTTCTCTTTCCTCTTTTCTCTTTCCTCTTCTCTTTTCCCCGGTCCTGCCGATCTTTCACCTGACGGAGGTTCGGCATGCGACGCACCCTGTTCGGCGCGCTGGCCGCGGTGGCTTTGCTTTCCGCGTGCGGCGGCGCCGCCAGCCAGAAGTCCGGCGGCATCCCGCCTTCGGCGCCTACCGCCCCCGCCGGCGCCGCGCGCTCCGTGCCCACCGTGCGCGCGAACATCGCCGCCACGGCCACCACCGAGTCCGCTTCCGAAGGCTTCGGCGGCAGCACCGAACCGCTCGCTGCCGCCGCGCCCGCCGGCATCGAACCCGTCGTCCTCCGCACCGTGCGCGCCGCCAACGAATTCGGCTACGACCGCATCGTTTTCCAGTTCGAAGGACAGCTGCCGCCGGGCTACTCCATCGCCTACGTCACGAACCCCACCGCCTGCCCTTCGCCCACGCCATTCGTCGAGCCCACGCCCACACCCACGCCTTCGCCCACGGTCAAAGCCTCGACGCCGACGCCGAAGCCCACGAGCACCCCCACCCCGACGCCCGACCTCTCGGTCACGCCTACCCCCACCCCGACGCGCACGCCGACGCCCACGCCGACGCGTACCCCCACCCCGACGCCCACGCCCACGCCGATCCCGGTGGTCATCAGCGGCACGGCCTCGCTGGTCATCAAGTTCACGCCCGCGCTCGCCCACGACCCCGATGCGAATCCCGTGGTGAAGACCGAACTGAACGGCGGCTCGCAGGCGCTCTTGCAGGCCAAGCTCACCTGCGACATCAACAACACCGTCGCGTGGACCATCGGCCTGAGCACGAAAGCCCCCTTCCGCGTGAGCACCCTCGAATCGCCCGGCCGCCTCGTCCTCGATATCGAACAGCCGTAGGGAGAGCTGAGGCGCGAGGAATGAGGAATGAGGGTGCCCGGCTGCCTTAGCGAAGTGACTCAAAGAGCGCGCTCGCGCCAGCGCCGCCGGCGTGCGTGAACCACTCCCGTTCGAGCAGCGCGTCCACGATGCCGGGCGGGAAGATGGCGCGCGGGTCGCCCCCCGGGAGTTGCGTGCGATGCGCGGCGATCGCCGCGAGCTTCGTCGCCGCCACGGCCCGGATGTCGACTTCCTCGTCCCAGCGCGTGACGCCGATGGCCGATGCGGGCGGGTTGGGCGGGTCGCCCATCATCCCGATGCACTGTTCGTACTGCGGCAGGAAGAGGCCGCGGGGGAACGCCGCGAACAGCAGCGCGGGCCGCGGCTCCGGCAGACGCTCCCACGCGGTCAGCACCCAGCGGTAGACCGCCAGGTGGTCCGGGTGGCCATAGGCGCCATCCGCCCCGAGTGCGAGCACGGCATCCGGTTCGAACGCCGCCATCTCCCGTGCCACGCGCGCCGGCCCGTCCGCGACGGTCGCGAGCCCCCCATCCGGGAGGCGCCAGCACACGGGTTCGTCAGCACCGAGCACGCGGCACGACTCCGCCAACTCCCGTTCGCGCGTGTCCGCGAGCGCATCGGGCCCGGGCGCGCCGCCGTCGTGCCGTTCGCCCCCTTCGCCCGAGCTCGCGGCCACGATACGAACCACCGCGCCCCGTCTCGCCGCCAACGCCAACGTGCCCGCGAAGCTGTACGCCTCGTCGTCCGGGTGGGGGATGAATGCCAGCAGCCGCCGTGCCATGCGCCGGAATCGTCCCCTTCGAAGAATCGTTTGCGCCATGCGAAAGACCGGTGCTAGCGTACCCGCGATCACCGCCCGGTACGCCCGGCGGACTTTCGAAACAGGAGCAATCGTATGCCTGGCAGGCTCGAAGGCAAGGTCGCCATCGTCACCGGCGGCGGCCGCGGTATCGGTCGCGGCGAAGCCCTCCTCCTCGCGAGCGAAGGCGCCCGCGTCGTCGTCAACGACCTCGGCGGCGATATCAGCGGCGGCGGCAAGGACGCCTCCCCCGCCGAGGACGTCGTCGCCGAGATCAAGAAGATGGGCGGCGAGGCCGTTGCCAACTACGGCAACGTCGCCTCCATGGCCGATGGCGAGGCGATGGTGAAGCAGGCGCTCGATACCTTCGGCCGCCTCGATATCCTCGTCAACAATGCCGGCATCCTCCGCGACCGCATGGTCTTCAACATGAGCGAAGAGGAATGGGACGCCGTCATCGCCGTCCACCTCAAGGGCCACTTCACGGCCACGAAGTTCGCCTCGCTCGTCTTCCGGCAGCAGCGCGGCGGCCGCATCGTCAACACCGCCTCCGAATCCGGGCTCGGCAACATGGGGCAGGCGAACTATTCCGCCGCCAAGGAAGGCATCGTCGGCCTCACCCGCACCCTCGCCCTGGACCTCGGCCGCTACGGCGTGACCGCGAACGCCATCCGCCCGCGCGCGGGCACCCGCCTCACGCTTACGCCGGAATTGCGTGCCGCCATGGAACGCGCCCGCGCTGCCCGCGGGGAGACCGGCTCCGACGGCCCCATCTCACAGATGGATGCCCTCGCCCCGGAGAAGGTCGCGCCGCTGGTGGTCTACCTCTGCACCGACGCCGCCGGCGACGTCAACGGCCGCGACTTCATCGTCGGCGGCGACGAGATCTCCCTCTGCACGCTCGTGGGCAAGGAGAAGTCCATCTTCCGCGAAGGCGGCTGGACGCTCGACGCCCTCGACCGCGTCTTCCCGCAGTCCCTCGGCCAGGGCATCCGCAACCCCATGCCCCGCCAGGAGAAGAAGGAGTAGGAGAGGAAAGAGAAAAGAGGAAGGAGAAAAGGGGCTCGAGGTGCGAGGCTCGAGGCCCGAGCGGGACAACCCCACGGGGAGCGATCTTCCCCGCGGGTTGCCCCTGGGAACTGGCAACCTGGAACTGGGTACTAACGAAGGGCTCGAGGCTCGAGGCCCGAGGCCCGATCGGGACAACCCCACGGGGAGCGATCTTCCCCGCGGGTTGCCCCTGGGAACTGGCAACCTGGAACTGGGTACTAACGAAGGGCGCGAGGCCCGAGGCCCGAGGTCCGAGCGGGGCAACCCCACGGGGAGCGATGTTCCCCGTGGGTTGCCCCCTGGGAACTGGAGACCGGAAACTGGGAACTACCATGGACCCCGAGATTGCGCGGCTTGGGCGGGCGGTAGAGCGGCTGCGCGTGGCCGTGGCCATCCTCGGCGCGGCCGTCGTGGGGCTCATTTGCTACGGCGCGTGGCTTACCGCCGAGGTCCTGGACGACGAACCCGCCGGCAGCGCGGGCGTCCTCGGCAGCGAAACGGGGGGCGCCGACATCCATGCCTCCTTCTCCCCTGGCAGCAGCGCGCGCGTGAAGACCGAGGCCGGCCGCGAGGTGCGCGTCACCCTCAAGGAGTTCACCTGGCGCCAGGGCCCCGTCGCCACCCTCCAGGTCGAGGGTATGCGCGCCGAAGACACCGCCGGCCGCTGGTACTTCTCCCTCTACGACGACACCCGCCTGCGCCTCGAAACCGAACTCCTCGACGGCGGCCGCGTCCGCGTCGCGCTCGCCGGCAGCCTCCCCGCCACCGGCAAGGTCCGCTACCTCCACCTCGACATCGACGACTCCCACGGCGACCTCTACTTCGACGTCAATCAGGAGTGAGAGGAAAGAGAAAAGAGGAAGGAGACGAGGGCGGGCGAGGAATGAGGGATGAGGACTGAGGAATGAGGCGGGGGCGACCCCACCCGGGGGAGACTGCCTCGCGCCGGGGTTGCCGACTCAGCACTCCGCACCCAGCACTCAGCAGGTTAGACTGAGACACCCCCCGGTCGAACGGGTTCCCCCGGGGTCGCCCCTGGGAACTTGGAACCGGGAACTGACCAAGGAGGCCGCCCATGACATCGATCGAAGCCCTCGCCTCCGTCGTGCGCTCCTGACGCACGCCCGCTTGCGCTCCGCACGCTGACGGGGCGCCCTCTCCCGTACAAGGTGGTTGAACACATGGACGCTCCTCTTCCGGGCGACGCCGTCGCGCGCGCCTACGATCGTTGGCGGGTTGCGATCCACGCGCCCGCGATTTCGCGACGGACCGCCGCCGCGAACGCAGCCTTCTTCCTTCCTCACCTCACTCCGGGCATATCGCTGCTGGACCTCGGGTGCGGCCCGGGGAGCATCACCGCCGGGCTCGCCCAGGTCGTGGCACCGGGCGCGGTCACCGGGCTCGACATCAATCCCGCGACGGTCGCTTCTGCCCGTGCGGCCTACGGCGGCACCCCCGGCCTTTCGTTCACGATTGGCGATGCGAGTGCCGTGCCCTTCGCGGACGCGACGTTCGACGCCGTCTTCGCGCACGCGCTCCTTCAGCATGCCCACAGCCCCTCGGCGGTCCTTCGCGAAGCCTTCCGCGTGCTCCGTCCCGGCGGAGTGGTCGGTATCGCCGATGCCGACCACGGTGGCTCCCTCATCGCCCCCGAGACTCCCACCCTGCGCGCGTCGCTGGACCTGATGGTGCGCGTGCAGGCGTTGCGCGGCGGCGATTACCAGGTCGGCCGATCGCTCGGCCTCCTGCTCGCGGAGGCCGGCTTCACGGACATCAGCGTCTCCGCCGCCGGCGGCTGCGATGGCACCCCTGCCGTCAAAGCCCGCGCCGCCGAGCGCCAGGCCCGCATCCTCAGCGGCGAGCCGTTCGCGGCCTTCGTCGAAGCCGCCGGCCTGGAAACGCGCGCCCGCCTCACCGCCATGGCCGAAGCCTGGCGCACCTGGGCCACCACCCCGGGCTCCCTCTGGACCCGCTGGTGGTTCCAGGCCACCGCGGTGAGAGGAAATGAGGAATGAGGAATGAGGAATGAGGAATGAGGGGGCAACCCCGGGAGCGTCAGTTTCCCCCGGGGTTGATCCCCTGGGAACTGGGACCCGGGAACCGGGAACTCGCGTCGCGGCGCACCGCGACGCGCCACGTCGCCATGCCCGTTTCGCGCACGAGCGCGGCCCACGTGCGTGAGCGCACCAGTTCCGCTTGGAGGGCGCCCACGCCGTAGCGCAGCGCGAACTGCGTCTGCCAGGCGTGTTCGTCGGCCAGCGCCCGCGGTGATGCCTGCGCAGGCGGCTCCATTTCCTCGGCGACGATCGTGAACCCCGCTCGCTGGAGCGCGTCCCGGTAGGCGTCGAGGGAGAGCAGGCGGAGGCCGAGAGCTGCCCAGGCCGCTTCGCGGCCGTCATCGCCCGGGTCCCCGGGGGCCACCCAGTCCGCGATTGCGAACAGCGCCCCCGGGGCGGCCACGCGGGCGCATTCCGCGAAGGCGGCCGCCTGCTCCACGTGCGATAACGCGGCCACGCTCCAGAGCGCGCTCAGCGAACCATCCGCGAACGGCAGCGCCAAAGCGTCCGCCCGCACGAACCCGCAGCGAAGCCATAGCTCTTCGGCGCGCGCATCCTGGTGGGCGCGCGCCAGCAGCGGGCCGGCGATGTCGATGCCGATGACGCTGGCGCCGAATCGGCGGGCGAGGTATCGCGCCGGCCCGCCGATACCGCAGCCGATGTCCGCGATCACGGGCTCAGTCCCGAAGCCGTGGCGGGCGGCCAGCGCCGCCAGCGCGACCGTGCCGTCCTCGCCGCCCGGGTGGAAATGCGTCCCCCCGAGGCGGATGCTCCACGCCGTCCCCGCGCGCCCGTAGAGGCTGGTGTCGTTTCCCACGCGCGCAGGATAGAGAGAGAAAGGAGAAAAGAGGAAGGAGAAATGGGCTCGAGGGTTCGAGGCTCGAGGCCCGAGCGGGACGACCCCGGGGGAGAAAGCCTCCCCCGGGGTTGCCACCTTGGTACTGGGAACCGGGAACTGGGAACTGGGACCTCGGACCTTACCGCCCCGGTGGTGGCTTCGTGGGTTTGGCCGCCGTCGGTGTCGGGACGGCTGCTGTCGGTGTGGGCGCGGCTGCTGTCGGCGTGGGAACGGCCGGCGTCGGTGTGGGTGGCGGTGCGGTGGGCTTCGCGGGTGCCGGAGTGGGCTGCGCGGGAGCCGCCGTTGGGGTCGCCGCGATCGCCGCCTGCGGAGGCCTCGCCAAGGGCGTGGGAACCGCCGCCTGCGGGGGAACCGCCGTCGCCGCGCCCGTCACCAGCACCGGGATGCCCGCGAAGCCGCTTGTCGGGATGCCGCGTGCCCGCGCCAGCGCGAGTGCCTGGTCGGCCTGGAACGGTGGCAGCGGTACGTACCCCTTGCCGTCGCAGTCGCCCTTATAGCTGATGTCCGTGCGCACCCAGCCTTCGATCATCTGCCCGCAGCCGCCGCGCGCACCCCGTTCGGTGGTCGCCGTCTGGTATTTCACCCATGCCACGTCCTGGGGGCGGAGGTCATCGAAGTTCGCCGGCGTTTCGAATTCGCCCTTCGCTTTCAGGTCGGCGTGGTACTGCGCCATCCAGCGTTTGAAGAGCCGGATCGTCGTGTTCGCCGACGCGTAGCCGGCCCCCGCGCCATCGCGCACGAGCTGCTTGTTCGAATTCCCAACCCAGACGGCGGTGCCCGCGTACCGCGTGTACCCGTTCATCCAGGTCGCGAGCGTGTCGTTCGCCGTCGGGCCCTGCTGGGTACCCGTCTTGATGCCCATCGGGATCTTCGTGCCATCGAGGAAGGCATCGAGCAGGTTGTCGTCGTTCGAACCGCCGCACGGCCAGATGATCCAGCGGGCGGTGCAATCCGACATAATCGAATGCAGCAGCCACACCGATTCCGGGTCCACGACGGCCTTGCGCACCAGGTCGTCGCCGTGCTTGTAGAGCGTCTCCCCCTGGATCGCCTTTACTTCGAGCACTACGACCGGGTCCAGCTCGCGCGTGCCGGGGAGGCGTGTGTGCCCGCGCGAGAAGTCCAAATACTGGCTCCGCGCCTTCGCTTTGTCGTCATCCGTCTTCGCGTCCGCGAACGAAGCCAGGTCCCCCGGGTCGATCGGCTTCGCGAGCGTGGGCACGCCGACCATGTACCCCATGTTCGCGATGGTCGCGTTCATGTAGGCCATGTCGATCGCCCGCACGTTGGCGCCGCCCACGGCCACCGAGGGGCCGTAGAAGATGGCGGAGTGGTCGTACCAGGTGGGGTCGAAGCCGCTGTCCAGCGTGGTGATGCCGAGCGCCTTGGCGTACGCGATCACGCTCGGGATGCCGATCTCCTGCGCCGCCCGGAACGCTCCTACGTTCTGCGAACCGCCCAGCGCCGACCGCACGGTGATGAGCCCTTCGCCCCCGTTGCCGGGCCGCGGATTGAGGATCGTCACCCGGTTCTGCACCGCCTTCGGGTCGCTGTAGATCATCGGGCTCGTGTCCCAGATCGAGCTCAGCGGCACCTTCTGGAGCTTGTCCATGTAGCCCAGGTAGACCGCCGGCTTCAGCGACGAACCCGGCTGGTTGATCTCCGTGAGCTGGTCGATCTGCCCGGCGACGCGCGGGTCCGACGTCCACGTCGGATCGATGTTCGGGGCGTAGACGATGATCTCCCCGGTGGTGGGCTCGATCGTGGCGATCGCGGCGTTGTGGCAGTCGCACCCCGCCTTCAGCCCCGCCGCGAGGTTCTCGTTCATCATCGCGATCGCCTTCTGGGTCTCTTCCCAGTCGATCGTGGTGGTGACCTTGTAGCCGGCGCTGTGGACGCTCTCTTCGCAGTTCTCGGTGTGGGGGAGGCGGGGCAGGGTGCCGGCCTCGCACATGCGCACGAGCCGGGGCTCCACCTGCGAATCGATCCAGGCGGCCGCCTTCAGCGCGCTCGTCGCGGGGTAGACGAGCACGGGCTCGGCGTAGGCGGCGTCCGCCTGCTCGCGCGTAATCCGGCCGTGCTCCGCGAGCAGGTCGAGCACGTGCCGCTGCCGCTCCTTGGCCGCGCCCGAGAGGACCGTGCGGCCCTGCTCATCGGTGATGCACACGCCGGCGTCATCGCGTTCGCAGTTCAGGCGAGGGTGGTAGTCGGTGGGCGCGGCGGGCACGCCCGCGAGCACGGCGGCTTCGGCGAGCGTGAGGTCCGCCGCCGGCTTGCGGAAGTACCCCTCGGAGGCCGCTTCCACGCCCACGTAGCGGTCCGCGTACGAGATGGAGTTCAGGTACCAGTTCAGAATCTGGTGCTTGTCGGCCTCCTGCTCCAGTTCGAACGAATACGCGATCTCCTTCAGCTTGCGCTCCAGCGTCCGGGGGGCGACACACACGCGCGTGCCGTTCACCTCCTCGCAGTCGTTCGTGAGGTAGACGTTCTTCACGAGCTGCTGGGTGATGGACGAACCGCCGCTGCCGCTGCCGATGCCGCCGCCCGCGTAGTTTTCGCGCACCGCCCGGAAGAGCCCACCGGGGTTCACGCCGGGGTTCGTCCAGAAGCTGTTGTCCTCGGTCGAAACCGTCGCTTCCTGCATCCAGGGCGAAATGCGGTCCAGGGGCACCGGGTTCGCGAGCGGCGCGTGCGGGTTCGAAATCGTTCCCAGCAGCACGCCGTTCCGGTCATAGACTTCCGTCAGGCCCGTGTACTCGGCATTCAGCTTCTCGGTGATGGGCACGTAGCCGCTCGCGAGGCTCTGGTAGGCAAGGAAGAGCCCCCCGCTCCCGGCCGCGGCGGCCACCGTCAGGAAGACGACCGACAACAGCGCCGGGATGAGCCACCAGGGCCGTTTCCATTCTGGATCGCCCTCGGCGCGCAACAGCTGGTTCCGAACGACAGGGTGCACCGCGACCTCCGCATGCCCGCCTTCCCCGCGGACCCTTCGAGGCTAGGGCTCCGGCCGTTGGACCCTCGTCAGATCGCTCGCCAGCTTCGCTTGCAGTTCGCTCGCAGGCGCGGGACACGGATGGGCGCTTGTACCACGGAGGGGTGGCGCTAAGCTTCGGGGCATGCCCCCCTTTGTCATTGGTCACGCCACCGCCGCCGGCGAAGCTCCGGCGAACACGCTCGCGGGCGTCCGCGCCGCCATCGCCGCCGGCTGCGAGGCCATGGAGATCGATGTCCAGCTCGCCGCCGATGGCGTGCCCGTCCTCCTCCACGACACGACGCTCGATCGCACCACCAACCTGCGCGGCCCCGTGCGGGATGTCCCCTCCGCCGAACTCGCGCGCGCAGACGCCGGCGGCGGGGAGCATGTGCCCACCCTGGCCGAGGTCCTCGCCCTCGTCGCCGGCCGCCTCTCCGTGTTTTGCGAACTCAAGGCCACCCCGGGCGATGCGGACCAGGACGCGCGTCTCGTGGAAGGCGTGCTCGCCGCGGTCGATGCCGCCGGCGCGACCGCGTGGTGCGGCATCCACTCCTTCGATCCCGTCATCGTCGAACGCGCCCGCGCCGCGCAGCCGCGCCTCTCCGCCGCGATCATCAGCGTGCCCGTCGATGGCGAAGGCGCCGAGCGGCTCTTCGCGGCAGTGCTGAAGCGCGGCGCGCAGGCCATCTCGCTGCACCATGGCGCCATCGACGCCGCGCTCGTCCGCGCCGCGAAGCGCCGTCAGCTCACCGTCTGGACGTGGACCGTGGATACCGAGGCCGATTGGGCGAAGGTCATCGCCGCCGGCGTCGATGGCATCATCACGAACGTGCCGCACGCGCTCCGGGCGTACCTGGCCAGGGAATAGGCCGCTCAGGCGCGCGGGAAGAGCAGCGTGAATGTCGTCCCCGCGCCCTCCGCGCTCGTCACGCTGATGGCGCCGCGATGCCCCCGCACGATGCCGAGCACGGCCGCCAGCCCAAGGCCGCGCCCTGTGAACTTGGTCGTGAAGAACGGGTCGAAGATGCGCGAGGCCGTCTCGGCGTTCATGCCCCGGCCCGTGTCCGTCACGCGCACCTCGATGTAGTCGCCTTCGGGCAGGTCGGGCGAGAGGTACATCCCCGCGAAGGTTGCGCGCATGGCGTGGACCACCGCCGTCTTCACGGTGACGGTACCGCCGCCGTCGCCAATCGCCTCCGAGGCGTTGATCACCAGGTTCATCACCACCTGCCGCAGCTGGGTGCCGTCGCCTTCGATCATGGCGCCGGGCGCGGCGAAGTCGTACGCCAGCTGCACGCCCTGACCGAGCGACACGCGCAGCAGATCGCCCATCTCCCGCACCAGCCCCTCCACCTCGAAGCGGTCGATGATGAAGGTGCCCTTGCCCGAATACGCCAGCATCTGGCGGGCCAGGTCGGCCGCGCGGCGCGAGGCGGACTTGATGTCCGTGAGCATGTGCTGCATCTCTTCGTCGCCGTCGCTGCGCAGGAGTGCGAGGTCGGCGTTGCCCATGACGGCCACGAGCAGGTTGTTGAAGTCGTGCGCGATGCCGCCCGCGAGCACGCCAAGGCTCTCCATCTTCTGCGCCTGGATGAGCGCGAGGTCCGCCTTGCGCCGCTCCGTCACGTCCGTCGCGACGCCCACGGCGCCGGTCACCCGGCCGCTGTCGTCCCGCGTCGGCGAGACGGAGCCCTCGAGCACGCGGCCGCGCAGCTCCACCAGGTGCGAGACATGCTCGCCCGCGAGCGCTCGCCTCAGGCCCTCGGCCAGCACGCCCCCCTCGTCGATCGCGAGCAGGTTCGAACCGGGGCGCGGGCGGGGCAGCCCCATGAGCTCCAGTCCCATGCCTTCGATGTAGGTGATCTCGCCGTGATCGTCGCATGCCCAAAGAATGACGGGCGCGTTCGCGGCGATGGTGTGCGCGCGCGCCTCCGCTTCGCGGCGCGCCTGCTCGCTCCGGCGCCGCTGGGTGACATCGATGGCGACTCCGGCCACGCCCGTCACCGCGCCCGCCGCATCCCGCACCGGCGAGTAGCGGACCTCAAGCCAGGTGTCCCGGACCTCCGTGGTGGTCGTGACCACCTCGCCCTCGAGCGCGAGGCGGACGGCGTCGGCTTCGGTGCTCATGCCGCCGCTGCCCAGGGCAGCGAGGAACGACTTGCCGAGAAGGCGCGCGGGCTCGATGCCCAGGCCTGCCAGGCCGCGCCCTTCAACCATCACCAGGTTCCCCTCGGCGTCGCAGGCGAAAAGGATGAGCGGCGTGCTCTGCAGCACCAGCCGCAGCCGCGCCTCGGCGGCCTCCCGGGCGCGTTCGTCATGCTTCTGCCGCGTGATGTCGCGCGCCATGATCGCCACGCCCGCGATGCCGCCGTCCGCGCTTCGCATCGGGAACGTCGAGAGCAGCACGTCGATCGCCTCGCCATTGCGGCGCCAGCGCCGGGCGGTCGCGCCCGTGTGCGTCTCGCCCGCGAGCGCGCGTTCGAAGAGCGGCTGCAGCCCCGGGTCGTCGCCGTCCGGCCGATCGAACACGGCGAGCGGCAGGCCGAGCATCTCCGCCTCGCTGAACCCCGAGATCTCCGCCGCAGCGCGGTTCCACGACGTCACCAGCCCCTCGGGCGAGAGCGTGAACACCAGGTCGTTCGACGATTCGACGATC
Organism: Dehalococcoidia bacterium; assembly: GCA_020847985.1. Taxonomy (GTDB): domain Bacteria; phylum Chloroflexota; class Dehalococcoidia; order Tepidiformales; family Tepidiformaceae; genus Amarobacillus. The sequence goes on from JADLBC010000003.1 coordinate 105,984, forward strand.
GATGCCAGCCGCTCGATCGCCTCCTGCTGACGCTTCCGCTCGCCGATATCGCGCGCGATGAGCGCGTACCCGGCGATGGCTCCCGCCTCGTCCCGCACGGGGAACCCGGCGAGGTCGATATCGACGGGCGAGCCGTCCTTCGTGCTCGGCACGGCTTCCACGCCACTGAACGCCTCGCCCGTGCGCACGCGCTCGAGGAACGGCACCCCCCGGAAGGCGATGCCCGGGCCGGGGCCACGTCCGATGACTTCCGCCGCCGTGTACCCGAAGAGTTCCTCGGCCTTGCGGTTCCAGCTCACCACCGTGCCATCGAGGTCCAACCCGCAGATGGCATCGTTTGCCGATTCGACGATGGCAGCGAGCCGCGCCATCGCCTCGCTCTGCCGCCGCAGGTCCGAAATCTCCCGCGCGATGACGCCCATCGCCGTGATTTCGCCGCCCTCGGTGATCGGGAACAGCGTCACCAGGAAGGGGTGGACCGTGCCGTCCTTCGCCCGCCGCTCCGTCTCCAGGCGCATCTCCTCCGGCGGCAGCAGCCCCGCGAACGCCCGTTCGAGCAGCTCCGAATAGTGGTTCTCGCGCCCCGGGACATCGATCAGGCTCAATGGCTGCCCGATCGCCTCCTCCGCCGTCCAGCCGAGGTGCTCCCCGGCCGCCCGGTTCCACCCCAGGATGCGCTCGTCGCGCCCCACGAGCAGGATCGCGTCGGTCGATGAATCGACAATCGCCGCCAGCCGCTCCACTTCCCGCTGGTGGCGCCGCTGCTCCGTCACATCGGTGGCCGAAACCACCACGCCCGTGATCGTGCCCGCCGCATCGCGCACCGGGAAGATGGAGACATCGAAGAGGACGACGCTGCCGTCCTTCGCCCGCCGGCGCGATTCGAGGCGCCCCCCGCTGGCGCCGAACTGCTCCCCCCGGAGCGCGCGCTGGAAGAGCACGGGCCAGCGGCTGCGGTTGTCCGGCGGCGCGATCAGCGCCATCGTCTGGCCGATCGCCTCTTCGGCGGTGTACCCCATCAGCCGCTCGGCGGTGCGATTCCAGCCCGTGATCCGGCCATCGAGCCCGAACGTGATGATCATGTCCGTCGAGGCATCGACGATCGCCGCCATGCGCGCCATCGCCTCGCGCGCCGCCCGTTCGGACGTGACATCGCGCGTGATGCTCGAGACCCCGGCGACGCGCCCTTCGCCGTCGCGCCGCGGGAACATCGTCCCCGAGACCCAGATCGTGTGCCCGTCGCGATGCCGCCGCGGCGCCTCCTCCACCGGCACCGTCTGCCCCGCCAGCACACGTTCGATCGCCGCCCGCGTGGGCGCGTCCGTGCCAGCCGCGAGCAGCGCGCCGTCGGTGCCCACCAGCTCCGCCGCGCGATACCCGAGCGCCCGCTCCGCACCGTGGTTCCACGAGCTGATCCGCCCGTCCAGGTCGCGGTCGATGATGATGTCCCCGGCCGATTCGATAATCGCCGCGAGCCGCGCCAGTTCCTCTTCCTGCTGCTTGCGCGCCGTGATGTCCACCATCGAGACGATGGTCCCATCGAAGCGGCCCTCCGCCGTCTTCAGCGCCGTCGCCGAGACCATCACCCAGCGCGTCTCGCCGTCGAGCCGGTGCACCTTGAAGTCGTACTGCTCGGAGACGCCCTTGCGGCGGCGTTCACCAATGGGCGCGCCCTGGCGCCGGTCCTGCTTCGAAATCACCGCCGCGAACGGCTTCCCCGCCATCTCCTCCGGGGCGACACCCATGATCTCCGCCGCGTGCGCGTTGGCATAGGTCGTGATGCCGTCCGCGTTCGTCATCCAGATGCCTTCGTGCAGCGTCTCGACGAGGAGGCGATGGCGCGCCTCGCTCTCGCGCAGCGCCTCCTCCGCCTCGCGCTGCGCGGTCACGTCGGTCGTCGTCAGCAGCAGGTGCGGGCGGCCGTTGAGGTCCACGCGCGCGGCCGAGGCGAGCACCCGCAGCTCCCCACCGTCGCGCCGCCGCAACAGCATCTCCCCGGGCAGCGGCACGCCCTCCTCCTCGAAGCGCCGCAGCGCATCGCGGGCCCCCGCGAGTGCGCGCTCGGGGATCATCTCGTGCAGGGGCCGGCCCACCAGGCTCGCATCCCAGCCGACCATCTCCATCCCCGCGCGGTTCACGCGCACCACCCGGTGCGCCTCATCCACCAGCGCCACGCCACCCGCGGCCGTTTCGAAGATGGAATCGAGCAGGGCCTCATCGGCGCGCAGCCGCGTGATGTCCTGCGACGTCGAGAGCACATACGGCTGCCCGCCGAGCTCGATCACCGTCGTGTGGCTGAGCACCCACAGCACCGACCCATCCCGGCGCTGCCGTTGGAGCGTGCGAATGCGGACATCGCGTTGCGCCAGGTGCTCGGCGTAGAGCGTCATCTGCATCGTCGGGTCGGCCGGGTCCGGCGAATGGTCCAGGTAGTGCCGGCCGGCCACCTCTTCCGGCGCCCAGCCGTAGAGATCGCACCACGCCGGGTTCACCTGCACGTAGCGGCCCTCCGGGTCCAGCAGCGCGAGCGCGGCGCCCGTGTGGGCGAACATCGCCCGCAGCTCCTTTTCGCTCGTCTCGCGCGCCGCACGCGCTTCCCGCTCCGCCGTGATATCGATCGCCGTCACGACCAGGTAGCGCGCCTCCGGCGGGCCGTAGAGCCGTGCCGTCGCCGCGACGATGCAGCTCGTGCCATCCGGCCGCACCACCGGAGTCTCGATGACGGTGGGCGCACCCGGTTCGCCGGCGAGCGTCCGGAGGATGTTCGCGCGCGCCTCCTCGCGGCCTTCCCGCGGGATCCCGGACCAGAGCGTGCGCCCGACGATATCCGAAGCGGGGATCCCGGCGACCGCGGCCCAGGCCGCGTTCACGCGCAACAGGCGGCCTTCGCTATCCACCAGCGCGATGCCGGCCGTCGCGGCGTCCACGATCAGGTCGAGCGCCTCCGGGGGGATGGCCGTCATGACGGGCGTCACCGTCGCGATCACGGCGTTCACGCCCTCCACCGGCCGCAGCGTCACGGGCGCCGTGCGTCCTGGTGCGAATCCCCACGTGCCGGCCCATTCCGCGCGCGTACGAAGTGCGCGGCTTGCACCCTCCGCCGCTTGCCGGGAGGCCTCCATCCCGGCGAGTTCGTCCGCGGTCACGCCCAGCCAGGTGGCGAGGGCGGCGTTCGCGTGCAGGTATCGCCCGGCGCCGTCGAGGAGGGCGAGTGGCGTGGCCGTGGCATCGAGCGCCGCGCGCACCGCCGCGAGCGTGGCCGCACCGGCCATGCTTTCGTCCCGCCCGGCCCGCGCGAGGTCGGCGCCTCTCACCCTTGCCTCACTCGATTTCGGTGGTTACTTCGTTACTATACGTTTCGCCCGTGACGAGATGCCGTTGGGCAAAACCCTATCCCGTTCCGCAATCTCACCCGCCCAGGCGCTGATGGTGCACCGGCTCGCTCTCCTCGGCCGCCGTGGAGGCATGGCTCGCCGGGTCCGCCGCGCGCGCATCGCGAGCCGTCGCCGCGGCCTCGTCCCGTTCGCGCCGCCAGTCGTCCAGCGAGTCATCGCGCCAGTCCGGCTTCGCCGGGTCGCGGTCGTCCTTCGCACGCGTTCGCTGCCAGGTGAGGAAACCGCCGAGCGCGAGCAGCAGCGGCATCGCCAGGCGGACGAGAACGGAAAGGCCCATGGGCGCCATTTCAGCACATCGCCGGTGAAGATGCCGTTTCCCGCGCGCCGGGCCCCTTGCCGCGCGCGCTCCCGCCGGGCACCATCGCCATGCCGTTCGCGGCCCGGAGGCGCAGCCATGGCGATTCCCGCGGTCATGTCCGCCCAGTTGCAGTGCAGCTTCGGCGCTGCTCCCTCGGCGCTGATGGTCATCCCCGAGGGCCCTCCCGTGATGGCCGAGAACAAGCCGATGGCCACCACCATGGACAACAAGCCGCTGGTCAACATCCTCCCCTTCGCCATGTGCCAGAGCCTGGCGAACCCCACGGTCGCCGCCGCCACGGCCGCCGCCCTTGGCGTGCTCACGCCCATGCCCTGCGTCCCCGCGACCGCGGCGCCCTGGGCGCCCGGCGCGCCCACGGTCCTCATCGCCAACAAACCGGCGCTGAACAACACCTCGAAGCTCATGTGCAACTGGGGCGGTGTCATCCAGATCCTGAACCCGGGCGCCACCACGGAGCAGATCCCCTGATCGCGCCGCGCTCGCCGCGCTCCTATACTCCCCTCCCGTGAACCCGCTGCCCGGTCCCCGGCTCCCGCGGCGTGAAAGCAACCGCGGCGTCTACTTCGGCGCCGTGCTGCTGGCGCTGCTCGTCGCCGGTGGCGGGGGCTATCTCGGCAGGTCCGATTCCGCATCCGTCGCCGTCCCGCCTTCCGGCTACGAACCGGGATGGGGGTGGGTGAGCCCCTCGCTCGCGGGCATGGGCGCCGTCGCCATCCAGCTCTGCACCACCGATGCCGCCATCGCCGCCGCGAGCGGTCCCCCGCAGCTCCTTCTCCAGGCCCGCCAGGCCGAACTCGCCGAGGAGTACGACCGCCGCGCCGCCGACTACGATGCCCGCCTCGCCGAGCACGTCGCGAACGGCGAACGCCGCCCGTGGGACATCCCCGCCGCGGCGCCGCCCGTTTCGGTGACGAAGGGCCGCGCCTGCGCGAAGCTCGCGCCCGCCGAAGTGCTGCTGCCGAAGCCCCCCGCGATCGCTCCCGGCCAGCGCGTGCTCTCGTTCGACCAGCTCGATGCCGCCGCCGCCGCCGCCGGCTGGCCCATGACCGACGGCTGGTGGCCCCAGATGCGCCTCATCGTCATCTGCGAATCCGGCGGGAACATGTTCGCCCACAACACCAGCGACCCCAACGGCGGCAGCTACGGCCTCGCCCAGCTCAACGGCAGCCAGCATTTCGACCGCTCCGGCGAGGACTTCGACCAGCGGTTCGACCCCGTCGTGAACCTGCGCACCGCCCTCTGGTTGCGCACCGTGCGCGGCCACTTCGGCGGCGGCGGCGGTTGGAAGAATTGCGCCGAAAAGTACGGCATAAACTGAGGGCCGGCGCCGGGCGCTCCGCTACAATGCCGCCCGTGACCGCCCCCTTCCTTCCCCCCACGCGCGGCCCCGCCGGCGGCGATGCCATCCCCCCGGTGGAGCGCATCGAACACCACACGCGCACCCTCGACCGCAACATCCTGCTCACCTACATGGCCGACGCGAAGGCCGCGCCCATCCTCGCGCTGCACGCCACCCTCGCCGCCATCGCCGTTTCGCAGACCCCCGAAGTGCGGCGCCTCCTTGAGCGCGATGGACCGGGCCGGGTCGCCGCCGGGCTGCTGCTCGCCCTCTACGTGCTCACCTCGGCGGGCTCCTTCGCGCTTTCGATGCTCGTCTACATGCCGCGCGCACCGCACCCCGGGGTCCGTGCCCGCCACGGCCACTCGCTCGTCTACTTCGATGACATCCAGGCCACGCCCGCCGAGGAATTCCTCGCACGAAGCCGTGCCGTGCATCCCGCCGACCTCGAAGACGACGTCCTCCGCCAGGTCCACACCGTAGCCGCCATCGCCGCGCGCAAGATGCGTTTCGTCCAGCAGTCGTTCCTGGCCAGCGGCGCGACCCTCGGCGCGTGGCTCGTGCTCATGGTCTGGGCACGCGCCTGAGCGAGCGCCCCGGCGTACACTCGGCCCCTCATCACCCTCGCCGGGCGCGCGCCCGGACTCGCGGAGAAAGCCATGCGTATCGGACTGATCGGCGCGGGCGCCAACATGGGTGCCCGCCACATTCCCGGGTTCCGCGCCATCCCCGGCGTCGAAGTCGTCAGCGTCGCCAACCGTTCGCCCGAAAGCTCCGCGCGTGCCGCCGCCGACTTCGGCATCCCGCGCACCGCGCCTTCGCCCGAGGATCTCATCGCCGACCCCGAAGTCGATGCCGTCTGCATCGGCACCTGGCCGTACCGGCACCGCGAGTACACCATTCGCGCCCTCGAAGCCGGCAAGCACGTCCTCTGCGAAGCGCGCATGGCGATGGATGCCACCGAGGCCGAGGAGATGTTCGAAGCGAGCCAGGCCCACCCCGAACTCGTCGCCCAGCTCGTGCCCGCGCCGTTCGATTTCCGCGCCGGCCCCACCGTCACCCGGCTGCTGCGCGAAGGCGCCATCGGCGAGATCCACGAAGTCCACGTCACCGTCCTCAATGGCGCCGGCATCGACCGCGGCGCACCCATCCACTGGCGCAACCAGCAGGTCTACTCCGGCCGCAACGTGATGACGCTCGGCATCTACAACGAAGTCATCCAGCGCTGGCTCGGCGATACCGTCCGCGTGATCGCCGATGGCGCCGTCTTCGTGCCCGAACGCGCCGACCCCGCGAACGGCGGCGCCCCCACCCCCGCCGACGTCCCCGATAGCTACACCGTCGTCGCGCGCATGGCGAACGGCGCCCGCGCGGTCTACTCCTTCAGCGCGATGGCCGCCGCCGCCCCGTTCAACGGCATCGCCGTGCATGGATCGAAGGGCACCATCCGCTGGACGCCGAATAGCGCCGGTGGCCGCGACGCCGCCGAGATCATCCCCCTCCGCGGCGAGCCGTCCGCCATCGAACCCGACCCCGGCAGCGACCGCGGCTGGCGCGTCGAGGCCGACTTCGTCGAATCGGTCCGCACGGGCGCCCCCGTGCGCCTCACGAACTTCGCCGACGGCCTCAAGTACATGCGCTTCACCGATGCCGCCTCCCGGAGCTGGCAGACCGGCCAGGCCCAGGAGTGTGGGTGAAGTTTCCAGGTCCCAGTTCCCGGTTCCCGGTTCCCAGGGGATCAGCCCCATGGGCAAACGCCTCCCCCGGGATTCGCCGGCACGCCGGGGCGCAGGCCCCCGGCCGGGTAGCCCCTGGCAACTGGGAACTGGCAACTGGGAACTCCTAACCCCTTCGCTGTATCGTTATCTGGATATGCCCGCAGAACTCGCCCGGGAGCCCCGCGCCGAAGCCCGCGTCACCGCCACCGTCTCGCTCCCTATCGAACTCACCTTCGCGCTCTTCATGCTCTCCAAGCCCGAACGCACCCACGACCGTGCCGGCAGCGAACAGCTCGCGCGCATCCGCGAACAGCGCCCGGACCTGGTCGACCGCGTGCGCGCCTTCTGGGCTGAGGCCGATTACCCCGAGTGGGGCGAACTGCTGCTCCTCACCAACCAGGCGGGCGCGCTTCTCGAGGACGATATCGATCGCCTGATCGCGCGGCTCATGGCGGCCGCCGCACAGCCCGTCGAAGTCCCCGATCTGCCCACCGAGCCGCCCGAGGTGCGCGGCTACATCGCCGGCCGCCTCCAGGCCCTGCGCACCGACCCCGCCCGCCGCGATCGGCTCGCCGCCATCCTCCACGACACCTGGGAGTACGCCGTCCTGCCCGGCTGGGAGGGCGACGGCCGCACCACGGCCGAACAGACGGCCCAGCGCATCGCGCGCCAACTCGAATCGGGAACCGACCTCACGCGCGTCGTGCCCGCGAACCACCTCGCGCTGCGCGAAGGCATTCGTCCTCTGCTCAACGCCGCCCTTCGTGCCGGCCACATCTACGTCGTGCCGATGTCGGTGACCAGCTCGGGCCAGTGTGTCTTCGGTACGGCCGAAACCCTCCTCATCTCCTTCGGCCCCGAGGCGGGGAGCAAGGCGAAGCGTCGCCGCGAGCAGGCCGAGGCCGCCGCCGGCCGCTTCAAGGTGCTCTCCGACCCCACCCGCGTCGCCATCCTCACGCGCGTGCTCCAGATGCCCACGAGCATCACCGATCTCGCCCTCTACTTCGACCTCTCCCAGCCGACGGTGAGCGTGCACATGAAGATGCTGCGCGAAGCCGGCCTCCTCGAATCCACCCGCTCCGGCGCGCAGACCCTCTATTCGGCCTCCTCTGAGCACGTCCGCGATTTCGTGCGCCAGGCCGGCGAAATCATCACCGACGAGGAACTCATCGGCTGCTGAGTGGCCTCCCGCCTGTCGCACCGGGCCCTCGCCGGCCGAATCTCCCGGTAGGGCACCTCGCCGGGAGCACCACGATGTCCATGACCGCCACCTTCAAGCACATCCCGCCGGCGGTGCTGGACACCCTGCGCAGGCGCCCCGCGCTCATCGAACGGATCGCCTTCGAACGCGGCGAAAGCGTCGCCGAAGCGAACCTCGCATGGGTGGCCGCGCACGGCGGCGTGGTGGGTGCCCCACCGCTCGCGACCGCCCTCGACCGCATCGAATCGCAACTCGCGGCACTCCCCGCGAGCCAGCAAACGCTCGTCCGCCAGCAGCTCGACTCCCTTCGCGCGCTCGCCGTCCCGCGGGCGGACCCCCGGCGCCCGCGCCGCGTCCCCGACCCGCTCCCGGACGGCCTCTCCGGCGCCCCCACGCTCGACATCGACAAGGCCTGGCACGGCCTCCATTACCTTCTGACCGGCAGCGCGGACGAAGCTCCAGGGCCGCTCGGCGATGCCGTCATGGGCGGGCGGGAGATCGGCCCCGACCTCGGCTATGGCCCCATGCGCGCCCTCGATGCCGCGCGGGTCGCGCAGACGAGCACTGCCCTCGATGCCCTCGCCCCCGGCGCCCTCGGGTCGCGTTTCGACCCTTCGGCCATGGAGGCCGCCGGGGTCTATCCCGGCGGCTGGAGCGAGCCGGGAACGCGCGTCTGGCTCCTCGAGACCTTCGAGGATGTCCGGGGCTTCTACCGCGAGGCCGCGAGTGCCGGCCACGCGATACTGCTCTACCTCACCTGACGCCTACGGCGCGACCACGAAGAAGTGGGTCGAAGCCTCCGCGAGCAGTTTCGTGCCCGCCCGGAACTCCATCCGGTAGTCCTTGCGCCCCAGTTCGCCCGCCAGCAGCACCAGGTCCAGGCAGTCGCCCGTGCCGTCGTCACTCCCCTGCGTGATGAGCGTCTCCACACCGTTGTACGTGCGATAGAGCCGGAAATCGAACGCGTCCGTTGGCGTCAGCGCGAAGCACATCTCGATGCCGCTGTTCGCAAGGTACGTCCCGCCCGCCGGCCGCCCGTTCACCACGAGCGAACCGGAATAGGGCGCGGTGCATGGTTGGGGTGCACCGGTACACGGCGAAACATCGGCGATGACGTACGCCGTCGCCGTCGCCACAACCTGCCCCCCGACCAGGAACTGCATGCGGAAGTCCGTCCGGCCGACCGTGTTCACGGGCAGCGCCGCCACGGTGCATCCCTGCGCCGTGTCCGAATCCGCCACGATGATCACTTCGCTGCTGCCCGGCGCCGTCTTGTACAGCCGGAAATCGAACGCCGCCGCCGGCGTGAGCGAATAACAGAGTTGGAGCACCGTCCCCGCCGTGTGATGGCTGCCCGTGCCGCCCGCCGGCGTGAGCCCGCCCGTGTACGTCACACCGCTCGAGCCGGTAGCCGAATCGGCCGCGAGCATGGGCAGCGCCGCCCGCCGCGTGAGCGCCGGGTTCGCCTGCGCCGCGCTCGCCGGGTCGCCGTCGGCCACCGCCGGGCTCAACGCCTGCGCGAGCGCGAGGAGCGCGGGCGCCACCAGTGCGAGGTACAGGATCAGGGCTCGACGCATGTCGCTCATCCTCCGGGAGAACTCCCCTCCCCGGTTATACATCGCCCGCGCGGGCGCCGTGCGCCACTTCGAGGAAGCTGCAATCGCACGCGCGCCACGCAACACACGCGCAAGCCTTCGACCAGCCCTGTAACCCTGCCTCTTCCCCCGGCCGGGGACACTGGAAGCTGGCCATCCCGGCCCGGGAGGATGACGTGAGTTCACCGCTGAACAAGGAAACCATCACCGGCATGGTCCCGCCCCTCGGCGCCCCCGTGCGCACCATGGACGGCGAGCACCTGGGAACCGTGAAGGAAGTCTCCGGCCAGCAGTTCAAGGTCGATGCACCCTACTCCCGCGACTACTGGCTCAGCCTCACGCTCGTGTCCGAAGCCAGCGCCGAGTGCGTCACCGTCGGCTGCGACGCCTCCGCGCTCGATGACTACAAGCTCGATGGCCCCTCCACCGTCACCAGCGAATCCCCCATCCTCGATGCCCAGCGCGAGACGTTCCCCACGATCGAGGACAAGGAACTCCGCCGCGACCGTATGATCCACGGCAGCTAAACGGCAGCCCCGGCGCACGGCCGTGGTGCGCCCGGCGGCCCGGCACGCGCAAATTCGGTACTTCACATCCGAACGGGTGTTCTGGTATCGTCCCCGCATGGCGAAGCCGAAGCCTGCCTACCCGGTGCCCGCCGTGCGCCCCATCCCGCCGGCGGTCGTCGCCGAGTCCGTGGTGTCGCACCTCCGTGCGATGCCCACCGAGACCATCGTCCGCCACCTCGAGGAGGCGCCCCCACGCTTCGCCGAGTGGCCCGAAGGCCTCGACCCCCGTCTCGTGAGCGCGCTGCAGCGCCGGGGCATCACCCGGCCCTACACGCACCAGGCCCGCGCCATGGAGCACGCCATCGCCGGCCGCAACGTCGTCGTCGTGACGCCCACCGCCAGCGGCAAGACCCTCTGCTACAACGCCCCCGTCCTCGATGCCATCCTCAAGGACCCCGGCGCCCGCGCCCTCTACCTCTTTCCCACGAAAGCGCTCGCCGCCGACCAGCTGGACGAACTGCACGGGCTCGTCGGCGATATCGGCGCCACCATCGGCAACTTCACCTACGACGGCGACACCCCCGCCGATGCGCGCCGCGCCATCCGCCAGGCCGGCCACATCGTCCTCACGAACCCGGACATGCTGCACTCGGCCATCCTGCCCCACCACACGAAGTGGACGAAGCTGTTCGAAAGCCTCGAATACATCGTCCTGGACGAACTCCACATGTGTAGCGGCGTCTTCGGCAGCCATGTCGCGAACGTCCTCCGCCGCCTGCGCCGCATCTGCCAGTTCTACGGCAGCAATCCCACCTTCATCCTCTGCTCCGCGACCATCGCCAACCCGGACGAGCTCGCCGCAGCCCTCGTGGGCGACGATGTCGCGCTCGTGGACGACAACGGCGCCCCGCGCGGCGAACGCGTGATTGTGCTCCACAACCCGCCCGTCGTGAACCGCGAACTGGGTATCCGCCAGTCCTCGCTCAAGGCCACGCGCGATATCGCCGCCCGCCTCATCCGCGCCGGCGTGCAGACGATCGTGTTCGCGCCCAGCCGCATGCGCGTCGAAATCCTGCTCACCTACCTCCGCGACGTGCTTCGCAACAAGCCCGGCGATGCGGAACGCGTCGCCGGCTACCGCGGCGGCTACCTCCCCAACGAGCGCCGCGCCATCGAACGCGGCCTGCGCGATGGCTCCGTCCGCGGGGTCGTCGCGACGAACGCGCTCGAACTCGGTATCGATATCGGCGGCATGGGCGCGAGCGTCGTCATGGGCTATCCCGGCTCCCTCGCCAGCCTCTGGCAGCAGTTCGGGCGTGCCGGCCGCCGCCACGATGCCGCGCTCTCCGTCCTCGTCGCCTCCTCCAACCCGCTCGACCAGTACGTCCTCACCCACCCGGACTACGTCTTCGAACGCAGCATCGAACGCGGCCTGATCGACGCGGACAATCTCTACATCCTCGCCAGCCACCTCAAGTGCGCGGCCTTCGAACTGCCCTTTGAAGAAGGCGAGGTCTTCGGCGCGCACACCGGCGAGTTGCTCGACATCCTCGCCGAGGAGGGCGTGCTCCAGAAGGCCGGCCACCGCTACCACTGGATGTCCGAAGCCTATCCGGCAGAGCAGGTCAGCCTTCGCACCGCCAGCACCGACAACTTCGTCATCATCGAGCAGGGGCCCAACCCGCGCGTCATCGGCGAGTGCGACCGCCCCAGCGCGCCCCTGCTCATCCACGAGGACGCGATCTACATCCATCGCGGCCAGCAGTACCAGGTCGAATGGCTCGACTGGGACGACAAGAAGGCCTACGTCACGCCCGTCGCCGTCGACTACTACACCGATGCCCAGCTCGCGGTCGAACTGAAAGTGCTCGATGGCTTCCGCGCCGAACCCAGCGCCGGCGGCGAGTTCGAGGCCGGCGAAGTGGCCATCACCTTCCTCGCCACCATCTTCAAGAAGGTCAAGCTCAATACCCACGAGAACGTCGGCTGGGGCAAGATCGCGATTCCCGAGGAGAGCTTCCATACCTCCGCCATGTGGCTCAGCTTCGATGAGCGCGCGACCGCCGGCCTCGACCGCGACCAGATCGCGACGGGGCTCGCGGGCATCGCCCACCTGCTGCGCAACATCGCGCCCGTCTACTGCCTGTGCGACGCCCGCGACATCGGCGCCGAGCCCCAGGTGCGGTCGCCGCACAGCCAGCGCCCGGCCGTGTTTCTCTACGACATGGTCCCCGGCGGCGTCGGCCTCTCCGACCGCCTGTTCGATGTCCGGGAGGAGCTCATCGAGGCCGCCCTTGCGATGGTGCTCGCCTGCCCCTGCGAAAGCGGCTGCCCGGCCTGCGTCGGCCCGCAGGTGGAGGCGAATCCGAGCGCGAAGCGCAGCGCCACCCTCCTCCTTGAGCGCACGTTCGGGTAGTCGGCCGTCGGCTGTCGGCTGTCGGCGGGCCAACCCCGTGCGGGGCTGATCCCCTGGGAACCGGGAACCGGGAACTGGGAACTTCGGCGCCAGAGACACACGATTCGCCTGCTGAGATAGCGACAGCGGAGGCGATTCGATGCCAATGGTTGCAGGCGAATGAGAAATGCATATGACCGCCACGGTCGGCTCGTCGCCGCACTGGGCACCGAACACCGGGACGCCTCCGGATGCGTCGCGAAGGGGCTGGCGCTACGCTTCGCGGAGAATCTCGCCCGGCTGCTCCATGAGCGCGTGCCTCGGCGGTCTCAGGCGGCCACGCCGTTCACGCCAATGCCGCTGCCACCAACTCCCGCTCCGCCGGTGGCAATGCCAGTTCCAGCGCCAGCTCCCGCGCGCGCGGACTCATCTTCTTCCATGTCTTTTGGAGCACGGTCACGAGCTTTTCGCGCTCCATGCGGCCCGCGACGTCGCCCAGCTGGAGCTCGAGGAACACCAGGCAGAGCGCGTCCTCCAGCGCCTGCGCGTCCTCGTCGCGGCCGAGCAGTTCCTTGCGGATGAGCATGCCCACGCGCGCCACCAACTCCTCATCGTAGCCCGCCTCCCGCAGGATGCCGCCCGCGCTCTCGGCGTGGAACCGCGCCAGCTCCGTCCGCCAGCGCAGATACCCCGTGCGACCCTCCGGTTGGCTCGTGCGCGGCGATTCCCAACGGCGGATGTGCTGCGCCCGCGCCGCCAGCAGCAACGCCTCCGGCGCCCCCGGCCGCAGCCGCTCCATCCACGCCGTCATCATCTCCGCGTGCACCAGCTCCTTCGGCCGTGGCCCCGAGGGCGTGGGCAGGAGGTTGGGGTCGGCCGCGTTCGCGGCGTCGATCGCGGCGATGGCTTTCGCGAAGCGCGCTTCGTTCACCGCCGTATCGTAGCGCCTGTCACGCCCGATCGGCGGCGATATCCGGGCCCGCCGGCCGCACGCCGTGCCCGCGAACAACCGCACATTGGAAGTGATGCAGACGGTGCGATCGGTACTGGGGAGTGCGAGGATGTGGCTGGCGGTTGGCGCCGCCGCCGGCGTGAGCCTGGGCGTGGTGGCGTGCTCCGGGGACGATTCCACCGGCGAGTCACGGGCCGCGTCCACACTCACGCTCCAGGAGTTGAACTCGCACTCCTGCGGCGTGCCCGCGGGCGCCATCAGCGTGCGGCTCGCCGATTGCGCGGTGAGCCCCGTGGGCGCCGCGGCCGCCGGGCCCATCAGCTTCCACGCCATCCCGCCGACCGCCGCCGAGAACGGTGGCGCCCTGCGCGAACTCATCATCGCCCGCCGCGAGACCCCCGGCGCCCCCGCGACGGAGGTCGCCGCCATCCGCGAAGTGCTCGCCGACCGCCCGCGCGACCTCTCCGTCGAACTTCCCGCCGGCGACTACGAGCTGCAGTGCCGCGTGGCCGAAGCAGGCCCGCGGGAGACGCGCGTCTTCGTGACGACGGCCACCGTCCCGCTCACGGTCAACGCCGCGCCCGCGCGGTAGGGGCCGGTTCATATCGGGGTCAGCACGGAAGGCGTCATCGGCCCGGGCGGTTCACGGACTGACAGCGGGGAATGTACGCCTGGCCCGAAGCCGGCCCGTTAGCGCGGCTGGCGCGCGGGCTCGGCCCCGACGCGGCTCAGCATCCCCGAGAGGTTCTCGGGCGTGAACGGCTTCTGCAGCAGCCCCGCGATCGAGCGCTTCATCACGTCGTCGATATGCTGGTCGGCCGCGTACCCCGTGCAGAGCACCACCGGCAGGTCCGAACGCAGCGCGCTCAGCTCGTGGAACACCTCGCGACCGTTCATTCCCGGCATCACGAGGTCCAGCAGCACGGCCGCGAACCGCCCGGGCCGCGCGCGCACCAGCTCCACCGCCACCGACCCGCTCCCCACTTCGACCACGTTGTAGCCGAGGCGCGCGAGCGTCGCGCTCACGCTTTTGCGCGTCAGGTCGTCGTCATCGACCACGAGCACGAGGTTGCCATCGCCCGCATCGGCCCCCGAAGGCGCGTCCGGCACATCCTGCGCGTTCGGCAGCGAGATGATGAAGGTCGCGCCCCGCCCGGGAGGCGACTGCAGCTGCACATCGCCTCCGTGCCCGCGCACGATGCCAAACGTAATCGCCAGCCCGAGGCCCGTGCCGATACCCGGTGCCTTCGTCGTAAAGAACGGTTCGAAGATGCGCGCCTGCACCGATTCGGGCACGCCCGAGCCCGTGTCGCTGATGAGCAGCCGCACGCGCTCATCCTCGGCGGCCAGGCGAATGGTGACCACACCGCCATCGTGCACGGCATCGCGCGCGTTCAGCACGACGTTCAGCACGGCCTGCTGCAGCTGCGCGAAATCGCCCTCCACGTAGACGGGCGCCTCCGGGAGGATGAGCTCGGCTTCGACCCCGTTTCCGAAGGTCGGCGCGGCGAGGCGCACCGTCTCCGAGACTACGTCGCGCAGATCCAGCCGCACGAAGCGCGCCAGCCCGCCGCGACTGAAGGCGAGCAGCCGCCCGGCGATATCGGCGCCCCGGCGCGCGGCCTGTTCGATGTTGTAGACCTGCTCGCGCGATTCCTCGTCCAGCCCATCACTCAGCTTGAGCAGCCCGGCGAACCCGAGGATGGCCGCGAGGAGATTGTTGAAGTCGTGCGCGACGCCCCCCGCGAGCGTGCCCAGCGCTTCCATCTTCTGCGCCTGCACGGCCGCCTGGTCGGCGGTGAAACGCTCGGCCGCGCTCGTCGTGACACACACCAGCACGGGAATCCCCGGCGTGAATTCGGCCGGCCCCGCCCGCCAGGCGAGCGGGATGCGCGCACCCATCGGCCCGATGAGCGCGCGCGAAAGGCCCCCCGGCGCTGAACGCAGCGCCGCGGCGAATGTGCTCGTGGTCTCTTCAGCGGCTTCGAGGATGCTCGCGATGGGTGTGCCCGCGAGCTGCTGGCGCGACATGCCCAGCAGCCGTGCCGCCGGTTCGTTCACATGAACGATGCGGTCGGAATCATCGAGAACGAAGACGGCGTCCCCGATCGCGTCGAGGGCGGCCGCGGCGGCCTGAGGCAAACTAGGCGCCATGCCGGCGCTCCTGGCCGGCCAGGCCGGTCGCGGGCACCGTCAGTAGGCGTGGACGGCGCGTTTGGGGGGGCATCCGCATGTCCAACTTCTATCTCGCTCTGGCGAATTGTACTCATTCCTCTCCGTTTGACGAGAGGTAAACCCCTGAAAAGCAAAACTTAGGTGTTTCCGCTATCAGGATTACACAGCCGGGATTGGTTTTTCCTCCGCCGCCTCGCCAAGCGCCGCGCAGTAGACGGTGATCATCTCGTGCAACGCCGCGCGCGGCGTCCCTCCCAGGCGAAATTGCCCCGCCAGTTCGAGCGTCACATACCCGTGCACCAATGACCACAAGGATTGCGCCGCATTCAACTGCCGTTCCTCCGGTGCTATCGCCGCTACCGCTTCCAATAACGGCGCGCTCGCCCGTTCACCATGGACCGCATCCACCACGTGCGCATCCGGACACGGACCCAGTGCCAGCGAGAACAACGCCGGACATCGTAATGCGAAATCGATGTACCCATCCGCGATCGCGTGCATCCGGTCGAGCGCACTGGCGTCGGGCGGTGTCGCCGCCACCAATGCCGTTCCCAGTTCGTCCAACCCCGCCGCGATCAACGCCCGGATGAGCGCATCCCGCCCCTCCACGTATTCATAGAGCGATGGTGCCCGCACGCCCAGGCGGCGCGCCACTTCGCGCATCGCCAGCCCCTCCGGGCCCGCCTCCTCCAGGATCGCCCGCGCGGTATCGATCACCGCCTGCCGGTTGATGCGCGAAGGATGAGGCATGCCTAACAGCATAAGGGTTGACGTTCCGTGGCGAAACCGTACGATGTTAGGCATCACCCCCAGGGAGCACCCATGGCCTCCTATGCCCGCCCCGGTTTCTTCATGCGCACCATCGCCGGCCGCTTCATGACGACGCTCGTGAAGGCTGGCTTCAGCCCCCGCGGCGCGAACATCCTCGCCGTCCGCGGCCGCACCTCCGGGCAGATTCGCCAGGTCCCCGTGAACCCGCTCACCGTCGCCGGCGTCACCTACCTGGTCGCGCCGCGCGGCGATACGCACTGGGTTCGCAACATCCGCGCCGCCGGCGAAGCACGCCTGGTCCGTGGCCGCCACGCCCGCGACATCCGCGTGGTCGAAGTCGCCGATGCCGAGAAGCCCCTGCTCCTGCGCGAATACCTGCGCCGCTGGCACCGCGAAACCAGCTGGCAGTTCAACCTCACCGAACACGCGACCGACGCCGAACTCGCGGCCGCCGCGCCCCGGCACCCCGTTTTCCGCGTGCTCTAACGGCGTCACGGCGAGGGGCGTTGCGCGCGAAAGGCCCGGCTATACTTGGCCGGTGGCAGCCAATCCCGCGAAACCCCGCCTCGTCATCCTCGATTCGCACGGCATCCTCTTCCGCGCCTTTTTCGCGCTCTCCAACGTCGAAAGGCCGCTGATGACCTCGAAGGGCGAACTCACCTTCGCCACCCACGGCTACGCCGAGACCCTCATCCGCGTCCTCGACCAGCTCAAGCCCACGCATATCTGCGCCGCCTGGGATGCCGGCGGCAAGACCTTCCGCCACGAAGCCAGCGACGCCTACAAGGCCACCCGCCGCGAAACCCCGTCCGAGCTCATCGTCCAGATGGCCCGCGTCCGCCAGATGCTCGACGCCTTCGGCATCCCCATCTTCGAACAGCCCGGCTTCGAGGCCGACGACGTCGCCGGGACCATCGCCCGCATGGCCGCCGAGGCCGGCGTCGAGACCTACATCGCAACCCTCGATACCGACCTCGTGCAGCTCGTGAAGCCCGGCATCAGCCTCTTCATGTTCCGCCCCTACCAGCGCGACACCGTCATCTACGACGAAGCCAGGGCCGCCGAGCGCTGGGGCTTCAGCCCGCGCTACATGATCGATTTCAAGGCCCTCAAAGGCGACACCAGCGACAACGTCGAGGGCATCAAGGGCATCGGCGAAAAGACCGCGACCGACCTCATTCGCCAGTTCGGCGATGTCGCCGCCATCTACGAGCACATCGGCGAAACCAAAGGCGCCCTCCGCAAGAAGCTCGAAGAAGGCGAAGCCGTCGCCCGCCGCAACGTCGATCTCGTCACCATCCACACCGACCTCCCCGTCGCCTTCGACCTCGAAGGCTGCCGCGTCCAGGATTTCGACCGCGACACCGTGATGGCCCTCTTCCGCGAGCTCGAATTCCGCGTGCTCGCCCAGCGGCTCGATGAGGTGCTGGCGACGCTCCCCACCGCGCGCAAGGCCACGCCCACCATCGAAGTGGCCACCAGCTACCGCGCCGTCACGGACGAAGCCGCCCTCGCCGAACTCGTGGCCAGGCTGCGCGAGGTGGGCCATTTCGGCTTCGCGGCTTTCTCCACCGCGGGCGATACGCAGCACCCGCTGCTCCTCGGCCTCTCCTTCGCGCCCACCGCCGGCGAAGCGTGGTACGTGCCCGTCGGCCACGCCCCTCGCCTCGATGAGCCCGCCACGCAGCTGCCGCGTGCGCGTGTGTTCGAAGCCCTCGGCCCGCTGCTCGCCGACCCGGCGCTGACAAAGACCACCTATGGCACGAAGTACCTGGAGCACCTCCTCGAACGTGCGGGCATGACGCTCGCCGGCGCGACGTTCGATGTCGCGATCGCCGCCTTCCTCCTCGGCGAAACCTCATCCCTGCTCAATGCCCTCTGCAACGAACGGCTCGGCATCGAAATGGTGGGCCTTGCGTCACTCACCGGGACGGGCCGCAACACCGTGTCGCTCGCCCAGGTCGAAATCGCCCGCGTCGCCGAATACGGCTGCCAGCAGGCCGAGATGCTGCTCCGCGTTCGCCCCCAGCTCGAGGAGCAGCTGCACGAACGCGGACAATGGGCCCTCTTCGCCGAGATGGAACTCCCGCTCGTCGATGTCCTCTATCGCATGGAGCGCCACGGCGTCGCGCTCGATATCGCCGTCCTGCGCGATATCGCCCACTCCATGACGGGCGACATCGCCCGCGCCGAACGCGAGATCTACGATCTCGTCGGCCACGAATTCAACATCGGCAGCCCCCAGCAGCTCAGCGACGTGCTCTTCCGCGAACTCGGCCTCCCCAAGAGCCGCAAGACCACCCAGGGCTACAGCACCGACCAGCGCGCCCTCGAAGGCCTGCGCGCCGTGAGCCCCATCATCGACCTCATCTTCGAATACCGCGGGCTCACCAAGCTGAAGTCCACCTATTGCGACGCCCTCCCCGGCACCGTCGCCGAAGACGGCCGCATCCACACCGACTTCCAGCAGACCGTCGCCGCCACGGGCCGCCTGAGCAGCAACAACCCGAACCTCCAGAACATCCCCGTGCGCGAGGACCGCGGCCGCGAAATTCGCCGCGCCTTCGTCGCTGCCCGCTTCGATGACCCCTGGTTCGTCGCCGCCGACTACTCCCAGATCGAACTGCGCGTGCTCGCCCACGTCACCCGCGACCAGGGCCTCATCGATGCCTTCCTCGCCGACCAGGACATCCACCGCGCGACCGCCGCGAAGGTGTACGCCGTCGAACCCGGCGAAGTCACCCGCCAGATGCGCGATACCGCGAAGATGGTGAACTTCGGCATCGCCTACGGCATGGGCGAATTCGGCCTCGCCAGCCGCACCGGCATGTCCCGCGACGAGGCCGAGGCGTTCATCAAGTCCTACTTCGCCAACTTCCCCGGCATCGCCGAATGGCAGCAGCGCACCCTCGCCTTCACCCGCGAAAAGGGGTACGCCGAGACCGTTTTCGGGCGCCGCCGCTACCTCCCCGCCATCCACAGCTCCAACTTCCAGGTCCGCTCCGCCGCCGAACGCGAAGGCATCAACATGCCGATCCAGGGCACTGCCGCCGACATCATCAAGGTCGCGATGATCGATGTGGACGCCGAGGTGCGCGAGCGCCAGCTGCGCAGCCGCATGATCCTCCAGGTCCACGACGAGCTCATTTTCGAATGCCCCGCCGATGAAGTGGACGCCATCCGCGAACTCGCCGTCCGCCGCATGCGCTCCGCCCTGGAGATGAATGTGCCCCTCAAGGTCGACCTCAAGCAGGGCCGGAACTGGGGCGAGATGGAGTGACGCGCCCGGGCGGCGGTAAAGCCGCCCTGACTTGAAATGCGACACCATTGTCGTGTAATTTCAAGGAGAACCACGGGGGAGTAACCACCGCCCACCCCGGGCGGTGCCGGGCCGTCAGTACGCGCCTTCCAGCGCCGGCCCCGCAGGCGAAGCACCTTCGCCCGGTGAGACCCTGGCTCATCCATTTTGGATGCGGCCAGGTGTTGTCCACACCGGGACCGCGGGAAGGTGCATCCCCAATGCTGGACGAACTGCTCGACCTCTTCGAACGCGACCGCAAGCCCGGTTCGACGCGCCCCGCCGGCGGCCTGCGCGGCCGCCTCAGCCGCCTCTTCGGCGGAGGCGGCGCATCGCACGATGACGACACCCGCCGCTACGCCGAGACCCGCCGCTACCGCGACGACGATGACGATGACGACGACCGCCGCTACGCCGAGACCCGCCGCTACCGCGACGACGATGACGATGACGACCGCCGCTACGCCGAGACCCGCCGCTACCGCGACGACGATGACGATGACGACCGGCGCGCTGCCCATGCCGGCGGCCGCAAGCGCGATCGCGACTTCTTCGAATTCGGTGACGACTGACGCCCTTCGCCCTGCCTGACCCGCTCCATTCCCTGGCGGGCGCCGCTCACCACGGCGCCCGCCTCCCCTGACTTGCGAAGGTACCCGTCACCATGTTCCTCGAACTCCTCCCCTGGGCCCTCTTCCTCGGGTTCGTTGGCGCCATGCTCGCCCTCGACCTCGGCGTCTTCCACCGCGATGCCCACGAAGTCCACCGCCGCGAAGCGCTCACCTGGAGCGCCGTCTGGATTGGCCTGGCCGTGCTCTTCAACATCGGCGTTTACGTCACCATGGGCGGCGACCGCGGCCTCGAATGGACCACCGGCTACCTGATCGAGAAGTCGCTCAGCGTCGATAACGTGTTCGTCTTCCTGCTCATCTTCGCCACCTTCTCCGTGCCGAAGGCGTACCAGCATCGCGTGCTCTTCTGGGGCATCGTCGGCGCGCTGGTTATGCGCGCAGTGCTCATCGCCGTGGCCGGCGTTCTGCTCACCACCCTGCACGTCGTCATCTATCTCTTCGGCGCGTTCCTCATCTTCACCGGCATCAAGTTCCTGCGAGACCAGGAGCACGCCCCCGACATCGACAAGAACAAGCTCGTGCGCTTTGCCCGCCGTTTCCGGCCCGTGACCGAATCGTACGAAGGGCAGCGATTCTTCACCCGCCGCAACGGCATCCTCTACATGACGCCGCTCTTCCTCGTGCTCCTGCTCATCGAAAGCACCGACCTCGTCTTCGCGGTCGATTCCATCCCCGCGATCTACGCCGTCACGGATGACCCGTTCATCGTCTTCACCTCGAACATCTTCGCCATCCTCGGGTTGCGAGCCCTGTACTTCGTGCTCGCGGGCTACCTGGCGGGCCTGGCTTACCTGAAGCCCGCGCTCGCCGCCATCCTCGTCTTCGTCGGCACGAAGATGCTCGTCATCGACCTCTACAAAGTTCCCGCACTCGCGAGCCTGGGCGTGATCATCACCATCCTCGCCGTCGCCATCGCCGCCTCCGTCGTCAAGGCGCGGCGCACCGTCCCCGGCATCGCCACGGTCCAGGCCCCGCAGCCGGTGGAGTAAGAGAAGAGGCGCGAGGCGCGAGGCTCGAGGTTCGAGGCGGGGGCAACCCCACGCGAACCTGGTCGCGCCCGGGCCAATCCCCTGGCAACTAGGAACTGGCAGCCGGCAACTCACACTCCTCCCCCGTGATCGACGCGGCCCGCGCCGTGGCACCCCGCCCGCCCTCAGACCACGGCGCGGGCAGCACTGGAGAAGAGAAAAGAGAAAAGAGGAAGGAGAAAAGGGGCGCGGGGCTCGAGGTTCGAGGTTCGAGGCCCGCGCCGGGGCCGATCCCCTGGCAACTGGCAACTGGGAACTGGGAACTCCTCAGCACTCAGCACTCGCAAAATAGCCGTGGTGAAAAGAACGAAGTTGTACGGCCTATTGTCGGGGAAAACCCGGGCCAATCGACCGTCGGCGTGCTCCCGCCCGCATCCGACACTGTCTGACATGCGCGACGACCCGTCTCCTTTGTTTGGCGCCGCCAGCGTGCCCGCCCCCGACGGCGCCGGCAGCCGCGCGACCCTCGGCGGGCGCCACCTCGCGCCGGTGCACCTCCTCGTCGCGGATGACGGCCTGCGCAAGGCCCTGGAATCGCTCGTGAACGCCGCCGGCGATTTCGAACTCGGCAGCCGCAGCGATTGGCCCGAGCGCGGTGAACTCATCATCGCCACCACCGGCGACCTTCCCGCCGATCGCGCCCGCGTCTTCGTCAACGGCGGGGTCCACGTCGTCGTGCTCGCCGCCGTGCCGCGCGTGCGCGAACGAGCCCGCTACGAGGCTGCCGGCGTCGCCGCCTACCTCCCCATGAACGCCGATGGCCACCGCCTCATCGATGAGCTGCGCGCCATCCCGCTGCATACCGCCCAGGAAGCGCGCACCAGCACCTGCTGACCTTCCCGCTTGCCATTCCGCTCGCGCCGTCCAACGCTGTCCTTGCATGACCCTCGAATTCCACGAGCGCGATGACTATCTCTCGTGGGGGCGCGTCGAACGCCGCCCGCAGGTGGTCGCGCGCCCGGCTTCGCGCCGCGACCTCGCACCCTTCGCGCATGGCGAACGCCGCCCGCGCCTCGCCGTGGGCCTTCTGCGCTCCTACGGCGATTCCTGCCTCGCCACCGGCGCCGCCCTCCTCGACCTCACCCGCCTCGATCACTTCATCGCCTTCGACGAGGCATCCGGCCTGCTCACCGCCGAGGCCGGGGTTTCGCTCGGCGAGATCATGCGCGCGTTCGTCCCCCGCGGCTGGTTCCCGCCGGTCACGCCCGGCACCCGCTTCGTCACCCTCGGCGGCGCCATCGCCAACGACGTCCACGGCAAGAACCACGAGGCCGCCGGCACCATCGGCCGCCACGTCGCGAGCCTCACCCTCCTCCGTTCCGATGCCGGCGAAGTCACCTGCTCCCCCACCGAGAACGCCGAGCTCTTCGCCGCGACGGTCGGCGGGCTCGGGCTCACGGGCATCATCACCACCGTCACCGTCCGCCTGCGCCGCATCCAGTCGGCCTTCGTCGATGCCGAGAAGCTTGCTTACGGCACGCTCGACGAATTTTTCGCGCTCAACGCCGCCAGCGAAGGCGCCTTCGAACACCTCGTCGCCTGGTTCGATTGCACCGCCGGGTCGCGCAACCTCGGCCGCGGCATCTTCTCCCGCGCGAACTGGTCCCCCTTCGGCGCGCTCGAACCCCATCGCGAACGCGGCCTGCTGCGCGTGCCCGTCGAATTCCCCTCGTTCGCGATCAACCGGCTGAGCCTGCGCGCGATCAACGTCGCCTACCGTGGGCTCGAACTGCGCGGCCTCGGCAGCCACCGCCTGCATTACGGCCCCTTCTTCCATCCCCTCGATTCGATCCAGGGCTGGAGCCGCGTCTATGGCCGCGCGGGCATGTACCAGTACCAGTGCGTGCTTCCCCCGGAATCGGCCGCCGACGCCACGCGTGCCCTCCTCGATGCCATCTCCCGCTCCGGCGAAGGCTCCTTCCTCGCCGTGCTCAAGGCGTTCGGCGCGCTGCCTTCGCCCGGGCTGCTCTCCTTCCCCCGGCCCGGCATCACCCTCGCCGTCGATTTTGCGAACCACGGCCCCCGCACGCTGGCCCTCTTCGAACGGCTCGACGCCATCGTCCGCGAAGCCGGCGGGCGGCTGTACCCCGCCAAGGATGGCCGCATCTCCCGCGAGATGTTCGCCGCCGGCTATCCCGAACTCGCGCGGTTCGCCCGTTCCGTCGATCCTGCCTGTACCTCCGATTTCTGGGAGCGAGTCCGCCCATGATGGGAGTGGCCGAATGACGAATCCCCGCCGCGTGCTCATCCTCGGCGCGCTCTCCGCGATCGCCACCGCCACCGCGCGCCTGCTCGCCGCCGAAGGCGCCCGCTTCGTCCTCGTCGCGCGCGACGCCGAGGCCCTCGAAACGCTCGCTGCCGACCTTCGCGCGCGCGGCGCCACCTCGGCCGCGACCGTCGCCGCCGACCTGGCAGTCGCCTCCCCGGAGGCGCTCCTGCCCGCGCTCCTCGAACCGCTCGGCGGCGCCATCGATGCCGCCTACCTGGCCTATGGCGTCCTCGGCGACCTCGGCCTCGCCGAGCGCGACCTCACCGTCGCCGCCCAGGTCATCGATACGAACTACCGGTCGGCGGCGCTCTGGTGCCTCGCCGTGGCCGCTGTGCTCGAACGCCAGCGAGCAGGGTCGCTCGTCGTCATCGGCTCCGTCGCCGGGGACCGCGGCCGCAAGTCGAACTACCTCTACGGCTCGACGAAGGCCGGGCTGGGCGTGCTCGTTCAGGGCCTCGCCCACCGCCTTGCGAAGGTCGGAGCGCGCGCCGTGCTCGTGAAGCCGGGCTTCGTCGATACCCCCATGACCGAGCACGTCGCCGGCCGCCGCGGCCCCCTCTGGGCCACCCCCGAGCAGGTCGCGCCCGCCCTCGTGAAGGCCGCGAGCGGCGGCGGCACGGTCGTCTACACGCCCTGGTTCTGGCGGCCGATCATGGCCATCATCCGCGCCGTGCCCGGGCCCATCTTCCACCGCACGAACCTGTAGCCCCCGGTACACTGCCCGCGATGGCCGGCCCCCTCGCCCTCCTTGGCGGCACCTTCGACCCACCCCACGTCGGGCACCTTTTCCTGGCCGAATGCGCCCGCGCGCAGTTCGCCGCCGGCCGCGTGGTGCTGCTGCCCGCGGGCGACCCCTACCGCAAGACGCGCGCGGACGCCCCCTTTCACCGCGAAGTCACCCTCGCCCGCCATCGCCTCGCCATGACCGCGCTGGCCGCCGCCGGCAACCCCGCCCTCGCCGCCGATGGCCGCGAAGTCCATCGCAGCGGCCCCACCTACACCGTCGACACCCTCGAGGAGTTCCACGCCGCCGGCGAACGCGACCTCCTCCTCGTGCTCGGCAGCGATGCCCTGGCCGACCTCCCGAACTGGCGCGAACCCATCCGCATCGCCACCCTCGCCCGCATCGTCGTCGCCGAAAAAGACGGCGCCGAGGGCACGACCGCCGCCCTCGCGCGCGCCGCCGGGCTGCCCTACACCCCGGACGTGGTCGATATGCCCCGGCTGACGATCAGCAGCACGGTCATTCGCGCGCGCATCGCCGCCGGCAAGCCCGTGCGCTACCTGGTCGCGGATGCTGTGCTCGACTATATCGAAACCCACGACCTCTACCGCGCGCACTGATCCGCGGACGCCCGCCTGCGGTACACTCCCTCGCACACCAATCACGGCAACGGAGGCCAGCACATGGGCGAAATCGTCACCTTCCCCTCGAACGGCGGCACCGCGCAGGGCTACCTCGCGAAGCCCGCGAACGGCCCCGGCAAGGGCGTCATCGTCTTCCAGGAATGGTGGGGCCTGAACGACAACATCAAGGGCATCGCCGACCGCTTCGCCGCCGAAGGCTTCACCGCCCTCGCCCCCGACATGTACCACGGCAAGCTCACCGCCGAACCGGACGAGGCGGGCAAGCTGCTCATGGCGCTCAACATCGAACAGGCCGCGAAGGACGCCACCGGTGCCATCCAGTACCTCAAGGGCATCACTGGCGGTCCCGTCGGCACGGTTGGCTTCTGCATGGGCGGCGCACTCAGCCTTTTCGCCGCCTGCAACAATGGCAACGATGTCGGCGCCTGCATCGACTACTACGGCGGCCACCCGGCCATCAAGTACAACTTCGCCGGGCTCACCGCCCCCGTCCTCGGCTTCTGGGCCGAAAACGACGCCTTCGCCAACTCCAACCAGCCGATTATCGAGGCGGGCACGAACGAGGCTGGCGTCAGCTACGAAGGCCTCACCTACCCGGGCACCGGCCACGCCTTCTTCAACGAAGACCATGCCGGGACCTTCGACAAGGCTGCCGCCGACGACACCTGGAATCGCGCGCTCGCCTTCTACCGCGCGAACCTCTAACACGGCACGCGGGGAGGCGGCGACGATGGGTGGGCCACTCGATGGCAAGGTCGTGGTCGTGATGGGCGCGGGCGCCGGCTACGGCCGCGCGGTCGCGCGTACCCTTGGCCGCGCCGGCGCCACCATTCTCGCCGCCGACCGCGATCCCGACCTCGCCGAGGACACCGCCGCCGCCATCCGCGAGGACGGCGGCTGGGGCGAAGGCTTCGCCGTCGAGCCCTGCGACGGCCGCGGCGTGCGCGCCATGGCGTCGGCCACCGTGCAGCACCTCGGCCGCATCGATGCCTGCGTCGTCGCGCCGCTCCCGCCGCCTCCCGGCAGCCTCGTCGATGCCACCGACGAACGCTGGCACGCCTTCCTCGAAGAGGCGCTCATCGCCCCCCAGGTCGCCATCCAGGCCTGCGTGCGCGAAATGCTCGCCGGCCGCCATCCCGGCGACATCATCCTCGTCGCCCCTCCCGAGGAGCCCGGCGCGAGCGCCATGGTGCGCGCGAACGTGCTCGCCCTCGCCCGCTGGTGGGCGGCCGATCTCGCGAGCACGGCCATCCACGTCGAAGCGCTCGAACCCCGGCCCGATCCTGCCCCCGCGAGCCTGCACGCGTTCGTCGCCGTCGCCTGCGTTGGTATCGATGCCGAGGGCGTGTCCGCGCTCTTCGCCGCCGGCGCCATCTGAGCCGGCTCCGCGAACCTCAGTCCGCGATCGAGTAGCCGATGAGCGTCCCGCTCGTAGGCATCGTGCGGCCCGTGCTGTAGCTCCGGCCGTTCACTACCACCGCGATCGACGACCCGGGACCGTTCGCGCACTGCGCCCCGCCGATGTAGAAGTCCACGCGGTATTGGCCCGCCGCATCCGTCACACGGGACGGCCCCACGACACCGTTGAACGCCAGCGAAACGTTCGTCCCGATCGGCGCGGGCTGCCCGTTGAGGATGAGCGCCCCCGCCACGCGGCCATCCGGCGCGCCCCCCGAACTCTTCCGGTCGCAATAGGTGCCCACCGCCACCGGCACACTCGTCGGCACCGGTGTGGGTGGCACGAGCGTGGGCTCCGGGGTGGGCGTTGCCTGCGCCTGCGGCTGTGCGGTCGCGACGGTGCGTTGGGTCGGGACTGGCGAAGGAGTCGCGCTCGGCGAAGCCTCCGCCGTGGGCGTCGCCGTCGGGTCCAGTGTCAGCACGGGCGCGCTCACCGCCGGGGAAGGCGCCTGGGTGGAGAGCGCTACGGGTGTCGCTTCCGGGCGTGCGCTGGTGCGCGTGCTGCTGTTCGCGGGTTGCGTCATCAGCGCCACGCCGATGGCCGCGAAGGCGAGCCCGAGCGCGCCCATCGCCGCCCACAGCATCGCCTTCATCCCCTGGCCCACGAAGAACCCGGTGAACACTCGCACACAGCAATTCTGAATGCCCCCCGCCAACCCGCAATGCCCACCACCAGAAACCGGAAAGCCCCATCCGCCTCCCCCGGGCCGATCCCTGGGAACTGGGAACCGGGAACCGGGAACTCGCCAGCCCGTCAGCCCGCCAGCCCGCCAACCCGCCAACCCCTAGAATCCCACCATGGATCTTGCTCCCGGTCTGGCGGCCGTCACCGGTGCATCGAGCGGCATCGGCGAGGCGTTCGCCGAGGAACTCGCCCGCCGTGGCCACGACCTCCTCATCGTCGCGCGCGACACCGTCCGCCTGGAGGCGATCGCCGCCCGCCTGCGCGAACGCCGCGGCGTCGCCGTCGAAGTCCATGCCGCCGACCTCACCGATGCGGCGGCCCTCCACGCTCTCGAAACGCGCATCGCCCGTGCACCCCGCCTCGCGCTCCTCGTGAACAACGCCGGATTCGGCACGAGCGGCGCCTTCGAAACCCTCGACCGCGATGCCGAGGAAGCCGAAATCCGGCTGAACGTGCTCGCCGTCACCCGGCTCTGCCACGCCGCTCTCCCGGGCATGGTCGAACGCGGCCACGGCGGCATTATCAACGTCTCCTCCATCGCCTCCTTCGTCCCCGGGCCCTACGCCGCGACCTATCACGCCACCAAGGCGTACGTGACGGCGTTCAGTGAGGCCCTCCACGAAGAGGTCCACGCCGCCGGCGTCACCGTGCAGGCGCTCTGCCCGGGCTTTGTCCGCACCGGCTTCCAGATGCGCGCGGGGGTGAACGGCGCCGCCATCCCCGGGCCCGCCTTCATGACGCCCCGCGCGGTGGTGCGCGGTTCGCTGCGCGCCCTCGATCGGCGCCACGCCGTCTACGTGCCGGGGATGCACTACCGCTTCCTCATGGCGCTCTCGCGCGTGGCGCCGCGGGCGGCCGTGCGAAAGCTGCTCACCCGCGTCGGCCGCGCCGCCTACCTGGACTGAACGGCCCCCTCCACGAGCGCGAGCAGCTCCGCCGCGATCGCCGGCAGAATGCGGCCCGGCCGCCGCACCCACCCAATTTCGCGCGCGAGCGGAGGATCGAGCGGCACCCCCGCGACGTCCTCACGCCCCGCGAGCGCCATCCGCGGCGCCAGCGTGATGCCCGCGCCCGCCGCCGTGAGCGCGAGCATCGCCTGCTGGCTGCGCAGCTCGAACCGTGGCTCCATCGCCAGCCCGGCCGCGCGCGCCGCCTGCTCCAGCTGCGTGCGCAACCCGTGCCCCGGCATCGAAAACAGGAACGCCGTGTCCGCCAGCACCTCCGCCAGGGGGACCGCCGGGCGCCCCTCCCACGCGTGCCCGCGCGGCACCGCCACCAGCACCGCCTCCGAGGCGACCGCGTGCACCTCCAGCCGTGAATCCACCAGCGGCAAGGGC
Organism: Dehalococcoidia bacterium; assembly: GCA_020847985.1. Lineage (GTDB taxonomy): Bacteria > Chloroflexota > Dehalococcoidia > Tepidiformales > Tepidiformaceae > Amarobacillus. The sequence goes on from JADLBC010000003.1 coordinate 134,428, forward strand.
ACGAACGCGAGGTCGACCGCGTCCCCCAGCACGCCCGCCACCGCCTCGTCGGTGCTCGCCATCTCCACGGCGATGCGCGCCCGTGGCCACCGTTCGCGCAGGAGCGCCAACGCCGGCGGCAGCAGGTGGTCCGCGAGCGTCTCCGTCGCGCAGATTGCGAGCCGCCGTCCCTCGTTCGCTCCCGGCCCCGTAAGCTCCGCGAGCGTTGCCGCCAGCTCGGCGTCGATGCGGTCCGCGCAATCCGCGAGCGCGAGCCCCGCCTCCGTCGCCACCACTCGCCGCCCGACGCGGTGGAAGAGGTCGACCCCGAGTTCGCGTTCGAGCGCACGGATGCGCTTGCTCACGGCCGGCTGCGCCACCAGCTCCTGCTCGGCCGCCCGCGTGACACTGCCCGCGCGCACCACCGCGCGCACAAGCTGAATTTGGCGAAGGTCCATCCATTCCTCCATGGCATGCGAATCGGACAAAGCATATCTTGGACGGCCGGTTCGCGGCACGCATACCCTTGCCCCATCAACTCCCGAGGAACCGCCATGGGCAGCTCCGCCGTCTCCGATTCCGTCCGCCAGCAGTTCGGCGCCGTCGCCGCGAACTACGCCGTGAGCGCCGTCCATGCCTCCGGCGCCGACCTCGCCCAACTGGTCGAAGCGGCCGGCATCACCCCCGGGACCCGCGCCCTCGACCTCGGCAGCGGCGCCGGTCATACCGCCATGGCGCTCGCGGCCGCGGGTGCGAAGGAAGTCGTGGGCATCGACCTCACTCCCGAGATGGTCGGCGTCGCCACCGAGCTGTCCGCCGCGCGCGGGCTGACGAACGTCGCCTTCCGCGTGGGCGATGTCACCGCCCTGCCCTACGACGATGCCACCTTCGATGTCGTGAGCAGCCGCTTCAGCGCGCACCACTACGCCGACCCTGTGCCCGCGCTCGCCGAGGCCGTTCGCGTGCTCAAGCCCGGCGGTGCCTTCCTGCTCGTGGATTGCGTCGCGCCCGAGGATGCCGCCCTCGATACCTTCCTGCAGACCTTCGAAATCCTCCGCGACCCCTCGCACGTGCGCGATTGGCGCGCGAGCGAGTGGCTGCGGTTGTGCGCGAACGCCGGCCTGGGCGCGCGCGTGCTCATGCGCTCCGAGGTCGTGCTCGATGGCGCCGACTGGGTGCGGCGCATGCGGACGCCGCCATCGAAGGTGGCCATGCTGCGCGAACTCTTCGCCGAGGCCAACCCCGCCCAGAAGCGCGCCTTCGACCTCCGCGACCAGCCCTGGGGCCTCTCCATTCCCATCGCGCTCATCGAAGGCCGCAAGCCCGCCTGACCGGCCCGCTTGCCTGCGCGCCATGCCGGTGGTTCGCTACCAGCGATGGCTGGCGAAGGCGCGCATGCAGGCACCGGGGAACCCGCGGGGATCGCGGGGTACGTCTCGCCCTACCCCTACCTCGACCGCCTCCAGGAGAAGATGGAGGAGCGGCTCGCCCGCAAGGTGCCCGTGAAGGGCCGCTTCTGCGGGTTCTGCTTCGGCCGCCTGCGAGAATCCGATGCCGTGTGCCCGTTCTGCGCCTCCAGCATCGACACAGCAGGGACCGTCGACGAAATCCCCCAGGACGTACTCAAGGCCTACCAGGCGAAACAGAAGACCGAAGGCCTCTGGGTGCACAGCGGCGCCTTCAGCGGCCTGCTGCTCGCGATGGCGCTCTTCTTGCTGATGGTTGTCTGGGGCCCCGGCCTCCTGGGCCACCCCGCGCTCGCCTTTGCCGTGCTCATCGGCGGCGGCTACGTCTTCGCGCAGCTCTTCGGCACCTTCCTTGGCGCCCAGATCGGCTATCGCAAGGGCGCCCGCAAGCGCGATTCGATGTGGGCCCGCTGGCTCGAATCCCACCGCCGCTGAGAACGCTCACTCAGCACTCAGCACTCAGCACTCAGCACCCAGCACTCAGCACTGACCAAACGGCCCGCCGGGCCGAAGCCGGGCGGGCCGTTCGTTCGTCACCGGGAAGGGTGCATGCAGGTGGACTCAGAATCCGAATTCCGCCTGACGCTTGCGTACGCATGAGTTGGCTGCGTCACGGATTGTTGGGTCCGCCGAGGACCGCCATGCGGCGAGGTCGCCCGGGCCGGCTTCGGTTGGCGCGGCCATGCCGGCTGTCCGGGCCATGCACGCCGCGAGGAATCGGAACGACCGGTCGGCCTCCTCGCGTGTCGGCTGAGTCTGCGCACGCCAGGCACTCGCGACGCCATCAAGGTGCATTTCTTTGCAGTCCGCGAATGCCGCCTCGGCCCGTGCGGCATCGTCCATGGAGCGGACTGCGAAGCCGAGTTCGGGCGGGAATTTGCCGCGAGCAGGTTCTATTTCCGCTGCAATCCCGCGTCCGGCCAGGCACTGTGCAGCAGCGTCGACGGCAGCCTGGTACTGCTCCATCGTTACGGATCCATGAACTTCCTTGGTTGTGGTCATGACCGCTGCCTCCTGCTCGGCCGCAGCGGTCATGCTCTTTCCCATCCAGGCGGACAGCCCGGCGACGACCAGCACGCCGAACGCGACGGCGAAGATCTTGGAATGTCGTTCGAACATCGTTGATAACCTCAATACGTGTAGGCGTGGGTGGACGGTGGATACGGTTGAACCCCTGGGTAGGAATGATAGCCGTAGATATCGTTGGTCCAGTACATGTACGAAGCGGTTGCTCCCAGGGCTGCAGTTTGCTCTCGGTAGTGGTACAGGGAGTCCGTACCCCAGAAGTAAGCATGAACATGGAAGGTGTTTGAGTAACAGTTGCCACCTACCCAATTGGTATGCGAGTAACCGTACGAAGACCCGGTTATCTCCGAGATCCCATTCCAGGTACAGGGACCGTATATCTGGTTCGTGGTCGTATCCACGCTGGCGGCCGCGGCCGGAGAAATCCAAGCGGCCAGGCTGATGAGTGCGATGGCGGTCGGAAGGATTCGTTTCATGTACCGCAACCTATCGCTCTGTAGCGAGGCTGCCTATGGAGAGATCTCCTCAGATTCTAGTTGTTCCTGACAAGCGATCACCAACCGGCTTCGGCTGCTCACGCCGAACTCGGCCATGATGTCCGATACGTAGGACTCGATCGTATGACGGGAGAGCCCGAGCGCCGTGGCGCATTCTCCGTTGGAGAGGCCCTGGGCCAGGTATGGAATTAGCCGGAGATGGCGAATCGCCAATCCGAGGGCGGGCCGAGACTTGGGTTCCACGCGAGTTCCCTCCGCTTCAGGGGTTCGTGGGCGCCGGGTCACCGTACATGTGCCGTTTCAGGTCCGTCAACAAAGGTCAATACACGCAAAACGGCCCGCCGGGCCGAAGCCGGGCGGGCCGTTCGTTGGTCACCTTGAAGGGTAAAAGGGATTACCAGCGGCGATCGCGGCCACCGCCGCCGCCGCCGCCGTAGCCGCCACGGTCGCGGCCACCGCCGCCGCCGCCGCCGCCGTAGCCGCCACCGCCGTAGCCGCCGCCACCACCGCGGCTGCCACCGCCACCGTAGCCGCCACCACCGCCGCCGCCGGTGCGGGGCTGCGACTGGAAGCAATCGCTGCAGTAGACGGGCCGGTCACCGCGAGGCTGGAAGGGGACCTTCGCGTTCTTGCCGCACGAAGCGCAGGTCGCGTCGAACATCTCGCGCGAACCGCCGCCGCCGAAGCCACGGCCGCCGCCGCCTTCGCTCCCGCGCCGGGCCTGCCGGCAGCTCGGGCAGCGCCGGGGCTCGCTCGTGAAGCCCTTCGACGCATGGAATTCCTGCTCGCCGGCCGTGAAGGTGAATGCCGCGCCGCAATCGGCGCACGTGAGAACTTTGTCGCTGAACAGTGTCGACGACCTCCTATGATTTGGTTCCTACGGTCATCGAACGCCAGTGACGAGAGCCCCGGCAGCGCCGGGGCCGATGGATCGCGGGGTACCTGTATCGACCGTACCACGTTCGCGCCCGCACGTCGCGCCTTTTTTCGCGGATCGCGGCCGGTTTCAGTCTCGCGGCGCCGCCTTCTCCCGCTCCGCGAGCCGAGCGCGCACCGCCGGCGCCACCTTCGTCCCCAGCAGCTCGATCGCCCGCATCACCTGCCCGTGCGGCATCCAGCCGATGTCCATCTGCACCAGGAACCGCTCGTTCCCGAACAGCGAATGCTCGAACAGGATCTTCTCCGTCAGGTCCTCGGGGCTGCCCACCAAAAGCGCGCCCCGCGGAGAACGCTGCGCATCGAAGTCGGCGCGCGTCGTTGGCGCCCAGCCGCGTTCGCGCCCGAGCTGGTTGAAGAGCGCCTGGTACGACGGGAACCACTCCGCCGCCGCCTGCTCCGCCGTCTCCGCCACGTACCCGAGTGAGTTGATGCCCACCCTCGAAGCCCCCGCCTGGCCGCTGCGCGCGAACTCTCTGCGGTAGCACTCCGTCACCGGCGCGAACCGCTCCGGCATCCCCCCGATGATGGCCAGCGCGAGCGGCAGCCCCAGCCGCGCCGCGCGCGTCGCCGACGAGTGATTCCCCCCGATCGCGAGCCACACCGGCAGTGGCTGCTGCACCGGCCGCGGGTACACACCCCGCCCCGGGATCGCCGCCCGGTGCCGCCCCTGCCAGGTCACCACTTCCTGCTCTCGCACCCTGAGCAGCAGCTCCAGCTTCTCCGCGAACAGGCTGTCGTAGTCGTCCAGGTCGTACCCGAAGAGCGGAAACGACTCCAGGAACGAGCCGCGCCCGGCCATGATCTCCGCCCTCCCGTTTGAAAGCGCGTCGATCGTCGCGAAGTGCTGAAACACGCGCACCGGGTCTTCCGAACCGAGCACCGTCACTGCGCTCGTCAGGCGGATCCTCTTCGTGCGTACCGCCGCCGCCGCGAGCACGATCGCCGGCGCGCTCACCGCGAAGTCCGGCCGGTGGTGCTCCCCGACGCCGAACACATCCAGTCCCACGGCATCCGCGAGCTCGATCTCTTCGACCAGGTCGCGAATGCGCTGGTCCTGGTTCAGCCGCCGTCCCGTCTCGGGGTTCACGGCAGTGTCGGCGAAGGAATAGATCCCGAGTTCCATCGGTGGCGCCTCCAAAGTCGTTGCGCGCGCACCGTTTTGGGGGCGCTGCTACTTATCAATCGTAAGCGAAACCCCGCCGCCCGCGCCAGTCCCCGGCTTGAGCCGAAGTGGCATTCCCGAGATCAGCACGAACGCCTCGTCCGCCGCCGCCGCGAACTGCTGGTTCACGAGCCCGAGCGCGTCCCGGTAATACCGTGAGAGCGCGCCAGCCGGCACGATCCCCGACCCGGCCTCGTTCGTCACCACCACCGCCGGGCCGGTCCGCGCGCCCAGGGCCTCCACCGCTTCGCGCGCCAGCGCCAGGCAGCCGTCGATGGCGCCCTCGAACGTCGCGGCATCCGCCTCCGGATCGGGCACGGCGGCGAAAATCACGTTCGCCACCCAGAGGCTCAGGCAGTCCACCAGCAGCAGGTCCCCCGGCGGCGCCCCCCGGATCGCGGCCGCCAGCGCCAGCGGCGCCTCAACCGTGCGCCAGTGCGCGGGGCGCCGGGCGCGATGCCGCGCGACGCGCGCCACCAACTCATCGTCGCCCGGCTCCATCGTCGCGAGGTACGTCACGGGCAGCCCCGATTCCGCCGCGATCCGCTCGGCGAAGGCGCTCTTGCCGCTGCGCGCACCGCCGGTCACGAAGGTCACCGTCATCGCTGTCCCTCGATCAGCCCCCGGATGAGCGGCAGGTCCAGCGACGACCGCAGCACATCCGCGAGGCGGTCGAGGCTCGCCTCGTGGTCCAGCCGCGCGGAGGGGGCGTACCGCTTGCCGCGCAGCCCCGCGAGGTTCGCCAGGAACGCCTGCCGGAACGCCTGGTTCGCGAACAGCCCGTGCAGGTAGCACCCCACCACCATCCCGTTCGCGTTCGCCGCCCCCAGCACGCGGCCGTCCTCGCCTTCGAAGGCCACGCCCGCCGCGTGCGAAACCCCCGCGTGGATTTCGTACCCGCGCACGGCCATGCCGCCCATCCCCGCGAGCAGCCCGGCATTGCCCGTCACCCGGCCCGCCGTCTGCGTCGTGTGCTTGTCGCGATGGAAGACGGTCCCGGCGTCGATGAGCGCGAGTCCCGTCGCCTCGGCGGCGTCGCTTTCGACCCCCAGCGGGTCGCGGATGGCGCCGCCGAGGACCTGGAAGCCGCCGCAGATGCCGAGCACCGGCACTCCCGCCGCGGCCGCCCGCGTGATGCCCTCCGCGAGCCCCCGTTCGCGCAGCCAGGCGAGGTCGGCGATGGTCGCCTTCGTCCCCGGCAGGATGACCAGGTCGGCGTGCTCGACGCCACTCGCGCTATCGATGTAGCGCACGCGCACGTCGTCCTCGGCCTCGAGCGGGTCGAAGTCGTCGAAGTTCGCGATGCGCGGCAGGCGCACCACCGCCACCACCAGCCCCGGCGATGGGCCCCGTTCGTCGCTCCGCCGGTCGAGCGCGACGGAGTCCTCCTCGGGGAGGTTGAGCCCGCGCACCCACGGCACCACCCCCGCGACGGGCACGCCCGTCAGCTCCTCGATCATCGTCAGCCCCGGTTCGAGAAGCGCCGGGTCGCCCCGCAGCTTGTTGATCACGAGCCCCTTCACGAGCGCCTTCTCCGGCGGGTCGAGCAGTGCGCAGGTGCCGTGGAGGTGCGCGAAGACGCCGCCGCGGTCGATGTCGCCCACCAGGAGCACGGGCGCGTTCGCGTGCAGGGCGACGCGCATGTTGGCGATGTCGCGCGCCTTCAGATTGATCTCCGCCGGGCTCCCCGCGCCCTCGATGATGACCAGGTCGTTCGCCGCTCGCAGCCGTCCCAGCGCCGCCGTGACTTCGCCCCAGAGCACGTCCTTCATCGATTGGTACGCCGCCGCCGGCACGGTATCGAGCGGGCGGCCCATCACCACCACCTGCGAACGGTGGTCGGCCTCGGGCTTGAGCAGGATGGGGTTCATGTCCACGTGCGGGGTCTGCCGCGCCGCGAACGCCTGCATCGCCTGCGCCCGGCCGATCTCGTGGCCCTCGTCCGTCACCGCCGCGTTGTTCGACATGTTCTGCGATTTGAACGGCGCCACCCGGTACCCTTCGTCCGCGAACAGCCGGCAGAGGCCCGCGACCATCAGGCTCTTGCCCGCCGACGAAGCCGTCCCCTGCACCATCAGCACCGCGCCAACCATCACGCACCCTCCAACGCGCCCGCGATTGCCGCCAGCAGCGGCGCCACCTGCTCCGCGCGCGGGATGGCGATGCGCACATGCCCGCCGAGCCCGAACGACGCGCAATCGCGCACCACGAACCCCGACGGTAACAGCCGCGCGCGAAACGCCGTGCCATCGCCCACGGGCACCAGCACGAAGTTCGCGTGCGAAGGCGGCGCCTCCAGCCCGAGCGACCGCAGGCCGTCTTCCAGCACGGCGCGCGCAGCCCGCACCGCCGCGATGCTTTCGGCCGCGAACGCCCGCTCCTCCAGCGCGCGCAGCGAGGCCGCGATCGCCGGCGCCGAGACCGGCCACGGTGGCTGCCTTCGTTCCATCGCCGCGATCGCCTCCGCCGGGCCGAACGCCACGCCCACGCGCAACCCCGGAATCGCGTGCAGCTTCGTCGCCGTGCGCAGCACGACCCTCCCCGGCGCCGGGCCCACGGAGGTGCCGTCCTCGGCGAAGTCCACGTACGCCTCATCGACCACGAGCCAGCCGCCGGCCGCGCGCGCCGCCGCCGTCAGCCGCTCGACTTGGGCGGGCGAAAGGCACTGCCCGGTCGGGTTGTTCGGGTTGCAGACGATGGTCACGGCCGGGCGCGCGGCTTCGATGGCGGCCAGCAGCGCCGCCACGGGTATTGCGAAGGCCGGCGGTTTGGCGCGCACTTCCGTCACGCGCGCGCCGATCGCCGCCGCCGCGGGCGCGTACTCCCCGAACGTGGGCCCGGCGATGACCACACCCGCGCCGGGTGCCTCGCCCGCCAGCGCCGCGATCGCGAGGAAGATGAGCTCGCTCGACCCGTTCCCGGCCAGCACCTCGGCGGGCGAACAGGCGTGGCGGGTGGCGTAGGCCTCCCGCAGGGGCGTCGCGCGCGGGTCGGGGTAGCGGTCGACCGCGGCCGTGCGGGCGGCTTCGACCACGGCCGCGTGCGGGCCATACGGGTTGAGGCTCGCGCTCAGGTCGATCGGCGTCACCCCCGCGGCCTGGAGCCGCGCGCGTTCGTCCTCCCGCAGTCCGCCGTGGACGACGCTCATCCCTTCGCACCCCGCGGCCAGGCGGCGAACAGCGCGGCGCCGCCCGCCACCAGCGCGAGCCCGCGGCCCAGCAGCCCGATCGCGCAGCGGATGTCGCCCGCGCCCGGTTCGCGACGCTCCCTATTGACGATGTGCACCCCCGGCTTCTCCAATCGCACCCCGAGCGCGTGGGCCGCCGCCGCCATCGGCCAGCCGCTGTTCGGGCTCGGCGTGCGGCCGGCCTCGGCGCGCGCACCCCGCCACGTCGCCCCCGGATCGGCCGAGACGATGGCGATGATCCCCGCCGTGAGCCGTGACGGCGCGAGGTTGAGCGCGTCGTCCGCGCGCGCCGCCGGGCTGCCGAATCTGCCGTGCTTTCGGTATCCCACCATCGCGTCGAGCGTGTTCATCGCGCGGTAGGCCCACGCCACCGGCAGGCCGCCCGCCAGGTACCACATCGCCGGCGCGATCACGCTGTCGCTCGCGTTCTCCGCCGTGGATTCAATCGCCGCCGAGGCGATGGCGGCCTCGCCGAGAGATCCCACGTCGCGGCTCACCATCATGCGCACGGCCTCGCGCGCGGCGGGGAGGTCGCCCTGCTCCAGCGGCCGTGCGACCGCGACCGCGTGCGCCGCCAACCCTCGCGCCGAAAGCGCCTGCTTCAGTGCGAACGCCTCGACCGCGAATGCCAGCGGCCCCGGGAGCGCGCGCGCCGCCTTTGCCACGAACCGCCCCGCGGCGAACGCCCCCGCGCCGCCGCCGATCGCCAGCGCGAGCCCCGACGCGAGGTCGCGCCCGAGACTGCCCCGCGGGAGCCGCGCCATGGCCGCGTTCGCTCCGGTCCCAAACCATGCCACGGGGTGCCAGCGGTTCGGGGCATCGCCGAGTGCGAGGTCGAAGGCGACCGCCCCCACGAGCACGCCCGCGCGCCGCCGGAGGCTCATCGCCACACCCATGCGTGCCCGTGTCCGTTCGCGAAAAACGCCGCCGTGACGCAAAGCGCGGCCGCCTCCGTGAGCTCGATCACCGCGCCGTAGCCATCGCCGGTGAGGCCACCCATGCGGCCCGCGATCCACGCCGCCACGGCCAGCCCGCTCGCCACGGCGATGCCCGCGGAGGCGATGCCAACCGGCCCGAGCGCGACGAACGCCGTGACACCAGCGATGGCCATTCCCCCCGCGACGACCGCCGGTGTCGCTCCCACGCGCGTGGCCGCGCCCATGCCCTCGGCCCGCGCGGGAGGGAAGATGCGCATCGCCGCCACCGCTGTCGCGCGCGCGCTCACCGGCGCCAGCAGCATCACGGCGACGGCCCCATCCCGGGACATCCCCGCGATCGCCGCCGCCTTCACCGCCAGCAGCACCACCACCGCGACCACCGCGAACGTCCCATGCGCGACATCGCGGGCGATTGCCAGCCGCCGTTCGCGGCTCACGGGCGCGAGCGCGGCATCCGCCGTGTCCGCGAGGCCATCCAGGTGGAGCGCCCCCGTGAGCGCGGCCCAGCACGCGACCACGGCCACCGCCGCGAGCATCGGTGGGAACGCCTCCCACGCCGCGAACGCCGCCAACGCCAGCAATCCCCCGGCCAGGAGGCCCACGGGTACGTACCAGGCCACCGCCGAAGCCGGCGCCGCGGGCCGCGCGCTGCTCCCCACGGGGATGACCGTGAGCAGCCGCACCGCCTCGCGCGCGGGCTCGATCGCCGTCACGCCTCGCTCACCCCCGCTTCCGCGAAGGTCGCCATCTCGTTGTGCGCGGCGAGCGCCCCCCGGAGCACGGGCAACGCGATCGCGGCGCCGCTCCCTTCGCCCAGCCGCAGGCCCAGGTCCACCAGCGGCACGAGCCCCAGCGCCGTCAGCGCCGCCCGATGCCCGGGCTCCACCGAACGGTGCGAAGCGACCAGGTAGTTTCGCGCCCCGGGGGCGATGGCCACCGCCGCGAGCGCCGCCGCCGTCGTGATGTAGCCATCCAGCACCACGGGCACGCGGTTCGCCGCCGCCGCGAGGATGACACCCGTCAGCCCGGCGATTTCGAACCCCCCGAGCCGCGCCAGCAGTTCAATCGGCGTCGTCCCCGGCTCGACGTGCCGCGTGAGTGCGTCCTCCACGACCCGCACCTTGTGGGCGAAGGCTTCCCCCTCCACCCCCGTGCCGTGGCCCGTGACGGTCGCCGCCGGTGCGCCCGTGAACGCCGCCGTCAGCGCCGCCGCGCTCGTCGTGTTGCCGATGCCCATCTCGCCCGTGCAGACCACATCGAGGCCGGCCACCCGCTCGCGTTCGACGATCGCCATGCCCGCGGCGATGGCGTCCAGCGCGGTCTCGACGAGCATCGCCGGCCCATCGAGGAAGTCGTGCGTGCCTTCGCCCTGGCGCGCGCCCACCAGGTCCGGGTGCGAAATCGCCTCCCCGGCCACGCCGAAATCGGCCACGATGACGCGCGCCCCGGCATTTCGCGCGAGCGCGCTGATGGCGGCGCCCCCCGCGAGGAAGTTGCGCAACATCTGCCGCGTCACCTCGCGCGGGTAGGCCGAAACCCCCCGTGCCGCGATGCCGTGGTCCGCGGCGGCGACGACGACGGCGGCGTGTTCGAACCGTGGCCGCTCCGTGCCCGTCATCCCCGCGATCGCGATAGCCAGGTCCTCCAGCCGCCCGAGGCTGCCCGGGGGCTTCGTCAGCTGTGTTTGGCGCTGCCGCGCGGCATCCATCGCCGCCAGGTCAAGCCCGGGGATGGACGCCGCGATCGCGGCCAGGTCGATGCTCATCGCCGTGCCTCCGCCGTGCGCGCGAGGGCCGCCGGCAGCCCCGCGCTGAGCGCCTCGCGCACGGCCCTGCCCACAAGGTACCCCACCGCCGATACCGCCCCGGCGTACCGTTCGAGGCTCCCTTCGCCCGTGCAGGCGATGGCGTAGGCGTCCGTGCTCGTGCCGCTCGCGGGCCGGCCGTCCGCCACCGTCGCGCCCGCTTCGATGAGCGTCAGCGCCTTCGTCTCCGCCGTGAGCGCGAGCAGCTCGGCCAGCGCCACCGGCGGCAGGTCCCCATCGACGATTACGACGATGTTCACCGTCCCCGGCGCCGTCCCGTCGAAGCGCGCCTCGCCCGGCCGCGTCGCGTTCGTCACGCCCACCGTCGCGACCACGGTGACGTGCCGTTCGCCATCCGTTGCTGTCGCGCTCACGGCGTTGCGCAGATCGACCGCGGTCATGAAGCCCACGTAGGGGTCATCGATGCCCAGCGTGCGTGCCACCTCGCCGATGGCACGCTCCGGCGCGTCGCAGTCCAGGTTCGCGGGTGCGGCGATGCTGAGGAAGTGCCGCGTGGTGCTCATGCCGCCGTTCGCGGGCGCCGTCGCGATCACCCGCAGCGGCCGCTCGGAATCGATCCGCAGCCAGCCCTCGGCCACCTCCCATGTGACACCCGGCACCCCGCCGTCGCGGCTGCCGGTCATGGCGCCGTCCCGTCGTTCGGATCGAGGGCATGCACCACGAGCGGGACCCCCGTCACCGGATGGGCCAGCGTCTCCAGCGCCGTGCCGTACAGGCGCGAAAGCAGCGGCGCCGCGAGCACTTCTTGCGGTGGGCCATCGGCGGCCACCCGCCCTTCGTCGAGGAGGATGAGCCGGTGGCAGAACTGAGCCGCCAGCGCGAGATCGTGAATCACCACCAGGCACCCCGGGCCGCTCGCCTCGGCGTCGGCGCGCAACGTGCCCAGGATGGCGCGCTGGTAGCGAAGGTCGAGGTTCGCCGTCGGTTCGTCCAGCAGCAGCAGTGCGGGCTCCTGGGCGAACGCCCGCGCGAGCGCGACCCGCTGGCGCTCCCCCCCGGAGAGCTCGTCCACGGGCCGTTCCGCGAGCGCCGCCAGCCCGGCACGCCCGAGCGCGCGGGCGGCGGCGGCACGGTCGGCCTCGCTTTCGTGTCCGAGCATGGGGATGTAGGGCGCGCGGCCCATCGCCACCGCATCGCGCACGCGGAAGAGCGCGGGCAGCGTCGGGAACTGGGGCAGGTAGGCGATCCGGCCGGCGCGTTCGCGCCGTTGCCATTCACCCAGCGGCCGCCCATCGAGCAGTACCGTCCCGCCGGAGGGCTTGAGCAGCCCCGCCGCCGTCCGCAGCGCCGTGGACTTCCCCGCGCCGTTCGGGCCAGCGAGCGCCACCACTTCGCCCGAGCGGACGGCGAAGGAACAGCCGCGCAGCACGGGCGTCCGCCCCAGCCGTACCGAAACGTCGCGCAGTTCGAGCGTCGCGTTCATCCCCCGGCGACCCTCCGTTGGCGGCGAAGGAGCACGAGGAAGAACGGCCCCCCGAGCGCCGCGGTGAGGATCCCCGCCGGCACCTCCTGCCCCGGCAGCACCGTCCGGCTCGCGAGGTCCACCGCGATCAGGAACGATGCGCCCGTGAGCATCGAGAACGGTAGCAGGGCGCGATGGCCCGCCCCCGCCACCAGCCGGCAGGCGTGCGGCACAATCAGTCCCACGAACCCGATCGTGCCCGAGACGGACACGCACACCGCCGTCGCGAACGACGCCGTGAGGATGATCGCCAGCTTCAGCCGCTCCACCGGCAGCCCCAGCGCGCGCGCCTCGTCCTCGCTCAGGAGGAGGTGGTCCAGCTGGCGCGCGAGCACCACGAGCACGACCCCGGCAATCGCCGCGCAGGGCGCCAGTAGCTGCAGCTTCGCCCAGCTCGCGGTCGTGAAATCGCCGTAGAGCCACCCGAAAATGACGCTGATCTTGTCCTCGTTCAGCATCATCAGGAGCGAAGTCGCCGCCCCCGCGATGGACGACATCGCCACCCCCGCGAGGATGTGCGTCGAGGGGTTCACCGTCCGGCCCGTGCGCGCGAGCTCGTACGTGAGCCCCGCCGTGACCACCGCGCCGATGAACGCGAACAGGGTCACGAAGCCCAGCCCGTAGAAATCCAGCGGCAGCGGCGAAACGATCGCGATCGTGCCCCCGAGGCCCGCGCCGGCCGCCACGCCGATGAGGAACGGGTCCGCCAGCGGGTTGCGAAAAACCCCCTGGTAGGCGACGCCCGATGCGGCCAGCGTCGCCCCCACGATGCCCGCGGTCACCACCCGCGGCAGGCGCACGTCCCAGACGATGCGGTCCGCCACCGAATCGGGCGTGGCGGCGCCGGGCAGGTGCAAGTGGTGTGCGATCACCGCCACCGTCTCCCGCAGGGGGATGCCCACCGCGCCCATCGAGGCCGAGACCACCGCCACCACCGCCAGCACGGCGAAGCCCGCCGCGAACGCCGTCACCCGCGGGCGCGGGAACGCCCGGCGAACGGCCATCGCGCGCGCTTCGCCGCGGACTGTCATCGCGCCGGGTAGAGGACGGCCACGAGCTGTTCGAGCGCGTCCAGCACCCGCGGCCCGGGCCGCGAGAAGATGTCGGAATCGATCACCACCACCCGGCCGTCGCGCACGGCCTTCACCCGGTCCCAGCCGGGCCGCGCCTTCACCATCTCCGGCGTCTGGCCGCCATCGTCGCCGCCGTCGGCGAGCAGGATGACCGCCGGATCGGCCTTCAGCACCGTCTCCACGCTCAGCTGCGGGAACGCGTTCGATGTGTCGGTGACCACGTTCTTCGCCTTCGCGATCGTCAGCAGGTTCCCCACGAAGCTGTTCGGCGACACCGTGAAGAGGTCCGGCGTGATTTCGTAGAAGACCACCGGCGCGTCCGATTTCGTGGCGACCGTGGCCTTCACCTTCTCCAGCCGCCCCTCGAGCGCGGTCGCCAGCTTCGCCGCCTCGTCCCCGTGCCCGGTCATGCGGCCCACGTTCCGCACCTGTTCGAACACCGCCGGCACATCGCCCGGCTCCTTGAGGAGGACGACGCGCATGCCCAGCTGACGGAACTGAGGCACCTGCCCTGCCTGCTGCCCGGACATGATTACGAGGTCCGGCTTCATCGCAAGGGCGGGCTCGGGCGAGGGCTTCGAATACTGCACGTGCGGCAGCGCCTTCGCCGCCACCGGGTAGTCCGAAAACTCATCGACGGCGATCACCTGCGCCCCCACGCCCACGGCGAACAGCACCTCCGTCGCCCCCGGCGAGTAAGAGATGATGCGTTTCGGGGCCTCGGAGAAGGTCACGTGCGTGCCGGTCGAATCGGTGAATGTGAACGGGAAGGCCGCCGCGCTCGCCGAAGCCGCCGGGGTCGCCCCATTCGCCACCGTGGCCGCCGGCTGCGTCGCCGTGCTCCCGTCGCCGTCATCGCCGCCGCATGCCGCGAACGCCAGCGCCACGGCCGCGAACACCACCGTCATCGCCGCGAATGCGCGCCATCGGCGCCGCCTGGAGTGCCGGGAACGCCCCGAATCTGCCGTCATCTCCCCTCCTGCGTGGGACATGGCAGGCCTGCGCGATGGGGCCACCACCGGGACGCGAAAACGCCCGGCGTTCGTGGCCGGGCGGGGGAGCGCGCCCACCGGGGACGCGCGCCGCTGCCTCTTCCGCGAAGGCTCAACGGTCGGGAGGGAGGCGGTTTTCTGGCTTACCCGCACGGGGCATACAGTTGCGCGACAGCGCCGGCCTTGCACCGGCTTGCCCGCTGGTTCCCTCGTCTTGTGTGCGAACGAAATGTGCGCCCGGGCGGCGAACCTCCCGGCCCGGCTAGCGTAGTCGCGCCCGGCGTGGGCGGCAATCGGCCGCTCAGCCGTTCGCTTTCACGGCCGCCGTGGCGAAGTAGCCCGGCATGTACTCGGCCGTCGCGCCCGCATGCATCGGCGCCTGGGCGAACCGCGTGATCATGAACCCCGCGCGCAGCTGCCCGCCGACCTGCTCATCCATCGTGTGGCTGTACTGCAGCGGTGCGCCCGGCCCGTTCAGCGCCTCGTGCTCCCCCGGCGCGAGGTGGGTCAGGTCCGAATACGGCAGCCGGTGCCGCACGACCAACCGCCCGTCCTCCAGCGCCGCGTCATCGAAAATGTACAGGTCCGGGTTCACGAACCCCGCGAGCAGCAGCCCGCCCGGCCGTAGCACGCGGGAGCACTCGCGCCAGACCGGCTCCACCTCCGGGCAGAAGCTGTTCGAGCAGGGGTGAAAGACCATGTCGAAGCTGCCGTCCGCGAACGCCGAGAGGTCGCGCATGTCGCCCTGCACGGTGCGAATCGCGAGCCCATCGCGCGCCGCCACCATCGCATCCTGCGCGAGCTGCCCCGGCGAATTGTCGAACACCGTGACGTTCGCGCCCGCCGCCGCGAGCACCGGCCCTTGCTGCCCGCCCCCCGATGCGAGCGCCAGCACATCGCACCCACGCAAATCCTCGGGAAACCACTCGCGCGGCACCGGTTCGTGCCCGATGAGCACGATCGACCACTCCCCCGCGCGCGCCCGGGCGATGACCTCCGGCCCCACCGGCACGGTCCATTCGTTCCCTTCGGCGACCTGGCGGTCCCAGGCCGCGCGGTTGTGCTCCACGGGGTCGACCATCGCGCCAGTCTACGGGAAGCCCCCCGGCGAACGTCAGCCGCCCGCGAGGTAGCGCGCGACCGCGCCCGCCGGCAGCGCCGCGATGCGCGGCTCGCCGACCATCGTCTCGTCCGCCGCGAAGTCGATGTCGCCGAAGAATTCCGCCCCCGCGAACAGCAACGGGAACCAGATCCGGTCGTCCGCCCACATCCGATCGAAGGGGATGGCGTCGTTCGCGAACCACGCGGGCGTCATCTCCTCGCTCTCCGAGGGCTCGCCGCTCCATTCGCATGCCGTGAACACGGCGCACTCCTGGTCCCACGCGGCCTTGCCGCCGCCGGCCTGGAAGTGGAAACGGAGCAGGCCCACCGCGGTCACCTCCGCGGGGATGATGCCGAACTCCTCGTGCGTTTCGCGGATGGCGGCCGCGGCGTGCGTCTCCCCCGCGGCGAGCTTGCCGCCGGCGCCGTTCCAGAGCCCCTTGCCCAGCCCGCGGCGCTTCATCCCCAGCAGCACCTCGCCCTCGCGCAGCGCGAACAGCAGCGTCGTCCGCTGCAGCGGCGGCGCCCCCGGGCCCGATGGCAACGGCGGGATCGCGTTCACTCCGCGGGTGCGCTCCGCGGCCGGAACTGCACGAGCGTGATCTCAGGCGTCACGTCGACGAAGGCGGCCTCCACGGGCAGCCCCACGCGCACCGTGTCCGGGTCGCAATCGATGATGTTCGCCGTCAGGTGCGGCCCTTCCTCCAGCTCGACGATCGCGATCACGTACGGCACGTCGCTTTCGAACTGCGGCGCCGTCGCCCGCCGCGCGACCGTGTAGCTCCACACATGCCCGCGCCCGGAGACGTCCTCCCACGCCAGTTCGTCGTTCGCGCCGAAGGGCGAGACCGCGCGCGGGTAATGGATGAACTGGCCCGTCTTTCGCGACCGCTGCAGGCGCAGGCGGTGCTCCTTCGCGGCATCCCAGAACGGCTGCGTCACCGGGTTCGGGTCTGGCAGCGGCTTTGCGTACGGCGTCTTTGGCGAAAGCTCCCCTGGCATCAGCGATCCCTCCCCAGGATGAGCGAAACCTGCTCGCTCATGATGCCGCCGTTCCCGTTCACGAAGGCGGTCTCGCACTTGCGCACCTGCCGCCCCTGCGCGCGGCCCATCACCTGGCGGGCGGCCTCCGTCACATGCGACATCCCGCCCGCGATGCCCGCCTGCCCGAACGAGAGCTGCCCACCATGCGGGTTGAGCGGGAAGTCGCCATCGAACTGGAGGTTGTGGCCATCGACGAACGCGCCGCCCTGGCCCTTCTTCGCGAATCCCGCGTCCTCCAGCGTGAGCAGCACCGTGATCGTGTAGCAGTCGTACAGGCTGGCCAGGTCGATGTCCTTGCGGCGCACGCCCGCCATCGCGAAGGCCGCGTCGGCGGCGGCCTTGATCGCCGTGTTCGTGAGGCTGGGCGCATAGGTAATGCCGCGGTGCGTGGTGTGTTCGCCCGCCCCCAGCAGGTAGGCCGGCCGCTGCTTCAGCCGCTTCGCCTTGCGCGCGCTCGTGACCACTACCGCCGCCGCCCCCGCCGCGGGCATGACGATTTCGAGCAGGTGCAGCGGATCCACGATCATCGGCGAAGCGAGCACGTCCTCGACGGAGATGGGCTGCCCGAAGAAGAGCGCGTCCGGGTTGTGGCAGGCGTTGTACCGCTGCGCGACGGCGATCTTCGCCAGCTGCCCGGGCGTGACGCCGTATTCGTGCCGGTAGCGGTTCGCGATCATCGCGTAGCCGTAGTTCGCGCCGATTGCGCCGAAGGGTGTCTCGAACTCCGACTCCGGCGTGCGATCGACCCGCCGTCCCGCGAAACCGGAGCTCGCGGAGCCGCGCTGCCCGCCCGTTGTGCGCCGTTCGCGCCGCGCCGCCGTCGTGCAGACCACGGTTTCGCACAGCCCGGCCGCGATCGCCGCCGCCGCGCGCGCCACCATCCCCGCGCCCGTCGCCCCCCCGAGGTCGACGACGCCCGAGTAGTGCACATCCAACCCCATGTATTCGACGACGGTGGCGGGGGCCATGAACGGCGCCTCCGCGAAACTCGCCGTGAGCAGGCCATCGACTTCCGCCGGTTCCAGCCCCGCGTCGGCGATGGCGCGCATCGCCACGTCCGCGAGCATGCCCAGCGTCGTCGCCCCCTCGGTGTAGCGCGTGGGGCGGTTTTCGGCCACGCCCACGATTGCCGTCTTGCCGCGCAGCGTCATCGGCGTCCTCCAGCCCGGAGGATAGGCGAGCGGCCGCGAACGTGCTCACGCGGCGCGCGCCGCCACCCTTCGTATACTGGCCGAATGGATCGCCGCCACCCCCTGCGCGACCGTTTCGAGGCCGCCCGCCGCCGCGAGGCGTTCATGGGCTTCCTCGCCGGCACCGGCATCGGCATCATCGCCACCGATACGTGGGTCTCGCCCTGGCTCGGCGTCCCCGGCGGACTGCTCATGGGCGGCTTCGCCTACGCTCTCATCTACGGCTACGAAACGCTCATGTGGAGGCGCCACCATGGATCCTGAGGAACACCCCGGCGGCCTCACCCATCTCGATGCCTCGGGCGCGGCCCGCATGGTCGATGTCTCCGCGAAGGCCGATACCGCCCGCGAAGCCGTGGCCGAGGGCCGCGTCGTCATGCGGCCCGAGACCCTCGCGCTCATCCAGTCCGGCGGCATGCCCAAGGGTGATGTCCTCGCCGTCGCGCGCGTGGCCGGGATCATGGCCACCAAGCGCACCAGCGACCTCGTGCCGATGTGCCACCCGCTCCCTATCACCGGCGTCGTCCTCGACCTCGCGCCCGAACGCGGCGACACCCTGCGCATCACGGCGCGCGTTAAGACCACGGGCAAGACGGGCGTCGAAATGGAGGCCCTGACGGCCGTCTCCGTCGCCGCCCTCACCGTCTACGACATGTGCAAGGCGGTGGACCGGGGCATGCGCATCGAAGGCATCCGCCTGCTCGAAAAGCTCGGCGGCAAGTCCGGCCACTGGCGCGCGGAGTAGTCGCGCCGCCCGCAGCCCGTCCGTGCGGTATCCTGTTCCCATCACCGGACCGCGCTACATCACCGACAGCAAGGGACGCCGCACGGCGGTGGTGCTCTCCATCCGCGAATACAACCAGCTGCTTGAAGACTCCCACGATCGCGCCCTGATGGCTGAGAGCCGTGGAGACGAACGCATCCCGTGGGAGGACGTGAAGCGGGAGCTCAAGGAACGTGGACTCCTACCGGATTGAAATCAGACCTGCACAGGCTCCCTCAGGCGATCGTGATCCGTGCGGCTGCGGCAATCGAATCACTCGCAGTCGAGCCGCGCGGACGAGGCGTCCTCAAACTGGTCGACGGTGAAGGGTATCGGTTGAGATTCGGGAGCTACCGGATTCTTTTCGATATCGATGACGTTGCTCGCGTCGTTTCTGTCGTGCGCGTGATCCACCGCCGCGACGCCTACCGCCGCTAACCCCACTCCCTCACCCGCCCGCGAACGCCGGCAGGAAATGCACCTCGTCGCCCGGGCCCACCGGTTCCAGCAGCCCATCCTGCGCGAGCTGGTCCCCCACCGAGACGGCGACGCCCGGGCGCAGGTCCCCATCCTCCAGCAACACCGCGATGACGCCGGGGTAGCGCGCCCCCAGCGCCTCCACCACCTGCCCCACCGTCCGGCCCGGCACCTCCACCGAACGGCCGGGCACGAACGGGCGCAGCACCTGCGAGACGAACACCGTCGCCATCAGCGGTCCCGCGCGGGCATCACTGCCGGGCGAGCGCTTCGAGCACGCGCCGCGGACTCATCGGCAGGTCGTACATGCGCGTGCCGAGCGCGTGCGCGACCGCGTTCGCCATCGCCGGCAACGGCGGCACGAACGCCGCCTCGCCCACGCCCCGTACGCCGAACGGGTGCCCCGGGTTCGGCACCTCCACCAGGTGCGTCTCGATCGGCGGCAGGTCGAGAGCCGTGGGCATGCGGTAATCAAGGAAGCTGCTGTTCTCCATCCGCCCCTCGGCGTTGTAGACGTACTCCTCGTTGATCGCCCAGCCGATGCCCTGGGCGGCGCCGCCCTGCATCTGACCCTCGACATAACCGGGATGGATCGCCGTGCCCACGTCCTGCACGCAGCTATACCGCGTGAGCGTCACCTTGCCCGTCGCCGGGTCCACCTCGACATCCGCGATGTGCACCGCGAAGCCCCCCGCGACCCCCCGCGGCACCACCGTCGCATGCCCGATGATCGGCCCGCCCGTGCCGTTCATGCGCGCCGCGATCTGGTTCGTCGTCAGCGTCTTCGCCTCGTCGTCGAGGTTCGTGCAGACCCCCGCCTCGTAGCGAACGCGGTCCACGGGTACGTCCCACGTCTTCGCCGCCCGTTCAATGAGCTGGCGCTTGAGGTCCTGCGCGGCTTCGTACGCGGCCCAGCCCTGCTTGAAGGTCACGCTGCTCCCGCCCGTGTTCGAGGTGAAGCCGATCGAGTCCGTGTCCGCCACCGAGGGCCGCACGTCCGTCACCGGCATGCCCACCGCCTCGGCGAACATCATCGCCGCCGTCGTGCGCGTCCCACCGATGTCGACCGACCCCTCGATGTAGCTCACGCGGCCGTCCGGCAGCAGCCCCGCGATGACCGACGCCGGCCCCGTCGCGTTCCCCCAGAACCCGGCGGCGACGCCGCGACCGCGCCATGGCCCCTCGATCGGCGAACGGTAGTGGTCCGTGGCCGCCGCCGCTTCCAGCGTCTCCTGGAAGCCCATCGAACCGCAGGCCACGCCGTTGATGCGCCGGTCACCTTCGTGCGCCGCGTTCAACAACCGTAGCTCGATCGGGTCCTTGCCCAGCATCGCCGCGAACTCGTCGAGCATCTGCTCCACCGCGTACGCCCCCGATGGCGCGCCCGGCGCCCGGTACGAAAGCGTCTTCGGCTTGTTCACCACGACATCGATGCCCTCGATGCGGCCGTTCGCGATGTTGTACGGCGAGAACATGCAGTTCGCCGCTCCCGGCACCGGCGACCCCGGGATCGCGCCCGCTTCGAAGATGAGCCTCGTGTCCGCCGCCGTGATGCGCCCCTCGTTCGTGATGCCCATGCGCAGGTGGACGTACGCGGGCGAAGCCGGTCCCATCGCCTCGAACACCTCGAGGCGGCTCACCGCCAGCTTCACCGGGCGGCCACATTTCATCGCCAGCAGCGCCGCCACCGGTTCGATGGTGATGTTCAGCTTCGCGCCGAAGCCGCCGCCGATCTCCGCCGGCACCACCTTCACCTGCCCCGGCGAAAGCTTCAGGATGGCCGCCGTGTTGTCCCGCACGGCGAACGGCCCCTGCGTCGACGTCCAGATCGTGAGCTGGTGGTCGGTGCTCCAGAACGCCGTCGCCGCCTGCGGTTCGATATAGCCCTGGTGCGCCGCCGTCGTGTGGTAATCGCGCTCGAGGATGATATCCGCCTCTTCGAAGCCGTTCGCCAGGTCGCCAAGCTCCATCACGAAGGTGGTCGCGACGTTCGATTGCGGGCCATCCTCGCCCGGGCCGAGGATGCCCCCGGCGCGCGTCGTGCGGCTCGTGTTCGTGACCAGCCCGTCGATGACGATGGGCGCATCCGGCTTCATCGCCTCCAGCGCGTCGAGCACCGGCGGCAGCAGCTCGTAGCGCACCTCGATGAGCTTTAGCGCCTCCTCCGCGCGGTGTGGCGAATCCGCCGCCACCGCCGCCACCGCGTGCCCCCGGAACCACGCCTTGTCGCGCGCCATGATGTGCCGGCTGAGCAGCCCCATGTTCGCCATCGCCCCTTCGGTCTGCTCCCGCAGCACCGCCGAGACTTCCGGGAAGTCCTTCCCCGTCACCACCGCGAACACCCCGGGGAGCGCCTCCGCCCTGCTCGTATCGATCGAAAGGATGCGCGCGTGCGCGTGCGGCGAACGCAGGAAGCGCGCGTGCAGGTGCCCGGGGATCTGCACGTCGTTCGCGTACTTCGCCCGCCCCGTCACCTTGTCGATGCCGTCGTGCCGGATGGGCCGCGTGCCCACGATGCGGTAGGGCGGCCGGTCAACCGTCGTCAATGTGGGGAACCTCAAGTGCAAGGGTATGTGCCGCGATTCTACCCTTCCCGCGCAAGCATTCACCGCGCGGGGTTGCCCCTGGGAACCGGGAACTGGGAACCGGGAACTCGTACACTGCTCCCATGATCCACGGCATCGCCCACGTCCAGGTCGCGATTACGCCCGGCGGCGAGGATGCCGCGCGCGCTTTCTACGGCGGCCTCCTCGGTCTCTCCGAAGCGCCCAAACCCGCGACCCTCGCCGACCGCGGCGGCTGCTGGTTCCGCTGCGGCCCCCAGGAGATCCACTGCGGCGTCGAGGAGACGGTCGCCGTCAGCAAACGCCATCCGGCCCTCCTCACGGACGAACTCGATGCCCTCCGCGCCCGCCTCGAGGCCGCGCACGTGCCCATCCAGCTGGACCGCGAACTCCCCGGCTACCGCCGCTTCTACGCCTTCGACCCCTTCGGCAACCGCATCGAATTCCTCGAACCGGTGGTGGGATGACCCTCCGCGGCGGCGATTTCACCGTCCGGCGTTTCGCCGCGGAGGATGCCCCCGCGGGCGACGCCATCCTGCGCGCCGCCTTCGCCGGCAGCGAAGACGAATACCCCGAGGCTGCTCAAGCCGCCGGCCGCGGCCTCGCCCTGCTCGCGCAGACGGGCCACCACCTGCTCGTCGCCGATGCCGGGCGCCGGCTCGCGGCGGTCGCCCGCTGGCGCGCCGAAGACGGCGTCGCCACCATCGACCTTCTCGCCTCCGGCATCCCCGGCGCCGGCCGCGCCCTCCTGCGCGGCGTCGAACGCACCCTGCAGGAGCACGGCATCCGCTACGCACGCATCGCCGCGCCCGATGGCACCCTCCTGGAAGACCTCTTTCGCCGCCATGGCTACACCCCCGTGGGGCGCGCCCCGGCCGTCCCCGGCGGCCCGCTCATGGTCACCATGGAGCGCCGCCTGCCGCTCCTCACCGTGCGCGAACAGCGCCGCGAGGATGCCGATGCCATCGCCGCCCTCACCGGCGAGGACCCCTGGCCCTTCACCCAGGGCCGCCGTCCGGGCTGGTTCGTCCTCGCCGACGGCGACCGCGTCGTTGGCGCCATCTCCGTGCGCGAAAACGGCCGCGGGCTCGCGCGCGTGCGCCCGCCCGTCGTCGCGCCGGGGTACGCGGGCCGCGGCCTCGAAGTGTGGATGGCCGAACGCGCCGCCCTTCACGCCGAGACCGACGGCGCCCTCACCATCGCCCTCGATGCTACGCCCGCTCTCGAACACCTCCGCCGCGCCTTCGAGGACCGCCGCTGGTTCCTCGAAGGCCAGACCTTCGTCAAGCACGCCGCCGCCCACCCCCCGCCCGCGGAGGATGACACCGCCTGGCGCTGAGGCTCACACGGCGTGCGCGGCCATCGCCCCCGCGCGCATATGCGCCGCCGCGTCGCGCGCGAAATGGTCAACCGCGTCCCAGTCGGTCAGGTCGTAGTCCCGGTGCGTGTCCGTGAGCCCGGGGAATTCGTGCGCGGCGAGTTGCTTCATCGCGAACCGCTTGATCCAGCCGTAGCGCGTGTACAGCAGCGCGCCGCCCAGCAGTGCCACCATGTCCGGGTGCCAGCCCGTCTGCGCGAAGAAGCTCTCGGCCACTTCGCCCGCCCGCGCGAGATGCGCTTGATCGTGTACGGCCGCCGTGATGCTCACGCTGAAGAAGGCGTTCGGCCGATCCGCGAGCGCGCCCGCATGCCGCTTCGTCCACGCCGCGAGTTCCTTGCCGTGTTTGGCGTTGTGTACCGAACCGCCCACCACCACGCCGTCGAACCCTTCGAGCGTGCCCGGCGCGGCGTCGATCTCCCGGATCTCGGGCTCGCAGCCGTTCGCCCTGAGCCCGGCGGCGATGCGCGCGGCGACGCCGGTGGTGTGGCCCTCGCCCGTCTGAAAGATGATCGCGATCCGTGGCCCGGCCATCGGAACCTCCATGCGTGCGAATGTCCACCCGCCAGCATCGCGCCGCCGGCCCATGGGCGGGCAGCGACCACCGGCCCCGGTGGCACGGGCCCACGGTCGCGAACGTGCCCCCGGCCCTACACTGCCCGCATGACCTATACCGCTCCCGCCCTCCCCGATGGCTCCCGTCCCGTCGCCGCCGTCACCGGCGCGAGCTCCGGCATCGGCGCCGCCGCCGCGCGCGCCCTCGCCGCCGCCGGGTTCGATGTCGTCCTCGGCGCGCGCCGCCTCGATCGCCTCCAGGCCATCGCCGCGGAGGTTGGCGGCCGCGCCATTGCCCTCGATGTCACCGACCGCGCGAGTGTCGAGGCGTTCGCCGCCGCGCTCCCGCGCCTCAACGTGCTCGTGAACAACGCCGGCGGCGCGCTCGGCCTCGACCCCCTCGCCGACTCCGTCGATGAGCGCTGGCGGACGATGTGGGAGGCGAACGTCTTCGGCCTCATGCTCATGACCCGCGCCGCGCTGCCGTTGCTCGAAGCCTCCGGCGCCGGCCACATCGTCAATATCGGCTCCATCGCCGGGCTCGAGGCCTACCCGGGCGGCGCCGGCTACACCAGCGTCAAGCACGGCGTCGTCGCCATCACCGAGACCCTCCGCCTGGAGCTCCTGGGCAAGCCCATCCGCGTCACCGAAATCGACCCCGGGATGGTCGAAACCGAGTTCAGCCTCGTCCGCTTCGATGGCGACGAAGCGCGCGCCGCGAACGTCTACGCGGGCGTCGACCCGCTCGTCGCCGGGGACATCGCCGATTGCATCGCCTGGGCCGTGACCCGCCCGCCGCACGTGAACATCGACACCATGCGCGTCACCCCCATCCAGCAGGCCCGCGCCACCGTCGTTCACCGCCGCCCCGTGTAGCGCGGCGGCGCCATCTCAGGCGGCGGCGAAGGTGACGTGCACCGGCTCGCCCCCGGGCTGGTGGATGACGACGCGCGCCGGCCGGTTCTCCCGCGCCCACGCGAACGCCAGCTCCCGGGCATCCCCCAGCGATGCGAAGAGCAGCCCCGCCGGCGAATTCGCGCCCACCGCCTCCCAGCCGGCCGTGTGCTCGCGCAGGATCACCGTCGGGACGGCGGACATGGGGTCTCCCTTACCTTGATGCACACCATAGGCGTCGTCGATACCATCCCTTCGCAACACCGTCCCGGCAATCACCCGGCCATTTATCGCCAAAAGTTCACACGTATTTGGACTATTTCCCGGGCGTCCGGCGCCGCTCCCGTTCTCCTTCCTCTTTCTCTTTGTCTTTAACCCGGAACCTTCGCGCCGCCACTGGCGTTAGAAATCGCAAGCGAAGGGAGACCCGCCATGTCCGTTCTGAAGCGAATCGCACTGGCCGCGGCGCGCGCGATTGGGGCCATCGTCCTGCTGGCGACAGCCACCACCGAAGCCGGCGCGCAGACGCCCCCGCCATCACCGACGCCGACGGCCGTGTTCACCCCCGCCTCGACGGTCACGCCCGGCATCACCCCGCGCGCCGGCAGCCCGACACCCGCGCCCGCCGGTACGCCGCGGCCCGCTCCCACCGAACTCCGCGTCGCCGTCACCGCCCACCCGCTCGATGCCAACAACGTCCCCCTCCCGCTCGATCGCCGCCCGCCTGACGAGATCGCGGTGAGCTGGCAGGTGCTCCCCGGCTACACGGGCGTGTTCGAAGTCCAGCGCGCGATTGTCCCGCGCGGTTCGGCGGCGCGCGAATGGAGCCAGTTCGCCACCGTGCCCGCGTCCGCCGCCTCTGGCGGCCGTGCCACCGCCGGCGACACCGCCCCCGCGGCCGAATCCGCCAGCATCCAGCGCTGCTACCGCGTGCGCACCGTCATCGCCGGCGAGACCGGCCCCTACTCGTCCGAGGTCTGCACCGCGCTCCCGCCCGTGAGCGTGGGCAGCGTCACCCCGCCGGTCACGGTGACCGTCACGCCCGCGCCTCCGGGGACCGGGAACGGCACGCCCGCGCACTCGGCCGGGTGGTACGAACTCGCCGTTGTCGTGCTTGGAGCGCTGGGTGTGGCCGGCGCGGCGTCGGTCGCCGCCGGCGCGTTCACCCGCGGCCGGGCCTAATCGCACAGGCCAGGTGGATGTCCTCCGGCTCGAGCGCGAACAGCGCCGGGTGCGGAGGCTCCGCCGGCACGCTTCCCCGCCGCCCAGGGTAGAAGGCGGCGGGCGGCATGGCCGCGTTCACTGCCCGGCGGCCGCTCAGGCCGCTTCCACCGAAGCGGGGATGACCGGCGGCTTCGCGCTCTTGCCCGGCTCGTGCGCGCGCAGCCAGCGCTCCAGCGGGTGCTCCACCAGCTGGTACAGCACCGCGCTCGCCGCGATCGAAAGCCCGCTCGCCAGCGCCAGCCAGCCCAGGTTCGCCCACACCGCCCGGTAGTGCGTCCCGAAGAGTTCGATGAGCGTGTAGATGACCGTCGCGTGAACGAGGTAGAGCGCGTACGACCACTCGCCCAGCCGGACCATCGGGCGCCAGCGCAGGAACGACGCCCGCGCATCCAGGTCGATGTCCGCGGCCGCCACAATCGTGAGCCCGTAGAGCAGCGGCAGCACCGCATACCCGGCGCTGCCCGTCATCGCCAGCGGCCCCGTGGGCAGCGTCCGCGGGAACACGACGTACGTCAGCACGAACCAGAGACCCGTCAGCGCCGCCGCCGGCATGAGCCCGATGGGCGCGCGATACCCGCGCTGCACGAGCACCGCCAGCAGCACGCCGAGCGCGAATTCGCCCAGCCGGAAGGGGGGCGCGATGTAGAGCAGCCAGCCCGTGATTTCGCCCGGCCAGCCCGCCGCCACCTGCGCCGTCGCCGCCATCGCGATGAGCACCCCCGCGCCCGCCGCCGCCAGCGGCAGCGTCCGCGCCGCCAGTACCCGCCGGATGGCCAGCGGATGGAGCGCATAGAAGAACGCCTCGCAAGAGAGCGACCACGCCGCCGGGTTCCCCGCGAAATAGACCGACGGCACGACCACCCATGCCTGCAACAGCCCCAGCGAAAGCAGCACCGGCCCCCACGCCACCGTGTTGCCCTGCATCGAATAGAACACCGGCAGCGCCAGCAGCGTTGTCAGCGCGTGCAGCGGCACGATGCGCGCGAACCGCCGCCAGTAGAACGGCTTCGGCGCGTCCGACGTCCGGAACGACCAGGTGAGCACGAACCCCGAGAGCACGAAGAAGAAGGTCACGCCCGTGGCGCCGAACCCCTCGAAGTGCACGAGCACGGGCAGGCGCGCGAAGTTCGTGACGTGGTGGAGCAGCACGAAATAGGCCGCGAAGAACCGCAGCCCGGTAAGGGAATCGAGCCGCGTATGCAACGGCCACGGCTCCCGCCGCAACGAAATTGAAATACCCCGCGTCACCGTCGCGCAGTGTAGGGGGCGGCATCGCACACCGTCACCGTGGCGCGTCCGATGTTCACGGTTACGCGCCGTTATGGCGCGCCCGGCCCCGCCTCGCCTACGCTCACGCCATGAGCGCCCCCCAGAACATCTACGACGATGCCGCCTTCTTCGCCGGCTATTCCCGCCTCCCCCGCTTCGGCGAAGGCTGGACCGGCGCCTTCGAGCACGCCGCGTTCATGTCGCTCCTGCCACCGGCCCGCGGCCTGCGCGTGCTCGACCTCGGCTGCGGCGTGGGCCAGCTCGCTCACTACCTCGCCGCCGCGGGCGCCGCGCGCGCCGTCGCCGCCGACCTCTCGGCGCGCATGCTCGCGGAGGCGCGCCGCCATCGCCGGCACCCGAAGCTGGATTTCGTGCGCGCCGCGATCGAGCGCCTCGCCTTCGCCCCCGCGAGCTTCGACCTGGCCGTGAGTTCGCTCGCCGTTCACTATGTCGCGGACTGGCCACGGCTCTGCCGCGAACTCGCCACCTGGATCGCGCCGGGCGGCCTCTTCGTCTACTCGACCGAGCACCCCGTCTATCTCAGCCGCGCCACGGAGGCGGGCTGGCTCGACCCCTCGCCCGCGGCGACACCCGCCTGGGCCCTCACCCGCTACGGCGACGAAGGCGAACGCAGCGAGCACTGGATCGTCGAGGGCGTGCGCAAGCACCACCGCATGGTCTCGACGCAGCTCAACGGGCTCATCGATGCCGGCTTCGCCATCGAGCGCGTGCTCGAACCGATGCCCACGCCCGCCATGCTCGAGGCCCACCCGGAGTGGGCGATCGAGGCGAACCGCCCCTTCGCCCTGCTCGTGCGCGCCCGCAGGCTTCCCCGCTAGTCGGCCCAGTCCGGCTTGCGGATCTGCGAA
The DNA here is from genome assembly GCA_020847985.1 of Dehalococcoidia bacterium. GTDB lineage: Bacteria > Chloroflexota > Dehalococcoidia > Tepidiformales > Tepidiformaceae > Amarobacillus. The sequence continues at coordinate 162,302 of JADLBC010000003.1, forward strand.
CGCTCCCGCCGCACGATGCCGCGGGCGAAGTCCTCGTTCGCCTTGTGCACGTAGTCGAACATGTCGTCGCTGCCGAGCTTCATCTTCGAGGAACGCCAGCGCTTGAGCATGGCGCGGTCCTTGTCGCTCAGGCCCGCCTCCTCGGCGATGCGGTTGATGATCACCGTCAGGGCCTCGGCGAGTTCGTCGTCGCTGAACTTCACTTCCATCGTCGTCCCCTCGCCTACTGCTTGACCGTTTCGTACCAGCCCCGGGACTTCACGCGGCGCTGGAACTTCGCATCGAGGTGCTTGTTCATCGCCTTGTTCAGGTCGTCCGTGAGCTTCGCGATCTCGGCGCTGCTTTCCGGCCGGTCCGAGCGCCAGCGCCGGATCAGCTCTTTCGCCTCTTCCGAGATATCCGCGTTATCGATGGCGACGGCACTGGTCACCATCATCAGCGACCATGCCTCCGGCTCTTCCAAGAGCACAAACATTCGTTACTCCCCCGTGAACACCGGTGCGCGCTTTTCGAGGAATGCTCGCACGCCCTCGGCGCGATCTTTCGTGGTCTGCAGGAGCAAGGTCAAATCGGTCTCGAACCGCAGCGCCTGCTCCAGTGGCTGTGGCAGCCCTCGCCACACCGCTTCTTTCCCCAACCGCGTCGCGATTGGCCCCCGGCCGGCGATGACGCGCGCGATGCGCAACGCCTCCGCCAGCGCTCCCCCCGGCTCCGTCAGCGCCGGGACGACCCCCCGCGTGAACGCCTCCGCCGCCGTCAGCGTCCCGCGCGTTTCACCCACGACGGCGGCCACGCGCGCCCCCATCCCGTCCGGGAACTCGCCGTCCAGGACGAGCGAAGCGTCCCGCGCCGCCACGCGGATGTCCGCCGCGATCGCGAGCGCCGCCGCCCCCCCCGCGATGCGGCCCTCGATCGCCGCCACCACGGGCACCGGGAACGAACGCGCGAGCCACGCCGCGCCGCCATCGCCCGCCCCCTCACCGGCGAGCGCGATCACCACGCAGCGCGTCTCATACCCGCCCGTGAGCGCGTCCAGGGCGGCGCGAAGCGCCCCGGCGGCAGCCTCCGCCGCGCCCTCCACCAGCACCACCTCACCATCCCGCGTCAGCGAAAGCGCCATCCCGCTAGCCTACGGCACCCGCGCCGGTTGCGGGCGATGCCATCCCGCCGGATGATTGGCGCCGAACTTCACCATCGCCCGGCCTCGCCCGGGGAGGGACCAGCATGGCCGATCTCACCGCGAAAGCGCCCGTCGAACCCGAAAAGAGCGGCGCCTACCTCCACGACCGCAGCCGCATGCCCGAGGCCCCGGCCGAATCGCGCGCGCAACTCCTGAAGCGCCATACCGGCCTCATCGCCGGGCTGCTCCTCGCCCTCGGGCTGACTGCGATGATGATCCAGACGCGCGCCGCCTGGGAAACCCACCGCGACTGGGTGATCGCCGCCGCGCTCGTGCCCATGGCCGTCTCCGGCGTCGCCCTCGGCTACCTTTTCGCGCGCAACAAGAGCGAACTCGCCGCCCTCGGCGCCGTCGCCTTCGTCCTCGCCGGCGTCGTCATCACCTTCAACATCCTCCGCGGCGTCGATACCGAAGGCCAGGACAACCTCCGCGATGCGATGAGCATCATCACCGCCGTCTTCCTCGGGATCGGCGTCATCTGCTCCGTAGCCGGCTACTTCCTCGCCGAAATCAAGGACCCCACGCGCGCTCCCGAACCGCAGATGTAGCGCCCCCCGGCGCGTTCGCGCGCCCGGCCCCCGCCAGCGCGCGGGGGCCGTTTTCGTTCCCCGGCAGGCACCGCCCCCGGCGCGTAGAATCGCCACAACTCCCGGAGGCAGCGCCATGAAGTTCGGCCTGAGCATGTTCCCCACCGATTACGCCATCCCCGTCACCGAACTCGGCCGCGCCGCCGAGGACCTCGGTTTCGAATCCCTCCTCTTCCCCGAGCACACCCACATCCCCACGAGCCGCCGTTCGCCCTGGCCCGGCGGCCCGAACCTGCCCATGGAGTACTCCCACACCCTCGACCCCTTCGTCGCGATGGCCGCCACCGCCGCCGTCACGAAGAGCCTCAAGGTCGGCCCCGGAATCTGCCTCGTCGTCGAACGCGACCCCATCACCCTCGCCAAGGAGGTCGCCAGCGTCGACCACCTCAGCGGCGGGCGCGTGCTCTTCGGCATCGGCGGCGGCTGGAACCTGGAGGAGATGGAGAATCACGGCACGAAGCCGTCCCTGCGCTGGAAGATCCTGCGCGAACGGGTGCTCGCCATGAAGGAGATCTGGACGAAGGACGAGGCCGAATACCACGGCCGCCACGTCGATTTCGACCCCATCTGGAGCTGGCCCAAGCCCGCGCAATCGCCCCATCCACCCGTGCTCATCGGCGGCGATGGCCCCCGCACCCTCGAGCGCGTGGTCGAATATGGCGACGGCTGGATGCCCATCGTCGGCCGCGGCGGCGACCGCCTCGCCGCGCGCATGGCCGAACTGCAGGCGATGGCCAAGGCCGCCGGCCGGGGCGCCATCCCCGTGACCCTTTTCGGCGCCGTCCCCCGCCCGGAGCTCATCGAGCAGTGGCTGGAACTCGGCGTCGAACGCGTGCTCCTGAATCTCCCGCCCGCGCCCGCCGCCGAAACGCTCCCGCGTCTGCAGCACTACGCCGAAGCCGTCAAGCCCTACACCGCCTGAACCCGGCGCGCGCTGGGCGGCCTATATTGGCAACCATGGCAGCCCGGCCATCCTCGACGCACACGGAAGCACCCGCCCGTTCGCCCTACCACGGCCGGCGGATGACGCTCGCCGCCTTCGAGGCGTTGCCGGAGCAGCGGCCCTACCTGCAGTGGTGGGACGGCGTTGTGGTACAGAAGGCCGTGCCCCGGATTCCTCACGGCATCGTGCAGCTGTACCTCGCCGCCGTCCTGGACCAGTACGCCCGGGCGATGAACGCCCACGCCGCGACCGAGGTGCACATCTGGTTCGAAGGCCACGGCTATCTCGTGCCCGACCTCGTCTACTGGGCGCCCGGGAGGCCGCTCGCCGAGGGTGACCGCGCGCTCCCGCCGTCGCTGGCGATCGAGATCCGTTCGCCCCGGGAAAGCGCCGCCTCGCAGCGCGAAAAGTGCCGCGACATGCGTGCCAACGGCGTCGCCGTCTGCTGGCTCATCGACCCGGCCGCGCGCTCCGCGGAGTGCTTCGACGCCACCCGCGATGGCGAACCGGCCGGCCCGCTGCTCCAGGCGGCCGAGTTCCCCGGCCTCGTCGTCGACCTCGAACTGCTCTGGTCCCGCCTCCCCGCATCCTGAACCCCCCACGCGCAGCCGCTCCGGCCGCGGCGTAGGATACGCACCGTCCCCGAATCACTCGCACGGGAGCGTTTCGTGACCTACTCCACCATCGAATACGAAAAGCAAGGCCCCATCGCCTACGTCACCCTCAACCGGCCCGAGAAGGTCAACGCCCTCTCCAACGACCTCCAGCTTGAGGTGCGCGACGCCCTCGAGGACGCCGGCTGGGGCGACGGCACCATCCGCGTCATCGTCCTCCGCGCCAACGGCCGCGCCTTCAGCGCCGGCTTCGATCTCAGTGGCGGCGGTGGCGGCGGCCCCTCCGATGCCTACACCGTGCGTTCGCGCTTCATGCACGGCAAGGGCTTCAGCGCCTCCGCCTGGTGGGACGTCTTCTGGAACAACCCGAAGCCGATCATCGCCCAGATCCACGGCTTCTGCATCGCCGGGGGCTGCGCCACCGCCACCTTCTGCGACCTCCGCATCGCCTCCGACGACGCCATGTTCGGCGCCCCCGAGATCCGCACCGGCGGGCCCTACGTCCCCGCTGTCTGGCCCTGGATGATCGGCCCCTCCAAGGCGCGCGAACTCCTCTACACCGGTAACCTCATCGATGCCCACGAAGCCCATCGCCTCGGGCTCGTGAACCAGGTCGTCCCCCGCGACCAGCTCGAGGAAGCCGTGCGCACGATGGCCCTCACCATCGCCAAGCTCCCCGCGCCCACCGTCGAATACAACAAGAAGCTCGTGAACATGGCCTACGAGCAGATGGGCATCCGCCAGGTGCTCGAACGCTCGCTCGAACTGGAGGCAATCGCGCTCGCCAGCCCGGGCTCCTCGCCCGAGATCACCGAGTACAACCGCATCCGCGGCGAACAGGGCCTCAACGCCGCCCTCAGCTGGAACGCCGCCCGCTTCGAAGCCGAGGATGCCTGGTTCCGGGGCGCGCGCAAGCGCCAGTAGCCCGCCGTCCGCTGCCGGAGGGAAGGGTGGTTAGCCGCCCGCGACGGCGTCGCGCAGCCGTTCGAAGAGCCCCTTGCTCTTTCCCTTCGGCAACACCGGTGTCCCCATCGTCTCCGCGAGCTGTTCCAGCAGCGCGCGCTGGGCGTCCGTGAGCTCCTCGGGCACGACGGCGTGCACCCGCACGACCATGTCGCCCCGGCCGCCCCCCCGCAAGTGCGGCACGCCCTTGTTGCGAATCACGAACTCCTCGCCGCTCTGCGTGCCCGCCGGGACTTCGAACTCCATGTCGCCATCGAGCGTGGGGATGGTGATGCGCGCTCCCAGCGCCGCCTGCGCCAGGTTCACCGGCTGCTCCAGCAGGATGTGGTCCTCGACGCGTTCGAACTTCGCGTGCGCGGCCACGCTCACGGCCACGTAGAGGCTGCCGTACTCGCCGCCCCGGCTGCCCGCCTCGCCTTCGCCCGTGAGCCGGATCTGGGCGCCGTCATCGATGCCGCCCGGGATCTTCACGGAGATGCGCCGCGCCTTCTTCTCGCGCCCGCTTCCCCGGCACTGCGTGCAGGGATTCTCGACGATGCGGCCCTCGCCCTGGCAGCGCCCGCAGGTCGCGACGTTTACGAACTGCCCGAAGATGCTCTGCTGCGCCCGCCGGATTTCCCCCGCGCCGCTGCAATCGGGGCAGGTGATGAGCTCCGTGCCCGGCTCCGCGCCCTTGCCCGCGCAGCGTTCGCAGCGCTCCGGCCGGTTGAACTCGATCTCCTTCTCCGTGCCGAAGGCCGCTTCCTCGAAGGAGATGCGCAGGTTGTAGCGCAGGTCCGCCCCGCGCGCCGGCCCGCGCCGCCGCCGCCCGCCCCGCGATGCCCCCCCGAAGAACGCATCGAAGATATCGCCGAAGCCCTCGAAGCCGCCCCCGAACCCCTCGAACCCCTGCCCCGCACCCGAGCCATCGACGGCCGAGTGGCCATAGCGGTCGTACGCCGTGCGCTTGTTCGGGTCCGAAAGGACCTCGTAGGCGTGGTTGACCTCCTTGAACCGCTCCGCCGCGTCCGGCGCCTGGTTGCGGTCCGGGTGGTACTCCATCGCGAGCTTCCGGAACGCCTTTTTCAGCTCATCGGGGCTCGCGGAGCGCTGCACGCCGAGCACGTCGTAGAGGTCACGCTGTTGGGCCGACATCGCTTAGCAGTGTAGCAGCCAGAGTGCTAACCGGGGGAAGCGCACCTTCACCCCGCGTTACGCCGCCGCAGCGTTCGCACCCCCGCTCGCCGCCGCCTGGATACGCCCCGGCGCGCTACGCTGGGAGCCGTGGGCCGCCTTCTCCTGCTCGCCGCCACCGCCGCATTGCTCCTCGCGGGCTGCTCGGGCGGTGGTTCGCCCGCTCCCCACGCATCGTCCCCTTCGCCAACCACGGGAGCGAACGCCGTCCTCGCCGCCCCCCTGGCCGCCGCCAGCCCCATGCCCGCGCTGCCGCGCATCGACGCCGCGCCCATGCTTCCCCTCCTGCCCCCGCCCGTCCCCTGGGGCCTTCCCCCCGCGAGCCGGGGCCTGCCGCCGCCGGCCATCTCCGCCGCCGCCGCCATCGTCATGGACGAAGCCTCCGGTTCCGTGCTCTTCGCCCACCAGCCCGACCTGCCGCTGCCCCCGGCCAGCCTCACGAAGATCGCCACCGCCGTCGCCGTCATCGAAGCCGGGTACCTCGAGACGCCCGTCGAAGCCCATCCCGACCTCGAACGCCAGTGGCTCGAAGACAGCCAGAGCATGGGCCTCGAACCGGGCGACGTCTTTCTCGGCCGCGAACTGCTCTACGGCCTCCTCCTCGCCTCCGGCAACGACGCCGCCGAGGCGCTCGCCACCGCCATCGACGGCGGCCAGGAGCCTTTCGCTGCCCGCCTGAACGCGCTCGCATCCCGGCTCGGCCTCGGCGGCACCCACTTCGTCAACGCCCATGGGCTGGAGACCCCCGGCCACCTCAGCACCGCGCGCGACCTCGCCCTCCTCACCCGCTACGCCATGAGCCTCCCCGATTTCCGCGCGATCGTCGCCACCGAGACCTACACCGCCCGGGGCACGCGCGAACTGCCGCTCTACAACCTGAACCCGCTGCTCAACTACACCGAGGGCGTCGATGGCGTGAAAACCGGCTACACCGAGGAGGCCGGCCGCACCTTCGTCGTCACCGCCACGCGCGGCGGCCACCGCGTCATCGTCGTGCTCCTCAACGACCTCTTCCGCACCCCGGACGCGATCGCGCTCATCGAATGGGCCTTCCAGGGGTGGGCCTGGTAGTTTCCACGGCTGCGCATTGGACTATCCCCGGCTTTGCCTATTTCGCCTGAACATACACGAGGCAGTTTAGCCAGAATCATTCGGCCAATATCGTTTGTGAGGGTTTTCCCGCGCCCCCCACAGGGCAATCCCCGTCACGGTTGGCGGCTTCGGCTCCGAACAATCCCCGTACACCGCCCGCACATCGCCGGGGGTAGGAGGAGCGCCATGACCATCCCCCTCAGCACCGTGCTCGGCCTCGACGCGCACGACCGCACGACCCGCCTGCGCTGGAACCGCATCAGCGAAGCCGACGTCGCCCGCATCCGTGCCGCCGCCCCCCACGTCACCCGCCACCTCGACGAGATCGTCCGGCGCTTCTACGACCACGCCTTCGCCTTCCCCGCCGTGGCCGCGAAGATGGCCGAGGCCGGCGCGACCCGCACCGGCCTGGAAACGACCCAGAAGGCCTATCTCCAGCTTCTCCTTCGCGCCGATTTCGACGAGGCCTATTTCGAACACCGCCTCCGCGTCGGCGCCGTCCACGCCCGCATCAACGTCGAACCGCGCTGGAACGTCGGCAACTACGCCGTCTACGAAGAACTCATCCACGAAGTCCTCGCCCGCAAGCTCAAGGGCCGCGACCTCGAAGCGACCTTCCTCGCCTTCAGCAAGGTCTTCCTGCTCGATGTCACCCTCGCCGTCGAGACCTACATCAGCGAAGGCGTGCTCGTCCGCCTTGTCGAAGCCAACACCGCCCTCGTCGATGCCTCCACCGCCATGCGCGACGGCGGCGTGCAGGTCGATGCCGCCGCCAGCGCGATGGCGCGCGTCATCCAGGACCTGGCCGAAGGCGCCAGCGGCCAGTGCAGCGCCGTCCTCAGCCTCGATGCCGACCTCCACGAACTCGGCCGCGCCGCCGGCAGCGTCGCCGATGGGGCGAACGCCCAGTTCGCCAGCGTCGAGCAGGCGCGCGCCGCGGCCGCCGGCGTTCGCACCGCCCTCGAACACGTCGAAACCGCCGCCGAAGGAGCCGCCGGCGCCGGCCAGCGCTCGCTCGAGATCGTCCATGCGGGCATGGCCAGCGTCGAAAAAACCGTCGACGCCATGGACACGATTCGCGACGCCGTCCGCGCCACGGCCCGCGAAGTCGAGGCCCTCGGCCGCCGCGGCGACGAGATCGGCGCCATCGTCCAGGTCATCGGCGATATCGCCCGCCAGACCGACCTCCTCGCCCTCAACGCCGCGATCGAAGCCGCGCGCGCCGGCGACCAGGGCCGGGGCTTCGCCGTCGTCGCCGAAAACGTCCGCTCCCTCGCCTCGCGCACCGGCGATGCCACGCGCGAAATCGAGGAGCTCATCACCGCCGTGCAGCGCGGCACGATGAAAGCCGTCACCGCCATGGACGCCTCCGTGCGCGATGTCGATGCCGGCGCCCACCTCGCCGCCGAGGCCGGCGCCGCCCTCGGGGGCATCGTCCAGAGCGTCGGCGAAGTGTCCACCGGGATCGACGCCATCGGCCAGGCCGCCGTTCGCATGGAAGCGAGCGCTGGCGGCCTTCAGCGCATCATCGACGATGTCGCCCGCGTCGCCGGCGACCTCGCCGCGCTCGCCGCGGGCATGGCCGCCGCCGGCGAACGTGCCGCCCGCGCCGTTTCCATCGCGGCCGCCAGCTCCGAGCAGAGCGCCGCCGCCACCGAGGAGGCTTCCGCGGGCGTGCAGGAGATCTCCGCCCAGATCGGCGAGCTTTCGACGATGGCCGGTGGCCTCTCCGGCCTCTCCACGGAGATGTCCGCCTTCCTCGCCCGCTTCGGCACCCTCGCCCACGACGCCCGCGGCACCACCTACCGCGCTGCCTGAGATACGCCGCAACCCGGACCCGGGGACAGCCGTGCCCCCGGGCCCACAGCGCGCGCGGGCGCTAGAATCCCCGCGTGCGCGGCATCCCGGCGGAATACCTCGACCTCTTCAACCGCTATACGCGCGGCCCCGCGCTCATCCGCGAAGCCGTCCGCGGCATGGCCTTCGGCGCCATGAACGCCCGCCGCCCTGGCGATGACTGGTCGACTCGCGATATCGTCATCCACCTCTCCGACGCCGAGATGGTTGGCGGCGTGCGCCTGCGCCGGCTCATCGCCGAAGAGCGCCCCACCCTCGAAAGCTTCGACCAGGACCTCTGGAAGCGGCGCCTCCAGACCCTCTGGCGCGATACCGACGGCGCCGTCGCCTCCTTCGAACTCATGCGCTGGCAAACCGCCGAGATCATCGCCCATTGCGACCGCGCCGCCTGGGCGCGCGAAGGCCTGCACGCCGATCGCGGCGCGGTCACCGTCGCGGACCTCATCCGCTCCGACACCGAACACGCCGAGCAGCACGCCGAACAGATCCGGCGCATCCGCGAACACCTGGACGCCTGACTTACCGCGCCAGTGCCGGGTCGGCCACCCCCGCCTCAGCGAAGCCGGCCGCCCGCAGCAGGCACGAATCGCACGTCCCGCAGGGCACGGCGCCCCCCGCGTAGCAGCTCCAGGTGAGGTGCAACGGCGCCCCGAGCGCGACCCCGTGGGCCACGATCTCCGCCTTCGACATGCGAATGATGGGCGCTTCGATGCCGATGCCCACGCCGTAGGCGCTGCCGAGCTTGCTCCCCAGCCGCAGCACCCTCTCCAGCGCCTCGTAGAATTCCGGCCGGCAATCCGGGTAGCCCGAGTAGTCGATCGCGTTCGCGCCCACGAAGACGGCCGCGTGCAGGCTCGCGGGCTCGATACCCTCCTCCTCGATGCGCGCCAGCATCCAGCTCTCCAGGGCGGCCGCCGCCGCGGTCACGAAGAACGTGTTCCGCAGCGGCACGTAGGTCACCGGGATTGTCTCCGCCATCGCTTCCGGGGCGCGCCCCGAAGGCACCGCATGGGCCTCGCTCGTGAGCGCCGAATGCGCCGCCAGGCCGCCGTAGAAGGCCGCATCGGCGACGTGCAGGGGCACGCCCAGGGCCGCCGCCACGGCCTTCGCGGAATCGATCTCGCGCGCGTGGCGCTGCCCGTAGCCGATGCAGAGGCCGCGCACCTCCCAGCCCTCGCGCAGCGCGTGCGCCGCCACCGTGGTCGAATCCAGCCCCCCCGACATCAGGACGAGCGCGTGCTTGCTCATGGCCAGAGTGTAGCCGTGTCGAAGCCAACGTTGCGCCAGCGAATTCCGCCCCTTTCTTCCACACACGCCGCCCGCGCGGGACACTGGCCCCATGCTTGGTGATGCCCTGCGGACCTGGTGGCTGCGGCGCGCGTACGCTCGCGAGGGCATCGAGGCGGCCGTCCTCGCCCTCGGCACCGCCCGCGATGGCCACGCCGCCATCCTTCGCGCCTTCGGCGGCCACATCGCCCCGGGCGCGGCCATCGCCGGCCCCCTGCACGTGGTCAACGCCGCGACCTCCTTCGCGAACCTCACCATCGGCGCGCACGCCGTCCTTGGTCCCGAAACGCACATCGACCTCACGGACGTGGTCAGCATCGGCCCCGGCGCGGTGATCGAGCCCCGCGCCGCCCTGCTCACGAGCGCGCACGCCGCCGGCCTTCGCCCCGGCGCCCGCGGCGATGGGCCGGTGCGCATCGGCGCGGGCGCCCGCATCGGTACCGGCGCCACCATCCTGCCCGGCATCACCATCGGCGAAGGCGCCGTCATCGACCCGCACGCGCTCGTCGGTGCCGATGTCCCCGCGGGCGCGCGTTTCGCCTGGCACGAAGCCGCCGACCTCGCCCTGGTGCGGGCCCGATGACGGCCGCGCCGCCCGCCGCGCCCGCCCCCGGCCGGCAGCGCAGACGGCGGCGGCCGCGCGTCCTCATCCTCGGGCTGCCCTACTTCGGCTCGATGCTCGCGCGCCTCCTGGGCGAACGCGGGTGGGAGGCGCGCTTCGCCCACCACCCGGGCCGCGACCCCCTCGGCTGGGCGCGGCTTCTCCCCGCCGTCCTCCGCGCCGACGTCATCTACCTGATCTCCAGCCGCCTCGACCGCTACAGCCCGCAGGCGCTGCTCATCCGCCTGCGCCGCCGCCCTGTCGTCATCCACTGGGTCGGGACCGATGTCCTCATTGCCCTCGATGAGCACGCCCTCGGCCGCGCCTCGAAGGTGGCCGCCCGCCGCGCCGTGCACTGGGTCGATGCCCCCTGGCTCGCGGACGAACTCGGCACCATGGGCATCGCCGCCGAGCACGTGCAGCTGCCGGTCGAGGGGCTTTCCCAGCAGGCGCCGCCCCTGCCCGCGCGCTTCACCGTGCTCCTCTACCTCCCCGTCGACGCCTTCGACCGCGAAGTCTTCGACATGGAGACGCTCCTCCGCCTGCCCGCGGCCTTTCCCGAGGCGCGCTTCATCCTCATCCCCTCGCCCGCCGCAACCCTTCCCGGCCCCCTCCCCCCGAACGTGGAGACGCCCGGCTGGGTGAAGGACATGGACGCCCTCTGGCGCGACGTGACCGTACAGGTGCGCCTCACCAGCCACGACGGCACCTCGTTCATGGTCCTCGAAGCGCTCTCGCGCGGCCGCTACTCGATCTGGACCTACCCCCTCGATGGCGGCATCGCCGCCCGCGGCTACGACGCCGTGCACGCCGCCCTCGTCCGCCTCGAACGCGAACACGCCGCCGGCCGCCTTGGCCTCAACCAGCCCGGCATGGCCCACGCCCGCGCCGCCTTCGATCCCGCGCGCGCCATCACCAACCTCGACCGGGGGTTGCGCGCTGTCGCGCGCAGAGGCCGGTAGTTCCCGGTTCCCGGTTCCCGGTTCCCAGTTCCCGGTTCCCAGTTCCCAGTTCCCAGTTCCCAGGGGCTACCCCGCGGGGAGCCTGCTCCCCGTGGGGTAGCCCCCGTCCTCATTCCTCATTCCTCATTCCTCGCCCGCTCCCTTTTCTCCTTCCTCTTTCCTCTTATCTCTCCAACACCATCAGCGCGTGCCCCGCCGACCCCCGTTCGTACATCGCGACGAGGGAGGCGAGGTGGTCGAGCTGGCGGAGGTAACCGCGCGTGCCGTAGCGCGCCTCGAAGTGCGGGCGGCGGGCGACCAGCTCCGCCTCGCAGCGGCGCCACGTGGCCAGTGCCTCCAGCGAAAGCGGCCGGTGCGAGGCGAGCCGCCAGCCGTACTCGGCCCACTCCTCCAGGAACGCCTCCAGCCCGCCGCGGCCGTCGGCGGGGGCTTCGCAACCCAGGCAGAGGGTCGCGCCGGTGGCCCGTGCCACGCGGCTCAGCTCGCGCGGGAAGATGCTGCTCTCCAGGCACCAGACACTCGCGAAGGTGCCATCGGCGAAAGGCAGGCGGCGGGCGTCCGCCGTCACCCAGTCCACCGCGCGCCCTCCCTCCAGCGCCCGCCCCGCCGCGAGAAAGTCCGGCACGACATCGAGCGCCACGGCGCGCGCGCCGCGGGCCGCCGCCGCCCGCGCCGCCGCTCCCACGAATGCCCCCGCGTCGAGCATCGCCGCCCCCGGGGCGAGCCGGGCGCGTTCCAGCAGCCATTGCGTCGCCTCCGCACCGCCCACGTGGTTGTGTTCGCCCAGGAGGTCGACCCACCAGGCGGGATAGGCATCGGCGAGAGCAGCGAGCGGGTCCAGGGCGGCGCCTCCGGTCGTATCCTCGATTCCTACACGCGCCGCCGCCTTCGTGCTAGCCTACACGGAACCGTGTAACCGGGAGGCGCCGTGGCCGAGGATCTCAGTGCCGGGGATGTTGCCGCCCTGCGCGCCCGCCTGGGCCTTTCGCAGGCCGCCTTCGCCGCCGCGCTCGGCGTCCGCCAGCAGACGGTGAGCGAATGGGAGACGGGCCGCTACCGCCCCCGCGGCGCGAGCGTGCGCATGCTCCGCATCCTCGCCGAACGCGCCGAGCCGTACGACCGGGGCCATCCCCGGGAGCCCCTCGCGTGACGGCCCGCGCCGCCCCCGCGGCCATCCTCGATGCCAACGAAGCCGCCCTCGCCGCGCGCTGGGCCGCGGGCGAACGCCGCCCCCTCCGCCTTGAAGATGGCCGCGCCCTGCGCGTCATCTTCCCCGGCGTGCCCGGTGGCGCCGCCGGCCCCGATTACACCGGCGCCGTCCTCGATGCCGGCGGCGACATCCTCCGCGGCGATGTCGAACTCCACCTCCGCGCCAGCGGCTGGGCCGCGCACGGCCACGCGGCCGACCGGGCCTACGCCCGCGTGGTCCTCCACGCTGTCGCCCACAACGACACGGGCGCCCTCGTCACGCATCACGCCAGTGGCCGCGCATCCCCGTGGTGGTGCTCCCCGCGCCGGCCGGGCAGGGCGCCTTTCCGCCGCCGTTCACGCCGCCCTGCGCGCTGCGCACCGCCCACGGCGAAGCGCCGAGCGCCGTGCTCACCCGCCTCGGCCTGCGCCGCCTGCGGATAAAAGCCGCCCGCGTCCAGCCGATCGTGGCCGCGAACGGGCCGGCCCAGGCCCTCCACCAACTCGGCCTCGAAGTGCTCGGCGGGAGCGCGAACCGCGTGCCGTTCGCCGCGCTCTCCCGCCGCCTCCCCCTGGCCGCCCTCCTCGAACGCGCAGCGGGGATGCCGGACCGCGCGCTCGCCCTCACCGCCGCGCTCAAGGGCGAAGCCGCCGCCCTCGTCCTCCAGCGCGCGGGGCTGCGCCCGATGGCCGCGCCCGGCCGCCGCCTCGAGGCCGCGGGCGCGCTCTGGGCCCGTCTCTGGCCTGGCCCCGAGCCGTGCTGGCCCGCCGCCCTCACCCCCACGAGCGGCATCGCCGCGCTGCGCGTCACCGGCGTGGGCCGCGCCGCTGCGATCGAATTCGCCACCAATGCCATCCTCCCCACCGCGCTCGCGGCCGGTCTCTGGTCCGAAGCGGAGGCCGCCGCCGCGCTCGCCGCCCTTCCCTCGCCCGGCACCTACGGCCGCCTCCGCCGCCTCGAAGGCTGGCTCGCCCACCCCTTCGCCACCGCCGCCGCCCTCCAGGGCGGCCTCCTCCTCCACACCGATTACTGCACGCGCGGCGCCTGCGGCCGCTGCCCCTTCTCCTGAGGGAGTAGAGAAACGAGAAAAGAGGAAGGAGAGAAGGGGCTCGAGGCTCGAGGTTCGAGGCCCGAGGCGGGGGCTACCCCACGGGGAGCCTGCTCCCCGTGGGGTAGCCCCTGGATACTGGGAACCGGGAACTGGGAACTCACTCAGCACTCAGCACTCAGCACTCACTTGGTGTACGGTTTGCCACTACCGCGGAGGGCTGTGCCTCGATGGCGACGGATGGGCAAGGTGGCAGTGGACCGGTGATGGATGCGCGCGGACGCGTCAGCCGCATCCGCGTCGAACTCCCGCACGCCGGCCTTGTCCCCGGCAGCGAAAGTGGCCGCCTCGAGGCCACCACCTACGCCGAGCGCCGCACCGGCCTTCGCGGCAAGTACCTGGCCGTCCGCGACCGCCTCCTCGGCACGAGCATGTCCAACGCCCGCCTGCACGAGGAGCGCCTGAGCAAGAAGGTCGCGCTCGCCATCTTCTCCTCCGACGCCCTCTCCTCCACGGCCTACGCCACGCAGGAGATCCTCCTCATCCTCGTGCTCGCCGGCTCCGGGGCGATGACGCACAGCCTCCCCATCTCGGCCGCGATCGTCCTCCTGCTCGGCATCGTCGTCGTCTCCTACCGCCAGGTCATTCGCGCCTACCCGGCCGGCGGCGGCGCCTATACGGTGGCCCACGAGAACCTGGGCGTGGCGCCCGGCCTGCTCGCCGCCAGTGCGCTCCTCATCGACTACGTGCTCACCGTCGCCGTCTCCATCGCCGCCTGCGTGGAGGCGATCGTTTCCGCCTTCGAAGGTGTCCACAGCCTCGCCGTGCCGCTCGCCACGGCCCTCGTCCTGCTCATCGCCCTGGGCAACCTGCGCGGCATCCGCGAATCCGGCACCGCCTTCTCGATCCCGACCTACGGCTTCATCTTCATCCTCGGCGGCACCCTCATCGCCGGCACCGTGAAGGTCCTCCTCGGCGACGACCCGAACATCTTCGCCGCCGGGCCGGTCGAACGGGATGTCCACATCGAAGCGAGCCTGACCTGGTTCCTGGTCCTCCGCGCCTTCGCCCAGGGGTGTACGGCGCTCACGGGCGTGGAGGCGATTTCGAACGGCGTCTCCGCCTTCAAGCCCCCCGAATCGCGCAACGCCGGCACGACGATGGTGGCGATGGCCCTCATCCTCGGCGCCCTCTTCCTCGGCACCACCCTCCTCGCCCGCCATTTCGGCATCGTCTACGTCCACGGCGACAAAGAGACGGTGATGTCGCAGATCGGCGAGCAGGTCTTCGGCCGCAACGTCCTCTACTACACCCTCCAGTTCTTCACCGCCGGCATCCTCTTCCTCGCCGCGAACACCGCCTACAACGGCTTCCCCATGCTCGGCGCCATCCTCGCGCGCGATGGCTACATGCCCCGCGTCTTCCACCAGCGCGGCAACCGCCTCGTCTTTAGCTACGGCATCCTCGCCCTCACCGGCTTCTCCGTCCTCCTCCTCGTCGCCTTCAACGCCAGCACCACGCGCCTCATCCCGCTCTACGCCCTGGGCGTCTTCCTCGGCTTCACCATCGCCCAGGCCGGCATGGTGCGGCGCTGGATCACCCACAAGGACGAAGGCTGGCGCCGCGCCGCGATCATCAACGCCTTCGGCTGCGCCGCCACCTTCGTCGTCATGATCATCATCCTCGTCACGAAGTTCATGGATGGCGGCTGGATGGTCGTCGTCCTCCTCCCCATCCTCACCATGGCCCTCCTCGGCATCGGGCGCTTCTACACCCGCCTGCGCCGCACCCTCTACGTCGCGCCCGATGCCGTGCTCGATATCCGCCCCCACGGCGATTCGCCCGAGCCCGCGCTGGTGCCCGTCGAGGATGTGAACCTGGCCACCGTCATGGCCCTCAGTCGCGCCTGCGAGGTCTATCGCGATGTCACCGCCGTGCACGTCGCCTTCGATCCCGATGCCCCCTCCGAGGTCGAACGCCGCTGGCGCAGCCAGTTCCCCGGCATCCCCCTGGTCGTCATCGATAGCCCCTTCCGCACCGTCGCCGACCCCATCGCCGTCTACGTCCAGGAGCGCCTGCGCCAGCCCCCGCACGAGATCGTGGTCATCGTGCCCGTGATCGAAGGGCAGGGATGGTACGCCCGCCCCCTTGTGAACCAGAGCCTGAAGCGGCTGCAGACGATGCTCGCCACCCGGCGCCACGTGCGCGTCGAGCAGTTCCCCTTCCAGCCCGGCTCGCTCCGCCGCCCGAAGCCCGAGAAGGTGGGATAGCGAAGTTCAGGCCGGCAGCCGCCGCTCGATCCGCGCCGCCTCGTCGATGATGTGGCGGTAGCGGCCGAGGATGGCGCGTTCCGCCGCCGTGATCGCCGCGCGCTCCGCCGGGCCGATTGCGCCCGCCGCCGTCAGCGCCTCCAGCTCCTCGCGGTCCTCCTCGACGATCTCCCCCGAGGGCAGCACCCACCAGTCGAGCACGAGGTCGCGGTACTCCACCGTCCCGGGCGCCAGCCGCACCTCCGTGGCCGCGTCGAAGCGGTGCGCGATGGGCGCGCCATCCGGCCCCCGCAGCCGGTAGAGCGTGTACGGCCGCCGCTCCCAGAAGTAGCCGTCCGAGAACGACCCCGCGGGCACCGGTACGGGCGTCGCGAACGCCCCCGCGCCCGCCGGCAGCGGGAAGCGCACGACGACCAACCCCGGCGCCCGCAGCGCGAGCGTGCAAGCGTACTCCCGCCAGCTCCCGTCCGGCTTCCGCTTCCGCTCGATCACCGGCGATCCCACCACCGCAGTCGCGCCCGTTCCCGTCGCGGGCGTATGCTCTGGCTCCACTATCGATTCCCCCGGAGGCCGGATGCAGTTCGAGACCATTCTGTACGAGAAGCAGGGCCAGGTCGCGGTCCTCACCATCAACCGCGAAAAGGCCATGAACTCGATCAACGGGCAGACCTCCGCGGAGATGCAGCAGGCCTGGGCCGACTTCCGCGATGACCGCGACCTGCGCGTCGCCATCCTCACCGGCATCGGCGAAAAGTCCTTCTCCACCGGCATGGACCTCGTCGCCACGGCCTCGGGCGAAAACCAGTTCTCCGGCGCCGCCGCTCCCTTCGGCGGCTTCACCAAGCGCATGCCGATCTACAAGCCGATCATCGCCGCAATCAACGGCTACTGCCTGGCCGGCGGCCTCGAACTTGCCCTCGCCTGCGACATCCGCATCGCCGTGCCCGAGGCCCGCTTCGGCCTGCCCGAGGTGCGCTGGGCGATCATGCCCGGGGCCGGCGGCACGCAGCGGCTGCCCCGCGCCATCCCCCAGGCCTGGGCGAACTACCTCATCCTCACGGGCGAGCAGATGGACGCCGAGACCGCCTTCCGCCTCGGCCTCATCTCCCACATCGTCCCCCGCGAGGATCTGATGGACCGCGCCCTCCAGATCGCGAACCTCATCTGCGAACGCGGCCCGCTGGCGGTGAAAACGGCCAAGGAAGCCATCCTCCGCGGCCAGGACATGCCCCTCGACCACGGCCTCGCCTACGAAGACGTGCTCCTTTCGCGCCTCATGACCACCGACGACGCGAAGGAAGGCCCCAAAGCCTTCGCCGAAAAGCGCAAGCCCGAGTACCACGGGCGGTGACCGGCGCGGGCGGCCCGTCCCCCCGCGGGACGGGCACGGCCCGCGCGATGGCCGCGCCTCGCCGCCATTGGCGGGCGCTCACCGTGCCCCTGTTCGCCGTCCTGGCCGTTTTCGCCGCCATGGCCTGCGGCGGCGGCGCCAAACCCGCGGGGCCCCTCCCCGGCATCGCCGAGGCGAAGGCCGAACGCGACATCACCAGCGACGGCGCCGCCACCCTCTCCACCACCATCACCGTCCGCTTTGACCGCACCGCCGCCTTCGCCGGGGCGAAGGTGCCCCTCGCCTCCTTCTTCGAACTCGCCATCGACCTCGGCGGCGGGCAGACGAAACGCGTGCTCGTGCGCAAGGCCGAGCAATCGAAGGAGAACAGCCGCCTCGTCACCCTCAGCGTCGATGCGCTGGTCCCCGATGGCACCGAGCTTCGCCTCGAAAAGCGCGCGTTCCAGGCGAAGGCCGAGGGGCGCATCACCGCCCCCATCGCGAGCGGCCTCGATGGCGTCGCGACCGTCTTCGCCTCCGTCGCCCTCGCGCCCACCAATCCCGCCTTCGCCGCGCAGGTGGGCCCCGCCACCCTGCGCGACACCGACCGCGACGCCGCGGCCATGCGCGCCGCCCTCGAGGCCCACCTCAAGCAGCGCGGCGCCTCCACCGACCTCACCGCCCGTGCCCTCGCCCGCTACGAGGGCCTCCCCGCGACGGTGCCCGCGCCCAAGGCCCGCGCTGCCCTGGCCGCCCTCACGGGCACCTTCGCCGAGCCCGCCATCGATGCCCTCGTGGGGACCGGCAACTGCACGGGCAAGCCCGCCAGCCGCATCGTGTTCGCCGAAATCCCCGATGCGCCCGGGCTCGCCGCCCGCGTCACCTATGCCAGCGACGGCGCCCGCATCGTCCGCATTCGCCCCGACCTCGAGGGCGAGCGCATCGAATACCTCATGCCCGTCCTCGCCCACGAGGCGATCCACTGCGACCGTTTCGACGGCCGCTTCGAGGAGATCGCGGCGACGGGCTTCGATACGCTGCTCTACCTCTCCCTGCTCGCCGCCATGCCCGAGCTGGGCCAGGGCACGACCACCCTCGGCCGCGAATACAACCTCCTCGCCGTGGCGATGCTGAACAGCGGCCGCCGTTATCCCGAGGGCCCGGGCCTGCTCAAGAGCCCTGGCGTCACCCGCGCCCTCCCCGGCAGCAACGCCACCCAGCCGTCGTTCGCCGATTTCGTGGTCGCGAAGTACGAGAGCACGACCACCGGGGACCGCACCCCCGATGAAGCGCTCGCGCAGGCCTACGTACGCAACCTGGCCGCGCCCCTCGGGCTGCCCGAAAGCTCCGCCTTCAACCTGGCCTACCTGGACATCCTCATCTCCCAGTCGCTGCCCATCGAGGCGTTCCCGCCGATCATCGCCGCCCTCGGGCTGACGCCGGGCTGAACGGGCATCGCCGCGCGGCGCCAGCCCGCCCGCCCGTTCGCGCGTCGGCCGGGCATCGGGTAGGATCCGCTCACTTTGGCCCAGCCCTGTCCGGGGCGAGCCCACTCGGTGTGTAACAGGGGACGTAGAGGATGACTAACCACCTTCGGGGACAGTTCCGTGGCTAGCCGGCCGGGGAAGAGCGGCCGCTTCAACGTGAGCCTGGGCGGCCTCGTCATCCCGCTCGCGGTCATCGGCGGCATCGCCGCCATCGAAACCGCCCGCACGGGATCGGCGCAGCGCGAGGTGTTCTACAACATCCAGACGCCGATCATCATGTACTTCATCTTCGCGGCCTCCGTCGCGATCATCCTCGCCGCCCTCGTCCAGCGCGCCCGCATCTGGCGCCTGGGCAAGCCCCAGGGCGTCTTCAACGACGCCGGCGCGCGCCTCACCAATGCCCTCACCATGGGCGCCGGCACTTCCCGCGTGAAGAACGACCGCTACGCCGGCATCATGCACGGCTGCATCTACTCCTCGTTCCTCATGCTCACGCTCGTCACGGCCATCCTCGCCGTCGATGACTACCTCCCCCTCATCTTCGGCAGCGATGCCGAGCACGCCTTCCTCAAGGGCGGCATCTACCTCGTCTACAGCTTCGTCGGCGACCTCTTCGGCGTCGTCGGCCTCGTCGGTATCGGCATGGCCATCCACCGCCGCTACATCTCCCCGCCCCCCAAGCTCACCTGGGACCGCCGCTCCACCGAGGACGGCATCATCGTCGGCGCCCTCGGCCTCACCCTCTTCACCGGCCTCATCGTCGAAGGCTTCCGCCTCCGCGGCGACGAACTCGTGAACGGCCACGAAGACTGGGCGCGATGGTCGCCCGCCGGCTATGTGGTGGCGAAGATCTTCTCCGGCATGAGCCCCGAGACCGCGCTCGATATCCACCGCGTGCTCTGGTGGTCCCATATCGTGCTCGCCTTCGGCCTGCTCACACTCATGGCGCTGACGAAGTTCCGGCACATCATCTTCGGGCCCGTGAACGGCTTCCTGAAGCGCCCCGGCGCCGGCCCCGCCTACCTCGCCCCCATGGGCGACTTCGAAAAGCTCATGGAAGAAGGCGGCAGCCTCGGCGCCAGCAAGCTCCAGGACTTCACCTGGAAGCAGCTCTTCGATGCCGATACCTGCGTCCGCTGCGGCCGCTGTACCGATGCCTGCCCCGCCTGGAACGCCGGCCAGCCCCTTTCCCCGATGACCATCATGCAGGACCTCAAGACCTACATGAACCACGCCGGCCCCCTCGCCATCGCCGGCAAGGACCCGGCCCAGCACCTCAAGGGCGAACTCGTCGGCGATTACATCAAGGCCGAGTCCCTCTGGGCCTGCCGCACCTGCATGGCCTGCGTCCAGGCCTGCCCCGTGATGATCGAGCACGTGCCCACGATCGTCGATATGCGCCGCTACCTCGTCATGGAGAAGGCCGAAGTGCCGCCCACGGCCCAGGCCGCCCTCCAGAACATCGAACAGCGTGGCCACCCCTGGCGCGGCACCCAGCTCACCCGCACCACCTGGATCGACCAGCTCCAGGCCGAAGGCGTCGACGTACCCATCTTCGATGGCTCCCAGGACTACCTCTACTGGGTCGGCTGCTCCGGCGCCCTCGTCGAACGCAACGTCCCCATCACCAAGTCCGTCGTCCGGCTGCTCGTCGAATCCGGCACCAGCTTCGGCGTGCTCGGCCAGAGCGAAACCTGCAACGGCGACCCGGCCCGCCGCCTCGGCAACGAATTCCTCTACGCCACCCTCGCCCAGACGAACGCCGAATCGATGAACGAAATCGGCGTCCGCCGCGTGATCACCGCCTGCCCGCACTGCTTCAACACCTTCGCCAACGAATACCCGGATTTCGGCGGCGAATACGAAGTCACCCACCACTCCGAGTTCCTTCGCCAGCTCGTCGAGCGCGGCAAGCTCAAGCCGAAGGCGATGGAGAAGGGCACCACCGTCACCTACCACGACTCCTGCTACATCGGCCGCGGCAACGGCATCTACGATGCCCCGCGCGACATGCTCGAGGCCATCCCGGGCGTGAACCTGGTCGAGATGCCCCGCAACCGCGCCAACGGCCTCTGCTGCGGCGCCGGCGGCGGCAACATGTGGATGGAGGAGAAGGGCACGCGCGTCAATCATCTGCGCGCGGCCGAGGCGGCCAACACCGGCGCGAGCATCGTCGCCACCGCCTGCCCCTTCTGCATCCAGATGTTCGAGGACGGCATCCCCGGCGTGCAGCCCGACGAAGAGCGCCGCACCATCCGCGCCTTCGATATCGCCGAACTCCTCGAAGTCAGCGTCAAGCCCGCCGCCATCAGCATCCGCGACGGTGGCACCGAACTCCCGCGGGGCGTGAGTTGACGAGTGCTGAGTGCTGAGTGCTGAGTGCTGAGTGCTGAGTGCTGAGTGCTGAGTGCTGAGTGCTGAGTGCTGAGTGCTGAGTGCTGAGTTGGGCAACCCCACGGGTGACAGGTCACCCGTGGGGTTGCCCGCTCGAACCTCGAACCTCGAGCCTCGAACCCACGGCCCCGTTTCTCTTTCCTCTGTTCTCTTATCTCTTCGCGTAGCCATTGCTCGCCAGGAACACCACCGCCACCGTCGAGACCGAGATCACGAGGAAGGTCACGGCGAAGCTCGCCATGATCGCGAAGACATTGTGCGTATCCGGGTTCACGGCGACCCACACGGCCGAGGCCAGCGCGAGCGTCACCGCCGCCACCACCCCGTGGGCCTGGTAGGTGTCCCGGTCCGGGTCCGGCCGCGATGTCACCCACGCCGTGACCGCCGGCCCGAAGAGGAAGAGCACGAGCAGCCCCAGCGGCGGCACCACCCAGAGCGCCCCGATGGCAATCCCCGCCTGCACCAGGCTTCCCGGAAGCGAACGCGGCATACCCCCGACTCTACCGGCGCCGCCGCCTACGTACCCTTCGCGCGCTCGCCCGGCGGCGGCGGTTTCGCCGCCGCCACGAAGAAGAGCGACCCCACCAGCGCCACCGCGGCCAGGATATCGAACCCCCGGATGTAGCTGCCCGTCGTGTCGTAGAGCACGCCCGCCACGATCGGCCCGCTGATGCTCCCGACCATGACGATGATCATCGAGATGCCCATGATGCTGCCGAAGGACGCCGCCCCGAAGTAGTCCGCGCGGATGGCCGTCATCTGCGGGCCGCGGATGCCCCAGGCCAGCCCGTGGAGCACGCAGAACCCGGCCACCATCGCGAACCCCGTCGCGTGCGCCAGCAGCAGGATGCCCGAGGCGTGCATCGCCATGCAGGCCACCACCAGCAGCCGCTTGTTGATGTGGTCCCCCAGCCAGCCGCCCGTCAGCGTCCCCGTGAACTGCAGCATCGTCATCAGCGTGATCACCCCGGATGCCCCAGCGAGCGAATACCCCAGGCTTTCCTTCACGTGCGCCACCGTGTGTACCTGCACCGCCGACACGATCACCAGCGCCGACCCGTGCCCGAGCGCGATGAACCAGAACGAAGGCGTGTGCAGCGCCTGCCGGAGCGTGAAGTCCGGCCCGCTCCGCGCCCGTGCCGCCGCGTGCGCCGCATGCCGCGGGTCATCGGGCGCGATGCCGTCCGGGTGCTGGCCATAGGGCCCCGGGCGGTGCCGCACCGCCTGCACCAGCGGCAGCCCCAGCGCCACGATGGCGACCCCGGACCCGAACGCCGTCGCCCGCCAGCCGAACGTCTCCAGCAGCTTCACCGTCCCCGGCACGGCCATGCCGCCGAGCGCGAACCCCGCCGTCACCAGCCCGATCGCCGTCGACCGCTTCCGTTCGAACCAGTTCACGATCGCCGTCGTGGCGGAAAGGAACCCCGCCATGCCCGCCCCGATGGCGATGAGGATGAACGTCACGAAGAAGAAGAACGGCGTGTGCACCTGGCTGAACGCCATCAGCGCCAGCCCCGAGATCACCACGCCTGCCCGCATCACCGCGCGCGGCCCGAAGCGGTCCAGCAGCACGCCCGTAATCGGCCCGATCGTGCCGCTCTCCGCCTGCGCGAACGAATACGCCGTCGAAAGCATCGTCTTCGACCAGCCGAACTCGTCGCGCAACAGCACGACGTACGCGCCATACGCCTGCCAGAAGAGCCCGGAGTACAGCCCCTGCAGGCTCGCCGTCGCCGCGACGATCCACCAGCCGTAGAAGAGGCCGCCTTGCCGTGCCGGGCGCGTCGCGACCGCGCTCTCCGCCTCCGTCATGCGGGGCGGGCCGGCGTCGCGGTGGTCATCGTCCGAGTCTAAAGGCCCCTGGCGGGTGGGGGCGAGTTCCGGTTTTCAGTTCCCGGCTCCCAGGGCTACCCCGGGGGAAGACGTTCGCCCCGCCGCCGACTGGCTGCGAAGGCCGCGAGCGTGCCCGCGCCCGCCGCGAGGAGCGCCGCCTCTGGCCAGGGGTTCCCGCCGTCGTGGCCGCTGCCCGCGTTCGGCGGGCCCGGTGCCGGCCGTGGCGCACTCCCCGGCTCGGCCCACGCCGATGCGATCGTCAGCATGCGCTCCTCGAACGGCAGCTCCGTGAAGGCCGCCTGTGCCGCCATGACGATGACGTTGCCCTGGTTCACGCACCCGCCCGGCGGCACTGGGATCCCGAAGGCAAAGCTGCCATCCGGCCCGGCCGTGACCGTCGTCGCCCACGCCTCGGCGCCGCCCATCCGGAGCGCGATCGCCTCCCCCGGTTCGAAGCCCTTTCCCGTGATCTCGATGCCGCCATCGCAGAAGAAGGGCGTCGCGATGCTCAGTTCCGGGTACGGCCGCGCGCTCGCCGCCTGGCCATGGATCGGCGGCGCTGCCACCGCCGCGATGCCGCCCAGCGGGTCATCCTCCGCCCGCACGAGCGACTGCACGAAGTAGTCCGCGAAGGGCGCCCACCCCGGCAACCGGCACGCCGAGACGGCCACGCGCGTCTCCACGGCGAAGGTGCCATCGCCACCCACGTGAACGACGCCTTCCACCCTCCGCGGGTACCACAACCCGCCCCGTACCGCGTACGTCCCCGGCGCGAAGCGCTCGCCGATGAGCCGTACGCGCTCCCCGCAGACCGGCTCCGCCGGTTCCGTGCGCAGCGAAGGCCGGGCCGGGTTGCTCCCCGTCATCACCTCCGCCACGGCCGTCGCGCGTTCCCATTCCGGGCCGCTCGGATCGAGCCCGAGCCAGGTGATCGCCGCGTTCCCCGCCCCGGGTTCGAAGGCGCCGATGAACCACTTTCCCAGGGAGTCCGCCTTCAATTCGGGGGAAGGGCAGGGCTGCGGGTAGCCCGGCGGCAGTACGTCCATCGTCGCCGTGAGCCGTTCGCCCACGGTCACGCCGCGGTACGCCCGCGACACATCGACCGTCACCCGGTAGGGCCGCGGACCCGGCGTGACCGGCCCATCCCACGGCAGCGGGTCGAGCCCGACGATGCGCGCCTCCATCACGCGCGGGGCGTATGGCAGCACCGCCGAAGGCCCCGGCCCCGTGCACGCCCGGGCCGTCCCCGGCGCGCGCCCGAACGCCGCCACGCTCGCGGCCAACGCGACAAACGCCAGCAGCATCGCCATTCGCGTTCGCATGCTCGTCTCCCTTGTTCGTCCCGCCCGGCCTACGGGCCCGTTCGCGACGTCGCCGCCGGCTTCGCGATCGGGTCGCCCGGGTTCGAAGGCACCGGCAGCAGGTTCTTCTCGTCGAACGCGGGGTCCATGCTCTTCGCCAGCGTCACCAGCTCCGCCCGCTGCTGGACGAAGTCGGCCTTGAAGCCCGCGACGTAGTATTCCCGGCCCTTCGCGTCCTTCCAATAGAGCGTCTGGTTCTCGATGTTCGGGATGTAGGCGAACTCCGGCGGCCGCGGCCCGGAGAACACCCCCGCTTCGACCAGCCCGCCCCTGGATTCGCTGAAGAACGTCCACTTCGTGACGAAGCCCGCCGCTCCGCCGCTCCCGCAGCCCGCCGAGGGCGACGTCGTGAACGCCTGCCGCCCGCCCTCTTGCCGGTACCCCTGCGGCGGCTTCGGCTCGGTCAGCCCGAGTGCCGCGAACTGGGCGTCCGTCATGGTCGCGATATCGACCACGCACGCCTTCGCGAATTCCGGGTCAAGCGCGGCGGCCAGCGCCCTCGCCGCGGCATCGCCGATTGCCGGGTCCCACGACAGGTAGAATTGGAACTTGCCGGTCGTCCAGGCGCCGTTGCCGCTGCCGAAGCGCCCGGCGCCCGCCGCCGTGCCCCCCGGGACGGACGTGATATCGGCGCTGAGCATGCGGTCACCGTTGCCCCAGTGCAGGCTCACGCGCGAAACCGGCCAGCCCTCGGGCGCGGGCGTGCCGGCACAATCGGCGGCGGGCGGGACCAGCCGCACGATCTCCTTCATCGCCTCCGTGTACCCGGCGGGGACCGCCGGGCGCGGGTCGCCGATGCCCATCGCCGCGAGATCGGCCCAGTCGCCGCGCTCTTCGCGATAGAAGCAGCCCATGGGCAACCCCGGCGCGAGCTGGGCCACCGCCGCCTGGATCACCGGGAGCGTGTTCACCGGTGTGGGCATCGCCGGCGCCGGCGGGCTCGATGCCGAACCTCCGCTCCCGCTCGAACCGCCGCCGCTCGCGGGCGAATCCGGTGCCCCGCCCGTGGTGTCCGCGTACACGGGGTTCCAGATCACCGAGACGTCGTATTCGAACCCGTTCGCCGAGAAGCGCGCCTGGCTCTCCGTGAGCGTGTTCGGGACCGCCGTGGTGTTTTCGCGCTGGTTCACCTGCAGCCCGATGCCGCTCGTGTGCAGCCATCGGCTTTCGAAGGCGCGCGTCACACCGCCGCTGCCGCCGCTGCCCGGGCAGGGCTGGAGCGCCATGAAGCCGAACCCCGAGAGGCCAAATTCGCCGCCCAGGAGCGACGGCTTGAAGCCCCCGAACCCGCTATCGAGGACGCCGTTGGTGAGCACGCCCGTGAGCGGCGCCGGGCAGCCGCCGTAGCCACCGTAGAGCGTATCCAATCCCGATCCGCCGCCGAAGCCCGTCCCCGCCGCGCCGTCCGCGCTCCGCTTTCCATCGGCGGGCTGCGGCGCGACCGATGCCGGTCCGGTGGTTTCGCCGGCGGGCGCCGGGCTCTTCGCCGGCTTGTCGCCCCCGCACGCGGCCAGCAGCAGCACTGCCCCCGCCGCGAGGGTCAGTGCCGCTTCCCTGGCGCTCCCCCCTCCGGGGATCGCCGCGATTCGCGTTCGTTCGCGCATGTGGTACTCCTCGTGGCACGCCGCGACGGCGGGCCATCGCCATCTTCAACGACGCCTCGCCGTGCCGGGTTCCCTCGGGGAAAGGCGGCTTTCGCTCAGGCCGTGAGCAGCCCGTGGCGCGCCAGGTCCTCCGCCTCGGCCAGCACCGCGTCAAGCGTCATCCCCAGGGCCCTGGCCACCTCCGCCAGCGTGCGCGTGCCATCGAGGGCCGCCAGCACGCGCGCGGCATCGCCATCGACCGCCACGCCTTCGTGCAGCAGGTTCACGACGCGCCCGCTCCCCGCGAGCAGGCGTGCCCGGGCGCTCGCGCGGGGCCGTTCACTCACGCGCGTCGCGACTGCCGGTTCGAACAGCCGCAGGCCCACGACGCCCGCCGCGAACGCGCGATAGACGGCCTCCGCGAGCGTCTCCGCGGTGGCTTCATCCATCCCCGTGGCCAGTTCGGAGAACGGCACCGAGGCCGGGTGTGCCGCCGCCACGCGGTCCAGAGCCGCGATCGTGGCCGGGTCGCCGGTCGCGAGCACGGCGCCCGCCGCGCTCCGGTATTCGACCCCCGCCGCCACCTCCGCGCGCGAAAGGAGGCCCGCCACCCGGAACGGCCGCATCCGTTCGAGCGAGATCGCCCGGTCGATGGGTGCCTCCGCGTGGCAGAGGAGCGTCTGCCGGAAGCCGCGGCAGCGCACGTAGTCCAGGTACTGCTCGCGCGCGATGAGGTCCCGCTCGCCGAGTGCCCCCAGCGTGCGCGCCAGCGGTTCGGGCAGCGCGTCCAGGCTCATGTCCGCGAAGTTCGCCTCCGCCAGGAACGCCAGCCCGTGCGCCGCCGCCTCCGCCACGAAGTCCGCGAAGTAGAACGCCTCGTTCACCTCCGCCAGGTCGTCGTGATAGAGGAGGTGGTCGCTGGAGCGCGCCGCCACGCCGATCTCGGATTGCAGCAGCGAACGGTACCCTTCGCCCGCGGCGTCCGGGGCGAGTTGGAGCATCGCCAGCAAGGCGCGCGCCTGCCGGATCTTCTCCGCGGGGTCCGCGATGGCCGCCGTGTGGCGCCGCATCATCGTCCGCAGCGCGCCGCGAAAGTGGCCTCCCGGCAGCGCGTTATAGCTCACGAAGGCGATGCCCGCCGGCGCCATCCGTTCGCGCACCAGCTCCAGCAGCGCCGCCCGCACCGGCGCCGGCACCCACGAGTACACGCCGTGCGCGATGACATAATCGAAGCCGCCGAACTCCCCCGGCAGCGCCGCCAGGTCCGCCATCTCGAAGCGCGCGTTCGAGACCCCGGCCGCCGCCGCCGCCGCGCGCGCCTTCGCGATCGCCGTGGGCGCGAGGTCGATCCCGAGGAAGGCGCTCCCCGGCAGCGCCAGCGCCATGGGGATGACGTTGCCGCCATCGCCGCAGCCCACCTCCAGCACGCGCGCCGCGTTCGCCCCCGCGGCCGCCAGTCCGAGCAGCCTCCCCGTCGCTTCCATGCGCACCGGCGAGGTCGAAGTCCGCGCCGTCGAGACGTACGGCACCGTGTCGTAGGACGTGGAGGATGGGTCGTTCACGAAAGATGTATCACTGGAAAAGACTCTTCCGGGCCTCTCGAAGAGGCGTTATAGTCCGCGCATTCTACGGAATAGAGGACGTCATGGAGGGAATTCCCGATTCGCCACGGCGCAGGGTGCTGAAGCGCGGCGCCGTCCTGGTGGGCGGCCTCGCCGGGTTCGGCCTCCTCAGCCGCGGCACCACCGAAGCGGTCACCGGCGCTCGTGCCCCCGGCTCCGGCGCGCTCACCTTCACCATCCACGGCCGGAACTGGCAGACCACCTACCCGGACCGCCGCCGCGGTGTGCTCCCCGCCCAGGGCGAGCGCTCCACCACCTTCGGTCAGCTTTTCACACGCGCCACCGATGCCGCGGGCAAGGTCGGCGAGTTCTACGCCTCCGCCTTCGCCTTCGGCGCCCCGTTCGGCCCCAGTGCCGTCGCCGCCGCGAGCATGGAGATGCACCAGTTCAACCTCGCCGACGGCACTATCGTCGGCATGGGCACGCTTGCTTCGCTCACCGGCGGCGAAAGCGTGCACGCCATCATCGGCGGTACCGGCCGCTATGAAGGCGCCTCCGGTTCCTATACCGCGCGCCAATCCCCCGTGGAGCTGGGCGGCGACGGCACCGCCGAGTTCTCCTTCACCATCACCCTGAGGAGTGCCTGATGGCCAGCGACTACCTGCTCGAACTCGACGGCATCAAAGGCGAAAGCCGCGACCGCCGCCACCCCGGCGCCATCGACATCACCTCCTTCTCCTGGGGCGCGAGCTACCACGGCAGCCCTTCGGGCGGCGGCGGTGGCTCCGGCAAGGTCGTCTACCAGGACCTTCACTTCACGAAGAAGACCGACTCCACCTCCTCCCAGCTCTTCCTCCGCTGCGCGACCGGAACCCACATCAAGAAGGCCGTCCTCTTCGTGCGAAAGTCCGGCGGCGACCAGCAGGAGTACATGAAGGTCACCATGGAGGACATCCTCGTCAGCTCCTTCCAGTCGGCGGCCAGCTCCTCCGCCGACACCCTGGACGAGGTCAACCTCAGCTTCTCCCAGATCACGTTCGACGGCGCTTCCCCCGGCGGCGGCGACTGATCTCCCGCGAAGGGGGGCGGGCGCCCGCCCGCCTCCCATTCGCTCAGCCACCCTCGCAATACGCGTGCTACACTCCTACCCCGGGGGTGAGCACCATGAAATTCGCTGTCGTCCGGTTCCCGGGCACCTGGAGCGATCGCGATTGCCACCACGTCCTCGCGGATGTGATGGGCCAGCAGGCCGACATTCTCTGGCACCGCGAGACCGACCTCTCCGGCTACGACGCCGTGGTCCTCCCCGGCGGCTTCTCCTACGGCGACTACCTGCGCTGCGGCGCCATCGCCCGCTTCTCCCCCGTGATGGAAGCCGTCGGACGCTTCGCCGCTCGCGGCGGTCCCGTGATCGGCATCTGCAACGGCTTCCAGGTGCTGTGCGAAAGCGGTCTCCTCCCCGGCGTGCTCATTCGCAACGAGAGCCTCCAGTTCCGCTGCGAATGGACCTACCTCCGTCGCGAAGGCGGCGCCTCCCCCTGGCTCGGCACGATTTCCGATGGCGGCCTCATCCACATCCCCATCAGCCACGGCGAAGGCAACTACTTCGCCGATGAGCGCACCCTCGATACCCTCGAGGACGCCGGCCGCGTCGCCTTCCGCTACGTCGATGCCGCGGGCGAAGCCACCCCCGCCGCGAACCCCAACGGCGCCGCGCGCAACATCGCCGGCATCCTCAACGAAGGCGGCAACGTCCTCGGCATGATGCCCCACCCCGAACGCGCCGGTGAGCTGCTCGTTGGGGGAACCGACGGCAACCGTATCTGGCAATCCCTCATTGAGTCGGCCTTGACTATCGCTGTATAACTCGCGCGAATGGCGGTAAAGGCCGCCGTCGGCGCGGGGCATATACGCCCGGCCGGAAGAGGGTCCCCATGGCCACCATGGCTGCATCCGGATCGCTGAGCGAATCGTACCCAGTCGATCTCCAGGTCGACCCACCACAGTCGCAAAGCCGTCTCACCATCTTCTTCCGGGGCTGGATGCTCATCCCCCACCAGATCATCCTCGCCGTGCTGGCCTTCGTCGCCGGCATCGTCCAGTTCATCGCCCTCCTCGCCATCCTCTTCACTGGCAAGATGCCCGCCGGGCTCGCGAACTTCCTCACCGGCTATCTGCACTGGAACACCCGCGTGAACGGCTACCAGTTCCTTCTCACCGGTGCCTATCCGCCCTTCTCCATGGACCCGGCCGCGAACTACCCGGTCCGCCTCATCATCGAACCGAAGCTCGAAGGGCGAAACCGCATCACCGCCTTCTTCCGCGGCCTCCTCATCATCCCCAACATCATTGTCCTCGCCGTCGTGGCCATCGCCGCGATGGTGGTCTACGCCGTCGCCTGGCTGGTCGCGCTCTTCACCGGCAGCGTGCCCCTGGGCATGCACAACTTCATCGCCGGCTTCGTTCGCTGGCTGACGCGCGTCACCGCCTACATCTACCTGCTGGTCGATGACTACCCGCCCTTCAGCATGAGCTGAGACGCCCCGGGAGCGGGCGGCGGCTTTTCCCAGCCCGCCCGCTCCGGTACCGTTTCGCCCATCAGCGGGCGCGCATTCGAAACGGCGGCCACGAAGGCGATCGCGTGACACCAGAGCAGGAATTCCACCTCGCACGGCTCGCCGCCCTGCGCGACCGCGGCGTGCTCACGCAGGGCGAGTTCGAAGAGCGCCGCCGCGAGTTGCTCGGCGATGCCTTCGAAGCCGCCCCCGGTGAGCCCCTGCGCATCGGCGACGAAACCGCCGGTGCTCACCCTATTTCGCCACCGCCGCCAGCGCTCGAACCATCCCCGGTCGCGGGCGAACCACCTTCGCCGCCGTCCCCGGGTGAGCTGCCACCGCCGCCTGCCGCGGGCGCGCTTGAGTGGCCCCCGCCGCCAGTGGCGGCGCCACCACCCGCGGAAGCCGCGCCCACCCCGTCGTCCGAACCAACGCTCCCGCCGCCGCCCCCTGCCTGGCCGACCGCCACCGCGCCCGCGACTCCGCCGCCACCCGCCCCCTGGGCCACGCCCGTGGAGTCGCTGGCCATCGCTGCCCCCGCCACCCCGGGCAGCGGCGATGTCGATACGGGAACGGCGTGGCCCGGGCCCGCGGTCGAGCCCGCCATCCCCGGCGATTCCGCCGCCCCGGTGGCATCCGAGTCCTACCCCGTGCGCTTCGAGGTCGAATACCCCGAGAACCTCAACCGCCTGACGACCTTCGTCCGCGGCATCCTCGTGCTGCCCGCGCTCTTCCTCACCTATCCCCTGTCGTTCGTGCTCTACGCGACCGTGCCGTTCGGCTGGCTGACCGTGTTCCTGCGCCGCTCCTACCCGGGGTGGCTCTTCGCCACCAACACCGGCATCTTCGGCTTCACCGCGCGCACGCATTCCTACGCGCTCCTCCTCACCGACCGCTATCCCTCCTTCAACGCCGCCGGGAGCCCGGTGCACCTCGCGTTCGCGCCACCACCCTCGGGGCGGCTCAGCCGCTGGCGCGTCCTCTTCTGGAAAGCCGTGCTTCTGCTCCCGAACCTCTTCGTCCTCCAGATCCTCTTCTTCTGCGCGCTCGTCGTGAGCGTGATGGCGTGGTTCGCCGTGCTCCTCACCGGGCGCTACCCCCGCGGCCTCTTCGGCTTCGTCACCGGCGCCGGCCGCTGGTACTACCGCGCCGCCGCCTACTTCCTCTCGTTCAACGACCGCTACCCGCCCTACGCCATCTCCGCCGATGCCGGCCCGGCGAGCCGCGGCACCGTGATGGTCTCCGGCATCATTGGCGCGCTCATGGCGGGGGGCCTTGCGGCCGCGATCGGCACCGTCGCCTACCTCGACAGCGGCGGCCAGGACCAGGACGTGAAGTACGCCGACCTCGTTGCCGGCCGCGCCAACCTCGCCACCATCTACTCCGGCGAGGAGGGCACCGCGGACTTCAGCGTCCGCCTCACGCGCGCCTACGACCCCGGCCAGGACCTCATCCGCGTGCTCGAACCACCCGCCGGCTCACGCGTCGCCGTCTTCGAGTGGGTCATGGTCAACCTGGGCTTTGATGACGAACTGCTGGAAGACGGCATCGCCCGCCTGACCTACGACGCCGGGGGCGAACGCCACTCGGTGCGCGCCGAACTCATCACCGCGGGCGGCCACGTCGCCCCCGTATCCCTCGAAGTCACCACCCAGGTGCGCATGCGCGCCGTGTTCATCATCCCCCGCGAGGCCACGCCCGTGAGCCTCCGCCTCGAACCGCCCTGGGATTCCCTCGGCGGCATCAGCTACCACTTCCGCTGACCCGGCACTGGGCGATTCGCACCCGCTACGGGATACTGCCCCCATGACCGGGTTCCGCATCCCATTCTTCCGGCCTTCCGTCGGCCAAGGCGAAATCGCCGCCGTCACCGAATGCCTGCGCAGCGGCTGGCTCACCACCGGCCCCAACGTGAACGCCCTCGAAGCCGAGCTCGCGGCCTACACCGGCGCCCCCCACATCAACGCCGTCAATTCCGCCACCGCCGCGCTCCATCTCGCCCTCGCCGCCTGGGACCTCCAGCCCGGCGACGAAGTCATCACCACGCCCTATACCTTCGCCGCGACCGCGACCACCATCATCCACGCGGGCGGCACCCCCGTGTTCGCCGATGTCCGCGATTTCGACGCCAACATCGACCCCGAAGCGATCGAGCGCGCCGTCACCCCGCGCACGCGCGCCATCGTCCCCGTGCACTTCGCCGGCGAACCCTGCGACATGGACGCGATCAACGCCATCGCCGCCCGCCACGGCCTGAAGGTGCTCGAAGATGCCGCCCACGCCATCGGCACGCTGTATCGGGGCCGCATGGTGGGCACCCTCAGCGATGCCGCCGCCTTCAGCTTCTACGCCACCAAGAACATCACCACCGCCGAGGGCGGCGCCCTCGCCACCGCCGACCCCGGCCTCAGCGACCGCGTCCGCCGCCTCACCCTGCACGGCATGTCGAAGGACGCCTGGAAGCGCTACGACGCCGGCGGGAGCTGGCGCTACGACATCGTCGAGTTCGGCTTCAAGGACAACCTCACCGATATCGCCGCCGCCCTGGGCCGCCAGCAGCTTCGCCGCCTCGAGCAGTTCATCGAGGACCGCACGCGCGTCGCCCAGCGCTACTTCGCCAACCTCCGCGACGAAGAGGCCCTCATCCTCCCCGGCTTCAGCGAGGGCAACCGCCACTGCTGGCACCTCTTCATGGTCCGGGTCCGCAACGAAGTCAGCGCCGCTCCCCGCGATGACGTCATTCGCAAGCTCAACGAACGCGGCATCCAGACGTCGGTGCACTTCATCCCGCTGCACTCGTTCACGGCCTACAAGGCACTGGGCCGCTGGCAGTGGGGCGATTTCCCCGTCGCCGAGGGCATCTTCGAAGGCGCCATCTCCCTCCCCATGTTCCCCGACCTCACGAACGCCGAAGTCGATGACGTCTGCCAGGCGCTGCGCGAGATCCTGCGGGGCACCGCCTGAGCCGCCGGCCGGAACTGTGACGACGGGTCTGCCGAGGGTCGCCGTTCAGCGGTGCGCCGCCGCGAGCGTGGCCTGCGCGGCCCTTCTCTTCGTCGCGGCCTGTGGCGGACAGGCGCAACGCGCGGCTCCCACGGCGACGCCGGCCGCGCAACCGGCACGGCCCACGCCCGCGTTCACCGTCGTGCTCCCCGGCATCTCCAGCGGCTCCAGCGATATCACCGGGCGGGGTGGCCTGCCCCCCGCCTGCGCTGCCGGCGCGCTCGAACTCTCGGCGGGCTCACCCGTGGGCGCCACCGCGATGATGACCCTCAGCCTCACCATCCGGAACACGGCCGCCGCCTGCACCCTGCGCCCGCTCGCCATCCGCTTCGACGGCGATACCGGCACCTTCGCGGCGTCCGATTGGCCCCGGCCCGCGCTCAGCATCCCCGCGGACGGACGCGCCTACATCACCCTCGTCTGGAGCTGGAAAGCCAACGCCGAAGGCCCCTGCGCCCGCCGCGAACCACCCGCCGCCGAGGCCGTCATCGCCCTCCCCATCGCCGCCGGCGCCGACCTTCGCGCACCCATCACCATCGCGCTGGCCCCCTGCGACGCCACCCTCTCCATCCTCGATTCAGGCCTGGTCCCATAACGAACCACCTCACGGGGCGCGGCTCGTCCCGGGGTAGCCCCTGGGAACTGGGAACCGGCAACTGGGAACTCAGTTCAGGCCCCTGCGCCCGCCGCGAACCACCCGCCGCCGAGGCCGTCATCGCCCTCCCCATCGCCGCCGGCGCCGACCTTCGCGCACCCATCACCATCGCCCGCTCCATCCTCGATTCAGGCTGGTCCCATAACGAACCACCTCACGGGGCGCGCCTCATCCCGGGGTAGCCCCTGGGAACTGGGAACCGGCAACTGGGAACTAGTTGACCTTCGCCACGCGCTCAGCGACCACCACATCGCGGCTCACGTACTCCTGGCCCGTGGAATCGAGTTCGCCCCCGCAGGTGATGAGCGTGATCCACTCCTTGCCGTTGCGGTTCGGCGGCCAGATCACCTCGCCCGTCGGGAAGTTGTCGCGGTGGTAGCGGTTCTTCGTGATGACCTGGTAGGTGTACTTCGTCCCGTCTTCCATCACCACGTCGACCTCGTCGCCGACCTTCAGCGAACTCAGCTTCTGGAACGGCGCGGGGATGCTGTGGTAGTAGATGTGCGCCGAGAACACCGCGTTCCCGCCCCATCCCGGCCGGTCCCAGATGGAATACCAGCCCACGTGCGTGTTCGTGTTCTTGGGCGTGTCCATGTAGTTGTCTTTGGTGAGCCCCAGCTCCTCGATCGGCGAATCCACCTTCAGCGACGGGATCTGGAGCTTGCCCACCTTGCCCGAAAACGGCGTCGGCGTCGGCGTTGGCGTGGAGGTCGCCGTGGCCGTGGCGGTGGCGGTCGGCGTGGCCGTGTCCGCCGCCGCCGGCGCGGCCGTTGACGCCTGTTCCTGTTCCTTCTTGTCGCCGCCGCACGCGGCCGCCAGGGCGAGGAGCGAAACGCCCGCGGCGAGCGTCAGCACGGGCAGGATACGGGTGAACTTCACAGGGACTCTCCGGGATGCTTCAGGTTCGAAATCCACGCCCCGCGGGGCGGGCGGCTAGGGAACGCGTTCGGCCACCACGACATCGCGATGGAGGTACTCGCCCGGCCCGCCTGGCGTCGCCGAGACGAAATCCCCCCCGCAGGTGATCAATGTCACCCATTGCTTGCCGGCGGGCCGGTCCTGCGGCCAGATCAGGTCGCCCATGGGAATCGTGGAGACGTCGTACCGCTTCTTCCGCACGACCTTGTAGCGGTACTCCTCCCCGTTCTCCATCTGGATCACGATCTCGTCGCCGGCTTCGGTGTTCTTCAGGTTATAAAACGGCCCCCGGATATCGGGCCAGTAATCGACGTGCGCCGAAAAGACGGCATTACCATCCCACCCCGGCCGCGAATAGGGCGTGTACCAGCCGCTGTTGTGCGGGTCGTGCGGCACATCGAGCTCGTTGTTCGGCTTCAGCCCGATCTCCTCTACCGCCGAATCCACCTTGAACCGCGGGATTCGCAGCCGCGCCACCTTGCCATCGAACGGCGTCGGCGTGGGCGAAGGGGGCACCTCCGCCGTGCTCGTGGGCGCCGCCGGTGTGGGTGTCTCCGCCGCCGCCACGAAGTCGAACTCCTGGACCGGCTTCTCCTCGTGCTTGCCGCTGCCGCCCGCCGTCAGCACCCCGAACAGCAGCATCGTCGCGCCCGCGACGAACGAAAAGATGGCCATCGATTGGAGGACGCGCATGCTGCCTGGGGGACCCTTCCCGGCCCGTAGCGTACCCGAGATGCGGGCAAGGGGGGATTAATCCGGCCCGCCGCGCCCTCGCGGTTTCGCCCTCTGCCGCGCGAGCACCACGCCCCCGGCAGCGCCGCCGGCCACCAGCAGCGCGACCCCCGCGATGAAGTACGGCAGGCCGCTGCTTTCGCCATCGCCGCCGCCGTTCGCGCCCGGCACGGCGGTGCCGCCGGCTTCCGGCGTCACGCTCGCCACGCCCGGCGCCCGCGGCGTCACGCTCGCCCGCGCCGCCTGCGACCCGAACGGCAGGGGGATGTCGTCCGTGGGGATCGCGCTCGCCACGATCGGCGGCGGCTGGATCGGCGTCCCCGGCGCCCCCACCCGCGGCGTCGCCGTCGCCGATGGCGCGGGCGGCGTGGGTGTGGCCGTGGGCAGCGGCAGCGGCGTTCCCGAACCCGCGTTCAGGTTCAGTTCCTGCACGCCCGTCTTCCAGTTCGCCGCCTGGCCCGTCTCCCGCCCGCCGATGGTGAAGGTCACGCTCTTGCCTTCGCGGCCGCAGCCCGGGGCCTGCGTTTCGTGCATCACATGGATGACGTACTGCGCCACGCCGTTCTCGATGAATACCGGCGTCGTGCCGCGTTCACCCTGCGTGCAGTCCCGGCCGTCGATGTAGCCGCGCACTTCCGCGGTCGCAGGCGGGAGCTTCCCATCGATGCTCGCCGTGCCATAGAAGGTGGAAGGCAGCGCCGGCTGCGCCCATGCCCGGCCGCCCATCGCCACCATGGCGCCGAGCGCGAACAGGGCCGCCAGCATCAGCCGCATGCACCCACTTTCGCGCACCCCCACCCGATGCGCGAACCTGCCGGGCCGCGCCGCGCGCGTGTTGGGCATCTCCCCGATAGCGCATTTGACGCAGGGGAGTTAGTTTATGTCCCATTCTTCCCGGGGAGGCGTTCCCTGGCGCTCATCGGCAAGAGTCTCCGCGACGCGCGGGTCCAGCGCGGCATCTCCATCGAGCAGGTTGCCCAGGAGACCCGCATCTCGCCGCGCTTCCTCCAGGCACTCGAAGACGAACGCTTCGACGAACTGCCCGCGCCCGTCTATGTCCGCGGCTTCCTCCGCTCCTACGCCAACTTCCTCCAGCTCGACCCCGAGCCGCTCGTCGCCGAACTGACGGGCGTGGGGCCGCGCGGCGCCTCGCCCGATGCCTTCGTCCCCGGGCCCGCCGTGCCCGCCGGCCAGCGCGTGCGCCGCCCCAACAGCCGCTCCTCGCGCGACCCCTTCGCACGCCAGGCGCCCGCCCGTTCCGGCCAGGGCGAGGCCGTCGCGCCCATGCCGGAGCCGCCCATCGTCCTCCCCCGCCCTTCGACCATCGAAGCCGATGCATGGGCCCCCGAGCCCGAGGACGATGCCCCCGAGCCCGCTGCCTACCGGCCGCGCGGGGTCGCTGTCGCCCCACCCCCCGAGATCGTGGACGAAGACTTCGACGACGAAGCCGCCTTCGCCCCCGAGGAGGAGACCTACCGCTCGCGCCGCGTGTCCGGGATGCTGGTCGAACGCCCCGAACCGGCTGATAGCTCCGGCCGCATCACCCGCATCGTCGCGCTCGTGGGCATCGGCGTGCTCGTGCTGATCGCCGGGCTCGCCGCCGCCGTCTTCCTCACCCGCGGCGGCGACGACGGCGACAAGGCCGCTTCCGCCACGAGCACGGCCACGCCCAAACCAACGAACATCATCGCCATCACGGGGTCGCCCACGGCTTCGCCCTCGCCGGCAGCCTCGCCCTCCGTATCGCCCACGGCCAGCGTGTCGGCCACCGCCTCCGTTTCGCCGTCGCCCACCGGCACCGAGACCCCCGGCGCCACGCCCGGCACCCCCGCGCCGACGGCGACGCGCTCGGCGAACACCCCGGCGCCGACGCAGCCCGCCGCCACCGCCACCAACGCCCCGGCGCCGACGAACACCCCCATCCCGCCCACCTCCACGCCCACGCGCGTCCCAACGCCCGCCCCCACGCCCACCACGCCGATCATCCAACCCGGCTCCCAGGGCTATTCCGAGTGTGTGAATGGCGATTGCGGCGACTCCCCCTACCGCGTGGTCTGCGCCCCCAGCGGTTGGTTCCTCGATCGCCAGCCCTATTTCCCAGCCGAGCAGTACCGCTGGGTCGTCGTCACCGTGGAAAAGACCGGCCAGGCCCAGTACATCTGCGGCAACTAGGACCGAGAGAAAAGAGAAAAGAGGAAGGAGAAAAGGGCCCTCCTTCCCCGTTCCGACACAATGGACCGCCCGGGGTTGTCCCACTTAGGCTCGAACCTCGCACCTGCTCCCGCCGCACACGAAAAAGGACGCCCCCACCCGGGAAGCCTCCTTTCCTCTTTCCTCATTTCTCTGCTCTCTCCCCGGGGTTGTCCCGCTCGAACCTCGAACCTCGAGCCTCGAACCTCGAATCCGCTCCCGCCGCACACGAAAGGAGGCTCCCATCCGGGAAGCCTCCCTTCCTCTTTCCTCATTTCTCTTCTCTCTCCCCGGGGTTGTCCCGCTCGAGCCTCGAGCCTCGAACCTCGAACCCGGTTCGCCCCACACGAAAAAGGAGGCCCCCACCCGGGAAGCCTCCTTTCCTCTTTCCTCTTTCCTCTCGTCTCTCCCTAGTACCCCGGCAGTTCGGTGACCTCGTACGGCGGCTTCACGTCCCCGTCCGAGGCCGACTTCTCGAACTCCTTCAACCGGATCGAACCCTTCGCCCCTCGCAGCGCACCTTCGTACATCAGCAGCGCGCCGTCGCTATCCGCCACGCAGATCGTCGCCACGACGTTGCTGGCCGTCACCTTCCAGCAGTGACCGCTGCGTCCGCCCGCGCGGTAGCCGTTCGCGGGCGCAAAGGTCGCGCTCGAATCGTCCGCGAGCGCCTGCAGCATCGCGGGCAGTTCGAGCGCGACCGGCAGCGGCACCGGGCTGATCGCGTCCGGCTTCGTCTTCAGGCACGCCTGCTGCCCCTGGCCATCGATGCAGAGGTAGTCCGCCCCCGGCTCCCGCGCGACGGCGATCGCGCCATCGTGGCCCGCGTACGTGCCTTCCAGCGTCGCCCGCGACTTCGCACCCTTCGCCGCGATCGTGAGCGTGCCGCCGACCGTCCCCAGTCCGCGCTCCTCCATGTTCACGAGGAACGCCATGCGAAAGGGTTGGTGGCCGAACAATTCCGCCGCGCGGGCGATCGCCTGGCGCGGCTCGGGTGGCAGCGGCGTGGACGCCGGCGAAGCCGCCTTGCGCAGGTCCGCCTGTTCCGCGCCTTCCCCGCCCGTGAAGAGCGATGAAACGGCCGCGGGTGAATCGCCGCCGGGAGATACGCCAGTGTCATTTCCAGATCCGCCGCACGCCCCCAGGAGCAGTGCCGCGGAGGTGGCCGTCAGCCCGGCCAGGGGCAGAAAACGCAGCATCCTCGAACCCAAACACCTCCCCGCACGCGCATCGTGGCGATCTTGTGATGGCAACGCAATATGTGGTGAAGGAACTGCAACCCGGCCTTATCGTTTGTGAACGTCACCGCCCGCCCACACGCCGCTCACCCGCCCTCCATCACCCCGCAACCAGCGCTCCCTACCGTACACGGCACATCCACCGGGCGTTCCGAACACCCCGCGGGCCGGTCAGCCCCAGGACGGAGCACCCGGGAACGGTTTCCTTACCTCGTTTGGTTGGATGAGCCCGGCGCAGCGCGAATGGTCAGCGCTCCCGGGCTTTTTCCTGCCCTTCATAACGCCCTCACACACGAACAACCCATCACCAGAATGTAAAAAACTCCCTCTTTCGCTTGACGCTGTCCCGGGTATCGGCAATAACAGCCCTAGTCGTTCCGGTGGGTCGAGCCTCCGGACGGCGAGGCGTGACCTGTCACGTCGAATTCGGGCACGAATGTCCGGCGGGGTCTCGGGTCCGATGGGGGTTGCATGGCGACGCTCTACCGGCGTCTTTTCCTCGGTGTATTGCTAACCGCGTTCGTACTCATTGCGACGGATGCTCCCTTCCCCTCCCCGTGGCGCGTCCCGGCCGCATCGGCCACCACGCCGCTTGAGGCCTTCAACACACCGGTTCCCACGAAGCTCTACGCCGGCGTCGCCTCCCATACGGGCGTCGCCCAGGGCAATTCGTCCCTTGGCCTGCGCGGCTACTGCGTCGATATCCAGACCGAAGGCCATGTCGGCGTCGGTGGCGCCATCGATACCCTCCCCGCCGAGGAGCCCGCGAAGGATACCGGCTTCGAAGTCCTCAACGGCGAAATCGTCTCCGTCGACAAGTTCGATAACGGCTCCGCCACCACCCTCGACGACGTCTACTGCGTCGTCGTGCGCCAGCCCGTCGTGCTCGGCGCGAACTCGCCCTCCACCGGCGCCCGCCCGCCGCTCACCATTCGCTGGCGCTACAAGGACACCGGTTCCGCCACCGAGCACGAACCGCTCGTGCTCACCCTTCCCGTGGTCTACGTAAACCTCAAGGGCATCACCGGCGTCGTCGGCGGCAGCGCCGCCGTCTGCACCGAAGGCTGGGACCCGACCTTCCTCACGGGCCGCGCCTCGAACACGCCCCCCGGCACCCCCAACGCCCTCGACGTGGTCGCCACCGCGGACTGGTCCGTGTTTTCGCCGCCGGGCGTCAGCATCGTTGGCGTCTTCAAGCAGGGCAACGAACAGTGCGTCACCCTCCAGAGCAACACGCCGCAGAACAACATCTCCGTGCGCCTCGATTTCTGGGCCGTCTTCGAACGCAACGACGTCGCCGACGATGTCGCCCTCTTCCAGACGGGCACAACGAACATCGTGCCTGCCACCGTGCCCGAACTCCGCCATATCACCACCGGCGGCTCCATCTTCCCCTCGCCCGAGCCCGCGCCGAACGTTATTGGCGCCCTGCACGCGGCCTGCATCATCCCGTCCGTCCCCGGCGACGTGCTCCTCCCCCAGAACATCAGCTTCGTCAGCACCGACGGCGCCACCACCAGCAACCTCACCGTCTTCAGCGATGGCGTGAACAACCCCATCGGCCTCCCGTCCGACTTCAACGGCGTCCCCAACGGCACCCTTTGCTTCGCCTGGACCTCCACGAACGCCGGCCGTCAGACCATCACCGCGTCGTTCACGGCTTCGCCCGCGAACCCGACCAACGGCACCCCCAACCCGCGCGTCTTCGCCGTCAGCTGGGATAGCGACGGCGATGGCAATGGCAGT
The DNA here is from genome assembly GCA_020847985.1 of Dehalococcoidia bacterium. Taxonomy (GTDB): domain Bacteria; phylum Chloroflexota; class Dehalococcoidia; order Tepidiformales; family Tepidiformaceae; genus Amarobacillus. The sequence goes on from JADLBC010000003.1 coordinate 202,655, forward strand.
GGCCAGAACAACGCCCTCCTCACCAAGACCTGGAACCGCATCACCCGCACCGAGATCACGACCGGCGGCGACTACAAGCAGGGCATCGTCACCAACGGCTCCAACGTCCTCCAGATTGACCAGAACATCGCCAGCGGCGCCTACCTGGGCGATATCAGCCTGTACGAATGGGTCATCGGCAACCGCCCCGGCTTCGAAGGCCCCATCGACGGCGTCCCCGTCACCATCTCCATCCTCCCCGCGCCCGGCGCCGCCTTCGATGCCCTCACCCCCCGCTGCGGCTACTTCGACCTCGGCGGCTCCGTCGCCCTCGTCCCACCGCCGCCCGTGCTCGATGCCCATGGCACGGTCATCCAGTTCAGCGCCGTCACCGTCGATGGCCGCGTGCAGTTCAACGTCTCCGTGAACAACGACCCGGACTGCAACCAGTCGAGCCACATCTACATCGATATCCGCGCCGGCTACCCCTCGGGCATCCCCGGCGACAACAAGCCGTTCCCGCACGAGACGCTCGACATCGGCCTCACCTTCACCTCCAAGTCCTCGGACGCGCCGCAGGTGCTCTGGGCCGGTTCCACCGCCACCATCACCTATTCGTTCGCGGGCGATTGCCGCACCGGCCCGAACCCGAACCACCCGCTGAACGGCCGCGCCATCTTCGTGCGCGGCACAAATCAGCGCGGCTCCTTCATCCCCGAAGGCAACGTCATCATCTCTGGCGCCGATACCGCCATCGTGCCCATTAGCACGACCACGAACGGCTGCACCTTCTCCGTGAAGTACGAGGCCGAAAGCCAGGGCGAAGTCGATATCGCCGCCTTCCTCCAGGTCCTCGTGTATCCCAGCGAAACCGCGCCACCGGATACAGGGACCTACGCCTCCGTCGAATACTCCAAGGTCGTCTACAACCTCTTCTTCCTCGAATTCGAAAGCCTCACGCTCACGACCGAGGCCCGGCTCAACGTCTCCGAGCTCGGCAACCTCGATGCGCAGGTTCGCGGCTGGTTTGTGGGCACGAACCCCTCCCAGCGCGAAGCCACCATCACCGCCGATGGCCGCGCCCTCCCCGCTCGCCGCTGGGTCCTCCCCGACGACTGGATGACCCTCCGCGGCCCCGAAGGCTTCCGTTCGAACTGGCCCTCCGCGCCCTCCATGCCCTCCGCCCAGGTCACCTGGTACATGGAGAACGAAGGCGTCAAGAACAAGTTCCCGGCCGGCCCCAAGGAAGGCGCGCTCGGCTTCTTCTGGCCCGACGACGGCTTCGAATTCAGCTACAACGTCCAGCCCCAGACGAAGCAGCCATCCGCCCTCGGCAGCGTCCTGAAGCCGCGCATCATCAGCGAAATGACCGACCTCGACGGATTCGCCACCGTCGATACCTACGGCGACTACAACCTCAGCTTCGAAGGCTGCCCCGTGAACCCGCTCGGCCAGGGCGCCGATTGCCGCCCCGGCGATGTTGTCGGCCGCACGCGCTACTTCGCCCGCGTCGAGTACCCGGGCCTGCGCGGCAAGCACCCGCCGATCAACTCCAACACCGTCGAAACCGTCTTCGAATGGGCCGGCTACAAGCGCGTCACCATCGTCGATGACCCGCTGAACCCCCAGTACAAGTACGTCGTCGCCCACCTCAAGGACCGCGACGGCTACTGCGACGCCGATGGCCTGAACAACGTCCTCGGCGTCCAGGTCCAGTTCATGATCGACGCCGGCGACGGCATCATCGACCAGGTCCAGGGCCCGCCGTCCACGATCAGCATCGATAAGCGAATCGCCGTCGCCACCACCTACGACACGGAGGACGACGCCGGCAACGCCATCCACACCGATATCGCGAAGCCCGTGATCGAGCCGGACGAATGCCAGGCGTGGGTGCGCATCAGCAACAGCCTGCGCACGGTCGTGAACGTCACCGTCATGTTCCCGCCGCCGCCCGTGCCCATCCCCGCCGAGGTGCGGCTTACCGGCCTCACCTGCGGCGCCGGCGGCACCGCCACCGTCAAGAACCTCTCCAGCCGCACCATCTCGCTCGCCGGCTTCGGCGTGCGCAGCGCCAATGGCGATTACCCGCAGTACGAAGAGCACCTCGATCTCGATGGCCTCCTCGCGCCCGGCGAATCGAAGGCCATCACGAGCGCCCCCGGCTACTGGCTCTACGCCACCGACCCCTACCTCTTCGGCAACGTCACGAACGACTATGCCCGGCTGGTGTGGAACGGCTACGAGATCTCGCGCATCACCTGCGCCGGCGTCGCCACCCAGAACGCCATCCCCGATAGCTTCCCGCTCGAAGGCGAAGGCTCCATCTACCGCGACGTGATCGTGAACTTCACGGACCTCGAATCGCGCCTGCTCGTGCCCGGCTGGAACCTGCTCACCACCGGCGCCGGCACCGCCGATATCGCCGCCTCCTTCGGTGCGAACGTCGCCGACGTCGAAAGCGTGCAGACGTGGGACGCCGCCACCAGCACCTGGAAGAAGTGGCTCGGCCCCGGGAACGCCGCGAACACGATCGAGAAATTCGAACCGAACACCGTCTACTGGGTGCGGGTCAATCGCGCCTTTACGGTACTTGTGCCGAAGTAGTGCCGCTTAGAAACGGCTCCCGTACTCTCGAATGAGGCCGTTAGTCCACATTCGAGCAGTTGCTACATGACGAAATTCACGCACTTCACGGGCGCCCGAATCGCCGTGGCGGTGGCCGCGCTGGCCGCCGCCCTCGCTCTCGCGAACCTCGCCCGCGCCCAGGTCTTCGGGCCGCCCTCGACCTTCTTCGGCACCATCGTCGATTCCGCCGGCGAAATCCCCGAGAACACCGTCGTCGAGGCCTACATCGGCAACACCAAGTGCAACACGAAGGACGGCAAAGTCCTCTACGCCACCGACGGCAAGACGCGCATCGCCACCTACATCATCGATGTCGTCTCCGACGAGCAGAAGGCCGGCTGCGGCCAGCGCGATAGCACCGTCCGCATCAAAATCGGCGACCGCCTCTCCACGCAGACGGGCACCTGGGCGGCGGGCCCCGTCGAACTTGGTATCGCCTTCGGCAGCGCCAGCCCCGTGCCGCAGCCCACGGCGGCGCCCACGGCCACCCCGGATGTCGCCGCCATCGCCACATCCACCTCCGCCGCGCGCGCCACGAGCATCGCCAACGGCACACCCGCCGCGGCCCTCCCCGGCGGCGGCAGCGTCGCCACCATCCCGCCGGGCTCCCCGGGCGCGGGCTCACCCGTCCCGACGACGGCCGGCGGCCTCGTCACCTCCGGCCCCGGCCCGACCGAACAGGATGCGGGCGGCGATGGCGGCTTCCCCGTCTGGGGCGTCGTCGTGATCGGCCTGCTCGTGCTCGCCGGCATCGGTGGCGGCGCGGGCGTGCTGCTTGCGCGCAGCCGCGGCGGGAACAGCTAGCCGCCCTACGGCATCCGCGCGCACGATTCTCGGGGTTGCCAGCATAGGCAACCCCGTTTCCTTCCCGGTACAGTGCCACCGTGGTCACCCTCCGGCCGGACGAGAACCGCTATCTGATTGATGCCGGCCCCGCCGAGCAGGCGCTGCTTCGCCGTGTCCCCGGCGGCCGCTGGAACAACATCTCCCGCCGCTGGCAGTTCCCCCGTCAGCGCGGCGTCATCCTCGCTCTCGACCTCGTGTTCGGCGCCGCCGGCTGGCTCGCCGAACCGGCCCTCGGACCCGACATCGCCGACGCCCGCCGCGGCTTTCCACCGCCCCAGGCCGGCGGCGGCGTCGCCCGCGAAGGCACCCAGCTGCGCGTCCACTGCACCTTCGCCGACCGCGACCTCGTCAAAGCCGTCCCCGGTTACCGCTGGTCCGCACCCGATCGCTGCTGGTTCGTGCCCGCCGCTCCCGTGGCGTTCGAGATCCTCATCGCGGCTTTCGGCGAGTACCTGGAGGTCTCCGGCGACGTCGTCGACTACATCGAACTCAAGCGCCGCGATGAGCTCGACGCCGTCGAACGTGCCCGCGCGGCCACGCTGCTTGACGCACCCGCTGCCACGCTCGCGCCCGCACCCGTCGTGCCCGCGGTCGCGCCCGTCGCACCGGACGTGATGCCCGCCGACGTCGAAGCCGTCCTGACGCTTCCCTCCCGGGGTAGCCCCTGGGAACTGGGAACCGGGAACCGGGAACTCCTCGATGACGCCCGGGTCCTCGACCGCCTGGCCACGGCCGTCGAGCGCCTCGTCACCGTCATTGAACGGCTGGACGCCCGGCTCGATGCCGCCCCCGCGCTCGTGCCGGCCGCACCCGTGCCCGCCGCGCCGCCAGTCCCGGATGAAGTCTCCCCAGGCGGTGCCGCGCCCGATTGGGCCGACCTCCTGCGTCTCTCCGAAGAGAGCGCCTCCGAGGCCGCCTCCGCTGCCAGCCGTCTGCTCCAATCCCAGGGCGAAAGCGCTACCCGCGAACTGCGCGCCGTCGCCGCCATCTGCCTCGCCCGCGCGGGCAACGCCGACCGCGCCTTCGGCCAGCTCAGCGCCGCCCTCGGGCCCTCCGCCGAGTTCGCCAGCGCCGACCTCACGGGCATCGCCCGCCACGAACTCGTGCAACTCGCCCTCGCCTTCTTGAACGAAGCCTGCCGGCCCGCGGTCCCCGTCGATGGTGCCGTCACCCTCCGGGGCGCGCTGCTCGCCGAGCTCATGAACGGCGACGGATTCGATCGCGCCGCCATCAGCTCGCCCGCCGCCCAGGGCCTGCTCGAACAGCTCATGGCCGGCGTGCCCCTGCGCACCATCGATACCCCCCTCAGCGACCTCGTGCGCGTCCTTCACCTCGTCTCCCTCGCCCGCGCCCGCGTGCCCCTCCTCGGTACCCGCATCGCCGGCATGCTCGACGATGCCTCGCTCCGCGCCGACGCCGTCGGTCTCGCCGTCATCCTTCGCACCAATCTCGCGATGGAGGCCGAGAGCATGGACGAATGGGTCCACTCCTGGCCGCGCGGGGAGCACTTCGAACCCGGCCTGGGACTGGACGAAGCCGCCCGTCGCGCCCTTCCCCTCATGGACCGCGAACTCGCCCCCCGTGCCGCGCTCGCCCGCCTCGCGACCATCGCCACCCTTCCGCCGGAAGAGGTCAGCCTGCGCGACCGCCGCGAGCTCGTGAACTGCATCCCCCGCCACGACGCGATGCGCCGATATGCCGAGTTCCTGGCCATGTTCCGCCTCGCGGCCGCCGGCGAACGCGCTCCCTGGGACGAATTCCCGGGCTACATCGAAATCGTCACCGGCAAGGAACTGGCCACCACCGCCGAGCACATCGCCGAGGCCTACCTCGCCGGCTCCGGCCCGGGCAGCGCCGCGCGCCTCCTCGCCGACCGCGCCGTCCTCGCCTGCCTGCGCCAGCCCCGGGGCATCACCGACCCGGCGAAGCACGTCCTCGACCTCCTCCCCGTGCTGGGCGAAGGCTCCCGCCCGGACAACCTGCTCAACGAGCTGGGCCAACTCCTTGAGGACGGCGAGTTCCGGGGCGCCGACATGTTCAGCCGCGAACAGCGCGTGGCCGTCTACCGCGCCGCCCTCGATGCCTCCATCCGCCAGGGCCACGACCGTGATGCCCGCGACGCCTTCCATCGCCTCGTGCGCGAACTCCAGAACGATCCCGGTCTCGGCCCACTGCGCGAACTGTGCGCCGATGCCCTGATCTTTCGCCCCCTGCGCGTGCCCGCCCTCGCGCTCCAGGCCGAGCTCTTGCTCGAAGAAGGCGCCGATGCCACCGCCGTGGCGGAACGCCTTGAAGCCGCCATGCGCGGCCGCGACGAAGACGACGCCGAAGACGCGCGGGACCAGCTCCTCGGCCTGCAGTACGTCTACCCCGCCTTCAACGCCCTCATGAAGGCGCGCTTCGCCGAGAAGAACGAGGACCCGGGCCTGGAGGCGCCCCCATCGTTCCCCGGCCGCCGCATCGTCATCGCCGGCGGCCGCGAATACCTGCGCAAGCGCGGCGACCCGGTCCTCCAGCACTGGGGCCTCAAGGTCGCCTGGCTCGATCCCGCGGCCGCGAAACATGGCGCGCAGGCGAAGGATCTCGCCGCCGGCACCGCCGACCTCGTGCTCATCAACACCGCTTGCATCGGCCACGCCGCCAGCGGCCGTATCATCGAAGCCGCCCGAGCCGCCGGCAACGAGCCGCTCCTGCAGCCCGGCAACGGCGTCGGCTCCATGCTCCTCGCCATCAAGCGCCGCCTCGAAATCGCCGAACCCGCCCTCCGCGCGCCCTCCAAGGTCGCCGAAAAGCGCCGCCGCGCCGGCCTTTAGGCGGCGGCCCGGCCCCACTCGGCGCGCTCCCCCACCATGCGATATCCTCTTGCTGATACGCGGCCGCAAGACGCCGCCGAGAGCTCTCCGGAGATCGCACCGACCTATGTCCCAACCACGCACCATCTCCCAGAAGATCTGGGATAACCACCTCGTCCGCGGCGAGGCCGGCAAACCCGACCTCCTCTTCATCGACCTCCACCTCGTCCACGAGGTCACCTCGCCCCAGGCCTTCGAATCGCTGCGCATGCAGGGCCGCAAGGTCCGCCGCCCCGACCTCACCCTCGCCACCGTCGACCACAACGTGCCCACGCGCGACCGCGACAAGCCCTGGACCGACCCGCTCTCCATCCAGCAGGTCGAAACCTTGCGCAAGAACGTCGAGGATTTCGGCGTGCCCTACTTCGGCGTCGGCGATATCCGCCAGGGCATCGTCCACGTCATCGGCCCCGAGCAGGGTCTCACCCAGCCCGGCATGACCATCGTCTGCGGCGATAGCCACACCGCCACCCACGGCGCCTTCGGCGCGCTCGCCTTCGGCATTGGCACCAGCGAAGTCGAGCACGTCCTCGCCACGCAGACGCTCCCGCAGGCAAAGCCCAGGACGATGTCCATCGAAGTCAACGGCGAACTTCACCCCGGCGTCACCCCCAAGGACGTCATCCTCGCCATCATCCGCAAGATCGGCGTCTCCGGCGGCGTCGGCCACGTCGCCGAATACCGCGGCGAAGTCATCCGCAACCTCTCCATGGAAGGCCGGATGACCATCTGCAACATGTCCATCGAAGGCGGCGCCCGCGCCGGCCTCGTCGCCCCCGACGACACCACCTTCGCCTATATGGAAGGCCGCCAGCACGCCCCGAAGGGCGCCGACTGGGAGCGCGCCCTCGATGCCTGGCGCGCCCTTCCCACCGATGACGGCGCCGCCTTCGATACCGTCGTCGAACTCGATGGCGCCGCGATCGAGCCCTGCGTCACCTGGGGCACCACCCCCGCCCAGTCCGTCCCCGTTACCGGCCGCGTGCCCGACCCCTCGGACGCCGCGAACCCGCAGGCCGCCGAACTCGCCGAGCGCTCCCTCGCTTATATGGACCTCAAGCCCGGCACCCGCATCGAGGACATCCCCCTCGACGTCGTCTTCGTCGGCTCCTGCACGAATGGCCGCATCGAGGACCTGCGCGCCGCCGCCGAAGTCGTTCGCGGCCGGAAGACGGCGTCCACCGTCCGCGCCATGGTCGTCCCCGGCTCCGGCCTCGTGAAGCTCCAGGCCGAAAAGGAAGGCCTCGACCGCATCTTCACCGACGCCGGTTTCGAATGGCGCGACGCCGGCTGCTCCATGTGCCTGGGCATGAACCCCGACATTCTGCTTCCCGGCGAACGCAGCGCCTCGACTTCGAACCGGAACTTCGAAGGCCGCCAGGGCCGCGGCGGGCGCACCCATCTCGTCAGCCCGCAGATGGCCGCCGCCGCCGCCATCGCCGGCCACTTCGTCGATATCCGCACCTGGAAGTAGCGCGCGGCGAGCCGCGGAGGACCACCATGCAGAAGTTCGAAACCGTCAAGGGCAACGCCATCCCGCTCAACCGCGCCGATGTCGATACCGACCAGATCATCCCCGCCCAGTACCTCAAGCGCATCGAACGCAGCGGCTTCGGCCCCTTCGCCTTCGAAACCTGGCGCAAGGACCCCAACTTCGTCATCAACAACCCGGCCTACCAGGGCGCGCCCATCCTCCTCGCGGGGACGAATTTCGGCTGCGGCTCCTCCCGCGAACACGCCCCCTGGGCCATCGAAGACCTCGGCGTGCGCGCCATCGTCGCCCCCAGCTTCGCCGACATCTTCCGCAACAACTGCGCCAAAATCGGCCTCCTCACCGTCGTCCTCCCCCAGGACGACATCAACCACCTGATGGCCCGCGCCGAAGAGCTGCCGAACTCCCAACTCGTCATCGACCTCGAATCCCAGACCATCGCCACCGCCGACGGCACCTTCTCGCGGAAGTTCGAAATCGACCCCAACGTGAAGCACAACCTCCTCGGCGGCTTCGACGATATCGCCCTCACCCTCCTCGACGACGCGAAGATCGCCGCCTTCGAAGAGAAGCGAGAGAACTGGCTCTACCCCTCGCTCACCACCGCCGGCTGAGCGAACCCATCGGCAAAACACGGACGGCCGGCGCACCACACGCCGGCCGTCTTCGTTCGCGGCTGATTTCCTGTCCTATACTCCCCGAAACGTCCCCCGGAGGCCGCCATGCCGAGCATCACCGCCGAGTTCCAGGACCGCCAGCGCATCATCTTCACCGCGCGCGACCGCTCCATGGTCAACGTGCGCACCATGCGCGAGGACGGCCCCGTCGGCTTCAATTCCACTGAGTTGCTGCTCATCGCGCTCGCGAACTGCAGCCTGGGCACCATCATGGGCCACCCCCTCCTCGCCGAGGCGGAAGTCCTCCGCTGCGAGGCCATGCTCCATGCCGAGATGCAGCAGGACCCCGTGAAAGTCGCCCACGTCTACGCCACCATCGACCTCGTGGTCACCGACCCGGAGCTGCTCGCCCGCGCCGAAGAGCTCGAGGACATCGCCTGCGCCTGCCCCATGTGCAACACCATCAGCGCCGCGACACCCATCCGCAGCGAGGTCCGCATCCGCCTCGGCGCCATCGAACGGGCCGGTACGCCCGCCTGATCAGCGGCCCAGCTTCTTCCGCACGCTTTCCAGCACCGCCTCGGCGCCGGCATCGCCGCGCATGAGGCCCAGGCTCTCGGCCAGCAGCGTGAGCTTTTCGCGCGCCGTCGCCAGCTTCGCGTGCGAAAGCAGCGCCTGCGCCAGCCCCGTATCGCGGCTCGCCACGATCGACGACACCAGCGACGCGTACACCTCCGTGTCCTCCAGCGTCTTCAGGAGCTTCTCCGCCGCCCCCGCCATGCGCGATTGCACCACCAGGTCGCACAGCCCCAGCTGTACCAGCGGCTCCGCGTCATCGGCGAAGCGCTCGACGCAGGCCGCCCGCAACGGCTCCGGCAGCTCCGTCAGCGAACGCAGGCACTCGGCCGCCACTTCCGCGGGCAGCCGTGGCGCCACCATCACATAGGTAAACAGCAACAACTCATCGCCGGTCGCGAAGAGCACGCGCGCCGCCGTGATCCCCGGTTCGCCGTTCATGCGCGAGAGCCGGTGCGGGTCCGCGAGCATCCCCGCCGCGTAGGGCGCCGCCGCCTCCGGTTCGATGCCGTGCAGCCCGGCCAGCCCCGCAGCGCGCAGCACCCCCGGCCCGGAGCCATCCTGCGCCGATGGCTCCATCGTTTCGATCGCGGTCACGAACGCCGCCCGGTCCTCGCTCGTCGCGATGGGCGCCAGCGCCTGCAGAATCCCCGTCCGCACGAACCCGCCCGGGTCGCGCCGTTTGCCGTTCGCGGCGAACCACTCCCAGGCCGTCCGCAGCGCCCCGGCCACCTCGCGCGGCGGCGGCTTCGGCAACGCCGCCAGCGCCGCCATGGTCACGTCCGGGTCGTGTTCCTGGGCCAGGATTTCGCTGACGAAGGCAGTCAGCTGCGCTCCCCCGGCCATCCGCATCGCCCGCAACCGGTCCATCGTGCGCCGCGCCGTCGCCCGCTGCTCGCCCCGTTCCGCCATCCGCCCAGTATGCACCCGCCCGGGCCCCGCGCTCGAACCCGCCGGATGCATCGACCGTCGGGGTTGATCCCCTGGGAACTGGATACCGGGAACTGACAACTAGCGTAAACTCCCGCCCCGTACCACCCACCCGGAGGCTTCCCGTGAAGCTCGGCCTCTCCATCGGCTACTCGGGCGCGGAAATGCGCCTCCCCATCGAGAAGATTCAGCTCGCCGAATCGCTCGGCTATGACTCCGTCTGGACGGCCGAGGCGTACGGCTCCGACGCGATTACGCCCCTCGCCTACATCGGCGCCCTCACGAAGCGCATCCGCCTTGGCACCGGCATCATCCAACTCGCCGCGCGCACTCCCGCCGCTACCGCCATGGAAGTCCAGACGGTCGATGCCCTCGTTGGCCGTGGCCGTTTCATCGCCGGCCTCGGCGTGTCCGGCCCGCAGATTGTCGAGGGTTGGTATGGCCAGCCCTGGGGCAAGCCCAACCGCCGCATCCGCGACTACGTCACCATCATGCGCAAAATCTTCGACCGCCAGGAGCCCGTCAGCCACGCCGGCAAGGAGATCTCCCTCCCCTATACGGGCGAAGGCGCCATGGGCATCGGCAAGCCCCTCAAGTCCATCCTCCACACCAACCCGAAGCTTCCCATCTGGCTCGGCACCGGCACCGAGGCGAACGTGAAGCTCACCGCCGAGATCGCCGATGGCTGGCTCCCCCTCGGGTTCGTCCCCGGCAGCATGAGCACCTACCGTCCCTGGCTCGATGAAGGCTTCCGCCGCGCCGGCAAATCCGGCAAGGATTTTGAAATCCAGGGCAGCACCACCGTCATCATCACCAACGACCTGCGCGACGCCTTCCGCCAGATGAAGCCGCGCATCGCCCTCTATGTCGGCGGCATGGGCCACCGCGACAAGAACTTCCACAACGACATGATGGTCCGCCGCGGCTACGGCGATGTCGCGAAGGCCATCCAGGAGCTCTACCTCGCCGGCCGCAAAGCCGAGGCCATCGAAGTCATCCCCGACGAATACTGCGACGAAGGCTCCCTCGTCGGCCCGCCCGCCCGCATCCGCGAGCGCTACAAGGCCTGGGCCGATTCCGGCCTCACCGGCCTCACCGTCGGCACCCAGCAGGAAGAGGCCATGGAACTCATGGCCGAAGTCGCGCGCGACTGAAACCGGAGGCACCCATGGAGACCTACCGCGCCATCGTCACCAAGCGCGACACCCGCGTGTACGACGGCCGCCCCATCCCCGGGGAGGTGCTCACCCGCATCCTCAACGCCGGGCGCATGGCCGGCAGCGCCAAGGCCGCCCAGCCGGTGCGGCTCATCGTCGTCCGCGAACCGGCCCGCAAGGAGGCGCTCGCGAAGTCCGGGCGCTTCACGCCCCACGTGCCCGCTGCCGCCGCCGTCATCGCGCTCGTGCTCGGGCCCGAGGCCGAACAGCCCGCGGGCCAGTTCGCTATCTTCCGCGGCCCCTTCGATGCCGGCCGCGCCGCCCAGAACATCATGCTCGCGGCCTGGGAGGAGGGCATCACCAGCTGCCCCGCCTCCACGCACGACCAGGAAGCCGCCGCCGCCGTGCTCGGCCTCCCGCCCGGGCATGTCGTCGCGAACCTCATCGCCCTCGGCTATCCCGGCGGCGCCGACCCCGTCACCGGCAACCGCCCGCGCATGGCCCTCGAAGGCTACGCCTACTACGAAACCTGGCCCGCCGGCGGCTGATGAGGCCATGCAACGAACGCGAACGAGGGGCGCCGCCGGCGCCCCTCATTCCTTGTGCCCCTGGTTGGGCTAGTTGTAGTGACCACGAGGGTTGTGGACAGGAATGAGTCATCAGCATAAGCAGATTGCTTGACTGAGAGAGGGCCATTCCGTTGGGTTGCGGTTGACGAAAACCAAGACCACACGGAGGGCCCTCTCGA
>JADLBC010000004.1 GCA_020847985.1 Dehalococcoidia bacterium
ATCCTCCAGAACGCCTACCAGGCCCCCATCCGCGACGACCTGATCGCCCGCCGCATCCAGGAAATCAAGGAAGGCGGCGCCGTGGCGGCCGTCTCCGTCACCCCCATGAACACCAAGCACATGGCCCCCATCGTGCAGGACGCCGGCGCCGACATCCTCGTCGTCCAGTCCACGGTCACGACCGCGCGGCACGAATCGAACAGCATCGAAGGGCTCCGTTTCGACAAGCTCTTCAAGGACATCCGCATTCCCGTGGTCGTGGGCAACACGGTCGGTTTCGCCGCCACGCTCGAGATCATGCGAACCGGCGTGGCCGGCATCCTCGTCGGGGTTGGCCCCGGCGCTGCCTGCACCAGCCGCGAAGTGCTCGGCATCGGCGTGCCGCAGGTCACGGCGACCATCGACTGCGCCGCCGCCCGCGACTACTTCCTGCGCGAAACCGGCCGCTACGTCCCCATCATCACTGATGGCGGCATCCGCACGGGCGGCGACGTCTCGAAGTGCTTCGCCTCGGGCGCCGACGGCGTGATGATGGGTTCGCCCTTCGCGGCCACCGCCGAGGCCCCGGGCCGCGGCTACCACTGGGGCATGGCCACCCCGCATGCCAACCTGCCGCGCGGCACCCGCGTCGCCGTCGGCGTGAACACCACCATTCGCAAGACCCTCTGGGGGCCGACCAGCCGCACCGACGGCACGGAGAACCTCGTGGGCGCGCTCCGCACTGCCATGGGCGTCTGCGGCGCGCACACCATCCGTGAATTCCAGCAGGCTGAGATGGTCATCGCACCCGCCATCAAGACCGAAGGGAAGATCTACCAGTTTGCGCAGGCTGGCACCTAGCCTCGCCCTCGCGTTCGCGATAGTGACGGCGGCCCTCCACCCGGGGGCCGCCGTTTTCGCGCAGCCATCCTGTCCCGCGCCGCTCGAAGGCGCCGCCCTCCAGGAGGCAGTTCGCACCGCCAGCCTGGTCGTCGTCGGCACCTGGCTGCGAACCGAACCCGACCCAGTCAGGACGGATACCGGTACCGTCGTCCTCGCGCCCGAGGCGTTCCTCAAGGGCCCGACGAGCGCGCGCGAAATCCGGCTGGCCGCGGGCTTCCCCGGCCCCTGCCGGGGCACATCCGCGACCGCCGGCGACCGCGTCCTGTTCATCCTCACCGGCGACCCCGAACACCCGGCATACCCCGAGCCCGAACGCGCGTGGATCCTCCGCGACGGCCGCGCCATCAGCCAGGTCAAGACTGACCAGCAGCCTATTTCCGAGGCCGAACTCGTTTCGCGCATCCGCGCGCTGACGAACCAGTACACCGTGCCCGCCGCCGGCGAATCCGAGGGCGCCGGGATCGACTGGGGCAGGACCGTGCTGCCGGTGGGGTTCGCCGTGCTGGCCCTGTTCGGGGTCGGCCTCGTGCTCATGCGCACCTGGCACCGCATCGACCCCAGCTAGGCGCCTTGCGGAATCCGCTAGACTGGATGCGAACGGAGGGTCAGGTGGCCGCGCTTCCCGCTTCTTCCGCGCACGAAGTCGTCATCCTGGAATCTGGCGACCGCATGAGCCAGCCGGAGTTCCACCGGCGGTACTGCGCCTCGAAGGTCACGCGCGCCGAGCTTATCGAAGGAGTGGTGTACGTGAGCTCGCCTTTGCGACTGGACGTGCATGGTGAACCCGAGGCCGACCTCGGCGCCTGGGTCTCACAGTACCGGGCGTCCCGTCCCGGCATCCGTGCTGGTCACAATGCCACGCTCATCCTCGACAGCGACAATGAGGTCCAGCCGGACATCGTTCTCTTCAGGGTTGGCGGCTCCGCGCGGCTCACCGAGGATGGCTACATCACGGGCGCGCCCGAGATGGTGATCGAAATCGCCGCCTCCAGCCGCTCCATCGACCTCGGCGACAAGATGCGCGCCTATCGCCGAAACGGCGTCCGCGAGTACATCGTCTGGCGCGCGCTTGATAGCGAACTCGACTGGTTCGTGCTCCGCGATGCCGAATACGCGCGCCTCGCTCCGGATGCTGAAGGCGTCATCGAGAGCGAAGTCTTCGCCGGGCTGCGTCTGCCCGTCGCGCGGCTGCTCGCCGGAGATCTCGCGGCCGTGCTCGCCGCGGTCCAGCCCCCGCCGGGGGACTAAACGAGGCCCACGTCCTTGCGGTAGTAGGCGTCGGTGTACTCGATACGCCGGACGTTGTCGTATGCCTTCGCGCGCGCGTCTTCGATCGTCGGACCGGTCGCCACGACGGTGAGCACACGCCCGCCGTTCGTCACGATGCCGCGTTCGTCGTTCTTCGTCCCGGCGTGGAAAACCTGCACGTCCGGATCCACCGTATCCAGGCCGCGGATGACGTAGCCGAGCTTGTACGTTGCCGGGTAGCCCGCGCTGCACATCACGACGCCCACCGCCGGCTCCGCCTTCCACCGGACCTCGACCTCGTGGAGCCGCTGCTGCGCGGCCGCGTGGCAGACTTCGAAGAGGTCGCTCTCCAGCCGCATCATGAGAGCCTGCGTTTCCGGGTCCCCGAAGCGCGCGTTGTACTCCAGCACGTAGGCGCCATCGGCCGAGACCATCAGCCCCGGGAAGAGCGTCCCACTGAACGGCGCGCCTTCGGCGGCCATCCCGGCGAGGGTCCGTTCGACGACCTCGCGCCGGACCTCCTCGGCCATCTCCTTCGTCACGAGCTTGCTCGGCGAATAGGCGCCCATGCCGCCCGTGTTGAGGCCCTTATCCCCGTCCTGCGCGCGCTTGTAGTCGGTGGAAAACGGCATCATCGCCGCGGTCTTGCCGTCGCAGAAGGCGTGACTGCTTGTCTCCCAGCCGTACAGGCGCTGTTCGATGAGCACGGTATCGCCCGCGGACCCGAAATCGCGCCGGACCATCGCGATATCGAGCGCCTCCAGCGCGTCGCGCGTCCCGTTGCAGACGATGACGCCCTTGCCCGCCGCCAGCCCGCTCGATTTCACCACGCAGGGCCGGTCGTTCAGCGATTCGACGTAGGCGCACGCTTCGCGGTAGTCCGTGAACGACCGCGCGGCCGCCGTGCGGATGCCGTGCCGCACCATGAACTCCTTCGACCACTCCTTGCTTGATTCGAGCCGCGCCGCCGCCCGTGTCGGGCCGTAGCAGAGGATGCCCTCGGCCGTGAGCCGGTCGACCAGCCCCAGCGGCTGCGGGTCGTCCATGGTCGCGAGGTAGAAGTCGATGCCGTGCGCTTTCGCCGCCTTCGCCAGCCCGTCGATGTCCTTCGGCTGGACGGGGATGTTCGTGCCCACGAGCGCCGTCCCGGCGTTGCCGGGTGCGATGAAGACCTCGTCCACGCGCGGGCTTTGCCGCAGCTTCCAGGCCACGGCATGCTCGCGCGCACCCATGCCGACCAGCAGGACTTTCGAGCCCATCTATCGCCTCTCCCCGGGAGCTACTCCCACTCGATGGTGCCGGGCGGCTTGCTCGTGATGTCGTACACCACTCGGTTGATACCGGGCACTTCGTTGACGATGCGGTTCGACATGCGCGCCAGCAGTTCGTGCGGGAGCCGCGCCCAGTCCGCCGTCATGGCGTCGTCGGCGATGACGGCGCGAATCGCGACGGCGTTCCCGTAGGTCCGGAAATCGCCCATCACGCCCACGGTCTTGGTGTCCGTGAGCACGGCGAAGCTCTGCCAGATTTCGCGATACAGGCCCGCGTTGCGGATCTCGTCCATGACGATGCGGTCCGCCCCGCGAAGCATCTCCAGCCGCTCGTGGGTGACTTCGCCCATCACGCGGATGGCGAGGCCGGGGCCGGGGAACGGGTGGCGCCACACCATCTCCTCGGGCAGCCCGAGCGCTTCGCCGATGCGCCGCACTTCGTCCTTGAAAAGGTAGCGCAGCGGTTCGACGAGCCCGAGGTTCATATCCGGCGGCAGCCCGCCCACGTTGTGGTGCGTCTTGATCTTCGCCGCGCCCTTGCCCGAACCGGCACTTTCGATGACGTCCGGGTAGACCGTGCCCTGGCAGAGCCAGCGCGCGTCCTCGATGCGGCGCGCCTCGCGCTCGAAGATGTGCACGAAGGTGTTCCCGATGCGCACGCGCTTGGTCTCGGGATTGGTGACTTCCGCGAGCGTCGAAAGGAACTCGTGCTCGGCTTCGACATGCACGAGATTGATGCGCATGTGGCGGCGGAAGGTCTCCACCACTTCTTCCGCCTCGCCCTGCCGGAGGAGGCCGTTGTCCACGAAGATGCACGTCAGCTGGTCGCCGATCGCCCGGTGCACGAGCGCCGCGGCGACCGCGCTATCGACGCCCCCGGAGAGTCCGCAGATCACCCGTTCGCTGCCGACCTGCTCGCGGATCGCGGCGATCGTCTCTTCGATGAAGTTGCCCGCGGTCCAGGTGCCTTCGCAGCCGCACACGCCCATCGCGAAGTTCCGGAGCATGTCGCCCCCGCGCGGCGTGTGCACGACCTCCGGGTGGAACTGCAGGCCGTAGTAGCCGCGCGATTCGTCCGCCATCACCGCCACCGGCGAGTTCGCCGACCGCGCGATGCTTGAGAACCCGGGAGGCAGCGCCTCGATGCGGTCGCCGTGGCTCATCCACACGTCCAGCTCGCCGGGCAACCCCGCGAGCAACCGCGACTCCGCCGTCCGCTCGATAGCCGCCGGGCCGAACTCCTTCGCCTGCCCGGGGGCCACGTGCCCGCCGAGCTGGTGGGCGAGCAGCTGCATCCCATAACAGATACCCAGCACCGGGACGCCGCTTTCGTACACCCACGCCGGCGCCTGGGGCGCGCCCTCCTCATAGACGCTGTTCGGGCCGCCCGAAAGGATGACCCCGCGCAGGTCGAGCCCCGCCACGCGCTCGGGGCCGGCGTCCCAGGGGAGCACCTCGCAGAAGATATTCAGCTCGCGGATGCGGCGCGCGATGAGCAGGCTGTACTGCGCGCCAAAGTCGATGACCACGATCGTTTCGTGGCCGATCGCGGGATTCGCCAGGTCGTTTGTCGAGGTATCCAGGGGGGCCGCCGGGGAAGTGGGATCGGGCATAGCCGAAAGTACCAACATCCCCCTCCGCCGGTCAACGAACGGGGCGCGCGCGGCCGGGTGTGGCGGCCCTCACACACGCTGGATCAAAAACATCGCCTCGTTCAGCATGTGGTAACTTTTTCAGCCTGGCATCGTTCCCGGGTTCGAAGGGGCCTGCTTGCTCCTCGCCCACGCCATCGCCCACGCGCACCAAGGGGAATCATGACCACGGAGCAGCTCGACCTGCGCGCCGGCAGCCGCCTGCTTGTTCGCCGCCTTAGCGCGCACTGGCCACTGGTCGCGATCGCACTCGCCGGCGGCCTCGCCTGGGGTGCGCTCCGGCTGATCATCCCCGCGCTCACCGGCTACATCATCGATGACGCCATCCTCCCCCGGGATACGGGGCTCCTCACCCGGCTCGTGGTCGTGCTCGCCGTGCTTGCGGGTCTGCAGGGCGCCTTCGCCGGCCTTCGCCGCTACTGGGCGATGCGCGCCAGCTACCGCGTCGAAGCCGACCTGCGCGCCGAGCTCTATAACCGCGTCAACCGCCTCTCCTTCGATTACCACGACCGCACGGCCACCGGTCAGCTCATGTCCCGGGGCAGCGCCGATCTGCACGAGGTCCAGGGCTTCCTCGTCAACGTCCCCATCAACATGGCCTTCAGCCTGATGGCCCTCGGCGCTTTCGTGCTCCTCATGCGGACCGACCTCGTGCTCGCCTGCGTGGCGATGGGCGTCTATCCCATTGTCGGCGTCCTCAGCTGGCGCTTCTTCCGCGACCTCGGGCCGGGCACGGAGCGCGTGCAGGGCGGCCTCGCCTCGCTCTCCAGCGTCGTCGAGGAGAACCTCGCGGGCGTCCGCCTCGTCCGCGCCTTTGGCCGCGAACAGCACGAAATCGATCGCCTCGTGCGCGCCGCGGGCGAGATTCACGAAGCATCGATGGGCGTCGCTCGCCTGCGCACGTGGTACACGCCGCTCTTCCAGTGGCTCCCCGGAGTCGGCCAGCTCGCGGTGCTGGGATACGGCGGCTGGCTCGCGATCGAAGGCGACATGTCCCTCGGCGAGCTGGTCCGCTCCATCCAGTACCTCAGCATGCTCGTCTGGCCCGTCCAATCGCTGGGCGAAATGGTCGCTTCGGGGCAGCGCGCCGTGATCTCGGCCGCGCGCGTTTGGAACGTGCTCAAGGAAGAACCGTCCGTGCGCGACCGCGCCCACGCCCGCCATCTCCCGCCCGGCCACGGCCACATCACCTTCGAGGACGTGCGCTTTGCCTACGCCGACGGTCAGCCGGTGCTCGATGGGTTCGCGCTGGATATCCCCGCGGGCCGGTCGGTGGCGCTCGTGGGCTCCACGGGCAGCGGCAAGTCCACCGTCGCGCGCCTGCTCCCGCGCTTCTACGACGTCGGCGCCGGGGCCATCCGCGTCGATGGCGCGGACGTGCGTGAGCTTCGCCTGGAGGAGCTGCGGCGCTCCATCGGCATCGTTTTCGAGGATACCTTCCTCTTCTCCGACACGATCCGGAACAACATCGCCTACGGCCGCCTCGACGCCGACGACGACGCGATCGAACGCGCCGCCCGCCTTGCCCACGCCCACGGCTTCATCAGCGAACTCGCCGACGGCTACGACACGATGGTCGGCGAGCAGGGGTTTTCGCTGTCCGGGGGGCAGCGCCAGCGCATCGCCATCGCCCGCGCGATTCTCACCGAACCGCGCATTCTCATCCTCGATGACGCCACCTCCAGCGTGGACGCGCGCATGGAAGAGGAGATTCGCACGGCCCTCAAGGAGGTCATGGCCGGGCGCACGACCATCATCATCTCCCACCGCCTCTCGACCATTTCGCTCGCGGACCAGGTCGTGCTCGTCGATGAGGGCCGCGTCCACGACACGGGCACCCATGCCGACCTCGTGCAAAGCTCGCGGCGCTACAACGAAGTGCTCGGTCAGCTGGAAGGGCTCGCCGTATGAGCGCCGAACCGGTTCCTCAGCGCGGCGGCCTGGCGGGAGCGGCGCGGATGCTCGCGCCGCGCTGGCGCGCCATGCTCGCCGCCGTCGTCTCGATCGTCCTCTTCACGGCCGCGAGCCTGGGCAAGCCGCTCGTCATCCAGTACGCCCTCGACCACGGCGTCGCCGACCGCGACAAGGGAGCGCTGGTATTCGCGGGCGTGCTCTTCTTCGGGCTGATCTGCGTGATCTACGCGTTCCAGGCGCTCGCCACCTACACGGTGAACCGCATCGGCCAGGACTTCCTCCGCGAACTGCGGGTGCGGCTGTTCACCCACTACCAGCGCATGTCGCTCTCGTTCTTCGAACGCGAAAACGCGGGCCGCCTCGTCTCGCGCATGACCGCCGACATCCAGGCGCTCACGGATGTGCTCAACAACGGCTTCCTCATGCTCATCCAGAGCAGCCTGACGCTGGCGGGCGCGGTCATCATCCTGTTGTTCCTGAACTGGAAGCTGTTCCTGTTCACGGCCCTCATCCTCCCCCCGCTGCTGTTCGCGACGGCCATCTTCCGCACGGCCTCCGAGCGCGCGTACTCGTCGGTGCGCGAACGCATCGCCGATGTCCTCATCCACATGCAGGAGACGTTCGCCGGGCTGCGCGTCGTCCAGGCGTTCGTGCGCGAGCAGCACAATATGGAACGCTTCGGCGCGATCAACGAGCGCAACTTCGAAGCGAACGTGAAGGCCGTCCGCATCTCGGCCATCTATTTCCCGTTCGTCGAATGGCTGGGCGGCCTGGGGATCGCGATCATCCTCTACTTTGGCGGACGCCAGGTCGCGGGCGAGGAGGTGTCCATCGGCACCGTCGCCGCCTTCGTCTTCTACCTGGAGTTCATCTTCCAGCCGATCCAGAACCTCTCGCAGGTCTACGACATGGCCCAGAGCGCGGGCGCGGCGCTGAACAAGATCTTCGCGCTGCTCGGCCTTCGCCCCGAGGTGCGCGAGCCCGAAAAGCCTGCCGTCCTCCCCGGTCCGGTGCGCGGGCGCATCGCCGTCGAAGGCCTCGAATTCGGCTACATCCCGGGGCGGCCCGTCCTCCGCGATATCGACGTGGTCATTGAGCCGGGCGAACACATCGTGCTCGTCGGTCCCACGGGCGCCGGCAAGTCGACGCTCGCGAAGATGATGACGCGCTTCTACGACCCCACGGCCGGGCGCGTGACGCTCGACGGCATCGACCTGCGCGCGATCGCGGGCGCCGACCTCCGGGCGCAGGTCACGATGGTCCCGCAGGAGGGCTTCCTCTTCAGCGGCACGATCCGCGAGAACATCCTCTTCGGCCGCCCCGGGGCGACGGATGACGAACTCCGGGCGGCCTGCCGCGACCTGGGCGTCGACGGCTTCATCACCGCGCTGCCCGAGGGGTACGACACGTACGTCAGCTTCCGCGGCTCCCGCCTTTCGGCCGGGCAGAAGCAGCTCGTGTCCATCGCCCGGGCGTTCGTCGCCGACCCACCGGTGCTGGTGCTCGACGAGGCGACATCCAGCCTCGATCCGGCGACGGAGGGCATGGTCGAGGCGGCGTTGCGCCGCCTCCTCGCGGGCCGCACGAGCATCGTCATCGCGCACCGTCTCAGCACCGCCGAACACGCCGACCGCGTCCTCGTCATCGATGATGGCCGCGTGGTCGAGAGCGGCCCGCACGCCGCGCTCCTCGCCCGGGGCGGCTATTACACTGCCCTGTACCGCCAGTGGACGCGGGGCCGCGAGCCCGGACATGGCGGGCCGCTGCGAACGTCCCCCGAGCCCGCCTGAGGCACGAAAAAGGGCGCCCCCGCGGGAGCGCCCTTCACGCCACTGCTGTTCGGAACTAGGGCAGGACGACCGTCGCCGTGCCCGGCGTGGTCTTCTTCCCATCGGCCATTTCGGTCCAGATCTCGAGTTCGACGAGCTTCTCGCCGTTCTCTTCGAACTTGCGCGTGACGACACCCTTGCAGGTGATGTCCTGGTTCGGGAAGTCCATGCCGCGGTAGCTGCAGCCGTACTTCTTGATGCGGCCGGTGTTGCCGATCCAGTCGTGGACCAGCTGGCCAAGGAAGGCGTTCTTCAGGGCGCCATGCACGATGATGCCGCTGAGGCCCGTGTTCTTCGCGAAGCCGTCATCGTAGTGAATCTGGTAGAAGTCGCCGGAAGCGGCGGCCCACACCACGAGCTGCTGCGTGCTGCAGTTCTTCTTCAGTTCCGGGATCGACATCCCTTCCTGAACTTCGGCCCAGGTAACAGCCATCGTCCGCCTCCTAGTAGCGAATGAGCTTGCCGGTCGAAATCGCCACGACTTCGCCGTCCCGCTTATAGACCGTCTTCGAGGTCACGACCAGCATCTCGCCGATCGAACCCTTCGTCTCCTCCAGGTCGGAGGTGTGCGTTGCCGAGGTGAGCACGTCGCCGGCGCAGATGTCGGCCAGGTACTCGATCTCGGTGCCGCCATTGAGGATGCGGCGGAGCGGACGGCTGGGCTGCGGGCCCATCGCCGCGGTCGGGTCCATCCGGGGCGCGCCGGGATTGAAGATGGGCGTGCCGAGGAAGCCCGGCGGGCACGGCAGGTCGCGGTAACCGGCTGCCTTCGCCGCGTCGACGTCGTAGTACACCGGGTCGGTGTGGCCCGTCGCGCGCGCGAACAGGCGCACCATCGTGCGGTCCACTTCCTGGGTCGTCGAGCGGCCCTCGACGCCGATCGTGGCACGCATCTCGGGCGTGATGAGAGGCTCCTTCGCCTCCGTGGGTGCGGACATGCTGTATCCCTCACAGGTTGAGCTGGACGAGCCCGGGCGCTCGTGCGCACGGGTTGCCGCCGCATCTTGCGGCACGAGGTGCCCCGGATTCAAGCCGGGTTAGAATTTCGCGGCCTCGCGCGTCCTTTCGCCGGAAACGCGCCGCCCCCGGCGTTCGCGGTTGGGGGCGGCGGTGAGTGGCAAACGCGTGCGCCGGTCAGCCGCGGGGCAGCCCCAGCCCGCGCGTCGCGATCACGTTGCGCTGGATTTCGCTCGTGCCGCCCTCGATCGTGTTCGCCACCGAACGAAGGAAGCCGTGGCTGTACTGCTCGCCCGGGGCGCCCGCGCGGTGCCCCTGCGAATGCATCCCCAGCACGCCCATCGTCATGTTCGTCACGCGCTGGTTCAGCTCCATGGCCGAAAGCTTCGCCATCTGCGCGAGCAGCGTCGGCGCGATGCCCGTCTTCTCCTGCTCCGCCGCGATCCGGTAGCCCACGAAGCGCAGCACCTGGGCCGCCACCACGCAGTCGACCAGCCGCGCCCGCGTCTGCTCGTTCAGCGATGCCTGCTTCGACTTGATCAGCCCGATGAAGTCGTCGAGCGTCCGCCGCGCGCCCGAGGTCGAGCCGATGGACGAGCGTTCGAAGTCGAGGGCGACCGCGAGCGTGTACCAGCCGCGGTTCTCTTCGCCGACCAGGTTCTTCGCGGGGATGCGGACGTTGTCGAAGAAGACTTCGTTGAACTCGTGGTCGCCGGCCATGTTCACCAGCGGGCGAATCGAGATCCCCGGCGCGTCCATCGGCAGGCAGAAGAGTGACATGCCCTTGTGCTTGGGCACGTTCGGGTCGGTGCGGACGGCCAGCCAGCCCCAGTTCGAACGGTGCGCGCCCGAGGTCCAGATCTTCTGGCCGTTCACGATGAAGTCGTCCCCGTCGCGCTCGGCGCGTGTCTGCAGCGCCGCGAGGTCCGAACCGGCGCCGGGCTCGGAGTAGAGCGTGCACCAGATGTCCCGCCCGCTCGTGATCCCCGGGAGGTAGCGCTCCTTTTGTTCGGGCGTGCCGTAGAGCATGAGCGCCGGGCCGACCCACATCGTGCCCATGTTCCCCGAAGGAATGCGCCGGTATCCCATGACCTCGTTGAAGACCATCTGTTCCATGGGCGTGGCGCCCTTGCCGCCGTACTCCTCGGGCCAGGCGAGCGCGAGCCAGCCGCGCTTCACCAGCTCCTCGCGCACCGTGTCGTAAAACTCCTCGTCCCGCTGCTCGGGGAGGCTATCGGCGAAGTCGCTGGCCTCTTTCTGGAAGGCCTGGTGCCGTTCGGAAAGGCGAAAGTCCACGTCGTGCTCCTGGTGCTGGTCAGGCTGGTCGTGCGTTCGGGCGCCGGGCGCCATGGAACGATTTTTCGAACCACGGCCACAGTACCGCGCCGCGCTCCACCGGAACAGCACACCCCCTGCACCCGGGCACACCAAGAGGCCGGGACGATCGCCCCGGCCTCTCGCGCCGTTGCCTTCGAAAGCCTCACCGCCCGCCGAACGGGGAGGCGTTTGTGGTCACGGCCGTCACCGTCGCGGTCTTCGTCCCGCCGGCGTAGGTGCCGCCCTGGTACAGTCCGTTCAGCTTCGTGCCCGTGCTCGTGCCACCCACGAAGACGTCGTAGCTGCCGTCCTTCGTGATGGCCTTCGAGGAGACCACCAGCGCCTGCATCGCCCGGGCCGTTTCGAAGGTGACGATGGGCGTGCCGTCCGCGGCCTGGATGTGCACGAGCGTCCCGGCCTTCTGTGCGGCGCTGAACTTCACCAGCAGCGAGGGCTGCGCGGACGATGCCGCCGGCGCCTGCGCCATGCCCGCGCTCCCCGCGGCGACCAGCGTCCCGCCCGAGATCATGAACGTCCCGTCGTAGTCCACCGCGCCGTTGTTGTTCGCCGTTGGGCCCTGGACCACGACCGTGCCGTTCGTCATCGTCACCGACCCGTTAGCGTCGATGCCGTCGCCATCGGCGGTCACGAGAATGGTCCCGCCGTTGATCGTGATGCTGTAGTTCCCGGCCGCCGCGGACTGGCCGGGGCGCTGACCGCCCATCACCGGCGCGCCGCCCGGCACCGTGCCCGGCCCACCGCTGCCGCCGGCCGCGTTCAGCCCGTCGTCGCTCGCCACCAGGGACACCTGCCCGCCGTTCACGACGATGGCCGCGCTCTCCAGCCCTTCGTAGGACTTCGCGATATCGATCGTGCCGCCGTTCACGGTGAGCGCCGCGTCGGCGTGGACGCCGTCGTCGCCCGTGCTGATGCTGATCGTCCCGCCGTCGATGGTGACGGCGTTGTTCGAATGGATGGCATCGTCGGCCGCGTCGAGCTTGAGCGTGCCGTTGCTGATGGTCACCGAGGCCGTCCCCTTGATGGCCTTCGCGGAGGTGTCGTCGCTGATCTTCGCCGCGCTGCCGCCGCCGGAGGTGATGGTCGTGGTCCCGCCGGAAACCGTGGCGTTCGTCGCGGCGTCGATGCCGTCGCCGGCGGCGGTCACGGTTACCGTCCCCGCCGCGATACTCACGTAGCCGAGGCCGGCTTCCTCTTCGTTGTCCGATTTCAGCCCGTCGCCGCCGGCCTTCACCGTCACGGTGCCGCCCTTCACGACCAGGTAGTCCTTGCCGCGAATGCCGTCGTCCGCCGCATCGATGCTGATCGTGCCCGCGGCGATCACCAGGCCATCCTTGCTCGCGATGCCGTCGTTGTAGTTCGCATCGACGTCGAGGCTGCCCGTGCCGGCGATCGTGAGGTCGGCTTTGCTGAAAAGCGCGGCGTTCGGTTCGTCCGTGTTCGCATCCGCGAAGACGTACTTCGCCGCGTCCGTGAGCTTGTTCTGCGTCCCGGCGGCGAGCAGCAGGACCACCTTCTTCGCGTCATTCACGGCGAACGCGGCGTTGGACCCGTTCGTGATATCCACGCCGTTGAGGACCACCTTAACCGTGCCGTCGTCCTTCGTATCGACGACGACCTGCCCGTTCGCGAGCGTACCCGTCAGCCGGTACGTCCCGGCTTTCGTGATCGTGACCGTGCCGCCGTTCACTTTTACCGCGCTCGACGAGGAGCTGGCCGTGGTGCCCTTCAGCGCGATCTCGACGACATCTGCTTCGTTGAAGGCGGTGTCGGCCGCGAGGTCGTGGTCGGCGGCGTTCACGGTAACGGTGGTGGCCGCGCCGGCGCTGGTCGTGGTCGCGGAGGTGGTGGCCGCGGTGCCGCCGCCGGACGCGCCCGTGGTCGAAGTGGTCGATTGGGTCGCCACCTGGTTGTTCGCGCCCTCCGTCGAGTTCGAGCAGGCACTGAACGAAGCGATGGCCAGGGCCGCAGCGAGCGCGGCGAACGTAACCGGTTTGAACGGTCGCATGGGTTTCTCCTTGTGGTTGGAACGGCCGCGTGGCAGCCGAGGGAGCGGATCGTGTGCGGCTAACGCGCCTCGTGCTCGATGAGCTGCGCGGCCCGGGCGTGCCCTGCCATGGCGGCTTGCCGTGGCCCATCCAGCGGCTGGTAATAGACCGTGAGTTCGGCGGAGTCGTGGAGGAAGTTGATGCGGCCGATGTCCACCCGCGTGACCGGCAGGCCCGTGCGCTCCCGCAGGTCGGCGATCAGGTCGGCGCGCCGCCCGGGAACAATCAGGTCCACCCGTTCGTACGTGATGTGCGTGCTCGCTTCGAAATCGAAGCCCCAGCCGCGTTCGAGCAGGTAGAGCAGCGCGAGGGTCACGCCGTTCGCGATGAGCACCTTCTCCATCGCGCCGCCGTTGGCGAAGATCGCGTTCATCACCGGCAGGGCGATGATCACGAAGAGGTACGTCATCTCCCGGATCGGCATCTCCTCCGTCCGGTAGCGAATCACCGAGAAGATGGCGAACAGGCCGAAGCCGACGCCCACGCTCAACTCCGCGCTCGCGAGCAGGGCCATCACGAAGTAGATGGTTGGATTGAACGCGAGGAAGGTGAACACGTAGTTCCGCTTCTGCGTCCTCGGGTAGTAGATGAATCGCACGGCGATGATGGCCGTGACGAGGTTGAACGCCGCGCCCAGGACGAAGTCATTCAGGTCAGCGCTCATCGCGGTGCCCCTCCGCCAATTCGCGCGACGAACCGGAGGTCGGGCTTGAACAGGTTGTGCTTCACGCCGCTCCCCGTGAGAGCGACGCCGACGCAGTACTTGCTGAACCGTCGCGGCCGGATGTGCCGCTGCCGGAGCACCGCCGCGAAGGCGGATTCGCGCACGCCGCCCGGCTCCTTCACTTCGATTACCACAAGCCCGGGAAGCGCGACCGTCTCGCCCTCTGCCGCGAAGGTGAGGCCGAAGTCGACCGTGAGCCGCTCCTCGCGCGTCTTGCTGACGAGGGTCACGCGCTCGAATTCGTTCCGCAGCCGCGGCGAAAGACCCGCCTCAGGCAGTGCGCCGTGCTTCGCGAGGAACGGCCGTTCGTGTTCGCCGATCGCCTCGACGAGGTGACCGGTGGGCAGGCGCCGCTTCGCCGTGCGCCCGCGTTTGTCCCGCAGCTTCACCTCGAGCAGCGTCAGTTCGGAATCGACGTACTCACGGCAGCGCACCTTGAAGCGCCCCGGTTCGTCGCGGTGATGTGCCCGGAACAGCGCCATGCCGGGCGTATCGAAGTACACGGTCCGGTAACGGTGCACCCGCCGCCCGTCGATTTCCAACACGCGATAGGCATCGCGGGCCTCACCGAGCACCGCCAACGCATCGGCGAGCGCCACCACGTACTTCGTGTCGCGCCGGTCCAGCAGTGCCACACCGTCCATCTCCGCCAGGGAGACCGATTCGAACCGGCCGAGGACATCGTCGAGACCTGGCCGCGTGGTTGCTGCTTCGTCCGGGCGATCAAGGAGCGCCATCGTCGCTGGCATCCTTCCGCCTCCTCTCAGTCCGGCCGCATGGTCATGTCGTTCGGCCGGTATGCCGATGGTCGACTGCGTGGCTGAGAGTCCGCTGGGGATGCGGTTGGGATGCCGTTAGGGTTGGAACGGGCCTCTCGATGGGCCGCATCGAACGGGCCACTGTGACGGGGCCACGGCCAGGTTCGAGATGCTCAGGCCCCGGCTTCGGGCCCGCCGCAGAGGTGATCGCGCGCCTCGTTGCGATAGCGCCAGGTCGTTTCGTTGCCCGCCAGGTCCAGCGCCATCCAGCGGTGGCCCTCGCTATTCTCCGGGATGGGCATCACTGCTCCGCGTAGCCGCCCGCGCTGGTACGCCTTGTACACCGTCGCGTGAGGGTCGGTCACGTTCTCATTACGGCGTGGGCGAAGTTCTCGTTCGGGACTAATCGGGGGCAAGCGCGTTCCTCGCAACGGCGGGATCTCCGGGGCCGCATTGTCGGCGCAACTGCCTGTTGCGCTCAACTCGCTCGTACACGCGCAATCGCCGCGAACGACGTCCGCTCGCACGCCAGGCAGGCCGTCATGCGGCGCTTGACAACGACTACGGCCCGGAAAACGATACGGATGATGTTCTCGGGGCGGGGTGAAATTCCCCACCGGCGGTAAAGCCCGCGACTCCACGCAAGTGGACTGATCCGGTGAAACTCCGGGGCCGACGGTACAGTCCGGATGGGAGAGGACAGTGCGCGTGCGCAACGCAGGGCCGCTGTGTGCGCGCCAGCCGTGCGCGTTTCGCGCCCGGCGCTCTCCCGTGTTCCCCGCGACGTACGACCAGGGGGACACGCCATGACCGCTCACACGCTCGCCTCCACTTCCTCCGCCCGCGCGGGGGCCCGCTGATGTTCACGGGCATCGTCGAAGAAGTCGGCACCATCACCGAGGCCGCCGAGGGCCTCCTCTGGATCCGCGCCCCCTTTGTCCTCCAGGATGCGAAGCTCGGCGACTCGATCGCCATCAACGGCGTCGATCTCACCGTCGCGGAAATTCGCGGCGACACCTTCTTCGCCAACCTCATGCCCGAAACCTACCGCCGCTCGAACCTCGGCAGCCTGCGTCCCGGCGACGCCGTCAACCTCGAGCGCAGCGTTCGGCCCTCGGACCGGCTTTCCGGACATATCGTCCGTGGCGTGGTCGAGGGCGTGGGCACGCTTCGCTCCATGACGCCCGAGGCCGAGGCGATCATCGCCTGGTTCAACGCCCCGCCCGAACTCTTGCGCTACATGGTCGTGAAGGGCCCCGTCTGTATCGACGGCATCAGCCTCACCATCGTGGCGAAAGACCCGGAGGGCTTCGCCGTCTCCCTCGTGCAATACACCCAGGAGCACACCAACCTGGGCACGCGTGCGCCCGGCGACCGCATCAACCTCGAAACCGACATCATCGCGCGCTACGTTCAGCAGTTCGTCGAAGGCCAGGGAGGACCGGCATGACCACCACCGCGAAAGACACCGACAGCATCATCGTCTCCGTCCCGGAAGCGATCGACGAGTTCCGCCAGGGCCGCTTCGTCATCATCACCGACGACGAGGACCGCGAGAACGAAGGCGACCTCGTCATGGCAGCGCAGTTCGTCACGCCCGATGCCATCAACTTCATGGCGAAGTTCGGGCGCGGGCTCATCTGCACGCCCATCACCGAGGAGCGCGTCGCCGAACTGAAGCTGCCGATGATGGCGGACGACAACACCTCGCATTTCGGCACGCCGTTCACCGTTTCCGTCGAAGCCCGCACGGGCGTCTCCACGGGCATCAGCGCCGCTGACCGCGCGCGCACCGTGCAGGTCCTCATCGACCCGGCGTCGCGCCCCGAGGATCTCGTGCGCCCTGGCCACATGTTCCCGCTGCGCGCTCGCAAGGGCGGTGTCCTCGTTCGCGCCGGGCAGACGGAGGCGGGCGTCGACCTCGCGCGCATGGCCGGCCTCTACCCGGCGGCCGTCCTCTGCGAAATCATGAAGATGGACGGCGAGATGGCGCGCATGCCGGACCTGAAGCGATTCGCCCGCCGCCACGGCTTCAAGATCGTCACCGTCAACGAGATGATTCGCTACCGCATGCGCACCGAACGGCTCGTGCGGCGCGTCGCCGAGACGAAGCTCCCGACCCCCTACGGCGACATGATGATCCTCGCCTACGCCTCGGAGAACGACCCCGCAGAGCACGTCGCGGTGGTCAAGGGGCCCATCGATCCCGAGCAGCCGGTGCTCGTGCGCGTACACGACCAGTGCGTCACCGGCGACGTCTTCGACTCCATGCGTTGCGACTGCGGCGAACAGAAGGACCGCGCCCTGCGCATGATCGGCGAGGAGGGCGGCGTCTTCCTCTACATGCGCCAGGAAGGCCGCGGTATCGGCCTGCACAACAAGCTGCGCGCCTACGAACTCCAGGACCAGGGCATGGACACGGTCGATGCCAACCTCGCGCTCGGCTTCCCCGCCGACCGCCGCGATTACGGCATCGGCATGCAGATCCTCGTCGATATCGGCGTCCGCAAGATGCGGCTCATCACCAACAACCCCGCCAAGCGCGCCGGCCTCGAAGGCTACGGACTCGAGGTGGTGGACCGCGTGCCGATCATCACCGAGCCGAACCCGTTCAACCTGCACTACCTGGACACGAAGCGCCGCCGCATGGGCCACCTGCTCGATGGCCTCGAAACCCTGGCCGGCGGAGAGTAGCCGTGCCCGAGATCGAAGGCTCGGCGAATGGCGAGGGCCTGCGCGTCTGCATCGTCAGCGCCCGCTGGAACAGCTTCGTCACCGAGAAGCTGACCGAGGGCGCCGTTGCGACGCTCAAGGAGTGCGGGCTCCGCGACGAAGACGTCACCGTCGCGCGCGTGCCGGGCGCGTTCGAAGTGCCCACGGCCGCGGCCTGGGCGGCGCGGTCGGGCCGCTTCGATGCGGTCATCTGCATCGGCGCCGTCATTCGCGGGGAGACGGCGCACTTCGAATACGTCGCCGGCGGCGCCACCGACGGCATCGGCGACGTCTCCCGCGATACGGGCGTGCCCGTCATCTTCGGCGTCCTCACCGTCGATTCGGTGCAGCAGGCGCTCGATCGCGCGGGGGGCAAGGAAGGCCACAAGGGCGAAGAAGCCGCCCGCGCCGCGATCGAAATGGCCAACCTCAGGAAGCTGTTTGAGTCCTGAGCAGCAGGCCCAACGGACGGGGCGACAGTTGGTGAGGCGAAGCGCAGGCAGGGAAAGGAGTCACTCGAACCTTACACTGCGCTCCGGCGGCAAATCCTACCGCAAGGACATCGGCCTGGTCTAACCCCCCGGCGGGGGCCGGACCGGGATCACAGCGGGCAGAGTTCGGCGGGCGTGGGTTGGGGGTTGCCGTAGCCGTAGTCGAAGAGCGCGCGGAGGTAGGCGGGCACGCCGGGGGATGAGAGGTAGCGCGTGGCTTCGGTGCAGCCCGCATGCAGGCTGCCGCCTTCCTTGAACCCCTTGCGGAACGCCTCGGTGGCGGTGACGAAGGCCTGCTCGGTGCTTCCCGTGATTGCGGTGTCGAACGCGGATGTCGCGTCCGCGCCGCCGGCCGCCGTCGCCACCGCAGCGCGGAAGAGGGCATAGCCGCGGAGCCCCGCGCGGCCGTCGCCGCGGCCGGTTTCCTTCCACCAGTCCGCCAGGTCGTCACGCCTCGCCGCGGCCACGTACGCGGTTGCAGCTTCCTGGTAGCGGCCGGCGGCGAAGAGCACGTCCGCATCGGCGATGGCGTGCACCAGGTATACGGCCGGGTCGGGTGTCACCGTCGCGGCGGCGAAGCGCAGGCCGTCCCAGCGGTACGTGGTCGTCGTTGTACGCACCGGCCCGGCGCCCACGCTCTGGATCGTCCCGCCGTGCATGACGAATTCGCTGGCCGTGCCCGTGCCGGTAATCGCCGCCCGGTCGACGGTGGGGATGCCGCCGTCGCCGGGGCCGGCGTCGTGCCATGCGGTCCCATCCCACGCCTGGATTTCGAGCCGCGAGGTGCAGGTGTGCGCGCCGCACGCCGTCGCGAGGTAGCTCACGTCGTCCCGGCCGTCGCCCGTCCGGTCCGCGACCGTGAACAGCGGCCGTCCGATCGGCCCAAGGTCGATGCTGCCCAGCGCCGGGAAGGTCACGAGCGGCACGCCCGGCCCCCGCCGCACGACGATGATCCCCGGTGCGCGTGCCTGCCCCGCCGCTAGATCTTGAAGCGGCACGGCCACGACGAGGTCAGGCAGACCATCGCCGTCGACGTTCCCCGCGAGGCACACCGCCTGCCATCGCGCTGCCAGTTCCGGCGGGCAGGATGGCTTGCCGGGGAGGTAGGCCGAGAGCACGCGAACGGCGTCTTCGGCGCTTCCAGGCGGACTCGCGAGCGGGTCGGGTGTGGGCGCCGGCAGCGTCGCTGTCGCCGTGGGCGCGGCCGCCGTGGGCGTGTCCGCGGGCGTCGCGGCTGCATTCGCGCCGCCGCCCGAACACGCCGCCGCCAGCCAGCACACTGCCAGCGCCAGGCTCGCTACGGTCGTGGCACGAGGTAGTCTTCGGCTGCCCATCCTTCTCCCAGCGGGGTTTGCACGCGCCACCAGCGGAGCCCGCCCGCCTCTTCAGGCCCGCCCTTCACGGTCACTTCGGCGCCATCGGGCAGGCACACGATCGCGTCATTCTCACGCCCGGGCTTCGTACGAACGTTCAGACAGTCCCCTGCACCGGTGACCACCGCGGCCTGCCCTACCGCGAACTTCGCGCCGGGGAGCGCGGTCACCCGGGCCGTCGGACTCGAAACAGGGGCCGAAGGCGCCGCGGTCGCCGCCGTGAACGACGTGGGCTCCGGGGTGGCCGTGGGTGACGGCGCCGGGATGACGACTTCCGCGCCGCCGGTGTCGCCATCGCCTCCGAAGAGTTGTTCGCCCGCCCAGATGATGCCGGCCGCGATCGCCACCGCGACCAGCACCCCCGCGGGGACGTACCAGTAGCCCAGCAATCGATGGTGCCCGTAGAGCTTCGGCAGCGGCTTCCGTACCGGCGCGCCGTCCGCGCCGAGCGGGGGCTGGTACCGCCTCGGCGCACGGGGTGGCTGGAACTCCTCCACCGGCTCGGGGCGGCGGTGGCGAACCGGCGGCGGCGCGGCGGTCGTTTCCCCGATCACGACTTCGGGCGATTCGCCCGGCACACCCTCCCCGGGGGCTGCTGCCGGTTCCGGGCGCCGAACGGGGATGCGCTCGGTCAGCGTCATCGATGGCGGCGCGACGGGTGCCGGCCCCGGGACGATGCCTTCCTCGAACGGCTCCTGGGCCGGCGCGGTCGCGAAAGGAACCGGCGCACCCTCCCGCGCGATGCGGCGCGTGCCCTCGCCGGGGTGCGGCGCCTGGTGCGCCAGCGGCCGCTGGCTTGTGTATGCCTGGGCCTGCGGTGCGCGCGTGTGTTCACCCTGCGTCGCGCAACCATCGTTCTTCACCCAGCAGGCGGGATGGTGCATGACGCCGCAACCCTCGCACCGAAGGACGGCCTCGCCCTCTGTGAAGGGCCGGTCACAGAGCGGACAGAAACGTTGGATCTGCGGATTCAAGTGATCATTTCCGTGCGCCGTTGCCAGTATAGGCGAATCCCGGCGACGGACGAGGCGCACGGCAAGGGCCGGTCACGAAGCCAGCAGCTGCTCGACCTTCGCCCTCACCGGCAGCGAAGTGGCCGCGCCCGCGACCGTGACGGCCAGCGCGCCCGCCGCCGAGGCGAAGCGAACCGCTGACGCCGCGTTCATCCCTTCGCAGAGCGCCACCGCCAGCGCCGCGCAGAACGCGTCCCCGGCGCCGACAGAATCCACCGCGTCCACGGCGAACGCATCCACATGCGCGACCGAGCCATCGCGGGCTGCGAAGGTGGCGCCGCCTTCCCCGAGCGTGACCACGGCCAGTTCGCGCCCCGCCAGGAGAGCCAGCGCCTGCGCGCCGGGGTCGTCGCCGCCCGCGAGCATCGCCGCCTCGACTTCGTTCACCACGAGCACGTCCGCCAGTCCGAGCAACTCTGGAGGGTGGGGGATCACGGGCGCCGGGTTCAGCAGCACGCGGGTGCCCGCCTCCTTCGCGATGCGTGCCGCCGCCAGGTTCGCGTCCATCGGCGCCTCGAACTGCAGAAGCAGGGCATCCGCCGCCGCGATCGCCGCGCCGGCGCCTTCGACCACCGAGGGCGCCAGCGCGAGGTTCGCCCGCGGTGCGGAGAGGATGCTGTTGCCGCCATCCGGGAACACGATGGGCGCCGCGAAGCCAGTCCCGTTCGCGGCATCCCGCACGACATGCCGCACGTCCACGCCCTCGGCCTCCAGCAGGCGGATGAGGTACTCGCCGAGCATGTCATCGCCCACGTTGGCGATGATCGCCGTCTCCGCGCCCAGCCGCCGTGCCGCGAGCGCCTGGTTGAGCCCCTTGCCGCCGGGGAACAGCCCGGCCGACTCGGCGAAGAGCGTCTCGCCGCGGCCGGGGAGGCGGGGCATCCGGAACACGAGGTCCACGACGCAACTCCCCAGCGCGACGATGCGCGTCATGTGGCCGCCCTCAGCTTCGCCGCTTTTGTGCGAGCGCGCAGACGGTGCTCGTGCCGATCGCGCCATTCCCGTCGTAGAGGGTGCATTCGCCGACGGCCACGCCATCGGCCGAATGGTGGGACGCCACTTCGTACCCGATCCACTCGCCCGCCGGCAGCCGGTGCAGGTAGAGGGTGATGTCGCAGTTCACCCACTCGAGGCCATGGTCGCCGGAGTTCGCGTACGGGCTCGCGAAATCGGCCGATCCGGCCGCGCGCAGGAAGGGCGTCAGCGGGTGGCCCTCCACGAGCACGCGCGTCTCACGCACCCACGCCCGCTTCTGCCCGAACGTGCCGAAGGTCGCCCCGGCGATCGCCCGCGTCTCCCACATGTTGACGCGGCCCGGTTGGTTCGCGGCCAGCGTCTCGGGCGCGGGCACCTCCCACGGCGGGGGGCTCCAGACGCGGCCGTCCGGCTGAGGTCCCTTTTTCAGGAACACGACGGTCGAACGCGCCACCGAGGTTTCGCCGCCCCAGAACTCCAGGTCCACGATGCGGATGCGGTTGCCATCGCGCACCACGTTCGAGGTCACGCGCGCGGGCAGGAAGCGCGGCATGCGGTAGAGGTCGACGGTCATGCGCGCGGGCTGCCACTCCTCGCCGCCGTGTTTCTGTTCGGCCTCGAATGCCATCAGGCCCGCGATAACGCGGCCATGCAGCGAATCGTGGTCCCATGGTCCCCGGCAGACATCGTTCGGCAGGTACCGCCCGCCGTCCTCGGTGAAAAATGCTTCGGTCGTCGTCATTGCGTGGCATTGTCCGCACTCGCCCGGCTTGCCGCCATTCGCCCCCCTTCACGGGCCGCCCGCGCTTCCGTATAACCACGCCTAAGTCGCGGAATCGTTGCATCAGGGGGAAGGCATTGGCCGATCAGCAGCACTGGCGAGATCTCTACAAGGCACGGCAGAAGAGCCTCGCCGAGGCGATGGACCTGATCCACGCCGGCGACCTCGTCGGCGTCACGATTCTCGCCCCGGAACCGATCCCGTCGGCCGTCACGAAGCGCGGACACGCCGTCGGCGGCGTGACCCTCCGGCTCCTCGCGCCCGCATCCGCGGCGCTCTTCGGGCCCGATGCCACGCCCGGCGAGAAAGAGATCGAGGTGTTCATCGGCGATACCGCACGCCCCTCGCATGATGCGAAGACCACCACGTACCTGCCGAACACGTTCATGCTCGGCCTCAAGGCGTTCGATAACGGCCGCGAGGAAGCGCGCATCCCGGATGTCTTCGTCACTCCCTGCAGCCCGCCAAACGCCGCCGGGTACATCAACTTCGGCGCGCACCAGTGGACGCGCAAGGCGTATGCGAAGCGCTGCCGCACCGTCATCTGCGTCGTCGACCCCAACATGATGCCTGTCCACGGCGATGTCTGGCTCCACGTGAGCCAGGTGACCGCCTTCGTTCAGAACGAGATTGCGCCGTTCGACATGGCCGCGCTCATGGCCCGCATCGAGACCGAGAGCCCGCCCGAGAACCGCGAGCGGATGCGCCAGATCGTCCCCCGCCTCATCCCCGAGGTGCTGGGGCCGCTCGCGCCCATGCTCCCGATGGTCCCGCCGGCGCAATTGGAGGCGCAGTTCAAGCTCGGGCCCGTGGACGCCGAGGCCCAGGCCATCGCCAACCACATCAAGGAGATCCTTCGGGACGGCGACACCATCCAGGTCGGCGTTGGCGAACCGAGCCAGCTCATGTTCCGCGCCGGCGCCTTCGACGACCTCCACCATCTCGGCCTGCATACCGAACTTGGCAGCCCCGGGCTCGCGAAGCTCTGGGAGCGCGGCATTCTCGACAATTCGCTCAAGACCATTCACCGCGGCCGCTGCGTCGCGGTCGCCTGGTCGGGCTGCGACGGCGAGGACATGGCCATCATTCGCGACAACCCGGCGTTCGAACTCTATGACCCGGACTACCTGCTGAATCCGCTCCTGATGGCCCAGAACCGCCAGATGACCTCCATCAACAGCGCCATCGCCGTCGACCTGCTCGGCCAGATCGCGGCCGAGGACCGTTTCGGCGGGAACATGGTCAACGGCACCGGCGGCCAGCCCGACACGCACATCTCCGCCGCGCTCTGCCGTGATGGCCGCGCGATCACCGTGCTCCGCTCGACCGCGCTCGAGGGCACGCTTTCGAAGATCGTCACCCGCCACGACGCGGGCACCCTCGTGACCATCCCGCGTTACCTGGCCGACACGATCGTCACGGAGTGGGGCGTCGCGCGGCTGCTGGATAAGAACCATCGCCAGCGTGCGGAGGAGTTGATCAGCATCGCGCACCCGGACTTCCGGGCGGACCTGCGCGCGCAGGCGAAGGAGCTCTGGGGCTGAGGCCGGCCTACCGGCGGTCCGGCCCGGGCGCGGCGCCCCATTCCGGGTAGGCGCGCTCGCGGTGAAACAGGTCGTCGAGCAGCTTGCCGGGCTCGTCAACGAAGCGCGCCTCGAGGACGCGAAGCTCCACCACGCGGTCGAGCCGGAAGCTGCGGAAGTTGTCGCGGAGTTCGCACCAGGCACTGAGCGACCAGGTCGAGCCCCAGAAGAAGAGGCCCAGCGGCCGCACGTCGCGTTCGGTCGCGGCCCCATCGGCATCGGCGTAGCAGAGGTGCACCTTTCGCCGCTCCTCGATCGCCGTTCGCAGCGAGGTGAGGCCACCGGCCACGGCGGGATTCACATGGAAGCCGGGAGCGAACAGCGGCGTCCGCTCGAACCGCGCCCGGAGCCGTTCGGGCAGCGCCACCTCCAGCCGTGCCAGCGCCTCCGTCGCCGCCTTCGCCAGCTCGCGGTCGCCCCAGCTCGCCACGACGCGCGCGCCGAAGACGAGCGCTTCCAGCTCCTCGGCGCGGAACATCAGCGGCGGGAGGTCGAACCCCTTGCGGAGGGTGTAGCCGACGCCCGCTTCGCCCTCGATGGGCACGCCCGAGGCGACGAGGTCCGCGATGTCCCGGTATACCGTCCGCTCCGAGACCTCAAGGTCCCGCGCCAGCGATGCGGCGGTCACGACCGGGCGGCGGCGCAGCGCCTGGATCACCTGGAACAGCCGGTCGGCCCGCCGCATCGCCATGGGACTATGCCTGCGGTTCGCGGTATTCGATGACCTGCACGTAGTTCCCGTCCGGGTCAACGAAGGTCGAGATGGTCCCGCCCCAGTACTCCTGCCCGAGCCGCCGGATGCACGAGACGCCGGCCTTCTCGATGCGTTCGGTCTCGGCCGCGGCATCGTCCACGAAGAAGTTGACGAGGTAGCGCGCCGGTTCCTTCGCGGGCCCGGCGATCTCGCTGTGGCCGTCGAAGGTAATGGCGACGCCTCCGGCCTGGACTGCGGTTTCGCCCATGCCCTCTTGCACGGGCAGGCCGAGGACGTCCCGGTACCATTCGTACAGGGCCTGGGGGTTGGCGCTATTGATGTTGATGAGGGTTGAAGAGACGTTCATGGCGGTTGCGATTCCTTCGCTGCGAAGCTCACGTCGCCGTGGCATTCGTACCGTACCTGTCCGCTCCTGACACCATTCTGTCAGGAGCGCGAATACGTATCCAGTCACTGGTGACAGCATCAGTCAGGAGCGCGGCGCCACGAGGGTTCGTACCGGTGCCTTGCCTCCCGCACTCGCGGCCCGTAGATTCGCGCCATCCGCCGCCCCGGGAGCCGCCATGATCACCCCCGCCGACGAGTACCTCACCCACCAGACGCCCTACACCTTCGACTCCGTCTTCACCAGCGATCGCAACTTCTACGACCGCTACTTCTTCAACGGCTACAGCCGCGATGGTGCGGTGTATTTCGCGGTGGCGATGGGCGCCTACCCCAACCGCGGCGTCCTCGACGCAGCCTTCAACGTGGTGTTCGAAGGCGTCCAGTACTGCGTTCGCGCGTCCCGGGCCCTCGATGGCGACCGGCTCGATTCCGCCGCGGGCCCGGTTCGTGTCGAAGTGCTGGAGCCGCTCCGCCGCGGGCGCATCACGGTGACCGCGAACGACGCGGGCCTGCTCGCCGACCTCACGTGGACGGCCCGTTCGGTCCCCAACGAGGAGCCGCACTTCAACCGCCGCGCCGGGAACACGGTCGCGATGGACTACACGCGCATGACGCAACACGTGGCGTGGGCCGGCACCATCACCGTCGCCGGACGCACGATCGAGATCGCGGGCGAGCCGTGGTGGGGCTCCCGCGACCACAGCTGGGGTGTCCGGCGTGTCGGCGAAGCGCAGGGCGGGCGGCCTCCCGGCGGCGTCCCGCAGTTCTTCTGGAACTGGGCGCCCGCGAATT
Organism: Dehalococcoidia bacterium; assembly: GCA_020847985.1. Lineage (GTDB taxonomy): Bacteria > Chloroflexota > Dehalococcoidia > Tepidiformales > Tepidiformaceae > Amarobacillus. The sequence continues at coordinate 25,441 of JADLBC010000004.1, forward strand.
TCGACGATCTCTGCACCCTCTACACCATCTCGGAGGACGCCGCGGGCGTGCCCTGGCACCAGGCCGGCGTCATTCTCACCCCCTACCCGGACGCTCGCGAGTCGCACTGCGCGGTTCACCACGAACTCAGTTACAAGCCGGGGAGCCGTCACATCCAATCGGCGACGATCACGCTCTCTCCCGCGACGGGCGAGCCGCTCGTGCTCACGTATCGCCCGCTGTACCAGTTCCTGATGCAGGGGCTTGGGTACGGGCACCCCACCTGGGGCCACGGCATGTGGGTCGGGCCCAACGAAACCAGCACCGAGACGTACGACCTCGCCGCCATCGACCCCATGCGCCACCTTCACGTGCAGGCCGTCTGCGAGGTCGAGGCGGGCTCGCGCCGCGGCATGGGCGTGTTCGAAATTATCGTCGCCGGCCCACACGCCCCGTCCGGCTTCCGTTCCCTCACCGATACTGCCTGAGCCGCCGGGCGCGATTCCCCGGCACATGGAAAAGGGCCCCCCGGATTCCCGGGAGGCCCTTTCCTGTCACGCCCGTGGGGCCTACTTGAACTCGTATCCGCCCTTCACGCCCGGCGGCTCGGGGTCCATGATCACGTTCACGCAGGCGGGCTTGCCGCTGTTGAACGCCCGCTCGATGGCGCCCTTGATCTGCTCCGGGTGCTCGACGAACTCGCCGTGGCCGCCGAGGCCCTCGACGACCTTGTCGTAGCGGGCGGTGTCCGCGAGCTTGGTCGCCGGGGTGCGCTCGGCGCCGTACTGGGCCTTCTGGCCGACATAAATCTGGTGCCAGCAACGGTCGTTCCCGATCACCGAGACAACCGGCATGTTGAAGCGCACCATCGTGTCGAAGTCGAAGCCGTTCAGGCCGAACGTGCCGTCGCCGTTCACCATGAGCACTTTCTTGTTCGGGGCGGCGACGCTGGCGGCCATGCAGAAGCCAGTACCCACGCCAAGCGTCCCGAACGGGCCCGGGTCCATCCACTGGCCGGGGTTGTTGACGGGCAGGATGGCGGCCGCCTGGGCCACGATGTCGCCGCCGTCGCCGACGATGATCGTGTCGTCGTCCACGAACTCGGCGATCTCCTTGCAGAGCCGCAGCGGATGAATCGGCACCGAGTCGCTGTTCATGAAGATCTCGCGCTGGGCATCGGCCTGGCCTTCGAGCCCACGCAGGGTCTTGAGCCAGTCGCCGTGGTCGGCCTTGCCGATTTCCGATGTGAGCTGGAGCAGCGCCTGGCGGATGTTCGCCTCGATGCCGATGGCGAAGTCGCGGTTGCGGCCGATGTCCCGCGGGTCGGTGTCAATCTGGATGACCTTCGCCTCCGGGTTCCATGCCGGCGCCTTGCCGTACTTCAGGCGGAAGTCGATGGGCGTCCCGAGCACGACGATCACGTCCGCCTGCGCGAAGGCCGGCCGCCGCGAGAGCGAGAAGAAGTTCGGGTGGTCCTGGCGCATCGTGCCGCGGCCCATCGCGTTCACGTAGACCGGCACATCGGCCGCCTTCGCGAACTCCGCGAGTTCCTTGTGCGCGCGGTGCCAGAACACGCCCGAGCCCGCCATCACCATCGGCCGCTTCGCGTTCCGGATCATCTCCGCCGCCTGCTTGATGAGCGCCGGGTCACCCATGATCTCGCCCGTGGGGCGGTAGCTCGTGGGCCAGTCGATCTTGTCCTCGTCCACGCGTCCGAAAAGCACGTCCGAGGGGACCTGGAGGAACGTCGGGCCGAAGCGGCCGGTCATCGCCTCGCGGAACGCCATCGCCATGTAGTAGGGAAGGCGCGAGGTCTCGTACACCGTCTGCGACCACTTCGTGATCGGTGACATCACCTGCATGAGCTCGATGTCCTGCAGCGAACCCATGTCGAACTGGCGCAGCGGCGAGCGGCCGCCGATCACGACCATCGGGCTCGACGCCTGGTAGGCGTTCGCGACGGCGGTCACGACGTCGGTCACGCCCGGGCCCGCCGTCACCACGGCAACGCCGGGCTTGAAGGTAATGCGCGAATAGCCATCGGCCGCGTGCCCGGCCGACTGCTCGTGGCGCGTATCCACGACGCCGATGCCATTGTTCAGGCAGCCTTCGTAGATGTTCTGCACGTGCCCGCCGGAGAGCGTGAAGATGTGACCGACGCCCTCCTGCTTGATCATGCGGGCGATCAGTTCGCCGCCATCGATGAGGTTCCCCATGGGTGATTCCTTTGCGTTTGATCTGCGCGCGCAGTATAGGCCGGTCGCGCGAATCCGGCGCGCCAGGCTCGCGGCGGGCGATGTGCAACGCGCCGCGCCCCCGACGGCGGGATTGTCGCTCCGGCGAGCATTTACCGCCGGTAGGACAAACGGTATGACCAACGGTAGGAGGAATGGTAGGAGTGATGGTATGCCCAGCGGTAGGAGAAATGGTAGGAGAAACGGTAGGAACGGTGGTAGGATGATGCCATGCCGACCGTGAAAACCGCCGTTTCTATCCCCGAGGACCTCTTTCGCCGTCTGGAGGAAATCGCGGGGCAGCGCTGCACATCCCGCAGCAAGATCCTCGCTGAGGCGCTCGCCGATTACGTGACCCGCATCGACGGCGAGGAACTTACCCGCCGCTTCAACGAAGCGCTCGCCACCATGACCGAAGAGGAGCACGAAGAGGACCGCCGCATTCTGCGAGCCTTCGGGCGGATGTTCGCCGAGACCCTGGAGCCGGAGGAGTGGTAGTCCGTCAGGGGGATATCTACTGGGTCGACCTCGGCCCGCCATACGGCTCTGAGCCCGGATGGCGCCGGCCAGTCGTGGTGCTCCAGAACGACGGCGTCAACGAAAGTTCGATCAACACGGTCATTATCTGCATCGTGACGTCGAACATGGCGCGCGCGGGCAATCCAGGGAACGTCGTGCTCCGCGCGGACGAGTCGGGGCTCCGGCGCGTCAGCGTGGCGAACGTCTCACAGATTCAGACCATCGACCGCGCACGCCTCGGCGAATTCGTCGCCCGGCTCCCCGCGCATCTGGTACAGCGGATCCTCGCCGGGCTCAACCTCATCCTCTCGCCGTCGCGTTAGGGCAGCGCCAGCATCCGCTCCAGCGCCACCAGCGACCACTTCCGCGTCGCCGCGTCGACCTTCACCTGGTTCAGGACGTGGCCGTGGACCAGCCCTTCCAGCACCCATGCGATGTAGGCCGGGTGAATGCGGTACATCGTGCTGCAGGGGCACACCACCGGGTCGAGACAGAAGACGGTCTTGTCCGGGTTCTGCTGCGCCAGCCGGTTCACGAGATTGATCTCCGTGCCGATCGCCCAGGTGCTGCCCTTCGGCGCATCGCTCACGGTCTTGATGATCTTCTCGGTCGACCCGTTCTGGCCGGCGGCCTGGACCACTTCCCAGCGGCACTCGGGGTGCACGATGACGTTCACGCCCGGGTGTTCCTTGCGCGCCTTCTCAATCTGCTGAACGGTGAAGCGCTGGTGCGTGCTGCAGTGCCCCTGCCAGAGGATGACCTTCGCGCGCTCCACCTGCTCCTTCGTCAGCCCGCCGTTGGGCAGCCGGTAGTTCCACACCACCATCTGGTCGAGCGGAATGCCCCGGGCGAAGCCCGTGTTGCGGCCGAGGTGCTGGTCCGGGAAGAAGAAGATCTTGTCGCCGCGTTCGAACGCGTAGTCGAACGTCTTGCTGGCGTTGCTCGAGGTGCAGACGATACCGTCGCGTTCGCCCGTGAACGCTTTCAGGCTGGCGGTGCTGTTCATGTAGGTGATCGGGATGACCTTCGACCCCGAACCTTCCAGCATCTCCGTGATTACGTCCCACGCCGCGTACACGGCGTCCGGGTCGGCCATATCGGCCATCGAGCAGCCGGCCGCCATGTTCGGCAGGATGACCTTGACCTCGGGCCGAGTGAGGATGTCCGCCGATTCGGCCATGAAGTGCACGCCGCAGAAGAGCACGTACTCCGCCTCTTCCTGGGCGGCGGCGTGCTGGGCGAGCTTGAAGCTATCGCCCGTGAAGTCCGCGTACTGGATGACTTCGTTCCGCTGGTAGTGATGGCCGAGGATGACGAGCTTCTTCCCGAGATACGCCCGCGCCGCCTTAATCCGCCGGTCGAGCTCGTCCGGCGCCACTGCCAGGTACTCCCTCGGGATGTCCTGCTGCCAGCTGACGAACGCTTTTTCTTCGATCAGGGAAACCGGCTTCAGCGAGTCCGAGGGGCACGTGTCGGGGTCGTTGTAGTGCGTGCGCAGTTGCTCCGTGGTGGGGACGAGCGTTGTCATCGGGGCCTCCATGGCTTTCCGTACTAGTTAGTGTCTTCATGACACTAACTCTCCCTACAACACTGCCACCACGGCCTACTTCGTGTCAACCCGACACGAACCCCGCTTTGAATCCGGCGCCGCTCTCTCGCCCCTCGCAAAATCGTGAAGGAATCGACGCGGGCCCTATCTTTTGCGCGGTTTCACCCACTGGTGGCCCACCATCCAGCGCACCATCACGCGCGAGAGCGCCGCACCCAGGAGCACCGCGAACAGCGAGGTGACGGCCAGGAAGGCCGCGTCGCTGCCCGAAGCCTGCACCGCCATGCCCGCGTACACGCCGATGAACCCACCCAGCGCGAACGCGAACAGCACCGGCACCGTGAACCACTTCCATTCCGGCTGTGCCCGCGCCGCCGCGATTGCCGCGCCCTCCGTGCTGTGACTCACACCGCCGCCCGTTCGCCGGGCCCGCCGTCGTTTGTCTGCCATCACGCCGAATCCTACGGCAGCGCGCGCTCACGTTCCCGCGTCAGGGGAGATGCGGCAGATCGCCTCGCCGGAAGAGGTAGATCCCCCGCGACGTTTTCCGGTGCGCCACCTGCCCGGCATCGGCCGCACGCTGCAGCTGCTCCGGGTGCCAGCCCGCGTACTCCGCTGCCTCGTCGAGGTCGAGCACGTCGTCCAGCGAGAATTCCGCCTCCGGCTCCTCCTCGGGCAGCGAAAGGCAGACCTCGCAGGCGAACTCCAGCGACATCGACGCGTCGTTTATCCAGGCGTTGCCGCAATCCTTCCCGGGGATGTCGTTCCGCCGGTTCAGGTGAAACGGCTGCCCGCACCGCATGCAGTCGGCGTTGCTCGTCTCGGTCAACGGCTCCGTGCACACGACACAGAGCTGCCCCGCTTCAGCCATCACCACCTCCAGTTCCCAGTTCCCGGTTGCCAGTTCCCAGGGGCTACCCCGGGGGATGATGCCTTCCCCGAGGGGGCGAAGGCATCAGGCGCGGGTTGTTAGTACGGCTGGTTCATTTCGAAGATGCGCCGCGGGTTGCCGATGGTCATCTGATCGTATTGGGCCTGCGATACGCCGCGCGCCAGCAGGAGGTCCCTGAAGCCACTCGAGATGAACCCGTGGTGCCAGTTCGGTAGCCGCTCCGCCAGCACCTCCTCAGGGAAGAAGTCGATGTGGCAGGATGCGTCGTGCGAAAGCGTGATGCGCTCGGCGTACCCCTTCGCCACCAGCGCCGCGACCATGTCCGCGCGTTGCTCGTCGCTCCGCGGCCGCGGCAGGCCGATGCGGTCCATCCCGCAGAAGCTGCCGTTCGCGATGATCTCCTCCAGGTACTCAAGGCTGTCCGAATCGTCCGAGTGTCCGATGACCACGCGGCCGAGGTCGACGCCTTCTTCCTTGAACACTCGCTGCTGGTCGAGGCCCGTGCGGTTCGCGGGGAAGGTGTGCGTGCAGATGGGCACACCCGTCGCCCGGTGCGCCCGCGCCGATGCCCGCAGGACGCGTTCGTTCATGGGGTCCATCGCCGGCTCGGTCGCACACTTGATGACGTTCGCGCGCACACCCGTCGTGCCAATGCCGACGGTGATATCGCGCACGAAGAGGTCCGTCATGTCCGAATCGGGGCGCCCGGAGAAGTAGAACGGCCGCTGGTAGTAGAGCCCCGTCGGCACGATCACCTGCATGCCCGAAAGGCGCGCGGCCTCGGCGATGAACAGCGGGTCGCGCCCCAGGTCGATGGGTGTGAGGTCGACCATCGTCTTCACGCCGGCTGCCTTCGCCTGCGTGAGACGTTCCACGGCGAGCTTCATCCGCTCGTCGCGCGGGAAAAGCTCCGGGTACGAAACGTACATCGGCGGCCAGCGCACGATCACGTGCTCGTGCATGAGCGTGAAACCCATTTCGCTCGTTTCCAGCGGCCCGGTCGCGGACTGAATCGTCGCCATGCCTTCCCTCCTTGCGCAGGGCGGAACCATACCCGCTTCCGTGCGCGCCGCAAAGAAAAGGGGCCGCACCCGGGTGGGATGCGGCCCTGCTTCTGAGGTGCGAATACGGCTACTGTCCGCCGCCGCCGGAGAGCGGGATCGATTCCGGCACGCCGTCGGGCTGGAGCGGCACCGGGTGCGTCGCCGCTTCCACCGCCGAGTGCGCCGCATGCGCGACCGAGTGCATCGCCGCCGGTACACCTGCGAACTTCCGCGATCCCTTCTCCGCGACCCGGTACACCAGCCCGCGGCCGCTCGCCAGCTTCCACTGGGCGTGGAGCGCCGGCATCGAAGCGAAGAAGAAGGTGATCACCGCCATCGCCGGCCACATCAGGAAGCCCAGTGCCGCCGACTTTCGCGAAACGTAGGCCGGGCGCGGTCCGCGCGACTTGTATTCGAAGCCGATCATCACGAACAGCGGGAAGATGCAGAAGTAGATCAGCGCGCCCACGAGGTTGACGTTGATCATCCATCCCAGCGGGTCGTTGAAGTTGCCGTGCGCCATCTGGCCCACGTGCCACGTCGGACCGGGCAGGCTGATGGGGAAGCGCGCGATCCACCAGTGCGGCATCTCCACGGCCCTGGTCTTTTCGGATAGCAGCATCGGCACGATGTTGCCCATGGTCACGATGTACCACTGCGACATCCACAGCGAGTGCACCTTCGTCACCGCCGTCGCCAGGAGGACCTTCCGCTTCCGGCTCAGTGGCGATGCCGGGTTCGCAGCCGAGCGCCACGCATAGGGGATGTCGCTCGCGCCCCAGGCATGCCGCACGCTCTGCGCGTAGTGCGCTCGCAGCGTCTTGAAGTAGCCATCCGTGAGCACGCAGTCGTTGCCGAGCGGCAGAAACAGGCCCTCCACGTGGACGCGGTCCCCGAGCGTGTAGCAGCACTTCATGAAGATGTGCCAGTCCTCGGGGATGACCTCCTCGTCCCAGTAATCGACTTCGTTCAGCATCTTCCAGCTGAGCGAGTAGCACGACGTGGGGAACTTCACGCTGCCCGGCAGCACCATGTTCGAAAGCCGGTTGATGCCCGAAAGCCCGTCCGGGATGCGCAGCGGCGCCGGGATGTCCCAGATGTTGTTCGAATTGAAGATCGCCGGCTGCCAGAACGTCCGGTACGGGTCCTTCCCCGTGAGGAAGAGGTAGTTCAGCGCCTCGAAGTGGTGCGGATGGAAGACGGCGTCGGCGTCGCAGCTTGTCACCGTGAAGCGGAGGATGTCGTGCCCGCCGTCCTCGATGAGCCGAATGTGCGCCTCGCGCGCGGCCCATGCTTCGTTCGAGCCCTTGCCGGGCGTTTCGTGCGGCAGGCCGGCCGGGTGGAAGGTCGCGAACATGTCGCCGAAGGAGTTGCGATAGCGCCGCACCAGGTTCGCGGCCTTGCCCTGCGCTTCCGCTTCGCGCGCTTCCATCGCCATCACGATGACGAGTTGGGTGGCATTTGCCTGGGCCGCGAGCGAATCGAGGGTGCGCGAAAGCCCCTCCTCGCTCTCCTTGTAGTTCGGGATGATGACCATGTGGCGCGGCCATTCCCACGCCATCGCCTCGGGATGGCCGGGCAGCCACTCGCAGTACTTCGCCTGCCAGTTCGTCGCCTTCCACGCCGCGAGCTTGCGCAGGCCGACCACGCAGGCGATTGCCACGGCGTAGGAGCGGCCCAGCCAGTACACGAAGAAGACGACGATGCCCGCGCCCAGCACCTGCGGGAGCGCGAACGGCCCCCAGAAGATGGACGTCGCCAGGAACAGCGAAATCGACAGTGGGAGGAGGTTCCAGAGCCGCTCGCGGAACGGGCTGGACGAATAGACCGCCAGCGTGGGGTGCTCCATCGCCGGCGCCGCAGCGTCGGATGAAGCGGGACGAACCGGTGCCCGAAGGGCCATGAAGAAGCCTCGAGAGAGGTCCTTCCCACGCCGCCGAGGTTAGCTGACGGGCTGCGGCCGGAGATAGCCGCTCCGCCGTCATCCCTTCAGCACTGAAGGGACCCGGGCGGATTCGCCCCGAGTTCTGGTTCCCCCGTTCCGCGCATGCGGACTAGGCGTCGCGATTGCTCGCTGTGCGCAGATTTGCCGGTCCTTCGGGCACTGTCAAGCATGGGAGTAGTCCCATTTGCTGTATTCCCTGTCGATTCCCAACTCGCGGGACGGTACGCTTCGCCCATGAACGCCCCTTCCTCCCTCTGGCTGCGTGAAGAGCTCAACGGCGACGTACGCGAGATCGCTTTCTCCTTTCAGGTGCATAACGAATCCGTCCCGGGGCTCCTCATCCTCCCTCGCGATGTCGATTCCGCCGAGCATCTCCCCCTCGTCCTCATCCAGCACCCCGGCATGAGTTCGAAAGACGATTATTTCGTGCGCGATGTCGCCATCGCCTGGGCGAAGCGGGGTTGGGCGTGCGCCGGCATCGATGCGCCACTGCACGGTGACCGCGACACCCACGACCCGATGTCCCTTTTCCGCTACCGCGAGCGCTACCCGGAGATCGCCGCATGCTTCGCCCGTGAGATCTCCGCCACCATCGACCAGCTCGCCGCGAACTTCCCCATCGATACGGCCCGCCTGGGCTACGTCGGCTATTCGCTCGGGAGCATGCTCGGCGTGCCCGCGGTCGCCGCCGACGGGCGCTTTCGCGTGGCCGCGTTCTGCCTCGTGGGCGAAGGCGGGCTCGCCGGCTCGGTGAGCGAACCGGATGCGCCCGTACGCACGATGACGGGTGTCGCCGTCCGCGTCGTGGCCAAGCTCAGCGACGAACTGATCTCGCGCGCCGCCACCGAAGCGCTCTACGCCGCATTCCCCGGCGAAAAGGACATCGTCTGGCTGCCCGGTGGGCACTACGAAATCGGCCCCGACGTCATCAAGGCGGCCGGGGACTGGCTGAAAGCCCACCTCTGACCGCGGTTCGCGCTCGCGGCGCCTGATCGCCGGATGCGCCCCCGCGTGAAGGACCGCACCGTCGCGGCCGGGCTTCGCTTCGTTCTCTTAGAGGAAACCCCGTAGACGTTCGCAATCGCGAAAGCACGCGCGTTATCGTGGTCGCATCCGGGCCCAACGACGGCTGCCCAGGGCGTCTGGCCGGGCCTACAGCGGATGGGGCGAACCGCGTCGCGAAACCCCACGGAGACGGATGATTCCCACGCTCGTGGTCCTTGGCCTCCTGTTGGCCTTGCTCGCGATCCTCGTCGTGGCCGGCAACATGCTGGTCAATATTGGCGGCCAGCAGGTCGGCATCATGGAGCGCCGCTACTTCGGCCGCGGCCTCCCCGAAGGACGGGTCGTCGCCCTGCGCGGTGAAGTTGGGTTCCAGGCGGGCGTGCTCGCCCCGGGCCTCCACGTCCTCATTCCCTTCCTCTACCGCGTGCAGAAGACCCCGATGATCGTCATCGGCGAGGAAGAAGTCGGTCTGCTCGAGTCCATCGACGGCCTCCCCCTCGATCCCGGCCGCATCTTCGCCCGCCGCGTCACCGGCCATGACTCCTTCCAGGATGGCGAGGCGTTCATCCGCAACGGCGGTCAGAAGGGCCCCCAGACCGACATCCTTCCACCCGGCCAGTACCGCATCAATACCTACCTCTTCCGCGTCCGCATCGAATCGGCGCTCATCGTCACCGCCAACAACATCGGCATCGTGACATCCCGCGATGGCGTTGCCATGGAGCCGGGCCGCCTGCTCGCGCGGCACGTCGACGGGCACAAGTCGTTCCAGGATGGCGAGGCGTTCGTCGCCGCCGGTGGCCAGCGCGGGCCGCAGATCGAGCTCATCCTCCCCGGCCGCTACCGCCTCAACCCCGACATGTTCGCCGTCGAAATCCGGCCAGCGACGGTCGTGCAGGCGAACCAGGTCGGGCTCATCACCGCCAAGGACGGCGCGCCTCTGCCGGCCGGCGAACTCGTCGCCGTCAATGTCGAGGGCCACAACGACTTCCAGGATGCCAGCAGCTTCCTTTCGAACGGCGGCCAGCGCGGCCCGCAGTACGACCTGCTCAAGCCGGGCACCTACTACATCAACCCGCTCATGTTCGATGTGAAGCTCGACCAGGTCGCCGTCGTCCAGCGCGGCGAAGTCGCTGTCCTGGTTTCGAACGTCGGCAAGGAGCCGGACCAGATCCCGGAGGAGCAGCGCCTCGCGCCGGCGACGGAGCGCTATGTCGTCCCCAGCGGCTATCGCGGCATCCAGGCCGAAGTCGCCGGCCCCGGCGTCTACTACCTGAACCGCTGGGCCTACATCGCCTACATCATCCCGACCACGAACCTCACGGTGGACTGGGCCGATGAAACCCCCATCGCCGATTCCGGCATCACGCCCGGCGAGCAGCGCGTCCAGCTCTTCAACCCGCTCTTGGTCATCAGCCGCGACGGCTTCGAAATGAAGGTCAGCGTCAAGGTCATCATGCGCGTCCGGCCCGACCAGGCGCCGCTCATGGTCGCCAAGATCGGCTCGGTGCAGAACCTCATCGACCACGTCATCCACCCGATGATCGACTCGTCCTTCCGCAACCAGGCGTCCTCGACGGAAGCCATGGCCTTCATGCAGGACCGCGCCATCGAGCAGGAGAAGGCCGAGGACCGCGCCCGCGAAGAGCTGGAGAAGTACCACGTCGAATGCGTCCGCGTGCTCATCTCGCAGATCATCCTGCCCAAGGAGTTGATGGACATTCAGACGCGGCGTGTCATCGCTGCCCAGCAGCAGGCGATGTTCGTCGAGCAGCAGAAGGCCGAACAGGAGCGCATCGGCACCGAGAACACGCGCGCCCAGGCCGACCAGCAGATCAATCTCGTGACCGCGCAGATCGGTGTCCAGGTGGCCGAACAGACCCGCCAGAAGACGATCATCGAAGCCGAAGGCCGGGCACGCGCCGTCGAGCTCGAAGGTGACGCTGAAGGCAAGAAGATCCTCGCCATCGGCCGCGCCACCGCCGAGGCCTACCAGGACCAGGTCGCGGCTGTGGGCCAGATGAACCTCGCGGGCATCGAAGTGACGAAGTCCATCGCGACGGCCGGCCTCAAGATCACCCCGGACGTGCTCGTGGGCGGTGGCGGCTCGGATGGGAGCGGCAACATCTTCTCCGCCTTCATCGCCCAGCTTCTCTCCGAACACCGGAATGGAGCCGCCCCGGGCGGCTAAAGAAAAGAGAAAAGAGAAAGAGAAAAGGAGAAGGCCCCCGGCGCTCTTGCGCCGGGGGCCTTCGTGTTACGTGTGATGTTCCGTCGCTGTCGCGACTCCCTTTTCTCTTTCCTCTTATCTCTTCTCTTACTGCCCCTGCGCCGTCTCCACGATCGTGACCGACTGGATCTTGTCGCCCTGCTTGATCTGGTTGACCACGTCCATGCCCTTGGTCACCTGTCCGAACGGGTAGAAGCGCTTCTGGTTCGGTGCGTCCTGGTCGAGGCTGGGATTGTCCTTGAGGTTCACGAAGAACTGGCTCCCGAACTTCGTCGATCCGCTCGCGCGGGCCATCGAGACGTAGCCCGCCTGGTTCTTCAGGTCGTTCGCTTCCTGCTCGGTCTCAAACCCGGGGCCGCCGGTGCCCGTGCCCAGGGGGTCGCCACCCTGGACCACGAAGTCGGCGACGACGCGATGGAAGACGATCCCGTCGAAGTACTTCTTCTGCGCGAGGAAGACGAACACGTTTACGGTGTTCGGGCTCTTGTCATCGAAGAGCTTGATCGTGATTTCGCCCTTGTCCGTCTTGAGCACGGCCGAGTAGTCCTTCGTGGCCGCGTCGATCACTTGCTCGGCCTTGGTGAACTTCTTCGGGTCCGGCGTCGCCGTCGGCGTGGGCGAGGCGTTGGGGTCGGGCGTCGCCGTGGGCGCGGCCACGGTCGGCGTGGGGATGTCCGCATCCGCGCCATTCGAGTCGTTCGACCGTGCGAACACGGCCGCGAACAATCCGCCGATCATGATGACCGCGCCGACCACCCAGAACGCCGTGCTGTTCTGCATCAGGTTCATGGGGAACGGCGGTTTCATCTTCTCCGCCGTGTGCTCGCCGCCGAGCGTGTAGGTCTTCTTGCGAGCCGTCTGCTGCCGCAGATGCTGCTGCTCTCGTCGCTGTCGCTTCGCCAATGTGGGATTCCTCGTTCGCGCGGCTCACTCCCGCTCGCGCCTGTGACGCCAGTATACGAACGCCCGATCGCACGGCAAAACGGGGCGGAAACCCCCGGTTAGCCGAAGCCCAGCTTCGCGAGCTCGAAGCGCGTCACTTCGCGGTCATCCCAGGGCTGCGCCTCGCGGCCGTAGATGATGGATTGCTCGTGGCCCTTCCCCAGGATCACGACCATATCCCCGGGGCCGGCCTTCCGCAGCGCGGCTTCGATCGCCTCGCGCCGGTCCTCGACTTCGATGAAGTCCTCGCCGCGCCGGCGTCCCGCGCCTTCGGCGTGCCGGCCGATCTCGCGCACGATTTCGCCCGGGTCCTCCGAACGAGGGTCCTCGTTCGTGAAGACCGCGAAATCGGCACCCGAGGCGGCGGCGCGCCCGACGCCAAAGCGCCGCCCGGGGTCACGTTCGCCAGCCGCGCCCACGACCACGATGAGCTTGTTCTTCGTCACTTCGCGCAGCACTTCGAGCACCTTGCGGACCGCATCGCCGGTGTGGGCGTAGTCGACGATCACATCGAACGGCTGTCCGCTCGCGATCCGCTCCATGCGGCCGGGCACACCGGGGCATTCACCCAGCCCGCGAACGACCTGCTGCAGCTGCAAACCGGCCGCGAGACCCGCCGAGGCCGCGGCCAACGCGTTCGCGACATTGAAGAGCGCGGGCAGCCGGATGTGTGCCTCGGCCATGCCCCAGCGCGTCACCAGCCGGAAGTCGGTGCCGTCGGCGCGCAGGGCGACATTGCGCGCGAGTACGTCCGCGTCGCGCGCCTCCAACCCGTATTGCATGGCCCGGGCGCGGCGGCTGCGCGTGAGCATGAAGTTCGCCGAAGGGTCGTCCGCGTTCGCGATGGCAACCTTCGCCACGCCCTTGTCCGCGCTGCGATCCAGCGCCGCGAAGAGCATGCCCTTCGCTTCGCGGTACGCCTCAAACGTCTTGTGGAAGTCCAGGTGGTCGCCCGTGATGTTCGTCAGGACGGCGATGTCGTATTCGACATCGTCCAGCCGGTGCAGCGCCAGCCCGTGGCTCGTCGATTCCACGACGGCGAAGTCGCAGCCGGCGTCGGCCATCCTGCGTAGCAGCCGCTGGACCTCCGGCGCCTCGGGCGTCGTCATTCGCCCGGAGACGTGCCCGCTTTCGCCGGGGAGGTAGGTATCGACGGTACCGAGGCGTCCGACGCGCGCCCCCGATGCCTCGAGCACGCTCGTGACCAGGTGCGAAGTCGTGGTCTTGCCGTCGGTGCCGGTGATGCCGATGACCGTCATCGCGCGCGAGGGGTAGCCTTCGAACCACGCCGCGGCCTTCGAAAGCGCCGCCCGCGTGTCGTCCACGGCGACCACCGCCGTATCGCCGGCGATGTTCTGCCAGGCCGCCGCGTGGTCCCGCTGCACCACAACCGCGCCGGCGCCCGCAGCGATCGCGGCATCGAGGAAGCGGTGGCCATCGGCGCTGAAGCCCGGCACGGCGACGAATGCCGTCCCCTGTGCCACCCGCCGCGAGTCGTGTTCGATTGCGCCCAGGGTTCCCGCGTCATCGCCACGGACCAACGCCGCACCGGGCATGGCTGCAACCAGCGCCGCCACCGTTCGCGCATCGGACACGGTCCACCTCCGGCGCGGACGCTCTCGCCCGCCCGGCCATGGTATCCGAGGGGGCTGTTGCCCGGTACCTCGCCTACTCCCCTGCGGCCACCCGCCACAGGTCGAGGAAGTTCGTGAGCATGCGCGCCGTCGCGCCCCAGATGAGGTCGTCCTGCCACTGGTAGGCCGGCATCTCCCGCTGCACACCGTTGATCACGCGCCGGTCCGGCACGTACGAATCCGGGTGCCGCAGGTGGTCCACCGGCACTTCCAGCAGGTACGCAACCTCTTCGTCGCTGAAGGTCCATTCGTACGGGTAGTGCGCGAGCCAGCCCACGTAGGGCGTCACGGCGAAGTTGCTGATCGTCTTGATGTCGTCCAGCTGCCCCAGGATCTCGATATGGTCCGGGTGGACGCCGATCTCCTCATGCGTTTCGCGGATGGCCGTGCGCACGAGGTCACCCTCGTCCTCCGGGTCCTGCCCCCCGCCGGGGAAGCTGATCTGGCCCTTGTGCGCGTCGACGCGGTCGGTGCGCTTCTGGAAGACGACGTGGTGGCGGCCGTGGTGCTCGTAGACGAGCACGAGGACGGCGGCCGGCCAGAGCGAGTCATCCTTTTCGATCCCCTGCGGTTCGTATCCCGCGAGCACATCGCGCAGCTTGTCCCGCATCAGATGCGCGCCTCCACATGCCGCCGCCGCGTCGATTCGCGCAGCTCCTCCCAGATTCGTTCCTCCATCGCTCGCGCTCCCTCCCCCGGCGTCTCTTCGATCGCCGCGTGCACGTCCACCAGTATGGCGCGAAGCCGGTCGTTGATCCCCTGCAGGGTGCTCACTCGCAGGTCGGGGGATGTGTTGGCCGCGGCCGCTTCCCGCGCGCGCTCCGCAAGGGCCGTGTCCGGAACGATCGCCGCCGCGTCCGCGAGAATCGCCGCGACCGCCCCGTTCTCCACCGAGAGGCGGTCCGCCATGCGGTCGAACTCCGTCGCGACTACCCGCAGCAGGACGGCCGAGAGCCCTGCGAGCTGTTGCCCGAAGGGCGTGCGCACCTCCGGGGCCACCTTCGTCATGAGCGAAATCGCCACCCCGTTGAGCACGCGCCCGGCGTCCGGCTTCATCCCGCCCTCCCCAGCGATTCCAGCAAGGCCTCGTCCTCGGCGTTGATCAGCGTGTACGACACCATCGGCAGGATGAGTTCGTCCGTCCGGCCCTCCTGGAACGACTTGGTCCCCGTCAGCCAGATGCCCTGGGCCTTCACGTTCGAAAACACGGACCACCAGCGCAGCGCGTCCCGGTCGACGGCCGTGCCGCTCGCTGCTTCGTACGTGGCGATGGCGTCCCGTTCCGCGATGATGCCGCCCTTGCGCCCGTCGCGGGCCCACTCCCAGTCCTTCATGAAGCCCCAGGCGAGGTCCTCGATGGGGTCGCCGAGGTGCGCCATTTCCCAATCGACCACCGCCCGGATGGTACCGTCGCGGTGGTAGAGGATGTTGCCCACGCGGTAGTCGCCGTGCACGACGGTCACCCTCGGCGGCGGAGGCGGCGGGTTGCGGCGCAGCCAGCGAATCCCGGCGCGCACGATGGGCTGGGGGCTCAGCTCATTCGCATCGACCACCGCTTCCCACGTATCGAGTTCGCGCTTCCAGCACTCCCCGGGCTCGGGCGCCTCCGAAACCTCCAGGAGTGCCGGCGTGCGCCAGTCGAAGGCGTGGATCGCGGCCAGGATCTCGTACATGTGCCGCGCGATGTTCGGCCGCGCTGCATCCCACGCCGGCTCCTGCAGCCGGCGCGTGTTCGACTCGATTTCGCCGATGCGGTCCATGATGAAGAACGAACCGTCGAGATGGCTGGCGTCGTGTTCGATCCAGCGCATCGCCGGCACCGGCACCTTCGAATTGGCGAAGGCGCGGTAATACGCGTACTCGGTCTCGCGGTTCGATTCGAGCAGGCTCGCGGGCGGGTCCTTGCGGAGGATGAACTCGTTCGCGCGCCGTTCGCCGCCTTCGCGCCAGGTGGCTTTGAACATCCACGTCTCGCGGCTGGCACCACCGGGGATGCGGTACAGGTGCGAAACGCGCACCTCCTCGGCGCCCGCGAGCTTCCCCGCGAGGTAGGCGGCGATCCGGTCTTCCATGGCGGCGAACTCTACGCGTTAGCCGCGGCCGGGGCGAGCCTAAAGGGTGCCCTTCGTGCTGGGGATGTCGCCGCCTCGCCGCGGATCGATGCGCGTCGCCGCGTCCAGCGCCCGTGCCAGCGCCTTGAACGCCGCCTCGGCCTTGTGGTGGTCGTTCACACCCGCCAGCACCTTCACATGGATCGAGGCCTTGAGCGCGAACGCGAACGACTCCAGGAAGTGCTTGAGGAGGTCGCCGGGGAACCCGCCGAGGTCGCGGCCGAGCAGCTGCAGGTCGATCACCGCGTATGGCCGCCCGCTGAGGTCGACCGCCGCGAAGGCGAGCGCCTCGTCGAGCGGCATGTACGCTGAACCCGCGCGCACGAGCCCGGCCTTGTTCCCCAGCGCGAGCGCGAACGCCTCCCCGAGTGCGATGCCGCAGTCCTCGATCGTGTGGTGCTGGTCGATGTGCAGGTCGCCGGTCGCGCGCACCTCGAGGTCGAACACGCCGTGCTTGGCGATGTGGCTGAGCATGTGGTCGAACATGCCCACGCCCGTCGCCGTGACGAACTGGCCCGTGCCATCGAGGTTCACGCTGATATCGATGGTGGTCTCGGCCGTCCGCCGTTCGATGCTTGCCGTTCGCTCGCTCATGCCGTCTCCAGGTGGTGGAGCGCCGCGAGCAGCCGGTCCGTGTCCTCGGGCCGCCCCGCGCTGATGCGAATGTAGTTCCTCAGGTCCGGGCGGTCGTAGTAGCGCACGAGCACGCCCTGGCGGCGCAGCCCATCACGCACCTCCAGCGCGCTCCGCCCGTGGACCTCGAAGAGCACGAAGTTCGCCTCCGAGGGCAGCGGCCGCAGCCAGCCCGTCTCCGCCACGAGGCGCGCCATGCGGTCCCGCTCGGCCACCATCGCGCTCACCATCTCGGCAATCTGGCCGCGGTGCTCAATCGCCACGCGCGCCGCGACATCGGCGGCGACGTTCACGTTGTAGGGCTGCTTGATTGCCATCATGCGCAGCGCGAGCTCGGGGTGGCAGAGCGCGTAGCCCACGCGCAGGCCCGCGAGCGCCGCCCACTTGCTAAAGGTGCGCAGGAGGATGAGATTGTCATAACGCGCGAGTTTCCCTGTCGCCGTCTGCCCGCCGAACTCGATGTACGCCTCATCGACCACGATCAGCGCGTCCAGTTCGCAGAGCGCATCGACCTCCTCGGGCCGCAGCGCGTTCCCGGTGGGATTGTTCGGCGAAGTCAGGAATACGACGCGCGCGCCCCCGGCCACCGCGTCCGCGATGCCCTTGAGGTCGGGTGCGAACCCCGCCAGCCGCGGCACGTCCACGACCCTGGCGCGGCCCAGCTGCGCGAGGAACTGGTACATCCCGAACGTCGGCGTGACATTTACCACCGCCTCGGGCATCGTCAGCCGGAGGACGATGTCGATGAGCTCGTCGGCGCCCGTCCCCGCGACCACCTGCTCGGGCGTCACGCCCGCGTACCCCGCGATGGCCTCGCGCAGCGCCGTCTGCCCGGGGTCCGGGTAGATGTGCAGGTCGGCGCGCGCGATCGCCTCGCGAATCTCGGGCAGCGGCCCGTAGAGATTCTCGTTCGCGTCGAGCTTCACCAGCCGCTCGATGGGCACGCCAATCTCGGCCGCCAGCACATCGAGCGGCTTTACGGGCGTGTACTCCTCCAGGTCGTCGAAGTCCGCCCGCAGGTAGCGCAGGGGCGTCGTTTGCATCAGCGGCCCTGCATCCGGCGTTCGGCGGCGTGGGCATGCCCGGAGAGTCCTTCCGCCCGCGCGAGGATGCCGGCCATGCGCGCCAGCTCTTCCGTGTCGCCTTCGGGCAGATGCACGACGCTCGTGATCTTGAGGAAGTCGTGCACCGTGAGCGGCGAACTCCAGCGCGCGCTTCCGCCCGTCGGCATGGTGTGGCTGGGCCCGGCGGTGTAGTCGCCAATCGCCTCGGGCGAAGCCTCGCCGAGGAAGAGCCCGCCCGCGTTGCGCACCTTCGCCGCGTAGGCCGCCGGGTTCTCGACGATCAGGCAGAGGTGCTCGGGCGCGTATTCGTTCGCGAGCGCGATGGCGTGGTCGATGTCGTTGACGAGGATGCAGCCGCCCCGGCCGTCCAGCGCCGCCGTCGCGATCTTCGCCCGCTCGATGGTGCGAAGCTGCCGCGCCAGCGCCGCGTTCACCTCGTCGGCGAGGTAGTGCGACGGCGTGAGCAGGATGGGGCTCGCCAGCGCGTCGTGCTCGGCCTGCGCGATGAGGTCGCTCGCCACCGTCTCCGGGTCGGCGCTCTCGTCGGCGATCACCATCGTCTCCGTCGGCCCGTAGATGGCATCGATGCCGACATCGCCAAAGACCTGCTTCTTCGCGATGGTGACGAAGAGCCCGCCCGGCCCGCAGATCTTGTCCACCTTCGTCACGCTCTCGGTGCCATAGGCGAGCGCGGCTACGCCCTGGGCGCCCCCGCACTTAAATACGCCATCCGCACCGGCGATATCGGCGGCCACGAGCTTCACCGGTGGCACCGTGCCGTCGGGGAGCACCGGGCTCGCGATGTACACCTCGTCGCAGCCCGCCACGCGCGCCGGGATGGCGCACATCAGCACCGTGCTCGGCAGCGGCGCACGCGTCCCCGGCCCGTAGATCGCCACGCGCTCGATGGGGCGCACGACCTGCCCGAGCCCGCCCTGGTTGAAGGTGAACAGCGCTCCGCGCAGCTGCTGCTCGTGGTACTGGCGGATGCGCCCGGCGGCGAACTTCAGCGCCTCCACCACTTCGCCCGGGACGGCGTCGTAGGCCGCGCGAATCTCATCGACCGAAACCCGCAGGTCCCCGGTCTGGGCGTTGTCGAACTTCGTGTTGTAGTAGCGAACGGCGTTGTCGCCGTCTTCGCGCACGTCGCGGATGACGCGCCGCACCACTTCTTCGGGCGAAAGCTCCTGCCCGAACGCGCGGAAGATCGTCTCCCGCATCTCCATCGGCAGCTCGTCAGTGTCCAGCGGCCGCCGCGAGAGCAGCGTCTTCCGCCCCTCCTCGGCATTCCGGATTATGCGCATCCCAGGTACCTTTCCAGCGCCGCCGCCACGGCGCTCCGGGAGCGGTCGATGAACCCCTCCACTTCGGCGCTCGTGATGTGTGCGATTGTCTCATTGAGCAGTTCGGGCAGCGAATCCAGGAACGACTTCAGCGTCTCCCCTTCCTCCAGCCCGCTGAAGCGCAGATGGTTCGAAATCATGCCTCGCATGCGGTCGTAATCCATCGTTCGCGCCGCCACGTCGTAGGAAACCTGCCGCCAGCGGTCGAGCGTCTCGGGCTCGATGAACCCCGTGTGAATGTTCTCGACGGTGCCGCTCAGGGCGGCGCACATATGCCGCTTCAGTTCCGGGTCGTTGCCGTACACGCGGTCGAGGTCGAACTGCAGGAGGCGATCCATCACATTCGCGCGGATGGCGCCGCCCAGCGCGTCGTGTTGGGCGAAGTACCGCCGGTACACCCCCGTGATGTACTGCTCGTCCATCACCAGGTGGCTGATATAGCCGCACACCCACGCCAGCGTCTCCGCGTTCAGCAGGTCCGGCTCGAGGAATCGCCCATGCTGCGAAAGAAACCCGCCCACGGAGTCCTGGTGGTCCGGCCCGGAGAGGTCGAAGAAGTGCGTGCTCAGCCGGTCCTGCTTCGTGATGACGCGGATATCCGGAGAGGTCGCGCCCAGCAGGAAGGGCCCCTCGTTCACGGCGAGGACGTCGTGCGCGATCTCAATCGCCACATCCCGCGCCAGGACCATGTGCAGCGTGATCGGAGGCAACTTACGGCACCGCCTCGGCGACCGATGCCCGCAGCGCCGACACCAGGTCGTCCAACAGCGCCGTGCGCGTCGTCGCGGATTCGCTTCGAACGATAACGCAGTTCGTCGACTCCATGAACGGGTCGAGCATCTTCAGGCCGTTCGCGCGGATGCTCGTGCCCGTTTCCGTGCCCTCTACCAGCAGGTCCGCGTCCTCGGGCACGAACCCCTCGCTCGCCCCGGCCACGGGGATGATGGTGGCGAAATCGAGGTCCAGGTCGCGGGCGAAGCGCTCGGCCGTCGCCGGGAACTCGCTGGCGATGCGCACCCGCCGCCCGAGTCCCTTCCAGATGGGCAGCGCCTCGGCCGTCGTCTCCGCCGGGAAGGCCTGGTCGACCACCGGCCCGATGCGGTAACGGTTTCGCCCCAGGTCGACCGCCATTTGCACCGGTGAACCAGGGAACCGGCAGAGATGCTCCCAGAGCAGGTCGCGCCCGCTGATACCTATGTCGAACACGCCCATCGCCACCAGCGCGGGCATATCCTGCGGGCGCACCACCTTCACTTCGAGCGCCGCGATGCCGCTCGCGGGGCGCCGCACGTAGCCCTGCTCGTCGTATCCCGCGAAGGTGAGGCCGGCCGCGGCGAGGCAGGCGGGCGTGTGCCGCTGCGCATGTCCATCCGGCACCGCCATTCGCACCACATCGCGGGACCGTTGTTCGCGCCGCATCCCGCCCGTGTGGTGCGTGTGTGGCAGCGAAGCATCCGGTTCGTCGCCGGAGAGCAGCCCGCGCAGCTTCGCCAGGACCGCGCCCAGCGGCTTCGAAGCGAGCGCGTCGGCGTTCGCGATGAGGGCCAGCCCGCCGCGGAACACCCGCCAGAGGGGGCACAATCCCATCGCCTCCACCGGCGCCGCATCCGCCGCCGGCAGCAGTGCGAAGTCGGCGTCATCCGGGGGGTATGCCTCCGCCGACCCCGAGACCGTCAGCAGGCGGTATCCCGGTAACCGCAGATGCGTGCCCACCAGGTCGGCCAGGTTCGGCAGCTCCGAGGCGATGCGCGCGCCGGGGATGCCCGAGGGCACCTCCTCCGTCGCCAGCCCCGAGGAGGCCGAGGCGGCCAGCCAGACCTCTCCCGCCGGCCCCGGCAACCCCCCGATGCGCACGATCCGCTGCAAGGGGAAGCGCACCTGCATCTCCGTGAGCCACAGGTCCGAGCAGATGCCCAGGTCGTAGTTCCCCATCGCCACCTGCACCGGGATGTCCTTCTCGCGGAAGGCGCGCAGGGTCAGGCCATCGTCCGGCAGCACCGACCGGAGGGTGCGCGACCCCGGTTCATACCCGGTGGTGGCGATGCCCACGCCCGCCAGCATGGCCGCGACGTGGCCCCGCGCATCACTCGCCGGCAGCGCCAGCTTCACGCTCACTTGTATTGCACGAGCAGCCCGACGAGGTCGTCGAGCGAATCGAGGTCGCGGCCCGTGTCGGGCGTCGTCGCCGAGAGCTTTCCGTCGCGCACGCGCACGGCCACGGCCGCGGCGCCCGGGTCCGATGCCAGTGCCGCCGAGATCCCGCTTCGATGCAGCGTCTGCGCGACCTGGAGCGCCTCACCCATGTCGGCCAGCGCGCCCGGCACGACGGCGACCGTCAGGCGCGGCGTGCTCGAAGGCGCGAGGTGGTCCGCCAGCCTCCCCGCGTCGAGCGCGAGCCCGCAGGCTGTCTTCGCCGGCCCCGCGAGCCCCGGTGCGTACCGCCCGCCCTTGCCCCAGGACTGCCCGTCGGCATCGAATTCGAAGACGACGCCCGTGTAGTACTCGAAATCCCGCGGGATGCCGAAGTCGACGACCACGTCCCGCCGCGAGGCGGCGAGCGCTGTCGCGATCGACCGCAGTTCGTCCAGCGCCGGGATCGCGTCCGGGAGCACGCCATCGGCCAGCGCCCGAAGGTTGTCGATGAGCGCGACGCCGCCCGGCGTGACCGCCACATCGACAAACGCGCAGAGTTGCGGGTCCGATGCGAGCCCGGGCCGCAGGGCACGGATGCCGTGTTCGGTGACCGCGTCCACCATCTCGGCGAAGTCGGCCCCGCCGGCGGCGAGCGACGCCGCCAGCGCGCGGGTCACCCCAACGTGCCCGAGGCGCACCACCGGCCGCATGCCCAAAGCATCGAGCGTTTCGCAGGCGACGGCCGCGACCTCAAGGTCCGCCAGCGCACCGGGCGCCCCGAGGTATTCGATGCCGATCTGCCAGTCCTCGCGGTCGCCTGCGGCGCTGAAGCGGAAGACGTTCTGTACATAACACATGCGGGCGGGCAGCCCCATGGCCGCCTCCGTCGCGAGTCGCGCCACGGGGATGGTCGAATCCGGGCGGAGGACCACGCGGTCGCCGCTCCAGCCATCCCAATCGAGGAAGGTGTACACGCGCGAAAGCATCGCCGGTGTCAGGCCGCCCGCCGCGGTGAAAAGGCTGTACGTCTCGATCGTCGGCGTGCGGACCTCTTCGTAGCCCCAACGCGCGGCTGCGCCCCGGAACGCGTCCTCCACGCGCCGGAAGGCACGCATGTCGGGTGGCAGCAGGTCACGCATCCCCCGGCTGCGCTGGATCGGCACATCGAACGAAGCACTCATGGCCGCTCCGATTCTAGGCGACGCGTGCGAAGGGAATAGCGGCGCGCCTCACAACCCCGCGCGAGGGCCGATCGCGCGGTGATAAGCTCAGCCCGTGAGCGACGAAACCCCCATCGGGCTCGCCGAAGCCGAGGAGCTGCTCGCCAGCGCCAGCTTCCTCGATTGCCGTTCGCTCTGGCACTCCTCGAACTACGTCTATCTCGCGCGCCTCTGTGGCCCGGCCGGCGAACCCTTTGCCGCCATCTATAAGCCGCTTGCCGGTGAGTCCCCGCTCTGGGATTTCCCGGAAGGCCTCTACCGCCGGGAGGTCGCGGCCTACCGCTTTTCGCGCGCGCTCGGCTGGGACTTCGTACCGCCCACGGTCGTGCGCGATGGCCCGGAGGGCATCGGATCGCTCCAGCTCTTCGTTTCGCACGACCCCCAAACCCACTTCTTCGTCCAGCGCGACGACCCCGAACTGGTGCCGCAGCTGCAGCGCATGGCGGTGTTCGATTTCGTTGCGAACAACGCCGACCGCAAGGGCGGACACTGCCTGCTCGACCCCAAAGGGCGCATCTGGGGCATCGACCACGGTCTTTGCTTTCACCCCCAGTACAAGCTGCGCAGCGTCATCTGGGACTGGGCCGGCGACCCCATCCCGGACGAGTGGCTGGCCGAACTGGCGGCGGCGAGCGACGCGCTCACGGCCGGCGGCGCGACCGCCGAGTCGCTGGCCGAGCTCCTTTCGCCGATGGAGATCGAGTGCCTGGTAACGCGCGCGAACACGCTCCTCGCGACGCGCCGCTTCCCGGCTCCGCAGGGGCAGCAGCGCCACTACCCCTGGCCGCTCGTCTGACCGCAACACGGACCGCCGCCAGCCCGTAGAATCCGGCGCCGGAGGCACCCCATGCAGACCGTGACCATCGGCAACGTCCAGATCACCCCCGTCCTCGATGCGGCGGTGCTCATGAACCCGCTCACCTTCATCCCCGGGCATGGGGAGGATGTCGCGCGCGAGTTCGCCCACCAGGCCGACGAACGCGGCCTCCTGCCGATGGCCATCACGACTTACCTGGTCCGCTCCGAGGGCAAGACCCTGCTCGTCGATTCGGGCCTCGGCGCGCGCAAGCGGCCCGGCTTCCCCCAGGGTCACCTCGATGACGCGCTCGCCGCCGTGGGCGTCGGGCCCGAGGAGATCGACGTCGTGCTCAATACGCACCTCCACATCGACCACGTCGGCTGGAACACGGTCCCCGGCGAGGATGGCAGGCCGCGCATCTTCTTCCCCAACGCCACCTTCGTCTTCCAGCAGCGCGAATGGGACTTTTGGATGACGCCCGAATACCTCGCCGACCCGCGGCATCCCCATCTCGCGGAGTGCGTCCAGCCCGTCGCCGATGCCGGCCGCGTGACACTGCATCCGGACACCGAGACAGCGTTCGACACGAACATCACCTTCATCGCGAGCCCCGGGCACACGCCCGGCCACGTCGCCATCGGCATCGCCAGCGCGGGCGAGCGCGCCCTCATCGTCGGCGATGCGAGCCACCACCCGGTGCACGTCCAACACCCGGACTGGTCGCCGGGCATAGACCTCGACCCCGTTCTCTCCGCGAGGTCCCGTGAGGCACTCCTCGACCGCGCCATCGCCGAAGAAAGCATCTGGGCGGCGGGGCACTGGCCCTTCCCCGGCATGGGCCGAATCCTCCGGCTCGAAGGCAAGCGCGTCTTCCGCGCACTCTGAGACCGCCGCGGCCGTTGCTCCCGCGCGAATTGATGTCGTAGCGTGCCGGGGATGGCACGCCGCCGGCGCTGGTTCGCGCTCTTCTCCCTGGCCGCATTCGTGGGCACGCTCCTGGGCCAACCCTGGCGCGCGGAGGAGCCGCTCGCGGCCGGTCCTGTCACCATCGTCGTGACCAGCGCCGCCGACAGCACGACGCCGGCGGCCGTCTGCCCCGACGACACCCGCTGCACCCTGCGCCGCGCGATCGAGGTCGCGAACGCCGACATCTCCGGCAATCCCATCGTCATCACGTTTTCGCCGGCCACCTTCCCGGGTATCGCACCCGCGCTCATCGCACCCGTGGCGCCGCTGCCGGCGGTCATCCGCGCGCAGGTCACGATTGACGCCGCCGGCCTCGGGGTGATTCTTGATGGCGGCGGCATCCCCGGCGCGCACACCGAGGGCATCACCTTCGCGGCCCCCGAAGGCACGCTGCGGGGCCTCATCATTCGCCGCTTCACGGGCGCCTGCATCGTCGCGATCGCACCCGGCGCTTCCATTGGCGGTGACCTCTCCGCCACGTACGCGAACCGCCTCGACGACTGCACGACCGGCATCCTCGTGCGCGGGGCGTCAGCGCAGATTGCCGGTAACCGCATCGGGCTCGCCTCCTCGGCGGGGCTCGTACAGGTGGGCATCCTCGTCGCCGCGGGCGACGCCACCGTTGGCGGGCTGGCCACCGCCGGGCCGTTCGCGGCCAACACCATCGGCAACGCGGTCGTGGCCATCCGCGTGGGCGAAGCGACCTCCCCGGCCTTCGGTGGCGTAACCATCGCGCGCAACGTCATTGGCATCGATGGTTCCGCCTTCGCGCCCGTGGGGACCGGCGTAGCGCTCGGTCAGAACTCCTCCAACACGCGCGTCGTCCAGAACACGATCACGAACGCCGGCTGGGGCGTCTCCGTGGCGGCCGATGCCGCGGGCGTCTCGGTCACGGGCAACCGCATCCAGTCGAACCGCTTCGGCGTCATCCCCGGGCTCGCGGTCGATCTCGGCGGCGACGGCGTCTACAACCCCTCCGACCCCGGCGACGTGGACAACGGCCCCAACCGGCTCATCAACCGCCCGGTCATCCTGCGCGCGACCCAGGCCCGCGTGACTGGAGAAGCCGGGGCGGCCTGCCCGGGCTGCACGGTCGAGCTGTACCGCGCCGCCCCTGTCCCGGGCTCGCTCGATGGCAACGGCCTCGACCCGGTGCCCACGCCGCTCGCCATCGCCGATACCGCCGGCGCCTTCACCTTCGAAGCGCCGCCGGTGGCGCCGGGCGAATGGCTTACGGCGCTCGTCACCGACGCGAACGGCAACACGTCCGAATTCGGACCGCAGGCCCGCGTGGGCACGGGGGTCGCCCAATGTGGCAACACCGCGCTTGTCCAGGGCTGGAACCAGGCCGCCTACTTCGGGCCTTCGCCGGTGCAACTCGGCAACAGCTTCCCCAACGACGCGAGCCCCATTCGCGCCATTTACCACCTGGAGGATGGCACGGCGAACTTCACCCGCTGGATCGCCGGACAGGCTGCCGGGCGGACGCTCACGGGCCTCACTCCGGGCGAGGTCTACTGGTTCCTGGCCGATGCGCCTACCACCATTCCCGGCGGCTTCAGCCTCACGACGGGCCTCCCCGTGCCGCTGCGGCAGGGCTGGAACGACTTCGTCTACATCGGCGGGAGCGCCGCGGTCGCCGACGCGCTCGCCAGCCTCGGCGCCGCCTACACCGACCTCTACCGCTTCGATGCGAGCACCGGGAGCTGGCGCGCGTATGGGTCGGCCGCCACGCCGGAATGGGCCCACCAGTTCGGGACCATCGAAAGCTGCGGCGCCTACCAGGTCTACATGAACGGTGTAGCGAACCTCACACCGCTCCAACCCTGACGCCCGTCCCCGGCTATACTCGCCCGATTCCCCGCCACCCGGAGCCCGCCATGACCGTGGAGATCCGTCCCTGCCGCCAGGACGAAGTCGAGGAGTACGCGCGCGTCGTCGCCTACGTCTTCGCCGAGGACAGCGCCGACGACATGAACGAGGAGATTCGCAACATCTCCCCGGACTGGACCACGTGCGCGTTCGTCGATGGGCGCCTGGCCACGACCATGGGGGCCTTCCCGTTCACCGTGCGGCTGAACGGCAGGCCGGTGCACATGGCAGGCGTCACGCAGGTCGGCACGCTCCCGATGTACCGGCGCCAGGGGCTGCTGCGAAAGGTGATGCAGCAGGGCTTCGAGACCATGCGCGAGCGCAACCAGCCGTTCGCCATCCTCTGGGCGAGCATGGCGGCCATCTACCAGCGCTTCGGCTATGGCATCGCCGCCGACACGGCTACCTACGAATTCGACCCGCGCGTCGCCCAGTTCGAAACCCGCCACGAGGCCCCCGGCACGATCACGATGACGACCGCCGAGGAGGCTTTCGCGACGATCAAGCAGATCTACATCCAGTGGGCGGGGCCGCGAAACATGGCCATCCATCGCGCCTCCGTCCTCTGGCAGGCCGACAATCTGCGACCCGCCCGGAAGGGCGCACCCGTGTACGCCGCCGTCTATCGCAACGCCGATGGCGAAGCTCGCGGTCACGTCACCTACGGCACCCGCAACCGCGAGCGCAGCGGGCCCGGCCCGGGGCAGGAGCTCAAGGTCACGGACTTCATCGCCCTCGACATGGAAGCCTACCGCGCCCTCTGGGAGTACCTCTGCCGCCACGACCTCGTCGGCACGATTGTCATGCCGCACGTCCTGCCCGTGGATGACCCCGCGCCCGGGCTGCTGCTCGAACCGCGCATGCTCCAGCGGCGCACCCAGGACGCGATCTGGATGCGCGTGATCGATGTGGAGAAGGCGCTTGCCGCGCGGCCCTACGGCGCCCGTGGCGAACTGACGCTGCGCATCGATGGCGATGCCATGTGCCCCTGGAACGACGCCACCTGGCTCATCGAGACCGATGGCCCCTCCGCCATGGTCAGCCGTACGGACCGCAAACCAGACCTGACCATGCGCCCGAACGGCCTCGCACCGCTCATCTCGGGGCATACATCGGCGACGGCGCTGCATCGCGCGGGGGCGATTGAAGCCGCCGGCCCGGGTGCGCTCGCCACGGCGGACGCGCTCTTCCGCACGGAGTACGCGCCCTTCACGCCGAACCACTTCTAGCGCCAAAAGGGCCCCTCCGCGATGGAGAGGCCCCGAGGCTTTCGGCGAACCGCGGTGCGCCTTACATGCCGTCGTCGAACACGCTGACGCGGTGCCCGGCGCAGTCCCAGAGCTCGGCGTCGTCGTTCTCGGAGTTGTTCCAGATCGCGCTGACCGTCCACCAGAGTTCGCCGGGGAGGATGCTGCCCTGGCCCGTGCCCGAGCGGATGCGCACCGTCCCGTTCAGTACGAAGCCCGAGGGGAAGGCGAACTCCTGGTTGCCACCCGTGCTCACCAGCTTCCACCCGGTAAGATTCCCGCTGCCGGTCACATCGACCCACTCACCCTGCTTGCTGAGCCCGGTAATCGCCGCCGTGCCGCCGCCGCACGCCGGCCCCTGCGTCACCGTCATCGTGGGCGTCGCGGTAGGGCTCGGCGTCGTTGTCGCGCTCACCGTCGGGCTGGGCGCGGCGGCCGTGGGGGTTGGGGTGGGCGCGAAGGGGGTGGGCGTTGGGGTCGCGCCGCCGATCGCGGCCTGGCACGAATCGCACGCGAACTGCGCCATCGTGATGCGCCACAGCTGCGGCGAGGGCGTCGCCGTGGCGGTGGGCGTCGCCGTTGGGCTGACCGGAGTCGCCGTGCCCGCGGGCGTGGTGGCTGTGGGCGTCCAGGTGGCCGTTGGGCTTCCCGCCCCTGCCGTGCTCGTGGGCGAAGGGCTCGGGCTTGTCGTCGTCGCGGTCTGCGGGCAGGCGGTGCCGGCCGGGTACTGCGCGATGAGCGCGACCCAGGCCGTCAGCGTTCCCGCCTGGTTCCGCGCCACCGCCACGCCGACACACTTCACCGGCGGCGACCCGGCGGTGATGTACACGCCGCTCCCCGGGTAGGTGATGCCCACGATCGCCGCGGCAGGTGGGACATTCGATCCGCCGCTCGAGCCGCTTCCGAAGACGCCTTCGCCGATGCCGTTGTAGTAGGGCGCCGGGTACCCGCAATCGCGTGCACGGTCGTTGAACGAACGGCCGAAGGTATCGCCGTGGCCACCCATCGCGCCGTGCGAGACCTGGTATTCGGCGAACCACGCCGCCGCCGCCGAAAGCGGTGCGCTCAGCGTCAGTTGCTGCGAATTGGCGATGTTCGCGTTACGCCACGCCTGCAGCAGCCCGAGGAACTCCTGTTCTTCGCCGCTAATCGAGGCCGAGACCGGGTCACAGGGCCCGGAGGCCGCCCGGGCCGGGGTGCTCCCCCCGGTCAGCATCGCCGCGCAGAACAGCACGGCCCCAAGGACCGCGAGCAACGGAACGCTCTTCACCATAGAAAAGACCCGCCAGCACCCCCCGCGCGAGCCACCATAACACTGGCGTGTCCGTTCGGGTCAAGGCGATTGCGAGCGTCTCGCGGAGATCTTGCGGCCGGTTTACACGCTTGCGGGCCGAGGGCGGGCTACCCCTGGTCGAAGGGAAAGGCGCGGCCACGCGCGAGTTCGGCCACGCGCCGCGCGGCTTCCTCGGCCCGGCGGATCACATCCTCCGGGTAGCCGTACTTGCGCTGGTGCGCATCGAATTCGTCCTCGTCGAGGAACTCGATGCACCCGTTCGGACGCACGCAGACATCCAGGTCGAGGTCGACGTACGTCAGTTCGTCACCGCGCAGCGCCGGGGGCGTGGTCACGTTGCAGTACCAGAGCGCGAGCGCGCACCCGGGCCTCGAAAGCCGGAAGACGTTGAACCAGCGGTCCCGCCAGAAGTACACCCGACTGTTGTAGGGCGAACGAAATTCGCCGCGGCTCGTGTAGATCGGGGTGCGGGCCCGGTATTCGGTCACGAGCAGGTTGCCATCGTCCGAAAGCACCCGGAACGGCTGGACCCAATGTTCCGCGCCGTCGTACTTGGTGGCACGCAGCGTAATTCGCGAACCCGGCGCAGCCACCGATTCGGGGTGCCCTTCCATTCCGCGATGATACATGCGGCCCCCCGCCCCCGGCGCCTTTTACGTGAAGTTCCCCGAAAAAATCGATGAAGCGCGGCTTTGCCCGCCTAGTCGTTCACCAGGATCAGGCCCATGAGCGTGCCGATGCCCAACGCGGCGATGCCCATCATTGCGCAGATCACGATGTGGATCGGCTTGAAGTCCGCGACGATGTCCTGGTGCATCGGTGCGGCGTTCGGGTCCTGGTGCGCGTCGGCCATGGCCAATCCCCCGGGGTGTGCGTGCCCCGATTGTGATGCCGCGCCCGCTTGCACGCACATCGGCCGGCATCCCCCTGCTACCGTGTCTTCATGCCTCGAACCCTCGTGACGAAGCGCATCACCGTTCCCGGCAACCTCCAGGCCGCCTGCGACCAATTCAACCGGGGCCAGTTCTTCGAATGCCACGAAACGCTCGAGGAGATCTGGCAACAGGAACACGGCCCCGTGCGCGACCTCTTTAAGGGACTGATCCAGCTCGCCGCCGCGTTCGTGCACATCACGCGCAACCACTACCGCGGGCCGGACCGCCTCCTCGGCACCGCGGCCGGCTACCTCCGGCCCTATACGGACACCGGCGCCATGGGGTTCGATGCCGCCGCGCTGGTCGCCGCGATCGAGGCCGCGCATGCCCGCCTGCGCGCGGCCGGCCCGGCCAACCCGGCCTCCCTCTACCCCGGCGCCGAGCCCGTGCTCACTTTCGACGCCGCGAGCCTTCCCGCCGAAGCCCGCCGCTGGCGCGCGTGGGGATTCAATGACGAGGGCCTCGCGACTGTGAACGAGATCACAATCATCGAGTAAACGTTTTCCCCGGGGAGCTTTCCTTCGCCAGCCCGAACGGCGCTCGCGCGGTACGCTCGAGGGCAGCGCCCGCGGTCCTGTGCGCGAGCCCGATCACGACCCCGCCAACGCCCGCCCGGGCAGGCTCGCGGGTCCACCACGCCACGGGGGAGGCGAAAAGTGCCAGCAGACAACGGAACCACCATGCCGGCCGATGAGGTCGTCATCGAAGCCCGCGATGTCCAGAAGACATACGACACCGGGTCGATCCAGGTGCATGCCCTGCGCGGCGTCAGCCTCTCGGTCCGCCGGGGCGAAATGGTGGCCATCATGGGGCCTTCCGGCTGCGGCAAGACGACCCTGCTCAACAGCCTCTCCGGGCTCGATGACTTCGACTCCGGCGACGTCCTCATCAACGGCACGGACATCACGCGCATGCCCGACGACAAGAAGACCGAGTTCCGCGCCCGCGACATGGGCTTCGTCTTCCAGACGTACAACCTGCTGCCCGTGCTCACCGCCGCCGAGAACGTGGAGCTGCCGCTCATCGTCTCTGGCACGCGCCCGAAGCTGGCCCGCGAAATGGCCCTCCAGGCGCTCGACCGCGTGAACCTCCGCGATAAGGCGAACCAGCGCCCGTCGCAGCTTTCCGGAGGGCAGCGGCAACGTATTACCGTCGCTCGCGCCGTCGTGAACCGGCCCGCGATCATGTGGGCCGATGAGCCCACCGGCGCCCTCGATTCGGCCACGGCGACCGAGATCATGGACCTCATCGTCGAACTCAACCAGAGCGCGCATCAGACGTGCGTGATCGTCACGCACGACCCGAAGGTCGCCGCGCGCTGCCATCGCACCGTGCACATGGCCGACGGCCTCATCGTCCGGGAGGACACGCAGGCCACCATGCGCGAGGTGGCGGGGAGCCACGCGTGAACGAGCTGTTCGGTCTCTCCATGACCTACATCGCGATTGGCTGCGTCGCCGCCACCGCGCTCATCTTCCTGCTGGTGGCGCTCATCGCCATCCGCAATCCCGTGATGTTTAAGATGGGATTGCGCAACATCCCCCGCCGGAAGGCGCAGACGGCGCTCATCATCATCGGCCTCATGCTCTCCACGCTGATCATGAGCGCCGCCTTCGGCACGGGTGACACCCTCACCACCAGCGTCACGGAGGAGGTGTACAACCTTCTCGGCGAGGCCGACGAGCTCATCTCCTGGGACACCGACAAGCAGCCTGCTGCCCAGGACGAACAGGTCATCCCCCTGAGCGAAGTCGAGGGATGGCAGAAGCAGTTTGCCAATGACCCCGATATCGAAGCGTTCGTTCCGCTCAGCTTCGAAAGGCTCCCCGTTCAGAACCAGCGCACCCGCCTGAACGAAGCCACCGCCACGATCGTCGGCTTCCGCGCCGCCGACGCCGCGGCCCTCGGCGGCCTTCGCGATGTCAACGGCAATTCCCTCGCGCTCACCGGCAACGAGATCGCCGTGAACGAGGACCTCGCCGAAAAAATTGACGCCCGACCCGGCGACCAGCTCTCCGTCTTCTACGAAGGCAAGCCCTTCACCCTCGTGGTCAAGGCGATCACCCCCAACCAGATCCTCAGCGGCGCCTTCAACACCGTCGACAGGCAGGGCGGCGGCGTCGATTTCGCCACCCTCGCCGCAATCAGCGGCAACGGCCAGAACGCCAACGGCGTGTTCGTGTCCAACCGTGGCGGCGTCAAGACGGGCATGGGCCGCTCCGACGCGGTCGTCGAGAAGCTCGAATCCGCCATCGGCGACCGGCCCTACCAGGTCGAGGCGTTCAAGAAGGATTCCGTGGCCTTCGCCGAGCTTATCGGGAACGCCTTCACCACCATCTTTGTGGTCTTCGGCCTCTTCTCCATCGCCGCCGGCGTACTCCTGATATTCCTCATCTTCGTCATGCTCGCCGCCGAGCGGAAACCCGAAATGGGTATGGCCCGCGCCGTCGGCGCCAAGCGCCGCCAGCTCGTCGAATCCTTCCTCGCCGAGGGCATGGGCTACGACCTCGGGTCGGCCATCGTCGGGCTGGTCGCGGGCATGGGCGTAACCGTGCTCATGGTCGCCATCATCAAATCGTTCGCGGGCGATAACCTGGGGCTGGACCTCACCGTGTCCTTCACGCCGCGCAGCCTCATCGTCGCCTTCTGCCTCGGCGTGATTGCGACCTTCATCGTGATCTTCATTTCGTCATGGCGCGCCAGCCGCCTGAACATCACGGCCGCCATCCGCGACCTTCCCGAATCGCACCCGGTGAACCCGGAAGCCTCCACCTGGCGCGGCTATATCCGGGCCGCGCTCAACGGCGTCCTCGCCACCGGCGTGCCCGTGGGCGCATCGCTGTTCCTGCTCGGGCCGATGGGCATGGTGCCCGGCGCCGTCCTCATCGTGATCGGGCTCATCGCGCCCTGGTTCTACCTTCTCCGCGGCCACAACACCGGCCAGTCCCGTGAACACCGTACGACCGAAGGTCCTCCCCGCTGGCCGTGGATTCTCGGGCTCGCCCTGCCCGTCATCGGCTGGTTCCTCATCCTGCCGTGGTACCTGGTCGCGTTCGTGCTCGTGCGCTTCACGCGAGACCGCAAACCGGCGTCGCTGCCGGCGTGGCTTCCCGTGGCCGGCATCCTCGTGCCGCCGCTGGGCTTCGTCGTGGCGCTCCTCCAGGAGGCCCGTGCCCAGATCGCCTGGAGCGTGGGCGTCGCATTCGCCTTCGGCCTCGCGGGTGTGGCGATGACCTATGCCGGCATGGACCGCGACAGCGCGTTCTGGTTCCTGCTTGGCGTCTCGCTGCTGTTCCTGTTCGCGGCCGTCACGTTGCGCTACTTCGGGGTCTCGCCCCGCCTTTCGTTCACCGCCACCAGCGCCCTCCTGCTCGTGATCTGGTACCTCCCGGGGAGCGTTTACGACAACGTCGTGGGCGAACTGAACGGCGACATCGAGATGTTCTTCCTGAGCGGCATGGTGATGGTCACCGCCGCCGTCTTCATCGTCGTCTATAACGCCGACATCGTGCTGCCGTTGATTGCCCGGCTCGGTTCCCGCTTCGGCCGCATCCTGCCCGCCATCAAGACGGGCGTCGCATACCCGCTGACGGCCCGTTTCCGCACGGGCATGACGATGACCATGATCGGCCTGATCATGTTCTCCCTCGTCATGATGGCGACGATGAACACGAATTTCTCGGCACTCTACCTCAACGATGAGTCCCGCGGCGGCTTCGATGTCATCGTCCAGCCAAACGAGAACAACCACATCGATGACCTTGCTTCGACCCTGAACGCGGCCGGCCTGCCGCCGACGGCCATCCAGACCGTCGCCCAGATCCGCCTGGCCGGGTCGTACGAAGCCGAAGTCCAGAACAAGGACCACCGCAAGGTCGACAACGACAGGACCCCCGAATCCGGCGACAAGTATGCACCGGACTTCCTCCGATTCTCCGTGATTGGCGCGGACGAAGGCTTCCTGCGGGCCACGAACATCGGCATGCGTATTCGCGCCGAAGGGTACGAATCCGACCAGCAGGTGTGGCAGGCGCTGCTCGCCGACCCCACCAAGGCCGTCATCCCTTCCTACCTGGTCACGGCCGATGCCGGCTTCGGCCCGCCCACTGGCGACCTCCTGAAGCTGAACGAAATCACCGGCCCCTTCCAGCCGTTCACCCTGGACATTCGTGACCCGGGGTCCGGGAATGTCAGCACGGTCACGGTGATCGGCATCATGAAGGACGCCGCGGGGACCTTCCTCACCCTGGGCGGCAACGCCGATGGCACGGGCGGCATCCTCACGGGCATGGCCACGCTCGAAAAGACGTTCCCGAACGCCCGCAGCCAGCGCTTCTACCTCACCCTGAAGGAAGGCGTCGACTCCGAGGAGTACGCGAAACAGGTCGAATCCACGCTCGTGCAGGCAAGCGCCGATTCGCTGCAGAAGCTTCTCGACGACCAGCAGGCCATCTCGAACGGCTTCCTGCTCGTCTTCCAGGGGTTCATGGGGCTGGGCCTGATTGTCGGCATCGCGGCCCTCGCGGTGGTGGCGTCGCGCGCCGTCGTGGAGCGCCGCCAACAGATCGGCATGCTGCGCGCGATCGGCTACCAGCGGAGCATGGTCGCGCTCAGCTTCCTCTTCGAATCCGGGTTCATCGCCATTTCGGGCATCCTGCTCGGCCTGGTGCTGGGGCTGTCGCTTTCATGGGTGCTCTTCGTCTCCGGAGATTTCGGCGAAGAGTCGAAGAACATGCCGTTCGCGGTGCCCTGGCTGAACCTGGCGATCATCTGCGGCATCGCCTTTACGGCGTCGATGTTGATGACCTTCCTTCCGGCGCGCGGCGCTTCGCATGTGCCCGTCGCCGAAGCCCTCCGGTACGAATAGCAGGCGCGGGGCCGTGCGGGTGTCAGAGCACCCAGGCGGCCTCAGCCGTCCTGCCTTCTGAACGCTCCCCTGCTACAGTCCCCCCGTGGACCGTCCCGAGCTGCTCGGCACCCGTCTGTTCGACCTCACCGGCAGGGTCGCGGTCGTCACCGGCGCGGGGCGCGGGCTCGGCCGCACGATGGCGCTGGCGCTCGCGGCGGCCGGCGCGGACATCGCCGCGAGCAGCCGCACGCTCCCGGAGCTGGAATCCCTCGCCACCGAGGTGCGCGCCCTGGGCCGTGCCTGCGAACCCATCCCGGCCGACATAACGGACCCGGCCGCGGCCGATGCGCTCGCCGCCGTCGCCATCGGCCGCTTCGGGCACATCGACATCCTGGTGAACAACGCGGGCATCAACATCCGCAAGCCGGTGCTCGAACTCACGCACGCCGAGTACCGCCAGGTGCTCGCGACCAACCTCGAAGGCTACTTCCTCGCCGCGAAAGCGATCGGCCCACACTTGGTCGCACGCGGCACGGGGAAGGTGATCAACATTTCGAGCATCCTCGGCAGCGTCGCACTCCCGAACCAGGCCGCCTACGCCAGCGCCAAGGGCGGCATCGAGCAGTTGACGAAGGTGCTCGCACTCGAATGGGCGTCCGCGAACGTGCAGGTGAACGCCATCGCCCCCACCTACTTCGAGACCGACCTCACGCGCCCGCTCTACGAGGACCCGGAACGCCGCCGCTTCATCACCGAACGCACGCCGGCCGGGCGCTGGGGGCAGCCGCACGAACTCGCCGGCGCCGTCATCTTCCTCGCCAGCGCCGCGAGCGACTACATCACCGGCCACACGCTCGTGGTCGATGGCGGCTGGATGGCCTGGTAGGGGCTACCGCCGGTGGTATTGCATCGGGCGCGAAGGCCAGTCCGCCGCCGTGGTCGTGGCACGCGGAGCGGCTTCGCCCGGCGCCGCGGGGGCATCCTGCCAGAAGGTGAAGAGGTAGTTGTCCGGGCCCATCACCTGGCACTCCAGGTGCCCGTCGATGTCCGCCGGGGGCATGACCGAGAGCGCGCCCATCGCAAGGGCCGTCGCATACGCCTGCTGCGTGGCCGGCACGCGTAGCCGGATCTCGGCGCCGATGCCACGGGCCACGCCTTCGCGGGCCAGTGCGTTGAACCATGGGTGCGAACGCGACGCTTCGTCGGCGTGGAGCGAGATGCGGCCGCCGTCCGCGTCCAGTTCCGCGAAGCCGGGGTGGCGGGCCACCACGCGCACCGATGCCGCCTTCTCCAAAAAGTCGGTCACGCCGGGGATGTCCGTCGTCCACAACACGAGCCCGAGCCCGCTTTCGCCTGCCAACGCCGAGCCTCCGCACCCTCCGCCAGCGGGCAGTATAAGTCGCAGTCAAGTATCAAGCCCCATAGCTCGCCATAAAGGAGCCAATTGTTAAGATCCCCCCCGGGATCCCCGCTCGAACCCCTCCATCCCCCTCCAGCGGCTGCGCCCGCCGGCCTACGCCGGCCGGAATTTCGGCAGCGCCACGTCCTCGTAGCGGTCCCATTCCACGACTACCGGCATGCCCACGCGGATGGCGTCGTTCGCCACACCGACGATGTTCGTGGGCAGGCGCACGCCCTCCTCCAACTCCACGAAGGCCACGTTGTACGGCGTCTGGAAGCCCGGGTGATAGCGCTGATGCATGATGCCGAAGCTCCGCACCACACCCTTCCCGCTCGATTCCACCCATGCCGTTTCGTCCGCGAGGCAGACATCGCAATGGCGCCGCGAGGGCAGGCGCAGCGCGCCACAGGCGGTGCACTTCATGAGCATGAGGCGCCCGGCCATGCCGCCATCGAAGAACTCCTTCGAAATCTCATCGGCCTGGGGAAGCGGGCGCGAAGGCGCCGGGGTCGCGTCGGTCATGGCTTAGCTCCGGTTTGGGCCCAGGATGAGGGCACCGTGGTAGTTGAGGATACCGCCGTTGCCGGTGCAGAGGATGGCGTCGTTCTTCTGTTGCCGCTCGCCGCCCTGGCCGCGTCCCTGGATGACGGCCTCGCTGAGCGGTGTCATCCCCCACATGTAGTACCCGGAGAGTTCGCCGCCGCCCGTGTTCGTCGGCAGCGAACCGCCGGGCCCCAGCTTGCCATCGGCCACGAACGGCCCGCCCTCACCCTTTGCGCAGAAGCCGTAGTCCTCGAGGGTGACGAGCACGGTGTAGGTGTAGCAGTCGTACAGCTGGAGCTGGGTCATGTCCCGGGGGCCGAGGCCGGCCATGGAAAACGCCGTCTTCGCCGCGATCTTCGCGCCCGTCTCCGTCTCCCAATCCGAACCCGATCGAAGCGGGTCGCCGGGGTGGCCCTGGCCCATCCCGAGCACGTACACGGGCGGGGCCTTCATGTCCTTCGCCTGGTCGGCGCCGCTCACGATAACCGCGACGGCCCCATTCGAGACCAGGCAGCAATCGAGCAGGTGCAGCGGCTCCACGATCCAGCGCGAGGCGTGGTACATCTCCAGCGTCATCGGGTCGCGCATCTGGGCGCGCGGGTTCATCACCGCCCAGGCGCGTTCGGCCACGGCGATGGCGCCGAGCTGGTCGTGCGTCGTCCCATACAGCTCCATGTGGCGGCTGCAGGCGAGCGCGTACGAGGTGTTCGGCCCGAAGAACCCGGCGTGCTGGTAGAGCCCGGCTACGCCCTGCGGCCGCGAGGGCATGCGCGACGCTCCGCCGTACGACGAGCCGCTCGACTTTCCTTCGGTGAGCGGGTTGTCGGCGAACACGCACACCACGTGATTGGCCATGCCCGCGGCGATCGCGAGGCTGGCGTATTGCACCATCTGCGCCGCCGTCGACCCGGCCGCGTTCATGTGGTTCAACAGGCGGAGATTGTTCAGCCCCAGGTAGTTCTGCAGTCCGAGCCCGATGCCGCCGCCGGTGGTGCCCGTGATCCCGGGATTGATCAGCAGGCCATCGATCTCGTCCTTGCGAAGCCCGCTATCGGCGATCGCCTCGCGCACGGCATCGGCCGCCAGTTCGTTCGCGCTCTTGCCGAAAATCCGGCCCATCGGCGTGATGCCGAGGCCCGTGATCGCGGTCGCGCCGCGCATCGGGTGTCCCATCGCTGCACCTCCGCCGCGATTCTAGGGCCCGGCGCGCCGCTCGCAACCGCCGGCCATGTTCGCGGGCGAGACTCACGCGCGCGGCGCCCGAACCGCATGGCCTGAGCACCAGCATCCCGAAGGGGAGACACAAAGAAACGCCTCGCCGGGACGGAGGAGGGCAGTCCCGGCGAGGCGCTCATGGAAGGAGTATGGCTAGTTGGTGGCCGAAGGTGCCGCCTGCGGTCCGCGAGCCGGGCGCCCAACCTGGTCGATGCGGCTGTCGAGGTTCGCCGTGAAGTCGGCGAGCTTCTGGTCGGCCTGCGCCTGCGTGAGCTTGCCGCCGGTCACGGCCTCGGCGAGATCGGTCTTCTTCTCTTCGGTGAGGTACGCCTTGAGGGCGTCGCGCGTCTTCCCGTGGTTCTGGGCGACCGTGGCCAGGCTCTGCGTGGTCAGTTCGCTGCGAAGGGTGTCCTCGCTGATGCCCAGCCAGGTGGCGATGCTCGCGGAATCGACCATGCCGCCGGGGCCGCCGGGGCCGCCGCGGCCGTGGTCACCGCCGCCCGGGCCGCCCTTGCCGCCGCCTGCCATGAAACCGGCGCCCGCTTCGCCGGCACGGGTGCGCATCTCGGCCGCGCGCTCGGCGGTGATGGTGCCCTTCGC
This sequence comes from Dehalococcoidia bacterium, assembly GCA_020847985.1. Lineage (GTDB taxonomy): Bacteria > Chloroflexota > Dehalococcoidia > Tepidiformales > Tepidiformaceae > Amarobacillus. The sequence continues at coordinate 63,639 of JADLBC010000004.1, forward strand.
CACGAGTTCATCGATCGTCGCGAGGTTCGCCTTCTGCACGGCCGCGTTCAGAGCATCGACGCTGATGCCGAGGTTGCCGGCGAGCTTCGTCATGTAGGCGCCGAGATCGGCGGCCCGCTCGGCCGCGTGGTCCGTGGTCGAAGGTGCCGTCTGCGTCGAAGGCGTTTGCGTGCTCGTCGCGCCCTGGGCCTGCACGAGCGTGCCGCCGAAGATGCCGATTGCGCTGAACGCGGCGCCGCCGGCGAGGGTGAGGGCCTGGATCTTGTTCATCGTGGTGGTTTCCTTCCTGTCGTGGTGGGGACGTCCCCGTGGATGCGGAGTGTTCGTCGAGCCCGGGTTCGCCGCCCATTCGCCCTTGCTCTGATTGCAGGATGCCGCCGCAAGGTGAGCGCCCTCGGGGAGCAAGCTGAGAGGTCCATGAGAAAGGGAAACGCCCGGTCAACGCTGTTCGCCGCCAACACGCCGGGCGGCCGGCCGGGGAGCGCACGAAAAAGGGGACGGCCATCGCCGTCCCCCGGGGGGTGCCGAACCGGGCGCCGTCAGACCGGCAGCGCCACCGAGAACACCGCCCCGTGCGGCACGTTCGCGCGCGTCGCGACGCTGCCCGCGTGCGCCTCGACAATCGCCTTCACGATCGCCAGCCCGAGGCCCGTGCCGCCGCCCTTGCTTCGCACGCGGCCCTTGTCCACCCGGTAGAAGGGCTCGAAGACGTGCTGGGCATCCTCCGTCGTGAGGCCTGGACCCAGGTCGGCCACTTCCAGCAGTGCGCGCATGCCCTCGTCCCGCACGGTGACGGTGACGGGCGAGTCCGCCGGCGTGTGGTTGATCGCATTCGTCACCAGGTTCGCGATGACCTGCCGCAGGCGGGCCTCGTCGCCGTGCACGTACACGGGCTCCGGCGCGACCAGTTCGACCGTGCGGCCGGGAGCGACCACGCGCGCGTCGTCGACGGCATCCTGCGCGAGTTGGGCGATGTCCACGGGCGCGCGGTCAAGTGGCCTCCCCTGGTTCAACCGCGCCAGCAGCAGCAGTTCTTCCACGAGCACGCTCATCCGCGCCGACTCCTCGTCCACGCGGCGCATCACCTTCGCCAGGTCTTCGGGGCGCTGGTCGGCACCGCGCCGGAAGAGCTCGGCGTACCCGCGGATGGAGGTGAGCGGGGTGCGCAGCTCGTGCGAGGCATCGGCGACGAAGCGGCGCAGCTGCTCTTCCGAGGCCTTCTGTTCCGCGAACGCCTCCTCGAGGCTGCCGAGCATCTGGTTGAGGGCCGTGCCCAGCCGCCCGACCTCGGTGCGGTTGTCGGTGTGCTCCACGCGCCGGGTGAGGTTGCCCGCAGCGATTTCGCCCGCCGTCGCCGCCATCCCATCCAGCGGCCGCAGCCCCAGCCGCACCAGCCAGAACGCGATCGCCGCGACCACGAGGACGACCGCCGCCGAGACCGCGACCGACGTAGTGCGCAGGTCATTCAGCGCCTGGTCGGTGCTCGTCATCGGGATGGCGATGAGCAGCACGTGGTCATCGTCCAGCGCCTGCGCCATCACCCGGTACCGGAACGCCCCGTCCGTGGAATCGACCGAGAGGAAGCTCGTTTCCGTGGTGTCGACCTTCTCTGGAAGTGCGGGCGGCGCGTATGAGGTGCCGAAGCCCAGCACCAGGCTCGATGCCGTCCCGTCTTCGTCGCGGATCTCGCCGTAGGTGCCGGGTGGGAACGATGTCGGCGGCAGCCCCCGATCCCGGCGGTCGTCCCGCGAGGGGTAGGGATACGTGCCGTCCGCGTTCGGCGCCGTCGTTCGCTGCCGCTCGATTTCGTGCGAAACCGGGTCGGCGGCCTGCACCAGCTGGTCGTCGATGCGGTCGACGAGATACCCGCGGACGACGAGGAAGGTGGTCACATTCGCGCCCGCCAGCCCGGCAAGCACCACCACCACCAGCCCAACGATGAGGCGCGCGCGCAGCGACACGGCTTAGCTCCTTGGCAACCGCAGCGAATACCCGAACCCCCGCACCGTTTGCAGCAGGGCGGGCCGTTCGATGTCGATCTTCTTGCGGAGGTAGCTGATGTAGGTTTCGACGATGTTCGTGTCGCCATCGAAGTCGTAGTTCCAGACGTGGTCCACGATCTGGTCCTTCGAAAGCACGCGGTTGGCGTTCTCCAGCAGGTAGCGGAGCAGCTTGAACTCCGTCGGCGTGAGTTCGATGTCCCGGCCGCGGCGCTGCACCTCCATGCTGTCCAGGTTCATCTCCAGGTCGCCTACGCTGAGGCGGTGGGGGGCCTCCTGGGGCGCCGAACGGCGCAGCGCCACCCGCACCCGCGCCACCAGCTCGGCGAGGCTGAACGGCTTGCAGATGTAGTCGTCACCGCCGAGGGTGAGGCCGCGCACGCGGTCCTCCGGGGCATCGGCGGCCGTCAGGAAGAGCACGGGGACGTGTTCATCGTCCGCGCGCAGCCGCCGCAGGACGTCGAAGCCATCGATGTCGCCAAGCATCACGTCCAGGATGAGCACGTCCGGCCGGAAGGTCTTCACCGTGGCCAGCGCCTCGCGGCCACTCGGCGCCGTCTCCACCGAAAACCCCTCGTAGCGGAGCGTGGTCGCGACCAGGTCGGTGATCGCTTCTTCATCGTCCACCACGAGGATGCGGACGGAGCTTTCCGGCTGCTGGCCGTTCGAAGTACGCGCCATGTCCATCTTCCCGTTGCTGTCTGTCGCGATCATTATCCCTGCTCCTGTGAGATTCCTGTGAACGTCCCCGGCTGGCCCCGGAAAAGGCGGCGCCGGCATCACACCGGCGCCGCCAACAGGACGGCGGATCAGGCCGCCCTGGAGATGGAACCCCGCTCGCCGGCCGGTACCGCCCGCGCCGCCTTCGCCGCCGGCCGTGCCAGCAGCCGCAGCATGAGCAGCCCCGTGACGAGTGCCGCCGAACCGATGTAGAGCACCTGCACCGGGGCCAGCGCCGTGTCCGTGCCGGCCGTCATGCCGTGTACCAGCGAGAGCGCCCAGGCGAGAAACGACACGTAGTGCAGCCGCCGCCAGTTCGCATAGCCGATCTGCTTCCGCACGCGCACGCTCGCCGTCACCACCGCGGTCGCCCACCCGCCAATCACGCCCAGGCCGGTCCAGAACGGGTTGGAAGGGCTCACGAAGGGGATGACCAGGCTCAGCAGCGTGTAATGGAAGAACCCGTCGAAGAGAAGCGCTCCACCGTGCAGCCCGAGGAACACGATCGAGAGCACGCTCAGGAACGTGTGGAGGTCGCCGGCCACGCGCGCCGGCATCACGTGCTTCGCCGTGCGCGTGCTCAGCAACAGGCCCAGCACCACGCTCGCCGAGAGCAGCGCATAGGCGGCGAGGCCCGAGGCCCGGCTCAGCAGCCACGCCTGCTCCCCGAAGTCTGCTCCCTGCATCGCCAGCCCGCCCGCGAACGCCGTGATGCCCGCCGAAAGCCACAGGAACGCCGTATTCGTCGTCATCTCAGGACCCCCGGGAGGTGCGCGCGGCCACCGTGGCCTGCTTCGTCGCCGTGGCGGTGGCCGCCGCGGTGGCCGCCGGCGCGCCCGTCGTGGGCGTCGAAACGGGTGCGGCCGTGCCCGCGATCGTCGAAGCCGCCAGAGTCGTCGTCGTCGTGACCGCGGCCGGCTGGGCGGCGTTCGTATCGTTCGCGTGGTTGAGATAGCCCCAGGTGCCCGCGAAACCGGCGAGCACGAACCCCGCGGTGATCGTCCGGACCAGGTTGCCTGTCATCGTCGTCTCCTTCGGCCTCGCCGCTCGCGGCCTCGCACACCACACGATGGACGGGCTGCCTTGGCCGCACCCCCGGTTCGCGCTGGGAGTTTCCTGAGAATGCCGGTCACCGCCGGGCGGGCTATCATCCCCTCGCAACTACGCCTCAGGAGAAAACCACATGAAGCTCGAGGACATCCGCACGATTGGCGTGCTCGGCGGCGGGGTGATGGGCGGCGGCATCGCCCAGGTCTGCGCCCTGGCCGGCTACGACGTCGTCATTCGCGATATCAACGACGACGCCATCGATGCCACGAAGCAGGCCGTGTTCGATGGCAAGTGGGGCATCAAGCGCGCTGTCGAACGCGGCAAGGTCAACTTCGATGACGCCGTCGCGGCGATGGCCCGCGTCAGCTTCACGCTCGATCTCGCCGGACTGGCGAACTGCGAGTTCATCTTCGAAGCCGTCCCCGAGAAGCTTGAACTGAAGCAGGCCGTATTCAAGGAACTCGACGCGGTCGCGAAGCCGACCGCCGTCTTCGGCAGCAACACCTCCGGCTTCGTCATCCAGGACCTCGCCCGCGATGTCTCGGAAGCGCGCAAGCCGCTGTTCATCGGCATGCACTTCTCGAATCCGGTGCCCACCATGCGCATGCTCGAGGTGATCTACACGCCGCAGAACACGCAGGACGTCATCGATGCCTCCGTCGCGCTCGGCGAGCGCATCGGCAAGGCCGTCTCGCTCGTGAGGGACACGCCCGAGACCTACGGCTTCCTGCTCAACCGCATCTTCGGCGCCGCCCGCCGCGAGGCCGTGGCCATCGTCGAACAGGGCATCGCCACCCGAGAGGACGTCGATAAGGCGATGATCACGGGCCGAAACTGGCCGGCCGGCTTCTTCGGCAGCCGCGGCGGCATCGGCAAGGAGTGGTAGCACCGGCGATCCCGGCTACCGTGCGCACGCCTAACCGTGCGCACGGCGGCCGGGCCGGGCGCGAAACGCTCATGTCCACCACCATCCGGACCGCCGCTCCAGCCGACCTGGTGGCGCTCCTCGAGCTCTACCGTCAGCTGGATGGCGCCCCGGAGGCCACGCCCCCCGGTGACGCCGAAGAGGCGTTCGCGGCGCTCCTGGCGATGCCCTCCGCGACTCTGCTCGTGGCCGAGCACCAGGGCCGCGTCGCGGGCACGATCACGATGGTGGTCGTGCCCAACCTCACCCATCGCGCGCAACCCTGGGCCCAGCTCGAAAACATGGTCGTCGATGCCGCGGCCCGTGGCGGAGGCATCGGCCACGCGCTCATGGCCGAGGCGCTGCGGCGCGCGCGCGAGGCCGGTTGCTACAAGGTCCAGCTCCAATCACGCAACGAACGCCACGATGCCCACCGTTTCTACGAGCGCGAGGGCTTCCGCGTCACGTCCGCGGGCTTCCGGCTCTACTTCGACGGCTGATTCACGCGCCGCGTGACCCGTATCACGAGACCGCGGCCTGCCGGGCCGGGCATGATGGACGAACCCACCCCCGGAGGCGCCCAATGCCCACCGTCGAGGCCGTGAGCGTGAGCCCCGGCCACACATTCTCGAAACCCGGCGCGCCGGCCATCACGCTCGTCGAAGGCATCGGCGTGGCCGGTGATGCCCACAGCGGGACGACCGTGAAACATCGTTCACGCGTCGCCCGCGACCCTTCGCAGCCGAACCTTCGGCAGGTCCACCTCATTCACGCCGAACTCCACGACGCGCTCGTGGAGCAGGGGTTCACCGTCGGCGCGGGGGCGATGGGCGAGAATATCACCACCCGCGGCGTCGACCTCCTCGCGCTTCCGGCGGGCACCCGCCTGGCGATCGGAGCGGACGCGGTGATCGAGGTGACCGGCCTGCGCAACCCCTGCGCCCAGCTCGATGCCTTCCAGCCCGGCCTCATGGCCGCCTGTCTCGACCGCGACGACGAGGGTGCCCTCGTGCGCAAGGCGGGCGTGATGGCCATCGTCGTCACCGGGGGTACCGTGACCGCCGGCGATGCGATTCGCGTGCTGCCCCCGCCCGGGCCGCATCGCCGCCTCGAGCCCGTCTGAGGCCGGGGCGGCACGCCCGTCAGTCGCCCGTCACGGCCCCTTCGATGATGTTCTGCACGACCGCCGGGTCGGCGAGGGTGGTCACATCGCCGACATTCTCCGGTTCGCCCTCGGCGATCTTGCGGAGGATGCGGCGCATGATCTTGCCCGAACGCGTCTTCGGCAGACCCTCCACGAACTGGATCCGGTCGGGCGTCGCGATCGGGCTGATGTCGCGGCGAACGGCGTCCTTCAGCTCCTTTTCCAGCTGTGGCGAGCCGGTGACGCCCGCCTTCAGGAGCACGTACGCGTAGATCCCGGTGCCCTTGAGGTCGTGCGGGAAGCCGACCACCGCCGCCTCGGCGCACGCTTCGTGGCCGACGAGCGCGCCCTCGATCTCGGCCGTCCCCAGGCGGTGGCCCGCGACGTTCAGCACGTCGTCGACGCGCCCGGTGATCCAGTAGTAGCCGTCCTGGTCGCGGTGGCAGCCGTCGCCGGTGAAGTAGCGACCGGGATAGGTCGAAAGGTACGTCTGCACGAACCGCTCGTGGTCGCCGTAGACCGTGCGCATCATCCCGGGCCAGGACTGGTCGATGCAGAGCCGCCCGCTGACGTCGTTTCCCACGAGCTCTTCGCCCGCTTCGTCCACGACGCTGGGCTTCACGCCGAAGAACGGCAGCGAACCGGACCCGGGCTTCATATCGGTGGCGCCGGCGAGGCCGGTGATCATGTGGCCGCCGGTCTCGGTCTGCCAGTAGGTATCGACCACGGAGCAGCGCTCTTCGCCCACGACGCGGTAGTACCAGCGCCACGCCTCGGGATTGATCGGTTCGCCCACGGACCCGAGCACGCGCAACGATGTGCGGCGGTAGCGCTTCACCGGCGCGTCGCCCTCCCGTGCGATGGCGCGAATCGCCGTCGGCGCGGTATAGAACACCGTGATCCCCAGCCGGTCGACCATGTCCCAGTAGCGGCCTGCGTCCGGGTAGGTGGGCACGCTTTCGAACAGCACGCTCGTGGCGCCGTTCGAAAGCGGTCCGTAGACGATGTAGCTGTGCCCGGTGATCCAGCCGATGTCCGCGGCGCAGCAGAAGATGTCGTCGTCGCGAAGGTCGAACGTGTACTTGTGCGTGACGGTGGTGTAGAGCAGATACCCCGCCTGCGTGTGCAGCACGCCCTTCGGCTTCCCTGTCGAACCGGACGTGTAGAGGATGAACAGCGGGTCCTCGGAGTCCATGACTTCGGGCTCGGCCGTCGCCGCCTGCCCGGGGATGACATCGTGCCACCACTCGTCGCGCCCGGCGGCCATGTTCACGGCCGCGCCGGTGTGGCGAAACACGAGGCAGAACTCGATCGAATGCCCGGGGGCGGAAAGCGCTTCGTCGACGTTGGCCTTGAGCGCGACCGGCCGGCCGCCGCGGCGTCCTTCGTCCTGCGTGATAATCGCCCGGCAGGTTGAGTCATCGACGCGGTCGCGGATGGAGCGCGGGCTGAAGCCGCCGAAGATGACCGAGTGCACCGCGCCGATGCGCGCGCAGGCCAGCATCGCCACCGCGAGTTCGGGGACCATGCCCATGTAGATGGCCACGCGGTCGCCCTTGCCGATGCCCTTCGCTCGCAGGTAGTTCGCGAGGCGGCACACCTCGGCGTGCATCTCGCGGTAGGTCATCGAACGGTTGGTGCCGGGCTCGTCGCCTTCGAGGAGCATCGCCACCCGGTCGCCGCGCGTCGCGAGGTGGCGGTCGAGGCAGTTCACCGAGACGTTGAGCTTGCCGCCGAGGAACCACTTGATCTCGCCCGCGGGCAGGTTCTCCTCGCGGACCTTCCCGAACGGCGCCATCCACTCCAGGTGGCGGTTCGCCATCTCCGTCCAGAAGCCGTCCGGGTCGGCGATGCTGCGGTCGTACAGCGCCTGGTACTCGGCGAGGCTGCCCACGAGCGCCCCTTCCCGCACACGCGCCGGCGGAGCGTATCGCTCATGGACCGGCAGCCCGATCTCCTTCGTGTCAGCCATCGTCGCCTCCCGTCAATGGATCTGGCGCCGATTCTACGCGGGCAGCGCCCCGGTGTCGGCCGCACGATCCCGCGCGCGTGCCGGGACGGTGTCCGTGGTGGCTCGCGCGTGAATCGCCTCGGCGACGGCCGTGCCCAGGCGTGCATGGCCCGCGGACGACAGATGGTAGCCGTCGGGCGTCACGAATTCGTTCCCCTCGCCAAGCGTGTCGGCGCAGGGAAGAAGTGGATACCGGTGAGCGTCGGCCGCGGTGCGAACGGCCGCCATGAATTCCCGCCGGCGGTTCGCGATGTCACCGCCGACGACGCCGGGTCCGCGCTCCGCGGGATACTCCACCAGCATCACATCCACCGCCTCGAGCCGGGAGAGCGCCCGCAGCACCGCGACATACGCCTCGGCGGTTTCCCGCGCCGTGTGAAGCGCCTCGACCCCGATGAGCCTGCGCGCCGCGCGCCGGGCAATGCCATTCGTCCACGTGCGCACGCCGCCGCGCTGCCGTGTCCGGTCGTCGAATCCGCGCTCGGCGGCGCGGAACCGGCGCCCGGCCCGTTCGCCGAAGAGGCGGCGCACCCGCACCCACACGAACCCCACCGTGAACGCGAACGACCCCAGCGGGAGGACGACGACATCGGCATCGCACTCCTGGGCGCGCTCAACCGCCTTCGCGGGCGCAGTCGCATCCAGTGCCCAGAATCCGCGTTCGAACAGGGTCACGTCGTCGCCGCTTCGTACACGCAGGCCGGCGGCCATCACCGAAGGCCACCTTTCGCCCGCGCTGAACAGCCCTGCGGTGTCGCTGTTGCCGAGTACGAGCACCTTCACGGCAGGCATTGTGCGCCGCCTCCACCCACCGTTCGAGCGCTTAGATCACGGTCGGCGGGCTGTATTCGCCGAAGACCTCGCGCATCGCGCCGCAGATTTCGCCGAGCGTGGCGTATGCGCGCACGGCTTCGAGAATCGGCACCATCAGGTTCTGGGTGCCCGCGCACGCCGCCTTCAGGTTCGCCAGCGAAGCCTCCACGGCCGCCGCGTCGCGCTCCTGGCGGTGGTGCGCCAGCCGCGAAAGCTGGTGGTCCACGAGCCGCCGGTCGACGGAGAAGATGGAGGGCCGCTGCTCGCCGCCGTCCAGGTAGTCGTTCACGCCGACGATGATCTCGCGCTTCTCATCCACGGCGCGCTGGTAGTCCCAGCTCGCCTCCGCGATCTGCGCCTGGATCCAGCCCTTCTCGATGGCGGCGATGCTCCCGCCCTGCTCCTCGATCTGCTGCATGTAGCCGCGCGCCTTCGCCTCAAGCTCGTTCGTCAGGTACTCGACGAAGTAGCTTCCGGCCAGCGGGTCCACGGTGTCGGTGACACCGGTTTCGTGCGCGATGATCTGCTGGGTGCGAAGGGCCATGCGCTGGGCCTCGTCCGTCGGCAGGGCGAGCGCCTCATCGAAGCAGCTCAGCGCGATGCTCTGGACGCCGCCGAGCACGGCCGCGAGCGTCTGGATGGCCGCGCGCACGATGTTGTTCTCCGGCTGCTGCGCGACGAGCGTGCTGCCGCCGGTCTGCGTGTGCGTGCGGAACATCATCGAACGCGGGTCCTTCGCGCCGTACTTCTCCTTGAGCATCGTCGCCCACAACCGCCGCAGCGCCCGGTACTTCGCGATCTCTTCGAAGAAGTCGTTATGGGTGTTGAAGATCCAGCTGATGCGGCCCGCGAACTCGTCGATATCGAGGCCCTTGGCGAGCGCGGCGTCGATGTACGCGCAGGCATTCGCGAAGGTGAAGCCGATCTCCTGCGCGGCCGTCGAGCCCGCATCGCGCATGTGGTAGCCGCTGATGGAGATGGTGTTCCACTGGGGCACGTGCTTCGCGCAGTACTCCATGATGTCGGCCGCGAGCCGCACGCTCGGCGCCGGCGGGAAAATGTAGGTGCCGCGCGCCACGTACTCCTTGAGCACGTCGTTCTGGGTGGTGCCGTTCAGCCTGTCCGATGGCACGCCCTGCTTCTCGCCGGTGGCGATGTACATCGCCAGCATCACGGCCGCGGGCGCGTTGATCGTCATCGAGGTCGAAACCTTGTCCAGCGGGATGCCCGCGAACAGCGTCTCCATGTCGTAGAGCGAATCGATCGCGACGCCCACCTGCCCGACCTCGGCGATGGCCATCGGGTCATCCGAGTCGTAGCCGAGCTGGCTCGGGAGGTCGAAAGCGACGGAGAGGCCGGTCTGGCCCTGGCTCAGGAGGTACTGGAACTTCTGGTTGGATTCCTCGGCGGTGCCGAAGCCCGCGTACTGGCGCATCGTCCAGGGGCGGCCGCGGTACATCGTCGCCTGCACCCCACGCGTGAACGGGTATTCGCCGGGGAAGCCCAGGTCGCGTTCGTAATCGAGCCCGGCGACATCGAGAGGGGTGTACAGCCGCTGGACCGGGAAGGAGCTGGTTTCGAACGCCCCGCGCTCGGGCGAACGGGCGAGCATCTTCGCCAGCGGGCCTTCTTCCCACGCGTGCACACTGCGCGAAAGCGTGGCCAGCGCCTCCGCCGAAAAGAGCGTGGGCTGCGAAGCGTTCTTGTCCATGGGGGTCCCCTCCGGTGCGTGGGCCCAGTGTACCAAAGGGTTTCACCGGGGGCCGGAGGGCCAAGGAGATGCAGACCGCCAGGTCAGCCCGGCCGCTGCCGCCCGCTCATTTGCTCTTCTTTTTCGCCTGCGGACGCGGCTCCGCAACCGGCTCTTCCAGCACGGGGTTGATACGCGGCGGGGCCGGGGCGTTGAGCACGAACCCGAGCTGCCGGCGGTCGTCGCTCCCGGGGTGGATCTCGACGCGGTAGATGGTCGTGTAGGGGACGAACGTCTGGACGGCGTGCGTGTGGTCCGGCTGCGTCGTGTGCAGGGCCACCCACTGGTCGGTGACGCCGCTGATGCCGTTCACGTAATGCCGGGCGCCGTCGACGGTCATCACTTCGACCAGCGGCGCGGCGCACTCCACCTGGTGGCAGAAGTTGGCGACCATCTGCGGCAGGAGCTGTTCGAAGAAGGCACGGTCGAACGGCAGGCCCGATTGGCTCTGGGGCACGGGCGCGGGCGGCGGCGCCGCGACGACGCCGGGCGGCAGGTAAAGGACGCGCTGAGTCGGCTGGGTCATGCACGAAGTGTACGAGAACGCGCGCCGTGGTGGCCGCCGGCCGCGTTCGGGCTACCATGGGTGTTCATGCACGATCCCGGCCGTCCCCGGGCCGGTGGGAGGTTCCGCCATGGTTGCATCGGTCGATAGCCTGCTCGCGCGCGTTACCAAGCCAGCCCGGTACGCCGGCGGCGAATGGAACAGCGTCACCAAGGACTGGGCTTCGAACCCAGTCCGCTTCGCCCTCGCCTACCCGGACGCCTACGACATCGGCATGTCCAACATGGGCCTGGGCATCCTGTACGACATCCTCAACCGCCGCGATGGCGTCCTCGCCGAGCGCGTTTACGCGCCCTGGGAGGACATGGAAGCGGAGATGCGCCGCGAGGGCGTGCCGCTTTGGGGGCTCGAAAACCGCCGCCCCCTGCGCGACTTCGATGTCGTCGGCTTCACCCTCCAGTACGAACTCACCTACAGCAATGTCGTCAACATGCTCGACCTGGGCGGCATCCCCATTCGTGCGCGCGACCGCGGCGACGAACACCCGCTCGTCATCGCCGGCGGCAGCGGCGCCTTCAACCCCGAGCCGCTGTCAGCGTTCATCGATGCCTTCGTGCTCGGCGAGGGCGAAGATGCCGTGGTCGAATTGGCCGAGCGCGTGGCCATGTGGAAGCGCGAGCGGACGCCGCGCGGCGAACGGCTGCGGGACCTGCTCTCCATGCCGGGCGTCTACGTGCCTTCGTGCTACGAAGCGCGCTACGACGATGCCGGCCACTTCGCGGGCCTGGAGCCGCTGCTCCCGGGCGCCCCGGCGGTCATCGGGCGGCGCATCGTCGAGACACTCCCGCCGCCGTTGCTGAAGCCGATCGTGCCGTTCCTGCAGACCGTGCACGACCGCGCCGCCGTGGAAATCCAGCGCGGGTGCACGCAGGGTTGCCGCTTCTGCCAGGCCGGCATGATTTACCGCCCCACTCGCGAACGGACGCCCGAGCAGGTGGTGGCGGCGACGCGCGCGCTGCTGGAGAACACCGGCTACGACGAACTCTCGCTGCTCTCCCTCAGCACCACCGACCACAGCCAGATCGTGCCGATGATCGACGCCCTCAACGCGGCCTTCCCCGAGTTAAAGATCTCGATCCCGAGCACGCGCGTCGATAGCTTCTCGGTCGATGTCGCGAATGCCGTGGCGAAGGGGAAGAAGCACACGCTGACGCTCGCGCCCGAGGCCGGGAGCCAGCGCCTCCGCAACGCCATCAACAAGCTCGTGAGCGACGCCGACCTCCTCGGCGCCGCCGAGAACGCCTTCGAACGCGGCTGGACCGGCATCAAGATGTACTTCATGGTCGGCCTGCCGACCGAGACGATGGACGACGTCGCGGGCATCGTGGAGATGGCGAAGCAGGTCAAGGCGCTCGGGCGAAAGCACGTGGGCGGCCGCGCCCGCGTTCGTGCGAGCACCAGCAACCACGTCCCGAAGGCGCATACCCCGTTCCAGTGGGCCCGCCAGGAGACGGCCGCCGAGCTCGACCCCAAGCACCGCTTCCTGCGCGATGCCTGCCGCGCCGCCGGCGTCGAGTTCAGCTGGAACGACCCGCGCGACAGCGTCCTTGAGGCCGTCTTCAGCCGCGGTGACCGCCGTGTCGGCGATGTCATCGAAGCGGCCTGGCGCCGGGGCGCGCGCTTCGATGCATGGGGCGAGTACTTCCGCGCCGAGACCTGGGACGCCGCGTTCGCCGAGGCCGGCCTGGACCCCTCCTGGTTCGCTCACCGCGAGGCGGATACGCACGAACCGCTGCCGTGGGACCACATCGACACCGGCGTCAACAAGAGCTATCTGCGCGGCCAGTGGCTCAGCGTGCAATCGAACAAGACGGTGCCCGATTGCCACCACGGCTCGTGCAATGTCTGCGGCATGCAGTCGTTCGATACCCTCCGCGGCGAGGACGGTGTCGCCGACTGCGTGGTCAAGCTCGGCAAGACCATCGAGATGAAGCGCGGCGCGCGGACGTACGCCGGCGAGGCGCTCGAACTGGTCTGATGCTTCAGGCCCAGCGCGCCTCCCCCTTGAGAGCCTGCTCCAGGCGCTCAAGGTACGTGGCGCGCGAGATTTCGATGCCGCCCATGCTGGCCGTGTGCGGCGTCAGCACCTGGATATCGATGAACTGCACGCCGATGGCGGTGGCGTGCTCCGCCATCGCCACCATCGCCGCCTTCGAGCCATCGGTGACGCGATGGAACATCGATTCGGCGCCGAACATCGCCCCCACGGCGATGCCGTAGAGCCCGCCCGCGAGTTCGCCCTCTGCCGTCCATGTTTCGATGCTGTGCGCCCAACCGAGGTCGTGCAGTTCGAGGTAGCCGCGCACCAGCCGTTCGGTGATCCACGTGCCGTCGTCGTCCGGGCGCTCGGCGCAGGCGCGAATGACGCGCTCGAAGGCTGCATCGACGGTGGCGTGGAAGCGGCCCTGCCGGAGCGTGCGCGCCAGCCGCCGCGAAATGTGCACGCCCCCCGGCTCCAGAATCGCGCGCGGGTCCGGTGAGAACCACAGCAACTCCGCCGACGGGTGCGGCCACGGGAAGATGCCCGCGCGGTACGCCTCGATGACGGTCGCCGGTGCGAAGTCGCCGCCCGCGGCGATGAGGCCTTCGGCGGGGAAGCCGGCGGGATTGGGGAAGCGGTAGCGCGACGGCGGCAGCGGCAGTGCCGGCCCGCGCGTGCGCGACTCCACCGCGATGAGCGCCGCACTCACGCCGGCGGCGCCTCCGGGGCCCGGCGCGACGCCGCGATGACGAAGGTCACGCTCCCCCGCGCGATCAGCCGCTGGCGGTCGTCGAACACCTCGACCTCGGTGAAGATCGCCGTTCGCCCGGCTTTGATCACGCGGCCCTCGGCGACGAGTTCGCTCCCGGATGCCCCCGCGAGATAGGTCACGTGCAGGTCCGATGTGGCGTGCGGGCGCTCGGCGATCTCGGCGGCGGTGCGCGTCGCACGGACGGCCGTCCCGGCGGCGGAATCGATGAGGCCCGAGATCACGCCACCGTGGACGACATCGTTGTAGTTGAAGTGGTTGTCCGTCAGCGAAATGCGCGCGCGGCACTGCCCTGGGGACACGTCGAGGAACTCGATCCCGAGGTGCCCCCAGTAGCGGCCCGTGTAGACCTCGCGGAGCCAGCGCAGCATGTCGTCCTGGGATTCGGCCACGGGCGTACGTTGGGGGATGCGCGCGCGCTCATGCAAGCGGCCCCTACCGCTTGAGCGCCTCGCCGGCTTCGCTGCCCCACCCTTGCTCGCTCTCGGCCCCTCGAGCTTCAGCACCGTGCCCATGACGCCGCCGTCGAGGGCGAAGTTCGCGGTGGGACTCGCGTGGGACGCTTCGCAGGCTCGGCTTCGATCGCGAATTCGGCGTCTGGTACCGTCAGGGACCGATGGAGATCGATGCCGTCATCGTCGCCGCCGGCGGTTCGACCCGCTTCGGGGTGGCCGACAAGCTGACCGCCATGCTTGAGGGCGTGCCCGTCCTCGTGCGCTCGGTGGCGGCGTTCGCGGCCGCGCGGGGAGTCGGGCGCATCGTCGTCGTGGCCCACCCCGGACGCCTGGCCGAACTGCAGGCACTCGTGGGCAATGCCGCGGGCGGACACCCCCTCAGTGTCGTCGCGGGTGGCGCGCGGCGCCGTGACAGTGTCGAAGCCGGCGTGCGGGCGTGCACCACCCGCTACGTAGCGATTCACGATGGCGCCCGGCCGCTCGTGACGCAGGCGCTCGTCGAGCGGTGCCTTGCCGCCGCGCCGGGCACCCCGGGCGTGATCGCGGCCATCCCCGTCACCGATACCATCAAGGAAGTCCACGACGGCGTCATCACCGGCCACCCGGACCGGTCGCGGCTGTGGGCGGCACAGACCCCGCAGGTCGTGCTATGCCAGGCCTGGCTCGATGCCGCCGCCGCCTCGGACGGTGACGAAACCGACGATGCCGCGATGCTTTCGCGCCTGGGACTGGAGTGCCGCGTGGTCGAAGGCGACATCGAGAACCTGAAAATCACCCGCCCGGCGGACCTTGCCATCGCCGCGGCAGTCCTGCGGGCGAGGGAACAACCATGATGCGCATCGGACAGGGCGAGGACCTGCACCGCGTGGACGACGGCCGCACCCTCGTCCTCGGCGGCGTGATCATCGAGGAGGGGCCGGGCCTGGCCGGCCACAGCGATGCCGATGTGCTCCTCCACGCCATCACCGACGCCGTGCTCGGCGCGGCCGCCCTGGGCGACATCGGCAAGCACTTCCCGCCGGGCGATCCCCGCTACGCCCACGCCGACAGCGCCGACTTCCTGCGCGCTGCGCTCCGCCTCGCGCGCGAGGCCGGGTGGGAGGTCGCGAATATCGATGCGACGGTGCGCACCGAACGGCCGAAGCTGGCGCCGTACATCCCGCACATGTGCGCGCGCATCGCCGGGATCGCCGCGATCGATGTCGGCCAGGTGAGCGTGAAGGCGAAGACCTCGGAGGGCCTCGACGCCGTCGGCCGGGGCGAAGCGATGGCCGCGACGGCGGCAGTCCTCCTCGAGCCCGCCCGCTCCTGAGGCTGGCTCCCGGGGGTAGCCCCTGGGAACTGGGAACTGGCAACCGGGAACTCGCTACGGCGCGATAATCAGCGTGCGCACGCCCTGCACAACCAGCCGCGACTGGTACTTCCCCCCGATAAAGGCGCCGTCGCAGGTGATGAACGTCGCCATCTCCTCAAGTGCGCCGAGGCGGAGCACGTCGTCCATCGGGATGCTGGCGAGGCTGTAGACGGCGCTTGAAGTGATCCGGTACCGCACGATGACGCCGTTTTCGAGTTCGACATCCAGGGTGTCCCCGGGTTCGAGCAGGCGGAGGTTGGCGAACACGCCCGGCTCGCCGTTCGGCCCGACCACGTGCCCGGAGAAGACGGCGTTCCCCGGCGACCCGGGCCGCGCGGTGAAGTTGTACCAGGCCACTTCGGTAATGGAGTCCGGCGATGCCATCGTCTTGTCGGGGAGGAGGCCCTTCACCGTGACGGGCGCGTCCACGGCAAGTTCGCCGATGGCGACTCGCGCGGCGGGCGAATTCAGGACGACGGTTCGCGGCGTCGGCGAGGGTGCCGGCGATGGCGTGGGTGTTGCCGTGGGGGCCTGCGTCGGTGCGCGCGTCGCGGTAGCCGTCGCCGTGGCGGTGGCCGTCGGCGTGGGCGTGTCGGCGAGAGCCTCGGCCGGCGGCGGCGGATCGTCCCCCGTGAGGAAGAAGAACAGCGCGGCCAGGGCGACCGCGACCGCGGCAACAGCGGCTCCCGCACCCACGAGGACGCCGGTGCTTCCGCCCGCTCCGCCGGCGGCCCCACCCGCGGCGGCGCCACCGGCAGCGGCTCCCGCACCGGCGGCCGCTGCGCCGCCCGCGGTCGCCGCACCGGCTGCGATGCCCAGCTTCGCGAGCAGTCCTGCCTTCCACGCCACCCCGAGTGCCACGGGCGCGAGACCGCCGAATCCCGCCTCGATCGAACCCAGGCGAAGCCCCCGGCTCGTGCAGACCGCGCAGATGCGGGTGTGGCGCCCGATGATGCGCCGCACCTCTGGCGAAAGGCTCGCGGCGCTCGTGAAGGAGAGTTCGCGATCCAGCGCGGCGCATTCGTTGCGCCCCTGCCGCAGCAACAGCAGCGCCACCGTCGATTGCTTCAGCGACTGCCGCACGCGCGAAAGCAGCACCGCCGCGTGATTCCGGGTGACCCCGAGCACGACCGCGATCTCGGGCGATTCGAGCCCCTGGCGAAGGTGCAGGTCGAGCACGGCGTATTCGCGGTCGTCCAGTGCGGAGGCCGCTTCCCAGATCAGGTCGGCGGTGGCCAGGCGTTCGGCCTGGGCGGCGGGGTCGGCGGAGCCGCTCGTGTCCTCGATCTCGGTGAAGTCGAAGCTCTCACCGTCCTGGGCGGTCGCCGCGTAGTGCCGCGCCGCTCGCAGCCGGCTGATCGCGCCGCGGTAGGCGATGGTGAAGAGCCAGCTCTTGAAGCTTCCGCCCTTTTCCAGCGTCCCGATGGACTCCATGGCCTTGAGGAGTGTGTCCTGGGCGGCGTCCTCGGCCTCGGCGCGGTCGCGCAGCATGCGTGCGAGAAAGTCCGAGAGCGCGTCGATGTGGCGTTCGTACAGGGTCGCGAAGGCCGCGCGATCGCCATCGCGAGCACGGTCGGCGAGCACGCCGTCACTGAGCGTTCCGGTGGTTGCCTCGGCAGTCACAGCTTCGATCCGTCACGGCCCCATATAAAAAGGCCGGAATGCACTTAACAAGCCTACCATTCGCGACCGCGCCCGTCGGTTGAGAGTGGGAAAGTACGAAAAAATCCGCGTCGAACCATGGTCGAAAGAAGCCCCTCCGGAGAGGGGCTTCGTCGTATCGGTCTCGGTCGCGCTTGCTAGCCGGCGTCCCCCAGAGGGCCGCCCGCCAGCTTCTTCTTGTCGCGGAACTTCGCCTGCAGGAAATCCCGGTTCATCTTCGCGATGAAATCGATGCTGATGCCCTTGGGGCAGACGGCCTCGCACTCGCGGTAGTTCGTGCAACTCCCGAAGTACGACTCCATCACCTCGACCATCGAGGTCACGCGGCTCCAGCGCTCGGGCTGGCCCTGCGGTAGCAGATTGAGGTGCGCGATCTTTGCCGACGTGAACAGCTGCGCCGCGCCGTTCGGGCAGGCCGCGACGCAGGCGCCGCAGCCGATGCACGCCGCCGCATCGAACGCGAGGTCGGCCGTCGGCTTGGGGATGAGCGTGGAGTTCGCATCGCGCGCCGCGCCCGTCGGCGCCGAGATGTAACCCCCCGCCTGGATGATCTTGTCGAACGGCGCCCGGCTGACGACGAGGTCCTTGATGATCGGGAACGCCGCCGCACGCCACGGTTCGACCGTGATGTCGTCGCCGTCGTTGAAGTGGCGCATGTGCAGCTGGCAGACCGTCGTCCCCGGCTGCGGCCCGTGCGGGCGGCCGTCGATCACGAACCCGCACGACCCGCAAATGCCCTCGCGGCAGTCGTGGTCGAAGGCGATCGGGTCTTTGCCATCGCCGATGAGCCGCTCATTGACAACGTCGAGCATCTCGAGAAACGACATGTCGTCGTTGATGCCGTCGGCCTTGTAGGTTCCGAATGCGCCGGAATCCGCGGGCCCACGCTGCCGCCAGACCCGGAGGGTGAGGTTGAGGTTCTTGCTCACTTGTAGCTCCGTTGCGCCAGGTGGACGAATTCGAAGTTCAGGTCTTCCTTGTGCAGCACGCCGGGCCTGCCCGCACCCGCGAACTCCCACGCCGCGACATACGCGAAGTTGTCGTCGTCGCGGAGCGCTTCGCCGTCGGGGGTCTGGTGCTCTTCGCGGAAGTGCCCGCCGCACGATTCCTCGCGGTGCAGGGCGTCCTGGCACATCAGTTCGCCGAGTTCGAGGAAGTCGGCCACGCGGCCGGCCTTCTCAAGCGACTGGTTCAGCGATTCGTTCTCGCCGAGCACCCGGACATCGCTCCAGAACTCCTCGCGGAGCTGGCCGATTTCCTTCAGCGCCGCCGTCAGACCGGCGGTATTGCGGGCCATGCCGCAGTGCTCCCACATCGTCTTGCCCAGCTGGCGGTGGAACGAATCCACCGTGCGCGAGCCCTTGATGCCGAGCAGCCGCGAGATGCCGTCCTTCACGGATTGCTCCGCCGCCCGGAATTCGGCGCTGTCCGTCGAGACCGGCGGCTGGTTGAGCTGCGTGGCCAGTTCGCCCGCGATCGTCGTCGGGAGCACGAAATAGCCGTCCGCGAGGCCCTGCATCAGCGCGCTCGCGCCGAGGCGGTTCGCGCCATGATCGGAGAAGTTGGCTTCGCCGATGACGAACAGCCCGGGGATGTTGCTCATGAGGTTGTAGTCCACCCAGAGCCCACCCATGGTGTAGTGGACGGCCGGGTAGATGCGCATCGGTACTTCATACGGGTTGTCACCCGTGATCTTCGCGTACATGTCGAAGAGGTTGCCGTAGCGCTGCTCGATCGTGGCCCGGCCGAGCCGCCGGATGGCGTCGGCGAAGTCGAGGTACACGCCGTTGGCGATTTCACCCACGCCGTAGCCCTCATCGACGACGACCTTCGCCGCGCGCGAGGCGACGTCGCGGGGGACCAGGTTGCCGAACGACGGGTAGCGCCGCTCGAGGTAGTAGTCGCGTTCGGCGTCGGGGATCTGGTTCGCGGGCCGCTTGTCGCCCTTCGCCTTCGGCACCCAGACGCGGCCATCGTTGCGCAGCGATTCCGACATTAGCGTGAGCTTGGACTGGTAGTCGCCGGAGACGGGGATGCAGGTCGGGTGGATCTGCGTGTAGCAGGGGTTGGCGAAGTAGGCGCCGCGCTTGTGGGCGCGCCAGGTCGCCGTCACGTTGCTCCCCTTCGCGTTGGTCGAAAGGAAGAAGACGTTGCCGTAGCCGCCCGTGGCGAGGACCACGGCGTGCGCGGAGTGCGAGGTGATTTCGCCGGTCACGAGGTCGCGCACGACGATGCCCACGGCGCGCCCGTCCTTCATCACGAGGTCGAGCATCTCGGTGCGCGGGTACATCTTCACAGACCCGAGCTCGACCTGCCGCGAAAGCGCCTGGTACGCGCCAAGCTCCAGCTGCTGGCCCGTCTGGCCCCGCGCGTAGAAGGTGCGCGAAACCTGCGCGCCGCCGAACGAGCGGTTGTCGAGCAGGCCACCGTATTCGCGCGCGAACGGCACGCCCTGCGCGACGCACTGGTCGATGATCTGGGTGCTGATCTCGGCGAGGCGGTGGACGTTCGCCTCGCGCGCGCGGTAGTCGCCGCCCTTGATGGTGTCGTAGAAGAGGCGGTGGACGCTGTCACCGTCGCTCTTGTAGTTCTTGGCGGCGTTGATGCCGCCCTGCGCGGCGATGGAGTGGGCGCGTCGCGGGCTGTCCTGGAAGCAGAACGCCTTCACGTTGTAGCCCATTTCGCCCAGCGTCGCGGCCGCGGCACCCCCGGCGAGGCCGGTGCCCACGACGATGATCTGGAACTTGCGCCGGTTCTGGGGCGCGACCAGCTTCGTATCGAACTTGTGGTTGTCCCACTTCTCGGCGAGAGGCCCCGGCGGGACGCTGGCATTCAGTTCAGGCATGGAAGGTCACCCCGGGGAGGGTTTCGGCGGCGGTGCCGAGTGTGTGGGCGTGTTCGATCAGCCGCGCTTCGCCCGTGATGTGCTCCGGCTCATCGACGGCGCCGGCGAGGACCGCGATCGGGAACGAGACGTTGCCAATGACAATCGCGGCGGCGAAGACGGCCGCGAAGGTGCGGCGCCACTGGTTGAAGCGCGGGTTGGCCAGCCCCAGCGATTGGAAGAGACTCCACGCGCCGTGGTAGATGTGCAGCCCGAGCAGCAGGTTCGCCACGATGTAGACGAGCGCCACGGGGACACGTTCGAAGCTGTAGTAGAGGTTGTTGTAGGGCTCGCCGCGGATGAAGTCCGGGTTCGCGTTGCCCCACGTCAGGTCCGCGAGGTGGAACAGCACGTAGAAGCCGATGATGAAGCCGCTCCAGCGCATCGTGCGGGCGGCATAATCGGCGGCGGCGTAGGAGCGCCCGCCCTGGTACTTGATCGGCCGCGCCTGCCGGTTCATGAGCGTGAGCGAGACGGCGGCGTGGATATGCAGGATGAAGGAGAGGATGAGGCCGCCGCGGAGGATCCAGAGGAAGCCGGTGTGGGGGAGCGCCGGCTCGCCGAAGGTGCGGAGCCACTCGCCGTAGGCGTTGAGGTGGCGTTCGGCGTCCGGGTAGTACAGCTTGAGGTTGCCGACCATGTGCATCAGCACGAAGCCGAGGAGCACGATGCCGGTGACCGCCATGACGGCCTTCTTGCCGATGGCCGAGCCGTAGAAATAGAGGACCCAGAGATGGTGTTTGCGGCGTTGCCTGACGGCGGGCGCCTGTGCCGCCGCGCTGGTGCGCGGCGCGGATCCGCTGAGCATTCGCTCCCCTCCCACGCTGTTCAGGGCACGGGAAGGCACGCTCTCCCAGCCCCGGGCGGATCCTACGCCCGGCCTTTGGCGTCAGCAATGCAGCGCGATTCATTACAGCTATAGAACGTGGGCGGATCTATCGATGAAACGCCGCGATCGTGCCGTCAGATGCCGGTTCGCCGCGCCCAGCGCAGGATCCCCACCACCGACTTCGCATCGCAGATGCGGCCGTCCTCGATCGCGGCGAGCGCCTCGGCCGGCGTCAGGGTGTGGACTTCGATGTCCTCGTCCTCGTCGCCCGCGAGGATGCTCACGCTCAACTCATCGCAGACGAACAGGTGGATGTACTCGCTCGTGTAGCCGGGGGCGACGAAGAAGCCGCCCATGCCAGTCACCCGCCCGGGCGCGTACCCGATCTCCTCCTGGAGTTCGCGCACCACCGCCGCAATCGGCTCCTCGCCCTTTTCGAGCGTGCCCGCGGGCAGTTCGAGCAGCCGCCGGCCGGCCGAGTGGCGGTACTGGGTCACGAGAAGCAGGTTGCCGTCGCCATCCACGGGCACCATCGCCACCGCGCCCGGGTGCTGGAGCGTCTCACGGAGCGCCATCACGCCGTTGTGCATCTCGATGGTGTCGAGGTCGACGTTGAAGAGGCGGCCCGTGTAGACGCGCTCGGAACGGATGAGGCGAGGAATCTCCATGGCCGGGGCTCCTTCGGCGCGCCGCGTCAGACCGGGCGCGCGGTGATGAACATCAGTCCCTTCGCGAGCACTTCGCCTGCGAACACGGCCCCCATGGCGATATAGAGGAGGCCCGTGGCGCTCTGCATCGCGCGAATCTGCGTCGTCTTAATCGACAGCACCGCGAGGATGATCGGGAACACGAGCCCCACGCCGACGCGCAGGTACAGCACCGGGTTCAGGAAGAGGCTCACATCAACGTGGCTTTCGGGCGTGGGCGTTTCGCGCACCGGGATGGCGAGGTTGATGAGCAGCACCACCACCTGGAACCCCAGCGCCGCGAGCAACCCCCACGAAAGGTCCCGCAGCGGCCACGAGGGCAACGCCCCTTCGGTCAGGTACCAGTGGCCCCAGACCATGCTCACGGAGACCGCGCCCATGGCGAGCGTGCCGGCCAGGAGCGCGAGGAACGCGGCGGGGAAGCCCCACGTCGGTGGCGCCAGCATCGCCGAGAGCACGCCCACCGCGAGCACCCCCGCGATCGAGCCCGCGATGCCGGCGAAGCGCCCGATGGGATCCCAGCCCATGAAGGCCGCGAACATGTAGAGGCCGCTCGCAATCGTCACCACGAGGACCGCGCGCTTGAAGTCATCGAACCAGGACGCGTCGATGCGGTAGCCATCGACATCGGCGCCGAGGCTCATTCCCGATGCCGTCCAGTATGCGAGGAAGCCGCAAACCGCGACGCAGAGCGCCATCGTCATCACGAAGCCGCGCGTCACGCCGCCGCGCAGGTCGCTTGCGAGGGTGACCCACAGGCTGCCGATGGCAAGCTCCGCGAGGATCAGCAGGAGCGTGTAAGGGAGGGCGGCGACGTTCACTGTTTGGAGTGTAGGGCGGTGGCTGGTAACGGGAATCGCCGGGGCTGGCAGTGAATCGGGAAGGCCGCGTAATGAAGCTCCTATTAACGCCCTCAATTGGAGCTATACAAACGAATGCCGCCCGATTCATACTTCCGCACCGCCCGCTCGCGGGTGAGTCAGGAGGGAAACAGACGATGTTCGGTGCGCAGGTGGTGTTGCGGATCGGCCTTGGTACTGTCGCGCTTGCGGGCGTGGCGGCGATGACGGCGTGTGGCGGCGGTGGTGGAGGCGGCGCGGATACGGCGGGAGCCTCGGGCCCCGCAAACACGCCCGCCCCCACCGTCGAACGCAACGCGCGCGTGACCATCGGCGACAATATCTATCAGCCCGTGCTCTCCAGTATCTCCGCCGGCAAGAGCATCGACTGGGTCTGGGAGGGCTCCGGCACCCATTCGGTCGTGATTAAGACCCCGGACGGCAAGGAAGTGAAGTCGCCGGAGCAGGCGAAGGGCACGTTCAGCTACAAGTTCGAGACGGCCGGCACCTACGACTACAACTGCAGCATCCATGGGGACCGCATGCAGGGCAGAGTCCAGGTTTCGCAATAGGAGCACGACGGGCGCCGGGAACGGCGCCCGTCTCGTGTTCGCGAGCCCACGACGGCGCAGGGCACGGTAGGCTGGTGCGCAATTCCACCGCCGGAGGCCCGCCGTGGGGTATCGCGCGTTCGTTGTAAACAGGACCGGGGATGAGTTCACCGCTGGGTTGACCACGCTCGCCGAGAGCGACCTTCCGCCCGGCGACGTCACCATCCGCGTCGAATGGTCGAGCGTGAACTACAAGGACGGCCTCGCGGCCACGCCCGGGGGACGGGTCGTGCGCGCGTTCCCCATGGTGCCCGGCGTGGACCTCGCGGGGACGGTGCTCGAGTCCGCCGATGCGCGCTTCACGAAGGGCCAGCCCGTGACTGTCACCGGCTACGACGTTGGCATCGCCCACCCGGGCGGTTTCGCCGAACTCGCCCGCGTGCCCGGCGATTGGGTCTGCGCGCTCCCCGAGGGGCTCACTACGAAGGAGGCGATGGCCGTGGGCACGGCCGGCCTCACGTCCGCCATCTCCGTCGAGGCCCTGGCCGACCATGGCGTGACGCCAGAAAAGGGCACCGTGATCGTCACCGGCGCGACCGGCGGCGTGGGCAGCACGGCGGTGAGCATGCTCGCGGGGCTCGGCTACACCGTCGCGGGCAGCACGGGGAAGGAGTCGGAGCACCAGTTCCTGCGTGACCTCGGCGCCACGGAGGTGCTCTCCCGCGAGGAGGTGAGCGCCGAGAGCGCCCGGCCCATGGAAACCCAGCGCTGGGCCGGCGCCGTCGATGCCGTCGGCGGCGCGACCACCGCCTACCTGATTCGCACGATGAAGTTCGGCGGCGCCATCGCCCTTTCCGGGAACACGGGCGGCACCACCTTCAGCACGACCGTCTTCCCCTTCATCCTGCGCGGCGTGAACCTCCTCGGGATCGAGTCCGTCATGTACCCGATCGAACAGCGGCGGCGCATCTGGCAGCGCATCGCCACCGACCTGCGCCCGGCGGGACTCATGGACCAGATTGCGGTCCAGACGGACCTCGATGGGCTGGCGGACGTGCTCGCGCGCATCGTGAAGGGCCAGACGCGGGGACGCGCGCTCGTGCGGCTGGCCTGAACGCGCCCCATGCCGGAGACTGCGGCGGCGGGCGGGATACTCCAGATACGAGGGATTGCCGTGACCGAATTGACCGCCGAGACGCTCGCCTCCGAACTGACCGCCGGCTGCGAGGAGTACACCGCGCAGCTCAAGCTGGTCACCGAGGCGGAATGGGAAAAGAAGCCCGCGGCGGGCGGCGAGGGCGAGGACGCATGGAGCGCCCGCCAGGTCGCCGAGCACGTGCAGGGCGCCTGTGGCTTCTTCGGGAACGCCGCCGCGAAGGTCGCCGGCATCGACGGACCGGGCCGCACCTACAGCGAGCTGCCCACGGTTTCGGCGGCCATCGATGGCCTGCCCGCCGCCTTCGGCGCGCTCCACGCCGTCGTAACGAAGCTGAGCGCCGAGAATCTCGCGGTCGAAGTCGATGCGCCCTGGGGGAAGGCGACGCTCGGCGGCCTCCTGAGCGGCTCGGCCTCCCACTTCAGGGACCACGCGAACCAGCTCAAGGCGCTCCGGAGCTAGGAACGTCCGTCAGGACGGCAACAGGACGCGCCCGAGCAGTTCGTCGTACTGCTCGGGCGAAATGGGACGCACCACCCGCCCGAGGCCGCTCCAGTGGGGCCACTTCCAGTCGGCCGTGGCGCGCGGCTGCGGCACGGGCTCGCTGATGCGCGCCTCCTTGCTCGCGACCATCAGGTGGTAGTGGTCGCTGAGCGGCACCTCTTCGTTGACCATGCCGATCCAGAGGTTCATCTCGCCGCCATCGATGCCGAACGTCGTGCCCCGGTAGCGGAACTTGCCACCGACGGGGCGCGATTCGCTGTTCTGGTATCGCACGCGCGCGCCGAAACGGTGCCGCAGCGCGGCGCCGCCGAGCGCGTACAACCGGTTCGTCGTGATCGCCTGGTCCAGCGGCACAGGCCCCAGCCCGAGGATGTCACGCAGGACAAACTCCACGAACTGGTGCGCGAGCGGGTCCGGGTCGTCCTCCAGCGCCTCGACGACCTGGAGCCAGGTGATCGGGCGCCACGGCTGCGGGACATAATCGTCGCGGAGGCCCAGCAGCAGGAACACCGGCGAAGCGTCCCAGCCCGCCCCCGCCGCCTCGATCGCAGGGAGGTGGCGCTCATCCGCGCCCGGCTCCACCTGCGCCTCGACGATCGCGCGCGTGCCTCCTTCGAACGTGAGCACCAGGTCCGCGATGCCGGCGTCGGCCAGGCGCGGCTGCACCTCCACCATCGCCAGTGGCTCGCTCGGCACCGATGCGGCCTGCGCGAAGAGTGCCGTCAGCATGCGCTGGCCGCGCTGCAGGAAGTACGCGAGCGCGCTCGTGCAGTAGTTCTCGAAGGGGTGCGCCGGTGACCCCGGCCGGTAGGCCGAGAGCATCGTGAACAGGTTCGATTCGGGCATACACCCAGTATGCGGGGCGGCGCGAACGGCGGCGACTACCCCAGCGAACCAGCGCGCGCGCCTCAGCTACAACCGGTCCAGGGACTCCAGGACCATTGCCAGCCCGGCGACTGCCCGGAAGGTCCGCGACATACGGTCGCCCCCCCTTGCAGCCGGGCGGGCCTCAGACCGCCGGCGCCGCGACGCGCTCCAGGTGGCAGGTGTCGTTCAGTGCGCGGGCGATGGCGCGGCCGTCGCGCAGTTCGAACGAGCAAATGGAAGCCACGTCCGTGGAGAAGGTGCGCCAGGCGTCGAGTTCGAGGCCGAGCAGCAGGCAGATGGCCACGCGCGTGACGAAGTTGTGCGACACGACGGCGATGGCGCCCTCGGGGGCCGCGCGCAACTCGCCGATGAGTGGCGCCACGCGGTCATAGACGTGCCGCAGGCTTTCGCCGCCGGGCATGACCGTGTCCGCGCCGTCGGCACCCACCCAGGCCGCGAAGAACTCCGGGTGTTGCGCGCGCATGTCGGGGAAGGTCATCCCTTCCGTGACGCCGACATCCAGTTCAAGCAGTTCCTCCCGGACTTCGAGCGTGATTGGCCGCTCGCCGCGGACGGCGTTCGCGGTCGCGACGGCGCGGCCCAGCGGGCTCACGAGGATGCGCTCGATGGGCTCCCGCGCGAGCCGCGCACCGATCGCGGCCGCCTGCCGTTCGCCCGTCTCCGTGAGGGGCACGTCCGCGCGTCCGAGGCCAAGCCGGTCGCGGTTCGAAGCCGTCTCGCCGTGGCGGATGAGGTACAGGATCACGATTCGCCGCCTGCCAGCGGCGCCCACAGCCGTTCGATAAAGGGCGCGAACCCGAGGCTGCGCCAGAACGCCGCGGCCGCCGTGTCGCGCGCGAGGACGGTCATCTCCAGGTGGTCCACGCCGTCCTGCTTCGCCGCCCACGCGCTCAGCGCACCCACCAGCTGCCGCCCGATCCCCTCGCGGCGGTGCTCCGGAGCGACGTAGAGGTAGCCGATGGTGGCGTGCCGCTCGGGCAGCCGCCCCGGCTGGTTCTGTTCGATGCCACCGCTGATGAATCCGGCGAGCACTTCGCCGCGTTCGGCCACCATCGTGCACGACGTCGCCCGCGCGATGCTGTCGCGCAGCGCCGCCATGAACTCCGTCTCGCCGACCGGTGCGTTGACGACGCGGCCATCGGTGGCGGCGTAGTGCTCGCGAATCGCCGCCCACGCGCGGTAAATGGCCGGGCCGTCGGCCGGCGCGGCGATGCGGACGCTCACGCTCATTCGAGGAACCTGCCCTTGCGCCGGTAGAGGTCGCGCGCCGGCGAAACTTCGTCCAGCACGAGGGAAACCCGGCAGAAGTCCTGCCCCTCGAATCCGGGGAAGAGCGCAGCGAGGAGCTGCTCCGGCCGCGCCATGCTCTCCTGGCTCGCGCGCATCCGGCAGGTGATGCGCGTGCCGCCATCGATCGCCCCCGCGCTCGCCGAGGCGACCATCGCGCGCAGGTCGTAGGACTTCGCCTTGTCGCGGCGCTCCTCGGTCCACGGGAATTCCGTCCGCGCGAGGAATGCGCCGATCGCCGCGGCGGCGTCCACGGGGTCGAGCCCGGGAACATCCACGCGGTAATCGGCCCACAGGAGCACCGACTGCGGCGGGGGGTTCGAAAGCGGCACCTCGACAGCGGCGATGAGCGCGAGGTCCTCGCTCGATTGCGGTGCCAGCCGCGCCGCGATCGTCCCGGGGTCGACCCGTTCGTCGAAGGTGATGTCCATGATGTCGGCGTCGGCGGAGTACCCGAGCGGCAGCGGCCCGGCGAAGGCGAGCTTCGGGTGTGGCGTGAACCCCTGCGAGTACGAAAGGGGCAGCCCGGCTCGCCGGATCGCGCGTTCCCAGTACCGCAGGACGTCCAGGTGGGAGATGTAACGAACGCGGTCGCCTTTACGGAACCAGACGCGGATACGCTGCGAACTCACGGGCCGATGGTATCACGGCAGGCCGGTTGGCCCGTCAGGCGGTGACGGCCGCGGCGAGCGCCTCGGCGGCGGTGTGCGGGTCCAGCTCGCGGTTCGCGACGCGCTCCACCAGCGCGTTCAGCTCGGCCTCGGGGGTACCCTGCCGAATCCGTTCGAGCAGGATGGCCCGGGCGATCGCGAGCACCTGGTGGCGGGCATCGATGCCCCGCTGCTCGGCGAGCTGGCCGGACGTCTCGAGGTACTGGCGGTGCTCGGCCACGGCGTCCGCGACCCTGTCGAGGCCCTCGCCCTTGATCGCGGTCGTTTTGACGATCGCCGGGCGGCGGCTCCCCGCGGGCGCCAGCGAAAGCAGCGCCTGCAACTGGCTCACGAGGATGTCGGCGCCGGGGTGGTCGGCCTTGTTCACCACGAGCACGTCGGCGATCTCGATGATCCCGGCCTTCATCGCCTGGATGTCGTCGCCGGTGCCCGGGTTGTTCACGAGGATCGTCGTCAGCGCCGTGCCCGCGACTTCGACCTCGTCCTGGCCGGCGCCCACGGTTTCGATGAGCACGTAGTCGAAGCCGAACGCGTCCATCACGGAGACGACATCATCGATTGTGGGTGCGAGGCCGCCGAGCGCGCCGCGGCTGGCCATCGAGCGCACGTACACGCCCGGGTCGAGCGCGAGGTCCTGCATGCGGATGCGGTCGCCGAGGATGGCGCCGTGCGAGAACGGGCTTGAAGGGTCCACCGCCACGATGCCGACGGTGTGCCCCCTGCGGCGGTATTCGGCCGCGAGCGCGCCGGTGAGGGTCGATTTGCCCGCGCCGGCGCCGCCAGTCACGCCGATCGTGTGTGCCTTGCCGGAGTGCGGGAAGAGGGCGCGCAGATACTCGCGACCCTCCGCGGTCTGGTTTTCGACCCGGCTAATGACGCGCGCGAGCGCGCGGCGTTCGCCGTTCAGGAACCGTTGAACGAGGTCGTCCACGCCTTACTTCTGGACGTGTTCGTAGACGAACTTGACGATGTCCTGGGTGTTGGTGCCCGGGCGGAAGATGGCCTTGAAGCCGAGCGCTTCGAGGGCCCGCGTGTCCTCCTCGGGGATGATGCCCCCGCAGAAGAGGAGCACGTCATCGACGCCGCGGCTCTTCAGCTCATCGACCACGCGTGGGAAGAGCTCAAGATGGGCGCCGGAGAGGATGGAGAGGCCGACGACATCGACGTCTTCCTGGAGGGCGGCCTCGGCGATCATCTGCGGCGTCTGGCGGATGCCCGTATAGATGACTTCGCAGCCGCCATCGCGCAGGGCGCGGGCGACGACCTTGGCCCCACGGTCATGGCCGTCGAGGCCGGGCTTGGCGATGAGGACGCGGATCTTGGCGGCGGTTGGAGCACTCATGTCTACCGCTTTCAATACCGGGAGTTGACGGAAGATGCAAGCCGGGAGGCCCGGCTCAGGCGCGCGGCATGATCGTCGCGAGTTCGCAGCGGAAGCCCGGGAGCACGTCCTCGCCGTCGAGCGCGCCCGCCGACGGGATGCGGGCCACGGTGCCATCGGCGCGGTAGACCATGGCGGTGCGCGTCGCCGGCTGCAGCACCCACACGAGCCGCACGCCCGCCCGGAGGTATTCCTCCACCTTGCGATCGATCCCACCACTGGAGTCACTTCCAGAGACGGACTCGATCACCAGTTCGGGCGGCACGGAAAGGAATCCCTCGGGCGACTCGCTGGCGGGGAGCCGCCGGTAGGAAATGAAGCCACCATCGGGCCGCGGTACGCGCTCGGACCTGCCGCTGAAGATGCGCAGGCCGGTATCGAACGGGAGCACCCGGCCAATGGCTGCGTCCGGAGGTAGAGGCCGATCTCGAAGGCGATGGCCCACGCGATCTCCTGGGACTTGAAGCCCATGCACCTCTCGTTCAGGACGCCGTCGTCGAGTTCGAACGCCTCGGCATCGGGGAGGCGTTCGAACTCTTCAGCGCTGTAAAGCCGCTCAGCGAGCTGTGTCATGGTCCCAGTATCGGCGCCGCCAGCTAGCGCTGGACGATCTGCAGGTTCACGCCGTGCGTGCTCTTCATCGAAACGAAGGCCAGGCCGCCGCGTGGGTCGCTCACACGGGCGCCGGCCGCACGCAGCTTCTCCACCGCCGCCGCGATGTCGTCCACGGCGATGGACAGCAGGAACTGGCCCTCGCCGCGCTCCTTTGCGAAAGCCGCGACGGCGCCCTCCTCGCCCAGCGCCTGGATCATCTCGATGTCCGCCTCGCCGCTGTCCGCCACGGGGAGGAACGCGTTCTTGAGGCCCATCGCCGGCATCTCGCCGCCGCGCGATGGGTCCGCCTTCAGCCCGAAATTCTGTTCGAAGGTGGCGATGCCGGTAGCGAGGTCTTTTACCACGATGCCAATGTGGTCGATCTTCTGGAAGGTCACGCCGGGGGCTCCTGGGGAATGGCGTTGTACTGGATGAAGGCGAACGGGACGCCGGCCGTGCCGCTCTTCACCGTGGCGATCTTCGCCCCGGGCTGAATCGCCGGGTGAGGTTCGCCGCATTCGTACCCTTTCGCCCGGATGGCGGCGACAGCGGCATCGATATCCGGCACCGCGAGCACGACGCCGCCGATGCGGCCCTTCACTTCGTCGTAGGGCTGCACGTCGCCCGGGCCCGCGAACTCGAGCACGACTTCGTCCAGCTTCGCGAACTCCAGGTGCGCGCGCGTGCCCGGGCGCGACATCGTCCGCTTGATGGGGAAGCCGAAGTGGTCGCTGAACAGCTGCGCGGTCGCCGCGCTGTCGTTCGAGGCGATGACGATGTGGTCGATGTTCGTCGCGTTCGCGCCCATCAGTGGTGCTCGCCTTCGATCGGCGTCGCGAACTCGACGAGCACGCCGTGGTTGGACTTCGGGTGGCAGAAGCCAATCATCCCCGCGAGGCCCGGGCGCGGCTTCTCATCGATGAGCGTGATGCCCTTCGCCTTCGCGCCTTCGAGCTCCGCCGCCACGTCATCCGATTCGAAGCAGAGGTGGTGCATGCCTTCGCCGCGCGACTCGAGGAACTTCGCGACGCCCGTGTCGTTGCGCGTGGGCTCAAGCAGTTCGATCTCCGAGTTGCCGATCTTGAGCAGCACACCGCGCACGCCCTGGTCTTCGATCACGCGGTCCGCGGTGACTTCGAGGCCGAGGGCGTCCCGGTAGAACTTGAGGGCTTCATCGGCGCTTTTCACGACGACTCCGACGTGGTGGACCTTCTTGATCATCGGGCTGTCCTTTCGCTGACGGCCACGCGGGGCCGGGGTTGTGGTGGGGGCGAATCAGGCGGGCCGCGCGTCCTCGGCGACCGATGCCGGGCCTTCGTGGCGGGCGCCGGCCATGCCCGCGAGCCGGGCCGCGATGTCGTGCCAGTGTTCGCGGTCGTGGTCGATGACGGAGAGCACGAGCAGCGAGCGGCGCGACCCTTCGTGGGTCAGGTCGTAGTCGGAGACGAGGTCGATCTCCTCCAGCAGGCGGTGGCGGCCCCCCGTGAGCTGGTGCATCACGCTGCTGAAATCGAGGTCCCGCTTGCGCTCGACGTGGTCGCGATTCCACTCATCGAGCTTCTCGTTGTTGAAGTCGTACAGCGCCGGGCGGCGCCCCTCGCGGATGTCGCGGAAGGCGGTGACCACTTCCGCCTCCCACGAGGAGATGTGGCCGACGATGTCCCGGAGCGACCATTCGCCGCTGAAGGGCCGATCGATGTCGCGAATGCGGCAGGTTTCGATGTTGCGGATGAGCTGATTGCGCTCGACCTCGAGATCATGCAGCAGCCGCCGGCGTTCGTCGGCGTAGGCGCGGGCGTCGTCGTCCACGGGGGGCCTCCTTAGATGACGACCTGGGGCTGATACTCGCCCCAGACCTTGCGCAGGCAATGGCTGATTTCGCCGAGGGTTACGCGGGCTTCCACGCAATCGACGAAGAGCGGGATGAGGTTGTCAGTGCCCCTGGCGGCGTCCTCGAGGCGCGCGAGGAGGGCCTCCGCCTTCGCCCCGTCGCGGTTGGCGCGCAGGGCACGAAGCTTCTCCGCCTGGCGCTGGCCGATGGTTGGGTCGAGCTTCAGCGTCTCGACGCGCTCCTCGGGCGTCTTGAAGTCGTTCACGCCAACGATGACGCGCTCCTTGTCCTCGATCTGGCGCTGGTAGCGGTAGGCCGATTCCTGGATTTCGCGCTGCTGGAAGCCCTGTTCCAGCGCGGCGAGCGCGCCGCCCATGGCGTCGATGGTCTTGAGGTACTCGACCGCCTCGGCCTCGAGCCGGTTGGTGTGGTCCTCGATGAGGTAGCTGCCGCCGAGCGCATCGGCGACATCACCCACGCCGTTTTCGTAGGCGATGATCTGCTGGGTGCGGAGCGCGATCTGCACCGCCTTCTCCGTGGGCAGGCCGAGCGCTTCGTCCATGGAATTGGTGTGGAGAGACTGCGTGCCGCCGAGCACCGCCGCGAGCGCCTGCACCGTGGTGCGGACGATGTTGTTCTCGGGCTGCTGCGCCGTGAGCGTGGCGCCGCCGGTCTGCGTGTGGAAGCGGAGCATCTGCGATCGCGTGCTCTTCGCGTTGAAGCGGTCCTTCATGATCTTCGCCCAGAGGCGGCGCGCGGCCCGGAACTTCGCTACTTCCTCGAGGAAGTTGTTGTGGCAGGCGAAGAAGAAGCTCAGCCGCCCGGCGAAGTCGTCGATGTCCTGCCCCGCGCTGAGGGCCGCGTTCACGTATTCGATGCCGTCCGCGAGCGTGAACGCGATCTCCTGCGCCGCCGTACTCCCCGCTTCGCGAATGTGGTAACCGGAGATGGAGATGGTGTTCCAGTCCGGAACGTTGTCCTGGCAGTACTTGAAGGTGTCCGTGATCAGCCGCATCGAAGGCTTCGGCGGGTAGATGTACGTGCCGCGGGTGATGTACTCCTTCAGGATGTCGTTCTGGATCGTGCCGCCGAGCTTGTTGGTGGCCACGCCCTGCTGCTTGCCAACCGCGACATAAAGCGCGAGCAGCACGCCCGCCGTCGCGTTGATCGTCATCGAGGTTGTGACCTTGTCCAGCGGGATCTCGCTGAAGAGCGTCAGCATGTCCTCGATCGAATCGATCGCGACGCCCACCTTGCCCACTTCGCCGGCGGCCATCGGGTCGTCGGAGTCATAGCCGATCTGGGTGGGGAGGTCGAACGCCACGGAGAGGCCCGTCTGACCCGCCGAGAGGAGGTAGCGGTAGCGCTGGTTGGATTCCTCGGCCGTGCCGAAGCCGGCGTACTGGCGCATCGTCCAGAAGCGGCCGCGGTACATCGTCGGCTGGATGCCGCGCGTGAAAGGGTACTCGCCGGGGAAGCCGAGGTCCCGTACCGGGTCGAAGTCGCGCAGGTCCTCGGGTGCGTACACGGGCTCGATAGGCATCTTGCCGGTCGTTTCGAAGACCTTCTGGCGCTCCTTCGCGCGCTCGATGGCCTTGCCATACGTTCCCTGCAGCCATTCGGCCTTGCTGTTCGACATCCGGCACTCCCCCTCAGGCACACGCGGCGGCGCGGCGTTACTTCGTAATCGACGAAGTATAGGCGCGACGGCGCGTCTCAGGCACGCGGGGGCAGGTCTGCTTGCTGAACCAACTTCCGCGGCGCCACCAGCCGGTAGCTATCGAGCACGAGCCCGCCGATCTCTTCCCAGTCGACATAGCCGCGGTCAACGCGCACAGCGACCCAACCGGCCTTACCCATATAGGGAGGGATGGAGAAGCGCGCGGGATCGGCGCTCACGAGGATTTCCTGCACGCCCGGAGGCACCTTGGCCTGCACGGAAATCATGTCGTCGCCGTGGTGGTCATTCAGGACGTACACGAAGTTCTTGCCGGCGACGGCGAACGACCCGTGGTGGCCCGGCCGCGCTTCCACCCCCGGGAGCGGGAGGCAGAGCCGCCCCAGTTCGGCGAAGGCCTGGGCCGCACTCGCCGCAAGCTCCTCGATGCGCGCCTCCCCGGCGGCATCGACGGTCGCCGTCGCGAGGGCATGGGCGGCCAGCGTGGCGGGCTCGAACCCGGGGCCTTCGGCGAGCAGCGCCATCTTCCGCGGCGCCACCCGCCGGTAGGCGGACACGAGCAGGGCCGCCGCCTGCTCCCAGTCCGTCGCCTCGTTGAGGTGCAGCCCCACCCAGCCGTTCGCTCCCGAATACGGCGGGACGAAGAAGCGCTCCCGGTCGCTCTCCACGAGGACGGCCTGTTCGGTGGCGTCGGAGGGGACGGTGATCGCGCGTGCGAGGTGCGCCGGTTGGGCGAACATCTTGCCCTTTTCGCCGGCGCGCCAGGTGGGCTGCCCCCAGGCCTCCTTCTCCACGGCCGCGGGCATGGCCATGCAGATGGCGCGCACGCGGGCGAGCGCGAGAGTTCGTGGGAGGGACGTTTCAGCTGCCATGGCGTGCAGCCTCCATCGGGTTGGCCGGCCGGTCCGGTGAGGTGCGAAAAGCCGGGCGCCTCCGGGGGAGGAGGCGCCCGGCCGGGGCTCAGGCTTCGACGGCGCGATGCGGGATGACCAGCACGGGACGGTCGCTCGCGCGCATCACCGCGTCCGTGGTGCTGCCGAGGGCGAGCCGGATAATGCCGCCGCGCCCGTGGCTGCCCATGACGATGATGTCGCAGTCGTGCTCCTCCGCGTACTGGAGAATCGCGTCCAGCGGGCGGCCGAAGAGCACGTCGGCTCGTTCGCCCGCGCGCGCCTTCCCCTGGAGGTAGGCGATG
The DNA here is from genome assembly GCA_020847985.1 of Dehalococcoidia bacterium. Lineage (GTDB taxonomy): Bacteria > Chloroflexota > Dehalococcoidia > Tepidiformales > Tepidiformaceae > Amarobacillus. Next base: position 97,812 of record JADLBC010000004.1, read on the forward strand.
GCGGACTCCGTCAACTGCTCGGTGATGAGCCCCATGTCCGGTGCGGGGCCGACGCCCGTCCAGCCGCTATCGACGACCGGGTTGATGACGCGCATCAGGTGCACTTCGGCGCCCGCGGCATCGGCGATTTCGCGCGCGGGGGCCAGCGCGACCTCGGAGATGTCCGAACCATCGAGCGTGACGAGGATGCGGCGGATTGCGGCATTGCGGTCGCCGCGGACGATGAGCACGGGCGTGGCTCCGTCGCGCACGAGCGCATCGGCGACGCTCCCGCGGCGGAAACGGGCGAGACCGCCTTCGCCCTGGGACGCGAGCACGATGAAGCGCGTGTCGTTCTGCATCGCGAGGTCGTTGAGTTGCTCGGCGACGTTGCCCATGCGCACTTCGGACGTGTGGGCGATGCCGGCGAACGGCGGCCGCGCCGCCGCCTTCTCCAGGTAGCCTTCGAGCGCCGAGGCGATGGTCGATGGCCCGCCGCTGGTATCGATACCCGCCTTGCGCCAGCCCTCCTCGTCGTAGTCGTAGACGGCGGCCAGGTGCAGCGAAAAGCCCAGCACCCGGGCGAGTTCAGCCGCCCATGGCAGGGCGCTTTCGGCGAGGTCGGACTCATCGAGGGGGACGAGGATTCGGGGCAAGGAAACCTCCAGGGACACCGAGGCGTTTCCTGCCAGTGTCGCAGGGAACCCATCGCATCTCAATCGCGTGCGTGCGAGAAAGCGCCTGTCGCGCATGCCCCGTGGACGCGGTATCCCCCGCGATTTCGGCGGCTTCCATGGGGAAACCCGGATTATCGCCGCGTTGGGGTTCAGTGACCGGCCGGTGACGACGAAACCCGTGATGTAACCGCAACGGCGGGACGGGGAGAACGATGCCGGAAGAGCAGGACCGCGAGTCGCTGCTGGGCAGGCTGCACGAGGCGACCTCCGCCGAGGCCGCGCTGCGACAGCTGCGCCGCCGGTACGAGCAGCTCCAGCTCGAATACGACTCCCTGGCCTCGCGCCTCTCGGGGCTCGAATCCGCGGCCGGCGTGAGCGCGCTCGGCACCGGTTCGTCGCTCGCCGAAGCGCTGCGCGAGCCCCTTCGCCGCATGCTCGACGAATACACCATCGCGCGCGCCCAGGCCGACGCCATCATCGAAGGGCTTCGCGGACTGGCGCTCGTCGAGAGTGAAACCTCCGCGGCGCCTGAGCCCGCCGCGCAGCCCGTCGCGAGCAGTGGTACCTCGCGCGTCTCGGTGCGCGTGGGCGGAAACGACCTGGGCGCGCTGCTCGACTTCCAGGAGCGCCTCTCGGACCTCCCGGGGGTGGCGCGGGTATCCATCGAGACCGCCGGCTCCGGCGCTTCCAGCCTCATGGTCGAGCTTTCCTGACGAACCGCGTTCCCGGCGCCTTTGCCGCTTTCGCGCGCGGCCGTGGTCGTGCATAGTGCGCCGCATCCCGGGGTGCGGAGAATCGAATCATGGCGGGAAGGCTTTCCGGCAAAGTCGCCATCATCACCGGCGCGAGCCGCGGGCTCGGGCAGTACTGCGCCGTTGAATACGGCCGCGAAGGCGCGATCGTCGCCGTCGCCGCGCGCACCGAGCAGGAAACGGACCCGCGTCTGCCGGGCACCATCTATTCCACCGCGAAACTCGTGGACGAAGCCGGCGGCGAAGGCTTCCCCGTCGTCTGCAACGTCGCCGACCCCGCGAGCATCGACGCGATGGTGGCGAAGGTGCTCGAACGCTACGGCCGCATCGACATCCTCATGACGAACGCGGGCATCTCGCCGCCCGGGGGCGTTTCGACCATCCAGCCGAAGCACTGGGACCTGGAATGGCGCATCAACGTGCACGGCACCTTCCACTGCATCCGCGCGGTGCTGCCCACGATGCAGGCCCAGGGCAGCGGCAACATCATCACCATTTCGTCTGTCGCCGCCCGGCCTGACTTCGGCGGGCACTACGGCGCCACCAAGCGGGCGGTCGAGGCCATGACGATTGGGCTCGCGAACGAACTCCGCGACCAGGGCATCGCCGTGAACGCGCTCAAGCCCGTCAGCCGCATCGAAACGCCCGGGATGCACGTCATCCGGCCGGCGGGCGCGCCCATCGAACCCGACCCAACGATCCCGCCCAAGGATGGCTACATCGAAGCCGCCGTTCTCCTCGCACTGCAGACGCCCGCGACCTGCACCGGCGGCGTCTTCTACGACAATGAAGCCATCGACCGGCTCGCGGGCGAGGCCACAAAGGCGCGCCTCGCCTACGTCTACAACCGGTAGCCTTAGCGGAGGGTGCGGAAGAAGGCGCGCACGTCCTCGAGCAGGGCGGCGGGCTGCTCCATCGCGGCGAAGGGGCCGCCACGCTCGAACTCGGTCCAGCGCTGGACGTTGAAGCGTCCTTCCACCCAGCTCGGGCGTGCGCGGTAGATCTCCTTCGGGAACATCGCGATGCCGACCGGTACCTCGACCTTCGCCATCATCGCCGCGGGGTCGCGCCGCGCCTCGAAGTACATGCGCGATGCGCCCGCGGACGAGTTCGGCGCCCAATAGAACATAATATTCGTGAGCAGCTGGTCCTTCGTGTAGACCGACTCGATGTCGCCGTCGCAATCGCTCCAGGAACGGAACTTCTCGACGATCCAGGCGGCCATCCCGGCCGGCGAATCGGCCTGCGCGACCGCAAGCGACATGGGCTTCGTGCCGTGCAGCTGGCTGTAGGCCGTCTCCTCGGTCTGGAACTTCGCGCGAAACTCGGCCACTGGCTGGTCTTCCGGGGTGGGGTTCGCCGGCGGGAAGGCGACTATGAAGTTGAGGTGGCAGCCGATGATGTTCGGCGCGTGCGCGCCGCCCATGCGCGCCGTGATGATGCCGCCCCAGTCGCCGCCCTGCGTGGCGTATCGCGCGTAGCCAAGCTCCTTCGTCATCAGGTGGTCGAAGGCGGCGGCGGTCCGCGTCGGGCCCCAGCCGCGCTCCTTCGTCTGGCCGCCGAAGCCGTACCCCGGGAGCGCCGGGATCACGACATCGAAGCTATCCGCCGCGTCGCCGCCATGCGAGGCCGGGTCGGTGAGGGCGCCGATGAGGTGGTGGAATTCGAAGATGCTGCCCGGCCAGCCGTGCACCAGCAGCAGCGGCATCGGGTTCGGGCCCTTGCCGCGAACGTGCCAGAAGTGGATGTCGACGCCATCGATCTCGCAGAGGAAGCCGGGGTACCGGTTCAACTCGGCCTCGCGCGCCCGCCAGTCGTAGCCCGTCCGCCAGTACTCGCAGAGGTCGCGGACGTATTCGACATCGGCGCCGTATTCCCAGCCCGTCCCGGGGATGGCATCGGGCCAGCGGGTGCGCGCGAGTCGCTCGCGGAGGTCGTCGAGAACGGCATCGGGGACGTGGATCGCGTAGGGGCGAGGAGGCATGCCCGGCACTATACTCGCCGCCCCCGCGGTTGACCCGTTCCCTGCCCGGGGTACGATAGAACGCGGCCGCCGAGGTAGCTCAGTTGGTAGAGCACCGCACTGAAAATGCGGGTGTCCCCAGTTCAAGTCTGGGCTTCGGCACCACCTTATAGATACGCAGGAAGGCGACGGGTCACCCGTCGCCTTCCGACTTTTCGGCGTCCCGAGCCCGGCCACGCACGGGCACCCGCGGTCCCCCTACTGACAGCTCCACAGCGCGTAGAAGTGGAACCCGAACCGCTGGTTCGCCGCCCCGATGAAGTACGCGCCCGGGCAGAGCGAGGCGGACGTAAACGACGGTGTCGTCCCGCGATAGAGGTTCTGCCCGCCGAAGGCGTTGACCTCGTACCGCACCTGGCACCCGCTCCCGCCCGGGTCGGCCACTTCCCAGGTGATCGTGTTCCCGTTGCGGCGCACGGTGGTTGGCTGCGAAGGCTCGCGGTCGCAGGTTCCCTGGGATGGCGTGGGCGTGGGCGTCGGCGGCGCGACCGAGGTCACGCGCGCGCTCACGATCCGCGTCCCCACCAGCTGGCCATTGACGTAGGCCCGCCCCCGGTACTGCCGTACGCCCAATTCCTGGCCGACGGTGAACTGCAGGCAGTCGCCCGTGCCGGTATCGCCCTCGTCCCAGAGGGGAGAGAACGGTCCGCCATCGTTCGATTTCTCCAACGTGAACCGGAACGGCGCCTGGGGTGAGAGCGAGTAGCAGAAGTCCTGGCGGTCGCCCGGGTGGAACTCGGTCCCGTTGAGAGTGAGCGTCAACGTCCAGGAGACGGGGCAGCCGTAGCTGCTCGCCGGTCCGGCCTGGTCCGGGCATTCGTCGCCATTGTCGGGGACGCCGTCACCGTCGCGGTCCGGGTCGGGTGGGCGCGGTGTGGCGGTGGGTGTGCGCGTGGCTGTCGGGGTCGCGACGGGCGGCGTGGGTGTGGAGGTGGCAGATGGAGGCGGTGTCGGCGTGCGCGTCGGGGTCGATGTCGCTGTGGGTGTGTCGGGCCTCGGCGATGCGAGCGGCGAGAACCGCCCCGGGGGTACCGTCGGCAGGGTCGGCACGGGAGAGAACTGCGGGTTGGCGATGCTGCAGTCCGGGCAATCGACCGTGAACTCGCGCACCCCGGCCGGCGCTTTCGTCACGCGCCCGTCCGCTTCATGGACGTCGAACGAGATCTTCACGTTTTTTCCGCGTGCAGCGGCGAGGTCGAGCTGGCAGGTCCCGGTCACCCGGCCCGAGTTGGGGGCGTCGATGCGCCCGCACAGGGCCCACGGGTCGTTTTCCACGAGTTCGGTGGTGCCCACTTTCACCCCGGGATACCAGTACGTGATCAAGATGTAGCGAATGGCGGTGGCCGGCGCCTTCGCCATCGGCTCGGCCCATACAGCAAGCGTCGCGGCGTTCGCGGTGACGCGGTCGCCGTGGCCGGGCGTCGGCGCGTCCCACCCCCCGGCGGGGCGCAGATAGTTCACAGCCTCACATGGTCCTTCGAGCCTCCGCTCGCAGTTCGAGCTCTCCAGCTGCATGCCCGCCTTGTCGGCGAACCGCGTGCACGGGGTCCCGGGGCAGGCTTCGTTCTTCTCGACGGCGTCCTTGCCGTTGCGGGCGAGCCACTCGCTATCGACCGTGCCGGTCGCCTTCAGCGCGTCCCCCGTGCCGCAAGACTCCTTCACCGACTGGACTTTCAGGGTTGTCGATTCGGCGCGGCCGCGAGTGGCGCTGCCCTGGTAGTTCATCGCCTGCCCCGCGGATCTGCCTTCGGCCCAGCGGTGGGTGTGGATGGTCCAGCCATCGACCGTGCGGCCGTCCCAGCTCACAGGCGTACCGCCGTATGGGCTTCCAAATGCCACTTTGCCCTGGCGCAGCTCCAGGTGGAGGTGCACCGCCCAGCCGCCACTGCCACCGGCCGTCCCGAGCGGGAATCCCTCGGGCACGAAGTCGCCTTTCTTCAGCGCCTTCAGTTCGGTCGAAGCTGACTCCATGTGCCAGTAGAGCGAGTAGAGGCCGCCATCGTGTTGGATGGTGACCCAGTAGCCCGCACCCCCCTTGTCCTCCGCGCCCTTGCCTCCGGCGGCGTCGTCGTTCGGAAAGTGCCGTTCGAAGAGACGTCCGGGCGCCACCGAGAGCACCGTAAAGCCCGAATTGTTCATGTTGAAGTCGATCCCGCTCTGGTTTCCGACCGACTTGCCGCAGTACAAGTCCCCGGCCCCGGAATGCGGGCCGCTCATGAACTTGATGTCCTTCTCAGTGCGCGCATATGGAAGCTTCAGCAGCGGCCACGCGCCTTCCTGCACCACCGCCCACGCCGAGAGGTGGGCGGTCTGCACCGTCGCGCGGCCGTTCGCGAACGTGGCATCGACCCGCTGCCAGACGGCGTTCGCTGCGTCGTAGTACGCCACATACGTTTCGCCGTCGGAGGCAACGCCCGCGGGGAGATCCACGGTGACCGGTGCCAGGAACGGGGCCTTCCCCGCTTCGAGCCGGTAGACGGGACCGGTGGACCCGCCCGGGAGCGGCGCCGGCGCCTCGACCTGCTCGATTGTGGCGACAACGTCCGACTGCAGCGAGCCGGGCGGGAACACGATCCGCGGGCCTCCGCCCGGCGCCTCCACCACGCCGCCTTCGCCGGCCGTGATGCGCTTCGAAGCCAATGGCGCCGTGCCATGCTCGCGGTTGAACAGGAGCGCGCCGACAAGGACCGCCACGACCAGGACCGCAACCGCGGCGCCGATGCCTCCAAGCAGCACCGCCGGCACCGGCACCTTCGCGGAGCCTGCCCTGGCGCGCGCCGCCGACACGCGGAACTCGGTGTCGCCCACCGTGAAGCTGCTCCCCGGCGCAATCGTCGCTTCCGCCGCCTGCCGCCCATCGACCGTGACCCCGTTCGCCGATGCCCGGGCATCGACGCGAAGGCCCCCCGGCGCTGCGCGAAGCGTGCAGTGCGTCCGCGAAACGCGCGGGTCCTCAAGGACGATGTCGTTTGTCGCGGCACGGCCGACGCTCAGCGAGCCCCGGACGATGGCCGAGCGGGCGCCGCCCCCGGCGGTCCAATGAACCGCGAATCCGCCCGCTCCGCTCCCTGGTGCGGCACCGGTCGCTTCGCCGGGAAGTGCGACCGAAAGGCGGAAGGTGGTTTCGCCAACGAGGAAGAGCGACCCTTCCGAGAGCACGGCCTGCTGCACCGGGCGACCCTCAATCAGCACCGGATTACGGGGTGCCTGCAACGAAACGCCCGCGGCCGAAGGCGTCACCACGCAGTGCTCGCGGGACACCGTGGGTGCGTCGAGCACGATGTCGTTCGTGGTGGCACGGCCGATGGCGAGCGGCCGGTCGAGGTCGCGCGACCGGAGTTGGCCGTTCTCATGCCACTCCAGTCGCCAGCTGGTTCGTGCGTCGCTCATGCGAACGGAGCATAGGGATGCGAAGGCGCGGGAGGCGGACGGCTGGCGGACAGTTCATGGACAGCGCCTGCGCGCGTCCTATTCGTGGGGTGGGCGAGGCGGAGGGGTGGGGTCGCGGCGGAGGAGGGTGCGGAGGGTGTGGCGCTTCCAGGTGATGGCGCCGGCGGCGGTGGCCGCCGCGGCGATGACGGCGACGGCAGCGCGGTCGCCATTGCCACCGCCAGGTTCGAGAGGGATCTCGCTGCCCGCGACCATGGCGAGGTCCCGGGATGGCATGGGTGTGGCGCCCCTGCGGGTCGTGGGCGAAGTGACCGGCGGGAAGAGGTTGGGCGCCCCGGGTGTGGACCGCGAAGTGATGGCCCATTCCTCCGGCCCTTGTTCCGATGCAGGGTCGCGAAGGCCGAGGGTTTCGCCTTCGCCGGGAGCGGGCGGCGCCGGTGAGAACGCGTCGTCATTGTCGCCGAAGGAGACCGCGTCGACCTCACGGCCATCGGGTGCGACAAGCCGGAGCACGTCGCCGCCGTTGTTGATGCCGCGGCCGATGGCGCCATCGGTCACGCGCACCACGAGCACCCCGGCGGGCAGCACCGCCGCCTTCGCCGCGACCACGGCATAGCCGACCGCGGGGACCACCGCCGCCGGGAGCACGTCCATCTGCGCCGCATCCCCCAGCCGCCACCCGGCGAGGTCCACCGGCTCGCTCCCGGTGTTGACCAGTTCGACCCATTCGAAGTCCACGTCGCGGCCGTCGCCTCCGGGCCGGACGAGGACTTCGGAGAGCCGAAGCGTCGCCGCGCCAACGAGAAGGGGTGCGACCGCGCCACTCGCGGCCGCCGGCGGCGGTGCGGGAGCGGCACGCGTTGGCGTCGCCGTCGCCGCGAGCGTGGCTGCGCCGCGCGTGGCCGACGGGGTGACGGCGGCGGTCATGGGCACGGTCGGGTTCGCCAGCGGCGGCGGCTCCTCGACGGCATCGAATACGGCATCATCGAAGGCGGCACGGGACTCCCCCGCGAGCGGCCGCAGCATCAGCCGGAAGCGCACCGAGCGCGCCCCTGCGGGCGCCTGCACCGGACCGGTGGCGAGCAACTCCCAGTCGTTCGCCGCCCACGCCTCGCTCTCGGATTGCGTGAGCGCGACGCCGCTGCCGTCGGTGCTGGCGTACCAGCTGAGGCGCAGAAACACCTCGGCGTCGCCGTCGACCACGCGTGCGAAGGCGGTCGCGCGGTACCAGCCGCCGCCATCAACGGGCACGACCTGGTGGATCCAGCGCGTGGTCGCCGTCGCGGAAGACAACCCGGCCGCGCCGTGCCCGGAGCGCGCATCGCCGTCAAAGAAGAAGTCGCCGCCTACCTTCTGCCAGCCCGCGGGGCGTCCGTCGGCATCCGCTGCTTCGAAGCCGCCGTTGCCCAGCAGCCCGCCCGAACCGTCGTCCGCGAACGTGACCCGCGAAGGCGCGGGCGTGGGTGTTCCGGCCGATGGCGTGCGCGTCGGGGACCGGGTGGGCGTTGGCGTGCGCGTCGGGGTGCGGGTGGCGGTCGCGCTGCGCGTGGGCGTGGCTGTGCGCGTCGCCGTCGCGGTCGCGATGGACACCGTGGGCGAACTCCCGGCCGGCGTGGTGGGCGTCGCCGTCGCCGTGGGCGTGGCCATTGCGACCTCTGTCGGCGTCGGTGTGACCTGGGGCGCGTCGGCGGCGAGCGAGGCGTTGTCGACCGTGATGGCACCGCCCGCGGCAGCGGTCAGCTCCACGGCGAAGGTCACGAACGCGGTGTTCGCGGGCGCCGCCACCGCCAGGTTCGCATGCGTCCAGCCCTGCCCCTGCGCCACCTGCACCTGCGCCACGTCCAGCGCGGTCAGCCCGCCGCTGAGAAAGGTCACCCGCAGTGACACGGTGCTGGCGAAGTCGGCATCGCGGCGGATGTCCACGTTCGCGGCATAGAGAGCGAATGGCGTGGCCGGGACGTTCTGGAAGAGGCGGCCGGACGTGGTCGAAAGGCGCGCGCCGGGACCATCGCGGCCATCCGCCACCCGCGCGACGGGCGTCCCCGCGGACACGCTCCAGCCGTCCGGCGCATCGCCCACCCAGGCTTCGAAGCCGCCGTTGTGCAGCAGCTCGTTCCCGCTCCCGGCGGCGCCGGGCACGCTC
>JADLBC010000005.1 GCA_020847985.1 Dehalococcoidia bacterium
CCCGAGCCCCACGAAACGGGCCAAGACCACATCCCCCGACGTGCGCCGGGCCGTACTCGTCCGGCCTGCACCCGCCATCTCTGCTTAGATCGCGCGCCGCCGACCCCTTTTTCAGCACCCTGCTAACAGCTATTAGCTAACCCCCCGGCTTCATCACCGCGATCCAGGCCATCAACGGGATGCTGGCCACGAGCAGGGTGCCGAATACGAGGGGCACGCGGTCGTCGAGGATTTCGCGGAGCTCGGCCGTCTCTTCGCCCTTCTTCGCGGCGATGAGCGATGCCAGCCGCGCGCGCCGCAGCCCGAACCCGAGCAGTGGCAGGCAGACCAGGTAGAAGAAGATGAAGAGCAGCACGAGCGCCGCGAGCCAGCCCGTCTTCACGAAGTTCAGGTTCTGCGCGGCCGCCCAGAAGAAGCCGGTGACGCCCGTCGCCATCGCCCCGGGGAGGAGGACGCGGGTCTCGCTGTTCGCGGCCTCGGTGAGGCAGTACATCTGGTACTTCACGTCTTTCGAACGCCACGCCCGGAGGATGAGCGGGTAGGTTGCCCCCAGCCCGGCCCCCAGCCACGCGAGCGAAAGCATGTGCAGCAGCCGCCATTCGTCCACGCCCCCGACGATACGGCGCGGGCGGCTAACGGCGTACGCGGGTGGCGTTCAGCGCGCGGCGATTTCGGCGCGGATGAAGTTGCAGATCTCGGCGACGGGCCCTTCGCCCTGCAGGCCCGAATGCATCTGGTTGATGGTGACGGCCACGGAGAGCCGCTGTTCGGGGTCGGCCCAGCCGACGGAGCCGCCCGCGCCGGGATGCCCGAAGGTCGTGTGCGAAGGGCCGAGGGCGCTCGCGCCGGCCTCTTCGGACCCGCCGAGGAAGAAGCCGATGCCCTTGCGCAGGCGCTGGCCGAGCACGATGTCCGTGCCATCGGTCATGAGGCGGTACATGTGCGGGATGCATTCGCTGGCGATGATGCGCACGCCATCGATTTCGCCGCCGTTGGCCAGCGCGCCATACATGCGGGCGAGGGCGCGCGCGTTGAAGTGGCCGTTGGCCGAGGGCAGGCAGGCGCGGCGCGTGCGGGCATCGTTGAAGGTGAAGTTGGTGCGCATCGGCATCGCCTGGAACATCGGGTGGTCCGGCCCGAGTGCGGCCGCGGGATTGGGCGTGCCGGGCGCCGGCGGCGGCGCGTTCTTCAGGGTGGTCAGCCGCTCATCGACGCCTTCGGGGATGCCGATGAACATCGAATCGCCCACGCCGAGCGGCCCCGCCAGGTCCTCGGCGAGCCACTCCTTGATGTGCCGCCCGCTCGCCTTCTGGATGATGCCGCCCACGACCCAGGCATAGGTGAAGGCGTGGTAGCCCGTGTTCGTGCCGGGCGGGTAGGCCGGGGCCTGCGCCGCGATCCAGTCGAGCGCGCCCTCCCAGTCCTCGATGAATTCGATGGTGAACGGCCTGGGCACCGCGTGCAGCCCGGCCTGGTGGCTCATCGCCTGCGCGACCGTGACCTCGCCCTTGCCCGCCCGCGCGAACTCGGGCCAGTACTTCGCGACGGGTGCGTCGTAATCGAGCAGGCCGCGGCCGGCGAGCATATGGAGGATGGTGGCGGCGACGCCCTTGGTGGTGGAAAAGCTGCTGAAGAGGCTATCGGGGCCGACGCGGCGCTCGTCGTGGGCGCCCATCTGGCCGTCCCAGGCATCGACGATGAGGTGGCCATCGCGATAGGCGCAGACCTGCGTGCCGATCTGGCGGCCCTCGGCGATCTGCCGCGCGATGAGCGCCTTCACCCTGCCGTTGAGTTCGCTATCCATGCCGCAAATCCCCCGCGCTTCGCGGCGGCAGTCTACGCGTGGTGTGGGGTGCGGAAAACCGCGATTTCGCGGCCCCTTTCGCCGCGGGGCGCGAACGCACAGAATCGGCGCATGGAGCTGTACGAGGTCATGCGGAGCGCGTTCTCGGCGCGCGAATTCACCCCCGAACCCGTGGATGACGCCGTGCTCGCGCGCATCCTGGAGAACGCGCGCTTCGCCCCCAGCGGCGGCAACCGCCAGGGCGGGCACGTCATCATCGTGCGCGAACAGGCCACGAAGGACGCCATCGCGGAACTCGCGAAGGAACCCGCGAAACGGTACGGGGCGCAGGTCGCGGCCGGGGAGTTCCCCTGGAACACGGTCGTGCCGACGAAGCTCACGCCCGGGCAGATCGCGGCGACGGAACCGCCGCGCGGCTTGAGCGAACCGTACCGGCGCGCGCCCGTGGTCATCGTCGTCTGCGTGGACCTGCGGGTGGTGGCCTCGGTCGATAGCGAACTTGAGCGCGTGGGCGTGATCAGCGGCGCCTCGATCTACCCGCTGGTGTGGAACATCCTCCTGGGGCTGCGGGCGGAGGGCCTCGGGGGCACGCTCACGACCATGCCCATCGCCCGCGAGCCCGAACTGCGCGCGCTCATGGACATCCCCGAAGGCGTGGCGGTGGCGGCGCTCATTCCCGCGGGCCACCCGTCGCGCACCCTCACCAAACTCCGCCGCAAACCCGTCCGCGAATTCACCACGCGCGAACGCTGGGGGGGCGAAGCCTTCGGCTAAGAGAAAAGAGAAAGGAGGAAAGAGAAACGGGGTGGCCAGCCCAGGGGCAACCTCGCGCCGGGGTTGATCCCCTGGGAACTGGGAACCGGGAACTGGGAACCTCTTTCCTCCTTCCTCTTGTCTCCTTTCTCTACCCGCCGTTCGTCGAGCTTCGCATGCCCGGTGTAAAAGACGCTCGTCGCCGTGTATAAAGCGGGACACAAAGACGCATTTCGCGGTAGGAGCGGGCACATGACACGAGTATTGGGCATCTGGAATGGCTTCTGGGCGCGCTCGTGGTGGCTCAAGGGCCCGGTGCTTGCCGTCGTGGGATTCATCGCCCTGGCCATCCTCGGCGCCGCGATGGGCGACCCGGCCGACAAGCAATCGGTACAGGCCGAGGCTGCGTCGCCTGCCGCAGAGGCCTCTCCGGCCTCCCGGGCCGCCACCTCGACCTCGACCAGGACACCTCTCCCGCCGACAAGCACGCCGGTCCCGCCGACGAACACGCCCGTTCCACCGACGCCCACTCCCACGCCGTCGCCGGTCGTGCTCTCGGGCAGCGGACAGGGTGTCGCATCGGCGGAACTCGGCGCGGGCGTGTGGGTGGCCGATATCACCCACGCTGGCCGGCGCAACTTCATCCTCAAGCTCTTCCCGCCCTCAGGCAGCTACGACCTTCTTGTGAACGTCATCGGTCGTTACGAGGGAAGACGACCGGTGTGGGCGACCCCGGGCGGAAAGTTCACCTTCGATGCCGACGCAGACGGCGCATGGGCGATCACGCTTAGCCCCATCGGGGCTCAACCCGAGGCGTTCACCGCATTTTCGGGCAAAGGCGATGGCGTGAGCGGCATGTTCAAGCCGACCGTCAGCGGTGCCCGCACCTACGCATTCACACACGACGGGACGCGAAACTTCATCGTCTCCCTGGAGTGCGACAAGGGCCGGACGCTCGCGCAGAACGTCATCGGGCCGCTGAACGTCAGCCGTGTGGTCAACATCGACCGGGCCGCGACGCTCTGTCTGTGGGAAGTGCAGGCGGACGGCGCGTGGTCGATTAGAGCCCAGTGACGGCGAAGCCTTCGGCTAAGAGAAAAGAGAAAGGAGGAAAGAGAAACGGAGTGGCCAGCCGCCGTGGCTGGTGGCGCCGGGGTTGATCCCCTGGGAACTGGGAACCGGGAACTGGGAGCTTCTTTCCTCATTCCTCTTTCCTCCTTTCTCTACCCGCCGTTCGTCGAGCTTCGCTCGGCGAACGGCGGCGTCTCCCCCTCGGGGACGGAGACTTCGAAGATGTTGAGCGTCATCGAGACGAGGCCGTAGTAGCCGGTGATGCCCACGACATCGACCAGGCCGCGTTCGCCGAGGATGGCGATGGCGCGCGCGTACGTCGCATCCGAGAGGCGCTTCGTGGCGAAGTACTCCGTGATCACGTCGTGGACGATGCGGTAGTCGTCGCGCTCGAAGGTGGGCGTCGCGCCGGTTCGGATGGCTTCGATGATGTCCGCCGGGAGGCCGGCCTGCAGCCCCAGGCGCGTGTGCGCCCAGAATTCGAACTGCGACCGCCATTCGCGCCCCGCGAGGAGGATGGCGAGCTCGGAGACATCGCCCGGGAGCGAGGTGCCGAAGCGGCAGTAGGCGCCCACCTTCTGGGCGGTATCGGCGAGGCCGGGCGCGCGCAACCACGCCTCGAAGGGGCCGCGCATGCCGCCGCGCGGTCCGCTCGTGATCTCGTTCGCGATGCGTTGCTGCTCGGCACTGAGGGTGAGGGTTTCGAAGGGGGCGAGTCGGGCCATGGCGGCGCTCCGGGATGGTGATGGCGGCATCGGAACCGATGCGGGGGCGGCCCGTCAAGGCGCGTGCATGCCGCGCGCGGCGGTATACTCCCGGCCATGCCCGAATCCGAGATCCCGCCCGGCATCGCCTACCCCGCCGTCGCCCGCTTCTTTCGCGACAACGTCCCCGGCGCCGATGGCGACCTCGCGTTCACGCTCATCGGGGAGGGGCGTTCGAACCTGACCTATGCCGTGACCTGCGGCGGCCAGAAGTGGGTGATGCGGCGGCCCCCGCTCGGGCACGTGCTGCCGACCGCGCACGACATGGTGCGGGAGTACCGCGTGATCTCGGCGATGGACGCGCAGGGCTTCCCCGTCGCCCACCCGATCGCGCTCTGCGAGGACCCGGCGGTCAATGACTACCCGTTTTATGTCATGAGCTTCGCGGACGGCCGCATCCTCACCTTCGATGACCACGCCGGCTACGCCGAGACCGCCGCGGAACGCGAGAAGATCGGCCACGCGCTGGTGGATACGCTCGTGCAGCTGCACGCCATCGATTACCAGGCTGCGGGCCTCGGCGATTTCGCCTTCAAGCCCGAGGGCTACCTCGAACGCCAGCTACGGCGCTGGGGCGAGCAATGGGAGCGTTCGAAGACGCGCGACCTGCCGGAGGTGGATGAACTCTCGCGGCGTCTGCGAAAGGCGCTGCCGCCATCGCCGCCGCCGACGCTCGTGCACGGCGACTACCGGCTCGGGAACATGGTGCTCGCCCACGACGACCCCGGGCACGTGGTGGCGCTGCTCGATTGGGAGATGTCGACCCTGGGGGACCCCCTCTCGGACCTCGGCTACACCATTATGTATTGGGGGCAGGAGGGCGACCCGGACCTGCGGCTGCTTTCGAACGAAGAGAGCCGCGTGACGGCGCGCCCGGGCTTCCTTTCGCGCGATGCGCTGGTGGCCGAATACGCGCGCAAGAGCGGGCGCAGCGTGGAGCACATCGAGTTCTACGAAATCTTCGCGAACTACAAGATCGGGATCATCATGGAGGGCATCCACGCCCGCTACCTCGCCGGCGAAACCGTCGGCGATATTTTCGACGATGCGGGCGAAGTGGCGGCCTGGATGCTGGAGAACGGCCTCGCGGTGGCGGATCGCGCGTCGGACCCCGCGTTGCGGGGGAGCTGATGGCTCTTAGCTGTTGGCTCTTAGCTGCTGGCTATTGGCGTGACCACACGCGGACAGCCGTGGCTGTTGGCGGCCGAAGCTTCGCGGCGGGGCACGCTAATAGCCAACAGCCAGCAGCTAACAGCTCAACTACCAGGCGTTGCCGAACTTCTCCCGCGATGTCACCTCCGCGACGGGCTTGCGGCGGTTCTTGCCGAGCTTCACGGCGGGCCAGCCCATGGGGATGACGGCGTGCACGGCCATGCCGGCGGGCAGGTTCAGCAGCGGCGCGACCTTCTCTTCGTTCAGGCGCCAGCGCGTCGTGAGCACCGTGCCCAGGCCGGCGGCGTGCGCCGCGAGGAGGAGGTTCTGCACCGCCGGGTAGATCGAGCCCGCCGTCGCGGCATCGCCCGCGCGCCCTTCGCCGAACGGCAGCGTCGAGCAGACGGCGATGAGCACGGGCACATCCGCCCAGTTCTGGCGGTCCGGCGAGGATTGCCCGCGCGGCTGGTTCGTCATGTCGGACTGGATATCGGCGATCGCGCGCTTCGTTTCGCGGTCGCGGATGACGATGAAGTGCCAGGGCTGGACGTTGCGGGCGTTGGGTGCGCGCGTGGCGACGCGGAGGATGCGGGCGATGAGGTCGTCGGGGACGGGCTGATCGGTGAAGGCGCGGACGGCGCGCTGGGTGGCGGCCAGCTGTTCGAGGGCTTCGAGATCCATGGGGGGACTCCTGTCGCGGCGAAGTGCCGGATTGGTGGCGGCACTGTAGCGCAGGCGGCTGTCGGCTGCCGGCCGTCGGCTTTCGGCGTGGCCAGGTGCGTGGCGAGCGTGGCTACAGGTCGAGGACGAGCCCATCGTGGGCGAACATGATGCCGGAGATGGGCGCCGTTTCGGCGGTGAAGGCGAGCATCTCCGCGTTCATGTGCGTCACCACCACGCGCGCGCAGCCGATGCGGGGGAGATTTTCGCGCACGGTTTCGAAGGCGAGGTGGAACGGCACGCGCCGTTCGCGGACGTACCCTTCGCAGACGAACAGGTCCGCGCCGCTGGTGACATCGAGGAGGGCATCGGTCCAGGCGGTGTCGCCGGAATAGGCCAGCGAGCGGCCGGCGTAGTCGATGCGGAGCGCGAGCGAGGGGGCGCCGCTGGCGTGGTCGGCTTCGACGGCGTGGACGACAGCGGGCCCGAACGGCGCGGGTTCGCCGGGCACGAGTTCGGTTACGTGGACGGCGAAGCGGCGCGTCGCGGTCGCGCTGCCGGGGAAGAGCACCTCCATCGCGCGCACCAACCGTTCGCCCGTGCCCACCGGTCCGGCGATATGCAGGTCCTGTTGGCGACGGTTGAACTGGCCGTGCAGGACGATGAACGGGATCCCGCCGAAGTGGTCACCGTGGAGGTGGCTGACGACGATGTGGCCGATGCTCCCGGGATCGACCCCCGCGCGGGCCATCGCGTGCAAGGAGGTAGCGCCGCAATCGACCATGAGCGGCGCTGGCCCACCTTCGAGGAGGACGCACGCCTGGAAGCGGCCGCCGCTCGCGAAGGCATCGCCCGAACCGAGGAAGCGAAGGGTAGCCATCACCGCGTGCCTTCGCGGAGGAGGCGAGCGAGCGCTTCGCGGAGGGCGGGAACGGTGGCGACGTCGGCGTGGGGCACCTCGTCGTGCGCGCGCGGCTGCTGGTTCGCGTGCCGGCCGGTACGCAGGCGGACGGCGGCCATGCCCAGCCAGCGCGCGGGCGCGATGTCATTGTCGATGCGATCGCCGGCCATGATCGTCTTCTCCGGCGCCACGCCGAGGTCGTCGCAGGCACGCAGGAAGAGGCGGACATCGGGTTTGCGGAGGCGATGGTGGCCGGTGACCTCGCGATGGCTGAAGAGCGCGCCGCAGCCCAGGGCATCGAGTTCGGCGACCACGCGCGCGGGCTGGTTCGCGGCGAGCCCGAGGAGGAGGCCCTCGCCGCGGAGCCACCGGAGGAGGTCGACGATGCCCGGGCGCAGTTCGATGCCGCCGCGCTCTTCCTGCCGGCGGGCGGAGGCCTCGGGGTTGCGGAAGCGGGCCATCACGCGGGCGGCGAGGGCGGTGTCGCCACCGGCGAGCGCCCACGTGATGGCGCTGTAGGCATCGGGGGCGAAGGTGGCGATGGCGCGGGCGTTGGCATCGGCGTACGCGGCATCGGACACGGCCACTCCCTCGGCCGCGAACGCCGCGCGGATATCGCGGTCGACCAGCTGCTCGAAGCGGACCTCGGTATCGATCGGCCCACCGACATCGAAGAGCACGGCGCGGTACATGGCGGGAGTCTAACGAGAGAAAGGAGAAAAGAGGAAAGAGAAAGGGGTGTGCGACGCGGAGTGGTGTAGATGGCGGCGGGGGATAACGGCGCGGCCGGCGGCGGGTCTATAGCCGACGGAGCTGGATGGGGCCGCGGCGTGCACAGGCCGCACATTGAATTCGAACCGGGCGGCGAGTCGGGCCAGACTGCCATTGTTAAGGCGCTCGACGAGGCCGAAGAACTCCGAGCCCTTCCGGATATCTCCGCTGAGAGGGACCGCCGGGTCGACGAAGCCTTCGGCCGCTACAAAGGCGGGGAAGAGGGGCAAGAAGGCCTACGAAGGAAACGGCGGAGCAGGAGCCGAAGGACACCCAGGGCTAGCCTTGGAGGCAGGCCCCGCGCGTGCACTCGCCCTTCTGGGCGCGGCCAACCGTTCCAGGACGCCGGGAGCCGAGGCCGCCCAGGCGCGCCCGCCGACACGCGCGCCGTGAAACACTCGCGCGGGGCACGTGTTTCACGCGATGTTTCACGCCCGCACGGGCGGAGCCGTCGCGCTTGCCCCGAAGCCAGGACCATTGTTTCACAGGCTGTTTCACGGCCTCGGTGGTCTCGCTCGCGCGCCCGATGTTTCACGGAAGGGCAGGAATCTCGGCACGCGGCGACGCTTCGAACCACACGCACTTGCGCCATCGCCCGCGCCCTACCGCACGCCCTTTTCTCCTTCCTCATTCCTCCCTTCTCTCGCTCCCGCACACCCTTTTCTCCTTCCTCTTTTCTCCTTTCTCTGGCGTAGACTCCCGCCATGAGCAGCCAGCACGTCACCCACGCCGATACGGTCCCGCCGCCCGCGATCGAAGAGGTCAGCCGCGGCATCTACGCCTATATCCAGCTCGATGGCAGCTGGTTCCTGAACAACGCCGGCTGCCTGGTCGGCGAGCGCGATGCAAAGCTCATCGACACGACGGGGACGGAGGCGCGGGCGCACGCCTGGCAGGCGGCGGTGCGATCGCTCACGGACCACCCGGTGACGGCGCTGATCAACACGCACCACCACGGCGACCATACGAACGGCAACTTCGCCTGGGCGCCGGGAACGCCGATCATCGCGCACGAAAAGTGCCGCGAGGAGGTGCGCGCCTCACGGCCCTTCCGCCGTTCGCCCGTGTTCCCCGAAACCGACTTCGGCGACTGCCCGCCCACGCCGGCGACCATCACCTTCGAGGCCCGCATGGCCGTCTACGTCGATGACCTGCGTGTGGAGCTGATGTTCGTCGGGCCAGCGCACACGACGAACGACGTCGTCTGCTGGATCCCCGAACGCAAGCTTCTCTTCAGCGGCGACCTGGTGTTCAACGGCGGCACTCCGTTCGCGCTCTTCGGGTCGATTGGCGGCTGGCTGGATTCGCTCGCGCGGCTGGAGGCGCTGGGCGCGGAGACCATCGTCCCCGGGCACGGCGCGGTCTGCGGGCCGGGGGTCTTCGCACAGATCCGGGCGTACCTGGAGTTCGTGCGCGAGCACGCACGGCGGGGGTACGAAGCGGGCACGCCGCCGCTGGCGTTGGCGCAATCGCTCGACCTCGGCCCCTTCGCGCACCTCTGCGACCCCGAACGGATCGTCGGGAACCTGCACCGGGCGTACTCGGAGCTACGCGGCGAGCCGCGTGGGGCAGCCCTCTCGATGAACGCGATCTTCCCGGAGATGGTGGAGTGGAACGGGGGGAAGGCGTTGCGCTGCCTCGCGTAGCGAGTGGGCGCGGAGAGAAAGGAGAAAAGAGGAAGGAGAAAAGGGCGGGCGAGTCGCGAGAGGCGAGGAATGAGGAATGAGGGCGTCGCCTGTCGTAATGCCAGGCGGGTGTAGGACACTCCTGCGTCGGACTAACGACAGGGCTAGCGGCGAGGCCGTAGCGACGATGACAGTGTGAGAGACGCTGGTGTGGGAGCGACACCGGCGACGAATGGTGATTGGTGGTGACGCGGACGCCCGACAGCCGACAGCCGATGGCCGACGGCCAATAGCCGACAGCCGCCCGCCGACCGCTACGCCAACGCCTTCAGCAGATAGGCCAGGGCGAATGCGGCGAGGGCGCCGGCCAGCCAGAGGTGTTTCAGCCAGGGACGTGTGCTTGGGGCGGGCGCGGGCTTCGTTCGCTTCTTCGCCATCTCAGCCGCCGGTGATGCGTTCGACCACGCCCTGGCGATGGAAGATGCGGGGGAGACGCCCCGTGAGCGCGGCAAAAGTGTCCCAGGGGATGGTCCCGGCTGCCGTCGCGACGTCTCCGGCGGTGATGCGCTCGTTCCCCTGGCTGCCCAGGAGGACGGCTTCGTCGCCTTCCGCCGCCGTGGGAGTGTCCGTCACGTCGGCGACGAACTGGTCCATCATCACGCGCCCCACCATCGGGCAGCGGCGCCCGCCGATGAGCACTTCGCCGCGGTTACCGAGATGGCGCGACCAGCCGTCGGCGTACCCGACGGGAACGAGGGCGGTGCGGGACTCGCGGCTGGCGCGCCAGGTGAGCCCGTAGCTGACGCCTTCGCCCGCGCCAATCGTGGAAACGCGCGCAAGGCGGGCTTTCACAGAGAGGATTGGGCGCAGTGCCGGGCCTGGCGTGTTCGAGGGCAGCACGCCATGCAGGGCGAGGCCAAGACGCACGCCTTCGAAGCGGAGCCCGGCGCGTCGCAACGCGGTCGCGGAGTTCGCCGTGTGGCGATAGGGGATCCATGGCAGGCGCGCGGTGGCATCGCGGAAGAGCGCGGCCTGGGCGTCGCTGAAGGAGTCGTCGGGTTCGTCGGCGTTCGCCATGTGGGTGCTGATGCCCTCGATTTCGAGCGCGGGCAGGCCGCGGAGGGCCTCGGCGAGCGCGACCCCCTCCTCCAGGGAGACGCCGTCGCGGTGGAGGCCGCTATCAATATGGATATGGACGCGCGCCGTGTGCCCGGCGCGAACCGCGGCCGCCGACAGCGCCCGCCCGAGCGCGAGAGAGTGGCAGGTGAGGGTGAGGTCGTGCGCGAGAGCGGCCTCGGCGTCCTCCGGGAATGCGTGGCCGAGCACGATAATCGGCCGCCGGATGCCGAGTTCGCGCAGCTGCACCGCCTCGGACACCCACGCGACGGCGAATCGCTCGACGCCGGCCGCTTCGAGCGCGGGCGCGACGCCTTCGACGCCGGCCCCATAGGCGTTTCCTTTGACGACGACGATCGTCTCGCAGCCGGGACCGATGGCCGTGCGCAGGGCGGCGAGGTTGTGGTCGAGGGCCTCGAGATCGATTTCGATCCAGGCGTTGCGCGCGCGCGTGGCCTCGGCGAGCGTGAGCCGGGGCGGGAACGCGGGCGATGGGAGGGCTCGTTCGGGCATCGCGAGAGAGGCGGGAGCGGCGGGCTCGGCGAGTTCGGTCACGCGGGGGAAAACCCACCTTTTCTGCGCCGTAACGCGGTTTTGACGGCCCGGGTACCCGTTCCTAGCATCGGCGGGGTGCGGACCATACGCAATGCTCTGCGCGTGTCAGGGCGGGCGCGGCGCGTCACGGCTCTGTTCGTGGCGGCGGGCGGGGTGCTCGGCGCGGCGCTCGTGGCCGCGTTCGTGCTCGCACCCGGGGATGAGGCTCCCGCGCGCGCCGGCGAAGGTCCTGGAGCGGACATCCTGACGCCCACGGCCGCCGTCCAGACCGCGACGGTGACGGGACTCCCGGCTCCGGCGGCGACGCTGCAACCCGGGCCGCCACCTTCGCTCGCGGAGGGTGCGAGGCTCCTGCGCGAGGGCGACTTCGAGGCATCGGTGCGCGCGTTCCAGGCGGTCTCGGCGCAGGCTGCCGGGGTCGAGCGCGCGGCCGCGCTCACCGGCGAGGCCAATGCGCGGCTCGAGCTGGGCGACCGTGAGGCGGCGCTGGCGGCACTTCGCTCGGCGGTCGAGGCCGCGCCGCTGCCTTCGCTCGAAGCGGTTCGCGCGCGGTACCTCCTGGGGAGCGCTCTCACTGAGGCGAAGGCGTTCGGTGAGGCGCGGACTGTGTTGGAGCCCGCGAAAGGCATCGGCCCACTTGCGGCTTATGTAGCGTACGAATCTGGTTTGGCGGCTGCCGGTACGGGCGACCGCGCGGGCGCCGCCGCTGCGTTCGAATTCGCCGCCGGGCCGGACGTGCCGCTTTCGCTGCGAACGGCGGCGCTGCGGGCGCTCGCGGACTTGGCCACGAACCCGGCGGCGAAGGTGGCCGCGCTGGAACGCGAGCGGGCCGTGCGCGAAACCTCCGGGCTGCTTTCGCTGCTCGCGACGGCGCGGGCGGAGGCGGGCGACGCGTCCGGGTCCGAGGCGACGCTGCGGGTGCTCATCGCGCGCTACCCGGCATCGGTGGGCGCGCTCGAGGCCGTTCGCAAGCTCGGCCTGGCGGGCGTGATGGTCGATTCGGGCGAAGCGGGGCTTGTCTACTACCGGCACGGCCAGCTGGCGGACGCGCGCAAGGTGCTTGAGGCCGCTGTCTCGGAGAGCGGCCCTTCGGACGAAGCGTTGGGCTGGCGCTGGTACTACCTGGGCGCCGCGTACGAGGACCTCGGGCTCGCGAAGGAAGCGGTCGCCGCGTACGACCGGGCGGCGTCGCTGGCCGAGGCGGCCGTTTGCCATCGCGCGCGGTACTGGGCGGCGCGCGTGACCGAAGGCATGGATGACGCTCGCGGGGCGTCGGCGCGGTACCGGGGCGTCGTCTCGGGCGGGCCCGGGGAGTTCGCGACAGAATCCGCGTTCCGGGCCGGGTTTGTGCTGTTCGATAGCGGCGACGCCGAGGGGGCCATCGCCGCCTGGTCGGAGACCGGGACCGTCGGCGGCGCGCGGGCACTCTATTGGAAGGGGCGAGCGCTCGCGGCGCTGGGGCGGCCGGTCGAGGCGCGTGCGGCCTGGGAGTCGGCGCGGGCGTCGGATCCGGGCGGCCTGTACGCGCTCGAAAGCGGCCGGGAACTGGGGGTTGGCGGGTTGCCGCCGGTGGCATACCGCGCGCTGCCGGGCGAAACCGGCGTCGACTGGGTGGCGATTGAACGCTGGCTGACGGCCGCCGCCGGCCCGCGTGCGGCGGAGCTGGATACGTCCGTGGCGCGCGAACTGGTCGCCGCCGGGCTGCATGCCGAGGCGCAAACGGTCCTGCTCGAAGCCGGGACGGCGCCATGGGCGATGTTCGACGCGATGCGTGCGGCGCGCGACCTGGGGCTGCCGGCGGCGGGCGTGCTGCTCGCGTTCCGGCTGGGCGGGCGTTACGCGGACCCGGATGGCGTGCTCGGGCGGCTCGAATACCCGCTCGCGTTCACCTCGACGCTGGATGCGGAGGCGCGCGTGCGGGGGTTGGATCCACTGTTCCTGGCGGCGCTGATCCGCCAGGAGAGTCTCTGGGATGAGAAGGCGGGCTCGACGGCCGGCGCGCTGGGGCTGACGCAGGTGATCCCGCCGACGGGTGAGGCAATCGCGAGCGAACTCGGGGTGGCAGGGTTCAAGGCCGAGGACCTGTTCCGCCCGGCGGTGGCGCTGCGGTTTGGCGCCTACTACATCGCGGGGCAGACCGCGCGGTTCGGGAGTTCGTGGGCGGGCCTCGCAGCCTACAACGCTGGCCCGGGCCCGGCGGCGCGTTGGACGGCCGCCGCGGGTGGGAAGACGGCCGCGGACTTCATCGAAGCCGTCGACTATAGTGAGACCCACAGTTATGTCGCCCTGGTGCTCGATCACTACCTGCGATACACGGCGGCGTACCGCTGACGGGTGCTGGCTGGCGCTGATTTCCCCGGGTTTGCCGGGGATGTTATGGTGAAGGTTCACGGAATGTTGAGGAGGAGCTCGTGGCAACGAAGCGTACCTACCAGCCCCATCGGATCCCACGCAAGCGGAACCACGGCTTCATGAAGCGAATGGCGACGCGTGCCGGGCGGCTGGTGCTGAAGGCGCGGCGGAAGCATGGCCGGAAGCGGCTGACCGTCGTCTAGGGGAGGAGTTCTGATGGAGCGCTCGTGGCGTCTCCGGAAGGGCCTCGAATTCGATACAGCGTATGCGAAGGGGACCGTGACGAACGGTCCCCTTCTCGTTGTCCGCGCGATGCCGAACGGCGTTGGGCATCCGCGGTGGGGCTACGCGGTTGGGAAGCGGATTGCGAAGTCGGCGGTGGTGCGGAACCGGGCGCGGCGGCGGCTGCGGGAGGCGGCGGCGGCGGCCGGCGATGTCGGCGGGTGGGATCTCATTGTGACCGCGCGGGCTCGGGCGCTGGAAGCGGGCTGGGAGGAGCTTTCCGGGGCAGTGCGGCGGCAGGTGCGGCGGGCGACGGCCTTGGGCGCTCGCGAGGCGGCGCCCCCGGGCGCGGCAGGGACGCCGGAGAGGGATCCGGGGCAGGATGGGCCAGGCGAAGGCCACGGAGCCACGTCGTGAAGTGGCTGTTGTTGCGGGCGGTTCGCGGGTATCAGCGCGTGGTGTCGCCGGTGCTTCCGCCGGCGTGCCGCTACCAGCCAACGTGCAGTGCGTACGCGTTGGAGGCGATTGAGCGGCATGGCGCATTCCGAGGAGCGTGGCTGGCGGTGCGGCGGCTCTTGCGGTGCACTCCCTGGGGCGGCAGCGGCTACGACCCGGTCCCCTGACGGCGACATTGTTTCACGTGGAGCGCGCTTTTGCGCGGGCGTCGTGCGAACCAGCGCGAACCAGTTCTTGAGATCCCGATGCGGGAAGCCGTCCTGGGCGCGACGCGCTCCCGAATGCCTCGGCGGCGCCATTCTCTGGATTCACGTGAAACATGTCGCTAGGTCGTACGACGTCCGGTCCCCAGTCTCCTCCACGCTCGGCAGGATTCACGTGAAACAGCTTGTTCGCCGGGTCGATTCGCGTTCGCCGATCCGACTCGGGAGCCTGCCGAGATCCGGCGCGCTCCACGTACAACAGCTGTCTCAGGCTCAACGGATGCTGTTGGGCGCCGCGCGCGCGGCACGTGGGACTGGCCGCGGGACGTTGGGCTTCGCATCGACCTGCCGGCGGCTCTTCACGTGAAACATGCTGTTCGAGTCTCTGGGCCGCTCAGCGCGGTGGATTCGGACTTCGGCTGACGCCACGCGGGCCACGATCCGTAACGTTCGCGCGGTGCGCCGTGGCTGTTACCATGCAAGCGTGAACAACCCCCGCTTCTTCGCCGTGGGGCTGCTCCTCGCACTCTTCGTCGTGACCTCCGCCGCCTGCGGCAAGATCCGGCAACCCGAAGGGTGGGCGAGCCCCGCAGTCTCCGATTCCACGGCGTACTTCTTCGCTGATAAAGACCGCTTCGTCGCCGTCGACCTCGATAGCGCGAAGGCCGTGGCCGACCCCAAATCCACCACCGGCGCCACCCTCCAGCCCCTTCTCTGGCAGTTTCCCTCAAACGACCAGAAGGACCAGGACGCCTACAGCTTCAAAGCCGTCTACACCCAGCCCGTCCGCGACGGCGACACGTTCTTCATGGCTTCGTACGACGGCGGCCTCTACCGCATCAACGCTCCCGATGGCCGCGGCGAGCGCATCGCCACGCAGGCCGACATCAAGGGCAAAATTGTCGCCGGCCCGGCCGTCGCCGGGGAGTATCTCGTCTTCGGTACCACAGAGGGCCACCTCTACGTCGTCAATAAGAACAATGGCCAGCTCCCGGTTGGCTGGGGCAAGACCGGCAAGGACCTCGGCAAGGGCATCTGGGCGCCGCCGCTGGTCCGCAACGACACGATCATCGTCGCGACCATGGCCGGCGAAGTGCGCGCCTTTGGGCTCGATGGCGCGGAACAGTGGCAGAAGCGGTTCACGGCCTCCGGCGCCGTCGCCGACCTCGCCCTGCTGGGCGGCGATTCCATCTTCGTGCCCACTCTCGACCGCAAGGTGTACATCCTCGATGCGGCCACCGGCGCGCAGAAGGGGAAGGAGTTCGTCGCCGAGGACTGGGTGTGGTCCACGCCCGCGTTCGCTGGCGGGGTCGCCTACTTCGGCGATTTCTCAGGGAAGGTGTACGCACTCGACATAACCACGATGGAAACGAAGTGGAAGCCGTATGATGCAGGGCACAGAGTGAAAGCTACGCCCGTGCTCATCGATGGCGTCCTTGTCCTGGCCGACCGCGGCCCGGTGGTGCACTTCATCGACGCCGCGAACGGCACGGGGCTCAACGCCGTACCCGTGGTGAACGCGGGAACGGTGCGGGCGGGGCTCACGGCCGCGGGTGGGAAGGCCTACATCGCGACGACGAAGGGGCGCCTCTTCGTGGCCGACCCGGTGAAGCGAAGCGTGGTGGAAGTTGGCGTCGGGGGCGGGAAATGATCGGCGACGCGTTCACGCTCGTTCTGCTGGACCCGATGATCAATTTCCTGGTC
Source organism: Dehalococcoidia bacterium (assembly GCA_020847985.1). Classification (GTDB taxonomy): domain Bacteria; phylum Chloroflexota; class Dehalococcoidia; order Tepidiformales; family Tepidiformaceae; genus Amarobacillus. The sequence continues at coordinate 16,110 of JADLBC010000005.1, forward strand.
ATCCTCAACAACATCTTTTTCGGGAGCTTCGGGCTCGCGCTGATCGCGTTCACGGTCATCATCCGGCTGATCACGTTCCCGCTGACGCGCCGGCAGCTGCACCAATCGCGCGCGATGCAGACGGTGCAGCCGCGGATGGCGGAGATAAACAAGAAGTACAGCGACCCGAAACGCCGCCAGGAAGAGATGATGAAGCTCTACCGGGAGGCCGGCGTGAACCCGCTCGGCTGTCTCGGGCCGATGCTGCTGCAGTTTCCCATCCTGATTGCGCTTTTCTATGCCATCCGGCAGACGCTCCCGGAAAGCCCGGAGGCACTGGAGGCGCTGTCCGCCCACCTGTACCAGTGGACGTACATCCAGCACGCGGTGCCGATCAACGAATTCTTCCTCGGCATCGACCTGAAGCTCGCGCCGAACGAGGCCTCAAGCTACCTCAGCCCGGCGTGGCTGTTCGTGGTGCTGGTGGGCGCGACGACGTGGCTGCAGACCAAGACCACGGTCACGACGGTGACCGACGAACGTGCCCGCGCGCAGCAGCAGATGATGGCGTACATGATGCCGATCATGTTCGCGTTCTTCGCGCTGAGCTTCCCGACGGGCGTCAGCCTCTACTGGACCATCAACTCGCTGATCCAGATTGGGTTCAACATCGTCACCTACGGACTGCCCGCGCTGAAGATCGAACCGCTGCTGAAGTCGCCCGCTCCCGCCATGGCGCCGGCACTCGCAGCCCGTTCGGCGCAGCCGCAGTCCGTGGCACAACCCGCCCCCGAACCGAGGACACCGAATGGACCAGGCCGAAGCAAGCGGCAAAACCGTCGACGACGCCCTGAATAGGGCGCTCGCCATCCTTGGCGCCCGCCGCGACGAAGTCGAGTTCACCGTGCTCGACGAAGGCGCGAAGGGCGGCCTCTTCAAGCGCGGACGCGATGCAATCGTCCGCGTGGACCGCATCATCGGCAGCGACGCTGCCCCCGCGGCGCCGCGCGAAGCACCCGATACGCGCATCCCGCATGGCCAGCAGGCACGCGGCGGCGGCGCCCCCCGGGGCCAGGGCCGCGATAACCGCGGCGGCGATCGCAATCGCCAGCCTTCCGGCGACCGCTCGCCCGGCGACCGTCCGCCTCGCGACCGCGGCGGCGACCGTGACCGCGGTGGTGATCGCGGCGGGCGCGACCGTGGTGGACGCGGCGCGCGGCCGGGACTCGAAGCGGCTACCCCGAAGCTCACCGAACAGGACTTCCTTCGCCCGCGCGGCGACGCTCCCGCCACACCCCCGCCGGCCGATGCCGGCGATGGTGGCGCTCCCCGTGGCCGCCGCGGTGGCCGTGACCGCGACCGTGGGGGCGACCGCCCGGCTCCGGCGCAGGGGAGTTCGCGGCCGCGTTCCGACCGTCGCGAGAACCGCGAAAGCGAACCCGAGCAGCACATCGAGCCGGACATCAACGCCGAGGAGGTGGACTTCGCGGCGCAGACGGTGGACGACATCCTGCGGCTCCTCGACATCGATGCCTCGCTGACGATTCGCGAGCCGCTCACGCCGGGCGATGGCCTGGGCATGGCGCTCGCCGTCATCGATATCAGCGGCGAGGACCTCGGGCTGCTCATCGGGCGGCGAGGGGACACGCTCCTTTCGCTGCAGTACGTCGTGAACCTGATCGTGAGCCGCCGGTTCCCGGGCAAGGGCGGCGTGACGATCGACGTCGAGCACTACCGCCATCGCCGCGAGGAGCAGGTAGTGGCGCTGGCGCAACGCATGGCCGATCGCGTGCGGGAGCATGGGTCGCCGATCACCCTCGAGCCGATGTCGGCCGCGGAGCGCCGCCTGGTGCACCTGGCGCTCGCGGGAGACCCGGAGCTCGAAACGAACAGCGTCGGCGAAGGCGAAAACCGTAAGGTCGTCATCAGCCACCGGTAGGGAAGGAGCACGAGCACGCACATCGTGGTCGCGGGCAACGTGGCGGAGGACCGGGCGCCGGGCGGCTGGGCGCCGGGTGGTCCCTCGCTCTACACCTCGCGGATGTGCGTGGCCCTCGGCGCGAGCGTGACGTTGGTCTCTGCTGCTCCGAAGGGGTTCCCGGCGGCGGCTTTGGCGGGCGTCGATGTGCGTCCCACCGTGGGCGGCCTCGCCGCGCGGTACGCGAACCGGTACGACGCCTCCGGGCACCGCACGCAGTTGCTGCTGCAGGAGGGTTCGCCCATCCCGGCGGCGCGCGTGGCTGAAGTCTGCCCCGGCGCCGATGCCCTCGTGCTCGCGCCCGCCTACCACGAGCTTTCGGGCGTGCCGCCGTTCCCGCCCCCGGTGGTCGCGGTCGCGCTGCAGGGGCTCCTTCGGACGCACGACGGCGAAGGGCGCGTTTCGCCGCACCCGGATCCATGGTCGCAAGTGAGCCGGTTCGCACGAGACGGTTCTTTTCTGTTCCTCAGTGAAGAGGACACCCCCAAAGCGGAAACGCTGGCGGGACGCGCCGCTTCTCATGGCGCGACCGTGCTGGTCACGCGCGGCGCCCTGGGGGCCAGCGTCCACGCGCCGGGGCTCGCGCCTTCCGCGCTCCGGGCCTTCCCCGCGACGCTCGTCGAGCCCACGGGCGCGGGCGACTGTTTCGCGGCGGCGTTCGTCGTTCGATTGCTGGAAACCGGTGACACCGCGGAGGCGTGCCGCTGGGCACTCGCCGCCGGGGCGCTCGCCGTCCAGGGGCCAGGCCTTGCCGGGGTCCCCACCCGGGCGATGGTCGAAGCACATGTGCGACGGGAGGCCGCGTGATGGGAGCACGTATCGTCACGTTCGTGAACCAGAAAGGGGGCGTGGGCAAGACGACGACGGCCGTCTCCGTCTCGGCCGCGCTCGGGCGCCGCGGGCAGCGCGTGCTGCTCGTGGACCTCGACCCGCAGGCGAACGCCAGCAGCGCCGCCGGCATCGACGGCCGCGACCGCAACGGCGTCTACGAAGCGCTGCTCGAAGAAGTGCCCGCGACGGATTGCATCGTGCGCGTGCCCGGCGACCAGTTCGACCTCATTCCCTCCAGTTCGGCCCTCGCGGGGGCGGAAGTGGAACTGGTGCCGGCGATGGCGCGCGAACGGCGGCTGGCGGCCGCGCTCAACCCCCTGCGCGACCGCTACGACTGGATCTTCGTCGATTGCCCGCCGTCGCTGGGGCTGCTCACCATCAACGCGCTCACGGCGAGCGACAGCGTCGTCATCCCCGTGCAGTGCGAATACATGGCGCTCGAAGGGCTCAGCCGGCTGATGGAGACGCTGGAGCTGGTGCGGCGCGCGCTCAATCCGGGGCTTTCGGTGCTTGGCGTGGTGCTGACGATGTTCGATGCGCGCACGCGGCTTGCCCAGCAGGTGGTCGATGAGGTGCGCGGGCACTTCACCACGCAGGTGTTCCAGACGGTCATCCCGCGGGCCGTGCGGCTGAGCGAGGCGCCGAGCCACGGCATCTCGATCTTCCAGTACGACCCGGGCGGGCGCGCGGCGACGGCATACGACGCGCTCGCGGGGGAGCTGCTGGGCCGCGTCGAGGTGCCGGCGTGACCGGCCGACGCCCCATCGAACGACACGCCCTAAACGTATACGAAGGTCAACATCGCACGGCCGCCGGCTTCGAGGCTGGCAAGACATCCGCTCGCCCACACCCCACTACCCGCGCGGAGGAGGCAGCCCGATGACTCAGCCCAAGCGTGGCCTCGGCCGCGGACTCGATGCCCTGTTTGGCGGCGGGGTGGCGGCTCCGCCTCCGCCTCCTGTGCAGCAACAGCCTGCGCCACCACCGGCGGAATCCGCGCCCGAGCCGGCGCCTCCACCGGTCGCAGCGCCACCCGTCGAGGAACCCGCCGCCCGCGAGCAGCCTCCGGCCGCGGCCGAAGCCGTTCGCGCTCCGCAGCCCGAGACGGTCGCTCCGGAGGCACCGGCAGCACGCGTTGCCCCCGAACCAGCTCCCCCGGCGACGCCGGCGGCACGTGTCGCCCCCGAACCGGCCGTCGCGGCACAGGCCTCGCCCCCGGCGCCCGCCGCTCCCGCCCGGGCCGCTTCGCCAGCTCCGGCCGTCGCGGAGGTGCCGCGGCCCGTACGACGCGGCGGCCCTGAGTATCTCGACCTCGATGTCATCGCGCCGAACCCGGAGCAGCCGCGCACGCACTTCGAACCCGAGAAGTTGCGCGAACTGGCGGATTCGATTCGCGAGCACGGCATCATCCAGCCGCTCATCGTCAGCCGCGACGAGGCGGGCGGCGTGCGGCTCATCGCCGGTGAACGGCGGCTCCAGGCCGCGCGCCTCGCCGGCCTCGAGACCGTCCCCGTTGTCTTCCACGAAGCTGCCGACGACACCGAACTGCTCGAACTCGCGCTTATCGAAAACATCCAGCGCGCCGACCTGAACCCGATCGAGGAGGCACTCGCCTACCGCCGCCTGACCGACGAGTACGCGCTCACGCAGGAGGAGTGCGCCCGGCGGGTCGGGAAGAGCCGTGCCGCGGTCGCGAATTCGCTGCGTCTCCTGCAGTTGGAGCCGGAGATTCGCCGCAGCCTCGTGGCGGGCGAAATCACCGAGGGGCACGCGCGCGCGCTGCTCGGCCTGCCCGATAGCAAGCTGCGGATGAACGCCTGGCGCGAAGTGATCAAGAAGCGGATGAGTGTGCGCGATGTGGAGGCGCACGTGCGCCGGGCGATCGCCGCGACGCCGCCCACTCCGGGTCTGGCCGGGAGCGGGGGCGGGAGCGCCGCTGCCCGCCGCGACGCGCTTTACGCCGACATCGAGGCGCGGCTGCGGCGCGCGCTGAGCACGCGCGTGATGGTGCAGCCGCAGAAGCGCGGCGCGCGCATCACCATCGAATGCTACAGCTCCGAGGAGTTCGAACAGGTCCTGGACCGCATCCTGGGTGAGGAAGACGACGAATGAGCGCTGAAGCGAAGGTGGCCGAACTCGGCCTGCAACTGCCCGCGGCCGCGACCGCCGGCGCCGGGCTCTACGTCCCGGCCGTGCTTTCGGGGAACCTCCTGTATGTCTCGGGGCAGGTGCCGCTGAAGGATGGCGCGCCCATCGCGACGGGCCATCTCGGTAGCGAAATCGACATCGAGACCGGCGCCGCGCTCGCCCGGCAGTGTTGCATCCAGGGGCTCGGCATCGCGCGCAGCTACCTCGGTTCGCTCGACCGCGTGACTCGCGTGGTACGCGTCGGGGGGTTCGTCGCGAGCGCACCGGGGTTCATCGACCACCCGCAAGTGGTGAACGGCGCAAGCCAGCTCCTCATCGATGTCTTCGGGGACGCGGGCCGGCATGCGCGCTGCGCCGTGGGCATGGCCGAACTGCCGCTGGGCGTGCCGGTCGAAGTGGAGTTCCTGTTCGAGGTCGGAGTCTAGGTGTAGTGACCACGACCGTTGTCTACAGGCGAGAGGCCGGTGGGCGGTTGCCGATGGCAGTGTGGGGGCGGGCGAAGTTGTAGTCATCGAGGAAGGGCTGGAGGGCGGCCAGTCGTTCCTC
>JADLBC010000006.1 GCA_020847985.1 Dehalococcoidia bacterium
GAGGAACGACTGGCCGCCCTCCAGCCCTTCCTCGATGACTACAACTTCGCCCGCCCCCACACTGCCATCGGCAACCGCCCACCGGCCTCTCGCCTGTAGACAACGGTCGTGGTCACTACAGCTAGCCAGTGCTGAGTGCTGAGGGGGCCAACCCCGGCGCGAGCATGCTCGCGCCGGGGCTGCCTCATTCCGGCGAGTGCTGAGTCCTGAGTGCTGAGTGGGGTCGGCCCCGGCGCGAGCATGTTCGCGCCGGAGCTGCCTCGTTCCTCATTCCTCATTCCTCGGACCTCCGCACGGTCTGGCTTTTCTCCCATCGCGCGCTCCGCCTTTGGTCTGGTCCGAGGGCGGGGGCGGCGGCGATACGGTTGCTTCAACGCAGCGAAGGCTGCCGCGAACACCACATCGCAGGAGAGAGCCATGAACTCGAAGCAGACCACCCCCACCGAATCCCTGGAGCAGTTCCGCATGCGCGTGAAGGGCGAGATCGTCACGCCCGGGAGCGCCAACTACGACGAGACACGCGTGCTCCACAACACGCGGCACGACCGGCGCCCGGCCATCATCGTGCGGGCCAACGACGCCTCGGATGTGGCGCGCGGCATCCAGTTCGCGCGGACGCACGGGCTGGCGATCGCGGTCCGCAGCGGTGGCCACAGCCTCCCCGGGTACAGCATGAACGACGGCGGGCTCGTCATCGACATGTCGGGGATGACGAACATCCAGATCGACCCCGCGACGCGCACGGCGTGGGCACAGCCCGGCGCGCTCGCGGGCGACTTCGCCATCGCGGCGCAGGAATTCGGCCTCGCGGTGCCGTTCGGCGATGCCGAGTCGGTGGGCCTGGGCGGGATCACGCTCGGCGGCGGCATCGGCTTCCTGGTGCGCAAGCACGGGCTCACCATCGACCACGTCCGCGCCATCGAGCTGGTGACCGCCGACGGCCAGATCGTGACGGCGACGGCGACGGAGCACGCGGACCTGTTCTGGGCGCTGCGCGGCGGCGGCGGCAACTTCGGGGTCGTGACGGGCTTCCGGTACGAACTGGTGGAAGTGGGCACCATCCTCGGCGGCGCCATCCTGCTGCCGGCGACGCGCGAGGTGCTCGAAGGGTACGCGCGGGTCTCGGAGGATGCGCCGGAGGAGCTGACGACGATTTCGTTCGTGCTCCGGGCGCCGCCGATGCCGTTCGTGCCCGAGGAGAAGGTGGGCACGATGGTGCTCGCCATCTTCCCCTGTTACACGGGCGACCTCGAGGAGGGGCAGAAGGTGCTGGAGCCGTTCCGCCAGCTGGCCACGCCGGTAGCCGACGTGACGATGCCGATGCCGTACCCGGGCATCTACGACCTCACGCGGGAGGCGACGGCGCCCAAGCGCGAAGTCGTGCGTTCGGGCTTCTACCCGTCGTTCGATAGCGAGACGATCGACCGCATCCTCGAGTTCATGGAGGCGGCGCCGTCGCCGTTCTGCGCGACGCAGGTGCGGCCGCTGGGCGGACAGATGGCGAAGGTGGACCGCGACGCGACGGCGTTCGCGCATCGCGGCGCAAACTACCTGGTGACGATCATCGGCGGCTGGCTGGAGCCGCACGAGGACGGGACGCTCGACGCGTGGGCCACGCGCGCCTGGGACACGATCAAAGACCGCCGCGAGGGCGCGTACTCGAACTTCCTTGAAGACGAAGGCGAAGGGCGCATTCGCGAGTCGTACGGCGAAAAGACGTATGCGCGGCTGGCGGAGATCAAGCAGCGATACGACCCGGCCAACGTGTTCGCCGGGAACCAGAACATCGCTCCAAAGGCGATGAGCGCCGCGGCCTGATTCCCCGGCGGCGCTGATTGCAAGGGAGGGTGCGCCATGCACCCTCCCTTCTTCGTGTGCGAGGAAAGGGCCGTTTCCGGGCGCTGCGGGGGCTGAACTTCCGCAACAATCGGCGGGGGGCGCGGGGGTACGGTGAGGTTGGAACCCGGGGACCGGGGCGATAGCGGAGGAGTGGTATGGACAGGCAGCGGATGTTGCGAATGGCCGGGGTGGCGGGCATCGGGCCCATCGCGCTGGCGGGCGTCATCGGGAGCGGATTCTTCATCGCGCAGGCGCAGCAGGACAGCCCGGCGGGCGGCAACGGCGCCGTGCAGGCGCAGCAATCGACGACGTCGCCGATGGACGAGTACATCGCGAAGCTCGCGGCGAACCTCGGCATCAGCGAGCAGAAGCTGCGCGATGCGCTGAAGACGACATCGCTGCAGGAGATCGACGCGGCGGTCGCGGCGGGCAAGCTCACCCAGGCGCAGGCCGACAAGATCAAGGAAGCGATCAACAGCGGGCAGATCATGGGCGGCTTCCGCGCGCCGGGCGGCCCGGGCATGGGCGACCACCGCGGCGGCAAGGGCGGCGGCGTCATGATCCGCGATGCGGACATCGCCGCGTTCCTGGGCATCACCACGGACCAGCTTCGCACCGAACAGGCCGGGAAGTCGCTCGCGCAGGTCGCGGAAGCACACGGCAAGACGCGCGACCAGCTGAAGGCCTTCCTCCAGCAGGAGCACGACAAGAGCGTCGATGCGGCCGTGGCGGCCGGGAAGATGACCGCCGACCAGGGGGCGAAGGCGAAGGCCGGGTTCGCCACGATGGTCGAACGGATGATCGATGGCGTCATGCCAAACAAGCCGATGGGCGGCCGCGGCCCGATGGGCGGCCCGGGTCCAATGTCGCCGGGCACGATGCCGGGCGCGACCCAGCGCGGCGTCAACTAGGCCCTCCTCATGGGCGGGCGGAGCTTCCCCTTGCTCCGCCCGTCCCTCTGCGATACTGACCATGAACAACGTGGCCGAGCAGACGATCCTTGTGGCGGACGATGACGAGCACATCCTTGAGCTCGTGTCCCTCTACCTGCGCCGCGCGGGGTACGGGGTCATCACCGCAAAGGACGGGGACGAAGCGCTGGCGCGCGAGAAGGACCATCGCCCCGACCTCCTGATCCTCGATGTGATGATGCCCGGTCAGGATGGGCTGCAGGTGGCGCGGCAGCTGCGCCAGAAGGGCGATGTCCCGATTGTGTTGCTGACGGCGCGCGGTTCGGACATCGACAAGATCGCCGGCCTGCGGCTGGGCGCCGATGACTACGTGACCAAGCCGTTCAACCCCGAGGAGCTCGTGGCGCGCGTGGAAGCCGTGTTGCGTCGCGCGGGCGGCCGCGAACGCGTGACGGGCGCCCGCACGGTGGCCGCGGGGGATATCACTATCGACCTGGAAGCGCGCACGGCGCTGGCGGCCGGCCAACCGCTGACACTCACGCCCAAGGAGTTCGACCTGCTGGCGACGCTCTGCGGGTTCCCGGGGGTGGTTCTTGGCCGCGAACAGCTGCTCGACCTCGTCTGGGGCACGTCGTTCTATGCCGTGCGCACGGTCGATGTCCACATCGCGCGGCTACGGGAGAAGCTGGGTGGCAGCAACGTCCACATCGACACCGTTTGGGGCACCGGGTACCGGCTGACACCGCCGGGCGGGCCATGAACCGCATCCTGCCATCGCTGCAGGCGAAGCTGATTGCCGCCTTCGTGACGGTGACGGTGGTGTCGCTGGCGATCGCGGCGACGGTTTTCGTGCGCCTCAGCCAGAGCGACCAGCGTCAGCGCGCGATCGACCACGTGGCCTCGGAATCGGGCGTGATCTACTCGGGATTCCTCGTGCGGCAGTTCGAAGGTGGGGGCATCGCCACGCTCACGGAATACGCCCGCGAGAGCGCGCGCGACCACGATGTGCGCATCCTCATCACGGACCGGACGCCGATGGTGGTGGCCGATACGGCGGGCGAGCTGGCGGGGAAGCAGCTGGCGGTGGTGGCCGACAATTCGTCGACGACGCTGGGCGGGCGCTTCACGCGGCTGCTCATCGCGAACGGTTCGGAGGACGAGCTCGTGCTCCTCGGGCCGGCGCGGGAGGTGTTCGGTATCGAACGGCCCCCCTTCGGGATGCGGCCGGGCGACCCGCCGGCGCAGGGCTACACCGTGACGGACGGGGAGGCCGCGCCGACCGCCACCAGCGACACCGGCCGGGCGGCGCGTGACGCAGGGCGGCTGATGCGCGAGCAGCCGCTGGCCTATCAGCTCGTGCTGGCGGTGCCGGCGAGCGACCTGACGCACGCGTGGCTGGCGCTCATCCCCAGGCTGGGGATTGCGGCGAGCCTGGCGCTGCCCGCCGCGGTGCTGCTGGCGGTGCTGCTCGCGCGTTCGATCACGCGGCCGCTGCGGGACCTCACGCGGGCGACGGCGCTGGTAGCGGAGGGCCGCTTCGATGTGGCCGTGCCGGCGGCGCGCGGCGATGAAGTAGGCGAGCTCGCGGCCTCCTTCGCGACAATGACGCGGCGCGTGGGGGAATCGCAGGCGGAGCAGCGGCGGCTGATCGCGGACGTTTCGCACAACCTGAAGACGCCGCTGACATCAATCCTCGGGTTCAGCAGCGCGCTCGCGAACGGGCACGCGGCGACGCCGGAGGAGTCTGCACGCATGGGTGCCGTCATCCACGACGAGGCGGGCCGGCTCGCCGCGCGGCTCGGGGACCTGCTGTTCCTTTCGGAGCTGGAGGCGGGCCAGGCCGTCCTGGACGAGGGTGACGTGGCGCTGAGCGCGCTCGTGGAGAGCGTGTTCCGGCGGGTGGCGGGCGCGCCCGGCGACGATGGACCGAGCTGGGAGACGGCGATCGCGCCCGGCGTCATCGTCAGCGGCGACGCGACGCGGCTGGAGCGCGCGGTCGAGAACCTGCTTTCGAACGCGCGGAAGTTTGCGCCCGCCGGCTCGGTGGCGCGGGTCTACCTCCGGGCGGAGGACGGACGCGCGCGGCTGCGAGTCGCGAACGACGCACCCGGCCTCGAGCCCGGACAGGTGCCACGGCTGTTCGACCGCTTCTATCGTGCGCGGCCCAACGCGCGACAGGGCACGGGCCTCGGGTTGCCCATCGCCCGGGACATCGCGCGGCGGCACGAAGGCAGCCTCGATGCGGCGCTTGAGGGCGGCGTGCTCACCTTCACGCTCGACCTGCCACTCGCACCCGAGTAGCGAAGCCCCCGGGGGCGAATGCGAAAGGACCGGCCGCGATGGCCGGTCCTTTCGGTATTGGCGTGACGAGGGGATTAGACCTCGCGGAACTCGCCCTCGACGGTGCCGGAATCGGCCGGGCCCTGCGAGGGGTCGAAGTCGCCGCCGCCGGCGCCGTCGGAGCCCGCGGCGGACTGGGCGCCGTAGACGGCTTCGCCGATGCGCTGCATGGCGCGGCTGAGCTCATCGAGGCTGGTCTGCATGCGGGCGGTGTCCTCGGCCTGGATGGCGGCGCGGACTTCGGCGATCTTCGCCTCGACCTCGCTCTTCAGGCTCGCGTCGATCTTGTCCGCGTTGTCGCGGAGGGTCTTCTCGGCCTGGTAGGCGGTGGTGTCGGCGCTGTTCTTGAGCTCGATCGATTCGCGCTTGCGGCGGTCTTCGTCGGCGTGAAGCTCGGCTTCGCGCTGCATGCGGTCGATTTCGTCCTTGGAGAGGCCGCTGGACGCCTGGATGGTGATGCGCTGCTCGCGGCCGGTGCCCTTGTCCTTGGCGGAGACGTTCACGATGCCGTTGGCGTCGATATCGAAGGCGACTTCGACCTGGGGCACGCCGCGCGGCGCGGGCAGGATGCCATCGAGGATGAAGCGCCCGAGCGACTTGTTGTCCGTCGCCATGGGGCGTTCGCCCTGGAGCACGGAGATCTCGACGCTGGGCTGGTTATCGGCGGCGGTTGAGAAGGTCTGGCTCTTCGAGGTGGGGATGGTGGTGTTGCGCGAGATGATCGGCGTCATGACGCCGCCGAGGGTCTCGATGCCGAGCGTCAGCGGCGTGACATCGAGGAGAAGGACGTCCTTCACTTCGCCCTTGAGGACGCCGGCCTGGATGCCCGCGCCGATGGCGACCACTTCGTCGGGATTGACGCCCTTGTGCGGCTCCTTGCCGAAGAAGTCGCCGACGAGCTTCTGGACGGCGGGCATGCGCGTCTGGCCGCCGACGAGCACCACCTCATCCACATCGCCGGGCTTGCGGCCGGCATCCTCGAGGGCCTTGCGCACGGGCGCGAGGGTGCCCTGCAGGAGATCGCCGACGAGCTGTTCGAGCTTGGCCCGCGTGAGGGTGACGTTGAGATGCTTGGGGCCGCTCGCATCGGCGGTGATGAAGGGCAGGTTGATATCGGTCGACTGGGCGCTGGAGAGTTCGATCTTGGCCTTTTCGCCCTCGGCCTTGAGGCGCTGGAGGGCCTGCCGGTCCTGCCGGAGGTCGATGCCCTCGGCCTTCTTGAACTCGTCGATGAGCCAGTCGATGACACGCTGGTCGAAGTCGTCGCCGCCGAGGTGGGTGTCGCCGTTCGTGCTGAGGACCTGGAAGGTTCCTTCGCCGAGTTCGAGGATGGAGATGTCGAAGGTGCCGCCGCCGAGGTCGTAGACGGCGATGACTTCGTCTTCCTTCTTATCGAGACCGTAGGCGAGGGAGGCCGCGGTCGGCTCGTTGATGATGCGCAGGACTTCGAGTCCGGCGATCTTGCCGGCGTCCTTGGTGGCCTGGCGCTGGGCATCGTTGAAGTAGGCGGGGACGGTGATGACGGCCTCGGTGACGGGCTCGCCGAGGTAGGCTTCGGCATCCGCCTTCAGCTTCTGGAGGATCATGGCCGAGACTTCGGGCGGGCTGTACTGCTTGTCGCCGAGCTTCAACTTCGCATCGCCGTTGGGGGCGGCGGCGACGTTGTAGGGCACGAGCTTGAGGTCGCGCTGGACCTCGGGATCATCGAGCTTGCGGCCCATGAAGCGCTTGATGCTGAAGACGGTGTTATCCGGGTTGGTGACGGCCTGGCGCTTGGCAACCTGCCCGACGAGCCGCTCACCCGTCTTGGTGATGGCCACGACGCTCGGTGTGGTGCGCGCGCCTTCGGCGTTGGGGATGACCACCGGCTCGCCGCCTTCCATGACGGACATGCAGCTGTTGGTGGTGCCGAGATCGATTCCGATGACTTTTGCCATGATGCCCTCCAGTGGTCGGCCGCCGGCTATCAGCCGCCGGCGAGTGTGTTCGTGATGTGGCCCGGGCCAGCCGATGGCTGACAGCCGACGGCCGATTGCCGCTTAGCCTTCGCCGACGATGACCATCGCGGGGCGCAGGACGCGGTCGCCGAGGCGGTAGCCCTTCTGGACGACGTGCAGGACCTTGTTCTCGTCGCCGGGCTGGCGGGCGACGGCTTCGTGGTTCGCGGGGTCGAAGGTTTCGCCGGCGGCGGCGAGTTCGCTCACGCCCATTGCTTCGAGCATGTGCCAGAACTTGCGCTGGATGGCGACGACGCCCTGCACCCAGTTGAGGCCGGCGAGGTTCGCATCGACGGAGCCGACGGCGCGCTCGAGGTCGTCATAGACGGGCAGCAGGTTGATGACGAGGGCGGCGCTGGCGAAGCGGGCGGATTCGCCGCGCTCCTGCTCGACGCGCCGCTTGTAGTTCGCGAAATCGGCGGCGGAGCGTTGCCAGCTCTTGTAGAAGGAGTCCGCCCTGGCGAGGGCCTCCGCGAGCTCGGGATTCCCGGTGGCGTCCGGCACTCCATCGGCGACGGCGTTGGGGTCGTTCACGGGTTCATCGGCCATAGTGCCTCCATCCTGGCCGCCCGCGCGGGACGGCCGTGCTTGCTGGTTGGTGTTATTCGTAGAACTTCCGCAGAAGTTCGGTGAGGACGTCGCCGACGTAGCGGACGTGGGCGACGGCGTCGGTATAGGGCATGCGGGTGGGCCCGAGGACGCCGACGACGCCGCCGGCGCCGCCGGGCACGCCGTAGCGCGCGAGCACGAAGCTCATATCCTGGTACGGCCCCACGTGGTTGTCATCGCCGATGACGATGGCGACGCCGGCGTCGTCGATGGCGGCCGAGGGGATGGCGCCGCGGAGGCGGGTCTCGTCGACGGCTTCGAGGGTATCGAGAAGGCGGTCGCTGTCATCGAACTCGGGCTGGCGAAGGAGGTCGCGGACGCCTTCGACGACGGGCGCCTCGACGGATTCGCGGGATTCGCGCAGGAGGAGTTCGACGACAGCGGCGACGACGATCGCTTCGACCTGCCCCAGCGGCTCGGCGGCGTCGCGGATGGGGATTTCGGAGGCATGGCGGCCGCCGAACTCGCCGTTGAGGCGCGAAGCGAGGCGCGTCAGCTGCTCCTGGTTGATGTGGACGGGGAAATCGATCTGGCGCTGGTGGACAGCGGAATCGCTCGTGACGACGACGAGCAGCGCGCGGTTTTCGGCGAGTTCGACGAGCTGGAGCTGCTTGAAGCGGGCTTCGTTGATGCGCGGCTGGGTGACGAGCGAGACCGTATGGAGCGAATTCGCGAGGACGCTCGCGGCCAGCCCGACCCACTCCTCGAGCGAACGGGCGCTCTGGTGGAACTGGTGGAGGATGGAGATCTGCTCCTGCCGGGAGAGGTCGCGCTCCTGCATGAGGGAGGAGACGTAGTAGCGGTAGCCGGGGTGCGAAGGGATGCGCCCGGCGGAGGTGTGGGGGTGCGTGATGAAACCCTGCTCCTCAAGGGCGGCCATCTCGTTGCGGACGGTCGCGGAGGAGAGGCCAAGGGCATGGCGCTCGACAAGGGCCTGCGAGCCGATGGGCGTAGCGGAATCGATGTAGTCATCGACGATAAAGGCGAGGATGCGCGCGCGGCGCTCTGACAATCCCATTATCAACCCTGCCAGTCCATCTTAGCACTCTCAGCATGGGATTGCTAAGGGTAGTGGGTAAAGGGTAGCAGGGGGAGGGAGGGAGGTGAAGTGGGGGTGGTGCGAAGGACGACCGCCAGGCATCCTGGCGCCGCAATGCGACCAGGCGACATTCTCACGCACACCGAGATGTGCGCGTATGAAGGGCAGATGCTTCAGCGTGGGATGACCTTCCGCGAGCCCCCGCGGAACGGAATCATCCTCATGTCGCTACGGCCCAACGCGCCGTACGCGGACGCGTTTCGCGCAGACGGCGTCCTCGAATATGAGGGGCACGATGCGCAGCGCGGCGCCGGGAATCCCAATCCGAAGAACATCGATCAGCCGCTGCGCAGCGCCCGAGGCACGCTAACGGAGAACGGAAAGTTCGCCGATTGGACAGACCGGTATCAGCGCGGCGAACGACCGCCGGCGTCTTTTCACGTGTACGAGAAGATGCAGGACGGCATCTGGACGTTTCGAGGCGTGTACGAACTTGTGGCATACCGAACGGAACGGGACGGTTACCGCAACGTGTTCAAGTTCGAGATGCAGCCGACGGACCGGGAGTCCGAGGCGAGCGACCCGGAGACGCTCCATCGGGACGCACAAACGCGCCAGATCCCGACGATGGTGAAGCAGGCAGTGTACAAACGAGATCGCGGTGCCTGCGTCCTGTGTGGCTCGAAGGATCTGCTGCACTACGACCATGACCTTCCGTACTCGAAGGGCGGTTCCAGCGCGACGGTCGCGAATGTGCGCCTGCTCTGCGCCCGTCACAATCTGGCGAAGTCCGACCGGATCGAATAGGGGTGCCGCTCGGTTCTCGCCGGACTAAGCGACCCCGGGCCCATCACGCCGCCAGCCTCACCCCAGCGGGCACCAGCCGCGGTACCACGCGAGTTCCTTCGACAGGTCGTGGAGGGCGTAGAGGATCATGCCTTCGGTGAGCGGAGCGTCGGGGTCGTGTTCGCGGCGGGTGAGGAAATCGCGGGCGGTGGCACGCCATTGGACTTGGTTTTCGTCCCACGGTGGACCGTCTTCGAACCCTCCTTCGTCAGTCTTGACGCCCTGCCATCCACCCGTGCGGAGATTCGTCTCGGCAATCTGGGCGAGCCAGTTGGCCTCTTCGCCCGTCATCGACGCGAGGTAGCGCAGCCGAGCGGCGTCCGAGTCGTCCCCCCATGGGGAACCTCGCAAAGCGTCCCAGTTCGCGAGTGATGCACAGTGCCACCGGTCGCGGCGGCGGCATTCGCCCATCTCGCACTGCTCGTTGTCGTCCATGTCGCCTGCTCCGGCGCGGGGATGGCCTGGTATAGTGCCGCCATGGCGGGCGGGCAAGCGCTGATCGCGGACTGCAAACGGCACCTGCTGGAGACGATGCAGGCGTTGCCGGAGTGCGCGCCGGAGGGGCAGGGTCTCGGGAACAAGGCCATCGAGGACGCCACCGGGTTCGCCCTCGGCCTTGAGCGCGCGGACGGCTGGTTCACGTGGTCGCTCTTGGTCGCGCTCGCGAGCGAGGGTGCCGTCGAGGTCCTCCAGCCGGGGAAGCGCAACAAGAAGTACCGGCTGACCTCGCGGTAGCTTCGCCCCCACCCCGCCCCCTGACCCGCCCGCCTCCGCCGAAAGTCCGGGGGGAGGGTGCGCCGTTTTGGGCGGGTGCGGCGCGGGGTGCCGTGGGCACTCTTGGTGTACTGCCGCGTGAGGCGGCGTGGGGCCTTCGGCCCGAGGGAGGTACACCATGAACGCGCTTGCTCCAGACCGGCTTGCCCGCTTCGCGACGCGCCATCCGTGGCGCGTGGTCGCGGGCTGGGCCATCTTCCTGGTCTCGCTGGCGGGCCTCGGCTTCACCGTCGGGGGTTCGCTGACGACGGACATGACGACCTTCGCGACGCTCGAGGCGCAGACGGCGGACGAACTGATCAAGTCGCGCATGCACGATGGCGCATCGGCGGGTGGCCCGGCCGAGTACGTGCTCTTCCAGCATCGGGACCTCGCGGTCGATGACGCGGCCTTCCGGGCGACGGTTGAAGCAGTGGCGGACGAGCTGAGGGCGCTGCCGGGCGCCGTCGCGGGCGTCGTCAGCTTCTACGAGACGGGCGAGCCTTCGCTGGTTTCGCGCGACCGTCACACCCTGCTGATGCCCGTGGCCACGGGGTGGGCCGGGAAGCCCGAGGAGAACGCAAAGCCGATCCTCGAGGTGCTCGCGGAGCGCGACGGCGCCGGCGGCTTCACCGTCGTGACGGGCGGCGAGGGCAGTTCGAACCAGACGTTCATCGAGACGTCGGAGAAGGACCTCCAGAAGGCGGAGCTGATCGGGCTGCCGTTCGCGCTGGTGGTGCTGGTGGTAGTGTTCGGCGCGCTCATGGCGGCGGGCATCCCCATCGTCCTGTCGCTGCTCGCGATCCTGGGGGCGGTGGCTTCGACGCTGCTCATCGGGCGGGCGTTCGACCTGAGCATCTTCGCGACGAACGTGATCACGATGATCGGGCTCGCCGTGGGCATCGATTACGCGCTGCTCATCATCCAGCGCTTCCGCGAGGAGCGGCGCAAGGGTCGCGACCGCGACGGTGCCATCATCCGGGCCGATTCGACGGCGAGCCGTTCGGTGCTGTTCTCGGGGATGGCGGTCGTGGTCGCGCTGGCGGGGCTGTTCATCGTGCCGACGAGCATCTTCCGGAGCATCGCGGTCGGGGCGATCATCGTGGTCGTCTTCGCGGTGGCGGCGGCGTTGACGCTGTTGCCGGCCGTGCTGCGGCTGATGGGCGACCGCGTGAACCTGGGCACGGTGCGGTTGCCGCGCCGTTCGCGGTCGAAGGCGGCCAGCGGCGGCGGGTTCTGGACGTGGACGACGAACCTTGTGATGAAGCACGCGGTGGTGAGCGTGGTGGTGAGCGCCGGGCTGCTGGTCGCGGCTTCGCTGCCCTACTTCACTATCCGGCTGGGGAACTCGGGCGTGAGCTCGCTGCCGGACGGAAGCTCGCCGAGGCGCGCGTTCACCATTCTCGAGGAGGAGTTCAACTCGGGGTTGCTGACGCCGACGAAGGTAGTCATCGATGCGCGCGACGTGAACGGCCCGGCGGTGCAGGGCGCGGTCGAGCGGCTGAGGGTGACCGTGGCGGGTGACCCGGCGTTCTTCGTGCAGGGCTTCACGGCGAACGCGGCGGGCGACACGGGCGAGCTGGACCTCGCGATCCAGGGCGAGGCGCAATCGAAGGCTTCGCTGGCGGCGCTGGAGCGGCTGCGCGAGGAGTACATCCCGGCGGCGTTCGCGGGCACGGACGCGAAGGTGTACGTGGGCGGCGAAACGGCCTGGGCGATCGACTTCGGCGGGCTCATCGACCGGTATACGCCGTGGGTGTTCAGCTTCGTGCTGGGGCTGAGCTTCGTCATTCTGCTGGTGGTGTTCCGGAGCATCGTGGTGCCGCTGAAGGCGATCGTGATGAACCTGCTGAGCGTGGGCGCGGCCTATGGGCTGATGGTGACGGTGTTCCAGCACGGCCACGGCGCGGGGCTCCTCGGGTTCAGCCAGGTCGAACGGATCGATGCGTGGGTGCCGCTGTTCATGTTCGCCATCCTGTTCGGGCTCTCGATGGACTACCACGTGTTCCTGTTGAGCCGGATCAAGGAGCAGTTCGACGCGACGCACGACGATGCCACCTCGGTGGCGCACGGGGTGCGGACGACGGCGGGCATGATCACCGGGGCGGCGCTCATCATGGTCGCGGTGTTCACCGGGTTCACGATGGGCGAACTGGTGATGATGCAGCAGATGGGCTTCGGGCTCGCAGTGGCGGTGTTCCTGGACGCGACGATCGTGCGAACGGTGCTGGTACCGGCTTCGATGGAGCTGCTGGGCGAACGGAACTGGTACCTGCCGTCATGGCTGGGCTGGCTACCGCGGATAAATGTCGAAGGGCATTCGGTCGAGGGGCGTGGCCACGTGCTCCCGGAGGGTGCACCGGCCGGCGGGCAGTAGCCTCGCGGTTGGCAACGAAAAGCGGGGATGCCTTCCGGCATCCCCGCTTTGGTGTGTGGGCCGGGGCCTCAGGAGACGGCGGCGAAGAAGAGCTGCTTGACCTCGTCCTGGAGCGGGAGGTTCTGGACGTGGGCGCGCTGCAGCTGCTCCCAGTAGTAGCGGTAGGTGGCGCGGTCGTGGAGGTTGCCATCGTGCTGGATGGGGCCCCAGTCCGCGGCGTGGGCCTTCAGGAGAATGGCCTCGGCTTCCTCGACTTCGGGCATGGCCGGGGCCATGGCGCGCGTGATCGGCTCGATCTGAGCCGGGTAGATGGACCACTGGCGAAGGAAGCCGAATTCGAAGCGGGCGCGCAGGGCGTCCTTGTAGATGAAGTCGGTGTCCTTCAGTTCGAGGGTGACGTTGTGCGCGGGGACGATGCCGTTGGCGAGCGCGGCGGCGACCATTTCGGCCTTGGCGCGGCGCAGGAGCTCGTGCTCGAACTGCTGCGGGGAGCGCATGGCGGAGGAGGGAATCGCGCCGTGGTGGTCGCTGACGAAGTCCATGAGGCCGAAGTCGAGGACCTCGATGGTGGGCAGGTCGGCGATCTCCCAGACCTGGTGAAGGGCCGACTGGGTCTCCATGAGGGCATGGATGGGGATGGTGCGGCCGATGTTCGCCTTCGCGGCGGTCTCGCGGATGTACTCGATCATCTCGCGGAGGTCGCTGACGCGGGTGGTCTTGGGGATGGTGATGTAGGCGACGCGCTTGCCCGCGCCGGGGACGATGATGTCGACGTCCTGGCGCCAGTGCTCGTTGGTGTAGTCATGGATGCGGACGCCGGCCATATCGAACTTGTTGAGCGGGCTGTTCTGCATGCGCACGACCATTTCGGCGTGTGCTTTTTCGGCGCCGGTGGGGGCCCCGTCCTCGCAGTCCATGGTGATATCGAAGACGCCGCCCATCTTCGCCTGGAGTTCGAAGGCCTTGGAGATGCGGTCCTCGGTACCGGCGAAGTGTTCACAGGTCGGAATAATCGGGAAGGCCTTGTGACCTTCGAAAAGAGCCTCGTTCGGATGTCGCGGCATGCTCGTGCCCCCCGCCGGTTTGGTGAATCCAGTATGGAGGGATGGGGGCGAAGAGGGAATCGCGATCGGTGCACCGTCACGCGGTTCCCGCGCCGGGGCAGGCGACGCGGGGAACCGGGCGTGGTGGGGTCAATCGCCGCGGCGCGAGTTGAAGGCGCCTTCACCGACAGTGATGGAGCGGTCGCCGCGTTCGGCGATCATCGTGCGGGGATGGATGTCGTTGCGCACATCGCGGACGCCCTGGGCCTGCCAGGCGATGTCCTCGGCGAGGCGCTTCTGGGAGCGGGTGTCGACGGTGCCGCGCAGGCAGACTTCGCCATCCTTGACCTCGACCTCGACATCGGAGGCATCGAGGCGGCCGTGGCGGGTGAGCATCTCGCAGACGTCCTCGTGGATGCGGGCGTCATCGCGACGGTAGTTGCGCGGGCCGCGGCCGGCGTATTCGCCGCGGTCACCGGCGGCATAGTAGGGACTGAGCGGGTAGTTGCCGGGCTCGGGGGCGAAGGGATCGCGGCCGAGCTGGGCGCTCCAGCTTTCGTCGCGCTCGTCAAGGAAGTCCTCGGGGCGGGGACGGCCGCCGCCGTAACCCGGGCCGTCGTAGCGGCCGCCGAAGTCGCGGTATTCGATGTCGCGGCGGGGTTCGAACCAGCGCGGGTCGCGGTATTCGGGGGTCGCGAGCGGACCGTAGTCGCGGCCTTCGCGGCCTTCGCGGCCTTCGCGGCCTTCGCGGCCTTCGCTGTTGAAGCGCGGGCGGCCGGCGTAGGTCGAGCCCCAGATGCCCGGGCGTTCCTCGGGCAGGGGGTTGCCCCAGCGGTCGCGGTCGCGCGGGTCTTCGCGGTAATCGTCGTAGGGGTCGCGATCGACGTCGCGGGCGTGCCGGGCGCGGTCGTATTCGAAGCGAGCCATGCGCATCCTCCGGTGATGGGTTTCCTTCCAGCGTACGGAGGCGCGGCTTGCCGGGCGGTTGCGAGCAGCGGCGGTTCGCTCGCCCGTTCGTGGCAGCGTCGCGGCACACCGGCGTGTGCGGAGTAGGGACAGGGAGCCCGCCGGGGCGATTGCGAGGGCTGATCGCGAATTGTTACCATCCGTCAAAGGCGGCAGTGCATGGACACGGGATCGGTCCTCGTACTGAACCAGAACTACGAGCCGCTCAACGTCTGCAACGTGCGGCGCGCGATGGTGCTTGTGCTGCGCGGCAAGGCGGAGGTGCTGGAGACGGCGCGCGACGCAATCCGTTCGAGCACGCAGGCGTTCCCGCTGCCCTCCGTCATCCGGCTGTTCCACATGATCCGGCGGCCCCGCCCGAAGGTGCGGCTCACGCGGCGCGAGATCTTCGCACGGGATAACTGGACGTGCGTGTACTGCGGCCGGGTGACCCGCGACCTGACGCTGGATCATGTGCTGCCGAGGCACCGGGGCGGCCCGCACACCTGGGAGAACCTGGTGAGCGCCTGCAAGCCGTGCAATCACCGCAAGGCGGGGCACACGCCAGCGGAGGCGAAGATGATGCTGCCGCGGGAGCCGGCGGCGCCCCGCGTTTCCATCTACTACGCGTTCTTCCAGTACCTGCATCAGCAGGAGGGATGGCGGAAGTTCGTCCCCGGCTACGAGACCTCCGTCTTCGCGGCGGCCGGCTAGGGCTGGTTTGCGAGGGCGGTCAGCCGCGAGAGGTCGTACGAGATGAAGATGCCCTCGGCCTCGGCGCAGAGCGTTTCGCCGTCGTGGAGGGTGGCGCTGGTGAAGATTTTGCGCCCTTCGACGCGGTCCAGGCGGCCGGTGAACACAACCTCGCGGTAGAGCGGCGTCGGCTTGCGGTAGCGGACGGTGAGCGTGCCCGTCATGCCGCCCTTGCCGCTCATCGACTGCGTGAGGCCCAGGACTTCATCGAAGGCGGCCGCGACCCAGCCGCCATGGCAGTGGTTCGGCGGACCCTCATAGGGACGGGTGAACGTGACCCGGCCGATGACGGTGCCGTCTTCGACCGAGAGGTTCAGCGGCGGCGCGATGGGATTCGCGAGCCCGGCAATCGGGCTGCTATCGAAGTGGGCGCGGGGGTTGCCGGCATTGGCGGTTTCGCCGAAGCCGAAGTGTGGGCGGTTGCGCGGGCCGTCCTCGAAGCTGCGTGCGAGCGCCTCGGCGGCTTCGGCGGCGGCGGCCAGGTCGTGCTCGGGCATGGCGGAATCGACGAGGAGTTCGTTCATGCGGCGAACGGCGGCGGCGATGCGGCGAAAGGCCGCGCGCTGGCCATCGGGCGGGAGGCCGTCGGGAACCCAGCGGGCGGCCCAACCGGCGGACGAATCGTGAGGGCTTTCGCTCATGCCGCGAACTGTACGGCAGCGGGCGCGGAGGCGCGTCCTCAGGCGGCGGGCGGGAGGCTCCCCTCACGGTACCGGGCTCTCGGCGGCGGGAACGAGCGAATCATGCGGCCGGCGCATTCGGGGCAGATGCCGTGGGAGATGCCGCCGCGGCCGTGGCGGAGAAGGCGGTCACACCATGCGCAGATGAGGGTGGGGAGCGAGGTATCCATACCGGGCAATGGCCGGCGTGAATGAAAAAGTGCCGGGTGGGAAAGGCATCCTTCCCACCCGGCACGAGGGTGAACCCGTGAGTCGCGCGGGCCTATTCGCCGAGGCGCTGGGCCGTCAGCCGGGGCTTCTGGTCCGTGAGGTCCGGTGAGGCGTTCGGCGCGAGGCCAAACTTGTTCGAGGGCCAGTAGGAGACCATCGCCTTGCCGATGATGAGCTCCTCGGGGATGGTGCCGAGGGTGCGGCTGTCGGCGCTGTTGTCGCGATTGTCGCCCATGACGTAGTACTCGCCCGCGGGAATGACGACACGGGGCTTGGTGCCACCCCAGTGTGGCGGGGCGTACGGCTCTTCGAGCAGCCGGTCATTGATGTAGACGTGGCCATCGACGATTTCGAGCGTTTCGCCGGGGAGCCCGACGACGCGCTTGATGAGGTCCGTGCCGGGTTGGGCGGGATGTTCGAGGACGATGATGTCGCCGCGCTCGGGCCCGTGGAAAACGTTCCGCCGCGGGTCATCGCCGGGATGGACGAAGGGGACGAAGCGGCTCAGCTTCTCCACATCGACTTCGGAATACACGAGCTTGTTGACGATGAGGAACTGGCCGTTCTCCAGCGTCGGGAACATGGACGTGCCATCGACCTTGAAGTTCTGGAAGCTGGCGCGAACGGAGAGGAAGACGAGGGCGGCGAGGAGGCCGGTCTCCACGACTTCGCGGATGAGGGTGCGGCGGCGGCGCGGAGCTGCCTCCGGCGGGCCATCGAAGGCGGACCCTTCGTTCACCGGGGGCCGGGCCCACGGTGGAATGGCCTGGTCGTCCTCGAAGCCCCACTCCTCGTCCGGGTCGGAACGCCCGGCGCGGGGGAGGGGTGCGCGGAGGGGGATTTCGTCGCCGCTGCGCTGGGGCGCCCAGCCACTCAGGCGGCTGAAGCCATGATGGCTGGCCGCGGTGTCGCCGGGGCTGACTTCGTCGACGACATCGACGCCTTCCTTCCCGAGCAACGGCTCGAGGGGGAGAGGAGGCATCGCAGCCTCGGGGTCTTCATCGCGAGAGGCGGAGGCGGCGTGCCGTTCGAACGCGCGGAGCACGACGTCCTCATCGGGCGCGGGCTCGGCGTCGTCGTCCCAGGCATCGTGGTGCTGGGCGAGGTGCTCGGCGTGGCCGCGATAGACGGCGATGCCCTGGGGAGAATCCGATTCGAAGCCGCTGGCAGCGGCGACGGCGGCCCAGGGGTCGTCGGCGGGCGGTTCGTCCTCGGATGCGGCGGACTCGGCCGTCTCCCAGTCGCTCCCGGGCGGCGGCGCGAACGACTCCGAGGCGACGGGCGCCGGCGTGCGGCCCCACGTGCGAATATCGACTGGCTCGGGGGCCGGGTCGGGTTCGGCGTCTTCGTCGTCCCAGGCGAAGGCGGGCGGTGCGGGGGCGGCGACCGTCTCGGACGCGGGGGCGGTCACGGGCGTGGCCGTGGCGAAAGCCTCCGGGTTCCAGTCGTCGTCGCCGTCCTCGGCGGTATCGACGGCGCTCGCGATGGCATCCCAGCCGCGGTCTTCGTCGAGAGTGTTGGTTGCCCCGGCCGGGGCGCCAGCGGACTCGGGCTCAGCCGCGAGTGCCGCCGGCTCGACCATCGAAACGGTCGTTTCGTCCGTCAGCCGGGGTTCGTCGAAAGGGAGGATGCGGGCCGCCTCCCGCGGCTCGTCGGCGGCCGACCGTTCCTGCTCACGCGAGGAGAGGAAGGCGGCCCAGGGGTCGGCATCGTCCGCGGGCGCCTCGGGTTCGAAGCTAAACGAAAGGGGCGCGGGAGCGGGCTCGGGCTCGGGCTCGGCGGCGCCGGGGAAGAGCGGCACGGGCTCGCGGCTCGCGGATTCCGTCACGGCATCGAACGCGGGTTCGGAGACCACGGCGGCCGGTTCATCGAACGCGGGCGTCTCGGGCTCCCACGCGGGCGACTCGGAGCGAGCGGCCGGCTGTTCGACCACCGCGGGCTCGGCCTCGAACTCCTCGGGGTCCCAGGTGAAGTCGTTCTCGGGGCCGGTTTCGGCAGTCGGCACGGCGTGCTCCGGAGACGCGGAATCGCTCTCCATTGCAGCGTCGATCCGTGGCCATTCCCATGCAAATGCGGCGGGGGCGGAGCTTTCCCCGGCGCTTTCGCTTTCCGGTTCGGGAAGTGGCTCCCAGGCGAGCGAATCCGCCGTGGATACGGCCGCGGGCGGCGTGCCGGCATCATCGAGCGCGGCCCAGGTCGCGCGGGCTTTCGCGGCCCAGTCGTCTTCCTCGGGCGCTTCGTACGCAGGGGCCGGCGGTTCGACGAACGCGGTGGAGGGCGCCTCGAACGCGGGCACGGCGGCGAGCGGGGGGACTGCGTCATCGAGCGATGCCCAGGTGGCGCGAGCCCTCGCGGCCCAGTCGTTTTCGTCCGCTGCTTCCTCTGCTTCCGCCGGTTCGGGGAGCGCGGTCGAAGCGGCGGGCGGAGTCACCGGCTCCCAATCATCGAAGGTGTTGGCGGCCGCCGGGCCGCCGGCCATCCCGGCCATCGACCACCCGGGCGTGTCGGTTTCGCTGAGCACTTCGTCGGAGACCCACTCGCCGGGGCCGATGTCGGTGGCGGGTTCGGCGGGCTTCTTCTTTCCGAAGAGGCGGGACATGAAGCCGCCCTTCTTTTCGGGAGCGGGCTTCGTGTGCGATTCGGCGGCCGCCATGGCCCGGGCGCGGGCGAAGATCTCGTCCTCGTCATCGAAGCCGGGGATGGCGGCGTGTGCGGGGATGGGTTCCTCGGCCGCGGCGGCGGGCGGCCACCCGAAGGGGGCGGGCGCCTCGGCCTGTTCCTCGGCCGTGGGTTCTTCGCCGGCCGTGGAGGCCGGGGGGGTATCCCAGTTCGCGAGCACGGGCTCGGGGACTGGCGGCGCTTCCTCGGGGGCCGGCACGCTGTCTTCGGCCCCGGCGCGCGGAGGGAAGGTGGAATCGGTGACGGCTTCTTCGAGTTCCCAGTCGAAGGGCTTGAGGAACTCCGCTGGGATTTCGGCGGGCGGGGCCGGTTCCTCGTCCGTGGGGATGACGGGGCCGTTCTCGGCCCAGGCGCGCATGCTATCGAGCATGTCCTCGCCGCGAGGGGCGCCTTCGAAGGCTTCCTGCCAGCGGGATGGCTCGCTGCTCGCGGGCTTTTCGCGGCGCCAGCTGCTCTGGTATTCGCCGCGGCGGGCGTGGGCTTCCGCACTGGTCTCGGCGGAGGCGGCCTCGGGCGCGGACGTGCCCCAGGCGCGCATCGCCTGCGCGACGTCCTCGGGCTCGGTGGCCGCGGCGGGTTCGGCGATTTGGGCCGCCGGCACATCCGCGCTGGCTTCGGGGGTATCGTGCTGGTTCGCCCAGGCGCGCATCGCGTTGATGAGCTCGGGGTCGCCGAAGTCGTCGCCGCTCTCGGCGAAGGGGTCCTCGGGTGCCGTGGCGCTGGCCGGGAGGGGCTCGTCCTGCCAGAGGGCGGGCGCCTCGGGGTCGTCCCAGCCGTCGCCGGCCCAGGCCGCGAGCGGTCCGTCGTCATCGCGGGGGGCGGCGGCGACGGGCTCGGGAGCCGGTGCGACGGGCTCGGGGTCGTCCATGTGACGAGCGGCCCAGCCGGCGAGGCCGCCTCGGGCCTCGTCCTCGGGGCGTGCGCGGCGGCCACGGAAGGGTTCATGGGCTGCGTTCTGGGTGATATTGCCGCGAATGCGTTCCCTCAACTCGCGGTTCTTCTCTTCCTGGCGCTCCCAGGCCCCATTGGGGAGGTCGAAGTACCAGCCTTCCTCGGACTCGAGCGATTCGCTGTCGCCCGGGCCCTGGTGGCCGTCCTGGTCCATAGTCATCAGCCTACCATGCCTCCCTCGGGCTCCCCGTTATCGCCTTTTACAGGGGATTGACCTACCCTCGCGGCAATGAGCGAGGAGCCAACCACCGGCGACGAGGAGCTCGTCGTACTGGCGCGTGGCGGCGACCTCGATGCCTTCAACAGGCTCGTCGATCGCTACCAGGGTCACGTTTACAGCCTCTGCCTGCGGTTCCTGGGGAATCGCGAGGCGGCCGAGGACGCGACCCAGGAGGCGTTCCTCTCCGCATACCGCGCGATCGGCCGCTTCCAGGGCGGCAGCTTCCGCAGCTGGGTGCTGCGCATCGCCGCGAACGAAAGCAAGGACGAACTGCGACGGCGGCGGCGAAAGGATGGCGCCACCTCCCTCGAAGCTATCTTCGACAGGCACGAGTCACCTGTTGAGATCCCCGACCCCTCGGAAGGTGCCGATCTCATCGTTGAACACCACGAATTTGGCCGCGCGCTCGAAGTTGCACTACGCGATTTGCCCCTGGAGCAGCGGCAGGCGGTGCTCCTGGTCGATGTCTACGAGTTCGCCTACGAGGAGGTCGCGAAGCTGACGAAAAGTTCCGTGGGGACGGTGAAGTCGCGGATCCACCGGGGGCGGGAACGGCTGCGGCACGCGATGCTGGCGCGCCCGGAACTTTTCGAGGGGTTGGAGCGTCCGGAGGGGTGATGGGAATTCGCACGTGGCTTTCGCCCCGCCGCCGCCGGCGCGACCTGCTCCACGCCTACGTGGACGGCGCGCTCGCGGGCGCACCCCTGGCCCGGTTCGAGGCCGAATTGGCGCGCGACGCGGCCCTAGCGCGCGAGGCGGCACAGCTGGTCGCCATCCGGCGGGCGGCGGCACGGCTGCCGGTGATGGAGCCGCCGCGGTCGTTCCGGCTGACGCCCGCGATGGTGGCGGCGCCCGCGAAAGCCGAACCGGTGGCGATGCGCACGCCGGTGGCGCTGCGCCTGGCACAGGGCGTGGCCGCGTTCTCGGTGCTGGCGCTGGCGATGACGTTCGCCGCGCAATCCCTCGGCGGTGGTTCGAAGAACGAGGAGGATGCGGCTTCGGCGGAAACAGCGAACCTTTCGGCGGCGCAGGATGCCTCGGCGAAATCGGCGGGGGGTGCGGTGCCGGCGCCCGCGTTCGCGACCAGCGATGCGAGCCGGTCATCCGCGACGGCGCCGCCCACGATGGCTCCCTTCAATCCGACGCTGCCGCCGTATTCGCCCACGAGCGGCGTGACGGGGCAGGGCGTGACCGCGACCGCGACCGCGGCGGCGGTGACTTCGCCCACGCCACGTGCGCCGGCGACCGGCCCCGGTGACGCCGGCACCCCGTTCGCATGGACACCCATCGCGACGCCGGTGGCGCCGGTGACCGGCGGCGAAAGCGTCGCCACGCCGCGCACGACGGCAGGGGCGGCGTATTCGGCGGATGGAGGCGTCACGGGTGGCGCGGTCGCGCCGGCGGCCAATGCGGACAACGAAGACGGCGGCGGCATGCTGCGGCCGCTGCAGGCGGCGTTGGGCGTGGCCGCGCTGCTCTCGATCGGGGCGGCAACGGTGATGATGCTTCGGCGACGGAGGATGACATGAGGCGCGGGCTGGCGATCACCCTGGGCGCGGCGATGCTGGCGCTCGCACTGGCGGGATGTTCGGGGGACAACGTGAGGATTGAACCAGGCGGCGGCAACGCGGAAGTGGCGGGCGTGACCGTCGCGGGGCACGGCGAGGCGCGCGTGCAGCCCGACACCGGCTACTTCGATGTCGGAGTGCAGGTGACGGCGACGACGGTGGAAGCGGCGCGCGAACGGGCGGCGCAGCTGGCGAGCGCGGTGATCGCTTCGGTGAAGCAGAATGGCGTGGACGCGAAGGACGTTCAGACATCGAACCTGAACATCCAGCCGCGCTACGACTACTCGAAGAACGGTTCGCCGCCCACGATCACGGGGTACGTCGTGACGAACACGGTGACGGTGACGGTGAGGAAGCTCGACGGCTTCAGCAAGCTCATCGACGATGCGGTGAAGGCGGGCGGCAACGATGCGCGGCTGCAGAGCGTGCGCTTCGGCGTGGAAGACACGGCGAAAGCGGCCGAGCAGGCCCGCCAGGCGGCGATGGCCGATGCGAAGGCGAAGGCCGAACAACTCGCGAAACTGGGCGGCGTGACGCTGGGCAAGCCGCGGAGCATCACGGAAACGCAGGGCGCCACGCCCGTGTACCCGGCATCGAGGTCCGCGGGCGCACCCTCGGCCGACTCTGGCACGAGCACGCCCATCGAAACCGGGTCGAGCACGGTGACCGTCGATGTGACCGTACGCTGGGCCATCGACTAACAGGGTGCTGAAAAAAGGGATCGGCTGAAGGGTCTGGATGGAGGATCATGCCTCTCGAAGGGGGAGGTGTCTCGATGCGCGGCCGGAACGAACGACAGGCGAAGATGCTCCTGGGCGTGACAC
>JADLBC010000007.1 GCA_020847985.1 Dehalococcoidia bacterium
ACACCGAACGCCCCATCTACCGGCCCGGCGAAGAGGTCCAGTTCAAGGGCGTCGTGCGCCTGGATGACGACGCCAGCTACTCCGTCCCCGGCGCCGTCAGCGACCTCCGCCTGACCATCACCAGTGCCGACGGCAAGTCCCTGCTCGACCAGCTCGTCTCGCTGAACGACTTCGGCACGTTCGCCGGGAGCTTCACGCTGCCTTCGGATGCGGCCATCGGCAACTACGGCATCGGCCTCACCTGGTGGCCCGCGAACTCGTCCCAGTGGGGCAGCGTGGGCGTCACCGGGACATCGTTCCTCGTGGCCGAATTCCGCGTCCCCGAGTTCGAAGTCGCGGTCTCCACGGGCAAGGGCTCCTACGCCAACGGCGACACCATCGACGCGAAGGCCACGGCCGCGTTCTTCTTCGGCGGGGCACTCGCCGGGGCGAAGACGGAATGGTCCGTCCTCGCCTCGCCCCAGTACGTCCGCATGAAGGGCTACGAGACCTACACCTTCGGCGAGACCCAGCGCTGGCGGTACGGGCCCCAGTCCGTCATCCGCGACCCTGTCCGCGCGA
Organism: Dehalococcoidia bacterium; assembly: GCA_020847985.1. Lineage (GTDB taxonomy): Bacteria > Chloroflexota > Dehalococcoidia > Tepidiformales > Tepidiformaceae > Amarobacillus. Next base: position 562 of record JADLBC010000007.1, read on the forward strand.
CCGGCACCGCCGTCACCGGCGCCGACGGTGCCGCCGCCTTCAACGTGCCCGCCGTCCTGAAGGGCGAGGAGGGCGCACAGCAGTTCACCATCTCCGCCACCGTCACCGACCAGAGCGCGCAGGCCGTCGCGAACGCGACCACCGTCACCGTGCACCCGGCTTCGCTCTACGCCGGCCTGAAGACGGATGCCTACATCGGCGTCGCCGGCCAGGCATCGAAGGCCGAAGTCGTGACCCTCACCACCGACGGCGCCATCGTGCCGAACAAGGCCGTGCGCGTCCTCGTCTACGACCGCAAGTGGGTGACGACCAAGGAATCGACCCCCGACGGCGCGCGGCGCTACCGCAGCGACCCCGTGGACACGCTGCTTGAGACCCTCACCGTCACGACGGATGCGAAGGGGCTCGCATCCGTCAGCTTCACGCCCAAGACCGCCGGCACCATCCGCCTCGTCGCCGAAGTGACCGACGACCGCGGCCGCACCGCGCGTTCTGCGACCTACTTCTGGGTCTCCGGCGCCGGCCAGGCCAGCTGGCGCATCAGCAACGACGACATCATTCAGCTCGTCGCCGACAAGGAGAAGTACGAAGTCGGCGATACCGCGCAGGTGCTCGTGCCGGCCCCGTTCGAAGGTGCGAAGGGCCTCGTCACCATCGAGCGCGGGAAGATCATCTCGAAGGAGGTGCGCGACTTCCCGGCCACGAGCACGACGCTCAGCATCCCCATCAACGCGAAGAGCGTGCCCAACGTCTTCGTCTCGACCGTCCTCTACCGGCCGCCCACAACGGCCGACCCGATCCCTCGCTACAAGCTGGGATACGTCGAACTGTCCGTGTCCACATCGACGCGTGCCCTGAACGTCGAGGTCAAAGCCGACCGCGACCAGGCGAAGCCCGGCGACACCGTCCGCTACACGGTTCGCGTCACCGACAGCGCCGGGAAGGGCGTGAAGGCCGAGATCTCCGCCGCCGTCGTCGACAAGGCCGTGCTCTCGCTTGCCGAGGACCGCAGCCAGACCGGGCTCGCCGCCTTCTGGTTCGAACGTGGACTCGGCGTGAACACATCCTCGTCGCTCGCCGTCTCCGTGAACCGATCGAACGACGTCATCGCCGAGCCGCGGCAGGGCGGCAAGGGCGGGGGCGGCCTTGAGGACGAACGCCTTCGCCAGGAGTTCAAGAACACCGCCTACTGGGCGCCACAGCTCGTCACGAAGGATGACGGCACGCTCACCGTCGATGTGAAGATGCCCGACAACCTGACGACGTGGCGCTTCCAGGCCCGCGCCGTGAGCGGCGACACGCTCGTCGGAGAGGGCACGAACGAACTCGTTTCCACCCAGCCCCTGCTCCTGCGGCCGGCCCTCCCCCGCTTCCTGCGCGTGGGTGATAACGCGACCCTTCGCCTGCTCGTGCGCAATGCCACGAAGGAGTCCTCGGACGTCACCGTCACCCTCCAGGCCGAGGGCGTCGAGGTGAAGGGCGACCTCTCCCGCAAGGCGAAGGTCGCCGCCGGGCAGTCCGCCGTTCTCGAATGGCCCGCCGCGGTCGTCGCCGAGGGCACGGCGAAGCTCACCTTCAGCGCGAAGGGCAGCGGCGGTCTCTCCGATGCCGTGGTTCAGGAGATTCCCATCGCCCTCGATGTCACGCCCGAGACCACGGCCACGGGTGGCGTTGTGGGCACGGAATCCATGACCGAAGCCATCTATCTGCCCGCGTACGCCATTCTCAAGGGCGGCACCCTCGACGTTTCGGTCCAGGGCACGCTCGTCGGCTCCCTCGCTTCAGAGCTGGCGTGGTTCAAGCCCTACCCGGTGCGCTGGCACGAACCCTCGGAACGCATCGCCGGCCGCATCGTCGCCACCATCGGCATCGCGCGGAGCGAGAAAGCGCAGGGCGTCGACGCGTCCGCGCGGCTCGGCACCGTCGCCAACGATGTCGCGAGGTTGCTCGCCCGCCAGCGCCAGGACGGTGGCTGGGCGTGGTGCGAGGCCGCCAGCTGCGAAAGCGTGCCCCAGGTCACGGCATCGGTGTTGCTCGCCCTCGGCGAGGCCAACCGCGAAGGCATCACCGTGAGCGAGGCCCAGGTCGGGCGTGCCGCGTCCTACGTCGGCGCTTACATCACGCGCTCCCTCGATGTCGCGAAGCCGGCCGACGCCAGCGAGAAGGCGTACATGCTCTACGCCATCGCCGCCGGGAGCGGTTCCGGGCAGGTGTACCTCTCGACCATGCGCGCTCTCCAGGACGGCTACCGCGCGAAGCTTGCGAACTGGGGCCGCGCCTATCTGCTCATGGCGTACGAAGAGGCCGGCCTCACGAAAGGCGACCAGCAGGTCAACCAGCTGCTGAACGACCTGGCCGGCGCCGTCCTGCCGAGCGCCAACGGCAACCACTGGGAGGACCCCGGCGCGAAGGGCTCCTACATGACCACCACCCGCGCGACCGCGCTCGCGCTCAACGCCCTCGTCCGCGTCGATCCCTCGCACCCGCTCATCGAGGAGACGGTGCGCTGGCTCATGAACGCCCGCTCCACGGGTGGTTGGGAATCCGATGTCGAACGCGCGCAGGCCATCCTCGCGCTCTCCGAATTCGCCGCCGGCACGGGCGAGCTCCGCGGCGACTTCAGCTACCGCGCTCTCCTCGGCGCCCGCGAAATCCTCAGCGGGCAGGTCAGGCCCGGGGCGGCGCCTGTCGCCACCAGCAAGCAGGTGCCGCTCACCGAGGTCGGCGCCGGGAAGGTGACGCTGTTCGAACTGGCGCGCGAAGCGACACAGTACGGGCGGCTCTACTACACCCTCGCCCTCCGCTACATGACCCCCGCGAAGGGCGTCGAAGCGGTGAACCGCGGCTTCGCCATCTCGCACGAGTACTCCTTGCTCGACGGCGATGGCAAGCCGGTGACGAAGGTGAAGCTCGGCGACACCGTCCGCGTCAAGGTCACGGTCATGCTCCCCGAGGACCACACCTATGTGGTCGCCGAGGACTTCCTGCCCGCCGGCCTTGAGCCCATCGACCCGCAGCTCAAGACCACCGACCCGAAGCTCATCGCCCAGCTCAACAACGACCGCGCGGCCACCCGGCCGAAGGAGCTGTCGTACTGGGCACCATGGTTCGGCTGGTACTACAACCCCTGGCAGCAGGTCGACACCCGCGACGACCGCGTCACGCTCCGCGCCACGCGGCTCGAAAAGGGCGTGTACGAATACATCTACTACGCCCGCGCGACGGCGCCCGGCGACTACTTCATCGCACCCGCGCACGTGCAGGATTCGTACTTCCCGGACGTGTTCGGGCGCAGCGACAGCGGGCGGTTCGTGATCGAGCCGTAGGGCCGGTTACCTTGCGCGGGCGGCGAGCACGCCCGCGCCGAGCGCGATCAGCGGGTACATGGCGTACGTCAGGCCGATGTCCGCCATGTACTCGCCGAGGCTCATGTTCACCGGCTCGGAGAGCATGAGCGGCAGGTCGAACACGATGCTCATCGCCGCCCACGCCAGCCCGATGGCCGCGCACCGGGCCGGCGAGGTCCCCGGGTGCCCCACCAGGTACCGCACGATGAGTGCGGTACACGCCGCCGCCACGGTCACGGCCATGACGGATTCGAAGAAGCCGCGATGGTCATCGCGCAGGGGCTCGACGGCGAACGAAACGGCGAACGGCACGGCCCAGAGCAGCGCGCCGAACACCACCACCGCCGTGAGGTCGAATCCCCGGCGTTCGTAGCGAAGCAGGTGTCGGGAGGCGGTCACAGAGGCAGCATCGGCCGCGGGCGAGCCCTTCGAAAGGGCCGCCAGTCTATTCCCCGGTGTCCCGCCCGGCGCTCAGGTCGCGAGCTTCCCCGCGCGGTGCTCACGGATTTCGCCGTCGTGCATCTCCAGCACGCGGTCCGCGAGCTCGGCCATCGCCATATCGTGCGTGACCATGATGCCGAGCACGTCCCGCGCCCGGACCTCGCGGATCAGCGACTCCACCACCTGGCGCCCCCGCGCCGAGTCCAGGCTCGCCGTCGGCTCATCCACGAGCACCAGCCTCGGGTCGTTCATGAGCGCCCGCGCGATGGCCACCCGCTGGCGTTCGCCCCCGGAAAGCTGCGTCGCAAGCGCGTTCCGCCGCTTCTCAAGGCCCAGTTCCTCGAGCAGACGGCCGGCGCGGGCGTTCGCGTCCCGCTTGTCCAGCGACCCCAGTGCGGCGGGCACGAGCAGGTTCTCGCGCGCCGTGAGGAACGGCAGGAGGTTGTTCGCCTGGAAGACGAAGCCGACCATTTCGCGGCGATACTTCGCGAGGTCGCGCTTCGCCGCGCCGCCCACTTCGCTCCCGTTGACGACGATGCGTCCGCCCGTCGGCGCCAGCAGCCCGCCAATCATCGCCAGCAGCGTCGTCTTCCCCGAGCCGCTGGGCCCGACGAGCGCGACGAATTCGCCCGGCGCGGTTTCGAAGCTCACATGGCGCACCGCGCGCACCGCGTCTTCGCCGCTGCCGTAGGTCTTCTCGAGGTCCTGGACCGCCAGCGTTGTCGCCATTGCCGCCCCCTACTGCTGCTGGCCGAGCGCGATGATAGGGTCGACCTTGACCACCTGCCGCCCGGAGAACGCTGTCCCCACGATCGCCATCAGCAGCAGGAGTGCGCTCGTCGTCACGAAGGTGCCCGTGGTGAACGCGATCGGCACGGCGTCGGGGAGGCGGCGAAGGGCAGCGTCCGAGACCATCGCCAGTGGCACCGAGATCGCCAGCCCGACGGCCGAGATGCCCACCACCTGCAGCAGGATCTGCCGGAACACGAAGAAGTTCGATGCCCCGATCGCCTTCAGCACACCGATCTGCGGGATCTTTTGCAGCGTCAGCACGTAGAAGAACACGCCGATTACGAGCGCCCCGATGATGTACCCGAATACCCGCAGCGACGTCACCGTCGATTGCTGGCCCGACACGCCCTCGATGTTGGCGAATGCCGTGCGCTTGTTCACCACCTCGAACCCGGCGCCCGTCTTCCCCGGGAGCCCCTTTCCCTTGAGGAGCACGATGCTCGCGGCGGGCGTTTCATCGCCGCGCGCGCCATACCGCAGCGTGTCCCATGTCGAGCGCAGCACGTAGACCGCGGGCTGGAAGAAGAACGCGCCTTCGTCGATTTCGCCCACGATGGTAAACGCCCGGCGTTCGAGCCGGAAGGTGATCTCGACCTCGTCCCCGACATCGAGGCCGGTCGCCTTGAGGAACGATTTGTCCGCGAGCAACCCGCCCGCGTCCTCGGCTGTGAGCGCCCGCCCTTCGGTCACTTTCGGCTCGCCAATGGTACCGGGGTCATAGCCCAGGAAGGCAGCCGAGTTCACCTTACCGTCTGCTCGCCGGTAGTTTGCCGAGACATAACCGATGGGTGCGGAATCGGTCACGCCCGGTGTCTTGCCGATGGCGTCCACCGTCGCCTGCGAAAGCTCCGAACGGATGACGCTCACGCTCGCCCCATCGGAATACGCGATGGCGTCGGCGTCGAAGTTCTGGAGCGCACTCCCGGCGAGCACGTTCAGGCCCACGCCGAGGCCGTTGATCATCAGCACCAGGTACGAAATGAGGGTGACGATGAGCGCGATCAGCGCGAACTGCATCTTGCGCCGCCGGATTTCGAGCAGACCGATCACGAACCCCTCCGTGGGCCATCCGCCGGGAACGATGGGCGGGCCGGTGAGGCCCGCAAAGTAGGGCCAACCGGCGGCCGGAATGAGCGATCCATCCCACGATGGCGCTTCCCGCGCTGTGTTAGGATCCCGCGAAGTCCGTTCCGGGAGCACGCATGACTACCCTGATTGTGGTCGGCATCATCGTTGTTGTCCTCCTCATCGTCATCTTCTGGGTGATCGGGATGTACAACGGCCTCGTTCGCGCGCGCATTCGCGTGAAGGAGGCGTGGTCCGGCATCGATGTCCAGCTGAAGCGCCGTTCCAGCCTCATCCCCAACCTCGTCGAAACCGTCAAGGGCTACGCCGCGCACGAAAAGGAAACGCTCGAAAACGTGACCCGCGCCCGCGCCATGCTCGATCGCGCCAGCGGCCCGAAAGAAGCCGCCCAGGCCGACAACATGCTGCAGGCCTCGCTCCGTTCGCTCTTCGCCGTGGCCGAAGCCTACCCGGACCTGAAGGCGAACGAGAACTTCCGCGAACTGCAGCGCGAACTGACCGATACCGAGGACAAGATCGCGTACTCGCGCCAGTTCTATAACACCAACGTCGGCAACTACAACGAAAAGCGGCTCACCTTCCCCACCGCCATCATCGCCGGCATGTTCAACTTCGGCCCCGAGGAGTTCTACGAAGCCGAGGAAGAATCACGCGCGGACGTACACGTCAGCTTCTCGAACAGCAGCACGAACTGATTCCCGTGAGAGCGGCGGGAATGCGCGATAACGGCTGGTGCGCCTGATGGCAGGGCGCACCAGTTCGATCGTGGTCTACGACCGCATCGCCGCCAACAAGCGCGAGACCTGGGTCCTGCTTGCAGCCTTCGTGTTGTTGCTGTCCGGCCTGGTCACCGCCGTCGTGCTCGGATTCGGGCTGCCGGTCGGCGCGATTGGCATCGCCGGCATTGCCATCATCTTCTATGCCCTCTTCAGCTACTTCGCCTCGACCGCCGTGGTGCTCTCCATCTCCGGAGCGCACGAAGTCGGCAAGGAGGAGGAGTGGGAGTTCGTCCGGCGCGTGGAGAACCTCTGCATCGGCGCCGGGCTCCCCATGCCGAAGACCTGGGTGCTCGAGGACTCCGCCCCGAACGCCTTCGCCACCGGCCGCGACCCGCAACATTCGCACGTCGTCGTCACGCGTGGCCTGCTCGACAAGCTGGAGCCGATCGAGCTTGAGGGCGTCCTCGCGCATGAACTCTCGCACATCGGCAACTACGACATCCGTGTGATGACCATCATCACCGTGCTTGTCGGCGTCGTTGTTCTGATCTCGGACCTCACCCTGCGCTTCACGATGATGGGCGCCGGCGGACGCCGCTCCAACCGCGACAAGGGCGGCGGGGGCGTGCAACTCGCCCTCCTCGCGATCGCGCTGCTCGGCGCCCTCCTCGCGCCCATCATCGCGCAGGTCATCCGCTTCGCCGTCAGCCGGCGCCGCGAATACCTCGCCGATGCCAGCGGCGCGCTCCTGTGCCGAAATCCCGATGCCCTCGCCCGCGCTCTCGAAAAGATCAGCGCCGACCCGGAGCCCCTGGAGGCGGCGAACAAGGCCACGGCCCATCTCTACATCTCGAACCCGCTCAAGGAGCACTCAAGCTTCCTGAATAACCTCTTCTCGACGCATCCGGACATCGACGACCGCATTCGCGTGCTCCGCGCGATGTAGTTACTTCGGCGGCATGACGGCGTAATCAACGATCACCGGCTTGTGGTCGCTTCCCTCGCCACGTCCTTCGCGCACCTCCAGGCAGGCGAATGCAGGCGCTGCGAGCACGTGATCGATGCGGATAGGAGGGGCCTTGCGGAGGCCGTTCGGCCACGTCGCCGCGTTCCCCCGCTCGCACGCCGCGTGCGCTGATTCCAGTCCGAAGTCCCGCACCCGCTGATACCAACGATGGAAGTGCGTTGCGTTGTAATCGCCCGCGACGATGAGCGAACGCGTGTCCTCGGTGCGAAGCGCCTCGATGATCCCGCGGTAACTGTCGTTCCAGTGGCCGAACTGGTGTGCGTTCGAAGGTGAAACCGGGTGGATGTTGTAGATCCGCACATCGCGGCCGTTCACATCGATGGTGGCGCGCGTCATCGGCACGCCGCCCGCCGACCAGGTGCCGCCCGCCACGATCGGGAAACGCGAGTAGATGGCCGTGCCGTAAGGTCCCCGCCCTGGATCGCCCACGTGATACGGCCAGCCCCGGAGTATACCCTCGCGCTCGAACGCCTCCAGCGCCCGCGGCGTGAACTCCTGCACCACGAGCACGTCCGGCTGCTCCGCCACGACTTCCCGGGCGATGGCGCCGAAGTCCGCGTTGTCGATGAACAAGTTCGCGCTCATCACGCGCAGGCGGGGCGCTTCCCCGGCGCCGGCGGGCAGCGATGTCCCCGCCGTGTATTCCGGCAGCACCCACCCTGCGTGCACCGCCGCGACCGTCACCGCGACGGCGGCGAGAGCCCAGCGCCGGAACGCCCATGCACCCATCGCCACGGGATACGCCGGCAGGTAGACCCACCAGGTGTAGGCGTTGACCACCGCCAGGAAGAACCACCGGTCCGGGATGACGATGCGCGCCGCCTGAAACGCGGCCATGCACACCACTCCCGCCCACGCCGCGATCCAGGCGACGCGGACGAGAGCCAGCGCGAGCCGTCGCCAGCGGGGGAGATCGTTCGGCGGCGCCGCGGCCGGGGGTTCGGCCGGGAGCGCGCCAATAACCTCCGGGTCGCCTTCTATGGGGCGTGCTCCCAGTCGAGCATCATCACGTCGATCTCGTCGCCCGGGTGGGCCACCGGCACGTCTTCGGGGATGATCGTGAGGCCGTTCGCGGCGCTCATGCTCGTGAGGATGCCGCTACCCTGCGGCCCGGTGAGGTCCGCGTACCAGCGTCCGTCTTCGCCCCGCGTCACGATGCAGCGCGCGAAGAAGCGGCGGCCGTCGACATTTCGCACCTCGTCGCGGGTGATCGCGCGGATGACGGGCCGTTCCCAGTCACCGCGCCCGAGCATGGTGAAGATCGCCGCCCGCCCGAAGAGTTCGAACGAGACCATGGAGCTCACGGGGTTTCCGGGGAGGCCCAGGTGCGGGACGCGGCGTCCGCCGGGCGCGGCGAAGGCGCCGAAGGCGAGCGGCTTGCCCGGCTTCATCCGCACCGTCCAGAAGTCGATCGAACCCTCCCGCGCGAGCACGTCCTTCACCACGTCGAAATCGCCGCGCGAGACGCCCGCGCTCGTGATGATCATGTCGGCGTCGAGGCCCTCGCGGATGCGCGCGGTGAGGTCTTCGACGGTGTCCCGCGCGATGCCGAGGAGCCGCGGAACGCCCCCGTACTTCCGCACGAGCGCGGCCACGCTGTACCCGTTCGCGTCGTAGATGTGCCCCGGCTGCAGCGGTCGCCCGGGTTCGGTGACCTCGTCGCCCGTGGAGAGAATCGCGACCACCGGCCGCCGGTACACGCTCGCTTCGCTCATCCCGAGGCTCGCGAGGACACCCACCTCCGAGGGACGCAGCACCCGCCCGGCGGGGATGACGACCCTCCCGGCGCGGACATCCTCGCCCCGGAAGCGGATATTCGCGGCGACGCCGGCGGCCTTCAGCACGCGCACCGTGCCGCCCTTTCGCGGTCGTTCGTTCACTCCCCGCAGCGGTTCATCGGTCTCCTCGAAGGGCACGACCGCGTCCGCGCCCGCGGGCATGGGCGCTCCCGTCATGATGCGCACGGCCTCGCCCGGGCCCACGGTCATGTCTGGCACCGCGCCGGCGGCAAGCTCCGCGATCACACGCAATTCGCGCGGTGTGTCCTCGCCGGCGCCGGTGGTGTCCGCGGCGCGCACGGCGTAGCCATCCATCGCCGTGTTATCGAGAGGCGGGATATCGAACGGCGCGACCACGTCCTCGGCCAGGACCTGCCCGAGCGCATCCAGCACCGGCCGCCGTTCGGGTTCGAGCCGGGCGAAGAAGGCCAGGATGCGCTCGCGCGCTTCCTCGACGCTGATCATCGAATCGGATGGCTGAGTCATGCGGCGTCCGTGGTCGGGTTTGGGACGCCATCGTACCGCCGCGGGGCAGCGCGCGCGCGGCGGTTGGTGCGGGCCGGGGCAACCGAGGGCCCGGCCCGCGAAACCTCTACGCCAGCCGGACCGCCAGGCACGTGGTCGTGCGCTGCACGCCGGACACCTTCTGGACCGCCTCGGTGATCGCGTTCCCGAGCCGGTCGAGGTCGTCGGCTTCGAGCTGGACGATGACGTCGTACGGGCCCGTGACGGTATCGACGACGGCCACGCGCGCGCCCGGGTAGGTGAATTCGCCGATGGCCGCGCTCACGGCCTTGGCCTTGCCGACATCGGTCTCGATGAGCACGTATCCCCGGACGGCCATTGCGTCACCTCGCGTACTGAAGTGCCAGCATCATTCGTGCGCCGCTCCTGCGGTGTCAAGCCGCGAACGGCCTCTCAACTCCCGCCCGGCAGCACATAGTCGAAGCGCGCCTCCGAGGCGGTCGCCGCCGGGTCGACGATGATGGGCAGCACCAGGTTCGCGTTCAGGATGAAGCAGAGCGACTCCTCGCCCGTCCGGCAGTAGTACACCGATGCCGTCGCCGTCAGCGTCGCGCTCCCGGGAGCGAAGTCGGCGGGGATGGGCAGCGTCACCGTCGCTTCGTCCGAACGCCACGAAACCTCGCGGTCGCCGGGCGTCGCCACGGCCGCGTTCGAAGTCGCGAGCGCGAGCGTCGAGGGCGCCTGGCTGTTTAGGTGATACGCCGATGGCGAGGCGATTGTCAGCTTCAGCGTGCCCGGCCCCGGCGCGACCGTGACCGCGGGCAGCGTGGCCTCGACGCGGCGCCCCGGAGAGCCCGCGTTGGCCACCTGCAGGTTCGAAAGCGTGACCGTCGCCACCCGCCCGGTCGCCAGTTCGTAGGTGCGCACGAGGTCGTTGTTCGTATCGGCGATGAAGAGCTTTCCGGCGGCCACGCTCAGCCCCGCGGGCTCATCGAAGCGCGCATCCGTGCCCGTCCCGTCCGACCATCCGCGGCTCGACCCGGCCAGCGTGGTCACGGCGAAGCTGGCCGCATCGACGGCGCGCACGCGGTGGTTGTAGGTGTCCCCGATATACAGGGTGCCGTTCGCGACGGCGACGCCCTGCGCATGCTGGAACATGGCCGCGCGCCCACGGCCGTCGTCGGCGCCGTAGTCGAACAACCCCTTGCCGACGATCGTCTCGACTTCGCCGCTCCCCGTGAGTGCCACCCGGCGGAGCGCGCTCGCCTCCGGGTCGACCCAGTACAGCCAGCCGGCGGCGGCGGTGATGCCGGAGGGCTGGGCGAGCGTCGCGCCGCGCAGCCGGTCACCGTCGTTGAGGCCCTCGCGGCTCGTCCCCGCGAACACGGCGAGCGTCCCCTTCGCGAGGTCCAGCGCCCAGACCTGGTGCAGCCCCGCCATCGTGATATAGAGCGAGCCGTTCGCCTCCACGACGTCCCAGGGCGAGGCCAGCGGCGTCTTCGTCGCGAGGTCTCCGGCCCGCGGGAAGCGGCCGGCCTGCACCCCCGTCCCCGCGATCGTTGTGACCTCGAATGTGCCCAGGTCGATGGCGCGGACGGCGTGGTTGCGCGTGTCCGCGACGTAGAGCGTGCGGCCGTCGGCGCTGAGCCCGAGGCCCTGGGGCTGCCGGAAGCGCGCTTCGCCCGCGGCGCCGTCCGCGAAACCTTCCTTGCCCGTCCCGATGGCGCGTTCGAGCCGCCCGTCGAGCGTCGCGACGAGGATGCGGTTATGCCCGGAGTCGGCGATGTAGAGGCGGTTCGAGCCCTCGTCGGCCAGCACCTTGCCGGGATATGAAAGCACGCTCGATGCCGCCGTGGCGTCGGCGCGAAGGGGCAGCGGGCGCGGATCGAGCTTGTCTTCGAACTCCGTGACCATGGCCGCGATGATCGGCTGGAAGAGCGCGTACACGCCCTCGCCCGAATGCTTGCCCACCACACGCCCAAGGGGGTCGATGACGACGAGCGTCGGCCACGCGTTCGCGCCGTAGTCATCCCAGATGGCGAAGTCCGGGTCGTTCACCACCGCGTGTTCGAGCCCGAGCCTGCGAATCGCCTCGCGCACGCTCTCGTCGTCGTGCTCGGTGGCGTACTTGCCGGAGTGCACGCCAATCACGGCCAGCCGGTCGCCGAACTCGGCTTCGAGGTGCTTCAGGTCGGGCACGATGTGCTGGCAGTTGATGCAGCCGAGCGTCCAGAAGTCGAGCAGGACCACCTTGCCCCGCAGGTCGGAGAAGGTGAGCGGCCGCTCGACGTTGAACCAGGTGAGCCCGTTGCGAAACTCGGGCGCAGGTTCCTTGCCCGCCCACGATTTTCGCTCCGCCGGTGTCGTGGCGTTCGCTCCAGGGTCGGTCACGTCGCGCGCCGCCCCGCTGCGGTTGTTGCCCGAACAGCCCGAGAGCACGCCGGCCGCCAGCACGAGCGCCAGGCACACCGCCATGGCGAGGGCGGCCGCCCGGGGTCGATTCGCGCGGAGAGGTGGCATGGCGTCGTCATCGTAGCGGTCGTGCACTCCCTCGTTTACGCGCGGTTTCCGCGTTCGTTGACTGCCCACACGACGTAATCCATGTGCGGCGTTTCGATGCCCGCGCGAGTCAGCGCGTATGCGACATCCGCCCGGTGCTCGGCCGAATGCGTGAGCACCTGCAGGAGCGCGTCGCCGGCCGAGATCCCGGCATCGAACCAGGGGATGCGCACGGGCCGTTCGAAGCCGCCCTCGGGCAGGCCGGCGATAAGCGCGCCATAGCCCGCCGCGACCGCCGCCTGCAGTTCCACGAGCGCGCTGAGGTCCGCGGTCTCCGGGTCGTGGTCGATGCCGGCCTCGCCGCCGAGCAGCCGCAGGTACACCGCTTCCACCTTCACGGCATGCCGAAGGATGGTGTCGAGCGGGAGGTACATGCCCTCCGATGCGGCCGCGATGCGCGCGGGACCGGCTTCGATGCAGGCCGCGAGGAGCGCGCCGTTCGCCCAGCCGCTGTGGCGAAAGCCATCGATCAGGAATTGCATGGGACCAGCGTAGCGGAAAGCCGCGCGGCGCCGTCTACCCCGCCGGTGGCGGTGCGATGAACCGCAGCGCCCCCGGCACGACACTCACCGTCGCCGGCAAGTAGCCCCCGGATTCGCCGTCGAGGTCGACCGTGGACTTGCGCGACGCCGACATCGTCACCATCGCCGCGCGGTGGTGGTCGATGCCCTCCATTTCCAGGTGCGTACCACCCTTGCGCTGCCCGTCCACGGCGGCGAGCACGGCGCGCCGCCCGAGGTTGCCCCAGCGGATGACATCGAGCGGGGCGTCGTCCGGGAGCGCGCCCGGCGCCACCGTAAGGTCGCCGCCCCAGAGTTCCATGTTGTGCACGCTGACCGAGTTGTACTCGGCCGAGAGATCCTCCCCGTCGATGGCCAGGTCGAAGTGGCGCGTCATCGGGCCGAGCATCTTCACGCCCGTCATGATCAAGTAGGGAGCCGTATCCCCCGCGCGCTTGAGCCAGCGCGGCACGGAGCGGGAGATTTCCGGGACCCAGCCAGCGGAAGCCTCCAGCAGGAAGTGCCGCACCCGCGGGTGCCCGTGTTCGTCGGCGAGGTCGATCCGTCCGGCGTCGATGCGGCGTTCGAGCCCCTCCTTGAGCGCGCTCAACGCGGCGGCGGGTGCACCGATGCCCAGGCACTTGGCCACGTCCTTGCCGGTGCCTGTGGGAATCGTCCCCAGCCGCACGCGCTCGCCCGCTCCAAGGTCGAGGATGGCGTTCGCGGCTTCGTACAGGGTGCCGTCACCGCCGCAGGCGACGATCGTGTCGTGACCCGCATCGATGGCGGCCTTCGTGAGCGCGTAGCCATGCCACGGGTGCCCGGTGAGCGCGACTTCGGGCTCGAATCCCGCGCGCCGCACGGCCGCTTCCAGTGCTCCCGCGCGCTGCTTCGTCCGCCCGCCGCCGGACATGGGGTTGATGAGGAGGAAGAGCCGTGGCCGCTGGTCCGCCGCTGTCATAGGGTGGGAACCTACGCCGCCCCGAGGTGACGCGCGAGTGCAACACAGCGATAGCTTCCGCGCCATGGATACCGGCATCGATGTGATCGTCGAGGCGCCGGGCCCATTCCCGCCGTTCGGGCTGTTCGCGGGCATCCACGTCCTGTTCGAACAGCAGGAGGAGCGATTCTCCCGCTTCCAGCCCGGCAGCCTGCTCTCCCGCTTGAACCGCGGCGAAGCCATCGACGACCCGTTCTTCGCCCACGCCTGTGCCCTCGCGCTCGAAGCGTTCGCCTTCACCGGTGGACTCTTTCACCCGCTGGTGCTCCCCGCGCTGCGGCAGGCGGGCTACGGGGTCACCTTCGCGAACGTGGCGGGCGGGGACCCACGGGCGATGGCGGTACCTTCGCCGCGCGACGCCATCGCCATTGAAGGCACGACTGTCCGGCTGCTGGCGGGCGAACTTGACCTCGGCGGGATCGTGAAGGGCTGGAGTGTCGACCTCGCCGCCGGGATGGCTGCGAACGCCGGCGTGGCCGCGCTCGTGAACGCCGGCGGTGACCTGCACGCCGTCGGCACCGAGGAGAGCGCTCACGACGGCTGGCTGGTGGGAATCGACGGGTTGGATGGCCAGTCCGCCTGGGAGGGCGAAGTTGCCGGGGCGCTCGCGACTTCGACCACCCTCAAGCGTGCCTGGCGCACGAGCAGCGGCGGCCGCGCGCACCACCTCATCGACCCTCGCACCGGCCTGCCCGCCGAGTCGCCGTTCGTGCAGGTGTCGGCGTGGGCGCCCGAGACGTGGCGCGCCGAGTGCTGGGCCAAGGCCGTGCTCATCGGCGGCGATGCGGCCGCCGAACGCGCGCTCGCGGCGGGCGTGCCCATCCTCGCGCTCGATGCCAAAGGGCGGGTGCGGATTTCCCGGTAAAGTTCTGTTTCCCTCGCGACTCCTTTGGCCCCCGGGCGTGCATGTGCTCGCCAGAACCAACCCAAGGAGATTCGCGTGAATCGCATCGCATCCGTCGTGACCGCTGCCGCCGCGACCAGCCTCGCCCTGGCGACCGTCGGCGCGTTCGCGCTCACGTCCGGCATCAGCTGGAACAGCGACGACGACGACGACCACGAAGAACGCGAGTGGGCCGAGCGTAACGGCCTTCTCGACCCCGCCCTCGCCGCGACATCCGGGACCACGTTGACGGTCGCCGGGACGGGCGCCGCCCCGGCCGACCTCGCCGCCAGCCCGGCCCGCAGCACCCGCGAATCCCGCGAGGACCGCGAACGCCGGGAACACGACGACCATGACGACGACGACCACGACGACGATGACCACGACGATGACGACGATGACTAGCGCGAAGAAGAAGGGCGGCCTCCGCTTCCCCGTCACCCGCCTGCTGACGGCGGCCGGGGCTGTCGTTGCCTTTGTCGCGCTCTGGGGAGCGGTCGCGCTCCAGGGTGCTCCTGAGCCCACGGCGGGGGCCGGTCCGGCCCCACTGGTTCCGGCCCCCGCCGTGCAGAGTGGCCCCGCGAACGCGGTCGCCGCCCCCGCCACCGTCGCCCCCGCGCCCGTCCAGCGCGCCACCAGCGCGCGCCGTTCGCGGAGTTCGTGATGAGTAACCGGGTGTTTTTCGGCACCCTGCTCGCGATCGACCTGGCCATCATCGTGGTGGGCGGGGCGGTCACGTTCGCGGGCGGGCACTCCGCCTGGTACGTCTCCCGCGCGGCGGGGTTCGCGGCCTACCTCTGTCTGTGGGTGTCGCTGGCGGGCGGCCTGCTGATGTCCTCGGCATGGTTCGATGGCCTCGTCGCCCGCGCCCGGTTGCTCGCCATCCACCAGACGGCCGGCCTCATCGGTCTCGGGTTCGGCATCGGCCACGCGCTGGTGCTGCTGCTCGACAAGTACGTCGGCTATTCGCTCGCCGACCTCTTCGTACCCTTCGCGGCGCCGCATGAGCGGGCCCTCACGGGTCTCGGCGTGGTTTCGCTGTATCTGACGGCCCTGGTGACGCTCAGCTTCTGGGTCCGTTCGGCCATTGGCATGCGGGTCTGGCGGATGGTCCACTACCTCTCAGTGATGGCCTTCCTCGGAGCGGCATGGCATGGGATGCAGATGGGCTCCAGCGCCGAGCTGGGGTGGGGCCGTGCGCTGTACCTGGCGACGACGCTGTCGCTGGTCACGGCGACGGTCGTGCGGGCGGTGTATGTCCGCCCGTCGCGGCGCCCGGCGCGCGCCGCGGGAGGGGTGAACGCTGGCTGAGCGAATCGACCCCGATGCCCTCCAGGGGCTGTTCGAAGGACGCACGCGCGGCGCCGACGCTGTCGCCGTGCTCCCGCTCGCACGCATCGCGGCGGACCTTCGGCAGCTAGCCCCACGCGGCCCCGATGGCGAAGCGGGTGCCCGCATCGCCGCCGGTTTTGCACGGACGCGCGGCGGTGAAGGAGCGGGGTTCGGGGCCTGGCTGCTTGGCTGGCTGGGCGTGGGCCCACGGCCTCGCGCGTTCGCCGAACGTCTCGCCGCCGGTGCGATTACGCTCGCGACCGTCGGTGGCGGCGGGACTGCCGCGGCCGGCGGCGACCCCGTGGCCATCGTTCGCGATGTCACCCAGGTCGGCGTGAGCGCCGTCCAGAACCTCGACCCCCGCCACAACCCGGCGGCCACGAACCCGACCCCGGTCACGGCCACACCAGCGGCAAGCCCGAGCCCTTCGGCCGCCTCAACCGCCACGGCCACGCCGGCGGACCAGAGCGACGACAAAGAAGACGACGGCAAGGATAAGAGCAAGGATTCGAGCGACGACGCGAAGGACGATTCGAGCGACGACGACAAAAACGACGACAAGAACGACGACAAGAGCGACGACAAAAGTGACGACAAGAGCGACGACGGAGAGACATCGTGACGGCCGCTGTCCTCGGATTGCGTGACGGCCTGGGCCGCCTGCTGCTCGCCGCCGCCGGCCGGCCCGTCGCCTTCGACGCCATCGACAACGAAGTCGAAATCGCGCGGCTTCGGCGCAAGGACGACTCCAGCTGGTCGGAGCTTTTCGCCCGCGAGATGCCGGCCATCTACCGGTACGCGCTCGCACGCCTTGGCGACGCGACGGACGCCGAGGATGCCGCCTCGCAGGTGTTCGAGGAAGCATGGAAGAGCGCCGGATCGCTCGAAGACCATGGCCTCCCGGCGCGCGCCTGGCTGTTTGGCATCGCCCGCAACGTCGTGAACCGGCGCCGCACACTGATCTTCCGCAAGCCCCCGGCCCTCCGCCTCGAGCTTTTCGATGGCGCCCACGATGAGGCGGGCCTCTCGCCCGAACTCGCCGACCTCGCGGCGGCCGTGCGCGCGCTCCCCGCGAACCAGGCCGAGGTGGTCGCCCTGCGCTTCATCCACGGTCTCTCGCTCGAAGAGACCGCGGCCGTGCTCAAGACGAGCATCGATGGGGTGAAGGGACGCCAGGCGCGCGCGCTCGCCCGCCTGCGCGAGTCGCTGGAAGTACGGATGCCTACCGGCGCAGTCGTGAGAGGTCGCTGACGAACACGCTCGGGCCCGAACGTTCCAGCGCGCCGTTGGCATGCTCGATGGTGACCACCGCGCTTTCGTACGAGGCGAGCCCCTGCGGCACGAACGTCTCGTACCGCGCGAAGCCGCTGACATCCGTGTTGAACGTGCCCAGGCTGACGTAGCGTCCGCCCGAGTTCACCCAGATCTGGTAGGTCTCGCCGTTCGGGCGCTGCGGCAGGTGCGCGGCGATGAACCACACCTTCTTCTGTTCCGCATCCCACACCAGGCGTCCGATCGCGACCTGGTTGGGGTCGACGGTGATCACCTCCGCCACGCTCGCGTTCGGGCTCGAAAGCGCCAGGATCAGGTCGCGGTCCCCGCGGGAGGCGGTCTTGAGGTCGTTCGTGAGCTGCTCCTGCTCCTGCACCTCCCGCGTGAGCGCGAGGATCTCCACCTTCTGTGAAAGGGCATCGTCGATCTGTGTCTGCAGGCGGCCGTTCTCCTCGCGGAGGCCGTTCATCTGGTCGCGAACGGACACCATGCCGGTGAAGGAGGCGATGGCCACGATCACGGCCGCCACGCCCGCCGACGCCGTCGCCACCTGCACAATCCGCCCGATTGGGCCCGCCTTCCGGATGCCCGCGGAACGAAGCACGTTCTCCCGAAGGCGCCCGGGCGGTTGCCGGCGGGGGACAGCGAGCAGCAGGGCCGCCGCCGCCTCCTCGCTTTCGCGCACGATCTCGGCGCAACTGGCACAGCTGTCGATGTGGAAGGCGACATAGGTCCGGACGTCAGGGGCCATCGCACCGATGGCGAACTCGTCCGCCTGCTCGTGGCTGATGTGTTCCGGCGTCACGGCCTAGTCCCGCACCTGCCCGCCGAGCGACCGGCGCAGCTTGAGCATGCCCAGGCGGATACGCGTCTTCACCGTGCCCAGCGGCTCGTGCAGCGCCACGGCGATCTGCTGTTGGGTGAGGCCCCCAAAGTAGGCGAGCTCAAGCGCCATGCGCTGCTCGGCCGGCAACTCGGCGAGGGCCTTCCGCACGAGCACCTGCTCCTCGTGCAGTTGCGCCGCGAGGATAGGGTCGTCGCCCTCGCCCGAGGGGATGAGCGAAACCTGGTCGTCTTCGCCCTCGCTCGTGGTGACGGTGGCCTCCCGGCGCTGGCGCCGGCCGCGAGCGCGGAGTTCGTCCACGGCGCGGTTGCGAACCACGCTCATGAGCCAGCTCAGGAATCGCCCCCGGTCCGGGATGAAGCTTTCGGGGCGCCGCCAGAGGCGAACGAAGATGTCCTGCGTAGCATCCTCGGCCAGCTGCGGATCCCCCAGCACGCGCAACGATGCCGAATACACCAGGTCGACGTAACGATCGTAGAGGACGCCGAAGGCGATTTCGTCGCGAGCTGCGATGGCGTGCATGAGAGCCTCGTCGGTCCACTCGGTGCGGGCTGCCGCGCCGGCCGCGAGGGGCACGGCCGCTCCTCTAAGGGTACGGACGTCGGCGGCTGCTGGATGCGTGTTCCAACCCATAGGAGGCTCAGAGCCGGATGATACACCGCGCCGATGGCCGCCCCCGGCCCCTTTACCTCGCGATTCCCCGGTTTACAGCCGGTTGTCCGCATCCAGCCGACACTGAGAGTCACCCCTCGAACGGAGACAACGCCCATGAAGCGCTTGTATTCCATCTTCGGCACCTCGGTCGCGGGCGTTGCGCTGCTGGCCGGCGTCGCCTGCTCCGATTCCCCCACGCGTGTCGCCAGCGGTTCCGCGCCCGGCGCCACCGATGCCATCACCACTTCCGCTCCCGCGACGGCGTCCGCCTCCGGCGCGCAGGCCACCGGCACCACCATCGCCATCCAGGCCGGCAAGGAGATGTCCGCCGCCGACCTCGTGCGGCTCGCCGAACCCGCCGTCGTCCGCATCGAAACCAGCGGTGGCGTCGGCTCCGGCTTCATCGTCAGCGAAGATGGCTACCTCATCACGAACAACCACGTCGTTTCCACGTCGAGCGGCCGCGCTGCTACTTCGGTGCAGGTTCGCCTCAGCGATGGCACCGACACCACCGGCAAAGTCATCGGCACGGATGCGCGTTCCGACCTCGCCGTCGTCAAGCTCGATGCGGCCCGCAAGTACACCGCCCTCAAGCTCGCCAGCCTCGCCGACGTGCAGGTCGGGCAGGACGTCATCGCCATCGGCTACGCGCTCGATCTCGCCGGCGGCGAAGGCCCCAGCTACAGCGTCACGCGCGGCATCGTCAGCGCGAAGAACCGCGCCATCGACGAGACCTCGCAGATCCTCGGGGCCATCCAGACCGATACGGCCATCAACCACGGCAACAGCGGCGGCCCACTCATCAGCCTCTATGGCGAAGTCGTGGGCGTGAACACCGCCCTCCAGCCGGACCAGACGACGGGCGGCGTGGCGCAGGGCATCGGCTATGCCGTTGGCTCCGACACCGTCCGGGCGGTGTACGAGCAGATCAAGGCCACCGGATCGGTGAACCGCGGGCTCCTCGGCATCCGCGACTTCGAAGCCCTCCGGCCCGCGAAGGCGCGCGAACTCGGCCTCCCCGAGTCCACGGGCGGCGTCTGGCTCGCGAAATCGACCAGCGTCGCGACGGGTGGTCCCGCGGCGGCCGCCGGGCTGAAGGCGGGCGATGTCATTCTCAAGATCGATGGCAACGTCCTCCGCAGCGAGTCCGACCTCGCCGTCCAGATGATCCGGCTCTCGCCGGGCAAGCAGGTCCAGGTCGAGTTCTTCCGGGGCGGCAAGACCCAGACGGTCACGATCACGCTCGGGACGCCGAGCCAGTAACCGGATCCCGCGTCCATTCCACGGGGCCCGCTTCGGCGGGCCTCGTCGCGTCCGCCTAGACTGGTGGGATGCCGCCCGCCCGCGTCGTCTCGCTCGTCCCCAGCCTCACCGAACTGGTCTGGTGGCTGGGCGAGGGCAACCGGTTGGTGGGCCGCACCCGCTTCTGCGACGCGCCCCCGGAGGCGGCCGGCATCGCGGCCATCGGCGGCACGAAGGACCCCGATGTCGCGCGCATCCTCGCGCTCCAGCCGGACCTCGTGCTCGCGAACCGCGCGGAGAACCGCCGCGAGGACGTCGAAGCGATCCAGCGCGCGGGCATCGACGTTCTCCTGACCGACCCGGTCACCGTCGCCGGCGCGGCCGCGATGATTGCCGAAATCGCCCGGCACCTCGGCGCGGAGGAGCGGGGCGCCGGCCTCGTGCGCGAAATCGAGGCCGCGGCCGGCGAAGCTCCCACGCTGCGCCCTCGTCCCCGCGTGTTCGTCGCCGTCTGGAAGCAGCCGTTCCTTGGGCTCGGCTCCGAGGCGTACGCCCACGACCTGTTGGAGGTGGCGGGCGCCGAGAACGTGCTCGCGGCGCAGCCCCGCTACCCGGAGCTGACCATGGACGACCTCCGGGCGCTTGCCCCGGACCTGGTCCTCCTGCCGGACGAGCCGTACCGCTTCCGCGAAACGGACCGCCGCGCATTCAGCGGCATCGCACCCGCCCGCCTGGTGGATGGGCGCATGCTGTGGTGGTACGGCCCGCGCATCCCCGCCGCGATTCGCACGCTCCGGGCGCTCTTCGCCGAAGCTCAGGCCGACAGCGCGAGCCGCGACGGTTCGCGCGAGTAGACCACCGTCCCCCGGCACACCGTCGCGGCGACAGCCAGGGTGCGGTCCAGCAGGACGAGGTCGGCGTCGAAGCCGTGCTGAATGGCGCCCTTGCGGTCGTGCGCACCGGCCACGCGCGCCCCGTTCGTCGAGCAAAGGCGGAAGGCCGTCCAGGGGTCGATGCCAAGCGCCTCGACGACCGTGCGAAAGTGCGCGTCCATCGTCGCGACGCTGCCGACGATGGTGCCGTCGGCCTTGCGCGCGGCGAGCCCGTCCACCTCCACGGGGAAGCCCGCGAACTGCGCGGCCAGCGAATTCGTCCCCGCGATCTGCAGGTTGTCGGTGACCGTCACGAAGCGGTTCGGGCCGAGGAGCCGGTAGGCCAGGCGGAGGATATCGGGGGCGACGTGCGTGCCGTCACAGATCAGTTCGCAGGTGACGTTCGCATCCAACAGCGCCGCCGCGAGCGGGCCGCCTTCGCGCTGGTGGAGCGGGCGCATGGCATTGAACAGGTGCGTCACGTGCCGCACGCCGGCATCGAAGCCCCGGCGCGCCTCCTCGGCGGTGGCGTCGGTGTGGCCCATCGCCGCGATCGCGCCGGAGGTCACGATGGCGGCCGCGAGTTCGAGCCCGCCGTGAAGCTCGGGTGCGAAGGTGACCTGCCGGATGAGCCCGCGGGCCGCCTCCTGGTAGCGCCAGAACTCGTCGCGGGCCGGCTCGCGCAGCATGTCGGGGTGGAATGCCCCGCGCCGCATCGGGTTCAGGAACGGCCCTTCGAGGTGGAACCCGAGCGGCTCGGCGCCGTCGCCGGTGGCGCCGATCTCCGGCGTGAGGGTCCGCAGCAACTCCGCCGTCTCCTGGGCGCTCGGGCCGACGGTGCTCACGAGGAACGACGTCACCCCCCGGCTCGCGACCCAGTGCGCGTACGCGGAGATGGCGCCGCCGCCGGGCGAAAAGAAGCTGTGGCCGCCTCCGCCGTGGACATGAGCATCGACGAAACCGGGGCCGACAACGAGCCCCGTGGCGTCGAGCGTGTCGGCGGCGCCGTCCTCGATCCCGCTGCCGGTGGCCACGATACGCGTGCCATCGCAGAGGATGTCGCAGCGTGAAGGTCCGTGCGGGAGCGCGGCGATGCCGTTGCGTATGAGCAGCCTTCGCGGCATGGCGGCCCCGTGGTTGTGGGTGGACGCCCATTCTTTGCGCGCGTCACCGCCATGTCCAGAGCCGCGCGCCCGGTTGCCCCGAAACTGAAAGGGAGCACGCCACCGCGTGCTCCCTTTCCCTTGATGCGCGACCGGCTGGCGGCCGTCTTATTCGATGGTGATCGTCGCCTTCATCTGCGGGTGGTAGTCGCAGGTCACCTTGTAGCTGCCGGCCTTCCCCGCCGACCAGGTGACGATGTCGCCCTTGCGCATGTTCCCGGAGACGTTCTTCGCGTCGATCGTGACCGTGTGAATCGCGGTCTCGCTGTTCTTGAAGTAGATCTTCTCGTTCACCTTCGCCTTCACGGCATCCGGCTTGAAGGCGAGGTTGTCCTGGTCGACCATCGGCGCGCCGGCGGGGACTTCGGTGATCTTGTCGCCGCCGCCGTTGGGCGTGGTCGTGGCGTCGGTGGCTGCCTTCGTCGGCGTGGTGGTGCTGCCCGAATCGTCACCGCCGCCACAGGCGATGCCGGAGAGCAGTCCCACGGCGAGAACCGGGCCCATGGCGGCCCAGAGCCATTTCCGTTGCACGAATGAATCCTCCTGTTGCTTTGTGCGTAGCTTCACAAGTGTGCGGCACGTTTCGTTCAGGTGGGGACGAGACACACCGTCTACGCGAAAAAGCAATGTCCGTATTTGCTACAGCTATCAATTGTTTCGGATTTGTTGCGTTCGGGCACGCCGGCCGCGCGTGAGCGGGCGTCAGGCCGCTTCGTCGTCCCAGGACGCGAGCTGCCTCCGCAGGCGGCGAATGCGCCGCACACGGTCGAGCGCGCTGAGGTGGCTCGCGCCATCCAGGAAGACGGAGCCGCCGCAGCGCTGGCAGCGCACATGCTCGTCGGGTTGCACACCCTCCGGCATCGTCGCGCAGCCGCTGTAGGTCAGAGCCGTTCCGGCCGTGCCACTCCAGGAACCGTTGGCATGCCCGCAGTGCAGGCAGACGATCTCGCCACGAACGTTCATCGCTGATACCTCGCTTCGGAGTATGGGCCCGGGCGGGGTTTCGTCCGCATTGGTGAGAACCCCATGGAGCGGGCAGCCGTGCCCCAAGCGCGCCGTACCGCGCCATCGACATGGATGTGAAATCGATTCATACTCCGCCTGCCGCGCCCGGCGGCCCGGAGGCACGTCCTTGTCCGAACCATCTCTGCTCCGCGAGCTCACCGCCGAAGGCGTGCTCGTCCTCACCCTCAACCGCCCTGAAACGATGAACGCGCTCACCGGCGAGATCTCGCAGGGCATCCAGGCCGCCGCCCTCGAATCCAAGACGAACGACGCCATCCGGGCGATCGTCATCACCGGAAACGGCCGCGGCTTCTGCGCCGGCGCCGACCTCAGCGGCGGTGGCCCCGCGCGCCGCAACGGTGGCGAACCCACGGCCGTGAAGCGCAGCGCCTTCACCGACCGCGTCGGCCCCGGGCCGATGATCATGGCGCTCGCCGATGCCGACGTGCCCATCATCGGCGCGATCAATGGCGCCGCCGCCGGTGCGGGCTTCGGCCTGGCGCTCTGCTGCGATGTCCGCATCGCCTCCGAGCAGGCGCGCATGGGCACCATCTTCATCAAGCGCGGCCTCGCCACGGATTACGGCACGAGCTACTGGCTCCCACGCATCGTCGGTATCGCCAAGGCGTACGAGCTGCTCTACACCGGCGACATCCTGAACGCCGAACAGCTCCTCGATGTCGGCCTCGTGAACCGCGTGGTGCCGGCGGAGAAGCTGCTGGAAGAGACGATGGCCTTCGCCCGCAAGATCGCGTCCGGCCCACCGCTCGCCTACACCTATGTCCGCCGCAACGCCGCCCGCAGCCTCGACCAGGGACTCGCGGCGAACCTCGAGCTCGAATGGTCGCACCAGAAGGAGTTGCTCCGCACCGGCGATGCGGCCGAGGGCTTCCGCGCGTTCCTGGAATCGCGCCAGCCGGTGTTTACGGGCTCCTGAATGCGCGCCCCTCGGGGGGGCGGGTAGTATCCGCGCACACGCACCGCGGATGGAGGACGGTATGACCGATTACGAGAATATCCTCGTCGAGACCGGCGACGGGGTCGGGACGATCACGCTCAACCGGCCGGAGAAGCTGAACGCGCTCAGCGAGGCGCTGCAACTCGAACTCCAGGCCGCCCTGCGCGAATTGAACCCCGGTGACGAGGTCCGCGTCATCCGCATCAAGGCCGCCGGCCGCGCGTTCTGCGCCGGGTACGACCTCACCCCCGGGACGCGGCGGCGTGCCGCGAACAGCCCCGGCGCCGGCTCGCGTGCCTGGGAGCTGGGCGAATCGCGCATCGCCCTCGACCGCGACGGGCTGCACACCACCGTGCAGCGCTGGCTCTGGATGTGGTCGTTCCGCAAGCCGATCGTGGCGCAGGTGAACGGCTTCTGCCTGGCCGGTGGCGGCGAACTCGCGGGCGCCTGCGACATCATCTTCGCCGCCGAAGATGCGAAATTCGGTCACCCCGCTTCGCGCGCGCTCGGCATCCCGCCCACCCTCGGCCTCTGGCCCGCGAAGATCGGCATGCTCAAGACGAAAGAGCTGCTCTTCACCGGCGACATGATCGATGGCATCGAGGCCGAACGCATCGGCATGATCAACCACGCCGTCCCGGCCGAGAAGCTGGATGAGGCCACGCTCGCCTTCTGCAAGCGCATCGCGAAGCTGCCGATGGATGCCCTGAGCGTGCACAAGCACGTCACCAATCGCTGGTTCGAAATCGCCGGGCTGAAGACGGCCGCCGCCGAAGGGGCCGAGTTCGACGCCATCTACCACGAGACCGCCGCCTTCCGCGAATTCGCGCGCATCGCCGCCGAGAGCGGCCTCAAGAACGCGCTCGCCTGGCGCGACGAGCCCTTCCGCCAGTAGCCGCGGCCCTAATCCACAGCCGGCGCCGGTGGCGAATCGGCGAGCACCCCGTGCGCGTACAGCGAATCGATGCGGGCATCGTCGAGGCCGAGCACGCGGCTGAGCGTCTCGCGGTTTTGCCCGCCGAGGCAGGGCGCGGCGAACCACCGGGCGTGGCCGCGGTCGCCATCGAACCGCACCGGGTTGCCGTCCCAGGGTGTGGTCCCGGCCTCCGGGTGTTCGAGTTCGACGAAGTAGCCGCGTGCGGCCAGGTGCCGGTCGGCCAGGTACTCCCCCGGCCGCTGGACCGCTCCCGCGGGTACACGCGCTGCAGCGAGCGCCGTCATGAGTTCACCTTTCGCCCGCCCGGTGGTCAAAGCTTCGATGACCGCGTCGATCGCCTCCCGCGCCCGTAGCCGCCCCTCGACGGTGGCCCAACCCGGGGCAGCACCGATCTCGAGCACGAGGCACAGCGCGGTCCATTCGGCATCGTCGCGACAGGCGACCGCGACCCATTCGTCGTCGCCCTCGCAGCGGTACACCCCCTGCGGCGCGTATTCCCGGTGCGCATTTCCCATCCGCCGGGGCTCTTCGCCGCTGAGCTGACGTTCGATGAACGCCTCCGCGAGGAACCCGACGCCGCATTCGTGTTGCGAAAGATCGACCAGGCAGCCCTCGCCCGTTCGCTCGCGCCGCCAGAGCGCGTTGATGACGGCGGACGCCGCGGTCGTCCCCGCCATGGCGTCCGTTAGCGCCTTCGAAGTGACCCGCGGTTCGCTATCGCTGTAGCCCATCAGCGCGGTGAGGCCCGTGATCGGTTCGATGCTGGGCCCGAGGCCGACGTAGTCCCGGTACGGGCCGCGCATCCCGAACGCGGGCATAGCGAGGTAGACGATGCGCGCGTTCGCGGCCTTCAGCGCTGCGTACCCGAGGCCCAGGCCGGGCATCGCGCGGGCGCTGAAGTTCTCGATCACGACATCGGCCTCGCGCACCAGCCCAAGGAACAGTTCCTTGCCCTCGGCGGACTTGAGGTCGAGGCAGACGCTCGTCTTGTTCCGGCTCAGCTTGTTGAAGAGTCCCTGCGTGTTCCACGGGTGCGCGCTGGTGGCGCCCGGGAAGATGGCGCCCCGGCCCGTGCTCGCCTCGACTTTGATCACCTCCGCGCCGAGGTCGCCCAGGATCCGCGTCGCCAGCGGCCCCGACCAGATGCGGGTGAGGTCGATAACACGCACGCCGGCCAGTGGACGGGAGGGGGCACCGTCGCCGGCTGTCGCGGTGCGGGCCGCGGGGAATTCGCGCCATTCCACGCCGGCGGCCGGTTCGAATGGCTCCACAGGCGGCTCGTCCGGCGCCTCCTCGCCCACGAAACGGTAGGGCGAACCGGGTACCCGGAGGGCCTCGCCGCCGATGCCCCGCGTTTCGCGCCAGGATTCGCGCTCGCCCAGGTGGGGGTCTTCCAAGACCTCCTGGAGGGATGCCGCGAAGCCCACGGGCACGCGCCAGCTCTCCTGCCCGGCGCGAAAGATCTCCCGCCGCGGCACATCCCAGAGCGCCTTCACCGTCGCCTCCTCCACCGCGTCCTGGTCGGCCATGCGCCCGGCGTTGGTCGCCCATGGGCCCTCGGCGGCCGCCTCCGGGTGGCCGATCCAGTGCGCGAAGGGGAACCAGAAGTTCTGCAGGATGTTGACCCCGTACCAGCCGTCCGCGCTGGGCAGGAGGGTCGTCGGGCAGAGGTTCTCCCAGCGGTTGCCGTGGCGGCTCCGGGTGATGCCCTCGAAGCGCCACATCGTGTCCGTGAACTGGTGCAGGCTCGCGAGGCACTCCAGCATCGAGACCTCGACCGTGCCCGCCTGCCTCCCGCCGAGGAGCGCGGCCAGCGCGGCGAGATACGCGTACGTTCCCGCCTGGTACGCGACATAGTTCCCGGGCATCGTGAGCGGCGCGCGCCCCGGGTCGCCCATGAGCCAGGTGTACCCGCCAAGCGCGAGCAGCGTCGAAGGCGTCGCCGGCCAGTCGCGGTAGGGGCCGTCGAGCCCGAACGGCGTGATGCTCACGCGGATCGCATTCGAACCCGCGCCGAAGTCGAGCACGCGGTACGCATCGAGCGCCGCCACGGGGTGGTCCGTGAGCACGATGTCGGCCGTGGCGGCCAGCCGTTCGATGGCGGCCCGGTCGCCCTCCGCCGCCAGGTCGAGCCGCACACGCCGCTTGCCGCCGTTCACCGCGATGTCCGCGGCCGGCGGCGGTGCTGCCCTCCCGGGGCTCTCCAGTTTGATGACTTCGGCCCCCCAGCGGCGGAAGAGCTTCGCGGCGAACGCGGCGGCCTCCTCGCGGTCCGAAAGCTCGAGTACGCGCACCTGGCACCCCCAACGGCCACCGCACGATGGTTCGCGGCGCGGTGGTTGGGCAAGGTTCTACGCGACTTTCATCGATCCCGCATGTCACGCCGGAGCGAAGGTCACCCCTGGGATGCCGGGTGCCGTGCGGTGAGCAGGCGTTGGCGGCAGGCGTGCCAGTCCTAGCTGAACACGTCCAGCGCCGCCAGTTCCGCGACCTCGTCCTCCGCCATGCCGAAAATCTCCGTGAGCACCTCGACCGTGTGCTCCCCAAGCAGCGGCGCGCGTGTGTGCAGCGATACCGCCTTCGCCGAAAACCGCGTGGCGAAGCCGTCGTAGGGCACCCGCCCGATTTCCGGGTGGTCGAATGGCACGAAGAAGCCGCGGTGCGCCAGCTGCGGGTCGCGATGGAGGTCGGTCGCGCGCCGAATCGCGGCCGCCGGGACGCCCGCGGTCACCATCGCGCGCTCTGCTTCGAAAGCGGTACGCCCGGCTGCCCACGCCGCGATGCGCGCATCGATCTCGCCGGCGATGGCGCGGCGCGCATCGACCGTATCGAGGCTGCCGTCCGTCCATCCGGGCGCGCCGATGACGCCGCACAGCGCGCGCCACTGCCTGGCATGCTCGACTTCGACCGCGATGAAGCGCTCGGTCCCGAGGGTTTGGTACACCCCGTGGGGAGAGCTTCGGGCGGATTCGATGCCGCTCGGCCCGGCGATATGACCGTTCGCCGCGGCGTCCAGCAGCACGGGCTCGATGAAGCGCACGCCGCACTCCACCTGCGAAAGGTCGATCGCCACGCCCATTCCCGTCCGCCGCCGCTCCAGGACCGCCGCGGCCACGGTCGCGACCGCGAAGCGGGGCGTGATGATGTCGGTGTATGGCCCGTAGGGGCCCGCGGGCGGGCGCCCGGGCCAGCCCGTCAGGTGCGTGATGCCCGAGATCGCGGCGCCGTGGTTGCCGAACCCGCCGTAGGTCGCATACGGGCCCGTCTGCCCCATGAGGCAGGTCGAGAAGGTGATGAGGTCGGGCCGGGCCGCGCGCAGCGATTCGCTATCGAGGCCGAGGCGCGCCATCGTGCCCGGCGTGAAGCTGTCCATCACGACATCGGCCCATTCGAGGGCGAGCCGCCTCGCGAGCGCGCGGCCCTGCTCCGTGGCGAGGTTCAGTGTCAGGCTGCGCTTGGAGGAGCTTGTGTTTCCCTGCCACTGGCTCCGGTTCGGCCCCGGGATGTTGTCCTTGAACGGTGGCAGCGCGCGCACCAGGTCCATGCGAGTGCCCGACTCGACCTTCACCACCGTCGCGCCGTGGTCGGCCAGCGCCTTCGCGGTCAGCGGCCCCGCCGCCACCCACGTGAGGTCGAGCACCTTGAGTCCGGCGAACGCTTCGCCGTCGCGGGGGCCATCGACGGGCGGGGCCGCGCGCGCGGGGACTGACGGCGGCGGCGCGGTAGCCGGCCCGGGCGCGGCGGCAGTCCCGGGTTGGCCGCGCGAGAGCCGGGCCGGGTAGCCGGGCGCGGTCGTGCCGCCGCGTTCGACCCAGAACCCGCGGGCCTTCAGCTGCGGCGATGCGAGCAGCTCGGCGGCATCGTTCACGGGCGCGACGCGAACATCGGACTCGGCGGCCCACGCCTGGATCGCGCCGCGTGTCGCCCGCGAGAGGTACGCCTGGGTCACCTGGTACACCGCGAGGAGCGCTTCCTGGCGCACGCCGCCGTTCAACACCCGTTCCTCGAACTCCGACCAATCGACCGATGCAAGTTCGTCGACGGCGAATGGGGTGCCACTGAGCGCGGCGATGGCGCCGGGCATCCCGCGGCCGAGCGCCTGGGGCTGCAACGTCGCTACAACCCAGCCATCGCCGCAGGGTGTCGCCGATGTGAATCCCGGGCGGTCGCTCGCGGCTTTGCGGTCGTCGCCGGCGCCGGGCGGGTCGCCGCCGGTGAGGGCGGGGTAGCCGGTCGCGTCCATGAGCGTCCACACCATCGCCGCCTGCGCGGAGACATCAAGATGTTGCCCGAGTCCGGACCGTTCGCGTTCGTTTAGCGCGATGATCGCGTCGGCGGCCGCCTGCGCCCCGGCATGGAAGGCGGACTGCGGAAACCCGATCGGGATCGGCGGCCGGTCGCCGTCGCCCTGGCGGGCCATGCGCCCACTCGATGCTTCGACCGTCAGTTCCGTCGCCGGCCACGCAGCTTTCGGCCCATCCTGTCCGTACGGCGTCACCGAGACGTACACGATCCCGGGGTTCAGCTTCGAAAGCGCGTCGTAGCCCAGTCCCCATGCGTCCATCGTCCCCGGCGCGAACGATTCGACGAGGACGTCCGCGCCCCGCACCAGTTCGCGGATGCGCGCGGCGCCGTTGCTGGTTGCCGGGTCCGCCACGAACGCCTGCTTGCCGGCGGCGGCGGCTTCCCAGTACAGGGAACGGCCCTCGCGGCCCGGGCGCGTGTCGAAGGGCGGGAGCGAGCGGGCCGCGGCTCCCTCCGGTGGTTCGAGCTTGAACACCATCGCGCCCAGGTCCGCGAGGAGGCGGCCGGCATATTCGCCCCACGGCGTCGCGAGATCGAGCACCGTGATGTCCGCGAGCAGGCCCCGGCCGGGTGTGGTCATGCGGTTCCCCTCGGCGCGCCGGGTTGGCGGTGGCGCATTGTAACGAGACCCCGGGCGCGCGTCAGTCGCTTTCGAAGAGCTGACCCAGCGCCGCCACCATCTCGCGGACGGTCCCGTCCCAGGTGGTTGCGGCGGCTGCCCGCACCGCCCCGCGCTCCTCTTCGGAGAGCCGCCACGTGTCCGCGGCCGTCGCGGGCAGCTCCGGGAGGTAGGAGACCCCGAGCAGATGCGCGAGCGTCGCGGAAGCCTCCAGCGGGGCATCCGCCGTGACGACGCCGTCCCAGCCCGCGAGGCAGCCAGCGCCGGGTTCGACCGCATCGAAAGCGGCGGCCGGGCCAACGGCGAGGAGCGTGCGCGCCGAGCCCGGTTGCGAAACGGGCGCCGGCGGCACCACCTCTTCGTCGCGGACCGTGACACTCGCCGCCCGGCCGTTCGCGCGAACGACCGCCGCGAAAACATCGTGCAGACCGGGCCAGCCGGCCACCGTGACTTCCAGCGGTCCCGGGGTCGCAGCCGATCGCCGCGCGGGCCGCTGCAGCACCATCGCGCCCAGGTGATCGGCCGCGGCTTCGAGTTCGCTCGTGACGGCGTCGAGCGCGCCCACCACGGCGCGGAGGTCGCCGCTCAGCGGTTCGAAGGCGAAGGGCGGGCCGCCCTCGACACTCGGGCCGCCTTCCATGCGCGGCGCCGTGCCCGCTGCCGTCTCCGCCGCTGCCCGCGCGAACCACAGCCGGAAGTTGTACTCGATACGGTCGATGACGGGACGCCGGATCGGCCAGGTGCGCTCCCAGAGCGTGGCGATGAGGCGGGACACCGGTGATGACGTCATTCCGGCGCTGCCTGTGCGCGAATCAGTTCGTGGATGCACCGCGCGACCTCCTCGATGCTGTGGCGTGCCCGCCATGCCGTTGCCTGGTCACGGAGGGCGGCGAGCGTTGCGGGCTCGGCCAGCCGCGCGAGAATCGCGGCCAGGCTGGGCCGGGAGCCGTCCGTCAGCAGCCCCGGGCCCACCAACTCCAAGCCGTAGTGGGTGGTGCCCAGGCCCGCGATGGGGATCGCGCCAGTGGCCAGGTGATCGCGCAGCAACCCGAGCTCGTCCGCCCCGGGCGTGTGCGTGAGCAGCACCGCATCGGTGGCGCCACGAGCCGCTCGCAACTCCGCCGGCGACATCAGCCCGAGGACGGCGAACGCGGGCCGCGCCGCCGGGTCGCGCATGAGCCGGTGCAGGGCCGCGCGCAGTTCGGGGCGCAAAGGCTCTTCGGCCAACACCCGGAACATGCCTCCGCCCGGCATCGGGGCCTGTACGGCGACCGCCTCCACGAGCGCGACCGCAGCCTCCGGGCCGGTCTCCGCCGGCAGGCCGATCACGATGTCCTCTGCGGCGAAGCCGCGGAGCGCACGGGCGGCATCGCGCTGCGACGGGGTCGCGCCGCGCGGCAACCCGATCGGCAGGACGCGAATCCGTTCCGCGAGTTCTGGGTGGCTCGCCGCGAGCCGGTCACGCAGGGTGTGCGAATGGACCAGGACGTGCCCTGGCATCCGGCCTGGCCACCATGCCGGTGGCTCCGCCCGTTCGGCGTCCCCGGCCAGCGGGACCTCGTGCAAATCGACCCAGGGGACGCCCGCCGCATGAGATGCCAGCGATGATGGCATCGCCGTCCCGGGGATGTGTTCGTAGATGATCGTTCGCGTCGTGCCGAACCGCCCCGCCGGGGGTAGCGGCACCGGTCGCGGCGAGCCGGCCTCCAACAGTGGGATGGCGCGGCCCGTCTGCCACCAACTCAGGCGGCCGTGTGCGAGGAGTGCGGGCGCCAGTGCCGCCGTGTACTGCCCGATGTGTCCCGCGTCGGGTGGAGTCGGGCCCGCGAGCGCGACCTCCACCGCCGTGCGGTTCGTATCGCCCGGGATGTGCGGCACGCATGCGGGCTGCGTCGTGAGCGCCTCAAGGGCGAGCACCAATCGGCGCGCCACCGCCTCACTGGTGAACGTCGCCGCCCGTTCGCGGCCCCGCGCCCCCAGCGCCCGGAGGTCGATGCTGCCATCGCAGACGCCCGCGAGCGCCCGCGCGAGTTCGATGGGCACGCCGCTCGTGGCGGTGATGCCCGCGTTGCCGATGACCTCCGGCTGGGACGAGTTGTGGACTCCGACCACGGGCAGGCTGGTGCTCATCGCCTCCGCCAGCGGCAATCCGAACCCCTCGTACCCCGAGGGGAAGACCAGCGCGACCGCGTCGCCGTAGAGCGCCCGTAACTCCTCATCGGTGACGTCCTGGAGCAGCGTCACCTCGTCTTCGAGCCCGAACGCGGCCACCGTTGCCAGGGTCGCGGCGCGCGCCGCCTCGGAGCCGGACATGACCATGCGCAGCGGCGGAAACCGGATGCCCCAGTCGCGCAGGACCGCGAGCGCGCCGATCAGGCCGTCGGCGTTCTTGCGAGGGTCGGGGGCGCACATCGCCAGCAGGAAGCCCCCACTTCGCGCCCGGCCCCCCGTTTCCGCGCCCCAGAAGGCGTGGTCGGTTCCCGTGCCGATGGCAAGGACGCGTTCCGGCGGCATCCCGAGGTAGGCGCGCGCATCGTCGCGGGCCGAGTCGGAAATCGCGAGGAGACCGTCGTGGCGCTTCAGCCGCCGTGCGGCCGATTCGAACCGCATGCGTTCGCTCCCATCGGCCAGGTACCGCTCCTGCGACCAGACCATCGGGATCAGGTCGTACACGATCGACACGACGGCCGGAGAACCCTGCGTTCGCCGCAGCGGCGGGAGGTAGCTGTTCGTGGTTTCGAAGGGTGAGCCGGCGATGAACACATCGAGCGCGTGCGGGTTCGCATCGACGACCCGCTGCACGCCCGCGGGCCCCGCGGCGCTCAGTTCGACGTGCCGGGCCCCTGGCGCGAAGCCGTCGCCGGCGCGCTCCATCCCCGGGTGCCAGTAGAGGGTCAGCTCCGGGCCGTTCGACATCGCCGCGAGGGCCGACACCGCGCCGCGCAGGGCCCGGCCGATGCCCCGGTTGCGGGAAGTCGGCGATTGCGCGCCGAGCATATCGATGCCAACTCGCAGTGGGCTGGCTTCCCCGGCACGATAGATCGCGACATAATCGGGCTGGCGCTCGGGCGGTTCGCCGTCGATGCGCCAGCGCACGAGCGCCGCGGGCACGGGGTGCGGAACCGCCAGCGCGACGCTCGCGCGCTCCCACGAGCGCAACGTCCCGGTCGCGATGGCCTCGCCCGTGGTGACGTCCACAAGCTCGACCTCGGCCGTCAGCGGCGGCGTGGTCAGGATGCCCGCTTCGACCATGCCGGCCGCGAGACCGATCACTCCGGTCGTCGCGCCCCGCTCGTCCTGGCTGCCCGGCGGAAAGCGCAGGCCGTGCGCGCGAAGCGGTGGTATCGCCGCCGGGCCGGGCCGTGGCGCGGCCGCGCTCCGGCGCAGCGAGATGAAGGCGACGGCGTTCGCGTGCCCCTGGGCGGCCGCGTACGGCACGCGGTCGACCGAGGCGGGATCGACCTCCGTCCACAGCGAGCCGCCCGTCCGGCTCGCGCCCACCCGTTTCAGGACGCGAAGGTCGAACTGCTCCGCGGGAACGTAGCCGCGGCCCACGAGTTCATGGATCGTGTCCGGGCCGAACACCACCTGCCACCCGCCCTCGGCGGCCTGCCCCCATGGCACGGTGATCAGCGCCTCGCCCCCCGGCGTGAGGAGATCGTGGATGCGCTTGATCGCGAGCATCGCCGGGGCATGGCCCCCCGGCTCGAGCCCGCCCGGGGCATCCCCATAGGCCGAGCGCGGGTCGAGCCGCTGGCCGACGTGCTCGACGGTGGAAACGCACACGATGGTCGCGAATCGAGCGGCGAAGGGCGGCTCCAGGATGTCCCCCACCACGACACCCGGCGCCCGTTCATACCGGTCGAGCACCACCCGCGGCAGTTCTTCCCCGGTCGCGGCGAGGAATTGCGCGAGCGTGTTGCCCACTTCGAGCGCGGGCCCCGCCGGTGCGCGCCGCCGCAGAAAGTCCATTGCGACGGGGATCTCGACGGTGCGCTCGGTCAGGCCGTGGGGAGTGCCCTGGCCGCCGTATTCGTACATGCGTCCACGGAGCTGGAACCCCAATCACGCCTCCCGCCGCTGAAGGACGCCGCACCGCGCCACTTCCTGGCGCCCGACACCGGTGCCCAAGCGCCGGGTAGGGTACCATGGCCAACGATTCGCCGGAGCGGCGAATCCCATCGCCGGAGGGAGCGCGAGTGAACCGCGGATTCAACAAGACGTGCACCCTCGAGGATTTTTCCGACCCCGAGCTCGTCGCCATCATCCGGGATGTCTTCGCGCACGAGTCCGCCGTCTTCCCGGACCTCCCGAAAGGTCGCGAATTCCGCAAGCACTGGGAGATCGGCATGGCCGTCGCCTCCTTCCGCGAGTTCGGCGCGCTCCGCCCCGACGCCGAGCTGCTCGGGGTCGGGGTCGGCACGGAACCGACGATGTACTGGCTCACGAACCATGTGCGGCGCGTGTTCGCGACCGACCTCTACGCCGGCGCCGGCGACTGGACCGACACCGCGCCGCCGTGGATGCTCACGAACCCGGGGCGTGACTGGCCGAACGTCTGGAACCGCCGCCGCCTCGTCGTCCAGCACATGAACGCCCTCGAGCTGGAATACGAGGACAACAGCTTCGACGGCATCTTCTCCTGCAGTTCGCTCGAACACTTCGGCAGCCGTTCGGACGTGCGGCGCGCGCTCGATGAGATGTTTCGCGTGCTGAAGCCCGGTGGCGTGCTCGCCATCTCCACGGAGTTCCGGCTCGAAGGAAACCGCACGGGCCTCCCGGGCACGCTCCTCTTCGACGAAGCCGATATCCAGCAGATCATGCTCGGTTCGCGGTCGTGGGACCTGGCAACGCCGCTCTCGCTCGCCGTCTCGGACGAGACCCTGGCCGGTGCGGTGTCGTTCGAAGAGGCCATCGAGGACTCGCGGTTGGGGAGGATCTGGAGCCGCTACCCGCACATCGTCCTGCGGTTTGGGGAGCATCTCTGGACCAGCGTCCACCTCACCCTGGTGAAGCGGTAAGGCGGAGGTTCGGCGCCCGATGGTGACGGCGATCGTGACGGGCACGGGCGGCCAGGATGGTTACTTCCTGGTGCAACGGCTGCTCGCCGAAGGCGCAACCGTCCACGCCTGCCACAACCCCGCGAACGCACCCCCGGCATGGGAGGCGGCCGGCGGCTCGCTTTCGGTGCACGCGCTCGATGTCACCGACGCGGACGCCGTTCGCGACCTGGTGCGGAGCGCCCGGCCCGGCGAGATCTACAACTTCGCCGCCCAGAGCAGCGTCTCGCGCTCCTTCGCCGACCCGGCGCTGACGTGGCAGGTCAACGCCGCGGCCGTGGCCTCGATGCTCGAGACCGTGCGCCTGCACGCCCCGGAGGCGCGCTACTACCAGGCCTCATCGACGGACATCTTCGGCTTCCTGCCGGGCGAATCGGTCACCCACAACGAAAACTCCGCCCTTTTCCCACAGAGCCCCTACGCCGCGGCGAAGGCGGCAGCGTTTCTGCTGTGCCGCGTATACCGGCAGGGATACGGGATTCGCGCCGTGAGCGGCATCTCGTCGAACCACGAGTCGCACCGCCGCCCCGGCGACTTCCTTTCGGCGAAGATCGCGCACCACGTCGCGGCCCTGCGCGCGGCCGGCCCGGGAGGGCGGGGTGGCGTGGCGCCACTGGAACTGGGAAACCTCAAGAGCCGCCGTGACTGGGGATACGCGCCCGACTTCGCCCTCGGCGCGATGCGCATCCTCCGCCAGGTAGACGTCCGCGGCGAACTCTCCGGCGAGCCCGAGGACGACATCGCCGCGAACTACCGCGACTACATCCTCGGCACCGGCGTGATGCATTCGGCCTGGGAGCTGGCCGATGCGGCCTTCCGCCTCGGCGGGTTCGAACTCGACTGGCGGCTCGGCGGCGCGGACCAGGCGCGCTGGGGAGCGTCGTTCCGCGATTCCGGTCAGCGCGCCATCGTCGTCAATCCCCACCTCATGCGCCCTACTGACCCCCTCGCGATCGGGACGGACCCCTCGCGGGCGATCGATGAGCTCGGCTGGAGCCCGACGCGCGGCCTGGAGCGCTTCCTCCGCGAGATGATCGACTCCCGTGGGTACTGAGCCGGTCGCGATGGTGGAGTCGCCGCCTCCGGGCTCGCCCCCGCTGATTGAAGTGCGGGGGATCGGCAAGCGCTACACACGCGGGCCCGGCGGCGGTGGCCAGGGCAATCTCAAGGAGGCCGTCTCCGCGCTCTTCTCCCGCGGCCACGAGCCGGACGCCCGCGAGTTCTGGGCACTTCGCGGCGTCACCTTCTCCGTGCCCGCGGGTGAGTGCATCGGCCTCGTCGGCCGCAACGGCAGCGGCAAGAGCACGCTCCTCACGGTCCTGGCCAGGGTCCCCCCCCCGACCGAGGGAGAGGCCGTGCTGCGGGGACGGGTTGCGGCGCTGTTGGAGGTCGGCACCGGGTTCCACCCGGAACTGACCGGCCGCGAAAACGTCTACCTCAACGGCGCGATCCTCGGGCTGAGCCGCCGCGACATCACCGAGCGTTTCGACGAGATTGTCAGCTTCGCCGACATCGGCTCATTCCTCGATACCCCCGTGAAGCACTACTCCAGCGGCATGTACCTGCGGCTCGCCTTCGCCGTGGCGATGTCTGTCACCCCGGAAGTCCTCTTCATCGACGAAGTACTTGCCGTGGGTGACCAGGGGTTCATCACGCGCTGCCTGGAGAAGCTGGACGCGATGCGCGCCGCCGGTACCACCATCCTGCTCACGAGCCACATCCCCGCCGTCATCGACCGCCTCTGTGACCGCGCCATCTATCTCCGGGGCGGCGTGGTCGCGGCGGACGGCCCCGTCGCGCCCGTCATGGAACGCTACTACACCGACCTCATCGAAGGGGAACAGCGCCGCCAGTCCGCGGGAGCTTCACCGGGCTAACGAACCGCGGCCGCTTCGTACCCGTTCGCGCGGAGCCAATCGCCGCAGCGTTCCTCCAGCACCCGCCGCTGCTCGGGCGTCGCCAGGTCTTCCCAACCGGTGGCCCCGTGGCGGATGTGGTTCCAGTGCAACTGCGTTTCCGGGTCGCTGAGGAGCGCGTTGGCCGGGTCGGAGAGGTCGACACCGCTGGCCTCGAGCCGGCCGCGGAGTGTCTCCACGAGCGCACCGTGCGCCTCGCGCGAGGTCTCGGCGGCGATGCGGTCGCGCGCGGCCCGCGTGAGCGTCACGCCGAGGTGATCGGCGATTTCGGCGGCCGCCGCAGGCGGGTCGGCCGCCAGGTCTTCGTATCGCTGCACGAGGACGTTCGGCAGCGAACGCCAGAAGGCATCGGCAGCCTGGAACCGCTCGAGCCAGCCGGCCGCGACCAGTTCGTCGAAGGATATGCCCAGCTTGTGCGCCATGGAGAACGCCACGTCGCGCAGGTCGCGGTAGCTGTAGAGCCCGAGGGCCGTGCCGTCGCGCAGCCACAATGCGTACTGTTCGTCGGGCTCGTGCCACTTCGCGAGGATCGCGGGCCCGCCGAGAGTCCACCGATGGTCGTTGCCATCGACCACGCCCAGCCGTTCGACGCTGCCGCGCTCGTGCAGCACCTGGTACGCGACGTTGTACGCCCAGGTCGAGCCGGAGCGGTACATGCCGCAGACGATGACCTTCCGTGTTTCGGGCAGGGTGCGCGGGGGACGTTGTGCTGGCGTCCCGGCGGCGCCCCGGCGCGGATGCTGGAATGCCGGCAGCTCCAGGAGGGACTGCTCCATGGCATCGACGGTCTCGCGCCATGTCCGCGGCCGGAAGCGGTTGCGTACGGCGTTGGTTCGCGCCGCCAGCGTCTCCGGCGAGGCGATCAGTTCGCGGAGGGCGGCCACGTACCCCGGGAGGTCGTCCGGGCCGTGATACCCGCAGAGCGCGCCCCCGGCCTCGGGGACGGAGGTCGCGTTCGACGCGAGGCAGTACTTCCCCGCGGCCATGCTCTCGCGAACCGGCAGCCCCCAGCCTTCGTACCGGCTCGGGTAGAGCGTGAAAAGGCAGCGCCGGCGCAGCGATTCGACCGCATCTTCGGCGGCGTCGGGAAGGATT
This sequence comes from Dehalococcoidia bacterium, assembly GCA_020847985.1. GTDB lineage: Bacteria > Chloroflexota > Dehalococcoidia > Tepidiformales > Tepidiformaceae > Amarobacillus. Next base: position 38,433 of record JADLBC010000007.1, read on the forward strand.
CGCACCTTCCGATGGAGTTCGGGCCGCGTGGCCGCCGCGCTCACGCTCTCGAAGGCATCCGACCGGGCCCCCGCGAGCACCAGCAGCGGCACGCCTTCGGGCCCGCGCTCGGCGAGGAGGGCCTCCCACGCGTGGATCGCGAGGAGCTGGTTCTTCCGTTGCTCGAAGGCCGACACGAGCAGCACGAACGGTTCGTCGCCCGGGTCCCCGGCGATCTCCTCGGCGGCCGCCGGTGCCCGCCCGGGGTCGTCCCCGAGATACACGACCGAGGCGCGCGGCGTGCGCGCGCCGGTCGATCCGCAGTAGTCGATGAAGTCGCGCCGGGAGAATTCGGAGATCGTCCAGACGTGACTGGCCGCCGCCGCCAGCCGCCGCAGGTTGGAGGTGTAATCGCCACTCTCGTAGCCCGCGAGCCGCACGGGGATGATGTCGTACACGAGGGGCACCCATTCGACGCCACGCCCGCGAAGGGCCTGCACTTCGCCCATATAGCCGGACTGGAACCAGGTCAGTCCAAGCGTCACGAGTGCGTCGCCGCCGCGAATGCCGGCCGGGCGCGGCCGTGGGTTCGTCCCGCCGGGCGCGACACCGGCATGGAGCCGCTCGGCCATGTCCTTCGCGGCATCGCTCGGGATGGTCACGAATCCACGGAAGCGGTCGAATCGAACGAACGCCACCGACGGCAGCGCGCTCCCCGCGGCGAGTTCGCGCACCACTGAAGCGACCGTTCGTTGCACGCCCGTGGGGAAGGGCCGATTCCATTCGGCGAGGTTGGTGATATCGAACCAGACGCGCGGGGCGCCGGCCCTGCCACCCGGCCGCCGTTGCCGCGCCGCGCGCCGCCACGCCGCCGCGGCCAGCCCGGTGGCCCATTGACCCTCTTTCACCGCGCGCAGGGGGGCGGTGATTCGCCAGCTGAGCGAGTGCTCCATCCAATCGAGACGCTGCCGCAGCTGGTCCCGTTCTGCTTCGGTGGCCAGCAGTTTCAGCCGCAGTTCCGGTGCGGCCGCGGCCGGGTCCGTGCCCGGCCCCCCGGCGGTGTTCGGATCGGTCGCCATGGATCAGCTCTCCGGCAGGCGTTCGAGGGCCCGTGGGCGAAGGCCGTACGGCGATGGTACGACGCTCCGCACGCCCCGGCCACGTGAAAAAACGTGGATCCTTCGCGGAGAAGTACTGCCCGGGCGCCGCGATTCCTCGGAGTTCCCGGCCTGTTCTTTCGAAGTGTGACGACTGCTCTTGATCTGCCGTGTGCCTGCCGTAGCATCCGGCGCGCTGTGGCTGGCTCCGCCGCCACATGGAGGCACCTATGGGCGGGCGCGTTCTCGTTGTTACCCTGGCTATCGCCGTTCTCTTCGCACTGGGCGGGGAAGCGCGGGATGGCGCCGCACAGGCGCCGCCACCCAACCCGGGTCCGGATTTCGTGGTGTCCCCGAAGGCTCCGCACCGTCGGCTCGATTCGCGGCTGAACGACGTTGTCGCCGGTACCACGCGCCCCGGCACCGCCCCGACACCCCTGGGAGGCGTCTACCCCGTCGCGATCCACGTGCGGCCGGGCGCTTCGCTGACGGCGTGGGTTGCGGCCAGCGGCGGACGCCTCGCGAGCGTCAACGGCGACACGATCGAGGCGGAGGTCCCGGCTTCAGCCCTTCTCGGCCTCGCCACGCACCCGGACGTGCTGCGCGTGGAGTCGCTCATTCGCCCCCAACCCGCCGTCACCTCCCAGGGTGTCGCCGTCCACCATGCCGATGTGGTCCAGGCTTCGGGCATGACCGGCGCGGGCGTGAAGGTTGGCATCATCGACGTCGGCTTCGACGGACTGACCGCGCTCATGGGCAGCGAACTGCCCGCCACCATCACGGGCCGCTGCTACACGGGCATGGGCATCTTCGTGAGCACTCTGACCTCGTGCGCGGGCGACCCCCACGGGACGGCCGTCGCCGAGACCGTGCTCGATGTCGCCCCGGGCGTGACGCTCTACGTCGCGAACCCCTTGACGCCCGCCGACCTCTACTTGACGACGCTGTGGATGATCACCCAGGGCGTGCAGGTCATCAACCACTCCGCCGGCTGGACCTGGAATTCCTCCGCCGGAGATGGCGTTCCCGTTGGCCCTATCAGCCCGCTTGCCTCGGTCGAACTCGCGACGGCGAACGGCATCGTCTGGGTCAACGCCGCCGGGAACGACGCGGCGAGCACCTGGACGAGTGCCTTCGTCGATGCCGACATGGACGGGTTCATGGAATACCCGTCCGGCGTCGAGGTGAATAGCCTCCCCCTCGCTGCTGGCAGCCAGGCCATCATCGAACTGCGCTGGGCCGATTCGTGGTCGGCGGCGGCACGCGACCTCGACCTGTACCTGTACAACCCGGACAAAACACAGGCGGCTCACAGCACCAACGTGCAGGACGGGAGCCCCGGCGGCATCCCCTACGAAGTCATCGTCTTCACCGCACCGGCCGCCGGCACGTACCGCATCGCGGTCCACCGTTACTCCGGCGGTGAGCCGCCGCTCGTCCAGGTGCACCTTTTCGGCTCCGGTCCCCTCGGCTTCGCGAACGCCACTTCAAGCATCGGCGTGCCCGGCGACAGCGCCAGCGCGGGGATGCTGACCGTTGGCGCGGCGGCATGGAATACCACCAGCACCATCGAATGGTACAGCAGCCAGGGGCCCACGACCGACGGCCGCACCAAGCCCGATATCGTCGGCGCCGACCGCGCGGATACCGTGGCCTACGGACCGGGCAACTTCCCCGGGACGAGCCAGGCATCTCCGCATGTGGCCGGGCTCGCGGCGCTCGTGCGGCAGGCGTACCCGTCGCTCACGCCAGCGCAGGTGGTTGCCTACCTCAAGGGCGCGGCCCTTCCGCGTGGCACCGTTCCGAACAACATCTGGGGAACCGGCTTCGCGTGGCTGCCGGTAATGCCAACCGAGATCGCGTTCACGGCCGCGCCAGCCGTCGCGAACACCGCGGTCAGCTTCCCGGTCACCGTCGAGGTGCGCGACGCCTCCCACACACGCATGACCGGCGATAACACCACCCAGGTGACGCTCTCGCTCGTTGGGGCCGGCAGCTTCGCCTGCGCGGCGAACCCCGTCACCGTCTCGGCCGGGGTCGCGAACACGACCTGCACCGTCACCGCCGCCGGCGGCGCGAGCGGTGTGCATCTCCATGCGGCCTCGAACCCGGCCGTCACCCCGGCCGATTCCGCCGCGTTCAATGTCATTGGCACCCCGGCGAAGCTCGGCTTCACGGCCGCGCCCACCACGGGATCGACCAGTGCTCCACTGGCACCGCAGCCGGTGGTCGCCGTCCAGGACGCGCTCGGCCAGACCGTGACCACGGGCGCGCCGCGTGCGGTCACCCTCACACACCCCCTGGGCGGAGGCAGCGTCGCCTGCACGGCGAACCCCGTGAACACCGCCAGTGGCGTCGCTACGTTCGCCGGCTGCCAATTCAATACCGCCGGCGCGCACCAGCTCGGCGCGACCACACCGGGGCTCACGAGTGCCACGCCGGTCGCCGTCTCCGTCCTGAGCGTGCTTGCGCCCACGAATCTCGCGGGGAGCGCGGTCGCCGGCCCGGGGGTGCACCTCACCTGGACTGATGCCTCGCCATCAGCCACGGTCGCATTCTCGGTCTACCGCTGGAAGTGGGGATTGGGGAACCCGGTCGAACTCGCTGGCGTCGTCGCCGCGTCGCAATTGCAGTTCGACGACCCCGGGCTGATGCCGTCCGTCCTCTACTACTACTGGGTGGTCGCGAGCGACGCGAGCGGCGGCGCGTGGAGCAGCGCCGTGCAGGTCGTGACGCTCGGGGGCCCGCCATCCGCTCCGTCCGGGCTCGCGGCCGCGGCGACCTCGCAGACCGCGGTCCACGTCACCTGGAACGACACGTCGAACAATGAGCTCGGTTTCATCATCTTCCGGGCCCCGGCCGCCGGTGGCTGGGAACTCCTCGAGTGGCTGCCCGCGGGCACGACCACGTACAACGACACGGGCCGCACCGCGAACACGTTCTACTTCTACTGGGTCTGGTCGTGGGGCTGGAACGGCTTCTCGGTGTCGCCGGCTATCGCGTTGGCGCTGACGTATCCATAGGGGGTCTGAACGACTACCGCGCAAGCATTTGAAGGCGGAAGCTTACCGGCGTGACAGCGACCCAGACGCCCGCCACCGCTGTATCCGTGGAAGAACCATGGTTCCGGCGAACCTTCGGCACCGTCATCGAGGACGCGAACTTCCGCTGGCTCTTCCTCGGCAACCTGATGCAGTTCGGCTCCATGCAGATGCAGCTGGTCGTCCGAAGCTGGCTCGTGTTCCACATCACGGGGTCGTTCGCGGCGCTGGGCACGATGGCGCTTGCGAACGCGGTGCCGGGCGTCATTCTCGCCCCCGTCGGCGGCGTCCTCGCCGACCGCGCGCCAAAGAAGGTGGTCATCCAGCTCGCCCAGGGCTACAACGTAATCAACGCGGGCATCCTGGCGCTGTTGGCCGGGGGCGTGTTCGGCTTCGAGCTGCACTTCTGGCACCTCTTCCTGAGCTCGTTCCTGCAGGGCGGCGTGAACTCAATCATGATGCCGTCGCGCCAGTCGATGATCTCCGACCTGGTGCCGCGCGAACGGCTCATGAACGCGATCGGCACCAACTCCTCCGCACAGACGTTCATGCAGCTCGTCGGGCCAGGCATCGCGGGCTTCATGATCGCCGCGTGGAGCCCCGCGGTGGTCTTCGCGGTGATGGCCGCGATGTACGCCATCGCCGTGTCATTCACGGTCCGGCTGCCCACCAAACCCCAGTACGCCTTCGCGCAGAGTGAAGGCGGCAAGGCGGCGGCCTCGGCCAGGTCGGCATCCGGCAAACGCGGGGGTGGCTTCAGGGACCTGCTCGACGGCATGAAGTACGTCGGCACCGACCCCACCATCCGCATGCTCGTGCTCGTCAACTTTATGATCGTCGTCGTGGCGATGCCCTACACGATGCTGCTCGCCGGCTTTGTGAAAGAAGTGCTGCACAAGGGTGCGTTTGAGCAGGGCACGCTGCAGAGCGTGCAGGGCATCGGCGCGCTGGGGGGCTCGGTACTGGTGGCATCTTCGGCGGCGAAGCGGCGCGGCCGCATGATGATCGCCTGGGGTGTGCTCCTCGGCGCCGGGGTCCTCGCCTTCGCCATCTCGACGAACTACTACGTGACCCTGCCGATCATGGTGCTCATCGGGGCGGCGCAGGCGGGCCGCATGGCGATTGGGCAGGTTCTCATCCAGAGCTACTCGGCCGAAGAGTATCGCGGCCGCGTGCAGTCGGTCTGGTTCATGCAGTTTAGCCTGGTCCAGTTCGGCACCTTCGCCGTCTCCATCCTCGCCGAAAGCGTGGGCCCGCGGCTGGCCATCGGCGGGCTCGCGGCTGTCCTCGTCGCGGCGATGGTACTGGTCGCGCTCTTCCTCCCGAAGATGCGCGAACTCGAATAGCCCGAGGGGCGCCGCCTATCGGCCCTCGCGCGTGGCCGTCGCCTCGCCGAGCCGTTCCCAGAGTTCGCGAATGTGCCCCGCCACCAGCGCCGGCGCCTGCATCGGGATGAAGTGCCCGTACTCGGGCAGGTAGACATCCTCGGCATGCCGGAAGTGCGTCGCCAGGTCCGGTGCGCACGTCGAAGTCGACATCGGCGCCGCCTGTTCGCCTGCTGCCCGCTCTCGCGCACGAAGGATGCGCACCGGCAGGTCGAGGCTCTCGATCGCGGGGTACGGGTCGGCTTCGCCCGCCCCTCCCGAATACAGCAGCGATTCGATCGACGGCGGGCACGCAAGTTCGTATCCGTCGCCATTGGCGCGCGGGACCAGTCCGAACTCGCAGTAATCGCGCAGCACGACCGGATCCCAGAGCGAGAACGGCTCGCGCCCCGCGAGGCGGTCGAAGAACTCCCCCGGCGATGCCCACTGGTTCCGACGCTTCGCCGAGGGGTGCTGCCCCTCCGGGGGAGGCTGGCTGTACCGCTCCCTCGGCGCGACCACAGGGTCGACCAGCAGCAGCGCGGCGAACGAGCCCGGGTTCAGATACGCCCCGTTGATGACCGCGTGGCCGCCCTTCGAATGGCCAATGCCCAGCGCACCCTCGATGCCCACCTCTTTCGTGACCGCGGCCACGTCTTCCCCGAAAGCGAGCCAGGGGTATGGGGGCGGCGGCCGATCGCTCCGGCCGTGCCCGCGCATGTCGATAGCCAGGCAGCGGATGCCGGGCAGCCGCTCGGCCACCTGGTCCCAGCAGCGCGCGTGGAAGCTGGTCGCGTGGGCGAGGAAGACGGCCGGGCCATCGCCGGGCCATTCCGTCACGGCGAAGGTGAGCCCGTTCGCGCGAACGCGGTGCTCGACGATGGTGCGGTCGCCGCTCATGGGCCCTCCTCACCCGGGAGGCCGTCCCGGACGGCGCATTCTCCCAGCCGATGCGCGCGAGCGCACCATCGCGAACGGCCCTCGGTCCCTTCGATCGAACCCCGGTCGCCGTTCCGCCGCTGCCGTGGTTCGCGTACGGTGCGCGTGAATCCGGTTCGAGAGGCGCGCATGCTGCGCATCACCGTTCGCGGCGAAGGCCCCGGCCAGCAGCTGGACCATCCCGCCGGGCCGTTGGAGTTTGGCCGCGGGCCGGCGCGCGACGATGTGCCCCGCGTGCAGCTGGTTGATGCCTACGCCTCGCGCGACCACGTTCGCGTCGAGTTCACCGGCGCCGCCCTGCGCGTGCTGAACATCAGCCACACGAGCCCGGTGCTCATCGAAGACGGCGCCACGCTCGCGCCGGGCGAGCACGCCGAAATGGCCCTCCCGGGCACGTTCCGCGCCGGCAACAGCATCGCCCGGTTCGAATGGCTGCCGGACCCCGTGGCGGCCGAAGCTCCCGTGGAGCCGGTCGCCGGGTTCGCGCCTCCGGACGACACACCCGGCCCTCATATCGAGGTGGTTGAAGCCCCCGCCGCCGTAGGTGCTGAGCCGGTCTCGCTCGGTGCGCTGGGTTCGGCGCCCGATGCGGAGAAGCTGGCCCACTGGTTCGAAACGCTCGTGCTCGTGCAGCAGGCCGCGGCCTCCTCGCGGGCGTTCCTCGATGCGACGGCCGAGGCGGTGGTGAAGCTCGTGGGCCTCGACCGCGGCCTCGTCCTCCTTCGCGACGACGGCCACTGGGTGCCCCGGGCCATCTTCCCGCCCGGGCGGCCGCAGTTCAGCTCGACCATCGTCTCGGAGGTCGCCCGCCGCAAGCAGACCGTGTACCGCAACTTCGGCACGGAGTCGCTGTCGCTCAGCCTGGTGGGCGTCGATACGGTGGTGGCGGCGCCCATCCTCGATGCCTCCCACGAGGTCACGGGCGTGGTCTACGGCGCGCGCGAGCTCAAACCGGCATCCGAACCGCCGCGCGTCACCCGGCTCGAGGCCCTGGTTGTGCAGGTGCTGGCGGCCGCCGTGGGCGCGGGGCTCGAACGGCAGCAGCAGGAAGCGCGCGCGGTTCGCAGCCAGGTCCAGTTCGAGCAGTTCTTCTCGCCCGAGCTTGCCCGCGAACTCGCCGCCGACGCCTCCCTCCTCGAAGGCCGCGAGCGCGAGGTCACGCTCCTGTTCACCGATGTCCGTAACTTTTCGCGCATCTCCGAACGGCTCGGCGCCCAGCGCACGTTCGCCATGATGCAAGACGTCATGGAGTTGCAGAGCCTCCGCATCCGCGAGGAGGACGGCGTCGTTGTGGACTACATCGGCGATGGCCTGCTCGCCATGTGGAACGCGCCCGCCGAGCAGCCCGACCATCCCGCGCGCGCCTGCCGTGCCGCCGTCGCCTTCCTTTCGGACCTCCCCGCGCTCTCCGCACGCTGGGCCGCCGAGGCGGGCGAACCGATCCGGCTGGGGGCAGGTATCCACACCGGGATCGCGCTGGTGGGCAACACCGGCAGCCGCGTGAAGTTTAAGTACGGGCCCATGGGCTCCGCCGTGAATCTCGCGAGCCGGCTGGAGAACGCGACGAAGTACCTCGGCGTGAGCCCGCTGATTTCGCGTGCTACGCGCGACCGGCTGCCGGCGGGCTTCGGTACACGGCGGCTCGGGGGCCTGCGCGTGCAGGGCTTCGCCGACCCGATCGACGTCTTCGAACTCTATCCCGGCGAACCGGATGCCCCGTGGCGCGCCCGCCGCGACGAGTTCGAACGCGCGTTGCAGTGGTTCGAAGCACGGCAATGGGCGGATGCCTGCCAATCGCTCGCGACGCTGCTCAGCCACGGTGGCGAATACGACGTGCCGAGCCTCCAGCTCCTCGCGCGCTCCGTGGAGTGTCTGCGCTCGCAGCCCGACAGCTTCGACCCCGCGCTGGCGATTGCGAAACAGACCTGAACCGGGAGGACGCGATGTTCGAGAACGCACGGCTGGGGCAATCGGTCGATAAAGCGACGTTCGAGGCGCGCGAGCCGGGCCTCCGGGAAGAGCTGCTCGATGCCCAGTTCCGGCTGCGCGAGGCCGGGTTCAGCGTCATCGTCGTCATCGCGGGGGCGGAGGGTGCGGGCAAGGGCGAAACGGTGAACCTGCTGCTGAACTGGCTCGATGCGCGCGGCATCGCCACGCACGCCCTTGGCGCCCCCACCGAGGAGGAACGCGAACGCCCCGAGTACTTCCGTTTCTGGCGGCGGCTGCCCGCGAAGGGCCAGGTCGGCATCTTTTTCGGCTCGTGGTACACGCGGCCCATCGCCATGCACTCCCTCGGACAGCTCGACGACGCCGGCTTCGAAGATGACCTGCGGCGAATCGTCGAGTTCGAAACCATGCTCGCGAACGAAGGCGTGCTGCTCGTGAAATTCTGGCTCCATATCACGAAGGGGCAGCAGGCGAAGCGCTTCAAGAAGCTCACCGCGAACAAGGACACTCGCTGGCGCGTCAGCAAGCTCGACTGGCAGTACCACAAGACCTACGACGCCTTCGTGAACTCGGCCAGCCGGGCCTACCGGCGCACCAGCAGCGGCCCCGCGCCATGGCACATCATCGAGGCCTGGGACGCGCGCTACCGGCACCTCACCGTGGCGGAGACGCTCCTGGCCGCGATCAACGCCCGCCTCGCCGAACCAGCACCCGCGCCTGCCGTGCCCGAACCGCTGCCGATCCCCGCGCCCCGCAACGTCATCAGCGCGCTGGACCTCTCGCTCGCGGTCCCGGAGCCGGAGTACCGGCGCGAGCTCGAACGGCGGCAACTCGCCATCGGCCGCCTCGCCCGGGACCTTCGCGGCAGCGGCCGCTCCGTCGTTGCCGTGTTCGAAGGGACCGACGCCGCGGGCAAGGGCGGCAGCATCCGGAGGCTCACGCAGGCCCTCGATGCCCGCTTCTACGAGGTCGTCTCCATCGCCGCACCCAGCGACGAAGAGCGTGCCCGGCCGTACCTCTGGCGCTTCTGGCGGCGGCTTCCCCAGGAGGGGCACTTCGCCATCTTCGACCGCTCGTGGTACGGCCGCGTGCTGGTCGAGCGGCTCGAGGGGTTCTGCGACCCCGCGGACTGGCGGCGAGCCTTCGGCGAAATCAACGCCTTCGAGGAACAGCTCGTTGATGCGGGCTCCGTCGTGCTCAAGTTCTGGCTCACGACCTCCGACGGGGAGCAGCTGCGGCGCTTCCAGGAACGCGAGGCCATGGGTTACAAGCACTACAAGATCACGCCCGAGGACTGGCGCAACCGCGAGAAGTGGGGCGCCTACCAGGCCGCCGCCGCGGAGATGATCGAACGCACCAGCACGGAAATCGCGCCATGGACGCTCGTCGAGGCCGAGGACAAGCTGCACGCGCGGCTGAAGGTGCTGCGCACGGTCGAATCCGCGCTCGAACGCGCGACGAAGGGGCGGCGCGGGTGAGGCGCGCCGCCTCCGTCAGAGCGTGTCCTTCCGCTTCTGGAGCACGTAGAGCGCGACGCCGAGCACGACGATGATGACCGCCATCGCGCCCCAGCACGTCAGCACGTCGGCGTTGAAGATGGGGCCGAACTTGTCGTCGATGGTGCCGTACGTCGCGGCTCGCACCTCCGGCGAGGCCATGCCCGGGATACCCGGCAGGTTGCAGGTCGCGAGGTCGCCCGCGCAGCCATCGGCGGAGATCCCGAAGCCCACCGACAGCGCCTTGAGCGCCCAGGATGTCGGTGTGATGCTCCCCAGGATGAGCCCGGCGACGCCCAGGTCCTCCAGGTTCACGAGCCCGCCCGAGAACACCACCTGCAGCACGATCAGCCCGATCACGAGCATCATCGCCTGCTCCTCCTTGCTCGTGAGCGTCGAAATGAGCAGCGCCCACATCACGCCCGAGAGCACGGCCAGCACGAGCGTTACGTAGATCGCAGCGAAGTCGGAGTACTCCGCCCCGGGGTAATCGATCAGCAGCACCTTGGCCCCGAGCAGGATGCCGGCGTGGTAGAACGCGAACAGCGCCCCAACGGCCACCTTCGAGCCCAGGTACGGCCAGATCTTGAGCGAGACCGCGCGCTCCCGGTTGTAGATCGCGGACTCCTTCACGATCTCTCGCACCGAACTCAAGGAACCGATGAGGAACGGGATGAGTGCCGCCAGGAACAGCATCGTCATCGCCGTCGTCGCCTCGCCCGTGACCGGGTCCAGCACATCGCGCGGCCAGGCCACCAGGTCGATGAGCGAAAGCGCCGGCGCGAGCAGGAAGAGCAGCATCAGGTTTACGCGGTCGCGCCGGATGAGGTCGAAGTAACGGCGGGACAATACGCCCAGCTGCCGCATCGCCGAGGACGTCCGGCCCGCGCCGGGCGGGATGACCGGCGCGGCGGAGGCGCCCTGCGCGGACACGGAGGCCAGGCGGCCGGCCACGAACTGCTGGTACTGCGCCGAAGCCCGGTACATCGCGCCCCACTCCTCCGGCGTCTTCTCGTTCGATTCGAGCTTCTCGTAGATACCGTCGAAGTCGGGAACGCCGAAATAGCTGAGCGCCTGGTCGGGTGGGCCGAAGTAGGCGAGGTTGCCGCCCCGCGCGAGGAAGAGCACCTGGTCGCAAAGCATCACGTTCTTGGTCGCGTGCGTGATGAGCAGGATGGTGTGGCCTTCGTCCGCGAGGTGGCGCAGCAGGCGCATGAGCTGGCTTTCGGTGCCCGGGTCCAGCCCCGACGTGGCCTCATCGAGGAAGAAGAGGCCCGGCTGGGTGAGTAGCTCCGCGCCGATGGAGACACGCTTGCGCTGCCCGCCGCTAAGCCGCCCGACGGGGGTGTCGCGCCGTTCGCGCAGGCCCAGGGTCTCGAGCACGGCCTGGACGCGGCCTTCGCGCTCCTCGGCCGGGGTGTCATCCGGGAGCCGCAACTCGGCCGCATAGCCGAGCGCCCGTGCCACCGGAAGCTCTTTGTGGAGGATGTCGTCTTGCGGCACGTAGCCGAGCGTCGTGCGGAACGCCTGGAAGTGCGTGTAGAGCGACGTTTCGTTGAGCATCACGTCGCCGTCGGTGGCGGGGCGAAGGCCGCTCAAGGCGCCGAACAGCGTGGATTTGCCGGAGCCGCTGACGCCCACCACGGCCACGAACTCGCGCGGTTCGATCACCACCGAGATGTCCTGCAGCAGGTTCAGGCGAGCGTTGATGCGCTGGTTGAGGTGCACGGCCGCCAGGCGGATGTCCCGCGAATGGTCGACCTGCCTCACAACCCCGGCGCCGCCGAGGTGCAACCGGATGGGCCCCACCTGCACCGTGTCCGCGGCGAGCAGCGTCCGCCGTTCGCCGCGCTGCAGGCGCACGCCGTTCACGAACGTCCCGTTGGTCGACCCGAGGTCCTCGATGACGAGCTGCCCACCCGGGGCAGGCGAAATGCGCGCATGGAGCTTCGAGACCGTGGGATGCGGGAGATGGAGGTCGCACGAGGCGTCCCGGCCGATGGTGATGGGCTGCGAGACATCGAGCCGCACCTCGCGCTCGCCCTCCGCCGTGGCGGGTACCGCCGGAGCCAGGTGGAAGCGCAACGTGACCGCGCCGCCCACGGCGATCTCGTCCCCGTCAGCGATGGCGTGAGTCGTGACGCGCGCGCCTCGGACCGTCATGCCGTTCGTGGTGCCCAGGTCCTCGGCGATGAAGCCGAAGCCCTGGCGGCGCAACACGATGTGGTGCCGGGATACCACGTCGCTTTCAATCGCGATCGTGTTGTCGGCGGCCCGGCCGATGGTGATGGTGTCGCCCGCGAGCGGGAAGGTGCGCACGCTCGTGGCAGTAAGCACGTCCACCGTGGGCTCAAAGCGCAGCATCGTGGTGGCGCCGGCTTCCGCTGGCACGGGCGCGGGCAGGACCGGTGCGCCGCCGCCCGCGGTCCGCAGCACGATGCTGCAGTTCCCCATGCTGATGGTGTCGCCGGCCTGCACGCGGACGGGCGCCCGGGGTTCGACCTCCCGGCCGTTGACGCGGGAGCCGTTCGCGCTGCCCAGGTCCGTGAAGAGCGCGCCCTCCGCCGTCACGACGAGCGAGGCGTGATGCCGGGAGACATCGATATCGTCCAGCCGGATCGCGTTGTCCGGGGCGCGGCCAAAGGTGAGCGTCCCTTCCAGCGGGAGCTCCCGCGCGGATGCGGGCGTTTGCACAACAATTTGCACGGCCACGGCCGGACTCCTGGGGCGAGGGTCGCGTGCAGCATGCGCCACTGTGATGGCCGCTCAAGGGCCGGGCGGGCCCCACTTGCCGCGCCCCAGTGGCGTCCCTTCACGAAGCATGCTCCGTGGCCATTCGAACACCTGCCGGGGATCGAACGGACGGGGATCCATGGCGCAATCCCACCCATGCTTGGGCACGGAGGTGGCGCCATGCAGTGCCCGTCCTGTGGCAGAGATCTCCCCGAGCGAGCACGGTTTTGCAGCCGCTGCGGCACGGCCGTCGGCGGAGCGATCGCGGCCGGTGCCGGGGGCGCCGCTGCCGCCGCGCAAGCGGAGGGCGGTGGCACCAGCGCGGGCCCGGCAGCGAACGAATTCGTCTCCGCGCCCACGCGGATGCTTGACCTCAGTGCCGCGCCCGGGGCCGAACCGGCCGCACCCGGTGCACCTTCTGCCACGGGCCCGGGGTCGCAGGCTGCATCTCCTGTGCTCGACCTGGCGGAGCAGGGCGCATCCGGAGTAACGGGCCTTGAGTCCGAAACCGCCTCCGCCGCGAACGGCCTCGGTTCGGCCCCGACGCGGTCGCTCGACCTCGCGAACGCCCCGGGCGCCCAGGCGATGTCCGCTGGGGCAGGTGGCGCGACGGTCGTCGCCCCGGAGCCCCCGCCGCTGGCGCCGCCTCCGGTGCCGGAGGTGGCCCTGGCGGCGCCGTCCGCGCGGCAGGCGTTCGGGGGTTCGCGGCCACCCGTCGAGACAACGCCCGTCGCTGGCCCCGGCCAGACTCCCACGTTCTGCCCTGCGTGTGGACATCCCCACGCGGCTGGCGTGCCCTTCTGCGAATCCTGCGGAGCGGCCCTTGCCACGACATCCCCCGGAGGGGCCGGCGGTGGTGGCAATGGCTGCCTCGCGAGCCCGCTCGCACGGCTCGGTGGCCTGTTCGCCGTCGTCGCGATCGCGGCGGGCATCGGCGCGTACTGTCTCGTGTTCGCGAAGGACGATACCGAAACGCCCGCCGCGAACCCGAGTGCCACCGCTGCCGCCACGGCGACCGCCGCCCGTACCGCGACTGCCCGGCCGTCGGCGACGGCACCCCCTGTGACCGCCGTCGCCTCCGTCACGGCGCCCGCGGAAACGCCGTCCGCGACGGCCGCGGCATCGCCCACCGCTGTGCCTACTTCGACCCCGGCGGGGCCAACGCCCACGCCGATCCCGGGCGCGACTGCCACGCCGGTGCCGTTGCCGACGGCGACACCCATCCCACCGACGGCGACGCCGGTACCGCCCACGGCAACAGCGATTCCACCGACGGCGACGCCGGTCCCTCCCACGGCCACGCCGACGCGAACCCCGGTACCACCCACGGCCACTCCGACGCACGTGCCGCCCACGGCCACGCCCGTCGTCACGAACTACACCTTCCACGCGTGGCTGGACAGCAGCCACTACCATATCGGCGACTGGATCACGCTGTGCTACAGCATGTCGCCGGCGAACGACCCCTTCACCGTTTCGGTCACCCAGACTCGCCCCTACTACACCTGGATCGGCGACTGGACCGACAACGGCGCGGGCGGCGGTGACTGCATGTATCTCGGGCAGGTGACGACCCATGACATGGGGACCGTGACCTTCGTGATCGACGCGACGGTCATCCGCAATGGCCGCACAGGGAGCGTCACGCTTTCGGCGACCGTCGGCCAGTAAGGGGGCTGGCGGAACCCCGCGAGCGACGCAAGAGCGGGGGCCAACCGGCCCCCGCTCTTTGATCTCATGGATTTCGAACGCCGGGGAGTTCGCTACCGGCTATGCGTGCCCGCGATCGTGCACGCGGGCGAGGCGTACTTCTCCGTGAGTGTCGCGTTCGCGATCGTCGTTTCGTTCGCGAACGTCGTGCGGATGGTCGCCTGGCCCTGCTGCCCGGCAGCGCCGACGACGTTGTAGGCGAATTCGAACCCGGCGGCACGGAAGGTCGCGGCGGTGATGAAGACTTCGCTATCGAGGACCGCGTAGACGTTCACGCGGTCGCCATCCTTGATGGCCGTGCCGCTCCCCGACGATGGCTTGAACCGGAGCGTCAGGGGGTATTGTTGTCCGGCCGCCGTGCCGAAGCCGCAATCGTTGGCGGTGATGGTGAAGGCGTAGCGCCACGCATCGAGCACCTGGATCCCGGCGGCGGCGCCCGTGGGCGCGGGCGAGGCCGGTGTGGTCGCGCCGGAGGTTGGCCGGGCGGTCGGCGCCTGCGGTGAGGCCGTCCCGGCGGGCACGGCGGTCGCCGATGCTCCCGGCGTGGGCGATGCCTGGTCCTTGTCGCCGCCCCCGCCCGCGAGCAAGACGGCCGCGGCCGCGCCCCCCGCGACGATCAGCCCCCCGGCAATCCAGAGCGGCGCGCGGCTTCCTCCGCGGTGGCGAGCGCCGGGTGCCGCCCCGGGCCTCGCGAAATCCGCTGTCACATTCGCGAACGCGAGGCGGGCGCCCGAGGGGCCGGCCGCCGTGACCTGGAACGGGACGGTCGTGGCGGGCGTCTTGCGGATCCGCCGCGCCTGGAATGGCACTCGCACCGCCTGCCCCGCAGGGACATCGACCGGCCCCGGGAACGTGAACGCGAGCGCGCCCGTGGGCTCCGCGGCGGAGAGTGTCGCCCGCAGCGGAGACGGCGTGCCGTTCGAAATGACCGCCACGAGGGCCATCGCCTGGCCCGGACCGCGGCCCGTCGCCTCGACCGTCAGCCCGGCGCCTCCGGCGGGCTGCGAAGGCACGGCCGCCGCGACACGGGTCGCTCCCGTGCCTTCGGGGGGCGCCACGCGGGTGGCGCCAGGCACTTCCGGCGCGACCCTGGTTACTGGTGGT
This sequence comes from Dehalococcoidia bacterium, assembly GCA_020847985.1. Classification (GTDB taxonomy): domain Bacteria; phylum Chloroflexota; class Dehalococcoidia; order Tepidiformales; family Tepidiformaceae; genus Amarobacillus. Next base: position 53,843 of record JADLBC010000007.1, read on the forward strand.
GACGCGGGAGCGGGTGCCGCGCCCGGCGCTGGAGTGCTCGATGGCGGAGGCGCGGCCCCTGCGCCGGTTCGTGCTCCTGCCTCCGATTCGTGCAGGTACCCCGCCATTGCCCGTTCGAGCGCGCCGGCAAGCTCCGAGGCGCTCTGGTAACGGTCGCGAGGGTCCTTTTCGAGGCAGCGCCGGACGGGGTTGCAGATGCTGTCGGGCAACCCCGTGAGCGGCTCCATCGGCACCCGCGCCGACTGGTGCAGCTTCAGCAGCTCCCACACGTTCGCCGATTGGAACGGCGGATGGCCCGCGAGCATGCAGTACAGGGTGGCGCCGAGGGCGTAGATGTCGGTGCGGTGGTCGGCCTCGCCCCCCGCCTGTTCGGGTGCCGCGAATTCGGCCGTGCCCACGAACCGGCCCGCGGAGGTGAGCCCCGTTCCGCCCTCCTGGCGGGCGATGCCGAAGTCGGTCACCTTCACGCGCCCATCGGCGGTGAGGAGGATGTTGTCGGGCTTGATGTCACGGTGGACCACGCCGCGGGCCGCCGCTTCCTCGAGCGCCCGGGCGACATCGATCGCGATACGGAGCGCGCGCAGGGGCTCCATCGGACCCTTCTCCAGCACCTTGCCGACAGTCGCCCCCTCGACGTACTCCATCACGAGGAAGTAGGTCTCGCCAGCCACGCCGAAATCCAAAAGGCGCACCGAATACGGCGAACGCAGGAGTGCGGCGATATGCGCCTCGCGTTCGAAGCGGTCGCGGAACATCGTGTCCTCGGCGACGAGCCACGGGTGCAGCAATTTCACCGCCACGCGGCCGCCGTCGCGCGTGTCGATCGCTTCGAACACCGTACCCATGCCGCCCTTCCCGAGTTGGCGCACGAAGCGGTACTGCTTGACTTCGGTCAGGCCCTGGGGCTGCGAGGGGTCGGTCATGGCAGCCATCGTAGGGGTGATACCGGCCGGCGAATCGGGTCGATGCGCCCCCAGTGCCGGACCGTCCGGCCCTCACCGGCGAACCGTGTTGGCCCTACACAACGATCGGAGTACGCATGCCGCCCATGCGTGCCAGGGAGGAACTCGATGGACCGCACATGCGCCCGGTGCCAGGCCATCTCCAGCGACCCCGCGGCGGCGTTCTGCGACGCCTGCGGCGCGCCGCTCACCCCGGCGGCCGCCCCGCCTGAGTTCGTGTTCTGTATCGAATGCGGGACGAAGAACGCCGTCGGTGACCGTTTCTGCGCGGAGTGCGGAAAGCCCATCGCGGATGAGGACCGGGGACCAGGCGGCGCCGCGTTCGGGGCAGCGGCGGCCGGCGGGATCGTGGCCGGTGGTGCGGCCGCGGCCGGGGGCGCCGCTCTCACCGGAGGGAGCGCCGCCGCGGCGAGCGCGGGGGCGGCCATTCCCGGTGCTGGTGCCGCCCTCGGTGGCGCGGGTGCGGCCAGCGCGGGGGCGGCCATTCCCGGTGCTGGTGCCGCCCTCGGTGGTGCGGGCGCGGCGAGCGCGGGCGCGGCCATTCCCGGTGCTGGTGCGGCACTCGGCGGCGCGGGCGCGGCGAGTGCGGGCGCGGCCATTCCCGGTGCTGGTGCAGCCCTCGGTGGCGCGGGCGCGGCGAGCGCGGGGGCGGCCATTCCCGGTGCCGGTGCGGCCCTCGGTGGCGCGGGCGCGGCGAGCGCAGGCGCGGCCATTC
>JADLBC010000008.1 GCA_020847985.1 Dehalococcoidia bacterium
ACGAGGAACGACTGGCCGCCCTCCAGCCCTTCCTCGATGACTACAACTTCGCCCGCCCCCACACTGCCATCGGCAACCGCCCACCGGCCTCTCGCCTGTAGACAACGGTCGTGGTCACTACAGCTAGGACATCCGCGACTTCGGCCCTCCGGCTCCCTCGGAACCGGCCCCGCGACCCTGAACCGCGCGGCCCTTCGTGCCTACGGTGAAGGGAGAGCGGCCCGCGTCCCGGGTCCCGGAGGTGCCATGTCCCCGCAGTCCGACCAGGCCCGCAGCCACGCGCCCATCCCGGAGCTCCCTGCGGAAGCCCTTCGCGCGCGCTTCGACGCGGGCCTTCTCCCCGAGTCCACGAACGCCGTCGCGCCGCTCGAAAGCGTCAGCGGCCAGGCCCGCGCGCAGGAGGCGATCCGCTTCGGCCTCGGCATCGCGGCCGATGGCTACAACATCGCCGTTTCGGGCGAATCCGCCTCCGGCCGCAGTACCGCCGTCCGCCTCCTCGTGTCCGAATTCGCCAGCAAACGCGCGCCCGCCCCCGACTGGATCTACCTCTATAACTTCGCCGACCCGCTTCGGCCGCGCGCCGCCTCCCTCCCCGCTGGCACCGGCGCGGCGCTCCAGCGTGACCTCGCCCGCCTCGCCGAGGTCTGCCGTAAGGAGATTCCCCGCGCCTTTGAGAGCGACTCCTACCAGGAGCGCACCCACGACACCCTCGAACCGCTCGAAAAGGAGCGCGACCACGCCATCGAGGAGATGCAGCGCAACGCCACGCTCCAGGGCTTCGCCGTCAACGTCACGCCCATGGGTTTCGCCATCCTCCCCCTCGGCCAGGACGGCCGCCCCATCCCCCCGGAGGTCATCGCCGGGCTTCCGAGTGAACTCCGCCAGACGCTCCAGAAGCGCAGCGAATCCGTCGAGGAGAAGGTCGCCGCCACCCTGCGCGAAATCCGGGCCCTCGATGCGCGCGGCCACGAAGCCATCGAAGCCCTCGACCGCGATGTCGCCCGCTTCGTCGCCGGCCACGCACTCGACGACCTTCGCGCGCGTTACGGCGCCTATGGCCTCGAATCCCACATCGCCGACATCGAGGCCGATATCCTCGCCAACCTCGAACGCTTCAAGCAGCTTTCCGCCGCGGCCCTTCGCGAAATGCCGCCGCAGTTGGTCGCCCAGGTCACCGCCGAGCGCGAAGAGCTGCTCCGCCGCTACGCCGTGAACCTCTTCGTCACCACCCCGGACGGCCAGGCCGGCGCGCCCGTCATCGAAGAGCGCAACCGCACCTACCAGAACATCGCCGGGCGCATCGACTACGAGGCGCACTTCGGCGCGCTTACCACCGACTTCACGCACCTCCGCCCCGGCGCACTTCACCGCGCCAACGGCGGCTACCTCATCGTCCAGGTCGAAGACCTCGCCGCCGACCCCCGCTCCTGGCTCATGCTCAAGCGCACGATGAAAACGCGCGAACTCCGCGTCGAAGGCCTCTCCGACCTCCTCTTCACGCTCCCGTCCGTCAATCTCTCCCCGGCCGCGATTCCCTTCAACGCCCGGGTCATCCTCATCGGCGAGCCCGCCACCATCGCGCTCCTCGAACTCGCCGACCCCGACTTCCCGCAGCTGTTCAAGATTCGCGCGGAGTTTGAACCCGATGTCCCGCTCGACACGCCGGCCCTCGCCGCCTACGCCGCCTTCGCCCGCCGCACGTGCGATACGTGCCAGCTCCCGCCGCTCGACCGCGAGGCCCTGGCGGAGCTCGTCCAGTTCGGCGCCCGCCTCGCCGAGCGGAACGATCGCCTCAGCACCCGCTACGGCGCCATCGCCGACGTCATCCAGGAGTCGGCGCACGTCGCCGTCCTTCGCGGCGCGCCGATAACAACCGGCGCCGATGTCGTCGCCGCCGTGCGCGGCCGCGATGCGCGCGCCGGCCTCATCCCCGACCGCCTCCGCCGCATGATCGCCGAAGGCACCCTCCGCGTGGAGACCGAGGGCGCCATGGAGGGCCAGCTCAACGGCCTCGCCGTCTACTCCGTTGGCGCGCATGAATTCGGCACGCCGCTGCGCATCTCCTGCCGCGTGGGTATCGGCCGCCGCGGCGTCGTCGCCATCGAACGGGAGGTCGAACGCAGCGGCGCCATCCACAGCAAGGGCGTGCTCGTCCTCAGCGGGTACCTCAGTGGCACCTTCGGGCGCAGCCGTCCCCTCGCCTTCAGCGCCAGCCTCACCTTCGAACAGAGCTACGACGAGGTCGAGGGGGACAGCGCCTCCTCCGCCGAGCTGTATGCCATCCTCTGCTCACTCGCCGGCGTGCCCATCCGCCAGGACGTCGCCGTCACCGGGTCGGTCGACCAGTTCGGCCGTATCCAGGCCGTCGGTGGCGTCACCGAAAAGGTCGAAGGTTTCTTCGACCTCTGCCGCGAACGCGGCCTGTCCGGCACGCAGGGCGTCATCATCCCCGCGGTGAACGTGGTGAACCTCTGCCTCCGGCCCGATGTCCAGGAGGCCGTGGCGAACCGCGAATTCCACATCTGGCCCGTGGCGCGCGTTGAGGAGGGCCTCGAAGTGCTCAGCGGGATGCCGGCGGGCGAACCCGAGAGCTTCGGCACCTACCCCGAGGGCACCCTCTTCCGCGCCGTCTCCGATACCCTCGACCTGATGTACGCGTCCCTCGCCGCCGGCCCCGCCGCCGAGTAGCGAACCCTCAGCCGCCGAGCGCCTTCACCGCCGGGATCGGCCGCTCGCTCGTGCGGTACTGCAGCTTGCCCTCCTCCAGCAGGTCGTTGCCGCGGCAGTCATTCACCACGATCGCCGGGAAACCCTCGACCTCGAGCCGCCGGATCGCTTCCGTGCCGAGGTCCTCGAAGGCCACCACTTCCGCCTTCTTGATGTGGCGATTCAACAGCGCCCCCGTGCCCCCCACGGCGATGCAATAGAGCGCGTGATGGTTCTTGATCGCTTCGCGCACGGCTGGCCCGCGCCCGCCCTTGCCGATGATCCCCTTGAGCCCCAGCTCGAGCATCGGCTCCGTGTACGGGTCGAGCCGCATCGCCGTCGTCGGGCCGGCCGAACCGATGACCGCGCCCGGCCGCGGCGGCGTCGGCCCCACGTAATAGATCACCTGCCCGGTGAGGTCGATCGGCAGCGGCTCGCCCTTCTTCGTGAGTTCGATCAGCCGCTTGTGCGCCGCATCGCGCGCGGTATAGATGACGCCCGAAAACGTCACATGGTCGCCCACCTTCAGCCCGTCGATGACGGCGTCCGTGAGGGGAGTGGTCAGTGCGATACTGGCGCCCATCGCGCGGCCTCCTGTGCAGCTTGCGCCGGCGTCCCCGCCAGCGATTTCGACATCATCAAGAAATGGACCGGTTGCGAAAGCTGTTCCGGCACGGGAAACGGCGCCGTGCCGCTCACCGCGTACCCCAGCTTCTCGTAGAACGGCACGAGTTCCGCGCGCAGGTGCACGACCTCGATCGAGACCGACGTGCAGCCGCCCTCCAGGCAGAGCCGCTCCGCCGCCGTCACCAGCTCTTTCGCGATGCCCCGGCCCTGGTGCGCCGGCGCCACCGAGAGCATTCCGAAGTGCCCCTCCGGCGGCGTCGTGTTCACCGTCACCGACCCGGCGAGGCTCCCGTCCGCCTCCGCCACCATCACGTGCTCCGTGGCGATGCGGCTCGCGACCTCGGCCTCGTCCGTGCGGTCCGGGTGCACCTTGAAGAAAGCCTCGACGACGTACGCGGCATTGATGACGGCCGTCACGGCCGCCGCCTCTTCCACCTTCGCCCGGCGAATCGTCGTCACCGCCGCCCCTCCTAGAGGATGGCTTCCTTCGTGCGCGCGCTGTGGCACTGGATGTTCACCGCCACCGGCAGCGCCGTGATATGCGTCGGGTAGGTATCGACGAAGACGTCCAGCGCCGTCGTCGAGCCCCCCACCGCCTGTGGCCCCACTCCCAGCGCGTTCACGGCCTCCAGCAGTTCGTCCTCGAGCGCCGCCACTTCCTCGTCCGCGTGGCGCGATCCGATCTTCCGGAAGAGCGAATGCTTGGCCATCGTCATCGCCTTTTCGGCCGTGCCGCCGATGCCCACGCCGATGACCAGCGGCGGGCAGGGGTTGCCGCCGGACATGTCCACCGTCTCGCACACGAAGTCGATGACGGCCTGCTTGCCCATGCCCGGGAGGAAGTTCTGGTAGCGCGACATGTTCTCGCAGCCCCCACCCTTCGGCATGAAGAGCATCTTCACCCGGTCCCCGGGCACGATCTCCGTGTGGATGATCCCCGGCGTGTTGTCGTTCGTGTTCGTGCGCGCGCTGAACGGCCGCGCCGCGATCGACTTTCGCAGGAACCCCTCGCCGTAGCCCTTACGAATCCCCTCGTTGATTGCATCGATGATGAAGCCGCCCGTCACATGCACGTCCTGGCCGATCTCGACGTGCACCACCGCGCTTCCCGTGTCCTGGCACAGCGGCAGCATCCGCGTCCGCGCGATCTCCGCGTTCTCCAGGATCTCATCGATGATCTGCACGCCCAGCGGCGAACGCTCCGTCGCGCGCGCCGAACGGATGGCGCCCTCGACATCCTCGGGCAGGAAGTGCGTCGCCTCCACGGCGAGCTTCGCGACCGCATCGGTGATGGCGGCCGCGTCGATTTCACGGATTGCCACGCTGTCCCCCAGGGCGCCGCTACCCGCGGCGCCAACTCATCTCGGTGGGGGGAGGGTACCGCGCGCGGCCCGCAGCCGCATCCGCTCAGGCGCTCCGGTTCAGGTTCGTCCCGACGTTCGGGTCCAGCAGCGCCACCAGGTCCTGGCCCATCTGCTTCGCCACGTCCATCACCTTCACCTGCGCCGCCACCGCGATGCGCGCGCGAATCGTCGCACCGGGGTCCAGCGGGTCGATCGGCTCCGAAGCCGGGCTGAGCGCACTCAACATGTTCATGCCCTGATGGTCGGCACGTCCGCCCCATCCGCGAGTGCCGATCGCGTGACCAGGCCGTTTCCCGCTTTCCGTTCCCCGCACCTCTGTGAGCCGCGACACAGAATCGCCCCCGGCACCGGCCCTTACAATCGCCCTACCGAGGAGCCTCATGCCCGACCCAACGGTCACCATTCCCCGCGGCGGGCGTGTGCGCCTTCGCATCAACTCCCGCTCCGGCCGCATCCTCGTCACCGCCGAGGAACGCACCGACATCATCGTCGAGAAGGGCGACGCCCGGATTACGACCGGCGATGAGGGCCAGGTAGTGCTCGAAGCGCGCGGCGCCGTCGAGGTCCGCTGCCCCGAAGGCACCGACATCCTCTGCGGCGCCATCTCCAGCCGCGTCGAAGTGCGCGGCCGCGCCGGCAACGTCTCCGTCTCCACCGCCAGCGGCCACATCGAGATCGACGAAGCCTTCGCCGCCGACCTCCGGAGCATCTCCGGCAGCATCGCGATCAAGCAGTGCGGCGAAGGCGGTTGCCGCATGTCCTCCAAGAGTGGCCGCCTCACCGCCGATCGCACCATGAAGGCCGAACTCTCCACCGTCAGCGGCCGCGTCGAGGTTGGCGAAGCCGCCGGCCCCGTCCGCCTCAAGACCGTGAGCGGCAATATCGAGGCGCGCCTCTCCGGCGCCTTCGATGCCTCCGCCTCCACCATCTCCGGCGCCGTCACCCTCAGCTATCCCGATACCGTCCACCCCCGCACCCGGTTTCGCACCATGAGCGGCCGCCAACGGCTCGACCTGCCGGCCGGCCAGGACTGCGAGGTGAGCGTCTCCACCCTCAGCGGCAAGCTCGAAGTGGTGGTCGCCTGATGCCAGCGCCGGCCGCCCCCGATGTGCTCGCCGGCGTCGTCATGTTCACCGATATCGTCGGCTTCACCGAATTCACCGCCATCCGTGGCGATGACGAAGCCCTCCAGCTTCTCGGCGTCCAGGAGAGCATCGTGCAGTCCTGCATGCCCCCGGGCGGCCGCCTCGTCAAAGAGCTTGGCGATGGCCTGCTCCTCTGGTTCGACGATGCCTGTGCCGCCGTCGAAACCGCCATCCTCCTCCAGGAACGCTTCGAAACCCACTCCGCCGAGTCCATGCTCCCCCTCTGGGTGCGCATCGGCATGCACTGGGGCCGCCCCACCGCCCGCCGCGGCGATATCGTCGGCCACGATGTCAACGTTGCCGCCCGCATCGTCGATGTCGCCGGCCCCGGCGAAGTCGTGCTCTCCGAGCGCACCGTCGCCGCGCTCGAACGCCAGCCCCTCGCGGTCGCCTTCCAGGAACTCGGGCCCGTGCTGATGAAAGGCATCCCCGACCCCGTTCGCCTTTACCGCGCGAGCCGCTGACCCACGCCTGTCACCGAACCGGCGCCTGCTGTCCACCGGCGTGTTCCGATCATCACGGGGGAAGATCCCGCTCGCGAGACCAGCGCCGCACCGCCCGTTGGGGTCTGTGGCGCCGGCCGCCGGCGGCCCGCCAAAGGTACTCGCCGTGATCGCGCCAGCCATCGACCCCGTCGCGCTCGCCTACCACGAGATCCGCTCGCCGCTCGGTCTTGTCGCCATGGCCGCCCGCGCCGCCGCCGATGACTGCACCGACGAAGCCACCCGTGCCCGCTGCGAAATGATCGTGCGCGCCGCCGAGCGGATGCTGCGCACGGCTTCCCAGGTCTTCCATCTCAACCGCGCCAGTACTGCCGCCCCGGCTGCTTACCGCCCCGCCGCCGTCGTGCGCGACCTCGTGCGCGACATGCGCGGCCTCGACGTCCGCATCCGCGTTCGCATCGACCACGATGCCGCCGATTGCGAAACCGACGGCGTCGCCGAGCAGTTCGAAGCCCTCGTCCACACGCTCGTTACCAACGCCATCGACCACGGCGAAAGCGGCGAAGACATCCGCCTCTGTATCCACCGCCGGGGCGATGCGCTCGTGGTCACCGTGACGAACCGCATCGCCGCGCGCCGCCGCCACTCAGGCGACGGCATGGGCACCTACATCGCCCACGAACTGGCGCAGCGGCTCGGCGCTGAGCTCTCGACCACCAGCCGCCGCGATACCTTCCGCGCCCAGGTCATCCTCCCGCTCGTCCCGCCTACGCGATGAGGATGTAGCCGAAGCCCCGCACCGTGCGGAGCAGCAGCGGATCACCGCCGATCTCTTCCACCTTCCGCCGCACCCGCAGCACGACTGCCTTCAGGAATCCCGGGTGCGCCGGTACTCCCGGGCACGCGTGCCGTTCCAGTTCCGATTGCGAAACCGGCCGCCCCAGGTTCGCCGCCAGCACGCGCACGACCTCGCGCTCGGACCGCGAAAGCGGCACCGAAACGCGCCCGCGCCGCAGCGCCGGCGGCGACAGCCGCATCTCGATGTCCCCGAAGACGACGCCATCGCCCGGCGGCCGTGGCGCCGTTCGTAGCAACCGCGCCCGCTGCGCCACGATCGCCAACCGCCCCACGTCCTCCAGGTCGTCATCCGTCAGCGCCGTCATCGCGCCCAGTTCCAGGTACTCGTTCGGGTCCGCCCCCGGTGGCACGCATACCACCAGGCTCGGCCCGACCTGCTCCATCAACTCCCGCGCGACATCGCCGTGCTCTTCGGCGTGCCCCGCGACCAATACCCCCACATCCGCCCGCATCCGCGCCGCCATCTCCCGGAACCCCGTCGGTCCCTGGTACTCGGTCACGAAAATCCCGAGCTCCGCGAGCGTCGTCAGCAAACGTCCCCGTGGCGCCGGCCGCAGATAGACGACGAGCGCCGTCAGCCCTGGTTGGATGCCTGCCGGCGAAGGCCGGTTCGCGGCGATCACCATCGCTCTCCTCCAATCTGTCCCGCCGATGATCACGGCACGCGGGCGGAATCCCGTTGAGATCGGGTGGCACGCTGGTTGACCCGCGGGTGCGCCGGTGGACGTTCCGCGTCGCTGCCCGCGCCCTCCGGGGTTTTACGCGCTCCCGCGCTCCTTTTCGTCCCGGCCGTCCGTCAAGAGCATGCCCGCCCCTGCCGATACCTCTGGAGAAGGTTCGCGACCCGTTCGAGCGGGACGCCCGCGCCGCCCGTTCCGGGCGCGCCGCGTGGCGCCGCGGCGAACGTGCCGGGCCCAAGGGAGGACCCTCCATGCTCGTCCTGGTTGTCGAAGACGATGAGGACTACGCCGAGATCATCTCGCAGACCCTGAAACGCGACTCCCACGATGTCGTCGTCACGGGTTCTGGATCCGCCGCGCTTCGCTTCTCCTCGAGCAAGCAGCCCGGCCTCGCCGTGCTCGATGTCCTCCTCCCCGATGGCTCCGGCCTCGAAGTCTGCAAGAAGCTCCGCGAGTCACAGCCCGGCCTTCCCGTCATCTTCCTCTCCGCCCTCGACCGCTCATCCGATGTAGTCGCGGGCTTCAACGCCGGCGGCGACGACTACATCACGAAGCCGTTCCACCCGAGCGAATTCCTCGCCCGCGTGCGCGCCGTGTCGCGCCGTTGCACCGGCAATGGCGTCCCCGCGAAGCAGGCCCCCCAGCGCATCCAGGCCCTCGGCCTCGAACTCGATGTCACCAACCAGGCCGCCTACCTCGACGGCATCAACCTCAACCTCACGCGGCTCGAATTCGAACTGCTCTGCCAGCTCGTTCGCTACCCCGGCCAGGTCCTCTCCCACGCGTTCCTGTCCGAGGAGATCTGGGGCTACAAGAACGTCAACGACGCGACGCTCCTCAAAGGCCACGTGAGCTCCATCCGCCAGAAGATCCGTAACGCCGGTGGCAACGAGGAGACCATCCACACCGTCCACGGCGTCGGCTACAGCTTCACGCCCGTCTAGCCCGCCGGAGCCCTCCATGCGCCTCGCGATCGCCGAGCCCGATCCCGCCGCCGCCGACCTCCTGATGTTCGTTGCCCAGCGCCGCGGCCATCAGCCCGTCTGCGTGCCCGGCATCCAGCGGCTCTTCGACCGGCTCCCGTTCGAGCCTTCCGCCGCCATCGTTTCCCTCGCCGACCTCGATGACGCCGCCATCCAGGCGCTCGAACGGCTGCGCCACCAGTTCCCCGAAATCCCCATCGTGCTCATCACCGAACGGTCGCCCTCGCGCCCGCCGATCATGGCGCTCAAGGCCGGCGCCAACGACGTCATCCTCAGCCCGTACAACCCCTACGAAGTCATCCTCCGCCTCGAAGGCTGGGCCAGCGTGCGCAGCGCGCCCGGTCACGCCGCCGGCGGCATCCGTCTCGGCGACCTCGAAGTCGACCTCGATGCCTTCGCCGCCACCAAGAACGGCAAGGCCCTCCCGCTCACGCGCCTTGAGCGCCGCCTCCTGTACTGCCTCTGCCAGCACCACCCCAATATCGCACCCATCGACCGCCTCCTCGTGTTCGGCTGGGAGTCGCTCGATGACCCCGACGCGGCCCTCCTCAAGACCCACATCTCCCACATTCGCAAGAAGCTTCGCGATGCGGGCGGCGTCCCCTTCGAGATCGTTTCGCAACAGTCCATCGGATACGCCCTGCGCATGGCCGGCGAACAGTCCCGGCAGCTGGCGAGCTAAGCCATGCGCCGCTACGTGCTGCACCCCGCGCCCCGCACCGCCCACGTCCCCGTGGGCCCGCTCGCCGTCCTCAACGGCGACCTCGCCGACGCCGCCTACCTTTGTATGGATGCTATCGAAGCCGGCGCTGGCCTCCGCGTCGCGACCGCGAACCTCGACTTCGTCGCGCGCGCCCGCCGCGATCCCGTGCTCCGCGCCGACCTCGCGACATCCAGCCTCGTCGTCGCGGACGGCGCCCCCGTCGCCTGGCTCGCCCGCCTCGCCGGCGCCACGCACGCCCGCCGCGTGACCGGCGTCGACCTCGTGGCCGAAATCTGCGAACGCGGCGCCGCCCGCGGAGGGCTCCGGGTCGCCTCCTACGGCTCGACCGCGGACGTGGCCGCCGCCGGCGCCCGTGCCCTCGAAGCCGCATACCCCGGTGTGCGCTTCGTCCTCCAGATCTGCCCGCCCTTCCGCGCGCTATCCGATGACGAAGTGGCCGCCTACCACGCCCGGATCGCCGCCGCGCGGCCGGATGTCGTGCTCGTCGCCCTCGGCTGCCCCCGCCAGGAGCGCTTCTCCGCCGAGCACTTCGAAGCTGCCCCCGGCGCCGTCTGGATCGGCATCGGCGGCACCTTCGATTTCTATGCCGGCATCAAGCGGCGCGCCCCCGCGTTCCTCCAGGCCGTGGGCGCCGAATGGGTCGCCCGGCTCGCCCAGGACCCTCGCCGTCTCTGGCGGCGCTACCTGCTCGACGACATTCCCGCCTTCGCCGCCGTCTCCTTCCGCGTGCTCTCCGGGCGGCTGCGGCACGGACCGGTCGAAGTCTCCGAAGCCGCCGCCCTCGCGAGCCGCACGCCCACGGGCGGCACACGCGCCTCCGCTACCGGCCAATAACCCGCCTGCCACCGCCCCTCAACGGCCAATCAACGGCTCCCGCGCATCGTTACCAGTGACACGGGGCATTCCCGCCAGGAGCTGACAGATGACGAGCATCGCGGTCATTGGGTGTGGGTACGTCGGGGCTGTTTCCGCCGCCTGCTTCGCCGAACTCGGCCACACCGTCCACTGCATCGATACCGACCCCTCGCGCGTGGCGCTCCTGCAGCAGGGCAGCAGTCCCATCCACGAGCCCGGTCTCGAAGAGCTCCTCCAGCGCGGCATCGAAGCCGGGCGCCTCACCTTCGCCGCCACCTACCCGGATGTCTTCGATGCCCGCATCGTCTTCATCGCCGTTAACACCCCCGAGGCCCAGGAAGGCGCCGCCGACATCCGCGCCGTGCGCGATGCCGTCAGCACCGTCGCCGCGCGCCTCCGCACCGGCTCCATCATCGTCAACAAGTCGACCGTCCCCATCGGCACCGGCGACCTCGTCGCGGGGATGGCCGAACGTGCCGGCTGCCGCTCCATCGCCGTCGTCTCCAACCCCGAATTCCTGCGCGAAGGCAGCGCCATCCGGGACTTCATGGAACCCGACCGCGTGGTCCTCGGCTCCGACGACCGCGACGCCATGGACCGCGTCGCGGCCCTCTATGCGCCCCTCAACCCGGTCGTCCAGCGCGTCGATATCCGCACCGCCGAGATGATCAAGTACGCCTCCAACGCCTTCCTCGCGACCAAGATCAGCTTCATCAACGAAATCGCCTCCATCTGCGAAACCCTCGGCGCCGATGTCGAGGAGGTTGCGCGCGGCATGGGCATGGATACGCGCATCGGTGGCCAGTTCCTCAAGGCCGGCCTCGGCTGGGGCGGCAGCTGCTTCCCCAAGGATGTGAAGGCACTCGCCCACATGGCCGCCGTCCACGGCGCCCATCCTCAACTCCTCCGCTCCGTCATGGACATCAACCACGATCAGCGCCTGCGCGCCGTCCAGAAGGTGCGCCAGGCCCTCGGGGACCTCGAAGGCCGCCACGTGACGGTCCTCGGCGCCGCCTTTAAGGCCAACACCGACGACCTCCGCAACTCCCCCGCGATCGAGCTCGCCAACCTCCTCCACCTCGAGGGCGCCCACGTCACCGTCGTCGACCCGGTGGTGCCGGCCGCCCGCCTGCTCGCGCTCGCGCCGCATGCCACCTTCGCCCTCGATGCCGTCGAAGCGGCCGCCGGCGCCGATGCCGTTGTGCTCGCCACCGACTGGCCCGAGTTCCGCGCGCTTCCCTGGCACGCCATCGCCGCGCACATGGAGCGCGCCCTCCTCGTCGATACCCGCAACTACCTCGACCCGGCCACCATGCGCGCCGCGGGCTTCGAATACCGCTGCATGGGCCGCCCCGGTGCCGAAGGCGCCGCCGCCAGCGAACTCATCGAAGCCTGAACCAGGCCCGCCGCGATGCCACGAACGCCAGCCCTCACCGGCGGGCGTTTTCGCGCGTAAGACGCCTGAACGCACCCGGCGCGACGCCATCCCGCCCGTTCCGTACCATGGTTGGGTGGAAGACATCACCGCACGCCAGGCCGCGCCCGAGCCGCGCCACTTCGCCGTCCGCCCGCGGGATGCCTGGTTCCTCCTCATCGCCGCCGCGGTCATCGCCCTCGATCAGTTCACCAAGTGGGTCATTCGCAACCAGATCGAGTACGGCACGGCCATTTGGGACATCGGCGTCTTCCGGCTCGTGCACATCACCAACTCCGGCGCCGCCTTCGGCATGCTCCAGGGCGCCGGGCCGCTGCTCGCCGTCACCAGCATCGTCGGCGCCGCCGCCATCGTCGTGTTCCTTTTCAATCCCGGGTTCGCGCATCCCCTCATGCGCGCGGGCCTCGCCCTCATGCTCGGCGGCGCCGCCGGGAACCTGGTCGACCGCCTCCGCGAAGGCGAAGTCGTGGACTTCCTGAAGGTCCCGAACTTCCCCGCCTTCAACGTCGCCGATTCCGCTATCACGATCGGCGTCATCGCCCTCCTCTGGACCCTTCTCATGCAGGAAGACGAGCCATCGAAACCCACCGGCTGACCGCTGCCCACTCGGGCCGCCTCGATGCCGCGCTCGCCGCGGCCCTCCCCGAGGTTAGCCGCGCGCGCCTCCAGCGCCTCATCGCCGCCGGCCACTGCTCCGTCGATGGCGAACCCGCGCGCAAGCCCTCGCGCCAGGTCGATGCGGGCGCCAGCATCGAACTCGCCATCCCGCCGGTCGAGCACACCGCGCCCGACGTCGCCTTCGATCTTCCCATCCTCCACGAGGACGACTCCCTCGCCGTCATCGATAAGCCCGCCGGCCTCGCCGTCCACGGCGCCCCGGGCGACGAAGGCCCCAGCGTCGCCGCCTGGTGGCTCGCCCGCCTCGGTGACGATGCCGCCGGCTTCGATGCCGAACGCCCCGGCATCGTCCATCGCCTCGACAAAGACACGACGGGCGTGCTCGTGCTCGCGAAAACGCCACGCGCGCAGGCCGCCCTCAGCGCCGCCTTCGAAGCCCGCGCCACCGAAAAGACCTACCTCGCCATCTGCGACGGCCATCCCCCGCGCGAACGCGCCGTCATCGATGCCCCCATCGCCCGCCACCCCGGCGATCGCACCCGTATGGCCATCGTCCGCAAGGGCCGCGAATCCCGCACCGCCTACGAAGTCCTCGCCGCCGATAAGGAGACCTCGCTCGTGCTCGTGAAGCCCGAGACCGGCCGCACCCACCAGATTCGCGTCCACCTCGATGGCGTGGGCTCGCCGGTGCGCTTCGACCGCGTCTACGGCCGTCCCGGGCCCGGCCGCCAGCTGCTCCACGCCTGGCGCATCGCCGTCCCCCATCCCGATGGCGGCACCCTCACCGTCACCGCTCCGCTGCCCCCCGATATGGCCGAGGCCGTTCGCACTATGGGCGCCGAGACCGTAGCCTTGCCGTACACCACGCCTTGCGAAGTCACCCGCGCCGCGAGCGCGCCCGCCTGACGCCCCTCGCGAGCCGCCCCGGAGAGCCCGCCGTGAGCGAAATCGTCCGCACGCGTTACGCCCCCAGCCCCACCGGCGACCCGCACGTCGGCAACATCCGCACGGCCCTCTTCGCCTGGGCCCTCGCCCGTGCGACCGGCGGCAAGTTTCTCCTCCGAATCGAAGATACCGACCGCAACCGGCTCGTCCCGGGCTCGGTCGACACGATCTTCGAAAGCCTGCGCTGGCTCGGGATCGAATGGGACGAAGGCCCCGACGTCGGCGGCCCGCACGCTCCCTACGTCCAGTCCGAGCGGCTCCCGCTCTATCGCCAGGCCGCCGATGACCTCATCGCCCGCGGCCGCGCCTACCGCTGCTTCTGCACCGCCGAGCGGCTCGACCAGATGCGCGCCGCCCAGGCCGCCGCGAAGCAACCCCCGGGGTACGACGGCCACTGCCGCGAGATCCCCCACGCCGTCTCGGCCGAACGAGCCGCCAGCGAGCCGCACACCATTCGCTTCAAGATGCGCCGCGAGGGCGTCACCGTCCTCGATGACCTCATCCGCGGCCGTGTCACCTTCGAAAACGCCCTCCAGGACGACTTCGTCGCGCTCAAGTCCGACGGGTACCCCACGTACCACCTCGCCCTCATCGTCGACGACACCGCGATGCAAATCACCCACGCCATCCGCGGCGAGGAGTGGATTTCGAGCGCGCCCAAGCACCTCCAACTGTACGAAGCGCTCGGCCTCGAACCGACGAAGTTCGCGCACCTGCCCCTCATCATGGGCCCCGACCACAAGAAGCTGAGCAAGCGCACGGGCGACACCGCCCTCCTCGACTATCGCAAGAACGGCTACCTCCCCGAGGCGATGATCAACTTCCTCGCCCTCCTCGGCTGGTCGCTCGATGCCACCACGAGCATCGTCAGCGTCGATGACCTCACCCGGAGCTTCTCGCTCGAACGCGTGGTGCCGAACCCCGCCGTATTCGATATCGACCGGCTGAACTTCCTCAACGGCCACTACATCCGCCAGATTGCGCCCCACGCCTGGGTCAGCACCGTGACCCGCTGGGCCGAACGCACCGCGCCCGATGATGTCGCCCGCCCGCTCGATCCCGCGATGCTCGCGAAAGCCGCGCCCCTGCTCCAGGAACGCGTCGCCCGCCTCGACGAGATCGGCCCCCAGGCCGCATTCCTCTTCGGTTACGAAGCCCCGGAATACGAACCCACCGCGCTCGTGGAGAAGATCGGCGGCCCGCTGAATGGCGCCCTCCCCATCCTCGATGCCGCCCTTGCCGCGCTCGACGCCCTTCCCGGCGAGGGCTGGACGAAGGACGCGATCGAAGCCGCCATCCGGGGCATGGAAGCCACCCTCGGCCAGAAGCTGCGCAAGTTCGTCTCGGTGCTCTACGTCGCCGCCGAGGGGAAGCCCACCGGCCTGCCGCTCTTCGATTCGCTCGAACTGCTGGGCCGCGAGCGCAGCCTCCAGCGCCTTCGCACCGCCCGCGCGAAAGCCGAGCACGCCGCTTAGCCTGCAGCTATCGCCGCGACGTTCGCTCCCAGCCCGCGGGACCGCGCCGGGCCGCGAGCGCGGCGTAGGTTCGCAGCTTGTGCGCGACGAATCGCGGCGCCTCGAGCAGTGCCCCGAGTTCGCGCGGCGTGACTCCCGCGCCGGCCAGTCCGAGTACGCCGTACGCCCCCAGGCTCGCCGGCCCGGCCGTGGCGAACCACCACGGCCCGCCACCCACGACGACCAGCACGGACCCGGTCGCGGCGAGCACGCCCAGCAGCGTGAGCGGCAACGAGGCCACGTCCAACGCGGCCGCCGCGGTGGCCGGGTGCCCGCGCCGCAGCGAATCCGCCGCCGCCGCCAGCGCTCCGCGCATCAACCCGAAGCGGCCGCCTTCCCAGCGTTCGTCCTGCACGCGCGCGTTCGCGTAGCTCCCCGCCATGTGCCCGCGCACCCACGCCCGCGGTTCGAAGGCCACGGGCACGCCGCGCCGCGCGAGTGCCAGCGTCATGGCCGCGTCCTCGGTGATGCCGCTCCCCGCGAAGCCGTCGCGCACCAGGTCCCACCGCAACGCCATGCCGTTGCCCTTCAGCCCCGTCCCCAGCCCGAGCCGGGCCATGCCCAGCGGCCGTGCGCGGTGCACGAGCAGGAACGCGAGCCGCCGCAGCCGGCTCAGCGGCGAATCGCCCGCCGCCGCCTCGTAATGCACCTGGACGGCCTCCGCACCGGCGTCGAGACGCGCCGCGATCGCCGCGAAGAAGCTCTCGCTCACCACCGTATCCGCGTCCACGAAGCAGACCGCTTCCGGTGTGTGCGTCCGGCCCGCCAATTCCGCGAGCGCGAACGACAGCGCATGGCTCTTTCCCCGCAGTGCCGGGTCCGTCCGAACAAGTACGGTCACGCCGCGCGACCGTGCCACCGCCGCCGTGCCGTCCGTGCAGTTGTCCGCCACCACCACGACCTCGGGCGCAGGCTCCCCCGCCGCGGCGATCAGACTGTCGAGCGTCGCGCCGAGCATCGCCTCTTCGTTGTGCGCGGGCACGATGACCGCGAGCCGCCAGGGCCGCCCGGCCGGCCGCAGCGTCCGCGGCCGCGGCAGCGCCAGCGCGGCGAACGTGCTCCAGGGCACGCCGTGCGCCAGCACCACCGCCGTCGCCATCGTTCCGGTCGCCAGGATGGGGTTCATCAGGCCGCCTCGGAGTGCGTTCCCGCGGAAGGTTCACCCGGCGCTGCCCCCAGCAGGTCCGCAAGCCTCTCCACGTACCGTTCGGTCGTGAACCAGCGCGCCACCGTCCGCCGTCCCTCGGCACCGAGCCGTTCGCGCAGGTCCGCATCACCCACCACTGCTTCCAGCGCCCGCCGCAGGCCGCGAACGTCGCCCGGGAGCACGTACAGCCCGCTCTCGCTGCAGTCCGCCGCCTCCGCCATGAGCACCTCCGGCCCGCGGTCCGCCGTGGCCGCCGCGTCCCATGCGCCGGCCGCGCGCACCAGCGGTCCGCGCGTCACTTCGCGCTGCCCGCGCGTCGCCGTCACCACCACGGGGACGCCGCAGGCCATCGCCTCCAGTATTACCGTCACGCCCGACTGGTTCGCCACGTCATGCAACGGCACGACGACGCACGCCGCGCGGCGGTACACCTCTCGCAGGCCCGCGAAATCGAGCGGCTGCGAGAGGTGCTCCACGTTCGCCGGGAGCGCCGCGGCCGTCGCGAGCCCGCGCGCCCAGTGGCTCCCGGCCGCGATCAGCACGCGCGCATCCATCCCTTCGACCGCACGGACGAGTGTCTCGTAGTCGCGGTTTTCCGAACCCACCGCGAGGATAAGCGGCTGGCCCTCGGCCGGTGGTGCTTCCCCCGGTGTCCAGAACGCCGTGTCTGCCTGGTATGCCACCAACGCGATGCGCCAGGCCCCCCCGAGCCAGCGCCGCAGCCGCCGCTCCTGTTCCACGCTATGCAGGACGACGGTGCCCGCGCTCCCCAGCCTTGTCGCGAAGGCGAGCAGCGGCAGCTTCCATCGCCGGCTCACCAGGTGACCGATCATGACCACGCGCGCGGGCCGCCTTCGCCGCAGGCCCAGCGCGACCAGCAGTGGCAGCCCCACGTGTTCGCCATCGGCGAAGAGCACATCGCCCCGCTGCGTCTCCCCGGCGAGAGCCCAGGCCTGCCGCAGGTGTGGCCCAAGCAGCTTCCCCAGGACTCCCTTGCGGCGAGGCGCCTCCCCCCGGTAGCGCACCGTGCCGCCCGTGGCCGCCGCCAGTTCGAGAAAGTCCCGCCGCGGGCCGTTCGCCGTCAGGCGCGCGGTCTCGGCCCCGGTCGCGCTCACCGCCAGCCGGATACTCATGCCGCCGCCTCCATGAACTCGATGATCCGCCGCGCGTTCGCCGCCGCGTCCATCCGCTCGCGCGCGTCCGAACGTGCCGCCGCGCCCATGCGCCGCCGCAGGTCCGCATCCGTCACCAGCCGTTCGAGCGCCTCCGCCAGCGCCGCCGGATCGCCCGGTGGAATCAGGATGCCAGTCTCGCCGTCGCGCACGGTTTCCGCGTTCGAGCCCACCGTAGTCGTCACCACCGGCAGGCCCGCCGCCAGCGCCTCGCCGATCGCCACGGAGGTGCAGTCTCCATAGGTGGGCAGGCAGAAGATGTCGGCCTCCGCGAAGGCGCGGTGCAGCCGCTCGCTCCCCGGTGTGACGCCCCGCTCGATGCGCACGCCCTCCGCCGCATCGAGGGGGTGCCCGGTGACCAGCACCAGTTCCGCCTTTCCGCGCAGCCCTTCGAACGCCCGCAGCAGGTCTGGCCCGCCTTTTCGTTCGAAATCGCCGCCCACGAACAGGATGCGCGGCACTCGTGCTGGCGCCCGTTCGATCGCGAAAAACGCCGGCCCGGCGCCCGGGTGCGCCACCAGTACGCGCGCGCGGTCCACGCGGTAATCCGCGGCCAACGAAGCCGCCGCCCATTCCGACCACGCGACGACCCCCGCCGCCTTCGCGAACACCGACCGGTACCAGAGCGCCTTGCCGCGTTCGAGCGCCGCGTGATGTTCGCCGTGCTGGTACCAGCGCCCCATCGCGTCCACCTGCAGGGGTGTCGCGTCGATGCTCACGATGTACTTGCCCCCGCGCACCGCCTGGGGCGCGAACAGGCTCACCGTCTGCGTGTGGAAGAGTGTCACATCCGCGGGCTCGCGCTCGCGCAGCTTCTGGCGCGCGATGGCCGAGCCCCGCAGCGCCCACGGCACCGGCACCCGCGAATGCTCGGGGTACTCCACGTGCACCACGCCGGCTTCGACGCCCTCCGCGGCGATCGCTTCCTCGATGTTCCGGCCGTGCGCGCGATGTCCGAGCGTCTGTTCGAGGCAGAGTGCCAGCCGTGGCTTCGTCATCGCGCGAACTCCCTTCGCCGTGTCCCCGGCGTTCCCCGTTTCCCGGTCGCGAGTGCGTAGAACCGCCGGTACCGGGCGTACGTGGCCTCGACCGTGAACTCCCGTTCGATGCGCCGCCGGGTCGTGTTCGCGAGCGCGCGCCGCAACTCCGCATCGTTCGCGAGCCGCGCCACCGCCTCGCCCAGTGCATCCGTGTCGCCGATGGGGACGATGAGCGCGCCGTCGCCCCCGGGAGCGACTTCCGCCACGCCATCGACATCGGTGGTTGCCATGGGCAGGCCGGCCGCCAGCGCCTCCAGCATCGCCACCGAAAGACCCTCGTAGTGGCTTGGTTGCACGAAGATGTCGAACGCCGGCAGCAGCGCCCGGATGTTGGGCCGGTGGCCGAGCAGGTGGATGCGCTCCTCAAGCCCGGCCGCCGCGATCGCCGCCTCGATGTCCACGTGCATCTCGCCGTCGCCCGCGATCGCGAAGTGCAACCCCGGCGCGGCCTTCGCCGCGACCGCTGCCGCCCGCACGAAGTCCAGCGGACCCTTGCGCCGTTCGAGCCGCCCCACCATCACCGCCACGAGCGCGTCCAGCGGCAGGCCCAGTTCGGCGCGAGCCGTCGCGCGATCGCGAGGCTCCGGGGCGGGGCGCACCGCGTTGGGCACGACCATGCACTTGCGCCGCGGTCGCCCGGCGTGCCGCAGGTGGCTCTCCCGGTTGCCGCTCGACACGAACGAGATCCCCTGCACCAGGCGGTCCGAAAGCTTCAAGGAGAGCCGCTGCCTCAGCCGCAACGGATCGGGTACGGGGTTCTGCTCGGTGCGGAGCCGGTACGGCACCCCTGCCAGCCATGCAGCGACCACCGCTTCCTTCCCGATGCCAACCCACGGCGTGTGCACGTGGACCACCGCCGGCCGCAGCGCGCGAAGCGCCTTCCGGAGGTCACGGACGTTCCTCACCAGGCTCACGTCCTCCCCGAAGAACCGTCCGGCGCGGACGACTACCGCTCCGGCGGCCACCAGGTCGTTCGCGAGCCCGTCGAGCGCCCGCTCCCCGGGCACGATGGCCGAAACAGGCTCCCCGTCGCGCACGAGGCAGCGGGCGAGGTCCAGCAGGACCTCCTCCGTCCCCGCTCGCGTATAGCTGATCGACACGAGACACGTGCCGCTGTGTTCGCTCATTCCGGGCCCCCGGCAGCAGCCGCGCGCGGCTGGTTGGGCCCGGGCGCCGCCGCTCGTCGGGCGAGGGCCGCGAACGCCGCCTGGTACTCCAGGTCGTAGGCCAGGCTCAGTCCGTGCATCGCCACCTCACGGAACCCGATCGCGAAGAGCACCTGGGCCGTGCGTGCCGCCATCCGCGCCACCGCACGTTGCGCCACCGGGATTGGTAGCGCCCGGCGCAGGCCCCGCAGCACGATGCTTCGCCGCTTCAGCTCCACTTCAATTACCGCGAGCCAGTCCAGATCCGGGTGCTTCCGTGCAATTTCCGCATCGAACCGCGCGTACTCCCGCGGGATTCGGAACCAGCTCGCCAGCGTCCGCCGCGAGTCGTGCCAGCCGCGGGCCCCGGGCTCGAAGACGAAGCGCACGCCGTGCCTGGCCAGCCGGATGCCGAGCTCGATGTCCTCCGCGCGCGTGAAGGTCTCATCGAAGCCGCCCGCCGCGATGAGGTCCTCGCGGTGCGCGAGCGCGTTCCCCGTGAAGTACTGCCGCCACCCCGCCTGGTACTTCCCGTCGCGCATGCGCCGGTATTCCACCGCCAGCGTGCGCGCTTCCCATGCATTCCACGCCGTCGGCCGCCAGCCCGCGGGTGCCAGCAGCGGCCCGAAGACCGCCGTCCCGGGCTCCCGCCCCGCCGCGACCAGCCGTTCGAGCCAGTCCGGCGCCGCGTCCACGTCGTCGTCGATGAACGCCACCAGCGGCGCCGTTGCCGCGTGCAGCCCCAGGTTCCTCGCGGCGCCCGGTCCCGCACTCACCGCGCCCGCCGCCGGGGCGGTTCGCAGCACCCGCACGGGCACACCGTTCGAAAGCTCCGCCGGCGCCGTGACCCCCGGGGTGCTGGCATCATCGACTACGATCACGGCGAAATCCGCGAACGATTGGCCCGCCAGCGAACGCAGCGTGCGCTCCAGCCGCGCCTGCCGGTTGTGCGTCGGCACGATCACGTCGACGGCGCGCGGCTCAGGCATCGTCCGCCTCCGGGCGTCCCGGCTCGGCGGGCAGCATGAACGCGAGCGCCAGCGCGATCGCCAGCGGCCCGCTGCTGCGCACCCCCGCGAAAGCGATATCCACGCGCGCATAAGCCAGGTACATCACCAGCACCGACCCGAGCACGATCGGCATCGCCGGGATCGGCGCTCTCCGCGCGACCGCGCGCGCGCCCCGCACGCAGCGCGAGAACGCCAGCACCCACATCCCCGCGAACACCGCGATACCGGCGATGCCCATCTTCAGCCACAGCCAGAGGATGTTCTGGTGCGGCGTATAGAACTGCAGCGGCCAGAAGCCGAGAACGGGAAGTTCCACGTAACGGGTATACGGCAGGCCGAAGCCAATTCCGAACACCGGGCTCTTCGCGAGCGTGCGTTGCAGGTTCTCCCGCTCGTGTTCCCGGTACAGGTCCGAACTCTCGTCGCGCGCGTCCGGCTGGAATTGCGAACGCACCGCCCGGGCCGGCTCCGCCAGCGGCCCGCTGTGCCCGTCCCAGTAGATGGCCAGGTACACCGCGCTCACGAAGAGCAGCGGCACGCCGATGGCCGTCAGCAGCAGCGTCCGTTTTGGCAGCAGCATCCACGCCATCACCATCACGCCCACGAGAATGACCAGGATGGCGCTGCGCCTCCCCGTCACCAGGATCGCCGATGCCATGAGCACCACGTACAGCGCCGCGAGGACACGGTCCCGGTCCCGCGGCAGCCGGAACGCGAGCCCCATGCCCAGGACCCCGCCGATGCTCAGCAGCAGCCCCGTCTCGTGTTCGAACCAGAACTCCACCGGTATCCCGGAACGTCCCCCCGCGAGTGTCGTGACGTAGCGGAAGATCGTCAGCAGCCCGAGCGCCGACGTCCCCGCGATGGCCACACCCGCCACCTCCCGCGATGAAGGCTGCAGCCGCCACGTCACTATGAATGCCATCGCACCGAAAATCAGGCCGCGCGTCTCGTGGTACACCAGGTTCCCGGGCCCGCCACGCCCGAGCCCGTAGACCATCCCCGCGAGCATGACCACGGGCACGAGCCGGACCAGTCCCGGCAACCCCCCTGTTGGCCGCGCCGCCGGCCGCGCCATTACTGAAACCGTCACCAGTGTCAGCAGCACCTCGAACGGGTTCACGGTCAACGGGAGCGCGTCCTGCACGCCACGAGGGAAGGCCCACAGCCCCAGCGCCAGCGGCTTGGTGACATCGGTCGCGCGCGAGTCGAGCGCCATCCCGGCCGCGAACAGCACGCACGCGCTCATCCGCGGCCGCATCGCGATGAAGAACAGCGCCGCCGCCACGAACGGCACGAGGGCCGCCGCTGGCCCGAGCACGATCACGCCCGCCGCCCCTGCGAGCGCCCCCAGGGCACAACACGCCGCGGCCACCAGCGTCCACGGGACGCCGATCGTGCGCCATCGGCTTGCTGCCATCGCGCTCACACGCCTACCCCGCGCGGCCCGCGGCCAGCAGCCCGAGCATCGCCACGCCCGTGATCACGAACGCCGCCACGGATTCCGAAGGGAACATCCGCCGCACCGGCCGCAACGCGAGCGCCGTCCCGGCCGCGGTGAAGATGGCAATGGCGATCATGGCGCCTCCTTCAGCTCGCGAGCTCGAACAGCCGCTCGGCCCAGCCCGGGATGCGCGACGTCCGCCGGTTTAGCACCACCCCGAGCACGTTCGCGTCCTTGTACAGCTCCAGCGTGCGCTCCAGCTCCCGGCGCGTCGTCTTCCCATCGCGCACCACGATCAGCACACCGTCGCAGCGCTGCGCCAGCACCGGCGCCGTCATCGACTTCAGCGTCGCCGGCAGGTCCATCACCACGAACCCGCTCGTCGCCTTCATTGCGTCGATGAGTTCGACCAGCCGTTCGCTGCGCGCGATACGTGCCGGGCTCGAAGCCGCCGTGCCCGCCGTGACCACACTCAATGGCGCCCGCAGGAAGCGGTGCGTCACTGCCGGCAGCGAAACGTCCCCATCGAGCACGTCCGCAAGCCCTTTGCGCCCCTCAAGCCCGTATTCGCGGCTGACCGAGGCCGTGTGAAAGTCCGCATCCACCAGCGTCACCTGCGCCGCGAAGTCCTGGGCGAGGCAGCTCGCGAGCGCGATCGCGACCGTCGTCTTGCCGTCGCCGAATCCCGGGCTCGTCACCCCGATCGCGACGGACCGCGGTGTCGAAGGGTCGCGCGGCGGCGCTGTCCGGGGCTGCCCCGAACCGCGCATCGCCTTGAACCCCCGCAATCCCGGGCCCTTCGCCGCCAGCGAAAGCGGCTCGTGGCTCACATGGGGCTCGCTCCACCGCAGGTCGGTTAGCCCCGAGAGCAGCTGGATTTCGCGAATGGCCTCCAGCAAATCCTCGCGTTCGCGCCGGAACCGGTCTCGGATCATGCCGCTTCCCCCTCCGCCGCCCCGGGCGCGGGCGGGATCGAGACCGCCACCCTTCGCGCGAAGTTGCGCCCTCCGCGCCGCCCGATGACCAACAAGCGCCGCCGCGGCTTCAGCTCCGGCACGGCCCCGAGGAACGTCACTGGTAGCCCGGCCACGTCCTCACGCGAACGAATGGTGTGGTCCAGGCGGTAGGCCGCGTACAGGTACGCCGCCGCGATACTGAAGCCCATCACCAACCCGGCCAGCGGGTAGCCGTACTTCTCCGTCCGCGAAGCCGCGATCGGCAGCAACGGCAACGATGGCTGGTCCTGCACGTTGAACGTCGCCGATGCCGTGTTCGATGCCGATGCCGCGTTCAGCCGCGCGTCCTGCAGGTTCTCAAGCAGCCGGTCGACCACCTTCGTCTGCGAATCCACCTTCCCCTGCAGCGACTGGTAGTCCACATCGACCTTCGTTTTGTCCGCCGCCGTGGGGTGCGCCTTGATGTAGGCCGCCGCTTCCGCCTGTGCTTTCGCCAGGTCGTCCTGCCCCAGCGCGAGCTGCTTCTCGAAGTAGCCCACCACGGTCTGCGCTTCGCGCGCGCCCTCGGCCAGCGCCCGGGCCTGGAAACGCGTGATCACGGCCGCGCCCAACGCCTGCGCACCCTCCGCCGATGGCGCCACCACGCGCACGCCCATCAGGTTCGGCCCCACTTCGAACACCTGCACCCGTTTCACGATCAGTTCGCCCGCCTGCTCGCGAGCGCGCTGGTCGGCGCCCTCGATGACGAGGCCCGCGCTCAGCGCCACCTCGTCCCGGAACGCCGCCGTCTGGAGAAGGTCCCCGAGCACCTGCACCTGCGCGCTCGCCGGGGTCGTCTGGCTGTCCGTGGGCTGTCCGAAGGTGCCCGCCGTCTCCACGCCCTCGATGCGCGAAACCCACGCCGTCGCCACCGATGCGTACTCCACCTTGTGTGGCTGGAACGCCAGGATCGCCGCGGGCGCCAGCACCGTCGGGATGAGCAGCACCCACCACCGCCGGAACGCGATCTCTGCGAACTTCCGTGGAATCACGTTGCCTCCGTGCCTGCCA
This sequence comes from Dehalococcoidia bacterium, assembly GCA_020847985.1. GTDB lineage: Bacteria > Chloroflexota > Dehalococcoidia > Tepidiformales > Tepidiformaceae > Amarobacillus. The sequence continues at coordinate 23,862 of JADLBC010000008.1, forward strand.
CGCCCCGGGGAATCGCACGGCGACGGGGACGCGATGCGCGTCCCCGGTCCGGGCCTACCCTGATTTACGGTTGGTAACGGTGCGGGCCGCAGCCCTCAGCAGGAGCCGCTGCCGGTGAGGACCGTCGTCACCGTGCGCACCAGGATCTTGAGGTCGAGCGCGAAGCTCAGGTTCTCCGCGTACTGCGTGTCCAGCATCACCATGTCGGCGAAGTCGTGGTGGCCGCGCAGCGTCACCTGCCACAGGCCCGTGATCCCCGGCACCACCGTCAGGCGGCGCAGGTGCGCCGGCGTGTACATGGCCACTTCGCTGGGCACCGGCGGCCGAGGGCCGACGAGGCTCATATCGCCCTTCAGCACGTTCCACAGCTGCGGCAGTTCGTCCAGGCTCGTCTTGCGAAGGAACACACCCAGGCGCGTGCGTCGCGGGTCGTTCTTCATCTTGAAGATGTGCCCGTTCGCCTCGTTCTGCGCCATCAGCGCATCCTTCATCGCGTCGGCGTCCTTCACCATCGTTCGGAACTTGTAGCAGTTGAACGCCTTCCCGTTCTTGCCGATGCGCACCTGCCGGAAGAGCGGCCCGCCCGGCGATTCCAACGCTACCGCGATGGCCACCGCCACCAGCAGCGGGAGGGTGATGATGATGCCCGCCAGCGCGCCCACGATGTCGATCGCGCGCTTCCAGAGAGGCATTGGTACGAGGTGATCCGCGAGCAGTTCCTGCAGCGTCCCCCCGGCGGACAGCGACCACGGCTCGGCGGCGCTGTTCGTCGTCTGAATCGTAGTGTTGGGCGTCGTGGTCACTTTCGTCTCCGTTCGGGGTACATCCCGTGACAGAAGTAACGATGCGGTGGTCGCGTTGACTGCCCGTGGAGCGAGGGTGGCCGCCCGGTTGCAGCTGTGCGCACCCCGGTGAATGCGCCTTCGCGCCCCCGGATTCGAATCCGCCCGCGAAAGAACACCTGAATGGGCAATCCGGTGGACATCGCGAATAAAGCGGCCCCGCGCACGGTTACGCCCGGGGAGTAACCGGGTGACCGCCGCCCACTTTCGCGACGCCGCGCGCGCTTGCTCGCAACCGCACCCGCCAGCGGCTACGCTTTTCCCGTACCCACCCCGACCTTCCCCAGGAGATCCCCGCCATGGCGACTTCGACGGCCACCGAGCTGCGCCCCGATGGCAAGCTCCGGCTCCCTCCCGGTCAGCACCTCACCACCGGCTGGCCCGTCCTCCACTACGGCAGCGTCCCCCGCATCGACCTCGACAAGTGGCGCTTCAAGGTGTGGGGGCTCGTCGAAGAGGAGCTTGAGTTCACCTGGGACGAGTTCAACGCCATCGGCCAATCGGCCGATGTGAGCGACATCCACTGCGTCACCACCTGGAGCAAGTACGACAACGAGTGGCGCGGCGTCCCCTTCAAGGCGCTCTTCGAACGCCTCAAGGTGAAGCCCGAAGGCCGCTTCGTGATGGTCCACAGCTATGGCGGCTACACCACGAACGTCCCCCTCGTGGATCTCCTCCGCGATGACGTCCTCTTCGCCCACACCCACAACGGGGAACCGTTGACGAAGGACCACGGCTGGCCTCTCCGCCTCGTCGTGCCCCACCTCTACTTCTGGAAGAGCGCGAAGTGGGTTGGCGGCCTCCAGTTCCTCTCCAGCGACCGCCCCGGCTTCTGGGAGACCTACGGCTACCACATCTACGGCGATCCCTGGCGCGAAGAACGCTATAGCTGACCGGCTCCCGATGCCGCCCTGCCGCATGGATGGAGGTCCCGCCGATGGCACGCGAAATCATCAGGCCCCACGGCATGTTCAATTCGCCGTTCTATTCCCACGCCATTCGCAAGGGCGGCACGCCGCTCTTCATTTCCGGCCAGGTCGCCATGGACGCCGAAGGCAACCCCACCGGCGCCGGTGACGCCGCCGCCCAGGCCCAGGCCGCGTTCGATGGCATCCGCCACGTCGTCGAAGCCGCCGGCGGGACCATGGCCGACATCGTCAAGCTCACCATCTTCACCACCGACCTTGCCCACCGCTCCGCCATCGGCGCCGCCCGCGCGCACGCCTTCCCGCCCGGACAGATGCCCGCCAGCACTTTCCTCGTCGTTTCCGGCCTCGCCGACCCGCGCTGGGTGGTCGAAATCGAAGCCGTGGCGATGCTCGACTGACGTCCGCGTCGCATACTGCGCCCATGCCCACCCTCCCCGACGCTCTCTCCCCCGGCTCGGAAGCCGCTCTTGCCGCGTGGGCGGCCCGCGTCCGCGCCAATCGCGACCAGGCCGAGCGCCTTCGCGAACCCACCCCCGGCGACGACTTCTACGCCCCCGTCGCCGCCAGCTTTCGCGCCGACCCGCGCCGCACCGATGAGCCCGTGCTCAACCACCTCCGCACGCTCGTCCAGCCCGGCGAGAGCTGGCTCGATATCGGCGCCGGAGGCGGGCGCTACGCCCTCGCCCTCGCCCTGGAGGCGCGCGAGCTCATCGCCGTCGAGCCCTCGGCCGGCATGCGCGCCGTCCTCCGCCAGGCCATGGCCGAGGAAGGCATCACCAACGTCGCCATCCACGACAGCACCTGGCCGAACCCGGAGCTGAACATCCAGGCCGATGTCGCCTTCATCTCCCACGTCGGCTACGACATCGAGGACCTCGGCCCCTTCCTCGAACGCATGGAGATGTCCGCGCGCCGCCTCTGCGTCGCCGTCCTCCTCGCCGAAGCTCCCGCCACCCCCGCGAGCCTCTTCTGGCCCGGCGTCCACGGCGAATCCCGCGAACTGCTTCCCGCGCTGCCCGAGTTCCTCGTGCTCCAGCTCGCCCGCGGACGCATCTGCGACGTTCGCCTCTTCGAACGCCCCGCGCCCACCTACGGCACCCGCGACCAGCTCCTCACCGGCATGCGCCAGCAGCTCTTCATCGCCCCCGGCGGCGAAAAGGACCGCCTGCTCCACGATCTCATCGACCGCATCGCCACCAGCGACGAATCCGGCCGCCTCTCCATCGGCTGGCACGCCGCCCCCCTCGGCGTCGTCACCTGGCGGCCCGGGTAGTCCCTCCGCGTTTGCCGCCCGCCCCCGGCGGGCCTATCCTTAACTGTCCACAAAACGAAGCCAACTCCGGAGCAGCCCGTGCACGTCATCGGCCTCACTGGCGGCATTGCCAGCGGGAAGTCCACCGTGACCAACTTCTTCAAAGAGCGTGGCGTGCCGGTCATCGATGCCGACATCCTCGGCCATCGCACCTATGACCCCGGCACCGACACCTTCAAAGCCGTCGTCGCTACCTTCGGCGATGACCTCGTCGCCGCCGATGGCACCATCGACCGTCGCGTCCTCGGCGGAAAAGTCTTCGGCAAGCCCGACGAACTGAAGAAACTCACGGACATCGTCTGGCCCGGCATCCGCCACCTCGCCAGCGCCGAGCTCGCCGAACTCGCCAGCGAAGGCAACGGCATCGCCCTGCTCGAGGCCGCGGTCCTCTTCGAAGCCGGCTGGGAAGACCTCGTCGATGAGATCTGGGTCGTCGTCGTCGAACCCGATCTCGCCGTCAAGCGCCTCGAAACCCGCAACGGCCTCGATGAAGCCGCCGCCCGCGCGCGCATCAACTCGCAGCTTTCGAATGCCGAGCGCAGCGGCCGCGCCCACATCGTCATCGAAAACAACGGCACCCTGGAATCGCTCCAGGCGAGCGTCCAGGAAGCATGGAACCAACTCGAAGGGCGGCTGGGCGAATCCAGCCGGGGAGGCAGCAGTGGCTGAAGTCATTACCACACCGGCGGGCGCGCTCATCCACCAGGTCGAGGAGTACAACGTCGAGGCGGAGCCCTACTACCTCCCCATCGGCGACGAGATCGAACTCTTCGAAACCGCCTACGCCCAGCGCATCCCCGTCCTGCTCAAAGGCCCCACCGGCGCCGGCAAGACCCGCTTCGTCGAGCACATGGCATGGCGCCTCGGCCACACCCGTGGCGAACAGCGCAAGCCCCTCATTACCGTCGCCTGCCACGAAGACCTCACCGCCAGCGACCTCGTCGGCCGCTACCTCCTCGATACCGACGGCACCAAGTGGGTCGATGGACCCCTCACCCGCGCGGTGAAGGTCGGCGCCATCTGCTACCTCGACGAAGTCGTCGAAGCCCGCAAGGACACCACCGTCCTCATCCACCCCCTCACCGACTACCGCCGCCTCCTCCCCGTGGAGAAGCTCGGCCAGGTGATCGAATCCGCCGATGGCTTCCTCCTCGTCATCTCCTATAACCCGGGCTACCAGAGCGCGCTCAAGGACTTGAAGCATTCCACCCGCCAGCGCTTCATCTCCATCGAGTTCGACTACCCGCCCAAGGACCAGGAAGCCGAGATCATCGCCCACGAATCCGGCGTCGATAAGCAGACCGCGACCGACCTCGCCAAGCTCGGCGAGAAGGTCCGCAATCTGCGCGAACACGGGCTCAGCGAAGGCGTCTCCACCCGCCTGCTCATCTACGCTGCCCGCCTCATCCACAACGGCATCCCGCCCCGGCGCGCCTGCCAGGTCGGCGTCACCTGGTCCCTCACGGACGACCAGGAAGTGCAGCGCAGCATCGAAGAGGTGGTGACGAGCATCTTCGAATGAGTGCTGAGTGCTGAGTGCTGAGCGGCGGCCTCAGCCAGGAGCCCGCCCGTGGACAGGATTGAGAGATTCGAGGACATCATCGCATGGCAAAAGGCTCGTTCCCTGACCCGCGATGTGTACGAGGCCACCAGGCAGGGCAGCTTCTAGCGCGATCCTGCCCTGGTCTCCCAGGTGCGGCGCTCGGCGGTCAGCATCATGGCCAACATCGCCGAGGGGTTCGAACGGAACCGCAGCAACGAGTTCCATCAGTTCCTCTCGGTAGCCAAAGCCTCGTGCGCGGAACTGCGCTCACACTTCTATGTGGCCCTCGACGCAGGCCATCTGCCCCCGCCGGAATTCGACGCTCTCATGGCGAGCGCCGAGGAACTAGCTCGCGTGATCGGCGGCCTGCGAGCGGCGGTTGCCCGCAATCGCCCCTGAATGCCCTCCCGCTTTACCCACCCACTCAGCACTCAGCACTCAGCACTCAGCACTCTCGACGCAGGCGATCTGCCCCCGCCGGAATCCGACGCTCTCATGGCGAGCGCCGAGGAATTAGCCCGCGTGATCGGCGGCCTGCGAGCGGCGGTTGCCCGCATTCGCCCCTGACGGGCCCGCGCCGCGCCGAAGCCACTCAGCACTCAGCACTCAGCACTCAGCACTCTCGCGGAGCGACCCATGACCGTCGTTGGTGACCTTCTCGCACGAAACCAGGAGCGCCTCTCCGGCTTCCCCGCGCCCCTCTATCAGAACTTCGAGGCCGGGCTCCGCGCCCTCGCCCCGCGCCTCTCCCCCAGCCAGCTCCAGACCTGGACCGAGACCGGCGTCGAACTCACCGCCCTCTCCCTTCGCTCCTGGGAAGCCGCTGTCGAGTACTTCAAAGCCGGTACCGACATGCCCGCGAACATGACCTGGGAGACGCTCGAAACCCTCGGCCGCGAATCTATCCAGATGGCCACGGAGTCCGCGCCGCTCTCCGTCTCCTTCCTGCGTTCCGCGCCCGCCGCTGTCGCCGCGCTCGGCCCCGGCCACCTCCGCCAGTGGGCCGACCTCGGCCGCCGCCTCTACAAGGGCAACTGGAAGAGCTCCTCGCTCGCGTCCCAGTTCTACGACATCGGCCCCCAACTCTTCCCGGTCCTGCGCCTCCAGCAGGTCAGCCGCCTGGTGCTTTTCATCGATGAGCTCGCTCGCCATAGCTACGAGCTCTCCTCCGCCTGCCTCGCCCAGGCCCCCGTCGTCATGACTCGCCTCGACGACGACGACCGCCTCCCCTTCATCGCCTTCGCCGTCGAGCTCGCGCAATCCAGCTGGGCCGACTCCCGCCTCTACTTCGAACGCGGCGCCGCCCTCCTGCACAAAGTCCACGCGCCCATGCGCGAACGCTACCTGCTGCTCAGCGCGCAGGTCGCCCGCGGCCACAACCGCTCCGCCTTCCAGTACTACGAAGACGCCGCCATCGCCCTCGGCGAACTCGAACCCGATGACCACCATCGCGTCATCGAACTCGCCGAGCAGCTCTCCCCCTACTCCTCGTTCGCCGCGATGGACTTCATCACCAGCGTCCCGCGCGTGCTCTATCGCATCCGCATCGACGAACTCGAACCGTGGCAGCGCGCGGGCCTCCGCATCCTCCAGCAGAGCCACGACGGCGGCGAAGCCTACTTCCGTCTCCAGTCCACCCGCGGCGAAGACATCCTCGATACTCTTTCCGCCCGCGTCGAACTCGCCAAGGTCGGCGAGATCCTCCGGCTCTACTGCAAGGCCCTCACCGGCCGCAACCTCAGCATCCAGACCACCGCCTCCCTCACCGAGAAGGGCATCGGCTGGGTCGACCAGGGCAGGGCCAGCACCGAAGGCACCACGGTCTTCCTCCCCGAGGTCATGGAGCGGTACACCGAGAAGGACGAGAACTTCGCCGCCATCAAGGTGTTCGCCACCCACCAGGCCGCGCGCCTCGAGTTCGGCTCGTTCGAATTCCGCTTCGGAACCGCCCCGGCCGTGTTCGAAGACAGCCGCGCCGCCCTCATTTCCGGGCAGCAGAGCAGCGCCGTCACCGATATCGAGCGCTTCTTCGACCTCTTCCCCGACCGCCAACTCGCCAGCGACCTCTTCACCGTGGTCGAGGACGGGCGCATCGATGCCGCCATTCGCCGCGAATACGGCGGCATTCGCAAGCCCCTCAAGCGCATGCAGAAGGCCGCCCTCGAGCATCGCCCCGACATTCGCCGCATGCCCCTGCGCACCGCCTTCGTCGAGAACCTGGTCCGCGCCAGCCTCGATGGCGCCAGCGCCATCCTCTTCCCCACGAACCGCCAGGACGAGATGGCCCAGGGCCTTGGCCTCCTCAACGCCGTCGATGTCGATGGCGCGCTCGTCGAGGACTCCGCCGAGGCCACCCTCCGCCTCTACCGCCTCGCCATGAGCATCCCCAACGTCTTCGAAAACGACGACGACATCGAGTGGGATTCCGTCGAGCCCATGGAGGGCATGGACCGCTCGATGATGGACGCCTCCGGCGAACTCGGCGGCGGCCAGTCTGGCGAAATGCAGCCCGGCGATGTCGGCCAGGGCGAGGAGCAGTACGCCAGCCCCGACGATGTCGATTACCGCGGCGACTTCAAGCCCGAGCTTGTCCAGCTCCTCATGAAGCTCCGCGAAAACGCCCAGGGCGGCGACGCCGGCGAGATGTCCCCCACCCCGCTCACCGAAGAGCAGCTCAAGGAGCTTCTCGAAAAGAGCATGGACTTCGACCTCGACGCCCTCATGGAAGGCGACCTCGATTCCACCACCGGCATGTTCATGACCAACCTCATGAAGGAAGCCGGTACCCCCAGCTCCGAAAAGTCCGACAAGCAGGGCGACCCCACCAGCGACAACAGCACCGGAGAAGGCGAGGGCGACGAGCCCCTCATCCCCATCATCACCGTCTACTACTACGACGAATGGGACTTCCGCGCGCAGGACTACAAGCCCCGCTGGTGCGCCGTCAAGGAACAGAAGCTCGAACAGGGCGAAGACAACTTCTACGAGAACACCCTGCGCGAACACGCCGGGCTCGTCGCCCAGACGCGCAAGCAGTTCGAACTTATGAAGCCCGAGCTCTTTCGCAAGATCAAACGCCTCCCCGAAGGCGAGGACTTCGACCTCGATTCCGCCATCGAGTGGATGATCGAGAAGCGTGCCGGTGTCAACCCCAACGAGAAGATCTACTGGCGCCGCAACAAGATCGAACGCGACGTCGCCGTCGCCTTCCTGATCGATATGTCCGCCAGCACGGACGAGGAGATCAACAAGAAGGAAAAGAAGTACGACGACGATGACTACGGCGACGACCCCCGCAAGTACCTCAGCTGGTGGGTCTCGAAGCGCCGCCAGGAACTGACCGCGCCCCCCAAGCGCATCATCGACCTGGAGAAGGAATCGACCGTCCTGCTCATGACCGCGCTCGAAACCATCGGTGACCAGTACGGCATCTATGGCTTCAGTGGCTATGGCCGCGATAACGTCGAATTCTTCGTCATCAAGGACTTCGACGAACACCTCGATAGCGCCATCAAGCAGCGCCTCGACAAGATCGTCCCCATTCGCTCCACCCGCATGGGCCCCGCCATCCGCCATGCCACGTACAAGCTGCGGATGACCGACGCCAAGGTGAAAATCCTCGTCCTGCTCAGCGACGGCCGCCCCCAGGACCACGGCTACGGGCGCGACCGAACCGAGAAGGAATACGCCATCCACGACACCAAGCAGGCGCTCAACGAAGCCAAGCGCGAAGGCATCACCCCCTTCGCCCTCCCCGTCGACCGCGCCGGCCATGATTACCTCAAGACCATGTGCGAGGACATGGGCTACGAAGTCGTCGCCGACATCGAGGCCCTTCCGAGCCGCCTCCCCACCCTCTACCGCCGCCTCACCGAGTAGGTCGCGGCGCTGCCAAACGGAAGAGGCCCCGGCAATCGCCGGGGCCTCTTCCATTCCATGACGCCCGGGTTTACCGGGGCTGAGCGTGTACCTGCGCGAGTGCCTGCTCGAAGACCGCCTGGTCCTGCGCACCCACCACCCCGAGCCGCTCATCGAACACGAACGTCGGTACCGCCGTCACGCCCACCGCGCGCGCCCACGCAAGCCCGTCCTCGACCTGCTTCTCGTAGCGGCCGCTCTCGAGTGCCTCACGAAGCTCCGCCCCCGGCAGGCCCGCCTGCGCCCCGATGCGCACGATCGTGTCGATCTTCCCGACGTCCTCGAGATCCGTGAAATAGGCCTTGAACATCAGCCGGTGGAACGCGAGCGGGTCCATCCCCGGGTGGTGTTCCTCGTACTCCGCGGCGAATTCCTGCGCCTGGTGCGCCAGCATGCTGTTCGACGTGAACGTCCGCCCGCGCGAGAACGTGATCCCGAGCGACTCGCCCCGCAGCTCCAGCGCCGAAGGCGGCGCGTCCGGTGCACTCTGGGGCTTGCGCGGCTTCCCCTCGGGCGGTGTCGATGGGTCCAACAGATACGGTGCGAACCGGATGTCGAGCGCGTGGCGTTCCATCAGCACCTCGACTTCCTTCAGCCCGACGTAGCACCACGGGCAGACGAAGTCAGAGACGATGATGAGGGATGTGCTGGTGGTGGTGTCTGGGGTCACTCTCGCAGTATACCTTCAGCGAACTGACCCATTTGCGCTGGACCGTCGTGTCCGGCACTTCGCGCCCCCGGGCCTGCGCGATGCGCTCCCACGTCTCCTCCGGGTCCTCTCCGAGCAGCGCCAGGATCGATGCCACGATCAGCGGCGAACGCCCCACGCCGCCATAGCAGTGCGCCGCCACCGACTTCCCCATCCGCACCTCGTGGGCCAGCTGCTGGAAGATGGGCGCGGCCGTCTCGAACGGCGGCGTGAGCAGGTTCGGCACCGGGAAGTGGACGAACTCCAGCCCGGCCTCGACCGCGTGGTGCTCCTCGTCCGCCAACCACAGGTTGTGCGCCTCCGGGTGCGGCAGCGCCGAGACGAGGATGTCGATTCCCGCCGCCCGCAGCGCCGCCATGTCTTGCGACAGGAAGTTGCCGCCCCGCGGCCGCGTGCAGACGGCCACCCGCCCTTCATAGATCGCGTCGATCCAGAACAGCTCAATCGTCATTGGTTGGCGCTCCAGTCCACGCACCGGATCCCGCCACTGCGCAGGATCTCGATGCCTTCCGGCGAACGATACCCTTCGAGGTACACCACCGCGCTCGCCCCCGAGTTCACGATCGCCTTCGCGCACATCACGCACGGCGAATGCGTCGTGTAGATGATCTTGTCCTTGATGCTGTTGTCGCACTTCAGGAGCGCGTTCACTTCGGCGTGGATGCACTGGCACTGGCCCGGCGTGCGCGGGTCGTCGCACTGGTTGGGGCCGCCCGCGTAGTTCCCGTTATAGCCGAACGCCAGCACGCGCTGGTAATCCCGCGAAACCACCACGCACCCCACCTGCGTCCGCTGGCAGCTCGAACGTTCGGCCACGATGCGCGCCACCCGCGCGAAGATCTCGTCCCACGATGGCCGCTCACGCAAGGGAAACTCGTCCGGCACCTCGCGCATCCCCGGGGCGAGCGTCATCGCACCCCGCCGCCGGCCGCGCGCTCCGCCGCATCGCCCGCCGCGATGCGCCCGAACACGCACCCGCGAATCACCGAGCTCGCGCCCGGGTAGTTGTAGTAGAAGATCTCGCCCATCGTCTCCCCCGCCGCGTACAGCCCTTCCATCACCTGACCGCGCGTGTCCATCACCCGTGCCCGCGTATCGCACTTCAGCCCGCCGAACGTGAACGTGATCCCGCCCGTCACCGGGATCGCGATGTACGGCGGCCGGTCCAGCGGCAGCGCCCAGTTGCTCTTCGCCGGGACGATGCCCTCCGTCCGCTTCCCGTCGAGCCGGTCCAGGTCGTACTCACCCGGCTGCACCGCCGCGTTGAACGATCCCACCGTATCGAGCAGGTTCTCCGCCGGCACCCCGATGAGCTGCGCCAGCTCCTTCATGCTCCCCGCCTCGAACGGCGCGCCCACGGGCCGCCAGGCGCGCGCGAACTCCTCGCGCTGGTACGCCTGCTGGTCGAAGATGCACCACGCTTCGCCCCCGGCCTGCTCCACGATGTGCTTGCTGAACTTCACATAGGTGTGGTCCCGGAAGTCCTCTCCCTCGTCGAGGAAGCGCCGCCCGTCCTGGTCCACGAAGATGCCCATCTGGTAGTTGTAGAGCGCCGTCACGCCGCACTCGATCTTCGGCGAGCGCGCGTCGAGCACGGCACTGTGGTAGTCGCCCCACTGCCCGGCCGGCTGCGCGCCCGCATCGATCGCCATGCGCAGCCCTTCGCCCGTGTTGTACCGGCTCCCCCGCAGGATGAGCGAATCCGCATACCGCCCGAGATGCTGCACCCGCATCTGGACGTTCGCCTGGAAGCCGCCGCAGGCCAGCACCACACCCCCGGTGGCCTCGATATCGACCACGCCCTCGGGCGAATGCGCGCGCACCCCGGTCACCGTCCGCGCCTCATCGACGATCAGGTCGATCGCGCCCGTCTCATAGCTCACCGTGCCGCCGAGCCCCTCGAAGCGGCGGTGCAGCAGGTCCACGACGCCCGCTCCGCCTGACTTCGGGCTGCGGCGGTAGCCGGCTGTGTGGGGGTACCCCTTCTCCCATTCGAGGCCAAGGCCGGTGAGCCACTCCGCCCCCGCGCGCGCGTTTTCGCAGAGCGTGCGAATCAGGTCGGGGTTGGCGCGGCCTCGCGAAATCCGCATCAGATCCGCGTACATCGCATCGACCGTGTAGTCGCGCACTCCGTACTCATCCGCCTCGTGCGGGAAGCGCATCTGCGCGTCGGCGAAGCGCGTGTTCCCACCTCGCCCCGTGACCGGCGCCTTCTCCAGCAGCACCACGCTCGCGCCCAGTTCGCGCGCGTGCACGGCCGCCGATAACCCGGCGATGCCGCCACCCACGACCACGACATCGAAGCGGTAGCGCGCCGTCGCGCCCGGCATATTGGGGGGAATTGGCATAGCGCCGCAGTATACCCGCGCCTCACGAACCGGGCGCGCCGAACAGCCAGCCCGCACGCGAAAATCCCGCTTCCCGCGTCGGGCAGAGCGCGTTCTCCTCCAGCGCCGGCCGGATGGCGTAGTGCAGGTGCGGCGCCTCGCTATAGCCGCTGTCCCCCGTCACCCCGATGACATCGCCCCGGCGCACCTCCCAGCGCGCCACCGCCGTCGCCACCCGGAAATCCCGCAGCGGCGCGAACTGCCTCGCGAGCATCGCCGCATCGGCTTCGAACCCGGCCAGCCAGGCCGCGCGCGGGACCTCCGCCACCGTCCCCTCGATCTCGAGGTGCGCGAAATCCGCCCGGTAAGCGGCGTTGGTGATGCGCACGAACACGCCCTGCCCGCCCCCCGGCCCGGGAAACGGCGAAACAGGCGCCCGCGCGCGGTCCGGGTTCCCGATGTACGGTTCCCGTGCCACGCCATAGACATCGAACGCGTTCGACACGGTGTTGATGAGCAGCGTCGCCGTCCCGTCCATCGTCGCCACGACGGGCACGGCTCGCACGTACCAGTCGATGGCGGGCTGGCCCTCGTACTCCCGGTGGACTCGTGCGTTCCAGCCGCAGCGGTTCGCGCGCGCGGGGTCGTCCGATACCTGCTCATCCCGGCTGTAGTCGTCCGCGGCCGGCCCGGCACCCCAGGTGATGACGCGCGAGCCCACCGCCCCCGTCACCACCCCCAATCGCGTTCCCGGGTCGATGGGGAAGCCCACGGGCAACTCCCCCGGCGCCGTGACCGTGGCGGTTGCACGCGCGGTGGCCGTTGGAGCCGGCGGCGTGGGTGTGAGCGGGGCCGCCGCCGTCGCGGTCGTGGGCGGCGTGGGTGGCACCCCGGATGTCGTGGCCGAACCTGGCGACGGCGGCGGCGACGGCGTTCGCGCGCCCCCTCCCGAACATGCCGCGAGTGCGGCCGCGGGCAGCCATCGCAGCAGATCCCGCCGGGCTACCTTCCCGGTCACCGGCAGGGCGTCCTAGCGGAATATCCCGCGCAGCGCCCGGAGCACGACCCACGCGCTCACCGCGCAGGCCAGCGAAGCCACCGCGAACTGCATCGGGTCGCGGAAGCGGACAAAGCGCGCGTGACCGTGCGAAAGCTCGATGTATCCGACCGGCGAGGCGTGGACGCCGCCGCCGCCACCGCTCCCGGCGTCCGTCTTCGCGCTGTCGCCGCTGCCCTTCACATCGGCGCCGCCGCCGCCGCCCGCGCCCCACATCACCTTCGCCACCGGGATGACCTTCACCCCTTCGTGTTCGACCGCGCGCCCGAAGACCGCCTCGGCGTTGGCGACGCCGCCCATGTGCTCCAGCAGCCGGTGCACAAAGCTCGGGCCGAGGCCGTTCACGGCCGAATCGATGTCCGGCATCAAGTCCGAATACTCTTCCTCAGGCGTCACGGCGAACCCCCGTGGCCGATGGGCCACTGCGTCTACTGTGCTGCGGCCATGGAACGCGGCGCAACCGCACGCCATCTCGCGTGTGATCGCCTTCACATTGGCCCGGCCGCGTCAGAGGATCGGCAGGTACTCGGCGAGCTCGAAGTCCGATACGTGCCGCCGGTACCGCTCCCACTCGATGCGCTTGTTCGCGACCAGGCTTTCGAACGTGTGGTCGCCCAGCGCCTGCCGCAGGAACGGCGACTGCTCCGCGGCTTCGATCGCCTCGATCAGGCTCCCAGGCAGCGTGCCGATGCCTCGTGCCACGCGCTCGTTCGCCGACATCTCGAAGACGTTCTCCTCCACCGGCGCCGGCAGCGTCATCTCCTGCTCGATGCCGTCCAGCCCGGCCGCCAGCATCGCCGCGAACGCGAGGTACGGGTTGCACGCCGGGTCCGGCGAACGGTATTCGATGCGCGTATGCATCTCCCGCCCCGGCTTGTACTCGGGAATGCGGATCAGGTCGCTGCGGTTGCGGCGCGCCCAGCTCAGGTACACCGGCGCCTCGAACCCGGGCAGCAGCCGCTTGTAGCTGTTCACCCACTGGTTGCACACCAGCGTCATCGCCCGGGAATGCTGCAGCACACCGGCGATGTATCCCTTCGCGACGGCGCTCAGGTGGTATGGGTCCTCGGCGTCGAAGAACGCGTTCCGTTCGCCCTTGAACAGCGACTGGTGCACATGCATGCCGCTGCCGTTCTGGCCCTCGACGGGCTTGGGCATGAACGTCGCGAACACGCCGTTCTGGAGCGCGATCTCCTTCACCACGAGGCGATAGGTCATCGCGTTGTCCGCCATCGTGAGCGCGTCCGTGTATCGCAGCGCGATTTCGTGCTGGCTCGGCGCCACCTCATGGTGGCTGTACTCCACCTCGATGCCCATCGCCTCCAGTGTCAGCACCGTCTCCCGCCGCAGGTCTGCCGCCGCGTCCGCCGTTTGGTCGAAGTACCCGCCACGGTCCAGCGGCTCCCTACCCTTCGAGTCCCGGAAGTAGAAGTACTCCAGTTCTGGGCTGACATAAAACGTGAACCCGAGGTCCGAAGCGCGCTTCAGCTGCCGCTTCAGCACCTGCCGCGGGTCGCCTTCGAACGGCCGTCCATCGGGCATGTGGATATCGCAGAACATGCGCGCCACGCCCTGTTCCCGTGGGCGCCATGGCACCAGCTGGAAGGTCGTCGGGTCCGGCCGCGCCACCATATCCGATTCGTCGATGCGCGCGAACCCTTCGATGCTCGATCCATCGAAGCCCATGCCGTCCTCGAGCGCCTTCTCCAGCTCCTCGACCGTGATCGCGAAGCTCTTCAGCGCACCCACGATGTCCGTGAACCAGAGGCGAATGAACTTCACGTCGTTCTCCCGGCAGGCCGAGATGACGTAGTTCGAGGATTCAGACATGGCAGCTCCAGGCGCGTTCTTGCCCGCCACCATCATACCCGCTCTATGTTTCCGGGCCGTTGCGACGCTCAGCCCCCGCGCGCCCGCAGGTACGCCGATACACGTACGTTCGTCCACACGGCCACCACCACCGCTGCCACCCCCGTCGACGCCACCACCGCGATCAGCCCGCCGGGCCACAGCTCCGCGCGCAGCGCCTCGTTTATCGCCGCCGACCCCTCGTCCGTGAAGATCGCCACGATGTTCATCGCCGGCACGAGGAACGCGACCCCGCCAACCAGCGCCCCGCCAACCCCGGCCACGAGCAGCACCGCCAGCGCCCGCGCCATCGGCACGAACAGCCGCGGCTTCGTCACTGTGTGATTCATCGCGACCAGGAGCAGCGGGTTGATCGCCGCCAGCAGCAGATAGGGGATGCGCGCCGCCGATGCCCGGTCCGCCGCATCGTCCCCGGGAAGGCCGAAAAGCCCCGCGATCGCACCGAGCACGACCGCGGCGATGACCAGCGTCGCCGCCTGCGCCGCACCCGCGCGCAGCGCCTCCTTCATGCCCGGCGCCCCTTCTCGCTCACCCCTTGTTGAGGGTCTCCATCACCTCGGTCGCCTTCGCCTCGGCCTCGCTGGCACCCGTCTCCGTCTCTTCGGCGTCGGTGATGCCCTGTGGCATGCGCGTGGCGCCTTCGTCCACCGCCGTCTTCAGGTCGCCGACCTTTTTCGAGATGCCGAGCATGTCGGTGACCATCCCGATGAACTTCGCCTTGGCCTTCGCGATCACCGCTTTGATGCGCTTCTTGATGTTGAGGAACTTCCTCATCAGCCACATCTTCGCCCGCGAAAGCATCGAAGGCTTCTGCCCCGATGGCCCGCCTTGTCCGCCGGGCTGCAGGCCGAGCTGCTGCTCCGCGCCGCGCAGCTTCTGGTCCGTCTCCGCCAGCTTCTCTTCGTTGGGCGTGCGCGAACCCGTCTCCGCCGCCGACTCGTCCAGCTGGCCAGCGGCCTCCGTGAGCTTCGCCGGCGCCGAACTGATGGATTCGCCCAGCGGCGCATCCGAGCCTTCCGCCTTCTTGCCATCGCCGCCCACCGCCGCGACCGGCTTCTCCAGGTTCGCCTTCGTCTCCTCCGTCGCCTCGAGCGATGCCTCCAGTTCGGCCTTGTCGGTGCGCGCCTGCGACTTGCTCTCGTCCGTCGCGCCAAGGAACGGCCCAATGGCGGCCAGCAGCCCCGGGACATCGACACCGCCTCCGCCCTCGCCTTCGGACTCCGTCTCCTCTTCGGGGTCGCGCTGCACGGCCAGCGCCGGGTCCTTCTTCGTGAACACGCCGACGGATTCGCTCGCGAGGTCCCCGATGGTGCCGAACGGCTGCGTGACGCCCTGGCTCGCGACCTGGTCCCAGCCCTTGGCCACGTTCGAGACGGCCGGCGCCACCACCGAATCTGTCCCGCTGCTCCAGCCGAGGCCGCCCGAGCCAGAGCCGAAGTTCGTGCCGAGCCCACCCGCGATCACGCCGAGCGCGCTGCCGATAAGCGCGGCGAAGTCCTTCCACATGCGCGCTTTCTGGTCGGTGCTCATGCTCCCGGCGGCCTTCGCGCGGATGGCGTTCGCCGCGAGCAGCACGCCCTGGATGACGAACGCCGCGCCGTTCGCGATCATCGCGATGAGCGAGCAGATCGTGGCGCCCACCAGGAGCCCGGCACCGGCGCCACCCGCCGCAGCCAGCAGCGTCCCCGCGATGCCCAGCGCGAGCCCGAGGATGCCCGCGATCGTCGCCACCTTCTGCGCGACCTGCGATGACCCCGAAAGCACCGCCAGCACCTTGCCGATGGTGCCGCCGCCGTAGTCCGCCGCCTTGATGCCCTTGATGTCGAGCACCGCTTTCGCCCACCAGCGCGGGTTCACGGGGGCGATGAACGCGTTCAGCGCACCTTCGCCGATCGCCATCGCGACCTGCCCGACCTTCTTCCCCGTGCTCGCCGAGCCCTTGTTCGAGTCGTCCACGATCTGCCCGGTGAGGAACTTCTTGCCGCCCTTCTTGAGCTTCTGCATTCGGCCCGGGTGCCCGGCCTTGAAGTTCGCCCACCCCGTGCCGATCTTCGTTTTCAGGTTCGAAGCACCCGTCGAGATCTTCGTGCCGAAGTTTCTCGCGCCGGCCTTGAACCGGTCCCACCGGTCGCCGGGGTCGCGCTGCACGGCTTCCGTGCGCTGCACCGGCCCATCGCCCGCGTGCTCAGTGTCGGCCTCGCCCGCGCCGTCACCGCCATCGGCGGCATCATCGGGCGGGGTGCCGGGCGAAAGTGCCTGCTCCCCGGTGGTCCCCTCGGCCTCTTCGTACTCGCCTTCGAGTTCCTCGCCGGGCTCGAGCGGGCGTTCGAGCAATGCCACCGGATGGGGTACTGCCCGCCGGACGTCCGCGTTCGCGTGGTGGGCGGCAAGGCGCCGCTGTACCGCCTGGTTCCCTATCGCCCGCTGCAGGCCAAGCAGATCAACCGGGCCGCGAAGGTCGAACGACCCCGGCTCCGCCGCCTCCAGCCCCTGGGCACGGCGCACCGCCCGCTCGCGGCTCTCCGCGGCGGCTGGCGCTGTCGTTCGCTGGCGCTCGCTACCCATGGCGCACCGGGCGTTGCTCCATCGCGGGAGCATAGCATTCTGGCCGCAGTTCCACGCTATTTTCGCGTGACTATCGAACCGAAAAGGTCGTAATCACCCGCTTCCTCGATCCGCACCCGCACGCGGCTCCCCGGCGTCGCCGTTCCCGTCGCGAACACCAGCCCGTCCACTTCCGGCGCCTCGCGATACGTCCGCCCCGCGACGACCGGCGTGTGGTCCTCGGTCTCGCCCTCGCCCTCGACGAGCATGTCCAGCGTCTTCCCCACAAATCGCCGCGCCTGCTTCGCCGCGATTCGCTGCTGCTGCCGCATGAACCGGTCGCGGCGCTCCAGCTTCACCTCGTCCGGCACCTGCTCCGCCATCTCGAAGGCGCCCGTCCATTGCTGCCGCGAATACAGGAAGCAGCCGGCGTGGTCGAAGTGGATCGCTTTCGCGAACGCCAGAAGCTCCGCGAACTCCGCGTCCGTTTCCCCCGGGAACCCGGCGATGAACGACGTCCGCAGGACGATGTCCGGCATCGCCGCGCGCAGTTCGCGAATGAAGCCGTGCACGCGTTCGAGGTTGTGCGGCCGCTTCATCCGTCGCAGCGTCACTTCGCTCCCGTGCTGCAGCGGCACATCGAGGTAGTGCACCACGTTCGGCAGCGAAGCCATCGTCTCCACCAGTTCGCTGCTCACCCGGCTCGGGTACGCATACATCAGCCGCAGCCAGACGTCCGGGCCCACGGCCTCGGAGAGCATGCGCAGCAACCCCGGCAGCCCGCTCGCGACCGCCATACCCTGGTCTTCGCCCCACGCCGTGAGGTCCTGCCCCACCAGCACGATTTCCTTCGCACCCGACGCCACGAGCCGCTGCGCTTCCTTCACCAGCATCCCCGCCGGCGCCGACCGCAGTTGGCCCTTGATCCGCGGGATCACGCAGAAGGTGCACGGCGCGTCGCAGCCGTCCGAGATCTTCAGGTAGGCGCTCGGCCCGGTGACCTTCGCCGTCCGCTCCGGGATATCGTGGATGCCCGTCACATCGACGCTGAGCAGCTTCGCGACATCCTGCCACTGCCCGACGCCGAACACGTGGTCGACGCCCGGGACGCTGGCCCGCACTTCGCCCCCGTACAGTTGCGTCATGCAGCCCGCGACGATGAGCGTCTGCCCGTCGCGTTTGCCGTCCGCGAGCGCGCGCACCGCCTCCATCGACTCCGCCTGGCTCTGCTCGATGAAGCCGCAGGTGTTCACGATGATGGCGTCCGCCGCCTCCGGCTGAATGACCGGCAGGAGTTCGCCGCCCGTCAGCAGCCGCTCCAGGTGCTCGCTGTCGACGTCGTTCTTCGGGCATCCGAGCGTCACGAGATGGTACGTCCGCGGAACAGCCATCAGGATCCGTCACTCACGACAAGCGTCACTTCCGAGCCTACCGCCCAGTCCACACCCGGTGCCGGGGATTGTTCGAAGACGGTGTTCTTCGCCTCCGCGTGCGGCTGGTGCAGTTCGCGCACGATGTAGCCCGCCGCCGTCATCATCGCCTTCGCCTGGTCGATCTTTTGTCCGCGAACGTCCGGCACCTTCCCGCGTTCGACGCCGGACACCGCGACGGTAGGATTCGCGCTCCCGCCCGTCGCCTGCGTCGGCTGTGCGCCGCCGGTCGAAGTCGGGAGCCCCGTCGTCGTCCTGGGGTCGCTGCCGGGGAAGAGCCCGCCGCCGCTGGTGTCATCGCCGTCGCCGCCGAGCCGCGAAATCAGGAAGGCGATGATGGTGATCGCCGCGATCGCGCCGATCGCCACGAGCACCACCGTCATCGTTCGTGCCTGTGCGGCGGGGTCGGCCTTCAGCTTCCGCGCCGGCGCGGGCACACCGATGTCGATGCCGATGGTCGGCTCCCATGGCACATCCGGGGCTTCCTGGCGTACGGGCTGCTGCCGCGGAGCGGGCTTCGCCGGTGCGGCCCTTCGCGGCGCGGCGGCGCCAATCGTCTCTTCGTCCGCGTACTCGCGTGGTTCGGGCTGCCTGCCCGGCGGCGAAGGCTTGCGCCAGTTCGGCCGCGCCGGGCCGACCGCGCTCAGCGGCTCCTTCACCGACGCACGCCGCGGCGAAGGAGCCGCCGCCGGCAGCTCTTCCTCGTCCCGCGGGAACAACCCCAGCATCTCGTTCGGGTCCAGCCCCAGGTACTGCGAATAGGAACGGAGGAACCCGCGCGCGTATACCGGCGCCGGGATCACCTCGAACTGTTCTGTCTCGAGGGCCTGCAGGTAGCGCCGGGAAATGCGTGTGTCGCGTTCCGCGTCCTCCAGGGTGAGCCCCCGCGTCTCGCGGGCGCGCATCAACCTGGAACCGAGTTCCTTCATTACCGACCTCTGAGGGCTACCCATCAACCTACCACGCACTGATCCTATGGGTTAGCGAAGCCCCGGGAAACGCAGCCGGAAATATCCCTTCCCACCAGCACCGCTCCGTTCGCTAGAATCCGCCCCATTCCCAGGAGGCCAGCCATGCCCACTCCCGCCCGCGTTGTCGTCGTCCCCGGCGAACCCGGCCCGCTCCAGATCCACGAAGTCAATCTCCCCGACCCCGGTCCCTACCAGGTCGTCGTCAAGCAGTTCGCCAGCGGCGTCTGTCATTCTCAACTGCACCAGATGCACCGCCCCCGCAACGGCGCCGCCCAGGTCCTCGGCCACGAATCCACCGGCGTCGTCATGAAGAAGGGCAGCGCCGTCACCCACGTCAAAGAGGGCGACCGCGTCATGGTCACCTGGGTTCGCCGCGATGCCGCCAGTTCCACCCGCGCGCCCGAAAGCGCCGCGATCGAACTCGGCAACGGCGTCATCGCGCGCGGCAACGTCTTCACCTGGGCCGATATCACCATCGCCGACGAGCAGTACGTCGTCGCCATGCCCTCCGATGTCCGCACCGACGTCACCGCCATAATCGGCTGCGCCGTCATGACCGGCGCCGGCGCCGTCTGTCACACCGCGGGCGTCCAGAAGGGTCAGAGTGTCGCCGTCTTCGGCGTCGGGGGTGTCGGACTTTCCGCCATCGCCGCGGCCGCCGTCATCGGCGCGAATCCCATCATCGCCGTCGATCTCGATGATACGAAGCTCGATTTCGCCCGGAAGTTCGGCGCCACCCACGGCGTGAACGCGAAGGAAACCGACGCCATCGCCGAGATCGGCAAGCTCACCCTCGATGAGACGGAATCGAACCTCCTGGGCCGTCCCGTGCAGGGCGTCGATTTCGCCTTCGACTGCATCGGCGTCCCGAAGACCATGGAGCAAATCCTCGGCGCGGCCCGTTCCGGCTCGACCGCGAAGTTCCCCGGCGGCACGGCCGTGCTCGTCGGCGTCCCCCAGACCGATGTCACCCTCTCCGCGCGCGACATCCTCATGAACGAAAAGAAGTACATCGGCAGCCTCGCCGGTTCCTGCAACCCCGAACGTGACTTCCCGATGTTCCTGCGCTGGTACAAGGAAGGCGACCTCGACCTCGACGCCCTCGTCACCCAGCGCTACCGCCTCGATGACATCAACGAGGCCACCACCGCGCTTGAACGCGGACAGATCTTCGGCCGCGCCATCATGGAGTTCTAAGGCCGGAAGACTTCCGGGGGCCGGGCGCTCGCCCGGCCTCAGATATCCCGCACTCCCTCGACGATGAGGCCCACCGCCACGGCCACGAGCGCGGTGCCGAGCAGCCGCGCCACGCCATCCGCCAGCGTGGTCCATCGCCCGGGCCGCACCGCCGTGAGCCATGCACCAACGGCCAGCGCCGCGACCGATGCCGTGGCCGCCATCCACGCACCCTCGTCCGCGCCATAGGAGATCGCCGCCACGAGCGCCGCGGGCCCGAACAGGAGCGGCACCGCGAGCGGCGCGATTCCCCCGCGCCAGCCATCCTCGAAGGACGCCGCCGCAACCCGCGCTCGCGCGACCGCATACGCCCCGGCCGCCAGCATCACAATCCCGGCCGCGATCCGGAACGTCTCCGGTGCGATGTCGAGGGCCGCCAGCAGCCGGTCCGCCAACATCGCCGCCAGTGCCACGCCTGCCAGCGCCAGCCCGAATCCCACGCCCGCCGTCTCCAGCGGACGCGCCCGCGGACGCCACGGCGCCCACGACGATAGCGCCACCGCCGCGGGATTCACCGCAGCAAGGAACACGAAGGCCAGCCGCAGCCAGTCGCTCATTCCACCCGCTCCCCCGCGCCCATCGCCAGCCTGCTCCGGAGCAGCCCCGAAAGCGCATGCTGCTGGTCGTCCATTCGCGTCACTCCTTCCGTGAACCACGCGCCTTCGAGCACTTCCGCGTGCGCCTGTCCGCTCGCCTCGGCCGCGGTGACCTGGCGCTCCGCGAGCATGCCCGCGCTGCACACCAGGCGCTCGCGCAGCTTGCCCGCCTGGTCCGCCATCCGCGGCTCCGCCAGCGACAGCCGGTACAGCGAACCGAGCGCCTCAACCCATGTCCCCATGCCCGCCGCCCGCGCCCGCCGGCCATGGATGAGCGTGGACCAACGGCCGCCGGTGCGCTGCGATTCCGCCCGGACCAGGAACCCGAAGCGTTCGGCCAGGCTGCGCGCGTACGCCACGTTGTCCGCCGAGAGCAGCACGCCTCCGTCCACGGTGGCGGGGTCCCACGCGGCCATCTCCGCGAGCCCGTATGCCGCCCACTGGTCGGCCCACGGCGGGAATTTCTGCTCTTCCACCTCGTCCCGGTGCAGCGAAAGGTAGTCCGCGACCTTCCGCGTGGGTGTGTCCCAGCCCTCGCCCGGGAAGAGCCGGTGCATCATCGCCAGTGCCCAGAACGCCTCACCCGTCGCGTACTTCGAACGGAAACGCGGGTCCGGTGCGTTCGTCGTGCGGTCCCACGAATTGAGAAAGCTCCCGTCCGCCTGCTGCATCGCCATGAGATACCGCGAAAGTGCCCGCATCATCGTGTCGTACTGGCCGTCGCCCGTGGCGATGCGCCGCTGCGCGAGCCCCGCGAGCATGAGCGCACTCGCACCCACGTCCACGGACCCGTCCGTGGGGTCCTCGAGCGCCGACCAGTCGTCGTAGCGGTACTGCCGCTGCAGCATCCACGCCAGCCCGCGCTCCGCCGGCGCCATGGCCGAACCCTCGCCGGCAGCCGCGAACTGGTACAACGACATCGTCACGCCCGCGTGCCGCACGACGTTGTAGGCCGGCACTTCCTCGCCCGTGTCCCGGTCGAATTCGTACAGGTACGAACCGTCCGGCCGCTGCGCGCGGTCAATCCACCCCGCCGCCGCCCGCGCCGAGGCCATGGCCACGCCTGCATCGACCGGCGGGCACCGTTCTGGCGGAACGACCACCGCCCGCAGGGCCAGCGCCCCGAAGGCCCACATTCCCAGCGTCATTCCCAGCCCGCGCCACACGCGCGCAGCATACGAGCCGGGGCCGTCCCGGACACTTGGTATTGCTACGCCGCCTCCCGGGGTAGAGTGCCCCCAGCCGCACGCCCGGGGTTTTCCCATGTCCGAACTCGACGCCTCCCGCGAAGCCTTCGAACCGGTCGAACGGCTCTTTCGAGACCAGATGGCCGTCCAGCGTCTCCACCCCGGCGCCAGCATCGCTGTCTGGCGCCACGGCCGCCTGGTCTTCGACCTCCACGGCGGCCTCGCCGATACCCAGCAGGGCACCCCGGTCGCGCCGGACACCCTCTTCGTGCTCTTCTCCTCAACCAAGCCCCTCGCCTCCGTGGCCGTGCTCCAGCTTGTCGAACGGGGCCTGCTCGACCTCGATGAGCCCATCGCGAAGCGCTGGCCTGGTTTCGCGCGCAACGGCAAGGACGCCGTCACCGTCCGGCACGTCCTCACCCATCGCGGCGGCTTCCCCGAGACCCCTCCGCTCGCCGCCTCGCGCTGGTCCGAATGGCCCGCAGTCGTCGCCGCGCTCGAAGACGTCACCCCCCGTTTCGCGCCCGGCACCGTGAGCGCGTATCACGCCATCAACCACGGCTGGGTCTGTGCCGAACTCGTGCATCGCGTCGATGGCCGGCCCTTTCCCCGGTACCTGCACGAGGAGATCACCGGGCCGCTCGGCATGCACGATACCTACGCCGGGCTCCCCGACCCGGCGCTCGCGAACCGCATCGCCCGCGTCCACGCCACCGAGGACACCGACGACTTCTGGCTGGGCCGCACCTTCAACCGCCTCGATGTCCTGCAATCCATCACACCCGCCGCGAACGGCGTCTCGACCGCGCGCGACATGGCTCGCTTCTATGGCGCGCTCCTCGGAGGCGGCACCGTCGACGGCGCCTCCATCCTTCAGCCCGAAACCGTCGCCCGGGCCACCGCCGTCGAAGTCGATGCCGAGGTCGACCACGCCCTCGGGCTCGAAATGCGCCGTGGACTCGGGTTCAATCTAGGCGGCATGGCCGGCAGCAACCTCCGCTTCGGCTCACAGACCACCGAACGCACCTTCGGGCACGGTGGCGCCGGGACCTCCATCTGCTGGGCCGATAGGGACCTCGATGCGGCGATGGTCTTCATCCCCAACGGCTTCCGTTCCGAAACCACGAACGTCCCCCGCTCGCGGGCCCTCTCCGATGCCGTGCGCAAAGCCTGTATCGCGCTGGATCGCGCCGGCGCCTGAGTATCCCGGCCCGGCGCGCTCAGCGGGCGCGCGTCAGACCAGCCGCAGCCAGCGGCGCTTGCCCACCTGCACAACCATGCCCGCCGCCGCCATGTCGCCGGGCTCCACCGCCGTCCCATCCACGGTCACCGCGCGCTGCTCGAAGAGCCGCCGGACCTCGCGCTTCGATGGCGCCACCCCGGCCGCGACAAGCACATCGAGCATGGTCATCCCATCGCCCACGGCGAATTCCGGCATCTCCACCGGCGCTTCCTTGCGCTGCACCGTCCGTTCGAACTCCGCCTGCGCCGCCGCCGCCGCGTCATCGCCCCAGAATTCAGAGACGATTGTCCGCGCCAGCTGCTTCTTCGCCTGCATCGGGTCCCGCCCGATGGCGTCATGGATCGCCGGCAGTTCCACCCGGGGCACGTTCGTCGCGAGCACGAAGAAGTCCATCACCACGTCATCCGGGATCGACATCGCCTTCCCGAACTGCTCGTTCGGGCCATCGTTCACGCCGATGTGGTTGCCCTTCGACTTCGACATCCGCTCCTTGCCATCGAGCCCCACGAGGATGGGCAGCGTCACGGGGACATGCGGCCGCTGCCCCGCGTCCTCCTGGATCTTCCGCCCGGCCATCAGGTTGAACAGCTGCTCCGTGCCGCCGACCTGCACATCGCACTCCAGCGCGAAGGCGTCGTACCCCTGCATGAGCGCGTAGAGGAACTCGTGCAGGTACACCGCGTCGCCGTCGTCCCAGCGCTTGCGGAAGTTGTCCCGCCGCAGCATCTCCGCCGCCGTGAATTTCGCCATGAGCGAGATGATGTCGGGGAAGCTCAACGCCCCCAACCACTCCGAGTTGTGCCGAAGCTCCGTCTTCGTGGGGTCCAGCAGCTTCGCCGCCTGCTCGAAGTACGTCTGTTCGTTCCGCTTGATGTCTTCCTGGGTCAGCATCGGGCGCAGCTTGTTCTTGTCGCTCGGGTCGCCGATGAGCGCCGTGTAGTCGCCGATGAGGAAGATGCAGTGGTGCCCGAACGCCTGGAACTGGCGCAGCTTTCGCAGCGGCACCGTATGCCCCAGCGTTAGCGATGTCGCCGTCGGGTCGATGCCCAGGTACACCCGCAGCGGCCGGTCCTGTTCGATCAGCGCCCGCAGTTCGCGTTCCATCTGGCGCCGCAGCGTCTCGTCGCCGTATTCGACGCCGCTCATCAGCGTCGCCAGCTGCTCATCGACGGGGGGCATCTTCCGGGGCGTTTCGCTCATCGGGGGGTCAATACCTCGCGTGCCGCGTCCACGTCCTTCCTTATCTGCGCGATCAGCTCGTCCGGGCCCGAAAACGCCTGCTCCGCCCGGATCCGGTGCACCACGTCGATCGACATGCGCTCGCCGTAGACATCGCCTTCGAAGTCCATGAGGTGCGTTTCGATAGAGACATGCCCGGCGTCGAACGTTGGCCGCGTGCCGATGTTCGTCGCCGCCATCAGCGTCCGGCCCGTCACGGTCGCGCGCGTGGCATAGACACCCAGCGCGGGGAGCGCGCGGTCCGCCGCCACGCTGATGTTCGCCGTCGGGAAGCCGATCGTCCGTCCCCGTTCGAACCCGTGCACGACGGGGCCCGCGAGCCGGTAGTCGCGCCCGAGCAGCCCTCGCACCCGTTCCATGTCCCCCGCGCCGAGCGCTTTTCGCACCGCCGTCGAGGAATACCGCTCGTGGTCGTGCATCAGCGGCTCGATCTGGATGACTTCGAACCCCAGTTCGGCCCCCAGCGAGCGCATCCGGTCGGGCGTGTCCTTCGGCGCCCCCCGCCCGAACGAGGCGTCCGGCCCGAGCACCATCAGCCGCATCCGCAGCTTCTCGTAGAACGCCGTCCCCAGTTCCTCCGCCGTTATCTCGGAGACTTCGGACGTGAACGTCAGGGGGATGACCCAGTCCGCGCCCGCCGCGCGCAGGAGTTCGATCCGTTCTTCCAGCGATGTCAGGTAGCTCGGCCGCGTGTCCGGCCGCAGGACCGTGAGCGGGTGCGGGTGGAGCGTGACCACGCCCGGCGTGAGCGCGCGCTTGCGGGCCTCGTCGCCGAGCCGCTTCAGCAGCGCCTGGTGCCCGAGATGCACACCGTCGAGCACGCCGATGGTCAGCGCGCACTGCGGACCCGGCGCACCCGCGCTCAGCTGCATCGCCGTGAACGAAGGGAGAGCCATCAGCATCCCGCGCGGACTGCCGCCGCGGCCTTCAAGTATGCGACCCGCCGCCCTAGCGTTCACCCCTACCGCGTGTGCTCCCCGGCCCCCACAGTGTGCCGATGCTGCGTTGGCTCCCCGTGCTCGCCTGGGCCGGCCTCATCTTCCTCTTTTCCAGCCTCTCCGAACCGCCGGGCGCATCGAGCAGCGAACTGCGGAGCGACATCGCCCACACCACGGAATACTTCGTCCTGGCCGTGCTCCTGCTCCCCGCACTGCGGCGCACCTGGCCTTCGGTCCGCCGCCGCGACATGGCCTGGATAGCCTGGTCCCTCTGCCTCGCCTACGCCATCAGCGACGAATTCCACCAGTCACTCGTCCCCGGCCGCGATTCCAGCATCTTCGATGTCGGCTTCGATGCGGCCGGCGCCGCCCTCGGTACGTTCGCCGCGGTTCGCTTCCGGGCCGTTCGATCCCCCGGATCTTGACCACTTGTCAGTTGTGCTACGATCGGTCGTGCGGGTAAAGGAGCCCTTTCGTGCGAAGACCAGCTTTGTTGGCGCTTCTCCTTCCTCTGCCGTTCGCGGCACTGCCACTGCTCGCCATCGCCGTCACCCACCTCGACCATCGCGCCTCGGCCGGCTCCGTCGTCATCCAACGCCCCGCCGGCGATGAAGCGACGACCGCCACCCGCCCCACGGTCGAACGCACGGGCTGGAACGACGATGCCGTCTCCAGCCGCGACTGCGATCAGGACGACATCTACGCCGGGACGTAGTCCCCGCTGACCGTGCGCTCGCCCCGGTATTCGCCCGCGGCGGAGGGCTTCACCGCGACCGCGCGCACTTCAGCGGTCCGTCAGCCCGCCAGGAACGCCGCCGGCGCATCCCGCATCATCGTGTTGATCGTCTCCAGCGAAACGCCCTGCGCCATCAGTGCGGGCACCGCCACCGTCGAAACGAACAGGTACCGAGTCGGCTGATTCGTGGGCGCGGGCGTCTGTCCTGTGAGCACCGGCGACGGTGCGTGGTCGTGCCCGAGCATCATCCGGTGCGCCCAACCGCGGTCGACGAGCGCCTTCACCGTCGCGTTGCGCTGCTCCCAGTTCGGCCGCCCCGCCGCGCCCGGGTAGCGGTCCATGGAAAGCCACACGCCCGTGTGCAGGAGCCCTTCCAGGTAATCGACATCCGTCGTGTCCGCGCTGTGGCCGATGCAGATCCGGTCCATCGGCGCGCCTTCTTCCTGGAAAATCTCAACTTGCCGCCGGCCGACCTCCTCCGGCGCCCACTGGTGCGTGCTGATCGGGTACCCGGTGCGCTTCAGCGCCCGCGCCGCGCCCCGCAGGATGCGTTCGCCCTCCGCCGACACGCCCCCCATGTCGTTCGCCACCTTGATCACGCCCGCCTTGATCCCGGTGTCCTCGATCCCGACTTCGATCTCCCGCACGAAGATGTCCGCGATCTCATCCAGGTCGCGCGTCCAGAACGACCGCGGCACGTCGCGCCAGATGCCCGTGGCCACGACGACATTCATCCCCGTCGCCCGGGCCACATCCTCGATATAGCGCACGTCGCGCCCGAGGTCGGGCGTCGTCAGGTCGATGAGCGTGTCGATGCCGCCCGCCTTCGCTTCCGTCAGCTCGCGGACGGCGTTCGCGCGCGTCGCCCCCCAGTCGAACCGCCAGGGATACGCCTTCGCGTCATTCCCCATCGACACCAACACGTGTTCGTGGCTGAGCGTCACCCCCAGCGACTTCGCGTCGATAGGCCCAAGCACCGTCTCCACAGCCGGCATGTCATCCTCCAGAGGCCGCGATAATACCGCCGCCGTCTCCCTTCGTAACGCACCCGCGTTTCTGCCACGCGCGAACCCGGCGATATCCTCAGCCACCCCGCTCTGCGACGATGCTCCCATGCGCTTCGGCGGCGATACCCTGGCCTTCCTCCGCGATTTCGCCCGCGTCGATGCCCCCTGGACCGTGCGCACCCGCGCCGCGGGGCGCTTCGCCGCGCATCACCTGCACCGCCTCGTTCGCAAGCGGCCACTCATCGTGCGCTGGGAGGGCCTCTGGCTCGAACTGCCGATGCAGCGCACGCCGGCCGCCCGCGCCTACTACTTCGGCCGCCCCGACCGCTGGGAATACGCCTTCGAGGAACGCTTCCTCCGCCGCGGCGGCCTCGCCATCGATGCCGGCGCCGGCGACGGCGTGCAGGCCCTCTTCCTCGCCCGTGTGCTCGGCGCCTCCGGCGAAGTCATCGCCCTCGAACGCGACGAAGCCGCCCTCGCCGCGATGGCCACCAACGCCGCCCTCAACGACCTCGGCCAGCTCACGGTCATGCCGGTCCACACCGAGGGCGACGCACCGGCAGCCTACCCGGCGCTCGATGCCGTCTGCGGCGAACGCGACCCCGACTTCATCGTCATCGAGGCCGTGGGCGAAGAGGCCGCCATCCTCGCCGGCGCCGATGCCCTCATGGCGCGCGGCACACCCCTCGCCTGGCTGATCGAAGTCCCCCGCGGCCGGCCTGCGGAGACGGGATACCTCGCCGCGCTCCTCGAACGCCGGGGCTACCGCTTCTGCGTGTACGACGTCCGCACCAACACGCTGCGCCGCCGCGATTGGCGCAATCCCCGCTCGCGCCGCCTTCTCGCCGTCCGCGATGTCGAGGAAGTCACATCCCGCATCCGCGAGGAACGCCCCGAGCTCGATTAGCCGCCCGGAGGCGGTTCCAGGAGGTCCGGCCGGCGCGCTCGCGTGCGCTCCAGCCGCTGCGCCTTCTTCCACTTCTCGATGTTCGCGTGGTGCCCGCTGAGCAGGATTTCCGGCACGCCCCAGCCGTTGTACTCCGCCGGCCGCGTGTACTGTGGATGCTCCAACAGCCCGTCCGCGAACGACTCCTCCTCCGGCGACGCCTCGTCCCCCAGCGCGCCCGGCACATGCCGGGTCACGGCGTCGATGAGCACCATCGCCGGCAGTTCGCCGCCCGTCAGCACGTAATCGCCGATCGAAACCTCCCGGTCCACGCGATGCTCGATGAAGCGCTCGTCCACGCCCTCGTACCGGCCACAGACCAGGATCAGCCGCGGTTCCCGGGCCAATTCGCGCACCAGCCCGTCCGTCAGCCGTTCACCCTGGGGGGAAAGGAGCACCACCAGCCCCGGCTCCTCCGCCTCCGCCCGCGCCTCAGCGAGCGCACGGTCGAGCACGTCCACGCGCATCACCATCCCCTGTCCGCCGCCGAACGGGTAATCGTCCACGCTGCGGTGCCGGTCCGTCGCGAAGTCGCGCACCTGGTGATAGTGCAAATCGAGCAGCCCCGCGTCCCGCGCCCGCTTGATGATGGAAACATCCAACGGCCCCGCGAACGCCTCCGGGAAGAGCGTCAGTACATCAATTCGCATGCCCGGCCCCCACGTCGCCCGCGATCGTCCCCACCACTCCCCACGTCCTCGAAGGGGTCATGCGCGGCCGCTATCGGCGGGCGTGGTGTGCTCCATCGGTCCGGCCATCAGCCGCGCGGCATGCGGAAAAAGCGGCAGCAACACATCCATCCCCTCGGCCACCGCCCTGGGGTTGCCCGGCAGGTTCACAATCACCGTCCGCTTCCGCTGCACCGCCACACCCCGTGAAAGCACCGCGAACGGCGTCTGCTTCAAACCATTGACCCACAGCGCCACGGGCACCCCCGGGACGTCCCTTTCGGCCACGTCGCGCGTCGCTTCCGGCGTCACATCACGTTCAGTGAGGCCCGTCCCGCCCGTCGTCACCACCCAATCCGCGATGCCCGAATCGGCCCATTCGCGCAGCCGCGCGGCGATGCTTTCGCGCTCATCGGCCACGATCGCCCGCGCCGCCACCGTGTGCCCCGCTGCGATGCAGCGCCGCTCCGCCGTGTCGCCGCTCACGTCGCCGCGCCCTCCCGCGGCGCCCGAATCGGAGACGGTGAGGATCGCGATGCGCGCCATGGATGCCAATGGTAAGCGCGATGGTTCCCAGATGCTCAAAGACCCTGTTGACACGGCTCCGTGGGGGAAGATATCGTGCCGGTGGGTGAATTTGGGGACACGTGGGGAATCCTCCCACGACAAGCCTCCAGGGGAGTATCCCCCGCCCGCATCAACGAAGGGGCGAGCAAGGGCAAATGGCACCGTTCATCGGCCAGGTTCCCTACCAGCTCGACGACAAGGGCCGTGTTCCCATGCCGCCCCGCTTTCGGCCGTTCTTTGAAGGGCCCGCCATCCTTACCGCGGGCGCGGACAAGTGCATCGCCGTCTATACCCAGGCGGCGTTCGACACCGAAGGCGCCCGCCTCGAGAGCACGGTGGACCCATCCACCCGGGACGGCCGCACCCGTCTCCGCAAGTTCTTCGGGAACGCGGAGCCCGTGAACAAGGATGTCCAGGGCCGCCTGAACATCCCCGGCCGGCTCATCGAATACGCGGGCCTCAGGCCCAATAGCCCGGTCGTCGTCGTCGGCGTCCGCGACCACTACGAGATCTGGGACCGCGATGTCCTCGCGGCGCTTGACGAAGAAGGGGAGGAGTAACGTGGCCGCCATGACGATCGCGCCTTCCCACACGCCCGTGCTCCTCGAGGAATCGCTCCGCTACCTCGCCGTGCGCGAAGGTGGCACCTATATCGATTGCACCACCGGCCTCGGAGGGCACAGCGCCCGCATCGCCGAGGCCATGGGCTCCACCGGCCGCCTGCTCTGCATCGACCAGGACCGCGATGCGCTGGAGTTCGCGCGGGCGAAGCTGACCGTGTTTGGGAGGCACATCAGTTTCGCCCACGGGAACTTCCGCGATCTCGCCGCACTGGCCGCCGCGGAAGGCATCGACCATGCCGACGGCATCCTCATGGACCTCGGCGTCTCGTCGCTGCAGTTCGGCGCCCCCGAACGGGGCTTTATGTTCGGCCAGGAAGGCCCCCTGGATATGCGCATGGATCAGCGCTCCGGCGGGCTCACCGCGGCCGAAATCCTCAACGAATGGGATGAGGCCGAAATCGCGGACCTCATCTGGCGCTACGGCGAGGAGCGCGCATCGCGCCGCATCGCTGCCGCCATCCTCCGCGCTCGTCCCCTGCGGACGACGTGGGATCTGGCCAGAGCCGTCGAGCAGGCTGTGGGGGGTGCAAAAGGCCGAACCCAAATTCACCCCGCCACCAAGGTCTTTCTTGCGCTCCGGATCCGCGTCAATGGCGAACTCGACAGCCTTGACGCGGCCCTCCCGCAAGCCCACAGCCTGCTCGGCCCTGGAACCGGTCACGACGATGGCGGGAAACTCGTCGTGATCAGCTTCCACTCTCTCGAAGACCGCATGGTGAAGCAGTTTGTCCGCCGCGAGGCCGCCGATTGCCTTTGCCCGCCCGGCCTCCCGGTCTGCCGCTGCGGCCACGTCGCCACCCTGCGCGACCTTACCCGCCGTGCCGTCCGCCCCACCGAGGCCGAAGTCGCATCGAACCCTCGCGCGCGGAGCGCCGTGCTCCGCGCCGCCGAACGGATCCGTTAGCCGTGCCGCCCGGAACGCGGCTCACGGCCGCGCTCGCCATCCCGCCACCCGCGCGGGGCACCCACCGTTGGAGGAGGGGCCATGGCCGCGATTAACCACCCCTACGGCCAGCGCCGCTCGCTTCCCGTCCCCGTCCGTCTCCCCGGGGTCAATGGCTGGGTGCTTGCCGCCATCGTCATCGCCGGCCTCGCCGCCATGCTCCCCGTGCTCCAGAACAGCACGGCCACCAGCCGCGGCTTCCAGGTCCAGCGCCTCGATGCCGAGCAGACCCGCATCAATGGCGAACTTCGCCTCCTCGAGGCCGATGTCGCGCAGCTCACCTCGCTGCCGCGCATCCAGCGCCGCGCCGCCGAGATTGGCCTCGGGCCCGGCGAAACCCCCATCTACGTCACCATCTCCGAGCCGGGCCCCGCGCCCGCCAAGATCCCTTCCGAGTATCTCCCCGGGCCCGCCCCGAAAACGGACGAGCCCGAGTCCTGGTGGCAGTCACTTCTGAAGTGGGTGCACCTGGGGCAATAAACCGGTCGCCGGCCAGGCTCCCCCGCCAGCCGGCAGGAGGCGCGTTCGGATGACACAGCGAGGGCATGGCACTCGCCGGGTCTGGTTGCCCGCTGCGTTCCTTGGCGCCTTCGCCCTGGTCATCCTCGGCCGCCTCGTGCAGCTCCAGGTGCTCCAGCACGATGCCTACGCCCGCCAGACGCGCGAAGAACAAACCGCCGACTCCACCTTCTACGCCCGCCGCGGTTCCATCCTCGATCGCAACGGCAACGTCCTCGCCGCCTCCGTCGATACCTGGAACGTCTACATCAGCGGCCGCACCTGGCGCGCCCCCGAACGCTCCGGCCCCGCCTCCGACCAGCTCGCGAAGTTCCTCAGGATGGACCCGGCCGCCATTCGCGCCATGGTCGCCAACAAGAACGGCGACGTTCTCATTGCCCGCGACGTCGATTACGAAACCGGCCACGCCATCGCCGCCGCTGAGATCCCCGGCGTCGTCCTCCTCCCCGATAGCAAGCGCGTCAACCCCGAAGGCGACGTCGGCGCGAGCGTGCTCGGTCTTACCGGCCTCGATAACACCGGCCTCGCCGGCATCGAGCTCTCCCACAACGGCGACCTCCTGGGCAAACCCGGTAAGGCCGTCTACGAACGCGACACCACCGGCGACCCCATCCCCTTCGGCCGTTCCGTCGTCGAAGAGCCCCGCCCCGGCACCGACCTCGTCCTCACCATCGACCGCTACCTCCAGCAGATGGCCGAGCAGAAGCTCGATGCCGCCGTCAAGGAGCACCGCGCCCAGGGCGGCAGCGTCATCATGATGGACCCGCACACCGGCGAAATCCTCGCACTCGCCAGCAGCCCCGGCCTCAAGTACAGCTCCCTCGACCTCTCCGACAAGAAGCAGGTCGAACTCCTCAAGAACCGCGCCGTCACCGACCTCTACGAGCCCGGCTCTGTCATGAAGGTCGTCACTGCCGCAGCCGCCATCGACCAGGGCGTCGTCACACCCGATACCTCGTACGTCGATACGGGTGAAATCCGTTTGTACGACGTGACCATCAAGAACTGGGACGACCGTGTCTATGGAACGCAGACCATGACCGGCGTGCTCCAGAACTCAATCAATACCGGCGCCGTTTTCATGGTCGAAAAGCTCGGCCAGCCCCTCTTCCATAAATACCTCGACGCATTCGGCTTCGGCCGAACCACCGGCATCGACCTCTCGGGCGAAGCCGAGGGCATTATCCGCAAGCCCGAGGACGAGCACCTTGAGCCGCCATGGTCGCCCGTCGACCTCGCCACCCAGTCCTTCGGCCAGTCCATCAGCGTCACGCCCATCCAGATGCTCTCGGCTATCGCCGCCTGCATCAATGGCGGCATGCTCATGAAGCCGCACCTCGTGCGCGCCACCATCGATGAGCACGGCGTCCGCCACGACATCGCCCCCACCGCCGAAGGGCGCGCCATCTCCGCCGAGACCAGCGCCACCATCCGCATGATGCTCGAAAAGGTGGTCAATCCCGGCTGGCCCGATCCCATGCAGCCGCGCAACTACACCGCCGGCGGCAAGTCCGGCACCGCCAACGTCCCCGTCGCCAGCGGCTACGACGACCGCCAGATCGCCTCGTTCGTCGAATTCGCCCCCACCGACGACCCGAAGCTCATCGTCCTCGTGAAGCTCGACCAGAACCAGGACCTGCTGACCGGCCGTGTCGCCGCCGCTCCCGTCGCGGCCGCCATCCTCGATGACGCCCTCAACTACCTCAACGTCCTCCCCAGCGCGGACGCGAAGCAGGTGCGGCGATGACGACGCTGACCACCGCCTTCGCCGCAAGCGCCATGCGCGAACGCGGCTACACCGTCATCGAAGGACCGGCTACGCCCATCACCGGTGGCGCCGCCGATTCCCGGAACGTCCTCCCCGGCGACCTCTTCACCGCCTTCCCCGGCGAAAATACGGACGGCAACCTGTATGTCGCGCCCGCGCTCGCGAACGGCGCTGTCGCCGCCGTCTGCGAACGCGCCCCCGAAGGTGAATGGCCCGGCAAGACGATCATCGTCGCCCCCGATGCCACCCGCGCCGTCGGCGAGCTCGCGCATGCCTGGCGCCGCCACTGCCGCGCGCGCGTCGTCGGCATCACCGGCACCGTCGGCAAGACGACCGCCAAGGAGATGACCGCCGCGGTCCTCTCGCGCCACTTCCGCACGCATCGCAGCACCGGCAACTTCAACTCCCGCGAAGGGCTGCCCCTCGCCCTCCTCTCTCTCACCATGGAGCACGACGTCTCCGTCCTCGAAATGGGCATGGATTCGAAGGGCGAAATCGTCCAGCTCTGCGAAATCGCCGAGCCCGAGGTCGGCGTCGTCCTCAACATCGGCCTCACCCACGTCGAGAAGCTTGGCAGCATCGAAGCGATCGCGAACGAGAAGCTCAGCCTCGCGCGCTGGCTGCCGGAGTCCGGCACCGCCGTCCTCAATGTCGATGACCCTCGCATCGCCTCCGCCATCGATGGCCTGGCCTGCCGCACGGTCACCTTCGGCCGCTGGCTCGACCACTCGCAGCCGCGCCCGCTCCTCGCCTGGTCCGACTACCACGGCGAAGGCCTCGCCGGCGGCCGCTTCTTCGTGAGCTCCGGGGCGAAGCAGGCGCGCGTCGATTCGCCGCTCCCGGGTGAACACACCGTGCCCGCCGCCATCTCCGCCATGGCGGTGGCGATGGCCCTCGGCGTGTCCTTCTTCGATGCCGCGAACAGCGTTGGCCGCGCCGAGGTCGAGGGCCGCGCACGGGCACTCCCCGGCAAGAACGGCGCCACCATCATCGACGACCGTTACAACGCCAGCCCTGCCTCCATGGCGGGCGCACTCGCCATGCTTGGTGCCCAGCGCACGAGCGGCGCCCGCACCATCGCCTTCCTCGGCAAGATGGCCGAGCTCGGGGAGCACGCCGAGGCCGAACACCGCCGCATCGGCGAAGTCGCCGCCGCCAACTGCACCGCGCTGGTCACCTTCGGCGACCTCGGCCGCATCGTCGCCGATGCCGCGAAGGCCGCCGGGCTCGCCGGTACGCGCTGGTTCCCGGCGAAGGAAGAAGCCGCCGCCTACCTCGCCGGCCAGCTCCGCGAAGGCGATGCCGTGCTCGTGAAGGGCAGCCGCAGCGAGGCCCTGGAGACCATCATCCCCCTCCTCGAGGCCGCGCCGTGATTCATGCCCTCATCTCCGGCGTCATTACCTTCGGCCTGGGTGTCGTCCTCGGGATCCCCATCCTGCGCTACCTCCGCGCCCAGAAGATGGGCAAGGCCATCAGCGAATACCAGACCGAGGCCCACAACAAGAAGGCCGGTACTCCCACCTTCGGCGGTCTCATGATCTGGGCGCCCACCTTTATCGTCGCCGCCGTCGCCGTCGAATGGTGGGACCACCGCTCGATCCTCCTGCCCCTGGCCATGATCGGAATCACCGGCGCCGCCGGCGTCATCGACGACATGGGCACCCTCCAGGGCCGCCGCCAGACGGGCCTCAGCTGGCGCTTCAAGATCATCTTCACCACCGTCCTCGCCAGCGGCGCCGCCTGGATTCTCTATGACCACATCGAGGTCCAGTCGATCAACATCCCCTGGCAGGGCCGCCACGAACTCGGCCTCTTCTACCTGCCGATCGCCGTCGTCACCATCGTCGCCACCACCGCCGCCGTGGCTGTCACCGACGGTCTCGATGGTCTCGATGGCGGTACCACGCTGGTCGCCTTCATCGCCTACGGCATCATCGCCTTCATCCAGGGCCAGGAATACGTCGCCACCTTCGCCTTCATCATCGCCGGCGCCAACCTGGGCTTCCTCTGGTACAACGCCCACCCGGCACTCGTCTTCATGGGCGATACCGGCGCGCTCGCCCTCGGCTCCAGCCTCGCCGTCGTCGCGCTGATGACCGGGCAATGGCTGCTGCTTCCCGTCATTGGCATCGTCTTCGTCATCGAAGCCCTCTCCAACATCATCCAGATCGGCTACTTCCGGGCGACGGGCGGCAAGCGCTTCTTCAAGCGCGCCCCCTTCCATATGCACCTGGAACTGAGCGGCTGGGCCGAGACCCAGATCGTCACCCGCGCCTGGCTCGTGGCCATCGCCGCGGCCATGCTCGGCGTCGCGCTCGCCCTGGCGGTGCCCGAATGACCCCCCAGGCGCGCGGCGACGCCCCCGAAGTGCGTGGCCGCCGCGTCCTCGTCTACTCCCTCGGCATCGAAGGGCGCGACCTCGCGGCATGGCTGCTCGCCAACGGCGCCGCCGTCACCATGTCCGATACCCGCACCGATGCCCAGCTCGCCGCCGCGAAGGCATCGGCCCCCGCCGGCGTCGAACGCGTCGTCACCGGCCAGCCGCTGCTCGACCCCGAAGGCTTCGACCTCGTCGCCGTGTCCCAATCGGTGCTCCGCTACGACCCCGCGCTTGCGCGCGCCCGCGAACTCGGCATCCCCATCACGTCGCAGATGCGCCTCTTCCTGCAGCTTTGCCCCGGCCGCGTCATCGGCATCACCGGGTCAAGCGGCAAGTCCACGACCACGGCACTTGTGGGCGCGATGGCGCGCGAGGCCGGCATCGCCCACGTCGTCGGCGGCAACATCGGCGAGGCCCTTCTCGGCCGCCTCGGCGAAATCACGCCCGCGACCACCGTCATCCTCGAAATCAGCCACACCCAGCTCCAGTACACCGACCGCTCGCCCGCCATCGGCGCGATCACGAACGTCACGCCGAACCACCTCGACCAGTTCCGCTGGGACGAATACGTCGGCCTCAAGCGCAACCTGCTCGCCCACCAGTCGCCCGCCGATATCGCCATCCTCAACGTCGACGACGACACCAGCATCGGGCTCATCCCGTCCGTTCACGGCCAACTCGCGCGCACGTCGCTTCGCGGCGAAGTCGAAGGCGACGGCGCCTGGCTCGAAGGTGGCGAAGTCCTCGTCCGCCGCGGTGGCCGAGCGCGTCCCGTGGTCGACCGTTCCGCCATCCGCCTGCGCGGCGAGCACAACGTCTCCAACGTCGTCATGGCCTGCGCCGTCGCCGATGCCGCGGGCATCCCCGTCGAGGCGATGGCCCGCGCCGCGCGCGCTTTCCCGGGCGTTCCCCATCGCCTCGAAATCGTCGGCACGGCCAGCGGCGCCACCTGGATCAACGACAGCATCGCCACCTCGCCCGAGCGCACCATGGCCGGCCTTCGCGCCCTCACCGAGCCCGTCGTGCTCCTCCTCGGCGGCCGCGACAAGAAGCTCCCCCTCGACGGCCTCCAGGCACTCGCCCGCGAACGCTGCCGCGCCATCGTCTGCTTCGGCGAATCCGGCGCCCTCTTCCGCGATGCGATGTGCACCGCCGTCACCGATTGCACCCTCGTCCTCACACTCGACGAAGCCGTGACGGCCGCCGCCGCGCGCGTCCAGCCGGGCGACGCCGTCCTCCTCTCGCCCGCCGGCACCAGCTTCGATGTCTACCCGCATTTCGAGGCCCGCGGCGAAGCGTTCCGCGCGCTGGTCCGGGCCCTCCCCGGCTTCAAGGAGGTGGCGTGATGGCAGCTGCCCCTCGCACCGGCGACTGGGCCCCCGGACGTCCGGACTTCGCCCTCATCGCGCTGGCCGCCGCGCTCACCATCATCGGCCTCGTCGCCGTGTGGAGCGCGAGCTTCGTCATCGGCCTCGCCCGCTTCGGCGATGCGAACTACTACATCTTCCGCCAGTTCATCTGGGCGGTGATTGGCACCGTGCTCATGGTCGTCGCCATGCGCATTGACTACCGCATCTATCAGCGCTACGCGACGCCGATCATGTTCATCACCATCGCCATGCTCACCGCCGTCCTCGTTGTCGGCGTCGAAGGCAATGGTGCGAAGCGCTGGATCGGCGCGGGCGACCTCACCATCCAGCCGGCCGAATTCGCCAAGCTCACCGTCATCCTCTACGTCGCGGCCTGGCTGCAGAGCAAGGGCCCGGAGCAGGTCCGCAGCTGGGAAGCGGGGCTGCTGCCCTTCATGATCATCATTGGCCTGGTCGCCGCGCTCATCATCCTCGAACCGAGCCTCGGCACCACGATGATCATCCTCGTCATCACCGTGACGATGTTCTGGGTGGCCGGCGCCTCGCTCGCCCAGATGTTTGCGCTCGCCGGCGCGGGCCTCCTCGCCGTTATCCTGCTCGCCACCCTCCAGGGCTACCGCGCCGACCGTCTCGCGGGCTTTTTCGATGGCGAATCCGACCCGCGCGGCCACGCCTTCCAGACGCTCCAGGCCGTCATGGCCATCGGCAACGGCGGTTGGCACGGGCTCGGCCTCGGCGCCAGCCGCGGCAAGTTCTTCTACATCCCCGAGAGCCACACCGACGGCGTCTTCGCCATCATCGGCGAAGAATCCGGCCTCATCGCCACTGTCGCCGTGCTGGGGCTCTACGTCCTCCTCATGTTCCGCGGCTTCCAGGTCGCCCGGCGTTCGCGCGACGATTTCGGCACACTCGTGGCCGCCGGCATCACCACCTGGATCACGGCCCAGGCGCTCCTCAACATCG
This sequence comes from Dehalococcoidia bacterium, assembly GCA_020847985.1. GTDB lineage: Bacteria > Chloroflexota > Dehalococcoidia > Tepidiformales > Tepidiformaceae > Amarobacillus. The sequence goes on from JADLBC010000008.1 coordinate 62,242, forward strand.
GCGGCATCACCCGGGTCATCCCCCTCACGGGCGTCCCGCTGCCGTTCCTGAGCTTCGGTGGCAACGCCCTCGCCGCGGTCATGCTCGCGATGGGCGTCCTCATCAGCGTTTCGCGCTACAGCCGCGACAAGGGCGGCTACACCGACCCCCACGCCGGCCGCCGCATCGTCCGGAGGCACCACCGATGAGACTCGCGCTCACGGCCGGCGGCACCGGCGGACACATCCTCCCCGCGCTCGCGGTCCACGACGCCCTCGTCGCGCGCGGCATCGCTTCCGAGGTGCGCTTCTTCGGCCCCGAGGACCGCGGCGAACGCGCCCGCGTCGAGGCGAAGGGCATCGCCTTCGAAGCCGTCTCCGCGGCCGCCGTCCGCGGCAAGGGTCCCCTCTCGCTCGCGAAGGCGATGTTCCGGCTCGCGACCGGCACCGTGGCGGCCGCCCGCCGTCTTCGCGCCTTCGGTCCCGATGCCGTCTTCAGCACCGGTGGCTACGCGAGCTTCCCCGCGAGCGTCGCCGCGCGCATCCTCCGCCGCCCGCTGGTGGTCTATCTCCCCGACGTGAGCCCGGGCTGGGCGGTCCGCGCCGAAACCCGCCTCGCCACGCGCATGGCCACGACCGCCGAAGCTGCCCTCGCCTTCCTGCCAGCGAAGAAGACGGTCATCACCGGCTACCCGGTCCGTTCCGAGTTCTTCGCCACCACCCGCGACGAGGCGCGCGCGACTCTCGGCATCGCCGCCACCGACCGTGTGCTCATGGTGGCGGGCGCGTCGCAGGGCGCGAAGGCGATCAACGCCGCCATCTTCGCCGCCCTCCCGGCGCTGCTCCCTTTGACCGTGGTCGTGCACATCACCGGTCCGGCCGAGGCCCCCGACGCCGAACGGCTTCGCGCCGCCCTCGATCCCACGCTCGCGGCCCGCTACCACACCGCGGCCTTCCGCGACGACCTCCCCATCGTCATGGTCGCCGCCGACCTGGCGGTGATGCGCGCGGGCGCCAGCGTCCTCGGCGAACTCCCGGCCGCGAAGCTCCCGTCCATCCTCATCCCCGGCACGTTCGCGGGCGGTCACCAGCGCGATAACGCCCGCTTCCTCGCCGATGGCGGCGCCGCCGTCGTGCTCGAAGAGCGCGATATCGCCGCCCTCCCCGAGATGATCGAATCGCTCCTCGGCGACGCGCCCCGCCTCGCCGCGATGCGCGATGCCGCCGCCAAGCTCGCCCGCCCCGGCGCCGCCGGCGCTATCGTCGACCTCCTCCTGGAGGTGGCGAAGCGATGAACGCGCCCCTCCGCGGTCCTGTCCACCTCGTTGGCATCGGCGGCATGCACATGTCCGCCATCGGGCAGTTGCTGCTCGAACGAGGCGTTGCTGTCAGCGGGAGCGACCTCCGCCCGTCCGACTTCACGGCGCGGCTCCAGCGCATGGGAGCACGCGTCTTCGAAGGCCACGATGCCGCGAACCTCGGCGAGCCGGAACTTGTCGTCACCACTGCCGCCGCACAGGACGACAATCCCGAGCTCGCCGAGGCGCGGCGCCGTGGGATCCCTGTCATCCTCCGCGCCGAGATGGTCGCCCGCCTCATGGAAGGCAAACGCGTCATCGCCGTCGCCGGGGCCCATGGCAAGACCACCACATCCAGCCTCATCGCCTTCATCCTCGCCGAGGCCGGCCTGCACCCCATGTATCTCCTCGGCGGCGAAAGCCCCGACCTCGGCGGACACGCGGCCTGGGGCGAAGGCGACTGGTGCGTCGTCGAAGCCGACGAGTATAAGCGCGCCTTTCACGAATACGAACCCGAGATCGCCGTCATCACCAACGTCGAGCCCGACCACCTCGACTACTACGGCACCGCCGAGGCCTACCACGAAGCGTTCACCGTGTTCGCGCGCAAGGTGCGCCCCGGCGGCCTCCTCCTCTGCTGTGCCGATGACCCCGGCGCCCGCCGCGTGAGCGATATCGTGGGCGATGACCCCCTTCGCCAGGAAACCTACGGCGCCGAGGGTGTCCGCTTCTGGATGGCCCGCGATATCACCCTCGATGACGAAGGCGCCCACTTCACCGTCACCCGCGGGGGCACGCCTGCCGGCCAGTTGCACGCCACCATCCCGGGCACGCACTTCGTCCTCAACACCCTCGCCGCGACCGCCGTCGCGCTGCATGCCGGCGTGCCGTTCGAAACCATCGCCGCCGCCGTCGCGCGCTTCCGTGGCGCCCGCCGCCGCTTCGAACGCGTGGGCGAAGCCGCCGGCGTCCTCGTCATGGACGACTACGCCCACCACCCGACCGAGGTCCGCAACACCATTGCCACCGCTCGCCGCCGGTTCCCCGAGCGCCGGCTCATCGGCGTCTACCAGCCCCATACCTACAGCCGCATCGCCTACCTCTGGGACGAATGGACCCGCTGTTGGGACGGGCTCGATGAGCTGGTCGTGCTCGAAACCTATGCCGCCCGCGAAGCCCCCCTTCCCGGCCGCACCGCCCGCGACCTCGCCGGCGCGATCACCAACCCGGGTGCGCACTACGCCGCCAACTTCGATGAGGCCGCCAACGAGGCCATCGCCCTCGCTCGCCCCGGCGATGTCATCTTCACCATCGGCGCCGGCGACGTGACCGAGGTCGGCCCCATGATCCTGGAGCGGCTGCGATGACGAGCATCGACATCCTCGCCGCCACCCTCATGCAGCACGGCGAACTCCGCCGCGACGAGCCCATGTCGCGCCATACCACCTTCGGCGTGGGCGGCCCCGCCGACCTCTTCGTCACCATCCGCGATGCTGCCGGCCTCGCCGCGGCGGCACGGGCCGCGACTGAGGCCGGCGCCCCGGTGTTCGTCCTCGGCAGCGGCAGCAACATCCTCGTCGCCGACCGCGGCATCCGTGGCGTCGTCATCGATAATCGCGCCCGCGCCGAATCGGAAGCCGATGGCGGCCTCACCCGCACCGTGGAAAGCGGCATGAGTTTCGCCGGCTTCGCCCGCAAGATGTGCCGCGCCGGCCTCGATGGGCTCACCTGGGCGGTGGGTATCCCCGGCACGCTCGGCGGCGCGGTGGTGTACAACGCCGGCGCCTACGGCGGCTGCCTCGGCGACGTGCTCGTTCGTGTCCGCCTCCTCGATGCCGGTGGCCGCGACGAATGGGTCGATGCCGCCGCCCTCGGGCTTGTCTACCGCGGGAGCGTCTTCACGCGCGGGCAGTTCGCCGGGCGCACCGTGCTCGAAGTGCAACTCCGGCTCCAGCCCGCCGATGCGGCCACGCTGCTCGCCCGAGCTGCTGCCCATGATGCCAAGCGCCTCACCGCGCAGCCTCGCGGCCGGAACGCCGGTTCGATGTTCAAGAACCCCGCGAGCTCCCCCGCCTGGAAGCTCATCGATGCCGTCGGCCTGCGCGGCGCCACCCGCGGCGACGCCGCCATCAGCGACCGCCACTGCAACTTCTTCGTCAACTACGGAAACGCCACCGCCGGGGAAGTCGCCTGGCTCGTGGCCGAGGCCCAGCGCCGCGTGCGCGAACAGTTCGGCGTCGAACTCGAACGGGAAGTCGCCTTCGTGGGGGAGTGGTGATGGTGCGGCAGCGTGTGGCGGTCATCTTTGGCGGGCGCTCCGGCGAGCACGAAGTCAGCATCGTGAGCGCCCGCAGTGTCATGCAGGCGCTCGACCCCGCGCGCTGGGAAGTCGTCCCCATCGGCGTCACCCGCACCGGCGCGTGGCTCACCCCCGAACAGACCCTCCAGGCGCTCACCGCGGGCCACACCGCCTTCGTGGGCGGGGGCGCGTCGCTCCTCTCAAGCACGGCCGCCCTCGATGCGCTCGCCGGCTGCGATGTCGCCTTCCCGCTCGTCCACGGCACCTACGGCGAGGACGGCACCATGCAGGGCTTCCTCGAAATGGCCGACCTGCCCTACACGGGCTGCGGCGTCGCCGCGAGCGCCATCGGCATGGACAAGGCCCTCATGAAGGCGCTCTTCCGCGAAGCCGGCATCCCCATGGCCCGCTACGCCGTGCTCCGTTCCTGGGAAGCCGCCGCCAACGAAGACGAGGCCCGCGCCTACATCGAATCCACCATCGGCTACCCCTGCTACGTGAAGCCCGCGAATGGCGGCTCCAGCGTCGGCATCACCCGCGTCCGCTCGCGCGAGGACCTCGCCGGCGCCTTCGCCGCCGCCTTCGCCTACGACGACAAGGCCGTCGTCGAAGAGGAGGTCCGCGGCCGCGAAATCGAATGCTCCGTGCTTGGCAACGAACGCCCCGAAGCCAGCATCCTCGGCGAAATCGTCCCCGACCGCGATTTCTACGACTACGAGAGCAAGTACTCCGCCGCCTCCGCCACGAAGCTGCACATTCCTGCCCCGCTCGCCGGGGAGCTTGCCGCGCACGTGCGCGACCTGGCCATCCGCATGTATTCCGTCATGGGCTGCGAAGGCTACGCCCGCGTCGACTTCTTCGTGACCGGCGAGGGCGAGGCCATCGCCAACGAGATCAACACCATCCCGGGGTTCACCAGCATCAGCATGTATCCCAAGCTCTGGGAAGCCTCCGGCCTCGCCTACCGCGACCTGCTCTCCCGCATCCTCGAACTCGGCCTCGAACGCCACGCCCGGAGGGCACGCCGATGAGCGACAAGCCCATCATCGGCGCCGGCGGCTCCTATCCCCGGCGCCCGCTCAAGGGAGCCATTGTCCGCCGCACACGCATCGTCACCGTGGGCGAGCGCCGTGCAGCGCCCCCGCGCCGCGAACGCGCCACCGGCGTCATCGGCGCCCACCCCGAACGCGAAAACGCGTCGTTTAACCCCGGCGCCTGGTTCACCCCGAAGGTCATCGCCGCGCTCAGCGCCGTCGCCATCCTCGCCATCGCGGCCGGCGGCGGGTGGTGGGTCTTCCGCTCGTCCTACTTCGAAATCAAGACCATCACCGTCGAAGGCACCCAGCGCGTCAACCCCGATGGGCTCGCCCAGCGTGCCGGCCTCGCCGGCCAGAGCATGTTCAACGCCGATATCGGCTCCGCGCAGGATGCCATCGCCCTCGTCCCGCTCGTCAAGGAAGTCCATATCCAGCGCCACTGGCCCGGCAGCGTGACCATCACCGTCGTCGAACGCCAGGGCTGGGGCATCTGGGAGCAGAGCGGCGTCCGCTACGTCGTCGACCGCGAAGGCGTCGTCCTCGGCGAATGGGAAATGGCGCCCGGCACCCCCGTCATCCGGAGCTCCGCCCTGGGCTCCCGGCGCCCCGGCGACCGCGTCGATTACCAGGCCGTCGATGCCGCCGCCGAGATCTACGCCAACCTGCCGAAGCAACTCGGCACCAGGGTCACCGAGGTCGCCTTCCTCCCCGGGAAGGGCGTCCGCGTGACCACCGAAACCGGCCAGGTGGGCCTGCTGGGCGATTCCAGCTCCATCCCCTACAAGCTCGCCAGCTGGGCCGCCGTCGAACAGAAAGCCGCCGAACGCGGCATCGCCTACAACACCATCGACCTCCGGTTCGGCAACCGGCCGGTCGTGCAGTGAGCTCCCCCAACCGGAGAGGATCGCCATGAAGCGTCGCAGCACCGCAGCATCCATCGACATCGGGTCGACGAAGGTCACGGTTATCGTGGGCGATGTCGGCGACCTCGGCGAGACACGCGTCCTCGGCGTGGGCGTCGCGCCCGCCGCCGGGCTCTCCTCGCGTGGCGTCATCGATAACATCCAGTCCGCCCGCGAAGCCGTCGCTATCGCCGTCGAAAAAGCCGAACACGCCTGCGGCATGCGCATCCTCAGCGCCGTCGTCGGCATCTCCGGCAACCACATCACTTCCCAGAACAACCGCGGCATCATCGCCGTCCCCGATCGCGGCCGCGAAATCAGCGCCGACGACCGCGCCCGCGTCCTCGAAGCCGCCAGCCAGGTGGCCATTCCCACCAACCGGCAGGTGCTCCACGTCCTCCCTCGCGGCTACTGGCTCGAAGGCACCGACCCGGTCACCGACCCGATCGGCATGCACGCCGGCCGGCTCGATGCCGAGGTCCACATCGTCACCGCCGCCGTTTCCGCCGTGCAGAACCTCGCGAAGACGGTTGAGGGCGCCGGCGTCCAGGTCGATGACATCGTCCTCGAATCCCTCGCCTCTGCCACGAGCGTGCTCCTTGAGCAGGAGAAGCACCAGGGCGTGGCCATCGTCGATATCGGCGGCGCCACCTCCTCCATCGCTGTGTACGACGAAGGCAGCATCGCCCACACCGCCTGCCTCCCCGTCGCCGGCCAGCAGCTCACGAACGACCTCGCCCGCGTCCTCCGCTGCCCCTGGGAAAGCGCCGAGGAGCTCAAGTGCAAGTACGGCGCCGCCTACGCCGACCCGGCACAGACGAATGAGACCGTCGAGATCCAGGCCTTCGGCACCCAGAGCCTCAAGGTCGTTCCCCTGCTCCACGTCTGCGAAATCCTCCAGGCGCGCACCGAGGAGATCCTCGAAATGGTCGCCCTCGAACTGAAGCGCGCCGGCTACCTCGATCGGATCGCCGCCGGCATCGTCTTCACCGGCGGGAGCAGCGGCCTCCGGGGCCTTGCCGAATTCGCCGAAGCGCGTCTCGGGCTCCCCGCCCGGGTTGGCCGCCCGCACGGCTATTCCGGGCTGTCCGACCTCATTGGCACGCCCGCCTACGCGACATCCATCGGGCTCGTCGAATACGCGCTCTCCGGCCGCGAACGGGTCGCCGAACCCGTCATGGCCGGCGCCGGCGGCGGTCCCGAGTTCCACATGCCATCGATCGGTGGCGGAGTCTTCCGCCGCATCGCCTCGTTGGGACGTGCGCTCATGCCCAACTAAGCCAGCCACACGGCGGCCCGGCACGCGCGCCGCCCCGACCCCGTCGTCCACGAACCGCGAAAGGTACAAAGGAGAGGGCCTTGAGCAACCGATACGAGTCCGAACTGCTTCCCGATATCAAGGTCGTTGGCGTGGGCGGCGGCGGCTGCAACGCCGTGAACCGCATGGTCAACGCCCGCATCCCCGGCGTCACGTTCGTCGCCTGCAATACCGATGCCCAGGCGCTCATGTCCTCCGCCGCGCCCAACCGCATCCGCATCGGCGAAAAGCTCACCAAGGGCCTCGGCGTCGGCGGCGACCCCGCCCGCGGCGAACGCGCCGCCGATGAGAGCCGCGACGAGCTCTACGAACTCCTCCGCGGCACCGAGATGGTCTTCGTCACCGCCGGCATGGGCGGCGGTACCGGTACCGGCGCCGCCCCCGTCGTCGCCGAAATCGCCAAGGACTGCGGCGCCCTCACCATCGGCATCGTCACCAAGCCGTTCCAGTGGGAAGGCGCCCGCCGTATGAAGCAGGCCGAGGAAGGCATCAACCGCCTGCGCGATAAGGTCGATACCCTCATCGCCATCCCCAACGCCCGCCTCCTCGAAATCTGCCCGGCCGATTGCACCGTCGATGTCGCCTTCGAAACCGCCGACGATGTCCTCCGCCAGGCCATCCAGTCGATTTCGAACATCATCAGCCAGAACGGCTCCATCAACCTCGATTTCAACGACGTTCGCGCCATCATGAGCGAAGCCGGCCCGGCCCTCCTCGCCGTCGGCCGCGGCAGCGGCGATAACCGCGCCGCCGAAGCCGCCCGCATGGCCACCAGCTCGCCCCTGCTCGACCAGGGCATCGAAGGCGCCCACAACGTCCTCTTCAGCATCGCCCACGGCGGCGCGCTCCAGCTCAAGGAGCTCGATATGGCCGCGCGTGTCATCACCGAAGTCGTCGATCCCGATGTCAATCTCATCTTCGGGACCGTCGTCGACCCGTCGCTCGAACAGGAAGTGCTCATGACCGTGATCGCGACCGGCTTCCCGCCAAAGGTCCAGGCCATGCCGGACCCGCAGACGATCGGCCGCATCGTGGATTACGGGCTGCCTGGTGTTCAGAGCGTGGAAGATGCCGAACTGCCGGCGTTCCTGCGGCGCAACATCCGGTCGCTCAACAGCGTCCGGGCCGAAGGGGCGGCGGTGGCGAGATTGGCTGAAAGGAGGTAGCTGACTAACCGAGCGCGCTAATCTGTCCGGAAGGACAACCGCCTCGCGGCGGTGGGGGGCTTGATGCAATGGGAGATGGCATCAAGCCCCTTTTCTTAGCCTCGACTACGCCCGGTCACCCCGCCGCCAGCTACCTCCCATCAGCGGAGGCGTACCGTACCACAGCCCTTAACCCTTGCGCTACTGGCCCAAACGCGGAAATTTCCGCACCCCGCGGCCCTCGTCCCCCGCCTCACACACCGTCCGCGATGTACTCGCTGCGCCCCGATTGCATCGGCTCGTCGTTCAGCCGCTGGGGGATCCACTCCGTCAGCAGCGCATCGATCTGGTTCTTCGCCTGGATGAGCGAATGGCCCGTGTCCGCGAACAGCACGATCCGCTTCGGGTCCAGGGCGCGCCGGTAGATATCCTCGCTCGCTTCCGCATCCAGCACCGAATCGGCCGCGCCATGCACCAGCAGCAGCGGCTTCCCCATCTGCTCCACCTGCCTCGTGCCGTGCAGCTGCGGGGACATCGATGCCACCCCCCGCACCCGCGGGAAGAGCTCCCCCGCCTTGATTACCACCGCCCCGCCGAAGCTGTGCCCCACGAGCACCAGGTCCGCCGCGCCAATGCCCTGCATGAACGAGCAGCCCGCCATCACATCGATGACGCATTCCTCGAAGTTGTTCGGGTGGCGGTACTCCAGGCGCAGCGTCGTCACGCCCTTCGCCGCCAGCAGCCCCGCGAGCCTTGGGTACATCCTGTCCGCCGGGCCATCGAGCCCGCCCATCGCGCCGCCCACGCAGATGACCGCGCCCGTGCCGCCCTCCACCGCGTGAAGCACGCCCTCGATCGTCCCCCGCGTCGATTCCAGCCGCACCCGGAACACCCCGGGTTCGTCCGCCGGCGCGGCCGCCACCCGCGTGATCTGCAGCGTGAGGTCTTCGTCTTCCTGGTCGTCTTCGGGACCCATATCCCACATGTTGCCCGGCATCGTCGCCACTATACGGGAACGAGCCATCGCCCGTTTCACACCGGACTTTGCAACTTTTGCCTACACGCTTAGGTCCCCCGCTGGTACCATCCATGTTCGCCGGGGCGGGCGAGGGAGGAGGGGACACAGCGTGTGCGGCATCGCGGGCATCATGCGTACCGGCGGCGAACCCGTCCCCCCGGGCCACATCGAGGCCATGGTCGCCACCCTGCGCCATCGCGGCCCCGATGGCGACGGCATCTACTTCGCACCCGGCGTCGGCTTCGGCCATACCCGGCTCGCCATCATCGACCTCTCCTCCGCCTCCGATCAGCCCTTTGTCGATGACTTCGCCGGCCTCAGCCTCATCTTCAACGGCGAGATCTACAACTACGTCGAACTTCGCCAGGAGCTGAAGGAACTCGGCCACACCTTCCGTTCGACCGGCGATACCGAGGTCATCCTCCGCGCCTACGAACAGTGGGGCGCCGATTGCCTCCAGCGCCTCAACGGCATGTTCGCTTTCGCCCTCTGGGATAACCGCAGACGCCAGCTCTTCCTCGCCCGCGACCGATTCGGCGAAAAGCCCCTCTATATCGCGCGCTCGCCCCGCGGCGCCGTCTTCGCCAGCGAAATGAAGGCCATCCTCGCCGTCCGGCCCGACCTGCGCGTGCCCAACGGCACCGTCGTCTTTCGCTACCTTTCCCGCGGCGACCTCGATCTCGACCACCAGACGTTCTTCGAAGGCATCGAAAGCCTCCCCGCCGCCCACTACCTCGTGCTCGATGCCGACGGCCGTGGCGAGCCCCGGCGATACTGGCACGCCACTTCCGCGAGCGTCCCCCGCACCCGCCGCGGCGCCATCGAACGCTACCGCGAACTCCTCTTCGATTCCGTCCGCATCCGTCTGCGCAGCGATGTCCCCGTGGGCAGCAGCCTCAGCGGCGGCCTCGATTCCTCCAGCATCGTCTCCACCATCCACGCCCAGAAGGGCGCGCAGGCCGTCCATCAGAAGACCTTCAGCGCCCGCTTCCATTCCCAGGCCCACGACGAAGGCCGCTTCATCGAAACCGTCGCCCACCACGTCGATGCCGATGGCCACGCCGTCTGGGTCGAACCCGAAGGCTTCGCCAATGAGTTCGCCACCCTCCAGTGGCACCAGGAAGAGCCCATGGCGAGCGCCAGCCCGTTCGCCCAGTGGAGCGTCATGCGGCTCGCCCACGAGAACGCCACCACCGTCCTCCTCGATGGCCAGGGCGCCGATGAATCCCTCGCTGGCTACGACCAGTCACACGGCATGTTCTGGGCCCACTGGCTCCGCCACGGCCGCGTCGATAAGGTCGGCCGCGAAGTCGTCGCCTTCCTTCGCCGCTACCACGGCGGCCTCGCCGAGCCCGGCCTCTTCGCCGCCTACTACCTGCTCCCGGGCCGCTTCCGCGATAACCTCGCCGAGCTCTACTACCGTTCCGGCGATGTCGTCGCCCACGACCTCCATCGCCAGTTCGCGCCCGCGCACGTCGATACCTACGAACCCTTCCCCGACCGCCTCCGCAACGAGCTCGTTCGCTGGCAGACCACCACCCAGCTCCCCGAGTTCCTGCGTTACGCCGACCGGAACAGCATGGCCTTCAGCCGCGAGGTGCGGCTGCCCTTCCTCGACCATCGCCTCGTCGAATACACCTTCGGCCTCCCGCCCGACCTCCTGCTGAACCAGGCCGTGACGAAGGTGACCCTGCGCGAATCGATGCGCGGCATCGTGCCCGACGCCATCATCAACCGGAAGGACAAGCTCGCCTACGCCCCCCCGCAGAAGCAGTGGATCCACGGCGTCCTGCGCGATTGGGTCAGCAACCACCTCCGTTCGGCCGAATCGCGCTCGGCTTTCTTCAACCCCCGGTCGGTGCTCCGTCTGCGCGAACACCTCGATACCGGCGGCAGCGAAACCCTCGCCTGGCGCGTCGCCAGCACCGAGGCCTGGTTCTGCCAGCTCATCGATTCCCGCGGCCCCGGCGCGCAGCGCATGAAGGCCGAAGTGAGCGGCCTCGACTGGTAGCCCGCGCCACGCCGATGGCCGCCATCGAACCCCTCGATGTGCCCCTCCATTCCCCCTGTGAGACACTTGGCTCATCCCGGCGCCACATTTTCGAATCGTATTCGGTGCCGTCCAACAGGGGTGTTCCATGACCATTTCCTTCGAAGGCCAGGTGGCCCTCGTCACCGGCGCCGGCGCCGGCCTTGGCCGCGCCTACGCGATCGATCTCGCCCGCCGCGGCGCGAAGGTCGTCGTCAACGACCTCGGCGGCGACCCCTTCGGCGTCGGTGAAAACCGCTCGGCCGCCCAGAAGGTCGTCGATGAGATCAAGGAACTCGGTGGCGAAGCCGTCGCTAACTACAACTCCGTGGCCGATTACGACGGTGGCTTCAACATGGTGAAGACCGCCATCGATACCTTCGGCCGCCTCGATGTGGTCATCTGCAACGCCGGCATCCTCCGCGATGTCGCCTTCCATAACATGAGCGAAGAGGACTGGGACAAGGTCTTCGCCGTCCACATCAAGGGCTCGTTCACCGTTCTTCGCGCCGCCTGGCCCCTCTTCCGCCAGCAGTCCTACGGTCGCGTCGTCCTCACCACGTCCTCATCCGGCATCTGGGGCCAGTTCGGCCAGGCCAACTACGGCGCCGCCAAGACGGCCATGCTCGGCCTCATGAACGTCCTCAAGCAGGAAGGCGCCAAGTACAACGTCAACGTGAACACCGTCGCCCCCGTCGCCGGCACGCGCCTCACCCAGACGGTCATGCCGCAGGAGATGGTGGACCGCCTCAAGCCCGAACTCGTCGTCCCGGCGGTCGTCTACATGGTCTCGAAGGAGTGCCAGGACAGCGGCCTCGTGATCGAAGCCGGCGCCGGCAACTTCAACCGCGCCGTCATGGTCAAGGGCCCCGGCCTGCAGCCCGGCATGGAATCCCTCAAGGATGCCGAGTGGTGCCAGGCCAACTGGGATGCCATCACCAGCCTTGAAGGCGCCACCCCCATGTGGCGCTCCGGCCAGACCCTCAAGGACTACCTCGCGAGCAAGGCCAAAGCCTGACCGTACTCGCGCCAACGCACCGAGGGGCGCCGGCAACGGCGCCCCTCAATGCGTTCCCGGGTCACGGCCCGGGGAGGTAATCCATGGGCACCGGCGGCGCCGCCAGCGGCCGTGCCGCCAGCGCCATCAGCATCACCAGGCTGTCATCGCCCGCCACCCGGTTCGAGTGCAGCACCCCGCACGCCAGGCAGCGATGGATGACGGCCCACTCGCCGCTCCCGTCGAGCGCCACCGCGATTGGTTCCATCTTCGCGCCGCACTCCGCACGCCGGTCTCCCGGCGAAACGTCCAGGTGGCGGGTCCAGAGGCAATGGGGACAATGGTTACGGTGCGCCGTACCGAGCGCACGCAGACTGACCATCCGGCGGCACCGGACACAACGGAACTCTTCCGTAGTCAAAGCAAGGGTTCTCCTGATCCCGAAGGGCAGCATCACGCCCGGCACGCACGCCCCGGTGGAGCGCTGCGAACCCGCGTGACGGAGATCAGGAAAGGCCCGTCCCGGTCATGTTCTGCTTTCTAGCCCGGCCGCGCTCCTGCGCGCACCGCGACCCCGGGATGATACCCAGCGGCACGCGGCGCCGTCGTGTGGCGAACTTCACGTTCGAAAGCCGCGCAACAGCCGCCCCCGCGGTTCCGGCGTGCCGGCCGGCGCCTTCAGCCCGAGCTGGCGCCGAAGCTCGTGCGGGTCCGCGCGCCGCGCCTTGCGCAGCTCCGCGTACGCCGAAGGCGATGGCATGAATTGCGATGGCGCTTCACCGGTCGCCGCCCCGAGGAACGTCTCCGGGTCGTGGTGCCGCGCGCGCGAGTACTCCACGACATCGGTCACCACCCGCAGCGAACCCCTCGGTCCCGCCACGGCCCGATTCGCCACCGACATCGCGACCCTCTGCGTGAACCGGGCACCGTTATCGCCTCCGCGGTCCACCAGGACGACGGCGAACCGGCCGCCCTCCTCGTCAGCGACATAATCGTCGGCCCACGTCACCCGTCCCAGCGCCCCCTTGAGGTGCGCCATCGCCGCGCCGGCTGCGAGTGGGCCCAGCCTGGCCGCGATCTCGCCGGCCCCGCTCAGCTCCACCATCGCCAGCGAAACCGCCGTGCCCGCTCGCTCGCTGCGCGCGATCTCCCGCGCGACCTGGTCCAACAGCGTTTGCCGCCCGGGTGCCGGTGGCGGCTGCGCGCACGCGTCCCCATCCGGGTTCGAACGAGCGTCGCCGAACCCGGGGAAACGCCGCCAGCGCGATGACGTCTTTTCGGCCATCGTCCAGAGTATCGGGCCCGCCGCCGCCGCCCAACGTGACCGGCAGGTGAACCGCGGGCGACAACATCCGGCGTTTCCCTCCACTTCGGGATGCACCGTTCGTGTTTGTTCTCACAATGCCGCCTTTGCTAGACTCAACGCTGCCGTGTCGCTCGAAGAACGGGAGCCGGCGGGGGATGGATAATGGCCTACGGCTCCGGCATCGCCAAAGGCATGAGCCTCACGCTCAAGTCGCTCTTCCGCCCCGTGGCCACCCTCCAGTATCCCGAGGAGACCCGCGCCGTCCCCGTGTACGCGCGCACCAACCTCCTCTGGTTCGAAGAGCGCTGCACCGGCTGCAGCACCTGCGCCCAGGCCTGCCCCGATGGCTGCATCCTCGTCGCCACCAGTCAGGATGCCGAAGGCCGCCGCAACATCGACCGCTACGAGATCGATTTCCGTATCTGCATGTACTGCGGCCTCTGCACCGAAGCGTGCCCCTACGAGGCGATCCAGCCCGGCGGTCCCCTCGATGACGCCGTCTACGTGTTCGACGAGATGTACCGGGACAAGCACGCCCTCACGCGCGTCGCCCAGGGCTTCCTCGGCCGCAACAACAACACCTACCCGAACGGCATGAAGGCCCCCGCCCCCGACGCGGACTACCACCGCCTCTAGGCGCCGAAGTTACGTAAGTCTGCTGAGAAGCCCGCGGACCACTTCGTCCGGCACCCAGTCGCCGCGCGCGAATCGCGCGTCGAGTTCCGCGGCTTCCTCGTCCGACAGAGGCTCGTCGTCGGGTTCGGCCAGTGCGAAGGCGCGTGCCACCGGGTCGTCGTTTGAGTCCCGTTTGGACGCGCGGCGGCCTCGCGCCGCTGGATCTCATCCTCGCTGGCCGTCTCGAAGAACAGCTCCAACGCCTCCGCGAGGTTCGCCCGCGCTTCCTCAACCGTCCGTCCCTGGCTCGCGATATCCAATTCCGGGCAGAGCGATACGAACCACTCTCCCTGGCGTTCGATGAGCGCCGTGAGCCTCCGTGCCGCCATTCCGTCCTCCCTGTTCCGCGTTCCAGTCTACGCAGTCCGCGAAGGCCCGCGGAACGCCTGAACCCGCCGTCTGCCGCCGTTCGTGCAACGCTTCACGATCTGGTAGATTGTCCCCGCATCTCCGCCCGGGCACGCCCGGCTCCCAGGTTTCCGAATGGCAACGATTACCGTCGACGGCAAGACCATCGAGGCGCCCGCGGGCGCTCCCCTTGTGGAAGTCCTGAAGCAGAACGGTGTTTACATCTCCAACCTCTGCTACATCGATGGCCTCAAACCGTATGCCGGCTGCCGCTCCTGCCTTGTCGATGTCCAGGGCCCTCCCGGCTTCCAGCTCTCCTGCACCACCCAGGTCCAGGACAACATGGTCGTCACCACCGATTCCGACGACCTCAAGGATGCGCGCAAGGCCGTCGTTTCGATCATCCTCGCCAACCACAGCGACCGCTGCCTTACCTGCCACCGCCGCGAGCACTGCCACCCCGGCGATATCTGCCTTCGCGACGACGTCGTTACCCATCGCTGCCTGACCTGCTCGAAGAACTACCGCTGCGAACTCCAGGCCACCTGCGAAATGGTCGGCATGTCCGGCTACGAGCCCTGGGTCGGCGAAGAGCGCTCCTGGTACCAGACGCCCCAGCCCCCGGCCGACCGCGCGAACCCCTATATGGAGTTCGACCCGCAGATGTGCATCATCTGCACCCGCTGCCAGCGCGCCTGCGACGAGAAGCGCCACACCGGCGCCATCACCCTCTCCGGCCGCGGCTGGGATACGCGCATCGCCTTCGGCAGCGGCGGCGCGATTCACGAAAGCAACTGCGATTTCTCCGGCGCCTGCATCGATGTCTGCCCCACCGCGGCGCTCATGGAGCACCCCAACAAGTGGGTCGCCAAGCCCGATACCTGGACCACCACCACCTGCGATTCCTGCGCCATCGGCTGCAGCATCAAGCTCGGTTCCAAGGACGGCCGCGGCAACATCGTCCGCCCCAACGCCTCTGGCAACGCCGTCTCGGGCGACCAGATCTGCGTCCGCGGCCGCTACCACTACGATTCGCTCAAGCCCCGCGAGCGCCTTTCGAAGCACACCGTGCGCCGCGGCGCCATCCAGGTGCCCGTCACCACCGATGAGGCCATCGCCGAAGCCGCCCGCCAGCTGAAGGAAGCCGCCACGCGCGGCAGGGTCGGCGTGCTCGTCGGCGCCACCGCCACCGTCGAGGAAGCCTGGCTCGCCCGCCGCATCGCCGCCGAGGCGTTCAAGTCCGCCGCCGATTCCGCCCTCGGGCCGGTCATGCGCGCCGTTCGCACCGCGCTCGAAGCCCGTCTCGGCACCTGGCGCATCTCTGGCGACCTCACGAAGGTTGCCGCCGCGAAGACCGTCGTCGTCATCGCCGATGACCTCGAAGAGAGCCACAACGTCCTCAGCGTCCGCGTGAAGGATGCCGCTGTCCGCGCCCGCGCGAAGGTGCTCGTGATCGGCTCGCTTCGCAGCGAACTCGTCGATTTCGCCGCCGCATGGGTCCGCCCGCACGGCGGCGAAGAAGGCCTTGCCGCGGCACAGCTTGCGGATGCCGTTCGCGGTGGCACGCCGCCGCCCGCGGTCGCCGCTGCCGTCGAAATCCTCAAAGCCGCCCAGCCCGGCGAGACCATGATCGTGTGCGCGCCCAACCCCGTGAGCCCCGCCGTGGCCGGGTCCATGGCCGCCGGCGCCGCCAACCTCGCCATCGCACTGTTCGGCGCGCAGGCATCGGACCACCTCGCCGTGCTCCCCGCCGAAGTCAACGTTCACGGCCTCCAGGACGTGGGCGTCGCAATCGAAGGCGGCCCGAACCCGCTCGATGGGCTCGCCGGCCTCCTCGTCGTTCGCGACGCCCCCACCATGCGCCTTCCCGGCGCGGCCGCGGCCCTCGATGGCATCAGCACCATCGTCGCCATCGATAGCGTCGCCTCCGGTGCGGTGAAGCGCGCGACCGCGGTCCTCGCCGAGGGCCGTGCCTACGCCAGTGCCGGCACCTATACCCAGGCCGACCACCGTGCCCAGAAGCTCGCTCCCGCAATCCAGCCCGAAGGGGACGCTCAGCCCCTCTTCCAGCTGCTTCGCGACCTCGGCGCCGCCCTCGGCCTGAGCCTCCCCGCCGACGCCGATGCCGCCCTTGGGGAAGTCGCCGCCCACGATGCGCGCTACCGCCCCGCGTGGGACCTCATCCTCGGCGAGGGCGTCCGGCTGGATGTTCCCACCGCTCCGAAGGCCACGGCCGTCCCCGTGGACGCCATCGCCGCCGGCGAGGGCATTCGCATCGTCACCGGCCGCGACCTGTACACGGCACTCGATGCCGCCTCCGCCCGCCACCCCGAGGCCGAACGGCTCCACCGCTACGACCACATCCAGGTCAGCGAGCAGGACGCCGCCCGCCTCGGCATCAGCGACGAGGACATCATCGAAATCACCGACGGCACGTCCACGGTGCGCGCACCCGCCTCCGTCACGGAACGCGTTCGCGAAGGCACCGTGTTCGTCTCGAGTCTGCTCCAGGGCGGCGCCGTCGCGAACTTCCTCGCGTCGTCCGTCATCGCCGTCGTCCGCGTCGGGGTGCCCGTCACCGCCTGAGGCGCCGGGTCCTGGTTCGCAACATCGCGCGGCGGGGAGCAATCCCCGCCGTTTCGCGTCGCCCCGCGGCCCCGGTTGCCCTTGCGAAGCCGCCGCACGCACCCGATACTGCAGGCACGATGCGTTTTGCCGCACGACTTCGAGAGGACACGCCTATCGCCCCGGACTCACCGGGGCGCGCCCTTTAGGCTGCGCCGCGCCGGCTCGTTGCCCGGTGCGCACTCTCTTCCCATCTCCCCGCACCGTCGCCCGCCGTGCCCATGCGCGCGCCCGCGATACCATGTCCCCACACGAGGAGACCCATGCCTGAGAAGATCTACGTTTTCGATACCACCCTGCGCGACGGCGAGCAGTCCGCCGGCGTCGCCTTCACCCCCGAGGAGAAGCTCGAAATCGCCCGCCAGCTCGATCGCCTCGGCGTCGACATCATCGAGGCTGGCTTCCCCTGCTCCACCCCCGGCGACCTGGAGGCCGTCCAGACCATCGCCCGTGAAGTGCGCCGCCCTACCATCGCGGCCCTCGCCCGTGCCGTGGCCAGCGACATCGATACCGCCTGGGAGGCCGTGAAGGAGGCCGCCGAGCCGCGCATCCACGTCTTCATCAACTCCAGCGATATCCAGATGGCGCACCAGCTCGGCAAGGACCGCGAACAGGTCCTCACCCAGGCCGAGGCCATGGTCCGCCACGCCGCGAAGTACACCAGCAACGTCGAATTCAGCCCCATGGACGCGACCCGCGCCGACCCGCGCTTCATCTTCCAGATCGTCGAACGGTGCATCGACGCCGGGGCCACCACTATCAACATCCCCGACTCCGTCGGCTATGCCATCCCCGAAGAGCTGGGCGGCCTCTTCCGCGCCATCTTCGAACACGTGCCCAACATCCATAAGTGCCGCGTCAGCTTCCACGGCCAGAACGACCTGGGCATGTGCACCGCCAACACCCTCACCGCCATCCAGAACGGCGCCCGCCAGGTCGAGCTCACCATCAACGGCATCGGCGAACGCGCCGGCAACACCTCCCTCGAAGAGGTCGTGATGGCGATCAAGACGCGCAAGGACTTCCTCCCCTTCTATACCGATATCAACACCCGCGAGATCTGGCCCGCCTCGAAGATGGTCGAGCGCTACTCCGGCATCCAGGTGCAGTGGAACAAGGCCGTCGTCGGCAAGAACGCCTTCCGCCACGCCAGCGGCATCCACCAGGACGGCATCCTGAAACTCCGCGAGACCTGGGAGATCATGGATCCGACCGAGATCGGCATGCCCCGCGAAAACGCCGAGGAGACGCTCGTCCTGGGCAAGCTCTCCGGGCGCCACGCCTTCAAGATCCACATGGCCCGCCTCGGCTACCAACTCAACGAAAACCAGCTGGCGAAGGCTTTCGCCCAGTTCAAGGAACTCGCCGACAAGAAGATCGAAGTCGATAACCGCGACCTCATCGCCATCGTGAACGACAACCTCGGCGGCATTGACCTCGGCAAGTGGCAGCTCGAGAACGTCCAGGTCACGACCGGCGACCACATCACCCCCACGGCGACCGTTACCCTCACCGGTCCCGAAGGCACGCGCACCGAAGTGGCCATGGGCACCGGCCCCGTGAACGCCATCTACAAGGCGATCAACGCCATCGCCGGTGTGGATGCCCGTCTCGATGAGTACCTCGTGAAGGCCGTGACCGAGAACGCCGACGCCCAGGGCGAAGTCACGGTCCGCATCGAAGAAGGCACCCGCACCTGGACGGGCCGCGCCAGCGACACGGACGTCATCGTCGCCAGCGCCAAGGCGTACATCGCCGCCATCAACCGCATGGCCGCCGTCGGCGGCTAAGCCAGCCAAAGTGAACGGCCGGCCCCGCCAGGGCCGGCCGTTCAGAGGGAAGAACCCCTCCCCTTGCAGGGGCAAATGCAAGGGGGAGAGGACAAACCGGGATCAGGTCGCGCAGTTCGGGCCGATCACGAGCACCGGCCGATCCGCCTTCCTGATGACAGCCTCCGCCACGCTCCCCGAAAGGAAATGGCTCAGGCCCGTGCGGCCATGCGTGGCCATCACAATCACGTCCACCGCCTCGGCGGCGGCGACATCGACAATCTTGTCCGCCGGGTGCTGCGACCAGACGATCGAGACCGTCACCGCCACGCCATCCAGCTCCTTGTGTGCCAGCGCCTCAAGCGCTTCCGCTGCCTCCACATGCATCCGCTCCTGCGCCTCGCCGTGGCTTTCCACCACGCGCGGCCGCGTGGCCGGCGCCATCATGCGCGTGCCCACCACGGCCGGTGGCGCGTCGCCTGCCTCGGAACTGGCGACGCCGTGCACCGACTTCGGGTCGAGCACGCTCATCAGCCGGATCTCCGACCCCGGCGAAAGCACGGCCAGGCGGCGCACCGAAGGCATCACCGCCGGCGCCATGTTGGGGTCATCAAGCGGAACGGGGACGAGGACGATCATTTGGGGATACCTCCATGGCGGATCTGGCCTGCCCGCGCTAGTCGTGCGCCGGCGGCAGGATGAGCAGTGGCCGGTGCAGCGCGTGCAGCACCCGGTCCGTTGTGCTGCCGAGCGCGATACGCTTCGCCAGCCCCTTGCCCCCGGACGCCATCACCACCAGCGAGGCATCGACGTTCTCGGAGACATCCACCACCGCCTGGGCCGCTGGCCCATGGACCACGAACGGCTTCTCGCCCGGCAGCGCCACCTCCGCGAGGTACGTTGCGGCCGCCGCCTCGAGCTGCGTCGCCCAGTCCGCCGGGTAGTAGGCGAATTCCGCGCCCGCCGGCGGTGGCACCGAATACGCGCGTACCAGCACGACGTCCCGCCCCAGCTTCCCGGCGATACCGCGTGCCGTCACCAGCGCCCGGTCCCCCTCTGGCGATCCATCGAGCGGCACCACGATCGGTCCCTCGCCCGGGCCTGCCATCGGGCCTGTACCCGGCACCACCAGCGTCGGTACCCGCGCCCCGCGGACGATCTTGTCGGCCACACTGCCGATGAACGCAGCCTGGAAGCCGCCCCGCCCGTGGCTGGCCAGCACCACCATCCCCGCGCTCTCCGAGGCCCCCAGCACTGCCGGAGCGGCGGGCCCGAATCCGGTCTCGATGGTGCCTTCCGCCAGTGCGATGCCTTCGCGGCGGGCCAGCTCTCCGGCGTATTTCACGAACACATCGCGCGCTTTGCCGGCCGCCTCGCGGCCCCCGTCACGGTCGTCCACGACGTGCATCAAGACGAGCCGCGAACCGTACGCCGCGGCCAGTGCTTTCGCCCAGGGCAGCGCGTGCTCAGCCGCGCTCGACCCATCCAGCGGGACGAGGAAAGAAGAAGATGCGAACTCGGTCACTTTGTTGCCCCTGATAAGTTCCGGGTCCCATCGTGACCGCACTCCCGCCGGGCCCGTGACGGCCGTTCGGGGCCCGCTTCATCGCCGATGGGCCCGAGCCCACCTTCGACATATGCACCTTCTTGTGGACTCTGGCCCACCGGGCCGTGATGCCGGGCCGTTCGGACGCGGGAAAACGGCCGAGAGACCCTCAGTATCCGTTCATGGCCACCACACCGATCCCCCCGCTCGCGCCGGAGGCGGAAGTCGAACTCAGCGGCGGCCGCCTGGTCACCATCCGCCACAGCACGCCCGAAGATACCGCGCGCGTCGTGGTGTTCCTCGCGAGCCCCGGCACGCGCCACCTTTGCAGCGAGCCCGGCGCCGCCGGCGATTGCACCCGCTGCCGTGGAGGCGCCTCCGATGTCGCCCTCCCCAACCTTGTCGCGATGCTCCCCGAAGGCGACGTGCTCGCCACCGGCTGGCTCCTCCCGCCCGCCGGCGAGGGCCCCGCGCGGCTCGCCATGGCCGTTCACGCCGGGTACCAACACGGCGAAGTGCCCACCGCCGTCTTTCGCTCCCTCGGCGCCGAAGCCGCCCGCCACGGCTACGACCGCTTCACCACCTGCGTGACCTCGCTCCGCGGAGAACCCTTCGAGGAGTTCCGCGCCGCCGGCCTCCGCGTCGAATCCTCGTTCTCCCTCGGAGGCGTCACCGAAGTCGAACTCTCCGTCGAATAGGTCCCCGCCGCCGAAAGGGGGCATGCGTGCCACGGGAACTCTCCAACGAGGAATGCGAGGCGCTCCTCGCCCGGCATCGCGTCGGGCGCATTGCCGTTCGCGACGTCGAAGGCGCCTACATCGTTCCCATGTCCTACGTGTTCGAAGACGGCGTGCTCCATGCCCACACGTCGCCCGGCCACAAGCTCCAGCTGCTCCGGCGCTGGCCTCACGTCGCATTCCAGGCCGATGAAGTCGAGGAGGCCGGCCGCTGGCGCAGCGTCCTCGTTCGCGGCCGCTTCCGCGAACTCACCGACCCCGACGAGCAGGCCCACACCCGCCTCGTCCTCGTCCGTGCCTTCGGCGGCAATCCCGTCGCCGTCACCGCCCCCCACGGGCACCGCACCACCCTCGCCGATGCCATCGTCTTCCGCATCGAACCCGAGACCGTCACCGGCCGCGCGGAAGGGATGTAGCCGCCCGGCCATCGAAATCCTGCCGCGCTGTCCTTTAGGTTCAGAATAGGCAGCGCGAACTTTGTGATAGGCGTCACCAATGACCGTACGGACCCGGCCTTCTGGTCCCTCTGGCCGTCTTCCCCCACGCTCGCTCCACCGACGATGGTCTCCGCAAGCAGGAGGAGATTGTTTCGGTATGACTGAATCCATCGAACGCGTGCGACTCGGACGGCGTGGCTTCCTCAAGAAGGCCGCCGCCGGCGCGGCAGTTGTCCCCATGGCGGGCGGTCTCATCGCCGCTGCCTGTAGCGACGACAAGACCACCGCGTCCGGCACGGCCGCTCCCGAATTCCGCACGCCAGCCGGTTCGACGTCCTCATCAGCGTCGAACACCCCCGCTTCCGGCGGGACCGTCGCTGCCTCGCAGCAGAGCAACTGGCAGAAGATCGATGCCGACCACAAGAAGGGCATCGAGCAGTACCTCGCCAACAACACCAAGGCCCCGATCACGGCCGGCAAGGGCAACCAGCCCCTCGCCCCGCGCATCGAAAACGGCGTCAAGGTCTGGGACCTCACCATCGATGAAGTCGAATGGGAGACGATCCCTGGCCAAAAGGAAAAGGCCCGCGGATACAACAAGGTGATCCCCGGCCCCATCCTGCGCGGCACCGTCGGCGACAAGGTGAAGATCAACTTCAAGAACAACCTGGCCGAATCGACCGCCGTTCACTGGCACGGGCTCTACGTGCCCAACAACATGGATGGCGTTCCCTTCATCACCCAGGATCCGATTGAGCCCGGCAAGTCGTTCACGTACGAATTCACCCTGCGGAACTCCGGTCCGCACATGTACCACTCGCACCACGACTCCGCCGACCAGGTGAACCGCGGCCTCCTCGGCGCCTTCATCGTCGACCCGGTGAACATGTCGGAGATGCCGAAGTACGACAAGGAAGTCGTCCTCGTCCTCAACGACGTGGCCCTCGGCTTCACGATCAACGGCAAGGGCTTCCCTGCCACCGAATTGATTACCGCCAAGAAGGGCGAGCGGCTTCTCATCCGCTGGCTCAACGAAGGCATGATGAACCATCCCATGCACCTCCATGGCATGCCCATGCAGGTGACTGCCATTGATGGCTGGCCGCTGACCGCGCCCTACCTCTGCGACACGATCGATGTGCCCCCGGGGAACCGGTACGACACCATCATCGAATGCACCGAGCCGGGCGTCTGGGCTTTCCACTGCCACATCCTCTCCCACGCGGAGAGCCCGGCAGGATTCTTCGGCCTTGTCACGGCCATCATGGTGACGGAGTAAGCCGGCCCCGACGGGGACCGGGACCGGCTTTCTTGGGCGACCCGTTTCATGGCGGCGGGTCGCCCCCCTCCTCGAAAACGGGGCCTGCTTGCAGGCCCCGTTTTCACGTCTGCCGCACCGGCTCACCCGCTCCGCCAGTTCGCCACCTGCCCGAACGGGTGATCCCGCCCACGCCACGATCACCCCATCCTCGAAGTGCGCCACCCCAGGCGCTGGAGGATACCGTGGCAGACGCCAGCACCAACCCCCTCGCCGCCCTTTCCGATGCCCTCGCCGACGCCGTCGACCGTGCCGGCCGCTCGATCGTGACCGTCGCGGCCCGCCGCCGCCTCCCCGCCACCGGCATCGCCTGGGCGGCCGATGGCGTTATCGTCACCGCCGACCACGTCCTCGAACGCGAAGACGACATCACCGTCACCCTCCCCGATGGCACCGAGGCGAAGGCCACCATCGCCGGCCGCGACCCGGGCTCCGACCTCGCCGTGCTCCGCGTGGCGGGCGCCGCCCTCACACCCATCGAACGCGGACCGGCGGTGAGGCCCGGGCACCTCGTCCTCGCCCTCGGCCGCGCCGGCGATGGCATGCCCATGGCCTCCTTCGGCGTCGTCAGTGCCGTCGGCGGGCAGTGGCGAACGTTTACCGGCGGCACGGTCGCCGGGTTCCTTCGCAGCGATACCACCTTCTACCCCGGCTTCTCCGGGGGCCCGCTGGCCGATGCCGAAGGCCGCGCTGTGGGCATCAATAGCTCCCGCCTCGGCCGTGGCGGCGGCCTCACCATCCCCATCGCGGCCGCCACCACGATCGTGGATGCGCTCCTCAGCCAGGGGCGGCTCAAGCGCGGATACCTCGGCATCGGCAGCCAGCCCACCCCCCTGCCCGAAGCCCTCGCGGCGAAGGCGAACGGCCAGGCGAGCGGCCTCCTCGTCGTCGGCATCGAGCCCGGCAGCCCCGCCGAACGCGGCGGCCTGCTCGTCGGCGACATCCTCCTCCGCCTGGGCGAAACCGTCGTGAGCGGTACCGAAGCCCTCCAGGGCGCCCTCGGCCCCGACACCGTCGGACATCCGATGGCCATCGCCGTCCTCCGCGGCGGCGAACCCGCCACCATCACCGTCACCGTCGGCGAACGCGAGTAGGCCATCCCAATGACCGCACTCCTGTTCGATCCCGCGGCCGAAGCACTCGCCGCGTCCCTTCGCGATATCCTCGTCACGGTCCGCGGTGATGCGGGTGGCGGTTCCGGCACCATCTGGAGCGAAGACGGCCTGGTCATTACCAACAGCCACGTCGTTCCTGGCGAAGCCGCCACCGTCACGCTGCCCGATGGCCGGTCGTTCGAAGCCCCGCTCACCGCGCGCGATCCCGATCGCGACCTCGCGGCCCTGCGCGTTCCCACCGCCGGCCTCGCCGCCGCGACACCCGCCGCGAGCGTTCGCCCCGGCCAGCTCGCCTTCGCGATCGGCAACCCCTGGGGCCGTCGCGGGGTGCTTACCGCCGGCGTCGTGCTCGGCAGCGGCCCCGCCATCCTCGAAAGCGGTCTCGAACTCGAGGATGCCGTCCGCGCTGAAGTCCGCCTGGGGCCGGGGAACTCCGGCGGGCCGCTCGCCGACGCGCATGGCCACGTCATCGGCATCAATTCCATGATCGCCGGCGGCATGGCGATCGCCGTTCCCGCCCGCATCGTCGAGCGCTTCGTCGGCGGTGATGTCCCCGGCGCCGCCTTCCTCGGCATCGTCGCCCGCCCGGCGGCCGTGCGCGGAGCCATCGCGGCCGGTCATCCTTCGCCCGGCGAGGGACTGCTCGTCACCGGCGTCGAAGCCGGGAGGCCGGCCGAGCGCGCGGGCCTGCTCCCGGGCGACATCGTCCTCGCCCTCGGGGAGGCCGTGGGCGTGCAGGCTGCTTCCCGCGCCCTCCGCCGTCTCCGTCCCGGGGCGCCCGTCGCGCTCTCGCTCCTCCGCGGTGGCAGACTGGTCGAGGCGTACGCCGAGCCCGCCGCCCGTAACTAGCCCTCGCGGCGAACGCAACGCGTCCCCGCCCACCAGAAAGGCGCCAATGTCCGAACCCGCGCCGTCCGTCGTCGTGGTCGCCCGCTCGCCCGCCGTGCGAGCGGGCCTCCGCGCGCTCCTCGAAAGCCAGGGCATTTCCGTGAACGGCGAACTCACCCCGGCCGGCGTCGATGTCTCCCCCCTGCCGTTCGATGTCATGGTCGCCGAAGCCACCGCCTTCGCCGAGTTCGATGCACCACCCGCCGTCCCGGCCGTGCTCGTCGGCGACGACCCGGATGCGCTCGCGGCGTTCGCCGACGTTCCCGTCGCGCGCGCCTTCCTGGGCACGGAGGCCGGTCCGGCCGAACTCGCCGCGGCGGTGCACGCTGTCGCCGCCGGTCTTGTCGCCTTCGAACCCCGCCTCCTTCGCCGCCTCGCGATGCCGGGCACACCGGCGGGCACCTCGGACACGGGCGCCGACCTCACCGCTCGCGAACGCGAAGTCCTCACCCTCATGGCCGCCGGGCTTCCCAACAAGACCATCGCCCTGCGCCTCGGCATCAGCGAGCACACCGCCAAGTTCCACGTCGGCACGGTGCTCGCCAAGCTCGGCGCCGCCAGCCGCACCGAGGCGGTCATGACCGCGGCCCGCCGCGGCCTGCTGCCGCTCTAGGCCGTCTTCTCGCCTTCGCCCCGACCGGCTATCGTTCGCTCCGCACCACGCACAGGAGAGCACGAATGCCACTGCCCGTCGCCAGCAAGCCCGAGGATGTCGGCATCGATAGCGAGAAGCTCGAGGCCGTTTTCGCCCGCGCCCAACGCGATGTCGACGACGGCACCCTCCAGGGCTGCCAGGTCGCGGTCGCCCGGGGCGGCGTCCTCGCAGGCTTCCGCTGCTTCGGCAAGGCCGCCATCAAGGGCGAACTTCAGCCCGTCACCGAGGACACGCTCTACAGCATCTTCTCCTCGACCAAGGCCATCGTCGCCGCCGCCGTCTGGACGCTCTTCGAAGATGGCCTCCTCCGCCTCGATGAGAAGGTGGCCGAGATCATTCCGGAGTTTGGCACCAACGGGAAGGAAGTCATCACGGTCGAGCAGACCATGCTCCACATCGGCGGCTTCCCCATGGCCCCCTTCCGCCCGGACGACTGGCAGGACCGCGAGACTCGCCTTGCCCGCTTCGCGAAGTGGCGCCTCAACTTCGAACCCGGTTCCCAGTTCATGTACCATGCCACCACCGCGCACTGGGTCCTCGCCGAGATCATCGAACGGCGCACCGGCAAGGACTTCCGCGCCTTCATCCGCCAACGCATCCTCGACCCGATGGGCCTCGACCAGCTCTACGTCGGCCTCCCCGAGAGCGAGGACGGGCGCGTCGCCGATGTCCTCCACATGACTCCGCCGGTCCCGCCTCCCGGCGGCTGGGGCGAAGTTACCCCCGATGCCATCCTCAGCTTCAACATCCCGGCCGTCCGGCGCGTTGGCGTCCCCGGCGGCGGTGGCATCGCCCGCGCCGCCGACCTCGCGATGTTCTACCAGCCGCTCATCAACGGCGGCCTCACGCACGATGGCCGCCGCATCATGAAAGCCGAGACCATCGACTTCGCCACCACCGTGCGCACCACCGCGCGCCATGTCGACCAGATCCACAGCCTCCCGGTCAACCGCGCGCTCGCCGTCGTCGTCGCGGGCGGCGATGGCAACGCGCACCTCCGCGGCTTTGGCCACAACACCTCGGCCCGAGCGTTTGGCCACGGCGGCGCCGGCGGCCAGATCGGCTGGGGCGATCCTGAGTCCGGCATCTCGCTCGGCTACACCACCAATGGCTTCCTCGACCTGGAGGCGTACGGCCGGCGCAATCTCGCGCTAAGCTCCCTCGCCGGCGCCTGCCGCATCTGACCACGAGCACGAAAAAAGGAGGCCGCTTCAGGCGGCCTCCCTCACGTTTCGCCATCCCCGGGCCGTCCCCGGCGCATGGCTGTTCCCGATTAGACGAGCACTCCGTTCGCCGTGAGCAGTTCCTTGAGCTGAGCCAGCGACTGGATGGGGTGCCCGCGCAGCGTGTCCAGCGCGTCGATCACGTCATCGCTCGCGTCCACCTGGTACGCCCGCTCGATCAGGTCGCCCCGCTCGGGCATTTCGCCCGCATCGAAGAACGGCGTCGCGAGCGCCTCCACGTCTTCCCACTTTGCCTTGGCCATGCGTTGCCTCCTGCGGGCGCCCGCGGGCGCCGTCAATGTTCCAGCGATTCTGAGCCCTCGCCGCTTAGCGGGGAAACGCCGGCCCCTGGAACGGCTTGCCGTAGTCGATGTACGGAGGCCACAGCGTCTCCAGCTCCTTGCGGATGGGGTCCCCGTCCGGAAGGTAGCGATGGAACTGCGGTTCCACATCGCGCCGCTGCCACTGCTTCCCGATCGTGTCCTGCTTGATCTTGTCCTGCAGCAGCATCAGCCCCGTCAGCAGCGATTCCGGCCGCGGCGGGCAGCCCGGCACATACACATCCACCGGCAGCAGCGTGTTCACGCCCGGCGTCACGCTATAGGCATAGGCGAACGGCCCGCCCATGATCGCGCAGCCGCCCATCGCGATCGCCCACTTCGGCTCCGGCATCTGCAGCCACACGCGGCGCACCGCCGGTGCCATCTTCCACGTCACCGTCCCCGGCACAATCAGCAGGTCCGCCTGCCGCGGCGAAGCCCGGAAGATCTCCGCCCCGAAGCGCGCGATGTCGTAGCGCGGCATCGCCGTCGCGATCATCTCCATCGCGCAGCACGCCAGCCCGAACATCGCCGGCCACAGCGACGAACGCCGCGCCCAGTTCAACACCTGGTCCACGCTCGAAATCAGGACGTTCTGCTGCAGCTCCTCCTCGACATCCGTGTCGAGTCGCAGCGGGATTGGCTGGTAGATCTTGTTGGCCTGCATTGCTCGTGCAGTCTATCACAGGCCCGCGCGCCGCTCGCACCGCGCCGCGGGCCTCGCCCTACCGCGCCCGGTTGCCCACGTGGTACTGGCCGTCGTTTATCGGCTCCTCGATGTAGAGCTCGCCGTTGCGGATCTTGATGTTGTAGCCGCAATCAGGGTTCGTGCACACCCAGGCCTTGAAATGGATCGGCGCGCCCTGGCTCCCAAAATCCGAAAACGGCACAAGGTCGCCATCGTCGCACTTGCGACATTTTGGAAACTGAAACATCCCCTCACACCCCTCGTATCTGGCGCGGGATAGTAACAGCCAGAATCAGGCCCGGCAATGGATTTCCCCTTCGCCCCCAATGCACCCACACCCTTCGCCGCGTAGGATGCGCCCCATGCAGGTCTCCCCTTCCGTCCGCGCCGTCCAGGTCCCCGACGCCAACCCCATGCACCCCGACTTCACCACCATCTACCTGGTGGGCAAAGGACAGACCCTCAGCATCGATAGCGGCGAGACCATGGACCGCTACCGCTGGATGCTCAAGGGCTACCTCGCCGCCGTCGAAAAGACCGAGATCGCCCTCGCCGGCATCACCCATCACCACGGCGACCACTCCGGCAACCTCAAGTGGGTCCGCGAAGAGCTCCACGCCGAGATCGTCACCGCGAAAGACGCCGTCCCCCTCCTTAAGGGCCGCCTTCCACGCACCGGCGTCCGCACCTTCGCCCCCGATACCGTCATCGACCTCGATGGCGGCATCAACGTCCGCGTCATCAAGACCCCCGGCCACAGCACCGACTCCATCTGCTACTACATCGAAAACGAAGGCGTCCTCTTCTCCGGCGATACCCTCCTCGGCTCCAGCACCACCACCGTCGGCGACCTGGGGGCCTACCGCCGCAGCCTCAAGACCCTCCTCGAACTGCCTAACCTCAAGGTCATCTGCCCCGGCCACGGACCCCTCGTCCACGACCCCCGCGAACGCCTCCAGCAGTACGTCCGGCACCGCGACATGCGCGAACAGCAGATCCTCGGCGTGCTTAAAGGCGGCGGCGCCTTCTCCAGCTGGGACATCATGCTCCAGCTCTACCCCGATATTGATAAGCGCCTGCGCCGCGCAGCCGATAACAACGTCCGCTCCCACCTTCGCCAGCTTGAGGACGAAGGCCGCCTGAAGGTGTACGCCGGCAAGCCCCGTCGCCCGAGCGCGGCCAAACAGGCCCGCCAGGAAGAGCACGTCCGCATGCGCGCCCAGGTCATCAAGCAGGCGAAGAAGTACGAGGACGAACAGCGCCGCGCCGAGATCCGCGCCCAGGAGAACCCGCCCGGCGCCGAATGGATCGAACCTCCGCGCTACGAACTCTCGTGAGGTGATCAACGCCCGGCGGCACGGCGTACTACCGGTATCACGTCACCGGAGCCGCCCCATGCCCGCGATCGCTTCCCCCGCAGCCCGCAACCTTGAGGCCGTCCAGGCTATCTACGGAGCCTTCGCCACCGGCGATGTCCCCGCGATCCTCGCCCGCCTCCACCCCGCCGTCGCCTGGGAGCAATGGGAGGCGCGTTCGCCGCAGGCCGCCGCCGTACCGTGGCTCGCCCCCCGTTCCGGGGTTGAAGGCGCCGCCGCCTTCTTCACCCTCCTCGGCGAGGCCCTCGAGATGCACGCGCTCACCGTTCTCGATATCACCGTCAGCGACCGCCAGGCTGCCGCCGAAGTCGTCCTCGACTCCACCGTGCGTGCCACCGGCAAGCGCGTCCTCGACGAAGAGATGCACCTCTGGACCTTCGATGATGCCGGCCGCGTCACTCGCTTCCGCCATTACGCCGATACCGCCAGGCACATCGAAGCCGCCGCGACCGCGTGACCCTCAGCGAGGGGGCGGGGCGTCCCCACGGCGTCCCGCCTCCGCTACCGCCCATGCGAAAAGCCGCCGTGCCTCCCCGCGCGCCGTCAGTTCCTCCGGGTGCCATTGCACTCCAAGCACCGGACGCCCGGGCATCTCGCACGCCTCGATTACCCCATCGAGCGCGTGCCCGCTGACCACCAGCCCTTCGCCCATGCGTCCCAGCGCCTGGTGGTGCATCGAATTCACCGCGAACGCCGCCGTCCCGCACACCTCCGCCGCCAGCGACCCCACCGTCAGCCGTACATCATGCGTCACCGCGTCGCGCGCCTC
Organism: Dehalococcoidia bacterium; assembly: GCA_020847985.1. GTDB lineage: Bacteria > Chloroflexota > Dehalococcoidia > Tepidiformales > Tepidiformaceae > Amarobacillus. The sequence goes on from JADLBC010000008.1 coordinate 92,058, forward strand.
CTCCTGCTGATGGTTCGAACCCGCGAACCACTCCGGCACGTGCTGGATGAGCGAACCCCCCAGCGCCACGTTCAGCAGCTGCATTCCCCGGCAGATGGCCAGCACCGGCAGCCCCCGGGCGAGCGCGCCGCGCACCGCCGCCAGCTCCAGCGCATCCCGTTCGGCCGAAACCCCCGCGACTGTCGCATGCGGCGCCTCGCCATACCGTGCGGGATCGATGTCCCCTCCCCCCGTCAGCACCAGCCCGGCGATGCCTTCCAGCCACCCTTCTATGACCGCCGTCCCCGCCCCCGGCGCGAGCAAGACCGGCAGCCCGCCCGCCTCCGCCACCGCGCGGACATACGCCGCGTTCACCTGCACCCGCGCCGGCCTCCCACCATCGCCGGCCGCGAACGCCATCGTCACCCCAATCGGAACCATCACCCCCATCCTAGCGAGGTTCGAGGCGCGAGGCTCAAGGCACGAGGAAGGGGCAACCCCCACCACGACCAATCGTCGCGCGGGGCTGCCCCTGGGAACTGACAACCGGGAACCGGGAACTTGGAACCTACTCGACCCTCGGCGCACTCTCCCAGCCACACCCGCGGTGGGTCGCGTCGCAGAACGGCTTCTTCGCCGATTGGCCGCAGCGGCAGAGGAAGGTGGTTTCCTTCACTTCCCAGCGCTTCCCCTCGCCGTCTTCCACGATTGCCCCGCCCTTCACCATGAGCGGCCCGTTGTCACGCACCGAGATCACTACTTCTGACATATCAGAACCCCCAAACGATTGGTAAGCCGGGATAATACGCCCACCTTTGCTCGCGCGCGAGCCACGCCTTCCAGGGCGCGCAACGCCATCGCAGGTGCCGGCGCTGGCCAAAAAGGCGCCGTGCCGTACAAATGTCTGTCCACGGTCAGCGGCCCCGCAATTCGCCCGGACGGCTCACGAGGGCCAGTTCGAATGTAAAATCGTGACGAAAGCTTCATCTTAATAAAGCGCGCCATTATGACTCGTCACGAATCTGCGCCGGTGACGCCGCGGCATGGTATGTAACCGGAGAACGTCCGTTTCGCGTCACCTCCTGACGCGGTTGAGGGTACAAGGTCCGAAAGGCTCTATTTGTCCCACACTGTCGGTATTGACACCGTTCAGACACCTTTGGCACTGTCTGGACACGTCAGGGATTACCCTCGCAACAGGCGAACAAAGCCAGGACGGATACTTAGGGAAACTTCGTAACGAAAAAGGGCTCCGGCGGCTGGAACCGCACGGAGCCCAGGCGCAAGGGGATTTGCGGCTCTCCTTGCGGTTCGGATTCTAGCACTTGCTTGAATCTGGATCGCGAGTATTCCGTATCTTTCAAGACACGGATTTTTCTCCCTTGCGGCCCGGGAAAGGAGCGAACCAGGGCCAAGAACGCAGCCCCCGGAACCTCGATTGACTTCCGACACGGCCCCGGCGCCCTTCGCGCCCCGGCCACTGCGTCCCTGTTTGGGAGAGAGATCCATGCGCAAATCATCTCGCCACATCGGCGTGCTGATGGTGCTTTCCACGCTCGCCCTCGGCCTTATCGGCGCTGCCTACGCGCTCTGGTACGAGGACCTGCAGCTGACAGCCAACGTCAGCACCGGCACCTTCAACGTCGATATGTCCATGCACGACCCCGTCACGCACGCCAACGGCACCAACGGTGTCCCGGTCGTCGGCAAGCCTCCCACCGGCTTGGGCACTCTCACCTCCGGCGCGGCCACCTACCTTGAGCAGGGTGACCCGGACCGCCACTTCACGGACGGCGCCCAGGGCTACGGCAACTTCACCAACGCCAACTTCGGTGCCAAGCCGCAGACGGTCTGCAATGGGGAGCTTTCAAGCCAACCGATCGGCGCCGCGAACGACGTGGGCGATACCAACGTCCTCACACTGAACCTCGGCGGCCTCTACCCGTATGCCGGCTGCGAGTTCGAGATCGACATCACGAATAAGGGCACGGTGCCGATGCACTTCGCCGTCACGAGCCTGCAGATGTTCAAGTGCATCGGCCCCGGCACCGGCTGCTCACTCTCGCCAACGGGCGGTGCTGTGCCGTGGTCTACGGGCCTCGACCCGAACATGCCCGGTCCGCAGCTCGCCGCGTGCGCCGCATGGCTTGGCAACACCTTCGGCAGGGTGCTGGTAGGCGGCAATGAGCTGCACGGCTTCAACGGCGGCACCAGTCCCGGCTATTCCGGTAGCAACCAGGTCAACCTGGGCGTCACGTCGCCGCTGCCCAATAACCCCGCCATCGAAATCGGCGGCCTCTCCGCCACCCCGCTCCAACTCCACACGAACGAGTCCGTCGTGTGCCGCTTCAAGATCATCCTCGATCAGAACGCGGGTGCCGAAGGCCAGAACTGGCAGTTCATTGCCAAATACCGTGCCTACCAGTGGAACGAAGCCCCCTTCGGCAACTAACCACCCACCGGTGGAGCCGCGAACGGCTCCACCATCAACCTGAAAGGAATAACACCGCATGACACGGGCATTCCGCCACACCGGTGTCCTCATGATGCTCGCCGTCGTCGCCCTCGGGCTCGTCGGCGCCGCCTATGCCCTCTGGTACGAAGACCTCACGCTCACCGCCAACGTCAGCACCGCCAAGCTCGATGCCGACGTCTCCTTCCACCCGTGGACGCCCGCTGGCGGCTTCTCCAGCACCTCCGGCAACGGCAACGGCCACCCCGTCGTCGCCCAGGTCGGTGCCAACGCCCCGACCGTGGCCAGCCTCCTCGGCTCGGACTACGCCGCCTTCGGCGAGTTCCCGAGCGGCAAGCCCGCCACCACCTGCGCGGGTGCCATCGGCACCTACGGCACGGGTGGCGGCGTCAACGCCAACGACACCGTGGATAACAACCAGCTCTCGCTGACCCTTGGCGGGCTCTACCCGTACGCCGGCTGTGAGTTCGAAATCGACCTCCACAACGACGGCGGCATCCCGTTCCACATCGCCCTCACCAGCGTCACCCTGCAGTCCTGCACCGATAACACGTACACGAGCTGCACGAACGTCCCGGCGGCCCCGTGGAGCATCGGCCTCGCGCCCGGCTCGAACGCCGCCTGCACGGCCTTCCTCGGAGCTATCGCCACGGCTGCGGTGAACACCCAGATCAACAGCGCGCCGAACACGCCGGTCCAGATCCACGACGGTCAGGACCTCGTCTGCCGCTTCAAGCTCATCCTGGACCAGGCGAACGTCGAGAACAGCTTCTTCAAGTTCTCCGCCGTGTACCGCGCCTTCCAGTGGAACGAAGCGCCCTACGGCCCGTGATCGAACGCGCGTAAGCGCATTCGCCGCCGCCTGACCCCCCGCCGCCGGCGCCCCGGCGGCGGGGCGAAACGAAAGGAAAGAGACCCATGAAAGGTCTCGGACGAAAGACCAGCCTCCTCCTCGTGCTCGCGGTAATCGCGACCGCCCTCACCGGCGCCGCGTACTCCCTCTGGTACGAAGATGTCGCGGTCAACGCCCAGGTCGCGACGGGCAACCTGGATGTCACCTTCAGCCGGTTCCAGTGCCTCGAAAACGAGGACATCGATTTCGCCGGCCAGAACTTTGATGACGGCTACCTCTACGGGGCCAAGGAAGTCGGCAGCTTTACTTCTTCGCCGAACCCGGCCGATAACCTCACGCTCACGATCACGAACGCCTACCCGGGGTATGCCGTCGACTGCAAAATCGATGTGCAGAACATCGGGAACGTTCCCATCCACATCGAGCGCGAGTACTTCGATTTCGACCTCGATAACGATGGCCAGTTCGATGATCTCCACATCGAATGCGTCGCGAACGACGGCTTCCAGCAGCCCGACTGCTACAACGTCAACTTCCTCACCGATCCCTGGACGAGCACCGCGAACCCCGCGCCCATCTACGTGCGCTGGGTGAATGGGCTCGGCTGCCAGCTGCACACGGGCGTCCGCAACGCCGGCGACCTCTTTATCGGGGTCCGCCAGCCGGCGGCGGAGAACACCACCTACCGCGTGCGCATGACCATCCAGGCCAACCAGTGGAACGAGTCGGGTTACTCCGGCTGCTACACGCCCAAGCAGACACCGGTCGTCCCGGTGACCCACCCCTAACGACAACCGGGCGGCGGGGCAACCCGCCGCCTCCAAACCGGAGCACACGGAATGACCGTCGTGAACGTCCCCCTGGCGCTGCGCAAGACCGCGGGTACCGCATACGCGCGCCACCCGTGGATGTACGCGCCCTCCGTCGTGCTCGCGCTCCTCGCCGCCTACGCATGGCAGCACCACATCGTGGCCGGGCGCATCAATGGCCTCTGGGGGCCCTACATCATCGGCGTCCTCGGATGGGCCGCCGCCGCCGCCATCGCCTGGAACGCCTTCCGCCACGCCCCCCCTTCGGCGAAAGAGCACGACGTCGCCCCGAAGGACGCCCTGTTCGTCGCGGGCATCGTCGGCATCTTCATCATGTCGCTGCAGATGCTCATCGGCATCGTCGCCGATTTCGGCCGCTCGCCGATGGCGCACACGCCGCGCTTCCTCGTGTTGAATCTCGTTTTCGCGGGCGTCCCGCTCGTCGCCGCCGAGGCATCGCGCGCCGCGCTGCTGCACCACCTCGGCCGCCGCCACATGACGCTCGCGATCGTCGCCACCACGCTGCTCATCACCGCGCTGCAGTTCACCCTCGCCCAGTACCAGCCCGAAGGTGTCCGCGCGCAGACCGAGTTCTGGGGTGGTGCCTTCATCCCGGTCGCCTCGACCGGTCTCGTGGCCGGCTTCTTCGTGCTCTACGGCGGCATCTGGGCCGGGCTGCTCGTCAGCGCCCCCCTCGTCGCTTTCACGTATTACTCGCCCATCCTGCCCGTGGCCGATTGGCCCATCCTCGCGCTCGCCGGTGTCGCCGGGCCCGCCATGGGCCTCTGGATCGCCGAGAGCATGTTCGGCGCCGATGAGCCCGCCACCGCCGCGGAACCGGCCGGCCGCTTCGCGCTTCCGTCCATCTCCTGGGTCGTGACCGCCGTGGTCGGCCTCCTCATCTTCTGGAGCGCCTTCGGCTTCTTCGGCTACCTGCCATCGTTCGTGCCCAGCCACTCGATGGAGCCCAGCCTCACCGTCGGCGCCATGGTCGTAACGAAAGAGGTCGAAGCCGATGACCTCCGCGTCGGCGATGTCGTGCTCTACAAGATGCCGAACCGCCAGCGCGTCCTGCACCGGCTGATCGCCATCGAGTCCGGAGAGGATGGCGGCCGCCAGTTCATCTTCAAGGGCGACAACAACAACGCCGCCGACCTCTACCCCGTCCGGGATGAGCAGATCATCGGCCGCCTCGTCTTCGATATCCCGAAGCTCGGGTGGGTCCCGCTGAAGTTCCAGCAGGGGCTGGGGAGGCTGCGATGATGCATTACCTTCGCCGTGCCGTCCGCAAGAATGCCCGCCGCGCGAGCCGCCTCGCCGCGCCACTCATGCTTGCCGCCGGCCTCTTCATGTTCAGCCTCTCGCAAATCGCGCCCGCGACCACGCTCTGGAGCGAAACGCTCACGATCGGCTCGTCCGTCACCACCGGCGCCTTCGCCTGCAAGCCCCTCGCCGTCACGGGCGCCACGGTCACGACCACGGGCTCAGGCCCCACCGGCAGCACCACCTTCACCTACAAGCTCAACGGCGGTGGCGACAAGAACGGCTCGCCCGAATGCGCCAACAAGGACCTCTCGTTCTTCGCCCTCCCCGTTTGCTTCAAGCCCGACGATACGGTCACCGCTCACACTCAGCCGGCGAACTGGACCTACGACCCGAAGAACAAGCCCGGCGAATACCAGGTCAAGTGGAATTCGAACGGCTCCGTCGGCGCTGGCCCCTTCAGCAACGTCACCTTCAGCTTCACCGTCGCGGGCACCGGCGTTCCCACCGAACAGGTGCACGCCATCGTTCACGCCGGTAACGGCCAGGACATGATCGATGCAGGGCTCGTGACCGTGCCCAAACCCGCCGCCTGTGTCTCCGGCGCGCCCCTCTCCGCGAACGATGGCCCATCCTCCGTCTTCGGCGGCGTGGATGGCGACGCCGATGCCGGTGAGGCGGGCACGACGCCGACGCCGGGCCCCTCCGTGACCGGCGGCGGTAGCGCCGGCAACGGCGGCGTCGCCTCGCAGCCCACGAAGACCCCGACCACGAAGCCCACTGCCACACCCACCCCGCGACTGACACCGACGCCGCGAACCGGGCCCGGCGGCGCGTTCGAAGTCCCCACGCCGGTGAAATAGCGCATGACCATGAGGGCAGGGATCGGGAGGGGCGTCATGATCCGGAACGTACGATTCATCCTGTTGGCGGGGGTCATTCTCTCCGCCGTGCTCGTCTTCATCGGCACCGCCGGCAGCGGCCGCGCGGCGACCCCGACCGCCGAGTGGCGCCTCTACGCCCGCGCCAACACCACCACCTTCGCCGCCGGGTCCACGTCGCTCGCGGCACCGGCTTCCGGCGCCGGATACGAAATCGTCTCGTTCGATGCCGTCCCGCTCTCCACGGGGCTTTCGACCTACCGCTACGGCGGCGCCGACCTGCTGCCGCCGCGCGGGCCGATGCCGGCCATCGTCACCTGCGCCGCTTCCTTCACGCAGACAGGCATGTCGCTGCAGGTCGCGCACGGCTATCCCTACGCCGGCTGTGTGTTCTTCCTCGGGGTCACGAACATCGGCGCGAACCCCATCCAGGTCCAGCTCGGCGGCCTCGATGGCGACGAAATCTTCGCCTGCGATACGGCCGGCTGCGACCTGAGCGACCTCGATATCGTCGCCGGCGGCCCCGACGAAGCCACCGTCGCGGCCCTCTGCGTCGAATCCGGCGGTGACACCGTCGCCTCCGGTGGCATGCGCTACACCATCCCCGTAGGGGGCACGATGGTGTGCCCGCTCTTCCTCACCGTCCTCCAGCCGGCCAACGAACAGACGAATTACGAGATCGAAGTCGTTCGCGGCCCCGGCCCGGACCCGTCGCCGTCACCCCCGGCGACGGCCACCAATCCGCTCACCCTGGAGACCGCTACCCCCACGGCAACGCCGACGGCCACGCGCACCACCGTCCCCGGCGAGCCGCCCACCGCGCCCGTGAGCACCGCCACCCGCCAGACCGACAACACCGGCCTCTCGACGGCCACTCCCACCCCCGCCACCACGCCCATCCCGAGCATCGATCCCGGAGGCCTGGCGTCGCCGACCCCGCTCCCGCCGATCACCGGGTCGGGGATGCTCGCGCCGGGGCATGGAGGCCGATTCGTCCCCGGGTTCGTCATCCTCGCGCTCACCCTGCTCGCTGCTGGGATGATCATGGGCTGGCCGCGCCGCCGCTGAGCCGCTCGCCAACGTCGCGGGCCCGGTGCCTACGGCTGTTCGCTCGCCCAACGCGCCGCGAGGGCTTCGAGCGCGGTCGCGGCCTGGCTCATGCGCCGTGCGCCGTCCGTCTCCACCTCGTCCAGGGTGCGCGCGCCGCCGCCGGGGGCACGGCCCGCGAACACGGCACACGGCTTCCCGTCCTCGACCGCCAGTTCGAGGATCCGGCCCGTCACCTTGCCTTGCCGTGACTGGCTATCGAAGCTGCCTTCGCCCGTGACCACGATGTCCGCGTCGCGCAGCCGTGCCCGCAGATTCGCTGCCTCGGCGACCACGTCGAATCCGCTCGCGACCCGCGCACCGAGGAACGCGATCAGTCCGCCCGCCAGGCCACCCGCTGCGCCCGCACCCGGCACCCGTTCGACATCCACCCCGAGGTCGCGCCGCACGACCGCCGCGAACCGCGCAAGCCCCGCGTCCAGCGCGACGCATTGTTCCGGCGTCGCCCCCTTCTGCGGCCCGAAGACCTGCGCCGCGCCATTCGGCCCCGTGAGCGGGTTCACGACATCCGTCGCCACCACGACATCGATGCTCGCGAACGCCTCCGGCACCTTCCATGCAATACGGTCGAGCTTCGCGAGCCCGCCGCCCCCGGTGGGGATGGCGGCCCCCTGCCGGTCCAGCAGCCGGGCCCCGAGCGCACGCGCCATGCCCGCTCCGCCGTCGGTTGTCGCGCTTCCGCCCACGCCGACCAGCAGCGTTGCCGCGCGATGGCGGACGGCCGCCAGCAGCAGTTCGCCCACCCCGAACGTATCGGCGCGCATCGCATCCCGTTCGTCCGTCGCCATGTGCATGAGCCCGTTCGCCTGCGCCGCCTCGACCACCGCCATCGATCGCCCGCGCAGCGTGAGGTAGCGGCCCAGCACCGGCCGTCCGAGCGCGTCGTGCACCACCTCGGCGTGCGTATCGTTGCGAACCGCCCGCCGCAGGGCATCGAGGAAGCCCGGGCCGCCGTCGCTCATCGGCAGTCGGTCGATCTCCCAGCCCGGCCGTGCCCGCGCGATGCCCGCCGCGATCGCGTCCGCGGCCTCCTCGGCTGCCAGCGTCCCCTTGAACTCCTGCGGGGCGACCAGGACCCGCATCAGCCGCCGTCGTCCCGTGGCGCGCGTACTTCCGCCTCCTCGACCAGCGCCCGGAGCGGCTCATACAGGGCTGCGTTCGTCGCGAACCGCATGCCCGCGAGCGACCCTTGCACGAACCCGCCCGTGCGCCCGCCCGCCTCCTCGACGATGAGCGCGCCCGCGGCGTAATCCCACTGCTGCACGCCCTGCTCGTAGTACGCATCGAGCCGCCCGCAGGCGACCCAGCAATGGTCGAGGGCAGCCGACCCGGCACGCCGGATATCCCGCACGCGCGGGAGCGCATACGCCGTGATGCGGCCCTGGTGCGCCCGTCGCGCCGGCAGGTACCCGAAGCCCGTCCCAACGAGCGCCATCGAGAGGTCCGCGAGCCCGCTCACGTGGATCGCGACCCCATCGCGCGTCGCGCCCAGCCCCCGTGCGGCGGAGAACATCTCCCCGTGCCGTGCGTCGAACACCGCCGCTGCCAGCACGCGGCCTTCAAGCTCCGCGGCGATGCTCACGCCGTAGGCCGGCACGCCATAGAGGTAGTTCGTCGTGCCATCGAGTGGGTCGCACACCCAGTGCACCCCCGTCGTCGAAACGCGCGCCGCACCCTCTTCGCCCGTCAGCCCATCTCCCGGCCGCGCCGCGAGCAGGCGGCGGCTGATGAGCAACTCGGACTCGCGGTCCACCTCCGTCACCATGTCCGTGACCGTCGACTTCGTTCCCACCTCGGTGCGCACGTCACCGGCGCGGTCGCGCAGGAGGTCGCCAGCTTCCCGGGCGATCTCCTCCGCCAGCGCGCGCAGTTCGCCGGCGAGCCTTCGTTCTTCAGCGTCGTTCATCCGCGCAGTATCGCCGCTCGCCCGGGCGCGTGCTCGTAACGCACGTCCCCGCGGTCGCCTGTTACGATGTGCGCGTGTCAGAAGGTTGGGCGGTTGCGATTGGACTGACCGCCGTCGTCGTCCTCATCGCCATCAACGCGCTCTTTGTCGCGGCCGAATTCGCGTTCGTCGCCGTCCGCCGTTCACGCGTCGAGCAGCTTGCCACCTCCGGCCTCGGCCGCGCCCGTCTCCTGCTCGGCACACTCCAGCACCTGGACCGCTCGATCGCCGCCACGCAGCTTGGGATCACGATGGCCGGCCTCGCTCTCGGCTGGCTCGGCGAACCCGTCCTCGCCGGCATCGTCGAACCCCCCATCGATGCCGCCCTCGGCGACATCGCCGGCGAGACCGCCGCCCACATCATCGCCACCGTCGTCGCCTTCGCCCTGGTCACCACCCTCGTCATCGTTTTCGCCGAACTCGCCCCCAAGTCGCTCGCGTTGGCGAAGACCGAGGGCGTGGCACTCTGGGTCGCGCCGCCCGTGTCCATCTTCGCGCGCATCCTCGGTCCCGCCGTCTGGGCGCTGAACCGCGCCGGCCGCCTCGCCGTCATGCCCTTCGGCGTCAAAACGTCCGGCGGCGAAGAGGAGACGCTCGAACCGGAAGAGCTCGAACTCGTCATCGAAGCGAGCGCCCGCGCCGGCCTGCTCTCCACCTCGGAGCTGCTGCTTGCCCGCCGCGCCCTCGAGTTCAGCGCCATCCAGGCCGACCAGATCATGGTCCCCCGCACCGAACTCGTCGCCATCGACGCGACCGACTCCCTCGAGGAAGTGCTCAACCTTGTCGAGCGGCACCAGCACACCCGGTATCCCGTCTACGAAGAGGACCTCGACCATATCCTCGGCATCATCGATGCGAAGGACCTGCTCGCGCTTGTGCGCCGCGGCGAAGGCGGCTGGCGGTCGCTCGTCCGCCCCGTCGTCGCCATCCCCGAGTCCGTCAGCGTGGAAGTCGCCGTCGCCGCCATGCGCGCGCGCCAGGTGCAGATCGTTGTCCTCGTCGATGAGCACGGCGGCACCAGCGGCATCCTCACCGCCGATGAAGTCCTTTATCGCCTGCTCGGCCGCTGGCTCGGCGGACGCTCCGGGCAGCCCGCCGATACCGTTCGCCCGCTGCCCACCGGCAATCTCCTCCTCAGCGGCCTCGCCCTCATCGCCGACGTCGAGGACGCCACCGGCGCCGAACTCGCCGACGAGGACTACGACACCGTCGGCGGCTTCATCATGGCCCGCCTCGGCCGCATCCCCCACGCCGGGGACCGCGTCGACGTCCCCGGCTACCAGTTCCGCGTCATGGCCATGGATGGGCGCCGCGTCGATCGCGTGCTCGTCGTGAAGATGGGCCAGGGCGAGCCTGCCGCCGCCGTCACCGCCTGACCCGCCGCCGCTCGACACGCACGAAGGGCCCGCGAACGGGCCCCTCACGTTCCATCCTGCCGCTACGCTCTGCTAGCCGATGACGCCCTTCGCACGCAGCGACGCGATCGCCCCATCGTCGAGGCCAGCCTCCGCGAGCACCTCGTCCGTGTGTGCACCCAGCGTCGGGCTCGCACCCTGTGCCGCGAGCGGCGTGTCCGACATCTGGAACGCCGGCCCCACCATGCGCATATGCCCCAGGATCGCGTGGTCGACCTCGACCGTCAGCCCATTCGCGGCCGTCTGCGGGTGGTCGAATAGCTCCTCCATGAAGTTCAGCGGCCCCGCCGGTACTCCGTGGCGCGTGAAAATCTCCATCCATTCATCGGTCGTCTTGCCGCGAAGGATGCCCTCCGCCTGCGCCACCAGCGCTTCCTGTTCGGCCGGGCCGAAGGAATCCAGCTGCATCACCCACTGGCCGTCGCCGGTGCGCCGCGGGTCCTGCATGCCCGTGGCCGCGACCACCTTGTCCCGGAGCGACGGGCTCAGCGCCCCGATGGTCACGAAGCCATCCGCCGTCTGGTACACGCGGTAATACACGTTCGCCGCGGCCGCCGGGCGGTACTTCCCCTTGATCGCGAGTTGCTCCTCGAACGATTTCTGCTGTGCCCGCGCCTGCTTCAGTTCGGTCAGCAGGGCCGGCAGCACCTCGTCGTCGATCATGTCGATCCAGTTGAAGCTCATAGTCTGCATCGAAAGCGCCGTCGCCAGCATCGTGCTGTCGATGCGCTGGCCCCGGCCCGTGCGCGTGCGCGCGAACAGCGCCGCCGAAATCGAACTCGCCATCTGCATGCCCGTCGCGAAGTCCGCGATCGCGGGGTAGATGTACGTCGGCACGTCGCCCTGCATCTTCGCCTCGCCCGCCATCAGCCCCGTGAACGACTGCACCACGATGTCGTAGCCACCCGCTCGCGACAGCGGCCCCGTGCGCCCGTACGCGGTGTTCTCGCAGTAGATGAGCCGCGGATTGAGCGCCCGAAGCGTCTCGTAGTCGATCCCCAGCGCTTCCGCCACACCCGGCCGGTAGTTGATCACCACCACATCCACTTCGGGGATGAGCTTGTGCACGATGGCGCGCGCCTCCGGCTGGCGCAGGTCCATCTCGACGCAGCGCTTGCCGCGGTTCAGCCCGATGTACACCCGCGATTCCGTCGGCACGATGGGCACGCCTCCCGCCCGCCACGGCTCCCCGCCGATGGGTTCGAACTTCGTCACCGAAGCGCCCATGTCCGAAAGCAGCTGGCAGCAGAACGGCCCCGCGATGATCTGCGTGAATTCGAGGACCACCACGCCCGCCAGTGGTCCTGTGTGCTCTACAACCTTCATCCCCATTCCTCCTCGTTCGTGGCCCGAGATTGTACGCACCTTCCCGCTACGGGCAGCGGCGCGCCCACCGCGGATTCGCCCCCTACAATGCCCGCGTGGATTACCGCGCCGCCATCGATTACCTGCTTTCCTTCACCGACCTCGAACGCGGTGTCCAGCGCTCCGCCGACCCCGCCATGAGCCTGGAGTCCATGCGTTCGCTGCTCGCCCGCCTCGATTACCCCCAGCGCGGCCGGAACACGGTTCACATAACGGGCTCGAAGGGCAAGGGCAGCACCTCCGCGATGATCGAAGGCATCCTCCGCTGGCAGGGCAACTCCACCTCCCTCTTCACCAGCCCGCACCTGCACTCCTATACCGAGCGCATCGCCCTCGATGGCCACGCCGTCTCGCGCGAGGAGTTCGCCGCCGGCCTCGAGGCGATTCGCCCGGCCGTCGCCGCCGAAAACGAGAGCGCCGGCGGCAATGTCAGCACCTTCGGCATCATGACCGCCCTCTTCTTCTGGCTTACTCGCGCCCAGGCCCAGCCGGTGAACTGGCAGGTGGTCGAAGTCGGCCTCGGCGGCACCTTCGATACCACCAACGTCTTCGATACCGTCGATGTCTCCGTCATCACCCCGATCTCGCTCGAACACACCGCCATCCTCGGCAACACCTGCGAGGAGATCGCTCGCGACAAGGCCGGCATCATCAAGCCCAAAAGCATCTGCGTCATGGCCGCCCAGCACGATCCCGCCGCCGCCGAGGTCATTCGCCGCCGATGCGATGACCTGGGCACCGATCTCATCGAGGTCGGCGCGCTGTACGAAGCCGAGGTGCTGGAGAAGTTCCCGTTCGGCCAGTCCTTCCGTCTGCACGGCCCGCACGGCACACGCGAACTGCGCACCCCCATGCTCGGCCGCCACCAGGTCGAAAACGCCGCCACCGCCGTCGCCGTCGCCGATGCCCTGCGCGGCCGCGGCCACACCATCAGCGACCAGGCCATCGCCGATGGTCTCGCCCGCACCCGCGTCCCCGGCCGCCTGGAAGTCATGGGGCAGAAGCCGCTCATTCTCGCCGATGGCGCCCACAACGGCGAAAGCGCCGCCGCCCTCGCGATCGCCATCAAGGAGTACTTCCGCTGGAAGCGCTGCTTCCTCATCGTCGGCACCATGCGCGACAAGGACGTGCAGGCCATCGGCTACAAGCTCGCCCGCTTTGCCGACCTCATCATCTGCACCGGCTTCAACAGCCCTCGCGCCTACGAGCCCATGGCCATGGTCACGGAGATGGGTTTCTTCGGTCCCGCCGCCGTCTCCGAACCCACCATCGCCGATGCCCTCGATACCGCCCTTTCGCACGCCGGCCCGGATGACCTGGTTCTCATCACCGGCTCCCTCTATCTCGTGGCCGAAGCGCGCGCCCACCTCCTCGGCGACGCCGTCGACGCCGATTAGTGCACGCGAAAGAGGGGCCCCGGATTCGGAGCCCCTCTCGCATTCGCTGCGTCTGCCCGGCCCTACGCCTCGGCGATGCTCACGCTACTGATGGTCACCGGCGCCACCGGGCGGTCCTGCGCCCCCGTCGGCGCCCCCGCGATCGCGTCCAGCACATCCTCGCCCGCCGTCAGCTTCCCGAAGATGGTGTAGTTCGGCGGCAAGGGATAGTCCGCGTGCATGATGAAGAACTGGCTGCCGTTCGTGTTCGGGCCCGCGTTCGCCATCGCGAGCGTTCCGCGCGCGTACGGGCGCTTCACCGGTTCGTCCGCGAAGCGGTAGCCGGGCCCGCCACGGCCCGTCCCCGTCGGATCGCCGCCCTGGATCATGAAGCCGCTAATCACCCGGTGGAAGATGACGTCGCTGTAGTAGCCGTCCCGCGCGAGGAACACGAAGTTGTTCACCGTCGCCGGCGCTTCCCCCGCGAACAGGTCCGCCGTCATCGTGCCGGCCGTCGTCTCGATCGTCGCCGAATACGTCTTCTTGGGGTCGATGGTCAGCGCGGGCGGCGCCGAATACTGCTTCACTGGGCCTCCGAAGGGAGAGATTCCCTCCAGCCTACCCCATCGAACACACCCGCGCCCCGGGCGTAACCGCGGGCTCGCGCTACGCACCGGCCAGCGCCACCGCCAGCGAAACCGCCGCTTCGATGCCGAAACGCGTGTCCACCACCACGGCCGGCACATCGAATCCCTGCGCCCGCCCGCGCATCAGTTCGAACACCCGCACGTTCGCCTGCGAGTGCCCCACCCGCGGCTGCCTGAGCCGCTCGCGGACGACATCCTCCGGCGCCGTCACCCGGATGGCGATGAGCCTCGCGCCGGCCGCCGCTGCCGCGCGCACGAAGCGCCGCCGGTCGCGGTTGGTCAGGTTCGTCGCATCGACGATGACGCTCCGGCCCGCGGCCAGCGCCGCATCCACTCGCCGCCCCACGATGGCGAATACCCGTCCGCTCTCTTTGGCCGTGTACGTCGGTTGCGCCGCCAGCGAACGCCGGACCGCGTCGCTTTCGATGTGCTCGGCGCCCGTGCGCGCGGCGAGCGCCTGTGCGAAGGTGGTCTTGCCCGCCCCGGGCATGCCGGAGAGCAGAAAGAGCGCCGGTTGTCCCATGAAATTGCCGTAGAACGCGAGCCTGTGCTAGGCTCGAACCGTTCACAAGATAGGCAAAGGAAGAGTCGAGAAGAAGGTTGCTGACGAAAGATCGAAAAGACGAACTGGTTCAAAGCTACGCGGTCCACGCCGGTGACACGGGGTCGCCGGAGGTTCAGGTGGCAATCCTGACCGAGCGGATCAAGTACCTGACGACGCATCTCAAGGCCAACAAGCACGACTACCACACGCGTCGTGGCCTCCTGAAGCTCGTCGGTGCCCGCCGCCGCCACCTTCGCTACCTCAACAACCGCGACGTCAACCGCTACCGCGAACTGATCGCCCGCCTCGGCCTCCGCAAATAGCGGAGGCCTTTGTTCGTCGCCTTCCCCGCGCCTCCAGGGCCGGGGAGCGGGCCAGGGGCCGGCCCGCATCGATTTGCCTGAACACGCTCAACCTCACCTTTGCCGGCGTCCCCCAGTCAGCGGGACGTTCCACCACAGCCCCTTCGGCGCGTGCCATGCGCGCGGGGCATGACTGCTCCCTGGAATCAGCGAGCGCAAAGCGGAAGTAGAAGTAAGAGATACATGGAACCCAGGACCTACGAACTCGAAGTCGGTGGGAAGACCCTCACCATCCAGTACGGCATCCTCGCCCAGCAGGCCAACGGCGCCGTCACCGTCCGCCAGGGCGATACCGTCGTCCTCGTCACCGCCACCATGGCCGATGCGCGCGAGGGCGTTGATTTCTTCCCCCTCACCGTCGATTACGAGGAGCGCCTCTACGCTGTCGGCAAAATCCCCGGCAGCTTCCCCCGCCGCGAAGGCCGCGCCAGCAACGAAGCCATCCTCGCGATGCGCCTCACGGACCGCCCCCTTCGCCCCCTCTTCCCCAAGGGCTTCCGCAACGAAGTCCAGATCGTCGCCATGACGCTCTCCGCCGACGGCGAGAACCAGCCCGATACGCTCATCACCGTCGGCGCCAGCGCCGCCCTCATGATTAGCGACATCCCCTTCCTCGGGCCCGTCAGCTCCGTCCGCGTCGCCCGCGTCAATGGCGAATTCGTCGTCAATCCCACCTTCGAGCAGGCCGATACCGGCGACCTAGACATCATCGTCGCCGGCACCAGGGACGCCGTCGTCATGGTCGAAGCCGGCGCGAAGAGCGCGCCCGAGCATGCCGTCCTCGAGGCCATCGAGATCGCGATGAACGCCAACCGCGAAATCATCGCCCTCCAGGAGCAGATCGCCGCCGAAGCCGCCCCGACGAAGAAGCCCTTCGTCCCCCACGTCGACAACCAGGACGCCTTCGATACCGTCGCCGGGCATCTCGCGGACCGCATCGAGGAAGTCGTCGGCACCGCCGCCAGCGAGCGCAGCGATGCCAACAAGGCCCTCCGCCAGGAGCTCATCGCCAGCTTCGGCGAGCGCTTCACCAACAGCGAACTCGGCGACGCGCTCTTCAACGTGATCAAGAAGGCCATGCGCAAGCGCATCCTCGAACAGGGTGTCCGCGCCGATGGCCGCAACGTCACCCAGATTCGCGACCTCGATATCCACGTCGGCGTCCTCCCCCGCACCCACGGGAGCGGCCTCTTCCAGCGCGGCCAGTCGCAGGCCCTCACCATCGCCACCCTGGGCGGCCTTTCGATGGTGCAGAAGCTCGACACGCTCTCGCCGGATAACACGAAGCGGTACCTCCACCACTACAACTTCCCGCCGTTCTCCGTCGGCGAGGCCCGCCCCATGCGCGGCCCCGGCCGCCGCGAAATCGGCCACGGCGCCCTCGCCGAGCGCGCCCTCGAGCCCGTCATTCCCACCGAGGACGATTTCCCTTACGCCATCCGTGTCGTGAGCGAGATCATGTCCTCCAACGGCTCCACCTCGATGGCCAGCGTCTGCGGCAGCACGCTCGCCCTCATGGATGCCGGCGTGCCCATTCTCGCCCCCGTCGCGGGCATCGCCATGGGTCTCATCATGGGCGAAGACGGCAACTACCAGGTCCTCACCGACATCGCCGGCCAGGAAGACTTCATGGGCGACATGGACTTCAAGGTCGCCGGCACCCGCGAGGGCATCACCGCCCTCCAGATGGACATCAAGATCGGCGGCGTCTCCCGCGAACTCCTCGCGACCGCCCTCGAACGCGCCCGCGATGCCCGCCACTACCTCCTCGACCGCATGCTCGACGTTATCGCCGAGCCCCGCGCCGATGTCTCCGAGTTCGCTCCGAAGATGTACCGCATCAATATCCTCCAGGACCAGATCGGCACGATCATCGGCCCCGGCGGCAAGATGGTGCGCACGATCCAGGAGGAGTCCGGCGGCGCCACCATCGATATCCAGGAAGACGGCACCGTCTTCGTCGGCGGCATCAACGAAGCCGTCGCCCGCAAGGCTATCCAGATGATCGAAGGTCTCACCAAAGAGGTGAAGGTCGGCGAGATCTACACCGGCAAGGTGACCCGCCTCCTCAACTTCGGCGCCTTCGTCGAAATCCTTCCCGGCAAGGAAGGCCTCGTCCACATTTCGCAGCTCGGCGAAGACCACGTCGAAACCGTCGAGGACGAAGTCTCCGTCGGCGATGAAGTGACCGTCATGGTCAGCGAAATCGACAACCTCGGCCGCATCAACCTCTCCCGGCGCGCCGTCCTCCTCGGCGAGGAACCGCCGCCTCCGGGCAGCGGTGGTGGCGGCCGTGGCGGCCGTGGTGGCTTCGGCGGCCGCGGCGGCGATCGTGGTGGCGACCGCGGCGGCGACCGTGGCCCGCGCGGCGACCGCGGTGGTGACCGCGGCGGCGACCGCCCCCGTGGCGACCAGCGCGGCGGCGACCGGCCCCCGCGCCAGGGTGGCGGCGGCTTCGGCGGCGGTGACCGTGGCCCGCGCCCCGGTGGCGGCGGTGGTGGTGGTCAGCCTCGCGGCCAGCGCAGTGATTTCGGTGCTCGTGGCGGCGGCGCCCCGGTCGGCGGCGTGAGCCGCGGCTGGGTTCGCCGCACCGAGGACGCCGGCGGCCCGCCCGCCCCGCCCCCGCCTCCGCGCCCGGGCCTCGGCGGCGCCGGCCGCTACAGCGACGACGACGAGTAGCGGGGAGCTAATAGCTGCTAGCTAATAGCTGTTAGCTATTGGCGCTTCGCCATAAGGCGCTCACCAAACGGGCCGGGGATGATTCCCCGGCCCGTTTATTGTTGCCCCACGGCGAAGCGCTAACAGCTATCAGCCAACAGCTAATAGCTACCCGCTACCTATTCCAGATCTTCCGGCGGTTCCAGCACCAGTCGCAGCAGCCCATCGGCCGGTCGATGATGACCCTGCCCTCCCGTGCCGGGTACATCCGCGTGCGCACATGCGGTTCGCAGAAGTGCCCGCGGCAGAGCGAGCACTCCAGCCTGGGGTGCGGCACGCAGCCCTCCACCCCGCAGAGCCCCGCCTGGTTCCGTTGTCGCACCCGCGCCCGGTACTCCATGTGCAGCGCCAGGTCCTCGTGTTTTGCCACACAGCGCTTCGCCGAGCACACCGCTTCGTGCCCGCCCACGTGGTGCGAATGCAGCGCGCAGAATGCCTTCCCGCAGTACTGGCACGTGTCGATCGCCAGCTCGTGACAGCGAGAGAAGCGGCCGCCCTGCCGGCAGCTCCCGTGATTCACTCCGCGCCGCGCCCCGTCGTCATCGTTCGATACTGGCGCGCTCGCGGATCCGCGGTCAACCGTCCCCTCAGGGGAGCCAGGCGCACGCTCCCGGGCCGTCGCCCGTCTCCCGGAACCCGGCCGCGTGCCAGTCCGGCAGCGTGAAGTACTGGACCGTGTTCGTCGCGTTCGAAGTCACCGCCGCGTAGTCGTTCGAAGGGCTCGTGCAGATCCCGTCGGGCAACGGCAGCACCCGTACCTCCCGCTTCACCCTGAGCCCCTTGAGGTCGATGACCGCGACCCGCGCGCCCGCGTTCAGCGAAACGGCCACCTGCGCCGATCCCGTGGCGGCGACTCGTGAGGGCCGTCCGCCCACCGTGATGCGCTTCGCCAGCGAAAGGTCCGCGCGCCGATAGATGCTCACCGTCCCCCCGTCGGCGTCCGCCGTGACCACGTACTCCCCCACGATGGCCACGCTCTCCGGCAGCGCCCCGGTCTCCGCGAAGGTCACCTCACCCCCCGGCCCGATGCGGCGCAGCCGGTTGTCGCGCGAATCCGTGACGAAGATGCCCGTGCCATCCGTGGCCACGGCGTGGGGCGTGTCGCCCGCCGCCTCGCGCCCCGCTTCGGCGAAGCTGTCCAACGGTACCCGCACGAGCGCCTTCGCCCGGTCCAGCGTCACCAGGAGCGTGCCCCCCCCTTCCGCCAGCCCGTGCGGGTCGCCGTCCAGCCGCAGCGCCCGCAGGATTCCCGTCGCCCCCGGCGAGACCTCGACCAGCTCCTGCCCGCGGCCCAGCGTCGCGTAGATGCGCCCGTCGATGGCCACCAGCTCGTGCGGCGGGCCCGCGAGCGCGAGCCGCGCCACCTCCGGTTGCTCCGGGGCCGTGAGGTCGAACAGCGACAGGCTTTCGCCCCGCAGATTGGCGACGAAAAGCCGCCCCTCCGAGGGCGGCTCGATATCCCGGTTCCCAAGGTCGGCCCGCGAAAAGAACAGGATCACCAGCGCCATGATGGGCAGCGTGGCGAGTGTGCTCGCGCGATTCAGCTTCGAGGCCGGGATCATGGTCGTTCTGCGCTCCCTCCACCGCGAACACGAGGGCGGCCGGTCACCCGGCCGCCCCCATCGCGCCCACTAGCGGATGATGCTCACCAGGTCCTGCAGCATCTGGTCGCTCGCCGTGATCACCCGCGACGACGACTGGAAGCCGCGCTGGGCCACGATGACGTTCGTGAACTGCTGCGCCAGGTCCACGTTCGAACCTTCGAGCGTGCCCGTGTTCACCGTGCCGCGCCCGTTCGAGTTCGGCTGCCCGATGATCGGGTCGCCCGAGTTCGCGCTCGGGTTCCAGAGGTTCTGCCCCGCGCGCATCAGGCCGCCCGCGTTCACGAAGTTCGCCAGCGCCAGCTGCCCGATCACCCGGTTCGAACCGTTCGAATAGATGCCCGAGACCTCCCCCGAGCTGCCCACCGCGAAGCTCACCAGCGCGCCCGCCGGGAAGCCGTCGTTGTTCGTCAGGTTCACCTGGCTCTCCCCGGCGAACTGCGTGAGGCTCGAAAGGTCCAGCGTCACGTTCTGCGGCGTCGATGCCCCCGTGCCGCTCACGTCCAGCGTCATCGTCGGCAGCGAATTGGTGCCCGCCCACTGCCCGTTCGTGCTGAATTCCACGGGCGCCGGCGAAGTCCCCCCCTGTGCCACTTCGATCGCCATCGTGCCGGCCGCGACCGTCGCGCCCGCCTTGATCGTCACGCCAGGAATGAGCGTGTTGTTCGTGCCGTTCGCCGCGAGCGACCCCGTGATCGGCGCCTCGGGCGTGCCCGCGCCCCACGTCGAAGGCGGCGTGAAGGTCGCCGGCGTGAACACGGCCGATAGCGTGCCCGCCGTCAGCGTCACATTCCAGGTGCCCGGCCGGAGCGTGTTCGGCGTGCCCGTCACGCTCGCGCCGGCCGCCGCGAAGTCGCCCGTCGGGGCCGGCGTGAACGACGCCGAGCTCGAGCTATCGCGAACCGCCCACATGTTCGGGGCCATCTTCGTGAACGTCACCTTCACCGAATGCGCCACGCCCAGCGAGTCATACGCCGTCACCGTCGTGTTCACCGATTGGCCGACCGGTACCGAAGCATCGAGGTTGCCCGCGAAGTGCATCTCCGTCGAAGCCTGCGCGCTCACCTGCGTGCCGAACGGGATCTCGATCGGTGTGAGCGGCGTCTGCGTGTCCACCGCGCCCGTCGCATCCGCCGTCCAGCCCATCACCCGCAGGCCCGTCACCGGGTTCACCAGGCCGCCATCGACGCCGATGTCGAACGCCCCGTCCCGCGTGTAGAAGTTCCGCTGGCCATCCGAGACCACGAAGAAGCCATCGCCCTGGATGGCGAAGTCCGTCAGCTTGCCCGTCGACTGGATCGAACCCTGCGTCATGATCGTGTCGATGCCGCCGAGGTTCATGCCCAGGCCGATCTGCGCCGGGTTCGTGCCGCCCCGGCCGTTCTGGGGCGAGCTCGCCCCTTTGATCGTCTGCCCCAGGATGTCCTGGAAGGTCACGCGGCTCGACTTGTAGCCGATCGTGTTCACGTTCGCGATGTTGTTCCCGACGACATCCATGAAGCTCATGTGGTTCTTCATGCCGGAAATCGCCGAGAAAAGTGCGCGCATCATAGTGAGTCCGATCCCTTCCTCCGGCGGCTCACGCCGGATTCACTGGTGAGCGCGTGCCTTCTCCCCGGGGGAGTCGGCCGTTCGCGCTTCGAAATCGGGCCTCCGTCAAGCGGACCGGCCCAGGTCACCGCCGTCAGCCAACGACGACGGAATCGACGTTCGTGAAAACGCGTTGACCCCCACCTCCTGTGTCCAGTGCCGTCACGATCGTCCGCTCGCGGACATCCACCACCACCGCCAGGCCGTCGAGCATGACCACGCTGTTGCGCGCGCCCTTCTCCGCGGCCCGGTCGATGGCCGTGCTGAGCCGGTCCATACGAGCGGAATCGAGCCCCAGTTCGCGCCGGTCAATGCGCTTCTGGGCGTGCCGGCTGAGCCGGACTTCCTCCTGCGCCCTCCCGAGCGCGTCTTCGAACGATGTCCCCGAAGGGCTCTGCCGGGCTGTTCCGCCCGCGGGATACCGTCCCGCCGCACCCGGTCCATAGATGCCGGCGGCCTGCAGCGCCATCAGCGCACCTCCGCCAGCGTGAACATGTCCACCGCCCGCCCGCCGATCATCAGCATCGGAATGCCGTCGGCGCCCATCGCCACCCGCTCCACCACCCCGCGGATTTCGGTGCCCGCGTTCTGCGCATCGGCCGCCGCAGCGATCACCCGGTCATCCTGGTTCACCGATACGCGCTGCGCGCTGCTCAGCTTTTCGAACGGCTGCCCGTAGATCTCCCGCCCGACCTGGTCCCGCGTGATGGCGATCGCATCGACCGTCTTCCCGATGACCGTCTTGCCGATGAGCCCGGCCGCGCTCGAGAGCTCCTGCATCCCCTGCAGCACCTTCACCCCGGCGGCCATCGCCTTCGTCTGGTTCAGCGATTCGAACTGCGCCATCTGCGCCATGAAGTCCGAATCCTTCTGCGGTTCCAGCGGGTTCTGGTTCCGCATCTGCGCGATGATCAGCTTCATGAAGTCGACCGACCCCATGTCCTGCGTCGCGCCCTTCGAAGGCTTGTAGGTCGTGTTCTGCAGTGCCGTGACCGGGTCCACATCCAGCGCCATCGGATTCCTCCCTTAGACCCGGTACAGCAGCGCGCCATCGGGGTTGTAGGTCGAACGCAGGCGGTTGTGCCGCTCCACGCTGCCCGTGTCTCCGATGCCGAGAATGTTCGCGAATTCGCCGTCTGCCGGGCGCTGCCCGCGTTCGGCCCAGGGCGCGCCATCGCTCCCGTTGCCACCCGTTTCCCGTCCGCCGAGCCCGACATACACGCTCGAAAGGTCCAGCCCCTGCCCGTTGAGCAGGCTCGAAAGGTCCGGCGTCGAGCTTCGCAGTAGCGCCACCGCTTCCGGCCGCTCCGCGTGCACCTCCACGCGCACGCCTTCGCTCGTCGTGCTGACGTGAATGCGGACGTGCCCGAGCTCGGCCGGGTCCAGCCGGATGACCGCTTCGCCGCCGCCCTCGTTCACGCGTTCGATGACCGCGCGCGCGACCTGTTCGGTGGGCGCGAGTGGCTGCGCCGGCCGCGGCTCCGCCACCGGAGCGGCCTCCGCCACCGTCTCCGCCGGGGCGCTGGCATGCGACCGCACGCCTTCGACGCCGCGGACCTCGGTACCGGACGCTGCCTTGACCTCGACATCGAGGTCGGGCGCCGGGCCTGAACCGGCCACCGCCGGCTGCACGTTCGTCACATTGGCGTTCCCGTCGATGCGGACCACGCCGTTCGTATCCGGGGCGCCAGTCGCGTCGGTGGCTTCACCTGGCTCCGGCTCCGGGTCCACGTCCAGTGCGATGGCCAGGTCAGTCGCGTTCGCGGGCTCCGTCGTCGTGCGGCGGCGCGGTCCACTTGCGCCCGTGAGCTCGTTCGCCACGCCCGGTGCCGCCGCCACCGCGACATCGACTGCCGCCGCCGGTTCCGCCCGGGCGGTGATGACCGCGTTCGCCATGCCGTTTGCCGTGAGGGGCGATTGGGCTGTCGTGTCCGCCGCGTGGGCCGCGTCCGTGGGCTGCTCGCTCGGCGGCAGCGCGGGCGACTCAGCGGCCGGGAGTTCGACCTGGATCTCGCCCGGTGAGGTCACCCCGGCCGCGGTTGCCGCCGTGCCCGTCGCCGGCACCGGGGGCATCCCCGTCCCCATGCCTTCGCTCCCGAAGATTGCCTGCGCCGGGCCTTCGGCTCCCGCCCCCTGCGTCGCCACGTTGAGGGTCACGGGCGGCGTCACCGGCGCTGCCGGCAGCCATGCCATCGCCGCGAGGCTTTCCAGCGCCGCGGCTGCCGTATCGGCATCGCCCTTGGACTGCGTCGTGCCGGGAGAACCGGCTGTGGGCCCCTCCGTCGGGGGTGCCGCCGCGGCGGTTTCGCCCTGCAACTCCCCCAACAGCGCTCCGAGAAGCGCCTGGAATGCGCCGTCCGCCGGCGGGGTGTTCGCGCCCTGCACCGGCACGCCGCCGGGCAGGGCCGCAAGCTCCGCGGCTGGACTGAGTTCGACCATGGAAACCGTCACATCTGCATCCTGAAGATTTCCTGGTACGCCTCGACCGCCTTGTTCCGGACCGTCGTCGCGAGGCTCATCGCGAGCGATTCCGTCTCCAGCGCGATCATGACGTCGTGGAGGTCCACGTCCTGGCCCGTCGCCAGCGCGTTGACCTTCGTATTGGCGGAGTCGCTCACCGACTGGAGTTGACCGATTGCTTGCCCCAGCAGGCCCGCGAACCCCGCGGCCGGTTTCCCTGCCGCCATCCCAGCTTGCGCCGCGACCCCTGCCCCCTGAATGCGTCCGATCTCCATAACAGCCCTCTCCTTCCGCCTACGCCCGCCTGCCCGTCTTACCGATTCCCGATGTCCAAAGCCCGTAGGGCCATCTGCTTAATGGCGTTCAGCACCGTCGCGTTCGCCTGGTACGAACGGTTCGCGCTCGTCAGGTCCGTCATCTCCGTCACGAGGTCGACGTTCGGCAGCTCTACGTAGCCGTCCTCGTTCGCGTCCGGGTTCGCCGGCTCATACGCCTCGCGCATCGGCGAAGTGGTGTCCGTTGTCACCTGCGTCAGCACCACGCCCGTGCTCGCCTGCCCGCTGAACTTCGCCACGATGTTCGCGAACGGCAGCGCGTTGTCCGCCGATGCGAAGTTCACCACGTGCCGCTTGTAGGCCCCGCCTTCCGGCGTCCGCGTCGTGTCGATATTCGCGACATTGCCGCTGACGGTGTCCATGCGAACCCTTTGGGCCGCCAGCCCCGATGTCGTCGCCCGCATCGCGTTGATCAAACCCATGGCCGTCCTCCTCCAATCCGCCTAGGCGCCGCGAATGACGTTCCGCAGCGTCGCGATCTTGGTGTTGAGCGCGCTCGCCGCCGCCTGGTACCGCATCTGCGTCTCCGCCAGCGAAACCATCTCCTGGTCGATGTCCACGCTGTTCCCATCGCGCCGCTGCGTCGTCATCTCCTGCGCCGCCTGGAGCCCGATCTGGTTGCGCGACGAGCCCGAGGCGGCGATGTGCCGCGCGTTCGTCGTCGCCAGCCGCGAATTCCCCTGCCCGATGGCGCGCTGCAACTGCTGCTCGAACGGGACCTCCTTCGCGACATAGCCCGGCGTGTCGATGTTCGCGATGTTGTCGCTGATCGCCTGTTGCCGCCGCGAAAGCCCCGTCAGCCACGATCGCGCCGTCTGAATCGTCGAATCACCCAGTGGCCCCGTGTTCATTCGCGTCCTTCCCGTTCGGCCATCAGCACGCCGTTGGTGTCGAACCACCGGCGCCCCGCGATGTCGTCCAGCCGGCGGATGTCCGCCCGGTTCCGTTCGATGCGCTCTTCCTCGACGCGCTTCTCAAGCAGCGATTCCATCGCTTTGCGGTCGCGGCTGCGCTCCCGCAGCGTCGCCCGCTCCGCTTCCACGTCGTCCAGCGAATGGCGCACGGCCGCATCCTTTGCGGCGATCTCCCGGTCGAGCCGCTGGAGGTAATCGATGATCCCCTGCCGGGCGACGAGGTCCGCGCCCGCGTCCGTCGCGAGCAGTTCCACGCGCCCCGCGCGGGAGGCGTCCAGTGCCTGCTGCCGCAGCCTCAGCACGCGCACGGCGCCCGCGAGTTCCTGCTCCTGGAGCCGTTCCAGCCGCTCACGATGCGCCACCAGCCGCTTCAACCGCTGTGCCGAAAGTGCCATCGAGGGCCTCCTCCTCGGGTTCCGCGAACGCCGGGTCCACGGCCAGCAGCCGCGCTACCGCGTCCTCGAACCCCGTGACCTCCTCCGGACGCTGCCGCAGGAAGGCGTTGATCGCCGGCATCAGATCGACCGCGCGGTCCACTTCCGCATCTGCCCCACGTACGTATGCGCCGATCGAAATCAGGTCGCGAGCCTCCTGGAAGGCCGCGAGCAGCCCGCGAAGGCGCCGCGCCGCTTCGTTGTGCGGCTTGCTCGCCACCCGCGACATCAGCCGCGAAACGCTCGTCAGCACATCGATCGGGGGGTAGTGCCCCGCGCTCGCCAGCGACCGCTTGAGCACGATGTGCCCGTCCAGCGTCGCCCGGCTGATGTCCGCGATCGGTTCGTCCATGTCCTCGCCATCGACGAGCACGGTGTAGATCGCCGTGATGCTCCCCTCGGCCGATGGCCCGGCGCGCTCCATCAGGTGCGGCAGCAGGCTGAATACCGAAGGCGGGTACCCCTTGGTCGTCGGGGGCTCGCCCGCCGCGAGCCCGATTTCGCGCTGCGCCATCGCCACCCGCGTGAGGCTATCGAACAACAGCAGGACATCGTTCCCCTCCGCCCGGAACGCCTCCGCGATCGCCGTCGCCGTCCGCGCCGCGCAGAGCCGCATCGCCGCCGGGTTGTCCCCCGTCGAGGCGACGACGATGCACCGGCCCAGCGCGTCCAGCCCGAGGTCGTGCTCGAGGAAGTCGCGCACTTCGCGCCCGCGTTCGCCGATGAGCGCGATGACCGTGATGTCCGCCGCCGTCCCTCGCGCGAGCATCCCCAGCAGCGTGCTCTTGCCCACGCCCGAACCGGCAAAGATGCCCACTCGCTGGCCCTTCCCCAGCGTGAGGAAGCCATCCACCGCGCGAACTCCGGACGGCATGCTCGTCATAATCGGCTCGCGGTCGAGCGGGTGCGGCGGTTCCGCGTGCACCGGCGTCCAACGCACGCCCGCCAGCTCGGCGCCGCCATCGAGCGGCCTTCCCAGGCCATCCAGCACGCGCCCCAGCAGCTGCCCACCCGAGGGCGCGCTCGCGTTACGGCCCGTCGCCAGCACCCGCGCGCCCGCTGCCACGGTGCCGCGGTCGAGCATCGCCACCGTCGCGTGGTGGCCCTGGCTGCCCGCGCATTCGCCCGCCAGAGGCCTCCCCGCCGGGTCCTCGATGAACACGAGCTCGTTCGGCCGCAGGTTGAGGCCCGCGACCATCGCCATCTCGCCCGAGGCGCGCAGCACACTCCCCGTGCGCCGGTGCACCTCCGCGCTCGCGGCTGCCTCCAGCACGGCCTCCAGCGCGCTCACGGTCATGTCTCGTCCCCGCTCGCCGCCGCCAGCGCGAGCTCCATGAGCGAAAGCCGCGCGTCCAGCGATGCGTCCAGCGTCCCGTGCCGCACATCGATGATGCAGCCGCCGATCTCGACACCCTCGTCCGGACGCACATACCGCGCGGCGTCCGCCACCCGCGCGATCACGGCGTCCGCCACGGCCGGGTTCACACGGATGCTCAGCACGTCCTGCCCCGAGGCGGCGCGCAACGCTTCCTCGCAGGCGGCTGCCGTCCTCGCCGGGTCCCCGTCGTAGTACTCACCGACGATCCGCCGCGTCGCGAGCATCACCGCCCGTGCGATGAGCGCCGCCGATTGGCCCGCCACTCCCTGCCGGATCGCTTCGCCCGCCTGCCCGGCCTGGCGCGCGACCTCGACGTACCGTTCGATTTCGCCCTCTGCCTGCGCGCGGCCCTGCTCGTACCCTTCGCGATAGCCCTGGTCCCGCGCACTGCCCGTCCGCGCCGAGACGTCGCCCAGCATCGCCGCCGCCTGCCGCTCCGCCTCCGCGATGATCTCCGCCGCGCGCGTTTCCGCTGCTTCGATGAGCGCGCCCACTGTCGCCAGTGCGCCCGGCGTCGGCAAGGTTTCGCGCGAGCGCTCGCCGAGCACGAACACGTCGTCCGTGCTTTCCGCCGCCGGCCGGTAGACCCGGCCCGGCCTAGCCGACGAGTTCATCGTCGCCACCGCGTGCAATCACGATCTCCTCGGCGTCGTCCAGGCGCCGGATGACCTCGACGATGCGCGATTGCGCCTCTTCCACCTGCCGCAGCCGCACCGGTCCGGTCGCCTCCATGTCCTCCCGGAGCATTGCCGAGGCGCGCGTCGACATATTGCGCAGGATCGAATCCTTCACGTTCTCCGGCGTCGCCTTCAGCGCCAGCGAAAGGTCCTTCACCTCGACCTCGCGGAGGATGCGCTGGATCGACTTGTCGTCGAGCAGCGCCACGTTCTCGAACACGAACATCCGCTTCTTCACCTGTTCGGCGAGTTCGGGCTCGTTGTCCTCCAGGGCCTCGATGATCGTCTTCTCCGTCATCCGGCTCGATTTCTTGAGCAGGTTTACAAGCACATCGAGGCCGCCCACGGACTGCTGCTCCCGCGCCGGCTGCAGCACCGCGCTGAGCTTTCGCCGCAGCACTGCCTCGACTTCGGTCACGATCTCCGGGTTCGCCCGGTCCATGAGCGCGATGCGCTGGGCCACGTCCGCCGCCATCTCCGAGCTGAGCGTGCTCAGCACCTGCGCCGCCTTCTCCGCCTGCAGGAACGAAAGCAACAGCGCGATCGTCTGCGGGTGTTCATTGCCCAGGAAGTTCACCAGCTGCTGCACGTTCAGGTGCCGCAGGAACCCGAACGGCACCGTCGGCGAGGTCGCCGAGAGCCGGTCGATAAGCTCGGTCGCCTTGTCCTCGCCCAGCGCCAGGCGCAGAAGCTCCTCCGCGAATTCGAAGCCGCCAAGCGAAATCACGTTCCGCGCCACGGCCGCGTCCTGGAACTCCCCGACCACTTCCTTTCGCTGCTCCGGCTGCAGCTCGCCCATCGCCGAGATCTCCCACGTCAGGCGCTCGATGTCGTCATCGCTGAGGTGACGAAGCACCTCCGCGGAGCGTTCCTTGCCCAGCGTGATGAGCAGCGCGGCTGCTTTCCTGCGACCGGTGAGCTTGTCTTCGCGCGGCATGGCGCCTTAGGCGTCCTCCTCGCGCATCCAGGTTTGGACCACGTCCGCCACCGCCCGCGGGTTCTGCGCCGCCAGCGAGTGAATGCGTTCCTCCGCCGGGTCCGGGGCGGCTTCCAGCGCCGGGAGCGGTGCCGCCGCCGAGAGCGCCCGGTTGCCGATCGCCGTCGCCGCCTGCAGCGCCAGCTGCTGCGGCGGCGCCACCAGCGCCAGCTGCCGCTTGTTCAGCGACTTCAGCAGCAGCGTCACGAGCACGAACGCCAGCGCTACCGCCAGGATTGGCAGAACAAGCTTCAGGTACTGCAGGTACTGCCCCAGCCCATCGCCGGCCGCGCCGACGAGGTCCTCGCGCACGCTCGCATCGAACGGCAGCCGGGCCACGTTCAGCGTGTCGCCGCGCGTCTGGTCGATGCCCACCGCCGCCGCCACCGCGCTCGTCAGCGCCTGTTCCTGCGCCGCCGTCACACTCTCGTCCAGCACCACCGAGACGCTCAGCCGGTCGAGCGCGCCCGGCGCCCGCACCGTCGTCTTCTCCGTGCGCGGCACCTCGTTGTTGGTCGTCGTTTCCGTGCGCGAATACGTGCTGTTCCCGTTCGCCGTCGTCCCCGTGCCCGCCGTCGCGCCGTTGCTCCCAGTCCCAGGGATGTTGCCGACGTTCAGGCCGTTCCCCGAAAACGTCTCCGTGGTCGAGCTGGAACTGCGCGGCACCGCCTGCGCGGCCGTTCCGAAGGTGTCCTCCTTGCTCGTCACGGTGTCGAAGTTGAGCTTCGCGCGCACCGTCACCGCGCTCCGGCCAGAGCCCACCACCTTGTCGAGCGTCGCCTGCACGTCGCGTGCCAGCGCCGTCTCGTACTTCCGCTGGAGGTCCATCTGCGTCGCGCTCGCGCCCGTCGAGAACGGGTTATCGAAGGTCGACCCGTCGAACAGCACGTGGCCCGTCTGGTCCATGATCGTGACGCCGCCCGAAGCCAGCCCGGGCACCGAGTTCGAAACAAGGTTCGTGATGCCGCGCACCTGGTCCTGCGTGAGGTCCCGCCCCGACTTCAGCTGCAGGAGCACGCTCGCCGTCGTCTTCTCCTGGTCCTCCTTGAAGACGCTCTCCTTGGGCATCACCAGGTGCACGCGGCTCGCCTTCACCGAATCGATCGAATTGATCGAACGCGCCAGTTCCCCTTCGAGGGCGCGCTGGTAGTTCACCTGCTGCACGTAGTCGGTAGCCCCGAAGTTCGTCTTGTCGAAGACTTCAAAGCCGATGCTCGCACCGTTGCGCGGCAACCCCGCCGACGCCAGCTTGATGCGCGCCTCCCCGACCTTCTCCGCCGCCACCGACACGCTCGTGCCGTTCGCCCCGAGGTCATAGGCGATGCCCGCCTTCTGCAGTTCGGCCGCGATCGATGCCGCGTCCTCCGGGTCCAGCCCCGAATACGCCGTCACCATGTTCGGCGAAGACGACGCGATGAAGACGAAGTAGAGGACGACGATGGTGCCGCCGACGATCCCCGCCATCGCCATCTGCCGGCCGCGGGGGATCTGGTTCCAGCGTTCGAGAATCTGCCCGATCGGGGAACCACTGCCCATGTTTCGCCTCCGTCACGGGCTTTCACCCGCCGTTGGGCCGAGGGTACCCGCCCGGTAGCGTGATTCCGTATGCCCCGCTTCCCGCATTCATCGCCCGCGTTCCCGCGTTCCCGGGAGGCAAATCCCCTATACCGCCACGCGCGCTCCCCACGGGCGCCCCGTCGTGGGCCAGGGCGGCGCACTCGGTTTACGGCCCTTCTCTGTTCCCGTATTGTTTCGTCCGCGTCTAACCCACCCTCTTGGAGGTCATGGATGTCCGAAGCGGACAAATTCGAACTCATCAGCCAGGAAATGCTCGACGCCATCGGCAAGAAGTCCTCGCCGACGAAGCTCGAGGTCGACAAGCTGCAAATTCGCCTCTTCGCGCGCGCGGTCGGCCACACCGACCCCATCTATTACGACGAAGAAGAGGCGAAGAAGGCCGGCTTCCGCAGCCTTCCCTGCCCTCCCGGGTACCTCGGTACCCCCATCTTCGACCCGAGCAAGGCGGCGGCCGCCGCCGCCGGGCCCGCCGCCCGCGGTGGCCCTCAGCCCAAGAAGCCCCTGAACCGCGTGCTCAACGGCGGCACCGTCATCGAGTATTTCGACGACATCTGCGCCGGCGACACCCTCACCTCGCAGAGCTACCTCGCCGACGTCGTGGAGTCCCCGAGCGCATCCCTCGGCCTGCTCCTCATCTCCACCAACAAGACCGAATACACCAACCAGGACGGCAAGGTCGTTGCCGTCACCACCGGCACCAGCATCCGGTACTAAGGAGAGAGCATTGGCCGCAACCTGGGACGAAGTGACGGAGGGGATGGAGATCCCCACCCTCAAGAAGAACTGCTCCACTCAGCAGCTCGTGGTCTGGGCCGCCGGTTCCGGCGATTTCTACCAGATCCACTACGACAAGGAGTTCGCGCAGAACAACAAGCTGAAGGACATCATCGTCCACGGCGCCCTCAAGAACGCCTTCCTCGGCCAGCTCCTCCATGATTGGGTCGGCCGCAACGGCCGCATCAAGTCCTTCGGCTGCTCCTACCGCGCCATGGACTACCCCAACGAGGACATCCTCTGCCGCGGCATCGTCACCAAGAAGTACGAAGCCGATGGCCAGAAGCTCGTCGACCTCGAAATCTGGACCGAGAACCCCCAGGGCCAGAAGACCACCCCCGGCACCGCCACGGTGGCCTTCCGCTAACCCACGGGCGCGAATGCACCTTCCGAATGACGCGGCCGGGTCTCTCCAGCCGCGTCGTTCGGCGTTCGAAAGGAATGGAATGTGGCTAATCTGCTCGAAGGCAAAGTCATCGCCATGACGGGCGCCGGTCGCGGCATCGGGCGTGAGTGCGCCCTCCTCGCCGCGTCGGAAGGCGCCCGTGTCATCGTCAACGATCCCGGCGTCAACCCGGATGGCTCCGGCACCGACAACGGCCCCGCCGCCCAGGTCGTCGAGGAGATCAAGAAGGCCGGCGGCGAGGCCGTCGCCAACTTCGCCGATGTCTCCACCATGGAAGGCGGCGAGAGCGTCATCCGCACCGCCCTCGATACCTACGGCCGCCTCGATGGCCTCATCAACCTCGCGGCCATCCTCCGCGACCGCATGATCTTCAACCTCACCGAACAGGAATGGGACGACGTCATCCGCGTCGACCTCAAAGGCCACTTCACCACCATCAAGCCCGCATCCGTGCTCATGCGGCAGCAGCGCTACGGGCGCATCGTCAACTACAGCTCCGTCTCCGGCCTCCAGGGGAACTCCGGGCAGGCGAACTATGGCGCCGCGAAAGCCGGCGTCGCCGGCCTCACCCGCGTCGCCGCCCGCGACCTCGGCCGCTACGGCGTCACCGTGAACTGCATCGCCCCGGGCGCCGCCACCCGCCTCACCGCCACCGTCCCGCAGTCCGCCCGCGACCTGCGCGCGGCCCGTGGCATCGCCGGCGGCGGCGCGCCCGCACCCGTGGCCGGCGCCGCACCCGCTCCCGTCCAGGCCCCCGAAGCCGATCCCATGCGCGGCCCCGACATGGTCGCCCCCATGACCGTCTACCTCCTGCTCGATGAGGCGTGGAACATCAACGGCCGCATCTTCCAGGTCTCCGGCGGCCACGTCGGCCTCCTCCAGGACATGTACCCGCCCTTCAAGAACATCTACAAGAACGGCCGATGGACGCTCGATGAGCTTCGCCAGCTCGTTCCTGCCCAGCTCATGAACGGCGTCGCCAACCCGGCCGCGCCGCCCGCCGACCTCCAGGTCCCCGGTCGCGATTCCTAGCCGCTCAACGCGGACACCACCGTTTACGAGGCCGGCCCACCTGGGCCGGCCTCCCGCGTTTGCCGCTGGTCGCGCGTTCGTGTGCGAATTGTGCCCGCTCGATCCCGCCCGGCACCTTTTGGGCGCGCCTGCCCATACCTCCCTCGAACACCCCGGGAGGTACGCACATGAACTGGAAATTCCCCGTCCTCGGTATCGCCGGCACCGTTGGCCTCTCCGCCATCGGCATCGCCTTTGCCGCTTCCGCTCTCGAACTTGGCGCGTCCAGCACCGACGACCAGCACGCCTCGTCCAGCCAGGACTCCACCAGCCTCGACTCCCACGACCTTGAGTGCCCGCGAGGCTATTACGTCGCCAACGTCGAAGCCGTGGAAACGACCTGGGGTCTCTATCCCTCCATCGCCCAGGTCACCCTCACCTGCCGCAACATCGATGACAGGACAGACACCGAGCGCGTCAGCTGGCCCGATGACAGGCTCTACATCGAAGGCGCCTCCTGGTTCGATGCCGACTACGTCCGCGACCAGGGCTGCGCCGCCGAGGGCGGCTTCATGACCGGTCTCCGCATCGACTCCGACCGCTACATCAAGGATCTCCAGGTCCGCTGCGGCGAGAAGGTCATCAGCACCCGCGGCGGCACCCGCTCCGTCAAAATCGACAACCATGGCTACTCCGGCGACTGGCTGTTCGACCGCACCGAGTCCGACGACGACACCGCCTCGCTCGTCTGCGACAACGGTGACCGCGTCATGACGGGCGTCCGCCTGCGTTACAAGGAGGATGCCGATGAGATCGCGCTCACCCGGGTGCAGCTGATCTGCGCCACCGTCCGCGTGAAGTAGACCGCCAACCTTAAGCTTCCCGAAATGCGGGGCGGGCGCCGGTGATGCCGGTAGGCCCGCCCCGTTGCGCATCCTGAAGGCACCCGGGAGGTGTCCGATGGTTTCGTTCGGTTGGAAAGCGGGCGCGGAGCAGTACGGCCCGCGCGAACTCCTCGATATGGCCGTTGCCGCCGAGGAGTCCGGGTTCGACCTGGTCAGTATCAGCGACCACTTCCATCCCTGGGACGAATCCGGCCAGTCACCCTTCGCCTGGACCTGGCTGGGCGCCGCCGCGGCCCGCACGTCCCGCGTTCGCCTCGGCACCGGGCTCACCGCGCCCATCCTTCGCTACCACCCCGCAATCATCGCCCAGGCCGTCGCCACCCTCGCCGAACTCGCTCCCGGGCGCGCTTTTATCGCCGTCGGCACGGGCGAGGCGCTCAACGAGTACTCGGCGACCGGCCTCTGGCCCGGGCACCGGGGCCGCCAGCGACGCGTCGAGGATGCGGTTTCACTCATGCGCGAACTCTTCGCGGGCGAACCCGTCAGCCACCGTGGCCGGTACTACCAGACGCACGCGGCCCGCCTCTACACCTGCCCGCCGAAAGCGCCGCCCATCTATGTCGGGTCGTCCGTTCCCGCGAGCGCCCGTTTCGCCGGCCGCATCGGCGATGGGCTCCTCACCGTCGGCGGGAAGGAACCCGCGTTCTACCGCGAACTGCTCGGTGAGTTCGAAGCCGGTGCCCGCGAAGCCGGCAAGGATCCCGCGAGCCTGCCGCGTGCAATCGAGCTGAGCGTGTCCTACGGGAACCCACGCGACCGCGCCCTCGCCGCGAAGAAGCAGTTCTGGGCCGGTGCGATGGTGCCCGCGCTCTTTCGCCACCGCATCTACACGCCCGCCGAGTCCGCCGCGAACGGCGCCGTCGTCGGTGAGGACGTGATGGCGAAAGCCATGTTCTCCGATGACCCCGCGGAGCACGTCGCCTTCGCCCGCGCGTTCCTCGACCTCGGCTTCACGGACCTGGTCTTCCACAGCCCGGGGCCCGACCAGCGCGCTTTCATCGCCGGCTACGGCCGCGATGTCCTCCCCCGCCTGCGCGAGGCCGTTCGCTCCCGCGCGGCCTAGCCTTCGGCGGGCGCGTCCACCAGCGCGAACGAGATCGTGCCCTCCGCCGCGAGCTTCCCTTCGACGGTCGCCTTCACGGCGCCCTTGCCGATGGGCCCGCGCAGCGCCTCCAGCGTGAACTCCAGCAGGAGCTGATCGCCCGGCACCACCGGCTTCCGGAACCGCATCTTCTCGATCCCGCCGAAGAGCGGCGTCTTGCCCGCCATGTCCACACCCTTGAGCAGCGAAACGCACGCCACCTGCGCCAGCGCCTCCACGATCAGCACGCCCGGCATCACCTTCCGCCCCGGGAAGTGGCCCTGGAAGAACCACTCGTTCGCCGTCACGTTCTTGATCCCCGTCGCCCGCTTCCCGACTTCGATCTCCGTGATCCGGTCCACCAGCAGGAACGGGTACCGGTGCGGGATGATGCGCTCGATTTCGTCGGCTTCGATGGTCATGCGGTCCTCCAGTCGCCGGTGTTCACGCCCTTGTGCTCCAGGTAGGCCACGAACTCGTCCACCCGCTCGTTCGCGAACCCGAAGTCCCCGATTTCGCGGTCGTCCGGGTTCCCGAGCCCGTGGTAGTCACTCCCGCCCGAGCGCATCAGTCCGAGCCGCTCCCCCAGCGCGCGGTGCGCCTCGACCGTCTCGGCATCGTAGTGCTTGTAGTACGTCTCGATCCCGTCCAGCCCCCACACCGCGAACTGCGCGAGTACCTCCGGATAGCGCTCGCCGATGAACACCGGGTGCGCGCAGAACACGACACCCCCCACCGCGTGCACCAGCTCGATCGTCTCCCGCGGGCCAAACTTCACCCGATCGACGTCCGCCGGGCCGCCGTTGTGCAGGAACCGGTCGAACGCCTCCTGCACGCTCGCCACGTGCCCGGCCTCGACCAGTGCGCGCGCCACATGCGGTCGCCCGACGGTCGCTTCCCCGGCGATCTCGTAGACCCGCTCGATCCGGATCGGCGCGCCCAGCCGCCCGAGGATTGCCACGATCTGTTCCGTTCGCCGCAAACGCCCGCTGCGCAGCCACTCCAGCTTCGCCTGCAGCTCCGCGTTCGAAGGGTCGAACCCGTACGCGAGCAGATGCACGTCGGCGCCCTGGTAGTCCGTGCTCAGCTCCATTCCCGGGATGAGCCGCAGGCCGAGCCGTTTCGCCGCCGTCGCGGCCTCCGCCAGCCCCGCCGTCGTGTCGTGGTCGGTGAGCGAAAGCACGCGAACGCCCCGCGCCGCGGCCGTCTCCATCACCCACGCGGGCGTGTGCACGCCGTCGGACGCCGTGCTGTGAAGGTGGAAATCACCCTTCGAACCCATGGTCTCCCTCTCGGTCAGCGGCCGATCACCACGTCGTGCCGGGTGATGCTCAGCGCCCGCTTCGTCGCGTTGTCGGCTTCAATCAGAAGCCCATTGATCTGCGCCACGCCCTTCGCCGGCGGCAGCCGCGTCGGCATCTGCGTTAGGAAGCGCGAAAGCACCGCCTCGATCTCGTCGCCGATGACCGAATCCCGCGCCCCGCACATGCCCGCGTCGGTGCAGTACGCCGTTCCCCGCGGCAGGACGCGCGTGTCGGCCGTCGGCACGTGGGTGTGTGTGCCCACCACCGCCGTCACGCGGCCGTCCAGGTACCAGCCCATCGCCTGCTTCTCGCTCGTCGCCTCGGCGTGGACATCGACGATCACGAACTGCTCCGCCGGTACGCCTTTCAGCGCTTCGTCCACGGCCCGGAACGGGTCGTCGTAGTCGCTCGCCATGAACGCCCGGCCGATGACGTTCACCAGCGTCAATTCGCCCGCCGTCGCGACGCCGTGGCCTGGCGCGCCCGCCGGGTAGTTCAGCGGCCGCACGATACCCGGCGTCTCATCGAGGTAGGCGTACACCTCGCGGTGGTTGAACGTGTGATTGCCGCCACTGATCAGGTCCACCCCGCAGGAGAAGAGGTCGTCGGCCGTCGCGGGCGTGATGCCGCGGCCCCCGGCGATGTTCTCCCCGTTCGCCACGACATAGTCCAGCGCCAGTTCGCGCCGCAGCTTCGGCACCGCCGCCACCACCGCATCCCGCCCGCAACTCCCGACGATGTCGCCGAGAAAGAGCATGCGCATCAGCGCGCGATCTCCGTCGCACGCGTCTCCCGCACCACCGTCACCTTGATTTGGCCCGGGTACTCCATGCTCTCTTCGATCTTCTGGCTGACATCCCGCGCGATGCGCATCGCGTCGAGGTCGTCCACCTGCTCGGGCTTGACGATGATCCGCAGTTCGCGGCCCGCCTGGATCGCGAACGCCGACTCCACGCCCTTGAAGCCCTTCGCGATCCCCTCGAGCGTCTCCAGCCGCTTGATGTAGTTCTCGAGCGATTCACGCCGCGCACCCGGCCGGCCGCCACTGATGGCGTCGGCCATCATCACGATCACCGCCTCCACCGTCGTCGGCTCCACTTCCTCGTGGTGCGCCTCGATGCAGTGCGCGATGCCATCCTTCACGCGGAAGCGCCGTGCGATGTCCGCGCCGATGATCGCATGCGTCCCTTCGACTTCGTGGTCGACCGCCTTCCCGAGGTCGTGGAGGAAGCCGCCCGCGCGCGCCACATCCACGTCCGCGCCAATTTCGCGCGCGATCATCGCCGCGATGTGCGCCGTCTCCACCGAGTGCCGCATCACGTTCTGGCCGTAGCTCGTGCGGTAGCGAAGCCGCCCGAACACCTTCAGCACTTCCGGGTGCAGGTTCAGCACGCCCGCTTCGACGGCTGCCGCTTCGGCCGCGTCCGCCATCGTCGTCTCGACTTCGCGGCGGGCCTTGTTGACGGCCTCCTCGATGCGCGTCGGGTGGATGCGCCCATCCTGCACGAGCGACGACAGCGCCTTGCGCGCGATCTCGCGCCGCACCGGGTCGAACGCGCTCACCGTCACCGCGTCCGGCGTGTCATCGATGATGAGGTCCACGCCCGTCGCCGCCTCGATCGCGCGGATGTTCCGCCCTTCGCGGCCGATGATGCGGCCCTTCATCTCGTCGCTCGGGATCTGCACCACCGAGACCGTGGTCTCCGCCGTAACTTCCGAGGTGTACCGCTGGATCGCCGTCGCGATGATCTTGCGTGCGCGGGCGCCCGCCGTCGCCTCGGCTTCCTTCTCCATTTCGCGCACGCGGCGGCTCGCCTCGTCGCGAATTTCCGTCTCCACTTGCGCGAGCAGGTAGTCGCGGGCCTCGGCCGTGGTCATCGCCGCGATCCGCTCGATCTCGGATGCCTGCTTCTGGCGCAGCGCCTCCGCCTCGCCGAGCAGCCGCTGGCGAAGCGCTTCCGCCTCCGCGCGCGATTCCTCGATGCGCGTCTCCCGGTCCCGCAGGCCCTGGTCGCGCCGTTCCAGCGTCTCCAGCTTGCGGTCGAGGTTTTCTTCCTTCTGCGTGAGCCGCTGCTCCACGCGCGATACCTCGGCACGGCGCTCGCGAAGCTCGTTCTCGAGCGTCTGCCGTTCCTTCAGGGTCTCTTCCTTGGCGCTAAGCAGAAGTTCCTTCTGCTTCGATTCGGCCTCAGCGAGTATGCGGCTGGCGTGCTCCTCTGCCTGTTGCAGTGATGTCCCATCGGCGCGCTTGCGAGCGAAAAACGCCACGCCCCCGCCGACCAGCAGTCCCGCGATGAGGCCGACGATAATCCCGATTATCGCCGACATCCGTAATCTCCAGGTGGGTTGATAGCCCTGTCATGGCAAACGAAAACAACCGGCCCGCGGGCCGGTGTGACATTCTCCGATGCTACGCTGGGGTTTCTGGCACGTCAAAGAAATCGCCCCCTGCAGGGCATTCAATACCAGTGGTTCGGCCCGCCCTTACGCGTCCGCCGCCTCCGTCACCCCCGCCCGCTCCTGCTCCAGTTCGGCCCACACCGTGCGCGCCGCCTCCGTCGCGACCCCGTAATCGAACCCGCGACGCCGCAGGAAGCCGCCCACCTTCGCCAGGAACGCCTCCCAGTCGGCCTGCCCGATGCTCCCGCGCGCCTTCACCCGCGCCAGCCCGAGCGCCGTGTCCGCGTCGTCGATATCGCCAGTCACCGCGTCCACCGAATCCGGCTGGATTCCCCGCCCGAGGAGCTCGTACCGCAGCATCCGCCGCCCGCGGGGCGCGAACCGCTTCCGGTCCTCCACCCATGCGCGCGCGAACTGGTCGTCATCGAGCAGCCCGGCATCCCGCAGCCGCACGACTTCGTCCTCGATCACCTCGGGCTCGATCCCGCGCATGGCCAGCCGCGTGCGCATCTCATTCTCGCTGCGCGCACGGTGCGAAAGCAGCCGGAGTGCCGCCTCGTGCGCATTGACGCGGTGTTCCCAGCGGTCGAGGGCGGCGAAAAGCTCCTCCGTCGCGGCCACGCCTTCGCGTGCGCCGGCCCGCTCGCAGGCCTCATCGCAGAACACAAACTCGCGCCCGTCGTCGAGCACGATGAGCCGCATGCGCGACCGACCCGCGGACCGCACGCTCTTGATCACCGGACTGGGAGGTTCGTCCATACGCTCCTGGCGTTAGCGCTTGGCCGCCACCGGCTCGGGTGGGGCCGACGCGTCCCTCTCCTTCGGCTTGCCGCCGGGGATGTTCGCCTCGCGCCGCACGTCAGATTCTATCTCCTGGCAGAGTTCGGGGTTGTCCGCGAGGAACTGCTTCGCGTTCTCGCGTCCCTGGCCGATGCGGAGGTCCCCATAACTGTAAAAGGCCCCCGCCTTGTTGACGATTCCGTACTCGACCCCGAGGTCGATGATATCGCCCGTGCGGCTGATCCCGCGCGGTGGCTCGAACATGATCTCGAACTCCGCCTGCTTGAACGGCGGCGCCACCTTGTTCTTGACGATCTTCGCTTTCACCCGGTTCCCGATGACGTCCGTGCCCTTCTTCACCGAGTCCACCCGCCGCAGTTCGATGCGCACCGACGAGTAGAACTTCAGCGCCCGCCCGCCCGGCGTGACCTCCGGGTTGCCGAACACCACGCCCACCTTCTCCCGGAGCTGGTTGATGAAGATCACCGCCGTGCTCGTCTGCGAGATGATCGGCGTGAGCTTGCGCATCGCCTGCGACATCAGCCGCGCCTGCAGGCCCATGTGCGAGTCGCCCATCTCGCCTTCGATCTCCGCCCGCGGCACGAGCGCCGCCACGGAGTCCACCACGATGGCGTCGATCGCGTTCGACCGCACCAGCGTTTCGCAGATCTCCAGTGCCTGCTCGCCCGTGTCCGGCTGCGAGATCAGCAGGTCCTCGATGCGCACGCCGAGGTCCCGCGCATAGATCGGGTCCAGCGCGTGTTCGACGTCGATGTACGCCGCCGTGCCGCCCGCCTTCTGGGCTTCCGCCAGCACGTGCTGCGCGACGGTCGACTTGCCCGCGGACTCCGGCCCGTAAATCTCGGTGATTCGCCCGCGCGGGATGCCGCCGATGCCCAGGGCGATGTCCATCCCCAGCGACCCGGTCGAGATCGCGCTCACGATCATCTGCTGCCGGTCACCGAGGCGCATCACTGCGCCGCGGCCAAACTGCTTTTCCAGTTGCCCGAGGGCCGTCTCAAGGGCCCTCGCCCGATCGGCATCAGACATCGCACGCACCAGGAGGCTGGTGTGCGGGAAGCGCCCGCGGCGCACCCCTTCGCCTCTCGCCGCATGCTACGGCATCGCAAACAAATGTTCTAGTCTTCATGCTGGTCACCCGACGAGGTTCCCGTCCCGCATCTTCGCGATCGCCTCTTCCGAGTACCCCAGGCCGCACAGCACCTGGTCGGTGTGCTCCCCCAGCGCGGGCGAGGCCCGCTGCACGCGCGTCGGTGTCCCCGACATCTTCACCACGGGCGCCGGCCCCCGCAGCGGCCCGAATAGGGTGTGGTCGTATTCGACCAGGTACTCGTTCGCCGCCACCTGCGGGTCGCTCGCCATCTCCTCCACGAACTTCAACGGCCCGCACGCGATGTCCAGCGCGTCGAGCCGTTCGAGCCAGTAGTCCGTCGACTCCGCGCGCATCTTTCCTTCGCAGAGCGCCGTTAGCTCGTCGCCCACGCG
The DNA here is from genome assembly GCA_020847985.1 of Dehalococcoidia bacterium. GTDB lineage: Bacteria > Chloroflexota > Dehalococcoidia > Tepidiformales > Tepidiformaceae > Amarobacillus. The sequence continues at coordinate 131,905 of JADLBC010000008.1, forward strand.
GCGGACATTCTGGGGCGTGCTCTCGAAGCCTGCCTCGTATCGCGGGTCGCGGAACTCCAGCGCCTGCCGGAAGCGCGCGCGCGGCCCCGGCCCGAGGCAGCCCACGGCGATGTGCCCGTCCTTCGTCTGGTAGATGCGGTAGTACACGTTCCCCGCCAGCTCCGGCGCGCGCGCGCGCTTTGCCGCGTACAGCTCGTCGATGGCCGCGCCGCGCGACCGCATCTCGTCCAGCTGGGCCAGCCAGGACGTGCGTGTTTCGCCATCGAGCGCGAGGATTTCGCGCGTCCCCGCCTGCAGGAACATCGCCGTGCCCAGCAGGCTCGCGTCCAACCGTTGCCCTTCACCCGTCAACGCCCGGTGGTAGAGCGCGCCGCAAATCCCCATCGCCATCGAAAAGCCGGTCACCAGGTCGGCGGGTGCGAACCCCACGATTTGCGGGATGCCGTCCCGGATGTGCGGGTTCGAAGTCGCCACGCCGCTCACCGCCTGTGCCACGATGTCGTAGCCGCGCCGCTGCGCATTCGGCCCCTTGTTCCCGAAGGCGGTGCACTCGCAGTAGATGACGTTCGGGTTCAGCGCCCTCACCGAGTCGTATCCCAGCCCGAGCGACTCCGCGACGCCCGGGCGATAGTTCGTGATGATGACGTCCGCCCACTGGATCAGCCGGTCACGAAGTTCCGGCGCCTCCGCATGCTTGAGGTCCACCGCGAGCGAAAGCTTCCCACGGTTCTGCGTCAGGAACTGGCGGCTCTCCTTCGGCAGCAGTTCCGCCTGCAGGCGCCACGGCTCGCCCTCGAGCGGCTCGATCTTCACGACCTCGGCGCCCATCTCCGAAAGCAGCGACGCCGAAAGCGGACCGGCGATGATCTGCGTGCAATCCAGCACGCGAACTCCCTCAAGTGCCCCAGCCATGTTCTCTCCAGGCGGCCAACGCCGCTCGGCGCCGAAATATACACAAGTCGCCGTCGCAGATCAGGTCGTATCTATGCCATGAATCGAATGCGGCGTTTACCGCCATCCCGGCACCGGCCGCCGCATCGCGCTACCCTCACCGCGTGCGACTCGCCGTCCGCGTCACGCCACGCGCCAGCCGCGATGCCATCGCCGGTTTCGACCGCTCGGGCACGCTTCTCGTCCGGGTGGCCGCCCCACCCGCCGATGGCGCCGCCAATGCCGCCGTGACGAAGCTCCTCGCCCGCGCACTCGGCCTGCCCGCCCGCGACATCGTCCTCGCTTCCGGGGCTTCCTCCCGCCAGAAGCTCTTCGATATCCCCCTCTCCGAGTCAGAGGTCCGCGCGCGCCTCGCCTGACGCCCGCCGTCCCGTCGCCTATCCTCGAAGCATGCCCGCCGATGCTCCCTCGCGGCCCCTCGCGGCCGTCCTCACCCTCGGCTGCAAACTCAACCTCGCCGATAGCGGCGAGATCGCCCACGCCCTGTGCGCCGCCGGCTTCGATGTCGTCGACCACGTTTGCGAAGCCGATGCCTTCGTCGTCAACACCTGCTCGGTCACCCACGTCGCCGACCAGAAGTCGCGGCGGCTGGTGCGCTCCATCCGGCGCGTTGCCCCGGGGGCGGCGGTCGCGGTCACGGGCTGTTTTCCCCAGAGTGCCGGCTTCGATGCCGCGACCGCCCTTGGCGCCGACTTCGTCTCCGGCACGCGCGATGCCGACAAGGCGGCGTTGGTGGCCCTGCTCGCCGCCCGCACGGGAACCGTCGCCGCGCCGGCCCCCGCGGCGACGCTCCTCACCCGCGTGTTCATCAAGGCGCAGGAAGGCTGCAACGACGTCTGCGCGTTCTGCATCGTGCCCCGTACCCGCGGCCGTGAGGAATCTCGCCCGCCTGCCTTCGTGGCGAACGAAGTCACGCGTGCGGTGGAGGCAGGCGCCCGCGAGGTGGTCATAACGGGCACGCAGCTGGGGGCCTGGGGACGTGACCTGCCCGTGCCGCTCGCGCCGCACCACCTCATTTCCGCGCTCCTCGAACGCACCGAGGCACCGCGCATCCGCTTCAGTTCGCTCCAGCCGCAGGACATAACGGCCGAACTGCTGGCACTCTGGGCCGACCCCCGGCTGATGCCGCACTTCCACCTCGCCTTGCAGTCCGGCAGCGAACCGATCCTCGCCGCCATGCGCCGCCGCTACACCGCGCGCGAATTCCGCGACGCCGCCGCGCGCATCGCCGCCGCCGTCCCGGGCGCGGCCATCACCACCGATGTCATCGCCGCCTTCCCCGGCGAAACCGAGGACGACTTCGCGGATACCCTCGCGTTCTGCGACGAGATCGGCTTTGCCCGCCTCCACTGCTTCCCCTATTCCCAGCGCAGCCGGACCGTCGCCGCGCGCCTGCCGGGCCAGTTGCCACCCGAGGTGAAGAAGGCGCGCATGGCCCGCCTGCTCGCCCTCGGCGCGCGGCTGCAGGCCCGGTTCCACGCCCGCTTCCAGGGCGAAACCCGGCCCGTCCTCTGGGAAGAATTGCGCACAAGCCCGGCCGGCGCCCCCGCCTGGTTCGGCCACACCGATAACTACATCCCGGTGTATGGCCCGGGCGAGAACCTCCGGAATCGTGTTACGCCTGTGCGATTGGGCGTTCCCTACGCTGATGGCATGTGGGGTACTCCCCCGGGAGGGTCGCATGACCGCCATCCGCAGGTTCTTCCTGGCGCTTCATAGCCTCATCGTTCTCGGCGCAGCGGGCGCGCTCATCGATCTTCTCTGGGCCGAACGCAGCCTCGACTTTTCGGTCGAAAGCCTCACCGCCACCGCCTCTCTCGATGCCGGCGACACCGCGAAGCTCGCGGCGACGGCGGCCCTGGGCGCGCTCGCCCTCCTCGCGCTTTTCACGCTCTTCCTCGCGCTCACACCGGCGCGGTCGGGCCGTGACAGCGCTCTGCGCCTGCGCCAGGGCGATGGCGGCACGGTCGAAGTGCGCGGCTCCGCGCTCGAAGCGCTCCTCGCCGCCGAGATCGAACGCATCCCCGATGTCGTCCGCGCCGAGCCGCGCGTACGCGTCCACAAGGGCTCCGTCGATTCCGATATCGGCGTCGCCATCGCCCCCGGCGCCAGCATCGCCGCCGTTACCAGCAGCGTCGTCAACACCACCCGCCAGGCCCTCCAGGAGCAGGTCGGCGTCAACAACGTCCGCCGCCCCTCGGTGCGCGTTCGCTACGACGAAAACGCCGCGAAGCACGCCCGCGAAGAGCGCGCCGCGGGCCTCACCGGGGAGCGCATGGCGCCCCAGCACGTAGACCGCGCGGACCGGCCCGTCTATCCTGCGGAACCGGTGGGCCTCCGCAATCGCGACCGCTCACCGGACGTGCATGACTGAAACCGGCCTTCACGCTCCCGCCCCGAATGAACTCCCGTGGGTCGTGGAAGCGCTCCTCTTCGTCTCGGACGAACCCCAGCCGCTCTCCGCCCTCGCTAACGCCGCCGGCGTCAGCGAGGGCGCCGTGCGCAAGGCGATCGGCATCCTCTCGCGTGATTACGAGGCCCGCGGCCTCCGCGTGATGGAGGACGGCCACCGCTACCAGCTCGTCACCGCCCCCGATTACGCGCCCTATATCGACCAGCTCCTCGGCGCCGGGCCCGGCCAGAAGCTCTCCCGCGCCGCCCTCGAAGTCCTCACCATCGTCGCCTACAAGCAGCCCTGCTCGCGCGCCGAAATCGAAGCCATCCGCGGCGTCAACAGCGACCGCCTCGTCACGCAGCTCGAGGTGCGCGGCCTGGTTGAAGCCGTCGGCGTCGCCGAGGGGCCCGGGCGGGCGAAACTCTTCCGCACCACGATGAAATTCCTCGAACACTTCGGCCTCGAAAGCCCGCAGGACCTGCCGCCCATCCCCGTTGAGGAGGCGCCGGCCGCGCCCGAGACCCTCTGACCGCCATGGCCACGACCGTCGGCGTCCTGCACATCCGCCTCGCCCTCCCCGCTGCCACCCTCAAGGAGAAGCGCACCATCGTGAAGTCGGTGGTCGCCCGGCTGCGGACGCGCTTCAACGCCTCCGTCGCCGAAGTCGCCGACCTCGACGACCCCGGCCACGCCACGCTCGCCGCCGCCTGCATTTCGAACGACGCGCGTCACGCCGATTCCCAGCTCCAGGCCATCGCCAACGCCGTCGAGGAGTGGCGCCTCGATGCCGAGGTCCTTGGCATCGAAACCGAACTCATCCCCGTCTGACCGTCAGTCGGTCCCGGTTCGCTGCGAGACCCGGAAACGCCACAGGGCGCCGCATCCGGCGCCCTGTGCGAAGCTCCCAACACGCGTGACTTACGCCTCGGCGACCACCCATGCGACCGTGCCTGTGCCCGGGTAGACCGCGATCCAATACGCCGTGCCCTGCCGGAACGTCGTCATGTCGTTCGCACCCGGCACGTTCGCCCCGGGGAAGTAGCCGAGCCAGCAGGCCGGCTCCCCATTGCGGCATCCGGCGCCGTTCGCACTCCACGTGTAGACCGCGCCGACGCTGCTCGCCACGTCGTTCGTCGCCGGGTTGTCCGGCGATTCCGTCCCGTGCAGCGCACTGAAGATCGACAGGTTGTCGCCGCCCGCCCACGTGATGAGCGAGAAGCCCGGGTAGAGCGAATACGTCACCGTCGATCCCGCCGCGGCACCGTACTGGTAGTCGTTGGCCGTGCCCGTGACGGCGCTCGTCCCCTGCAAGGTCGTGACCGTTACTTCGACCGTTCCCGCCGTCGCCCGCGCGGGGACCGTCACCTTGATCTGGGTGTCGCTCACGATGACGTTCGTGCCCGCCGCGGAGCCGGTGTACGCCACGGGCACATTCGCACCCCCGAACGTCACCGCCGTCACGCCGCCGCCGAAGAAGCCGGAACCGAAGACCGTGATCACGTTCCCACCGCCCACCGGGCCGTTGCTCGGCGAGAGGCTCGTGATCGTGGGCGGCGTCGCTGCCGTGTAGCTGAACTGCCCCGGGATGCCAATGTTCCCCGTCTCGATCCCGTTCTGGCATGGAAATGGCGCCGGGCTCGGCGGACAGAACACCACCGTCACCGGCACCGACCCCGCCGGCTGCGGCGGGGACTGCACCGTGATCTCCGTCGATCCCTTCAGCGAGACCGTGCCCAGGGGCGCGACCACCGTGCCGAACTTTACGAAGAACGGCTCCGTGAAGTTCTGGCCCTTGATCCGCACCAGCGTGCCGCCCGTGGTCGGGCCGCTCGCCGGCGGGCACGATGCCGTGCACGACGAGTTCTCGACCGATGTCACGAGCGCCGTGCCACTGTAGGTGTAGTCGTCGAGCGTGCCCGCGTCGGCGCTATCGAACAGGCCCACGCGCACGCGCACAGTCACCGTGCCCGGGGTGCCCGCCGGCACCACCGCCGTCAGGCTGTTGGAGCCCGCCACCACGACGTTCGTCGAGGCAGCGGTACCGAAGTACACCTGCGTGTTGCCCACCTGGTAGCCGCTTCCGCTAACCGTCACGGTGTTCCCGCCCGCCGGGGGTCCCGCGTTCGGCGAGACCGCGCTGACCGTCGGCCCCCCCGAATAGGTGTAGTAGTCGTCGTTCGTCTGCGGGCTCTGCCTGGCCGTGACCGTGTCGGTGACGGTCACGTGCACCTTCGCCGCACCCGCCGAAGCCGGCGCCGTCACCTGCAGGTGCCCGGAGTCCGTGAAGGTGCACACCGGTACGGTGGCGACCCCGAACCGCACCGTCCCACACCCCGGGGGGAACTGCCCGCCCGTGATCGTCACCGGCGTTCCGCCGCTCACTACGCCGTTGTTCGGCGTCACGCTCGTGATGAAGGGGCCGTTGGTGTAGTAGTAGCCGCCCGGCAGCGTGAAGTTGCCGTTCCCGCCAAGAACCTGCACATCCGCCGCGCCGCTCGTGGCCCGCCCGCCCGGCGCGTTGCAGGTGATCGTCGTCGAGTCCACCACCGTCATGGGCGAGCACGTGATGCTCACGTCGTCGCCGCTGAGCCGCAGCACGCTCACCGTCGTCACGCTGCCGAGGTTCGTTCCGCGGATCGTGATCGGGCCGCCGTTCAGCCCGCCCGATGCCGGTGTGACCGACGTGATGGTAGGCCCGGTCGATGGGTTGATCGTGATGATCGCGCTCGATGGTGAGCCCGTGAAGTCCGGCGCGCTCGCCGTCAGCGTCACCCGCAGCGTCTTGCCGATGCCCGCACCCGCAAGAATCTCCAGGTTCCGTGTCTTACTCGTGTCCCCGCTCAGGAACGTCAGCGTCGTTTGCCCGGGCTGCGCATAGTCGGCGCCCGGCACCGCCGTGATCGCCTGGTAGTCGAGCGTGACGATCGACGTCCCCGAGCAGCCCTCGCCGGTCCGCGTCACCGTGATCGGGACGGTCGTGCCGCTGGTGCCCGAGTAGGTGCCCGCTCCCAGGGCGTAAATGCAGTTCGTCGCGGCCGCCGGGACGGGACGCAGCAGCATCGCCGGCACGGCGCCCAGCGCGAGCACCGCGAGCAACGCCACGCGCCACGTCAGCAGCCGGTCGAGGCAGCTGTTGACCATGCGTGTGTTCCTCCAGAATCACGCGGCCACCCGGGGGCAAGCGTCCGCGGGCCTGAATGTACCCCCACACCTTGACTGAGCGCCAACTGTTATGACGGATACACGGGAAAGGTCACGTTCGCCTAGCTTCCGGCGAACGCCGTTTCGTCATGGATTCGCGACCGTCCGCGACCGTGCAGGCATGGCGGCAGCCGCCTCCGGGATTCCGATCACCGCTTCCGCCGCGAGCGCATTCCAACTGCATCGCGGGCGCGCTGCTCCCGCCGGGACCACCCCTATACTGGGCGAATGGATCGATTCGCAGGCCTGATTCTCGCGAACCGCGCCTTCCTCGATCATGCATCCCCCCCGGGCGCGCCCGAAGCCGCCACTCCGGCGACGGAGGGCGGCCTCCTCGCCGCCGTTCGCCCCATCATCGCCACCTGGGATGGCGACCACGGCACGACCTGGATCGGCGCCGGCTGCGGCCCCTTTGACCGCGAATTCGTCGATGGCCGCGGCTTCGAAATTATCCCCACCGCGCACGGGCCCCTTCGCCATCGCCGCCTCTTCTTCGGCGACGAGACCTGGCACGGGCACTACCGCGAGACCGCGAACGGCTTTCTCTGGCCCGCCATGCACATCATCGAGTTGCCGCTCCCGGATATCACCGCCTACTTCCCCCGTCCCCGGACGCCGTCCGCGAGCGCCTGGGCCGCCTACGAACAGGTAAACGACGCCTTCGCCGCCGCGGCTGACGCCACCGCCGCCGGTGAACCCGTCTGGATTCACGATTACCAGCTCGCGCTCGTTCCCGCGCTCCTGCGCGACCGCGGCGCGAGCATGCCCATCGGCTTCTTTCTCCACACCCCCTTCCCTTCGATGCCCATCCTCGAACGGGTCCTCGACCGCGAAGGGCTCGCGCGCTTCGAACGCATCGTGACCGGCATCCTGGGCGCCAGCCTGGCCGGCTTCCAATCCGAAGCCGATGCCTCCCGCTTCATCGATGCCGCCGAACGCCTCGGCGCGACCCGCGCGGGAAATCGTCTTGCCTTTCGCGGCCGGGAGACCTGCGTCGGCGCGTACCCCGTTGGCATCGATGCCGACGAACTGCTCGACGTGGCGCGCGCGGCCGGGCCGATCACCCTGTTCGACCCCCCTGCCACGCCCGTGCCGCTCGTTGTCGGGCTCGAACGGGCGGACTACACGAAGGGCATCCCCGAGCGTCTCGCCGCCGTTCGCCGCGCCTATGACGCCGGCCTCGCCTTCTCCTATGCCGGCGTCGCCGCCCCCACGCGCGAAGGCGTCGCCGCCTACGAACGCCTCGCCAGCGACGTCGAGAACGCCGCCGCCGAGGCTGCACGTGCTGCCCGCGCCCACGGCCGCGTGTTCACCCACGTCCATCGCAACCTTCCATGGGTCGAAGTTGTCGGCCTCCAGCGCGACGCCGATGTCATCTTCACGTCCTCGCTCGCCGATGGCATGAACCTGGTGCCCCTCCAGTCCGCTATCGCCCAGTCCCTGAGGCCCGTGGGCGAGCGTGCGGTTATCGTGACGGGGAAGGGCGCCGGCGTCGCATCCGCTTTCGCCGGTTTCGAACAGGATGGCCTGGTGACTGTTGACCCACTCGACCCCGCCGCCATGGACGCCACCCTCCGGGCCGCTGTCGCCGGCGAACTGCCCCAGGTCAGCGACCGGCTCATCGCCGCCGTTCGCTCCCGCGATGCCCGCGCCTGGGCAACCCGATTCCTGACCGACCTCGAGGAAATCCGATGCTGAGCCTTGCCGCCATCGAACAATTCCGGACCATCGCCGCATCGCGGCGGCCGCTGCTCATCGCCACCGACCTCGATGGCACGCTCTCGCCCATCGCCGCGCATGCCGCCGAGGCCCGCGTGCCCGCGCCGGCCCTCGCCGTTCTCGACCGCCTGGCCCAGGTTGCGCGCGTCGCCGTCATCACCGGCCGCGACCTCAACACTGCTCGCCGTCTCGTCCCCTGCGAAGGCGTCGTCGTCATCGGCAGCCACGGCCTCGAGACCACCTTCGAAAGCGACCTCCTCCCCGGCGTCGACCGTGTCCGCCTCGGCGCCGCCCTCGAGCGCGTCGAGCAGAAGGTTGTCTCAGCGGTGCCCTCGGCGTACCTGCACGTCGAACGGAAGGCCATCTCCACGGCGTTTCACTTCCGCCAGACGCCCGAACTCGAACACCAGCTGCGCAAGGCCCTTGAAAACCTCCCGGAAGAACTCCGCCTGCGCGAAGGCCGCATGGTCCTCGAAGTGCTCCCCAACGCCCAGGGCGGCAAGGACCTCGCCCTGACCGCGCTCGCCCGCGCGTTCAAGGTCAAATCGATCCTCGCCATGGGCGATGACCGCACCGATATCGCCATGTTTCGCGCCGGTCTCGCACTCGAGCCGGAAGGCATCCAGGTGCTGCTCGCGGGTGTCGCCGGTGGCTCGGAAACGCCGCCCGAGATTGCCGAGCTTTCGCACGTCCTCCTGCGCAGCACCGATGAAGCCCTCGAAGCGCTCGAAACGGTCGCCCGCGCGATGGGCGTCTAGCCCGCCGCGATCGCTTCCGGCGCCGCCGTCGCCCGGAAGGCGGCCAGCATCGTCAGCCCCATCACCCGCAGGTCCGGGCTCGTGCCCGCCTGGTCCGGGGCGGCGAGGCCCTGTGCCACCCGGTCCCACACCTCGATTACGCTCGCGACCTGGTCGTGGTGCAGCGTTGCGTACGCCGCGCCGATGCCCTCCAGCGCCAGCCCCAGCGCCCGCCGATCGACCGTTCCCGCGCGCGTCGCCGTCCACGCCAGCCGCGTCGCGAGGTGCTCCCACGGCCAGCAGATCACGGTGTGCTTCCGGTCCTGGAGGGCCGCCTTGAAGCCATCGGCCGTGTGCCTCGCCACCAGCCGCGCTTCGTCCTGTTCCTGGGGCGAAGGCTCCGCCGCGAACGCGCCCGGCGCCGCATACGCCGACCCGATGACCACCGACGCCGCGTTCGCGATCGCCCGTTCAAGCTCCGCGAACGTCAGGGCCGTGACCTCGCGCTGGACCGAGAATCGCTCCAACAGCCATTCGCCGAACACGGCACGCGAGGGTGCGGGCGGTGGCGGCGCCGCGCGCCGGAAGAGCCTCATGCGATGATCATCGGCGTCGTCCGCCCGCCGCGCCATCGGCCCGACCGGGACCTTACCCGGATGTTGTCCCCCGTTCGTTACGCTCGAATCACCTCGCCGTCGCCGTGATCACTCGTAGAGTTGTTCGTACCATGATCGCAGTGGCCCCTCAGATTGTTGATTGCCCCCGGGACCCGGGCGTCGAGACTGCCCTTCGCTGCTCCCGCTGCGAAACGCCGATCTGCCCGAAGTGCCTGGTCCAGAGCCCCGTCGGCGCGCGCTGCAGGGATTGCGCGAAGGTCTACAAGTCCCCCGTCTATACGTTGGGGACCGGCCACCTGTTCCGCGCGGCACTCGCCGCGACCATCGGCGGCCTTGCCATCGGCGCCGCCTGGATCGGCCTGATGTTCGCCCTCCCGCTCGGCGGCTTCTTCTCCATCTTCGTCGGCGCCGGCCTCGCCTGGGCGTTCACGAAGATGATGGACTTCGCCACCGGCCTCAAGCGCGGCCCGTTCGTCGTCGGCTTCGCCATCGCTGGCATCCTCCTCGCCTGGGGGATGCAGTTCCTCGTGTTCGACCCGCGCCTCGCCTGGTCGGGCGTGCTCGCCGTCGGCGTCGGCGCCTACCTCGCCTACCAGAACCTCCGGTAGCGCTACTCCAGCACGATCCGGTGGCAGGTGACGGTTCGCTCGATTCCGTCCGCACTCAGCGTGATCATCTGCACCGTGCGCGCGAGGTGGTCCGGTGATTCCGCCTCGATGTACAGCACGAGGTCATGCGGCCCCGTGATCGTGTCCGCCGAGAGCAGTTCCGCCCCCTCCATCGGCAACTCCCGCACGCTATCGAGGACCGCCCGCGCCCGTCCGATCTCCGTCTGTACGAAAACCCACCCGCGGAACGCCATGCTGCTGCTCCTCTTCGCCCTCGGACACCATACGTCGCCCGTCACCCCCTACCAATCCTCTTTGCGCGAAGAACGCGTTGCATCAAGCCGCTGGCCACCGCCGGCCCCTGTCGCACCCCCGCCCCATCCGATACGCCTCGCGACATGGCGTGTCGCGGCCGTGGCCCACACTGCGACCCGTGATCACCGATACCTGTAGCACGCCCCTCCGCGTGTCCGGCTTCGCCGCGTTCGTTCATGACGACGACGGCCGCGAAGCGCTCCCCGCGACGCCCGCCGAATGGGCCGATTGGGTCGCGGCCAGCCGAACCCGCAACTGGGCCCTCCGCGACCCCCTCCTCGATTGGCTGCATCTCCACGGCGAGTCCCATGGCTACGTCCCGGACGTACCCGGCGACCCTCGCTGCGACTTCCGCGCCTTTGTCTTCGAAAAGGGCCGCGCCTTCGAAGCCGGCGTACTTCGCCACCTCGAAACACTGGCGCGGGTGTGCGCCCTGCCCGGCGATGGGCCCGCCCATTCGATGTCGCTTGCCGCCTGCGACGATACCTTCGCCGCCATGTGCCGCGGCGAGGAGGTCATCTACCAGGGTGTCCTTCGCAACCCCGCCAACCGTACCTACGGCGCGCCGGACTTCCTCATCCGCAGCGATATCCTTCATCGCCTCTTCCCGGACGCCATCCCGGAGGACGATGCTCACATCCCGGCGCCCGCGCTCGGTGGCGCGCCCTGGCATTACCGCGTCGTCGACGTGAAGTTCACCACCCTCCAGCTCGATGCCCGCTGGGAAGCCGGCAACGACCACCTCCCCTACAAAGTCCAGGTCTGGCTCTACAACGAAGCCCTCGGCCGCATCCAGAGCTACCTCCCCGGCCATGCTTACCTCCTCGGCCGCGGCTGGAAGAAAGGCATCAACGAAGCCGGCAGCGATAGCTGCATGGACCGCCTCGCACCCGTCGCGCACTGCGCCGCTCCCGGCGGCCGCGCTCGTCCCGTTCGCGAAATTGCCGGTGAGGCCGTCGCCTGGATTCGCCGTCTCCGCCGTGAGGGCCACACCTGGGACCCCGTCGCCGGGATCGGCCCGGAGATGCTCCCCAACCTCGCCAACGACTCGAACCAGCCCTGGACCGGAGCCGTGCGCGAAATCGCCCATCGCACCGAGGATGTCACCCTCGCCTGGATGGTCGGTGAGGTTGGCCGTGAAAAGCTCCGCGCGCTCGGCTACCGCCGTTGGACCGAAGGATGGAGCGCCGCCCACGCGGGCGTGAACAACGGCCGCGGCGCCAGCCTTGATGCCATCCTCGCCGTTAACCGCGACCCCTTCGCGCCTCCCGTCAGCCCGGCGCGCGTCACCACCGAGCGCGAGGTCTGGGGCGAACCGCGCGGCGTCGAGTTCTACGTCGACTTCGAAACCGTCTCCAACCTCGACGACGACTTCAGCCGCCTCCCCTTCCAGAACGGCCAGCCCCGCATCTTCATGATCGGCTGCGGCCACTACGAAGGCGGCAAGTGGGTCTTCGAGTGCTTCACCGCCCGCGACCTCACGCTCGCCGTCGAAGCCGACGTCGTCGAAGCCTGGCTCGAACACATGCGCGCCGTGCAGCGGCGCCTCGCCCCGGCGGTCGAACGCCCGCTCGTGTTTCATTGGTCCCAGGCCGAACCTGTGAACCTCAGCAGCCTGTTCCAGTCGGCCCGCACCCGCCACCCCGATCGCGAGGCAAACTGGCTCGAGCCCGAGTGGTACGACTTCCTTACCCGCGTCATGCGCGTCGAACCCGTGATCGTGAAAGGCCCCATGGGGTTCGGCCTCAAGAACGTCGCGAAGTCGCTCAAGCGGCACGGCCTCATCCAGACCGAATGGGCCGATGGCGTAACGGACGGCCTCGGCGCCATGGTCGCGGCCTGGCGCTGCGATGCCGAGGCGCGCGCCACCGGCGGCAGCATGTGCGACATCCCCCTCATGGGCGAAGTCCAGGCCTATAACGAAGTCGATTGCCGCGTCATGGCCGAGGCCATCGCCTGCCTCCGCGCCAACCATTGAGGGAGTTCGGCGTCATCGGCTGCGTTGACAGCCCGCGCGCGGCCGGTATCGTACCGCCCGCAGCGGGCCGGGGATCCGGCCCCCGATCCCCGCGACAGCGCGCCCCTGGCGCATCGCCGGCCGGCCGCGCACGCGCACCCAAGGAGCCGGCATGACCTACGAAAACCTTCTCTACGACAAGGACGGACACGTCGCCGTCATCACCCTCAATCGCCCCGAGCGCCTCAACGCCCTCAGCCGCGGCCTCCAGCAGGACTTCCTCGCCGTCATGGCCGAAGCCCGCGCCGACGATAGCGTCTGGTCCGTGATCATCACCGGCGCCGGCCGCGGGTTCTGCTCCGGCGCCGATATCTCCGGCCCCATGCCCGCCGGCGAACGCACCGTCACCCAGAACGAACGCCTCGACGAATGGAGCTGGGTCGGCCGCCAGGCGCTCGCCATCTACCACTTCGATAAGCCCACCATCGCCGCCATGAACGGCGTCTGCGCCGGTGCCGGCATGAGCCTGGCCCTCGGCTGCGACCTCCGCGTCGGCTCCGAAAACGCCCGCTTCCGCAGCGTCTTCCTCGAACGGAACCTCTCCCCCGACTCCGGCATGAGCTGGTTCATGCCCCGCATCATCGGCTACAGCCGCGCCATCGATCTCATCCTCACTTCCCGCGATGTCGCCGCCGATGAGGCCTACCGCCTCGGCCTCCTCGATCGCCTCGTGCCCGCCGAGAAGCTCATGGACGAATCCCTGGCCGTCGCGAACCAGTTCGGCCAGCACCCGCCCATCGCCGTGCGCGCCGCCAAGCGCGTCACCCAGCAGAACCTCGGCAAGAGCCTTGAGGACGGCCTCCGCAACGAGCTCTACCACCTCAGTTTCGGCCGCGGCGCCCCGAACGACGCAAAGGAAGCGCGCGATGCCCGCGCCGAGCGCCGCAAGCCGAACTACACCGGCACCTGACCCGCCCGGGAGGCCCGCCGCGGGCCTCCCACCCCGGCCCCACGGCGATGGGCGCCCGCCAGGCTGCGCGGGACACTACTTGACTTCATCGCTCTAGAGTGATGAAGTGCTCGTATGGCGACGGAACACCTCCCACCCCCGCTCCTTGAGCACGTGGCCGAGCGCTTTCGCGTGCTCGGCGATGCCACGCGGCTCGCCATCCTTCGCACCCTGATGGACGAAGGCGAACGCAACGTCGGCGAACTCGTCGAACGCCTCCACACCACCCAGGCCAACGTTAGCAAGCACCTCCGCGTCCTCCTTGGCGAGGGCATCGTCGCGCGCCGCGCCGCCGGCACGGCCGCCTACTACTCCATTGCCGACCCCAGCATCCCCACCCTCTGCGACCTCGTTTGCAACCGCCTCCGCGAGCAGAAGGCCGAGGAGGCCCGCATCTTCTCGCTCAGTTAAACCCTCCCCGTCCATCTCCATCCCCAATTCATCGCTCGATAGGTATGCAGGAATGAGTAGCACTCCCTCCCCGCTCGCACGCCTCGGCCGCTGGGCCCAGGGCCACCGCCGCACCGTCATCGTCGCCTGGGCGGTGATGGCCCTCGCCCTTGGCGTCTTCGCGCCCCGCCTCGAACACGCCCTCTCCGGCGCGATGTGGGAAGTCAACGGCAGCGACTCCCTCGCCGCCCGCCAGGTCATCGACCGCGAGTTCGGCGGCCTCTCGTCCCAGTCCGCCGCCGTGGTGCTCCAGAGCGCGACGCTTCCCGCCTCGGCGCCGGAGTTCCAGGCTCGGATCGCCGCCGCGAAGGCCGCCATCGCGCAGGAGCCATCCTTCGGCCCCGTCGTCGAACAACCCGGGCCCGATGGCCGCACCGTCATGCTCCAGGCCGGCGCCCTCGTCGACCCCACCGAGGCCGTGCGTGCCGCCGAACGTCTGAACGAGCCTATCGGCGAACTCAGCGATGGCCAGGTCATGGTCGCGCTCACGGGCTCGCCCGCCTTCTGGGCCGACTTCAACGCCGTGAACAAGGACGGCATGATGAAGGCCGAGCTTCTCACCTGGCCCGTCACGGCCGTCATTCTCGTGCTCGCCTTCGGAACCCTGGCCGCCGCCGGGCTGCCGCTGCTGCTCGCCGGCGCGGGCCTCGTCTCGGCCATGGGCGTCCTCTACGGCATCACCCGCTTCACCGACCTGAGCATCTGGACGCTCAACTTCGCGATGATGTTCGCCATCGCACTCGGCATCGATTACGCCCTCTTCATCGTCAGCCGCTATCGCGGCGCCCTGCACGCGACCCCCGGCGACCCGGGCACGGCCGCGGCAGTGACCATGGATACTGCCGGCAAAGCTGTCCTGTTTAGCGGCATCACCGTGCTCATCAGCCTCTCGGCCGTGCTGCTTGTGCCCATCCCGGCGTTCCGTTCGATGGCCGCCGGCATGATGCTCGCCGTCGCGTTCGTCCTCCTCGCCGCGCTCACGCTTCTGCCTGCCGCGCTGGGCGGCTGGATAAACCGGCTCGCGCTGCCCTGGCACTCCGTGGGCGAACACCGCAGCCCCGCCTGGGAGCGCTTCGCCAACCGCCTGCAGCCCCGTGCCGCAATTCTCGCCGTGGGAGTGACCGCCGTCCTCCTCGGCATGTCAGCGCCGCTCCTCGGCCTCGAAACCGGCATGCCCGGCATCAACGTCCTGCCGAAGTCCAAGCAGGCGCGCGAAGGCTACTCCGCCCTCGCCGCGAGCTTCGGCCCCGGTGGCCCGGGCCCAATCCAGGTCATCGTCCCCGCAGGGCAGGATGCGAATCGCGTCGCCGCCACCCTCACCGCGACCGATGGCATCGCCATGGCCTTCCCGCCGCAGCCCGGCGCCGGCGGTTCCAGCCTGGTGCAGGCCATCGCCACCACCGACCCGTCGAGCCGTGCATCGTTCGAACTCATCGGCCGCCTGCGCGATGCCCTGCCCGCCGGGGTGCTCGTCGGCGGGCCCGTCGCCGAAAACCACGACCTTGATGCCACCCTCAGCGCGAAGGCGCCGCTTGTCATCGGCGCCGTGCTCATCCTCGGCTTCCTGTTGCTCCTCTTCGCCCTCCAGGCCGTGTTCATCGCCGTGGCGGGCGTCATCTTCAACCTGCTGTCGGTGGGCGCCGCGTTCGGCGTCGGCGCACTCGCTTTCCAGCACGGCTGGCTGGCCGGCCCGATGGGCTTCGAAAGCCAGGGCTACCTGACAAGCTGGGCGCCGCTCTTCTTCTTTGCCCTCGTGTTCGCCATCTCGATGGACTACACGGTCTTCCTCCTCGCCTCCGCCCGCGAACACTACGAACGCTCGCGTGACGGCGCCGAGGCCGTGCGCGGCTCCCTCGCCCACACCGGGCGCCCCATCGTCGCCGCCGCCGGCGTCATGATCGCCGTCTTTTATACCTTCGCCATCGCCGGCCCACTTCCCATGAAGGAGATGGGCATCATCCTCGGGACCGCGGTCGCCGTGGACGCCTTCCTGGTCCGGCTCGTCCTGGTCCCCGCGGTGCTCTACCTCGCCGGCGACCGCGCCTGGTGGCTCCCGCGCTGGGCCGACCGGATGCTCCCGGACGTCCGCTTCGCCCACTGATTCGTCGCGCGGGACGGCGCCCCGCCGTCCCGCCCACTTCCCCAATGGAGGATCCTCATGCTGTCTGAGAGCGAAGGCTCGGGAAACTGGTTCACCGCCTTCATGGCGTCCACGGGCGGGCGTATCGCCCGGGCAGCCCTTGGCGCGGCGATCATCGGCACTGGCCTGTTTATCGTGGGTGGTGTGGCCGGGGTGGTGGTCGCCGCTTTCGGGCTGGTCCCGATCGCCACCGGCGTCTTGAACCTTTGTCCCGTGGCGCCCGCGTGGGGAGGGCCGTTCAATGGTGCAAGCTACTGCCAGGCGCGGCGCCCGCGCTCGCCTCAATCAGGCCATGGAGACACACCGTGATCATCCGCCAGTTCCTTGCCAGCGCCCTGGGCGATGCCTCCTACCTCGTCGTCTCGGGCGAAACGGCCGCCGTCGTCGACCCCCAGCGCGACGTGCGTCCCTACCTCGACGCCGCGGCCGAACTGGGCGCCACGATCCGCTTCGTCTTCGAAACCCACGTCCACAATGACTACATCTCCGGCGGCCGCGAACTCGCCGCCCTCGGCGCCGAGATCGTTGCCCCGGCCGGTGGCAAGCTCGAGTTCCCGCATCGCCCCGTCAGCGACGGCGATGCCCTGCGCGTGGGGAACGCGACCCTGCGCGCCGTCGCCGCACCGGGCCACACCTACGAACACACCGCCTACCTCGCCATCGATGAGGACGGCGCCACACGCGGCGCATTCACCGGCGGCGCGCTCCTCATGGCCGCCGCCGGCCGCAGCGACCTCCTCGGCCCGGACCACGAAGAGGAGCTCACCCGCCTCCAGTGGGAGACCGGTCACCGGCTCGCCGCCATGCTCACGGGCGACGCCGAGATCCTCCCCACGCACGGCGCCGGCTCGTTCTGCAGTTCAACCGGCACGGGCATGGAGCGTCGCGCTGCCCTCGAAGTCGAACGCGGACGCAACCCCGTGCTCCTCTCCCCCAGCTTCGAAGTCTTTCGCGCGCTTCATCTCGGCACGCGGCCCCCGATCCCGGGCTACTACCGCCACATGGCGCCGCTGAACCGCCAGGGCCCGCGGGTGTTCGGCGAACCGCCGCGGCCCGCGCCGCTCACGCCGGACGCGCTCGAACACCTCCTTCACGAAGGCGTGCCCGTCGTCGACATCCGCCCGCGCGCCGATTACGCCGCGACCCACGTCCCCGGCACCCTCAGCATCGAAGCGAGCGACGCCATGCTCGCCTACGTTGGCTGGCTGCTCCCCTTCAACAGCAACCTGGCACTCGTCTCCACTGCCCCGGTGGACGCCGAGGAGGCCACTATCGACCTCTTCCGCATCGGCTACGAGCAGGTGCGCGGCGCCCTGCCCTTCGACACCTGGGCCGGCGCCACCAGCACCGTCCCCGTCGCCACCATCGCCGAGGCGCGCGCGACCATCGCCCGTAACGCGGCCACGGTCATCGACGTTCGCTATGCCCACGAACAGGATCAGACACCGCTCCCCGGCGCCCTTCGCCGCCCCATCGACCAGCTACCCGGCTGGATCGACGGCCTCGCCCGCGAGCCCACGCTGGTCGTCTGTGCCAGCGGCCAGCGCGCCTCGACGGTGGCCAGCTTCCTCCAGGCGAAGGGCGTCCCCGTGACCGCCGTCATCGATGGCGGCGCCGCCGACCTCATCTGAATCCGCGAAAAGGAGTCACCCATGGAACCCACCATCAGCTATCGCATCGAATCCCCGCTCGCCGAGGCCGAGGCCGCCGTCCGGGCTGCCCTCCAGGCCGAGGGCTTCGGCATCCTCACTGAGGTCGACGTCACCGCCACGCTCCGGGCGAAGCTCGGCATCGAAACGAAGCCCTACCGCATCCTCGGCGCCTGCAACGCCGCCATCGCGCATCGCGCCATGAGCGCCGACCCCCACGTCGGCGCTTTCCTCCCCTGCGGACTCGCCATCTACGAAGAGCCCGCGGGGGTGACCACCGTCGTCCTCCAGGACCCGGGCATGATCGCCGCCGCCTTCACCGCCGATGGCCTGGCCGAAGCCGCCACCGAGGCCCGGGACCGGCTCGTTCGCGCACTCACGACGGTTGGCACCGCCGAACGGTAGCCATCCGTACCGCCCGCACGGGGACCACCGGCCCTGCCATACCCCCCCGGGGTACGATACGGTCGCCTTATCCCCACCGGGACCAGGAGCGCAGCGATGACCATGAAAGAAACCGCCGCCGCGAAGTTCGTCCGCCCCGCGGCCCGCAGGCCGCTCCACACACGGCTTCGCATCTGGGCGCGGGCCGTCGTGGATATCGCTCTCGTGCTCGCGTGGCTGCCCGCGACGCTCACCGGCATCCTCCTCTGGGACCCGGCCGGCTTCACTCCGACCGGCCCGGGACGCGGGCAACGCGAGATGTTGTGGGGCTACACCACCCGTCAATGGGGCGACATCCATTGGTGGATCTGCGTCGCCGCGGTCGCGCTCACGCTGGCGCACATCGCGCTCGATTTCAAGGCCTTCAAGGGCGCTATGAAGTACCTCGTCCATGCCCACGGCGTCCCTGTCTGACGCCATTCGCCGAATGTCCGGAATGAGCCGGCGGCGGCGCACGCGCTGCCCCGGCTTCATCACCGAACCGCAGGGGAGTCACCGATGAACGAACGCGAACTCACCAACCTCGCCGAAGGCAACAGCTACCGCATCGAAGTCACCGGCCGGGACCACGCCTGGGTGCTGGATGAGGCGGTGGCGAAGGGCGGCACGAACGCCGGCCCCTCCCCCGTCGAATCCTTCCTCGGGGCGCTCCTCTCCTGCCTCACCATCTCGTTCCAGTTCTCGGCGCGCCGCAAGAACGTCGCCATCGAACGCATCGAAGGCTGGATCGCCGCGAACGAGACGAAGTACATCGAGCGCATCGCCATCGAACTCCAGGTCTGGAGCCCCGCCCCGGAGGACGATGTCCGCGCGCTCCTGCCTTTCGCCGAACGGGGCTGCTTCGTGAAGAACACCCTCAAGCCCGAGATTGAGCTCTCCATCGAACTCGTGGTAAACCCGGGGAAAGGCGCCTGACCTCGCCACGGCCGAACGGCCGCCGCTCCTGCCCCCGAACGGCGGCGGCTTGCCTCCCTCCATGCCTCTACGCTCGATCCCGGAGGTAAGGGAGTGACACGACTGGTGCGTGGGGCGGGGCGCTGGTTGGGCTTCGCCGCGCTCGCTGTCGCGGCCAGCCTGGCCATGGGCGCCTGTTCTGGAGGCGGCGAAAGCGACCCCGCGACGGTCCCGGCCGCCGCCCGGCCGCTCGATTCCACGGGCATCATCGCCTACGTGGACAAGGCCGGCTGCATCGCGCGCGTCACGCCCGCGGGCGTACCCGCCGGCCAGCCGTACTGCCCTTCGACCAGCCACGGCGTCTCCTACATCTCCTGGCTCGATGCCGACACCATCGCCTACAACACCCCGGAAGTGCAGCGCACCGGCTGGCGCAAAATCGACTTCCGCCGCAACGTCGATGAGCCGCTCGCCGTCCTCGAATCACCCCGCGTCCTCATCTACGGCCAGCCCCAGGTTTACTCCATGGACGGTGAACAGCTCGGCGTCGGCGATGTGGGCGAGGTCTACCGCGTCGAGGATACCGGCAACGTCGTCATCTATACACCGCCGAAAGACGAAGCGGGCGACTTCACCCGCGTCGCCACCTGGGCCCCGGATGCGAAGTGGGTGCTGCTTGAGCGCGGCTCGGGCAAGGCGCTCTGGGCCGTGAAGCGTGATGGCACCGGCCTCCACCAGGTCGCGAAGGAGAGCCGCGGCCTCGTCTCCTGGTTTATGCCCACCGCCGGCGTCCTGCCCCACCCCGACCTCACCTGCGCGCTCCCCACCGAGAGCACCTACCTCTGCCGCGTCGCCCCCCGCACACCCATCGATGCCGCGCTCATCGACCCCGTGGAGACCGGCGGCTGGCTGAACATCTCATGGTCCCCGTGCCCCGGCGTCACCGGGTACGAGCTCTGGATCATGCCGGCCGGCTCCGAGACGCCCGTCGTGACGAAGCTCTCCGGCGGCACGGCCTACCACGCCGAGCTCAGCACCTTCGCCAACAACATGGCCGGCACCTGGCACTGGAAGGTCCGCACCTACATCGGCACCGCGCCCGGCGGTTGGAGCGAAGAGCGCACCTTCACCGTCGGGCCCGCCCCCCGCGCCGCCGCCATCCCCTGAGTTTGTCCCGCGAAGCGGCCGAAGGTAGGCTTCGTGCCAATGGCAGACCAATCACTCCTCACCGATGAGATCCGCGCCCTCGTGGGCCAGGCCACCGAATCCCGCGAGGCCATCGTCAGCGAAGAGGCCGTGCGCCGCGCCGTCGGCGTCTACGGTGGCGAAGTGCCCTCCCTCGAGGAAGGTGGCATCGTCCCCGGCTTCGTCCTCACCGGCCTCATGCCCGAAGGCGACAACATTCGTATTCCGAACCTCCTCCCGAAGTCCGTCCTCGTCTCCAACGAGTTCGCCATCGAACGCCCCCTCGTCCTCGGCGAACGGCTGATGGCCCGCTCCCGCATCGCCGACATCAGCGAACGCCTAGGCGGCCAGTTCGGGCACGGCCTCTATGTCCGCAGCGAGCAGGAGTTCCGCGGCCTGAATGGCGAGATCGTCGGCCGCACCGCCAGCACCCTCATGCACTATGACCCCGCTGGCGCGGAGGAGCGGCGATGACCATCGACCTCGCGACACTCAAGGAAGGCGACGAGATCCCCGTCAGCGAAATGACGCCCGGCGCCGAACACGTCCGCAACTACTTCGGCAACTCGAAGACCGCACCCCCATTCTTCTTCTCCGAAGAGGCGGCGAAGGCCCAGGGCATGCCCGGCATGCTCGTCCCCGGCCCGCTCAAGGTCGGCATCCTCTACGGTGCCGTCGAACGCTGGCTGGGCGATGCCGGCTACGTCCGCGCCATCCGCGCCGCGCACCGCCGGCCCGATGTCCAGGGCCGCACCATCCAGATCGGCGGCACCGTGGCCCGCGTGTACGAAGAGGACGGCAAGCGCCGCGCCGACCTCGAACTCTTCATCGTCAACCAGGACGGCCAGCCCTCCGTCCGTGGCTTCGGCACGGTCGAATTCTGGGACCGCTAACCCGCCGTTCGACGCCACGACAGAGGCCCGGCGATTCGCCGGGCCTCATGCGTTTCAGGCCCCCGCGACCGCCCGCTCCAGGAGCGGCTGCGGCGCATAGGCCACGCCTTCCTTGATGACGGTGTCGATGGAGCGCGTCGCGTGGATGTCCTCGAGCGGGTCGTTCGTCAGCACGAGCATGTCCGCGCGCTTCCCCACCGTGACGCTCCCGATTTCGTCCGCCTTGCGCAGCACCGTGGCCGCACCGTGCGTCGCGAGCCGGAGCACGTCCGCCGCCGGTATCCCGGCCTCCACGAACAGCGCCAGCTCGCGATGCAGCGAAAAGCCCGGGACCTGGTTCGGCGCCGCACCCACATCGGTGCTGGGCACAACGGTGCCGCCCGCGTCGAACACCATCCGCAGGAACTCCAACTGGTTCGCCCGTGCGCGCACCCCGGTCTCGCTATCCGGCCCCTCCAGCGACATCGGCGGCGGCAGCGGTGTGCCCGCCTTTTCGGCCTCTTCGCGCATCCGCCGCATCTGCTCCATCTGCGCCGCGCGACGGTCCGCGAGCCCCTTCGGCGTGTACCTCAGCCCCGGCTCCTCCAGCGCCTCGTGCGTCGCCATCCCTCCCGTGATGAGCACCGTCGTCGGCGAAAGCGCCACGCCCCGGCTCACCAGCAGCTCCACGAACCGCCGCACGTAGTCCGCTCCGAGGTCCGCGTTCGCCCAGCCCGTGTTCAGCCACGTCCAGTAGTTCGGGATGAAACCGTTCCCCTCTTCGCGCGGGTGCCGGTACTCCGGCGGCACGATGTCCTGGTAGATGGTCGCGTGGACATGTTCGAGGCAGTCGATGCCCGCCTCAATCGCCTCCGAGGCCCACGTGCGCGAGAGGTGGCCCGTCACCGGCAGCCGCCCCCCGATCCGCTCGATGAACAGCCGCACCAGGTCCGGCCGGAGCCCCGCGTACAGCTTGAAGCCATCCACCCCGTGCGCGATCAGTTCGTCCACCGCGCGCTCGGCCGTCGCCGCGTCGGGGATGAGCCAGGTGAGGCTGTCTGGTTCCGTCCCACCCCGCGGCGCGAGCGCTCCCGCCGCCCTCCCGAAGATAGCCGGGATGCCGTCGAGCAGCGGCCCATAGGTGAATACGCGCGGCCCCACCTTCTCCCCCGCGTCGATCGCGTCGCGCAGGGGCACCAGGTTCGCCGGCGCGCCACCGACATCGCGCACGCTCGTCACACCCGTCCCGAGCCACGCCGGCAGCGCGTCCTCGCCGCCGCTCAGTTCCACGTGCACGTGCATGTCGATGAGCCCGGGCATCACGAACCGGCCGGTCCCGTCGATGACCTCGGCTCCTGCCGGGGCGGGCAGCTGCCTTGCGGGCGCGACCGCCGCGATGCGGCCCGCTTCCACCAGCACGCTCGTCGCCGGCTGCGGCGGGCTGCCCGTTCCATCGAACACGGTCGCGTTGCGAATGAAGAGCGGGCGGTCGTTCATGCGGCCTCTGTCGTGCGAAAGTGGGCGGAGTGTAGCCGGTTTCGCTCGCCGCCGGCACCGGCGTCCCGCCCGCCGCCCGCCTATGATGGCGACCCATGGAAGCTAACCAGCTCTTTGATCTTTCCGGCAAAGTCGCCCTTGTTACGGGCGGGAGCCGCGGTCTCGGCCGCTCCATGGTTCTCGCCTTCGCCGCCGCCGGTGCCGATGTCGTCATCGCCAGCCGCAAGCTCGATTCCTGCGAAGAGCTCGCCGCCGAGGTGGAGAGGACCACCGGACGCGCCGCCCTCCCCGTCGCCTGCCACGTCGGTGAATGGGACCAGGTCGAGCACCTCGCCGAGGCCGCCTACGCCCGCTTCGGCCGCGTCGATGTGCTCGTCAACAACGCCGGCATGTCGCCCCTCTACGACAACGTCGCGAATGTCAGCGAAGCCCTCTACGACAAGGTCCTCGATGTGAACCTCAAGGGCCCCTTCCGCCTTACCTCCATCGTCGGCACCCGCATGGCCGAAGGCGAAGGCGGCTCGGTGATCATGGTCTCCAGCACCGCCTCCTACCATTCCGGCGCCGACATCATCCCCTACGGCGCCGCCAAGGCCGGCCTCAATAACATGACCCTTGGCTTCGCGAAGGCGCTCGCTCCGAAGGTCCGCGTGAACTGCATCGTCCCCGGGCCATTCCTCACCGACATCTCGAAGGCCTGGGACATGGAATCCTTCAACGCCCGCGCCGCCACCACCATCCCCCTCCGCCGCGGCGGCCAGCCCGATGAAGTGGTCGGCGCGGCACTCTACTTCGCCAGCGCCGCGTCGAGCTTCACCACGGGCGCCATCCTCACCATCTCCGGCGGCAGCGGAATCTAATCCGAAACAGCGAGCCCGTGACCACATGGCCACGGGCTCGCCGCAAGTCGTCAGCGGTACCCGCCTACACCGCTCGCCACTGCACGAGCGCGATATCGGCCTCCGGGTGGTCTTCGTATTCGGCCACCACCTCCGACCCGATCACGACCTCCTGCATCGGGTCTCCGAGCAGGTTGCCCACCATGCGCACGTTGCCGGCGTCCGGCAGTTCGACCAGCACTACCAGGTAGGGGCATGCGCCCTTCAGCGCGGGATGCACCGGGTGCCACACCCGTTCCCAGCTGTAGATGCGGCCCCGGCCCGAGACCTTGTGCCAGCCGAGTTCGAACGAATGGCACTGGTGGCAGATCCACTCTGGCCCGAACTGGAACGCCTCGCACTTGGTGCAGCGCTGCACCACCAGTTCGTGCTGCTTCGCCGCGTCCCAGAATCCCTGGTCCAGCCCATCCGGGGCCGGTGCCGGCAGCGGCAATCCCGCGGGCAGGTACGCCTTCTCCGTGGTCGCTGTGTTGCTCGTCATCGCAGCCTCCTAAGCCCGCAGAATGAGGTCGCTCACGGGCTGCACCATCGGGCCCGAGCACACCATCGAGATGTCGACGTTCTTCACCTGCGCGGTCGATGTACCCCGCACCTGGCGCACCGCTTCCGTGATGAGCTCCAGCCCGTGCATGTAGCACTCCGCCAGGTTCCCGCCGCTCGTGTTCAGCGGCAGCTTCCCGCCGTCGAAGCGGAAGTTCTCCGTCGTCATGAAGTCATCGACCTCGTCCGGCCCGCAGAACCCGTGCTCGACCAGGCTCATCATCACGCCGCCCGTGAAGTTCTCGTACGACTGGCAGACGTCCACGTCCTTCGGGCTGATGCCCGCCATGCCCCACAGCCGCTTCGCCACCGTCTTGAAGTTCGAGGTCGCGTAGTCGGGCGCGTTGTGCGCGGGCGCCGCCTGCCGGTAATCCGAACCCTGCGACGCCGCGATCACGATCGCCGGCTTCTGGCGAAGGTCCCGTGCCCGTTCCACCGTCGTGAGGATGACCGCCGCCGCGCCGTCGTTCTCCATGCAGCAGTCGAAAAGCCGGAACGGCTCCACGATCCAGCGCGCGCCGTCGTAGGCCTCCGGGCTGAGCGGGCTGCCGTGCATCACCGCCCGGGCGTTTCGCTGGGCGTGCGCGTATGACGTCAACGAAATCGCCTTTTGCGCCGCGTGCCCACCATTGTGCTCGTGCATGAAGCGCTGCACCCGCATCGCGAACGACTGCGCCGGCGACATCAGCCCGTACGGCGCCGTGTAGGCAGGCGCCCCGGAGACCGTCTTCGCCTGCGTACCCTGCCCGAAGCGTCCGAACTGCCCCTGCGCCAGCCCTCGGTACACCACCACGTACTTCGAATAGCCCGCCACCAGCGCCGCGCAGGCGTTCGCCATCGCGCCCGACCCACCGCCGCCGCCACCGCCCCAGAACATGTTCGAAAAGCTCACATCCTCGCAGCCGAGCGCCGCCGCCAGCCGCGGCGGGTCGTTCCGGTCGTTGCTATACGATGCGAAGCCGTCGATCTGGCGCGGATCGATGCCCGCATCCTGCGCCGCCCCGATGATCGCCTGCAGGGTCAACTGCATTTCGCTGATTGGAGCGCCGCCCCGCTTGTAGTACGTCGTCTCAGCAATGCCGACGACGGCTACCTTGTCCTTTACCGTGTAGTCGCTCACGTGCCCTCCTCGTGGCCGCGCCGGAATCAATTGACGTTTGATTCGAACGCGGTTTGATTATTGTGATCGCACACGCCGCGTCAAGCGGGAACGAACGCGCATTCTGCACGTACAATCGCTGGCGGTGCCACGGAGGGCCCTGTGACGAAGATCCGAGACCGCGACCAGCTCGTCGAAGCCGCCGCCCGCGTTTTCGCGCGCAAAGGCTTCGATTCGGCCAGCATGGAGGACATCGCCGCCGAGGTCGGAGTCCTCCAGGGGAGCCTCTATTACCACGTCAGCAGCAAGGCGGAGCTGCTCTTCCTCGTCCAGCGCCGCCGCCTCATGGCCATCAACGCCGCCCTCGATGAAATCGCCGATTCCGCCGAACCCCCGCAAGAGAAGCTGCGGCACGCCATCCGCGAGCACCTCCACTACCTCGAGACCAACTACCCCGAGTCCCGCAACTGGTTCACCGAACCCGGCCGCGGCACCGATAACGGCGACGCCCGCGACGACATCCGCGAACTCAACCACCGCTACGGCGGCATCTGGGTGCGCATCATCCGCGAAGGCATCGAATCCGGCGCCTTCCGCGCCGGCGTCGACCCCGGCACCGTCGCCCGCGGCATCCTCGGCATGTGCAACTGGGTGCCCCGCTGGTACCGCCGCGAAGGCGCACGCTCCATCGACGACATCATCGCCGACCTCTCCGAGATGGCCGTCCGCGGCCTCCGGCCCTGACGCCTACGCCTCGCCCAGGAAGCGGATGACGCCCGCCATCGCCGCCGGGTCCTGCCGCAGGAACAGGTGGCCACCCTCGAAGAACTCCAGCCGCGACCCGGGGATGCGCCGTTGCAGCGTCTCCAGGTTCTCCGGCGGCGCGATGCCGTCGTACTTCCCCCCGCAGATGTACACCGGCATCGACAGCGACGGCAGCCGGTCATAGGTGTCGTGGTGGCGCCGCGCTTCCAACTGGCGCCCGGCTCCCTCCATCCGTCCCGGCTCGTTCGCGCCCACCGATGCCAGCGCCACCGCGTCGTCCACCATCGCCTGGAAGCGGCCCGGGTCGCGCTCCTTGATGGCCGCGTTCCGGGTGTCCGAAACCAGCAGGTTCGCCGCCGCGCGCGCCGCGGGCTCCATCCCGTGGAATTCGTGCAGCGGGTACGAGGCGTGCGCCCCGCCCGCCGAGGTGCACGCCAGCACCAGCCGCTTGATGCGCTCGCCGTGCCGCAGCGCGAACTCCTGCGCCACCATCCCCCCGAACGACACACCCATCACCAGGCACCGTTCCCAGCCCAGCGCATCGAGCAGTGCCGCCGCGTCGTCGGCGTAGTCGGCCATTGTGTACACCGCGTCCGGCCGGCTCGTCTGGCCCAGCCCCCGCTGGTCGTACGACAGCACCGTGTAGTGCGCCGGGAGCGGGCCATCGAACACGCTCGGCTTCCGTCGCAGGTCGCCCCCGGTCCCCGTGATGTACAGCAGCCGCGGACCCTCACCGTGGATCTCGTAGTACACGGTCAGGTCGCGAACGGTGATGAACGGCATGGCGAAGCTCCGCGCGGTGGTGGCGCGGAGTCTACTCGCCGGAGTGGCTGCCCGGGCAACTCCCTATGCCGGGTTCTGGAACACTTCCATGAGCACGAAGTTCGAAGCCGTCGGGTGCACCCAGACGTTCGTCGTGCCCGGCGCGCCGCGCGTCACCCGGCCCCCCGCCGCCTCGACCTGCTTGGTGAACGCATCCGTGTCCGCCGCATCGAACGCCAGCAGGTAGATCCCTTCGCCGTGCGGGTTGAACGGGTTCACCCGCTCCTTCATCAGCCGCGCGATGGGGCTCTCGTCGCTCACCGGGCAGATGAGGTGCATCAAGGTCTTCCCCTCGTACCCCATCGGCACGAAGTCGAAGTTCCCGATCCGGTTGAACGCCTTCTCGCCCGTCGGCTGCATCGCGAAGCGTGCCTTGTAGTTCTCCACCGATGCTTCGAGGTCGTGCACCGCCACCGTGTAGTGCTTGAATGTCAGAGTTTCCATCATTTCCTCCAGGTTCCCTGGCGGGCCGCCGTGCTTAGCCGACGACCCCGTCTGCGTAGAGCGTTCCGATCTCGTCCTCGCCGTACCCGGCTTGCTCCAGCCACTTCAGCGTGTCCCTGCCCAGCGCGGGCGATGCCCCCTGGGCCGCCATCGGCGAAGCGTGGAACTTGAGAATCGGCGCCACCATCTGCTGCGGCCCCGAAAGCTCGTGCTCCAGCGAGACCATGTACTCGTTCGCCACCACCTGCGGGTGCGCCGACATCTCGTCCGCGAACAGCACCGGCCCCACCGGCACGCCGTGGTCCTCGAAGCGCTTGATCCAGTGGTCCGTCGCCTTCGAGGCCACATGCTCCTCGATCGCCGCCACCTGCTCCGTCGCCCAGGCCACGTACTCCGGGTTGAGGATGTCGTAGTTCGGGTCGGCCTGCCCGAGGAACTCCGTCTCCAGGGCCGCCCGCACCTTCGCCCAGAGCGACGGCGAGAGCGCTCCCACCGCAATCGCGCCGTCCTTCGTGCGGTACGTGCGGTAGTAGATGTTCGGCGCCTGCCGCTGCGTCCGCGATACCGCGAGCATCTCCTCGTACGTCGCGCCCTGCGCATGGATCTCGCGGCGCTTGTCCCGGAGCTTGTTTCGCAGCGTCTCATCCGCCACGGGCAGTTCCATCACGGCGCTTCCCTGCACCGCCCGCGCCGTGGCCATGAGGCTCGCTTCCACGAGTTGGCCCTCGCCCGTCCGCTCCCGGTGGAACAGCGCCGACGTCACCGCCCACGCCACCGTGAGCCCGGTCGCGTAGTCGGCCACCGCCGTCGCCGTCACCACCTCGGGCTTGCCGCCGGGCCCGAGCTTGGCGTCCGCGGCCATGAGCCCCGTCACCGCCTGCACGACGATGTCGTATCCGGGCTTCGAAGCCCACGGCCCCTTCCGCCCGAATGCGGTGATATCGACATAAATGAGGTCGGGCCTGATCGCCTTGAGCGTGTCGTAGTCGATGTTCAGCCGCTTCGCCACGTCCGGCCGGTAGTTGATGACGACGACATCGACGGTCGGGATCAGCCGGTGCACGATTTCCTGCGCCCGCGGGTCGCCCGCCGAAAGGACCAGCGAGTCCTTGCCGCGATTGAGCGACTGGAAGACTTTCGATTCCAGCGGCATGAACGGGCCGTAGATGCGCCACGGCTCCCCGCCCGGCGGCTCGACCTTGATGACTTCGGCGCCCTGGTCCGCGAGCATCATGCACGCGAACGGACCGGCGATGATCTGAGTGAATTCCAGCACGCGGATCCCCGCGAGCGGACCTGATGCCATGGTTGCCTCCCTGGCGACGTTGCGTGGCGCGCATCCTACGGACCTCGCTCGACCCGCGCCACGGCCCGGGCATCAGCCGTGCGCGCCGCCCTCGCCAGTGGCAGAATCCCCCGGTGACGCTCAGGCTCGGTGTGCTCGAAGGCGATGGCATCGGCCCCGAAATCGTGCCCGCGGCCATCGCCGCCGCCGATGCCGCTCTTCGCCGCGCCAACACCGCCGTCCAATGGGTGCCGCTGCCCGTCGGCCTGGCCGCGATCGCCGCGCACGGTTCCGCGCTGCCGCCCTCCACGGTCGAGGCCCTCCAAACCCTGGACGGCTGGGTTATGGGCCCACACGACAACGCTTCCTACCCGCCTGCCCACCGCGCGACCCTGAATCCCAGCGGCGCCCTGCGCAAACACTTCGACCTCTACGCCAACATCCGTCCCGCCCGCACCTTTCGGAACGTGCCCGCCACCGTGCGCGCCGCCGACCTCGTCATCGTTCGCGAAAACACCGAGGGCTTCTACGCCGACCGCAACACCTTCGCCGGCACGGGCGAATTCATGCCCACGGCCGATGTCGCGATCACGATGGGCGTCTTCACCCGCGGCCGCATCGAACGCATCGCCCACGCGGCCTTCCAACTCGCCGGGCGGCGACGCCGGCACGTCACCATCGTGCACAAGGCGAACGTCCTCGCTGCCACCGCGTTCTTCCGCGACATCTGCCGCGAAGCCGGCGAACGCTACCCCGGCATCGCCCTCGACGACGTCCACGTCGATGCCATGGCCGCGCACCTCGTCCGCCGTCCCGCCGATTTCGACGTGATCGTCACCGAGAACATGTTCGGCGACATCCTCTCCGACCTCGCGGGCGAACTGACCGGCTCCCTGGGGCTCGCCGCATCCCTCAACGCCTCGGACCGAACGGCGATGGCGCAGGCCGCGCACGGCTCGGCGCCGGACATCGCCGGCCAGGGCATCGCCAACCCCTCGGCCATGATCCTCTCCACCGCGATGCTCCTTGAGTGGCTCGCCGCCCGCCATGACGATGCCCGCCTCGCGGACGCCGCCTCCCGCCTCGCTGCGGCGGTCGACCGCACCCTGGGCCTCGAAATCTTCCCTCGCGACCTTGGCGGCGCCGTCACCACGGCCGCCTTCACGCGCGCTGTCATCGCACAGATCTTCCCCGAATGACCCGGGGTCGACGTTCGCGCCCGCGCGCGGCATGCTTCCCCGTCGGGGCGGCCCCGTACGGAGCGCCCGCGAGGTGTGCATGACCGCTGAACCCGTCCAGCGCTTCCTCGAATCCCAGCGCGTGCCGATCGCCGTCTGGGACTGGGGGAACGAATCCGCGCCGCCGCTCGTGCTCGTCCACGGCGGCCGTGACCACGCCCGCTCCTGGGACCGCACCGCCGAGGCCCTGCGCGATGACTTCCACGTCGTCGCCTTCGACCTCCGTGGCCACGGCGACAGCGGCTGGACCCCGGGCGGCAACTACGGCCTCCCCGACAACGCCCTCGACCTGGTCCGCGTGATCGAAACCGTGGGCTCGCCCGCCACCGTGGTCGCCCATTCCTACGGCGGTTCCGTGTCGCTCCTTGCCGCCGGCAGCTACCCCGAACACTTCGCCTCGCTCGTCGTGATCGAGGGCACGCACTCCCTCAATCCCGGTGAAGTGGACCGCGTCGGTCCGGCCTGGGTGCGCCGCTGGGGCGACCGCCTTCGCTCCTTCGAAACCCAGGAGCCCCGCGTCTACCCGGATCTCGAAGCCGCCGAGCAGCGCATGAAGGAAGCGAACCCCCGGTTGCCCGCCAGCATCCTCCCCGGCCTCGCCAGTTACGCCTCGAAGCCGGCCGATGGCGGCTACATCTGGAAGTACGACCTCTGGGTCAACGGCCGCACCTCCATGGAGGTGCGCCGCAGCGAGCTCCCGGCCTTCTGGGAGGCCATTACCTGCCCGGTGCTGCTTCTGCTCGGGGGCGAATCGGCCTCGCGGCGGCGCCAGCATCCCGCCCCTGAGAACCACATCGCAGGCCTTCGCACCGTCGAAATCCCGGACGCCGGTCACTGGATCCACCACGACCAGCCAGCCGCCTTCCTGCGCGAGGTCCGCGGCTTCCTCGGCGTGTAGCGAAGGGCTCGCACCGTTCCCGGCCGCTATATTGGCCGCTGTGCCGTCGCGTCTCCGCGTCCTGATCCCAATCCTCGTCGCGCTCGCCGTTCTCGTGGTGGGGATCTGGCTGACGTCCGCCCTCGACACCGGTGGCGGCGGCAACGACGACGCCCTTGTCGCCGCCGAACAAACCGCTGCCCGCGAGGATGCTGAAGGCACACCCACCAGTGCGCCCGGCGCCACGCGCACTCCCGCCAGGACGCCCACGGCCACTACCGCCTCCACGCGCACGCCCTCCGCGGCAACAGCCACACGCACGCCTACAGCCGCGAGCGAGATCCGCCGCGACCTCGAAGCCGACGAAGCCCGCGGCGGCCACACGCTGTCCCGGCACGTGGGCAAGACCGACGACGAACTCCGCGACCGCCTTCGCCGCGAACCCGACATCTCCGCCGCCTCCACCTACACCAACCAGGACATCGCCGAGCGCACCGTCGGCCAGGCCATCCGCAACGACCGCACGAAGATCACGAGTTGGGAGAAGTCGACCTCGCACCCGAACCTGGTGCTCCGCGTGACCATGTCCACCGCCGTCGGCCGGAGCATCCGGCAGGGCAGTTCCACGCCGAAGGAGGTGAAGTCGGCTGTCGTCGTCCTCAAGTGGGCCGGGTCCGGCTGGTATGTCCTCACCAGCTACCCGGAGGACCGCTGATGGCCGCGCAGCCCACGGCCGCGGACTTCCCCGCGCTCGCTACCTTCCTCGATGGCTACTTCCATGAGGACTTCCGCGCGCTCTACGGGTCGCCCCCCGAGGCCGCCCTCGAATTCACCCGCGACGCCGATTTCGGCCTCCGCGCCGATGTCGATGCGGAGTTCCGCGCCGTGCGCCGCATCCTCGCATTCCTGGGCGAGCCGGCATGGATCGATATCCTCCCCGGCATCGGCGGCGCCTGGCGTCCCCGCTCGCTCGACGACATCGACGCCGTCCTCGACGTCCTCGAAGCCTCGCTCGACTGAACGAAGGGGGTGGCCGCGATGGAGCTAACGGCGGTGGCAACGGGCGAGGTCGTCATCCTCAACGGGCCTCCTCGCGCCGGGAAGACGAGCATCGCCCGCGCCCTCCAGGACGCGCCCGGCAGCCCGTGGATTACCCTCGGGGTCGATGCCGCCATGCGCATGACCCCGGCGCACTTCCTCCCCGGTGTCGGCCTCCGCCCCGGCGGCGAGCGCCCCGACCTTGAACCTTTCATTCGCGCCCACTTCGCCGCGCTCTACGACTCCGTCGCCGCCCACGCCCGCCATGGCCTGAACGTCGCCATGGACCTCTCCGGCCACGACGCCTACCCGCGACCGCTCGGCGTCCACCGGGATGGCGCGCTGAGGCTCGCCGGGCTGCCGGTGCTCTTCGCCGGCGTCCATTGCCCGCTGCCAGTCATCCTCCAGCGGCGTCGCGACGCCGGCTACCTTTCGGCCGAAGCCGGCGAAGCGACTACCGAGCCCGTCCTTCGCTGGCAGCGCGAAGCCCACACTCCCGGCCTGTATGACATCGAATTCGACACCTCCGAACGGTCGCCGGCCGAATGCGCGAGCGCGATCATCGACCGCCTCGCGAGCGGCCCTCCCGGGACGGCGTTCTGGCGCGCCTGGCCGCCATGGCCGCTTGCCCACGGCAGCCATCCCCGGTAGCGTTCGCACTCCGGCGATGGGGTCCTGCCGTAAACCGCCCCGGGCTTCCCCGGGAGCTGATGACTCCTACGATTCCGTAGGAGCCCGTGCCCATGCCATCCCGCCATATCCCGCTTCCCCTTCGCGCAGATCCCGGCAGGTTCGCGGCCGCCGTGCGATACCTGGTCACGTGGTTCGTGCTCGTCACTCCCGTCGCCGCCGCTGCCGGCTCGGCCGCTGCCCTCTTCCTGTGGTCGCTCGATCGCGTGACCCGCGAGCGCTTCGAAAACCCGTGGCTCCTGTTCCTGCTCCCGGCGGCGGGACTCGCCAGCGCCGCGCTCTACCACCGCTTCGGCCGCTCCGTCGAAGCCGGGAACAATCTGCTCATCGACGAAATCCACGAACCCGGCGGCGGCATTCCCCCGCGCATCGTGCCGCTCATCTTCCTCACCACCGTCGGCGGGCATCTCTTCGGCGCTCCCGTTGGCCGCGAAGGGACGGCCGTGCAGATGGGTGGGGGCATCGCCGCCGCGTTTGCCCGAACGGTGTCCCTTTCGCCCGCCCGGGTTCGCACGCTGCTCATGGCCGGGATCGCCGCCGGTTTCGGGGCCGTCTTCGGAACCCCGATCGCCGGGGCCATCTTCGCGATCGAGGTCCTGGCCATTGGCCGCTTCGAATACGCCGCCCTCGTGCCGGTCCTCTACGCCGCCGTCGCCGCCGATTTCACAGCCACGGCCTGGGGCGCACACCACACTGCCTACCACATCGGAGCCATCGGTGAGGCCGCACTCCCCTTCACCGCCGCGCTCCTCGCCAGGACCGCCCTCGCCGGCATCGTTTTCGGGCTCGCCGCGCTGCTCTTCGCCGAGCTCGCGCACGGCATGGCGGCGGCCTGGCGCCGGGCTATCCCCATTCCGCTCCTGCGCCCGGTCGTGGGCGGCATCGTTATCATCGCGCTGGTCTTCGTCGCCGGCTCCCGCGATTACCTCGGCCTCGGCGTCACATCCCCGGACCCCGGCGCCACGACCATCGTCTCCAGCTTCCAGCCGGGCGGCGCCTCTGCCTGGGCATGGTGGTGGAAGCTGCTTTTCACCGCGGTCGCCGTGAGCAGCGGCTTCAAGGGGGGCGAAGTGACCCCGCTCTTCTTCATCGGGGCCGCTCTCGGCAACCGCCTGGCGGCGCTCATGCATGCCCCCGCCGGGCTCTTCGCCGGCGCCGGGCTCGTCGCGGTGTTCGCCGGCGCCGCGAACACCCCGCTCGCCTGCACCGTCATGGGTATCGAACTTTTCGGCGCGGCGGCGGCGCCGTACCTGGCCATTGCCTGCTTCGCGTCCTACCTCGCGAGCGGCCACTCGGGCATCTACCTCTCGCAGCGCATCGCCCGGCCGAAACCGTTCGCGGCGCACGCGCCCACGCTCCGTGCCTACCGCGCAGGGCGTTCGCGCGCTCCCGGGCGGCGCCGGGCTCCATGAGGATGGAAGCACCGCCTTTTCCGTCCTTCATCCGCCCTTTGCTCGCCACGCGTATACTCCCATGCCAATCACCACTCGGAGGGAAGGCATATGGCTAAGTACCTGTTGGTTTACCACGGCGGCAGCGACGGCTCCGCCGAGATGTCCCAGGAGGAGGGCGCGAAGGTCATGCAGGCATGGACCGACTGGTTCGCCAGCCTCGGTACCGGTGTCGCCGACGCCGGGAACCCCATCTCCCGCCACTGGACCATCACCAGCGAGGGCACCATCGAAGGCGGCGCCGCCGACCCCGCCACCGGCTACAGCGTCCTCGAGGCCGAGAACATGGATGCCGCGCTCGTCATGGCGAAGGGCTGCCCCCACCTCGCCTCGGGCGGCAGCATCGAACTCGCCGAGACGTTCGAAATCGCGATGTAGTCCGCCCGCACACACACGAAGGCCCCGGGTTAACCCGGGGCCTTCCGTATGTTCTGGGTTGCGGTGCGGGTCCGGCGACGGGCCAACGAGCGGGTTCGGCGCCTCTCGACACAGGACGGAAGACAGCGTTGACGGCTACAGCTAGAATGCCGCGGGCCGGGCTGTATCCCATCGTGTTGGTTTCGTCATGGCGTGTTGGGTCGGTCGGTGCGGCCCATGGATAGCCGGGGCTGAGAGCGAGGAACCTGAGGGTGAAGCCAAGTCGCTCCGTTCGCCCAATGCTGCCCTTTTGCATCTCCGTCGTCGCGTTGCTGGCCGCTGTGGCGTACTTGACCAGTGTGCTTCTTGCGGAAGGTAGGGCCGGGTCTCAGCGGTCGACGTTTTTCACCGAAGAGCGGGGGATTGTAGCCACGCCGACCGCATCCGTGACCCCTGCGAGGCCTTCGGACAAGAACTCATCGATGTCGGTCTCTGCGGGGAGTTCTCGTGTGCCCTCAGGCCCTTCGCCAACGGCGACGGGTACGGCGACGACTCGTGCCGCGACCGTTCCGTCTCGATCGGTGGGCAGCAGGGGTGATGCATTCAGCGCGCCAACTGGCACGGCGGTCGCGACTGCGACACGGCCACCAACAAGACCGCCAACAGCCTCGCCAACCGCGACGCGGACACCGACTCGAACGCCCACGCGGACCCCGACACCGGTTGGATTCGCGCTGATCGCGGGTGCGGGTCGCAGTACGTGTTACGACTATGGAACCATCGTCACATGCAGTGGAAGCGCCGGCTCGTGGACGTGCAGCAATCTTGGGTCAAGCACCTTCTGCAACGGACCGGATGGTGCGCGACAAACATGCTCACTTATTGGCTCATCGCTGTACTGCAACGGATCGACCGGAGGCAGGTCCGGCTCTGTTCGATTTACATGCTCAACTTTCGGTGACTTCACCACCTGCCACGGATCTGATGGCAGTCGTCTGTCCTGTTCTGCGATTGGCGACTATCTGAGTTGTAGGGATAACCAGGGGAATCACATATCCTGTAGTTCGTTCGGTGCTATTACAACGTGCCATCGTACGGCCCGGCGCCGGAAGGGGCGTCATGCCGGGGTTCTTCGCCCAAGGCCAGCCTCATTGCCGAGACGAGGGGCCAACTGCGCTCGCGAGGTCATGCTTCAGTGGCCTATTGCAGGCCGCGTGGTAGCAGGGGGGAGACTTGAACTCCCGACCTCACGATTATGAGTCGTGCGCTCTGACCGGCTGAGCTACCCTGCCACGCGTCCCATCAATCTAGCAACGCCCCCACTCCCGGGCAACGCAATCACACCACCCGGACCCGCGACCCTCCCGCCGCGTCCTTCGTCACCTCGATCCGCCGCTCGAACCGCTCCCGCAACTCCTCCACATGCGTCACCACGAGGATCAGCTCGAACGGTTCGTGCAGAGGGCCCGGCCCGGCCGCATGCACGCCGCTGATCGCGTTGATCGCCTCCACCAGCCGGTCGATCCCCTCCGCATCCTGCGACCCGAATCCCTCATCGATGATGAGCGTCGGCAGCTCCGCGCCCGCGCGCTTCGCCAGCAACCGCGCCAGCGCAATCCGGAGCGCGAAATCCACCCGGAACGCTTCGCCGCCGCTGTACATCGCGTAGTCGCGCGTCCCCGCATCGTCGCTCACGAGGATCTCCAGGCTGTCGACCATCGTCCCCGACTGCTGCTCCTTGTGGGTGTCCAGCCGCACCGAGATCCGCCCGCCGGTCATCTGGTCGAGCCGCCGGTTCGCCTCTTCCTGCAACTCCGGCAGCGCCTGCTGGATGAGCATCGTCTGCACACCGTCCCGCCCGAACGCTGCTTCCAACTCCCGGTACGTGACCGCCTCTTCCCGCTTCGCCTCCAGGAGCGACCGTTCCAGCTCGACCTGCGCCTCAAGGTTGAGCAGCTGCTTCACACGGAAGTCGGCGGCTCCAAGCTCCTCGCGCAGGCGGCCGAGCCGCTGGCGCACCTCAGCCAGCTTCGCCGTGGCCTCCTCCAGTCTCGGCCGCACATCCTCGGCGATGGCCACGGCCGCGGCCGCCTGCTCCTTCGCTTTCGTCTCGGTCTCGATGGCCCGCTCGCATCGCGCCAGGTCCGCTTCCACGAGACCGATCTGGTCCTCGATGCCGGCCCGCTCCTTCTCCGCCACCAGCAGTGCCTGGAATCGCTGTTCGAAGGGCGCCAGCTCCCGCACCCGGTCCTCGGCCTTCGCATGGGCGGCGGCGTCATACCCGAGGTCCGCGAGCCCCTCGCGCGCCCGTACCGCGACCTGCCGCTCCCGCTCCGCGAACGCCTCCGTCGCGATCTGCTCCTTCAGCCGCGCCACCTCCGCCTCAATCGCGGGCAACTGCTCCGCCGCGCCGCGCGCGCTCGTGAGCTTCGCCCCGGCCTGCTGTCGCTCGCTCTGGAGGCGGCCGCGGTCCTTCCGCACCGCTGCCGCCACGTCATTGGCCCGGCGTTCGAATTCGGCGGCCGCGGCGGTCGCTGCTGCCGCCCGCTTCTCGGCATCGGCGTGGCGGTCGCCAAGCGCCTTCCGCATGCGGCTGTACTCCGCCCGGATGTGCTCGACATCCCCGGGCCCCAGCGCCGTCCGGCAGAGCGGGCACTCCGGCTTCCCCTCGATCTGGTCCTGCTTCTCCTTCAGCTCGCGATTCTCAGCCTTGCA
This sequence comes from Dehalococcoidia bacterium, assembly GCA_020847985.1. Classification (GTDB taxonomy): domain Bacteria; phylum Chloroflexota; class Dehalococcoidia; order Tepidiformales; family Tepidiformaceae; genus Amarobacillus. Next base: position 168,765 of record JADLBC010000008.1, read on the forward strand.
GCGGCCCATCTCCGCCGCGGCCTCGGCCGCCGCCTGGCGCTCCGGCAGCGCCCGCGCCTTCAGGTCGTCCGCCTCGCGTTCGCGCTCATCGAGCGCGGCCAGGGCGTCGCTCAGCTCCCGGTCGCGCGTTTCCAGCGAAGGCAGCAGCGCGATCATCTCCCCGAGCAGGTCCGCGCGTTCGGTGCGGTTCTTCAGCTCGGTCTCGATGCGCACCCGCTCCGCGCCGACCACGGCTTCCGCCTGCTGGATCACGCTCTGGAAGCCCTGGGCGGCTGTCGCCTGCTGCTTGTAGCGATCCTCCTCCGCGCGCGCGGCCGCCAGGTCCGCGTAGCCCGCGCGCGTGTCCGCTCCCCGCTCGATGTCGCCGGTCACCTTTGCGAGCGAACCCCGCAGCATCTCCAACCGGGATCGCACGCTGGCGGCCTCGGCCTCGGCTGCCCGACCGCGCTCCGCGGCGTCGCGCACCGCCTTCACCAGCTGCTCGTACTGGTTCGCCGCATCGCGAAGCTCCTGCGCGGCCCCCTCATGCACGCGCTGCTCCATCTCGACTTCATCGCACTGTTCCGCGAGGGCGGCGCGCCGCTCCTTCAGCGCCGGCAACTCCTCCACCTCGCGGATCTTGTCCGCCATCGACCCGTCGGCGAGCTTCACCTCGCTCTCCGCCAATTTCCGCCGGTCGCCGGCGACCTTCGACCACACCTCCCACTGCTCCAGCCCGAGGATCTTGCGGAAGACCTCCTTGCGCTGCGCCGGCTTCTTCGATGTGAACTCGTCCGCCCGCCCCTGCGCGATGAATGCGCTGCTCACGAAGGTGTCGTAGTCCATTCGCGCGTGCTGGTTGATGGCCGCCTGTGTCTCCGCCACGACGCCGCCCGTCAGCGTCGTCCGCGAACCGTCCTCGTGGATGAGGAAGAAGTCCAGCGACACCGACTTCCTGCGCGACTTCCGGCGAATGACCAGGTACCGGCGCGCGTGTTCGCCGAGCCCGACATCGAACTCGAACTCGACGACGGCCTCGCTCTCTCCCCCCCGCACGATGTCGTCGTCATTCGATCCGCGCGCCTGCTTCCACAGCGCCCACGACATCGCCTCCAGCAGCGACGACTTGCCGCTGCCGTTCTTGCCCCAGAGCACGGCCACCGCTGTCGCCGCGTCCCGGCCTTCCCGCCGCAGGGGGAGGAAATCGACCTCACACTCCCGGTACGAAAGGAAGTTATGAAGCTTCAGCCGCCGCGGAATCATCCGTGCCACTGCTCCCGCGGGTCGACCCAGCGCAACTCCCAGCGCACGCCCGCGTCATCGAAGTCGACCAGCGCCGCCCAGCCCGCCTTCTTGTTCGCGTCGCTGAGGGCCAGGGGCGCGCCGCTGTACACCGCCGTGAGCCCGCCCGTGGTCACGTCCGCGTGCGGCTCCCAGTGGCCCAGCGCCAGGTAGTCCCAGTGTTCGGCCGCGGCATGCAGCTCCGATTCGTGGATCAGCAGCGAACGGTGCATCTCGCCGCCATCGCGCACGAAGTGCCCGTGCGCCATCGCGATGTGCCAGCGGTCGTCCAGCCGCGCCGGGATGCCACTGAGCGGCTTGAAGTGCCAGTCGCTGTCGATATATGCCCGCCCCCAGAGCACGAGGTCCAGCTCTTCGGCGTGGATGTACTCGCCCGCGTGCGCCCGCACGATGCGAAGGTTCGGCGCCATCGCCTCGAGGTCATACCGCCAGTAGATGCGCCCTTCGTCCATCGGGTCGTGATTGCCCGGCAGCAAAAACGCCTTCCCCCGGAACCGCGCGATCTGTTCGCCCGCGAACTCCACCACCTCCGCAGCCACGCGGTCGTTATCGAAGAAGTCCCCGGCGATGAGCAAAGCGTCCGCCCGTTCGTCGTTCGCCAGCGAGATCACGTTCGCGAACGCCGCTTCCATGAGCGAACGCCGGTCGGCCCACGTCCCGTCCTTGCCGCTGTACGCGCCGAGATGGACGTCCGAGGTATGGACCACGCGCAGGGGCCGGCGGCTCACGATGTCGTCTCCATCAGGTCCCGTGCCGCTGCCCGCAGCCGCGCCAGCTTCTTCTCCTCTGTCTTTTTCGCCCGGAAGTAGAGGTCGAGCGTTTCCAGCGCGGAGAGGCCGTCCGTCGTCACCCCTGCCGGCAGGAGCGCGCGATCCTCGCGCGGCTTCACCGTGCGTATCCCCGCCACGTAGTGCGCCGGTTCGAGCAGCCTGCGCGCATCCGGGATGCGGAAGCTCCGCTCCTGCTTCGCCGCAAGCTCGGCGTCTCCGTCGTCCCCCTTCGCGCTTCGCGGGCGGCCAAGCATCACTTCCACCCGCACGATGGCATCCCCCACGTTGGCCTTCTCGATGGCGGTGCATACCTCGGGCGTCGGATCGTCCTCCTTCGGGCGTACAGTCACGGTCACGAACCGCCGCGACGGTACCTCCTCCAACCGCGGGATGCCGCTTCCACCGATGCGGCTCCCACGCGGCTTCGCGGGGTCGATGTCGAACACCATGAACCCCTTCTTCTGCCCTTCCTCCCCGAAGTCCACCGCCTGCATCGACCCCGAATACCACGTCGGGGTCTGCTTCTGCAGGTCCATGTTGTTGTGGTGGTGCCCCAGCGCGATGTAATCGAACAAGCCATCCGGCAGCGCCGATTTCAGCAGCGTCGGCGCCGTGCCCACCGTCATCCACTGCTCGCTGCCCGGGTTCTCCCGCACCAGGAAGTCGTTGATCGAAACATGCGCCGCCAGCACGGCCGGCACACCCGGGTCGAGCGCCTCCGCCTGCGCCATCACGTGCTCCGTCATCGCGTGTTCGATCCGGGCATGCAACTGGTCGATGGACATGCCGTCGCACTCCGGGCTGTTCGCCACGAAACGGCTCACCTGCGGCCAGGGCAGGAACGCGATTTGCAGCGGCCCCGACCGCGTCTCCAGGACATACGGTTTCGCGCCTTGCCCCTCGAACCACGCGTTATCACCGACCATCACGCAGGGCACGTCGAGGGTCCGGTAGATCTCCAGCGCGTGCGCCCGGCCCTCCGCGTTCGGGAGATCGTGATTGCCCACGAGCAGGAACGATGGGATGCCCGCCGCGCTCAGCCGCCGGATGCGCCGTGCGAATTCGCGCTGATGCGTCTGCGAAGGTTCCCGCGCCTTGTACGCATCCCCCGCGAAGATGACTGCGTCCACGCGCTCCGCCTCGGCGTACGCCACCAGTGAATCGAACGCGACGAGGAAGTCCTCCATCCGCGACGACCACCCCTTCTCGGTCGGCCGCCCGTAGTTCTCGACTCCGATGTGCAGATCGGCGAAATGGATGATGCGCATTGGTGTTTATCCTACCGGGATAGGCCCGCCCCGGGTACCTCGTCAGACTGCCTCTTGACCTGCCAGCACCGGCGGCTTTCGGTAGACCCGCAGCTCCAAAAGACCGGCCGCGATGCGCCGCCGTGCGAGCAGCACCAGCCCCCGGATCGGGTCGTCGTGCCACGGATGGTCGACCACCACCGCGACGCCGCCTGTCGCGAGTACCCGCTCCGTCTCCGCCGCGATCGCCCGCCCGACATCGCCAGGGACGTGCCCGAGCACATGGCATGCCGTCACCGCGTCGAACGCCTCGTCCGGCCATGGCAATGCCGCCGCATCCGCGTGCACCAGCGCCGCCGAGGGAGCCTGCCGTCCCGCCCGTTCCAGCATGTATGGCGAAAGGTCCACCCCCGCGACGGTCGCCCCCGGGAGCTGGTCGCGCAGCGCCCGCAACAGTGTCCCGGGCCCGCAGCCGATATCGAGCACGTTCGCCGTGCCGCTTTCGCGCAGCGCCCGCGCCACCATGCGGAAGGCGCGCGTTGCCGAGAGTTCCCAGTACAAAAGTGCGACCAGGTGCTCATACGCTGCCGCGCTCCGCCGCGAGAGGTAGCCCTCGGGGAGGAAGTGCCAGCGATGCAGGTACCACTCGGGGTATCCCACCCCGCGGTTCGCCAGCGGCAGCTTCGTCGCAGCGAGGACGTGCCGCGCGCGGCGGGCCGGCGATATCCGCTTGATCGGCAGCATGCCCGCATCCTAGGGCTACACGCCCGCGCCCGCCACGCGACGCTCCCCCCGGCCCCCCGCTAGAATCGCACGAACTCACCCCGGGAGAACCCATGCTTACCATCGTTGCGAAGCTCCAGGCCGCCGAAGGCAAGGCCGATGAACTCAAGGCCATCCTCACCGGCATGGTCGCGCAGGTGAAGGCCAACGAGGCCGGCGCCGTCCCCGTCTACTCCCTCCACGAGTCCAGCACCGAACCCGGCCTCTTCCTCTTCTACGAGCAGTATCGCGACGCCGAAGCCCTCGCCGCTCACGGCAAGACCGAACACATGGCCGCCATGAACGCCTCCCTCAAGGGCATGCTCGGTGGCCGCCCGGTCATCGAGCGCTACATCCAGGTCGCCGGCGTTTCCTGATCGGCCTGCACTTCATGGCGAAGTGTCTTCGGCCTTCCCGCCGAGGACCTCGCCGTTGTGTTCCCCCAGCAGCGGCGGCCGCCGGTACACTCCCGGCGGCGTCGCCGTCATCCGGATTGGCGTGTTCGGCAGCACCACCGGCCGCGGACTCCCCGGGTGTTCCACCGCCACCAGCACGTCCCGCGCGCGCGTATGCGGGTCCGCGAAAATCGCCGCGGCATCGTTCACCGGCCCGACCGGTACGCTTCCCGCCAGCTGCTCGACAATCGCCGCCGTCGTGTGGGCTCGTGTCCAGGATTCGATTACCTCGCGCACGAACGCCGCGTTTCGCACGCGGTCGACGTTGCTCTCCGTGCGCGGGTCGTGGATGAGGTCCGGTCGATCGATGTGCGCGGCGAGCATCGCCCAGTGGTGCGCCGTCGGCGCGGCGATCGCGCAATGCCCGTCGGCCGTGGGGTAGATGTCGAACGGCGTGAGTTGCGTGTGGCCGTTCCCCTGCGGCTCCGTCACGATCCCCTGGTACGAATACCGGTACACGATTGACTCGCACAGCGCGACCACCGCGTCGTACATCGAAATATCCACGAACTGCCCCTGGCCCGTCGCCTTCGCGTGCAGCAACGCCGAGACGATGCCCACCGCCGCCATCGTCCCGGGGAACAGGTCGCCCACGCTCGGCCCCGCCTTCAGCACGTGCTCCGCGTCCGTCCCCGTCATGCTCACGACGCCGCCCATGGCCTGCGCCACGATGTCGTACGAAGGCCAGTCGACGTACGGCGAAACGCCCGTGCGCGGGTCCCCAAAGCCGCGAATCGCCCCATACACCAGCCGCGGGTTCCGCTCGGCCAGCACCTCGTACCCCATCCCGAGCCGTTCCATCACCCCCGCGCGGAAGTTCTCCACCACCGCGTCCGCGTCATCGATGAGCCCGCGCACCTGTTCGCGTGCCTCTTCCGCGCCAAGGTCGACCATGATGCCGCGCTTGTTCCGGTTGATGCTCGCGAAGTAGCCGCCAAAGGCTCGCAGTTCGTCCCCCGTGGGGAACGGCTGCGAGTATCGCGAGAAGTCCCCCTCCGGCGGCTCGATTTTGATCACGTCCGCCCCCAGGTCGGCCAGGAGCATCGTGCAGTACGGCCCCGCCAGCGCCCGCGTGAAATCGACGATGCGCAGCCCCTTGAGCGGTCCCCTGGCCGCCGCCGCCATGGGAGCGGCCCATTCGTGCGCACGCTCCCATTCCCGGGCTTCGCTCACCGCGCGCCCCAGTGCGACCGCCGCTTCACGAGCACCGTCCGTTCGCCTTCGAAGACCACGCGGTCGTCGTGCGTCACGCCCCAGTGCTTGAAGGTCACGAGCCCCGCGTCGCCGCGCTCGGGCGAAGCCTCCGCCGCGATCACCTCGCTGAAGGCATAGATGGTGTCGCCGTGGTGGACCGGGCTCGTGAACCGCAGCTTATCCAGCCGCACCTCCGCGATCGCGTTCTCGGCCGTGTCCTGGCTCGCCAGCCCGATCACCATCGACCCCGTAATGAGCCCGAACACCACGCGCCCCTCGCCCAGCGGCGAATTCCCACCGCGCGAGGCGTGCTCGTTCCAGTGCGCCTGTGCCGTGTTCACCACGGCCTTGCTGAGGTAGTTGTTCTCCACTTCGTCGACGGTCGCGCCGCGTGCGTGCCGCATCTTGCGACCCACCGGGAAGTCCTCGAAGTACGTGCCCGTGCCCGTGAGCGCTGCCACCCGGTCCATCACGCTTCCCTCCGCTTCGCCACCAGGTTCGTCCGGCGGTACGTCAGCACCACCTCGCCCCGCTGGTTCGCCACCGTCGTCTGCCACGTCACGATCCCGCTCGTCGGCCGCGACGTCGATTCGCGCTTCTCCAGCACTTCCGAATGCGCCGTGATCGTGTCGCCGGGGTACACCGGAGCGAGGAAGCGGCAATCCTCCACCCCGAGGAAGGGTCCGCCCGCTTCGCTCAGGTCCTCCACCGACATGCCCACCGCCGTGCAGAGCACGAGCATCGGGTTCACGACCATCCCCGGGTGGCCCAGCGCGCGTGCATATTCGGAGTTGATGTACAGCGGGTTCCAATGGCACGTCGCCGAGGAGAACGTCACGTTGTCCGCCTCGGTGATCGTGCGTCCCCAGTGGTGCACCCACGTCTGCCCTTGTTCGAAGTCCTGGAACTGGTTCCCGTGCCGTATCAGCGGGAACGACGCCGCGTCAAAGTCGCCCACGAGGCCTCCCTGCGCACCGCCAGCCGGCGGCCGCCAATTCGATGCGCGAAGGCTACGCATCTGGCGCGTCTTCGTGAAGGGCCGTTCTCCTGTTACGAACAGTTGAACTCACGCCCTCCGGGGTTCCGTTCCGCACCGATTGGTGACAGAATCTATCAACAATGTCGCGCTTGAAGCCCGAACCCCGCTCGCTGTACGCATGCTGCTGGAGCACGATCTCCTGCGCCGCGGGCGAGGTCGCTCGTGTCCAGCGCCTCGCGGCCGAACTCCACCCCGGCGCCTCGGTCGTCGTGAGCTGCCAGCGCGTCGAGGCCTACGGCACGGTCCCCTGCGCCTGCGAAGCGCCCTTGCACGCCTCCGGCGATGATGCTCTCCGCCATCTTGCCGAAGTGGCCGCCGGGCTCCATTCCGTCGTCCTCGGCGAAGAGCAGATTCTCGGGCAAGTCCGGCGTGCTTTCGATGACGCAGCACCCGGCCAGCGCAAGCTCGCCGACATCGCCCTCGCCTCCGCCCGCGAACTTCGCCGCGAGACCGACTTTAACAGCCACGCCGGCGCCCTCCTCGACCGCGCCCTTCGCACCGCCGGGATGAAGGCCGGAGGGCGGCTGCTCGTCCTCGGCGGCGGTCAGCTCGGCCGTCTCGTCGCCCGCCGCGGCCTCGAAACCGGCTTCAGCGACGTCATCATCGCCGCGCGCACCCGCCCGGCCGATATCCCCGGCATCCGCTATGTCCCCCTCGCCCGTGCGCACACCCTCGAACCGGTGGCCGTCATCGCCGGGTGCCTTGGGAGTTCCGCCGGCGAGGTCCTCCCCGAGGACCTGCCTGCCGCTGCACTGCTCGCCGACCTCGGGACCCCGCGCAACTTCGCCGATGGCCAGGCCGCCCCCGTCGTCACGCTCGCGGGCATGCTCGCCGATGAGCACGCCCGCCCCCACGCGATGAAGCGCCGCGGCGAGCTCCGCGAACGCCTCGGCGCCATCCTCGATGTCCGCCTCGCCGCCGCCCTGCGCGCCGGGTCACCCGTCGCCGGCCTGCGCTTCGAGGTCGAACGCGTCCGCCAGCGCGAACTCGCGCGCATGCTCAAGCTCCATCCCGAGCTTCCCGCCGAGACCCTCGACGCCTTCGCCCGCGCCCTCGTGAACCAGCTCTTCCACCTCCCATCCGCCCGCCTGAAGGAAGACCTCGCCCTCGGCGCCCGCGTCGCGGACCTCTTCGCCCCTGCCTGAGGCGCTACTCCCGCCCGAACCCCAGGTCCTCGATCGTGGCGAGCGCGTCCGAGAGCCGCCGAATGCGGTGCACGCGTGGCGCATCCAGCCAGCGGTTTCGCCACCAGTCGACCAGGAACACCGCTTCCAGCTGCTCCGCGAGCCACGCCGCCGTGTGCGGGTCGTCCTCGAAGTGCGCCACCGCACCCAGTTCGGCCGTCTTTCGCGCCTTGAACGCAGCGGGTGTCTCGTGCCAGTCCGGCCGCAGGTGCAATTCCGGCACGAACCCGAACTGCTTCATTAGCCATCGTTCCGTGTGCCCGCGCGCGACTTCGCCCCGCGCTGAGAGCACCTTGCATTCGAACCGCCGCGCCAGCTGTACGAGCCCCTCGCGCGCCCCCGGCATCGGCCCGCGGCCGTAGTATCGCCACCGTTCCGTGCGCCAGAGAACTCCGCGCGTGCCCGGCGTGTCCCGGCGCTTGTTCTTCCCCCGCCCCGGGTTGATGCCCAGCGGCGGGTGGCAGAGCACGCCATCCAGGTCGAACGTGAGAACCCGCACCATCCACCTCCGCCGCGCGCGTTCCAGGCAGTGTGCCCGCAACCGCCACCCCCGCGCCAGTGGCGTATACCGCCCGCCCGCGCGACTGTTCGCCCATGGAAATCCTGACCGGCGCCGCGCTCTTCGGAGCCGCCTTCGCCGCGGGCGCCATCAACGCCGTCGCGGGCGGCGGGTCGCTCGTCAGCTTCCCCGCGCTGGTCGCCGCCGGGTACTCCACCAAGGCCGCGAACGTCACGAACTCCGTCGCCCTCTGGCCCGGCTACCTTGGCGGCACCTACGGCTACCGTGCCGAGGTTGCATCCCAGCGGACCCACGTCCTCGCCCTCACCCTCCCGAGCATCGCCGGCGCCCTGCTCGGCGCGGTCATCCTCCTCGCGACGCCCGAGTCCGCGTTCGACCTGATCGTGCCATTCCTCATCCTTTTCGCCTGCGGGCTGATGGCCGTGCAGGACCGGCTCAGCCGTTTCGCCGCGGCCCACCGGCTGGGCGCGCTCCATCCCGAACACGTCCCCTTCACGCTCATCGCCTCCGTATTCCTACTTTCCATCTACGGCAGCTACTTCGGCGCCGGGCTGGGCATCCTCACCCTCGCCGTGCTCGGGATCCTCCTCCCCGACGATATCCAGCGCTCGAACGCCCTCAAGGGGTTCCTTTCGCTCGTGATCAATGGTGCGGGCGTGCTGTACTTCGTCTTCTTCGGCCCCGTCCGATGGGCGCCGGCCGCCGTCATGGCCGTGGGCGCGCTCGCCGGGGGGTACCTCGGCGTCGGTGTCGCGCGCCGCCTGGGCAAGCGCTGGCTCCGCCTCGCCGTGATCGCCTACGGTGTCGTCGTCGCCTTTGTCCTGCTCGCCAGGGCGATCGGCTGAAATACCGCGAATTCTGACGTTCGCGTTAACGTGCGTTGTGTATAATGCCGCCAAATGGGCCGTGAACCGCGCGAGTTCTTCCAAATCGGCGATGCCTCCGAGCGTACGGGGCTGACCCAGCGCACCCTGCGCTACTACGAAGAGAAGGGGTTGCTCCGCACCCCCACCCGGATGGAGGGCGGCTTCCGCCTCTATTCGGAGGAAGACCTGCAGCGGCTCGAACGCATCAAGGAACTGCGCGAACTCCTTGGCTTCTCGCTCGCCGACATCAAGGAGATGCTCGACGCGGAGGAAGTCCGCCTCCAGATAAAGGCCGAATGGCGCAAGGACGCCGATGCCGCCGACAAGGCCCAGAAGCTCCGCTCCGCGCGCGAAATCACCCTCCAGCAGATCCAGCTCATCGATCACAAGATGGAAAAGATGGCCACCATGCGTGACCAGCTCGCCGAGCGAATCGCCAGGTACGACGCGAACCTCCAGCAGTACGCCGAGGAAACCGCCGCCGAACACGCCACCTGACCCGCGCGTGACCTTCGTCATCGCCGCCCGCGCCTGATGCCGTAAGCTGGATGGGCCATGCCGCTTCTCGATGCGCGCCAGCGCCCCCTTCGCGATCTCCGCATCTCGGTCACCGACCGCTGCAACTTCCGCTGCACCTACTGCATGCCGAAGGAGCTGTTCGGCCCCGACCATGCCTTCCTGCAGCGCACCGAACTCCTCTCGTACGAAGAGATCACCCGCCTCGCGAACCTCTTCGTCGCGCATGGCGTCGAGAAGATCCGCCTCACCGGTGGCGAACCGCTCGTCCGCCGAGACCTCCACACCCTGATCGCGCAACTCCGCGAAGTCCCCGGCCTCAAGGACCTGACCCTCACCACGAACGGCTCACTCCTTCGCGCCCAGGCCCGCAAGCTCAAGGAAGCCGGCCTCCAGCGCATCACCGTCTCCCTCGATTCGCTCGACGACGAAACCTTCAAGCGCATGAACGACGTGGGTGTGCCCGTCGCAACCGTCCTCGATGGCATCGAAGCCGCCCGCGAAGCCGGCCTTGGGCCGATCAAGGTCAACGCCGTCGTCGAACGTGGCGTGAACGATGCCGGCATGGTCGACCTCGCCCGGCACTTCAAGGGCACCGGCATCATCCTCCGCTTCATCGAATTCATGGACGTCGGCACCACGAACGGCTGGAAGCTCGACCGGGTCGTCACCCTTCGCGAGATGGCCGATCGCATCAACGCCGAACTCCCCATCGAGCCCGCCGAGCCAAACTACCGCGGCGAAGTCGCCAAGCGCTGGCGCTACCGCGATGGCTCCGGCGAAATCGGCTTCATCTCCTCCATCAGCCAGCCCTTCTGCGGCGATTGCACCCGCGCCCGCCTCTCCCCCGAGGGCGAACTTTTCACCTGTCTCTTCGCCGCCCGTGGCCACGACTTCCGGACGCGCCTCCGCGACGGCTCCACCGACGCCGAGATCGCCGCCTTCCTCGCCTCCGTCTGGCACGTCCGCGACGACCGCTACTCCGAGATTCGCACCGCCGAAACCAACGGCTCCGTCCCCCGCGTGGAGATGTCCCACATCGGCGGCTGAACATCGCCCGCGCATCCTCTCCGCGTTCGCGTCACCTTCACCGCGCGCACTGCCCCGCGCGTTGCCGCCGCCTCCGCCGCTCCGTACCATCGCCGCCAGCACCACAGGGAGGCTCTCATGGCTGAAGGCTTCGAGTTCCCGGTCGATCGCACGCAGGTAATGCTGTTCGCGCGTTCGGTCCTGGATGGACGCCCCGAATTCACCGACCCGCACGACCCGGCGACCATCGCCCTCGGCGGCATGGTGACCCCGCCCACGTTCGTGCAGTGCAGCGCGCACTACCAGCCCGATTACGCCCTCGACCTCACCCGTCCGCGCAAGGGCGCGGCGCCCGCGCATCGCGGCGACGCCCCCGGCGGCGGTGGCGGCGGGCTCGGCCGCGGCCTGCACGCCGAACAGCACTACGAATACCACCACCCCATCCGCGTCGGCGACACCCTCACCGTCACCAACCGCCCCGGCGAACGCTGGGAAAAGGAAGGCCGCCGCGGCGGCAAGCTCCTCTTCAGCGAATCCATCACCGAATACCGCAACCAGGATGGCGTCCTCTGCGTCACCGCCCGCAGCGTGGGCGTGCAGACCGAAAAAGCCGTCGAGCAGTAGGAGCACACCGATGACGCTGAAAGTTGGCGACAAGCACGAAGCGGTCGTGATCGAGAAGGTCAGCCGCACTCACACCACCAAGTACGCCGGCGCCAGCGGCGACTACAACCCCCTCCATCACGACGACGGAGTCGCCCAGGGCCTCGCCGGCTACCCGAGCATTTTCGCCCACGGCATGCTCTCCATGGGCCTCACCGGCCGCATGCTCACCGATTGGCTCGGGCCTGTCGCGCTGCGCAAGTTCGGCGTGCGCTTCACCCGCCAGGTCTGGCCCGGCGATACCCTCACCTCCAAGGGCGAAGTCATCTCCGTCGGCGAATACAACGGCGAACCCGTCGCCACCATCAAGGTCTGGACCGAAAACCAGAACGGCGAAGCCGTCGTCGAAGGCGAGGCCGTCGCCCTCAACGCCTGATTCCACCAGCACCGCCGGCCGCGGGAGGCTCATCCCCCGCGGCCGGCCACCGCGAAATTCCTCCAGCTCCCGGGCCTTCACATCGTGCAGTTCCAGCACAGCAGCCCCGCACAGCCGGCTTCAACCACGAATGCGCCGCCCGACGGATCCGCCTCATCCCTCATCCCTCATTCCTCATTCCCCTCCCACTGCTACCATCGTGAGACACCCATCGCCCACGGAGCCCGCCCATGAGCGTCCTGTCGCAACGCGACCCCGAGATCGCCGCCATCATCGCCGACGAGCGCGTCCGCCAGGTCGAGACCCTCGAGATGATCGCCAGCGAGAACTACGCCTCCGCCGCCGTCCTCGAAGCGACTGGCTCCGTGTTCACCAACAAGTACGCCGAGGGTTACCCCGGTAAGCGCTACTACGCCGGCAACCAGCACAGCGACCGCCTCGAAAACGCCGCCATCGATCGTGCGAAGGCGCTCTTTGGCATGGCCCACGCCAATGTCCAGCCCAGCTCCGGCGCCGAAGCGAACATGGCCGCCTACTTCGCCACCATCCAGCCCGGCGATACCGTCATGGGCCTCAACCTCGACCAGGGCGGCCACCTCACCCACGGCTCGCCGGTCAACTTCAGCGGCCGCCTCTACAACTTCGTGCCCTACACCGTCGACCGCGAATCCGAAGCGCTCGACCTCGCCGCCATCCGCCGCCAGGCGCTCGAGTGCAAGCCCAAATTGATCGTCGCGGGCTACACCGCCTACCCCCGCAAGATCGACTTCGCCGGCTTCAAGGAAGTCGCGAAGGAGGCCGGCGCGCTCCTCATGGTCGATATGTCCCACATCGCCGGGCTCATCGCCGCCGGCGAGCACATGTCCCCCCGCGACTATGCCGACATCATCACCACGACGACGCATAAGACCCTTCGCGGCCCGCGCGGCGGCATGATCCTCACCACCGAGGAATGGGCCGAGGCGGTCGATAAGGCCGTCTTCCCCGGCACCCAGGGCGGCCCCCACCTTCACACCATTGCCGGCAAGGCGGTCGCCTTCGGCGAAGCCGCCACGCCCGAGTTCAAGGCCTACGCCCGCAAGATCGTCGAGAACGCCGCCGCCCTCGCCGATGCGCTCCAGTCCGGCGGCCTTCGCCTCGTCTCCGGCGGCACCGATAACCACCTCATCCTCGCCGACTGCAACAGCGTCGGCATCAGCGGTCTGAAGGCCCAGAACGCCCTCCAGGGCGCGGGCATCATCACCAACAAGAACACCATCCCCTACGACACCCGCTCCCCCTTCGTCGGCAGCGGGCTGCGCCTGGGGACCCCGGCCCTCACCTCACGCGGGATGGGTGCCGATGAGATGAAGCGCGTTGCCGCGTGGATTCTCCGCGTGCTCAAGGACCCGGATGGCGATGGCGTGCGCGAAACCGTTCGCAAGGAAGTCGCGGAGTTCGCAAGGCCCTTCCCCGTGCCCGGCATCACCGACGCCGACTGAGAGGGTCCCGCAGTAGCGCCACACAGCAAGAAGCCCCCGTTTCCGGGGGCTTCCTGGCGTCTTCGGCACTGCTGGAGAGGTAGGAGAGGGCGCAGTTGCCGGTCTGGACGGTGGGCCGCCCCGCTGACCGGCGGAACGGCGGAACTGGAACGTTGAGTCTTTGGAAACGGGGTTGTCGCAGCATGCCACCGGGCCGGTGGCGGTGAGCGGGGAAGGATGTCTGCGACAACCCCGTCTCCCTGATCACTACACTAGAACTCCCATGTGAAACTCATTCGCGCTTCGTGTAAACGCTCTGCAAAACATCGTGAGGCCCCGTTAACCTTTCCGCCACTTCCCGCAACGCCCGCTTAACACCCGCTCAACCCCTGCCTGGCCCTGCCTCCGCCGGCCCCAACTGGAGCCATCCACAGCCCCCGTGCTATGCTCGCTGAGCCTGCTTGGGGACTCGTCTAATGGTAGGACAGCAGATTCTGGATCTGTATGTGGGGGTTCGACTCCTCCGTCCCCAGCCACTTCCCTCTTCTTCTCACTGACTGCTCTTCTCCCGCACCTGGCGGCCATCCGCTGCTGCATGCACCCCCGCACGCGCTTCGCGTATCCTCTGCGGACTCACCCACCGCGCGAGGTCGCCATGCAGTTCGGTCTCCACATCGGCCAGCAAAACATCTCCATCGACGAATGCCGCCGCCTCTGGCGCTGGGCCGATACGGCCGGCTTCGATTGGGTCGATGTCTGGGACCACTTCTACGAAGCACCTCCCATCGATGGCAACGGCAGCTGCTTCGAAGCCACCACCTGCATGGCCGCCATCGCCTGCGAAACCACCAACTGCCGCATCGGCGTTCTCGTCCTCGGCATGAACTACCGCCACCCGGCCGTGCTCGCAAACGCCCTCACCACGATCGACCACCTCAGCGGCGGACGCCTCGAAATTGGCCTCGGCGCCGGCTGGCACGAGATGGAGTACCGCGCCTACGGCATCCCCTTCCGCCCCATCAAGGAGCGAATGGACATACTCGAAGAGGGCGTCCAGGTCGTGCGCCTACTCACCACGCAGGAGCGTTCGAACTTCAACGGCCGCTACTATACCCTCGAAAACGCCGCCAGCTATCCCCGGCCCGTGCAGCCCCGGCCGCGCATCTGGATCGGCGGCAACGGCGAGAAGCGCACCCTCCGCATCGCCGCCCGGCACGCCGACGGCTGGAACACGCCCTATACCTCGCCCGAGGAGTTCAAGCGCCTCTCCGGCGTCCTCGACATGTGGTGCGAAAAGGAAGGCCGCGACCCCGCCAGCATTGAACGCAACGTCAACCTCTCCTTCCACATGGCCGCCAACGCCTCAGGCCTGGCCGCCGCCGAGCAGCAGTACCGCGATACCTGGGGCGTCGCCGCAGAGCCGATGCGCGCCCGCGGCGTCGTCACCGGGCTCCCCGATCAGGCCGTCGACCTCGTGTCGCGCTACGCCGAGGCCGGCGCCGCCCGCGTCAACATCGCCATCCGCCCGCCGGCCGATTGGGACGCCCTCCACGCCTGGTCCGAAACCGTCATCCCCGCCTTCGCCGCGAAGTAACGCCCGCAAGCGCCGCATGCCGGATACTCGCTGACAGAGGAAAGACATGAAGACCTACAGCCTGTTTGTGATGGATTACGTCGTCGTCGAGGCCGAGGACGAAGAAGAAGCCAAGTCCGAGGCCCAAGCCTGGCTCGCCGACCTCATCGCCAGCGGAGAAATCACCTGGGATGTCGTCGAAGGCGATGCCAGCGAAGGCGAGGACGAAGAGGACGAGGAAGACGGCGACGACAGCGACGACGCCGACGAGTAGCACCGTTCAGGCCCGCCCGCGACCTCGCTCCGGCGGCAGCGGCTGCCCCTCGACGATGGGCTGGCACTTCGGGCACCACGTTGTGTAGCGAATGTCGACCCCCTGCCGGTTCGTGCGAAGCCGCGTGAAGCAGCGCCGGCAGGGCTGCCCCGGCCGCGCATACACCCACATCGTGGGCCGGTGCGGTCGCGAACCGTCCGGGCCGGGCTTACCGACGCTCGCACGCAGCAGCTCCCGGGCCTTCGCAATCAAACCCTGGACCGTCTGGTCATCGAGGCTGCCCAGCGTGCGCCACGGGTTCAGGCCACAGTGGAACAGCGTCTCGTGCTTCCAGATGTTCCCCACTCCGGCGAACGCCCGCTGGTCCATGATCGCGTCCCCGATCGTCAGTCCCGCGCGCCCGGGCTCCCGCAGCCGCCGGAACGCCTCGGCTGCATCGAAGTCGTCATCAAGGAGGTCCGGCCCCAGCCCCGCGATGGGCTGATGCGCCACCAGCGCTCGCTCTTCGATGAGTTCGATCACCGGCGCGCTGAAGTTCACCACCACCGCCGAGGGCACCTCAAGCACGAGCCGCGCTTCCCGCTCCGGCCTTCGCCATGGCTCGCCTTTCGCGTACACGTGCCAGGTCCCGTACATGCGCAGGTGCCCGCGCAGCGCGAGCCCGTTCTCGAAGCTGATGATCAGATTCTTCCCCTGCGAACGCACGCCCGTGCAGCGCTGCCCCACGATGCGCTCCACACGCGGCACCGGCCCCGGACCGTGGCTGCGCGCCGCCTCGATGACCTCGCCCGCGAGCACCGGCCGGAGCATGTTGGCGAACCGGTAGAGGCTATCGCCCTCGGGCAAGCGAGCCCTCCCGCGCCGGCGCCCGCCGGTACGTCAGCCCCCGGTACGCCGCCGCGAACCCCGCGTCCAGGAACACCACCGCATGCGGCGACTTCGAGGCCTCGATCGCGTCGATTCGTTCGAAGGTGAGCCCCCGGCCGCCGGGCGGCTCGCTTGCCGCCAACGCCTGCACCGCGGCCGTGGCCATCTCCGCGTCATCGAAGGCCGGCAGCGTGACGGCACCCTTGCCACCGCGCTCCAGGTACAGCACCGGTTCGCCATCGACCAGCACCACGCGTGCCCCCGCCGCGCGCTGCAGCGGCCGCGTCTCGCCTTCGCGCCGTGGCCACGGGAGCGTCGCGCCGTAGGGGTTCGCCGGGTCCGTCGCGCTGAGCACAAACACGCGCGCCTCCTCCGGCCGTTCCCGTTCGGCGCGCAGCCGTTCCACCGCCGCCGGCAACGCGAACTGCGCGCCGCCCAATCCTTCGATGAAGTAGCCGCGGCGGATGCGCCCGCCCTCCTCCATCGCCTTCAGCACCGGGTACACCGCCGCGAATCCGCCGCTGACGCCCTCGGCCGCCGCCGTCTCGCGAGTGACGACCCCATACCGTTCCAGCAGCGCCATCGCGATGGCGTGCGCGCGCGCCGTGCCCGATTCGCCGCCCGCGGCCCCGGTGAGCGACCAGCGCCCGGCGGCCTCCGGCGGCACCAGCGATGCCCGGCTGCGCGGCGCCGCCGGCGGCCCGCCCTTCCGCGGATGCGCCAGCGCGCGTACCGCCGAGAACGTGTCGTTCGTCACCCGGCCGTCCCATGCCAACTCCCACAGCGCTTCCAGCACCTCGTTCGGGTGCGAACCGGTCCCGCGCGCGATCTCCGCGAAGAACGAAGCCCCCTGCGCGGCCAGGTGCTCGACGATCGTCGACTCCAGCGCCGAGAGATCGCGCGGCTCCGCCCCCGGCAGGTCGAACAGCCGCTCCCGCCGGTAGATCGCGATCCTGCCATCGTCGCGGCCCAGGCTGCCCCGGCCGACCCATGCCACTTCGCCAGCGGCGCCCAACTCGTCGAGGTATCGCGGCTGGTAGTTCGCTACCCGCGCCGGCAAAACCTCCCGTTCGATGACCGAAGCCGGCAGCGGCAGCCCTTCCAGCTGGAGGAGCACGTCGCGCACGCGGCCGGACCCGCCGTGCGCGTTCCCGAGACCCTGCCAGCCCGCGAGGAAGCGCGCGAACGCCGCCGGCGGCACCGGCTCCACCTCCTTGCGCAGCTTCGCCAGCGAACGCCGCCGCAACCCGCGCAGGACCTCCGGGTCGCACCATTCGCGTTCGTTCCCACCGGGCCGGAAGTCGCCGTGGAGCAGCGTCCCCGCCGCCACCATCCCCTCCAACGCGGACCGCACCAGCGATTCCGGCAGCGCCCAGCGGCTCGCCGGCGCGGCTGCCACGAACGGTGAGTGCGTCCGTGCGTACCGCGCCAGCAATCCCTCAAGCGGCCGTTCGGTGCGCTTCAGGAATGCCTCGGGCACGCCCAATGGTGTCGCCACGCCCAGCGCGTCCCGGTAGCGGCCCGCGTCCTCGATAGGGATCCACCGTTCCTCCCCGGCGATGCGCACCCGGCAGGCGCGGTGGCTCGCCTCAAGCAGCGCCAGCCACTCCCGCGCGCGTTCGGGCTCGCGGCTCCGCGCCGCTACCTCGTCCGCACCCAGGTCGCCGATGCGCCGGAGGAGGTCCTGCAACTGGTCCTCGTTGCGAACCTTCCGCTGCCCCGTCAGCGCCTGCAGCTCCAGCTCCAGGTCCGTGACCGCGCCCGGGTCCAACAGTTCCCGCAGTTCGTCCTCGCCGAGCAGGTCGCGCAGCAGGTTCCGGTCGAGCGTCAGCGCCTGTGCGCGCCGTTCGGCCAGCGGCGCGTCCCCTTCGTACATGTATGCCGCGACATAATCGAACAGCAGCCCGCGCGCGAACGGCGATGCTTCCTGCAACTCGACCGAGTGCACCCGCACCTGCCGCGCCCGCACCTGCGCGAGCACCTCCACCAGGCCGGGCAGGTCGAACACATCGCGCAGGCACTCGCGGTACGTCTCCAGGATGATCGGGAACGAACCGTACCGCGCCGCCACCGCCATCAGGCTCGCCGAACGCTGACGCTGCAGCCATAGCGGCATCCGCGCGCCCGGCCGCCTCCGCGGCAAGAGCAGCGCCCTGCCCGCGTTTTCCCGGAAGTGCGCCGCGAACAACGCCGTATCAGCCAGCCGCCCGATGATCAGCTCCTCGACCTCCTCCGGCGTGGGGAACAGGAGGTCGTCCCCCGGCGGCTCATCGCCCCCCGCGAACCGGATCGCGATGCCGTCGTCGCTCCAGAGCGTCTGCACATCGAACCCCGTTCGTTCCACCAGCACCGACTCGATCGCCTGCGCCCACGGCGCGTGTATCCGCCCACCGAACGGCGTCAGGATGACCGTGCGCCAGTCCCCCAGTTCGTCCCGGTACCGTTCGACGACGATCGTGCGGTCGGTCGGCAGCGCTCCCGCAGCTTCCTTTTCCTCGGCCACGTAATCGATCAGGTTCTTCGCCGCGAGCGCATCGAGCGCGTGCTCATCCGCCAGCATCCTCGCCGCCGCCGCATCGTCCCGCATGCCGTCGAGCTTCCGCGTGAACTCGCCGATCGCCCGCCCGAATTCGAGTGGCCGCCCAACGCCGTCACCCTTCCAGAACGGCATCTTCCCCGGTTCGCCGGGCGCCGGCGAGACAATCACCTGGTCCCGCGTGATCTGCTCGATGCGCCACGTCGTCGCCCCGAGCAGGAACGTCTCCCCGGGGCGGCTCTCGTAGACCATCTCCTCGTCCAGCTCGCCCACGCGGGGGCCGCCTTCGCCGAGGAACACGCCGTAGAGCCCACGGTCCGGGATGGTCCCCGCGTTCACGACCGCGATCGTGCGGGCATCCCGCCGCGACGACAGCACGTTCGTCGTCCGGTCCCAGAGGATGCGCGGGCGCAAGTCCGCGAACTCATCCGACGGGTACTGCCCCGCGAGCATCCCGAGCACGCTCTCCAGCACGTCGCGGCTCAGGTCGGCGAAGGTGTACGTCCGCCGTACGACCTTCTCCAGTTCCTCCACTGTCCAGTCGTCGGCCGCGCACATCGCCACGATCTGCTGCGCGAGCACGTCCAGCGGGTTCTTCGGCACCTCCGTGCGTTCGATGAGCCCCTTGCGCATCCGCTCCACGAGCACGGCGCACTCCAGCAGGTCGCCCCGGAACTTCGGGAAGAATCGACCGATGCTCGGCGCATCCACCTGGTGCCCGGCGCGCCCCACCCGCTGCAGCCCGCGCGCCACCGACTTCGGCGATTCGACCTGGATGACGAGGTCTACCGCGCCCATGTCGATGCCCAGTTCGAGCGAACTCGTGCACACCAGCCCGGGCAGCATCCCCGCCTTCAGCCGCTCCTCGATATCGAGCCGCTGCTCCCGCGAGACCGAGCCGTGGTGCGCTCGCAGCAGCTCCTCGCCCGCCATCTCGTTCAGCCGTGCCGCGAGCCGTTCCGCCAGCCGCCGGTTGTTCACGAAGATCAGCGTCGAATTGTGCGCCTTCACCAGCTCCAGCAGCCTCGGGTAGATCGCCGGCCACGCCGAGGTTCGCGCCTCGATGTCGCGCCCGTCCGCCGTCGCCGCGTGCTGGATGGGGTTGTCGTACGGCCGCGACATGTCCTCCAGCGGCACGATCACCTGCAGATCGAGGTCCTTGCGCGTGCCCGCGTCCGCGATGCGCACCGTGCGGTCGCCGCCGAGGTAGCGAGCCACCTCCTCCAGCGGCCGCTGCGTCGCTGAAAGCCCGATGCGCTGCGGCGCCCGCTCCGTGATCGCCTCCAGCCGTTCGAGCGAAAGCGCCAGGTGCGCGCCCCGCTTCGTCGCCGCCATCGTGTGGATCTCATCCACGATGACCGTGTGCACCGTGCGCAGCACCTCGCGCGAACGCGACGTCAGCATCAGGTAGAGCGATTCCGGAGTCGTGATCAGGATGTCCGGCGGGTCCCGGCGGATGTCCTCCCGCTCGCGTGCCGGCGTATCCCCCGTGCGCGTTGCCACCGCGATATCCGGCGGCGCCAATCCTTCGCGAATGGCCGCCACGTGCAGCCCCGCAAGCGGCGCCCGCAGGTTCCGTTCGACGTCGTACGAAAGCGCCTTCAACGGCGAGACGTAGAGCACGCTCACGCCCCGGCGCTTCTCCTTCCCGCCGCGCCGCTTCGCCGGGACGAACGTCTCGTCGTGGCTTCGCGTCGCCAGCCGGTCCAGGCACCAGAGGAACGCCGCCAGCGTCTTCCCCGAGCCGGTCGGCGCGCACAGCAACGTATGCGCGCCCGACGCGATCGCATCCCACCCCAGCTCCTGCGCCTGCGTCGGCCCCGCGAAGGCATCCCGGAACCATGCCCGCGCCACCGGCGAAAAACGCTCCAGCGCGGATTCCGAACCCAACGCGGCACTCACCCGGCTATTGTGCCAGAAGGCCCGGCGGGCGAACACACGTTCGAATGATCCGGCCCGAGGCTCCTGACCGCCGCCGTCAGGAGCCTCGCCGCCCCGTCAGGATTCCGCGAACCGCCGGCACCGCAGCGCCCGCGCCAGCTCGTCGTTCGCTTCTTTCACGAGCCGCGTGAGCAGCGGCGAATTGGCCCCGTGCTCGGCCATCAGCCGCTCCGCGCGTGCCATCGTTTCCTCGTCCACCCGGTAACGCGGGAAAAGCGTGAGGAAGTACGCCTCCGCGAACGCCATCTCGTCGCGCGTGAACGCCCCCGGCGCGTCCGCGAAGAAACGGTCGTAGTAGGGCGCGAGCAACTCCCGCTGGTGTACCCAGTTGAACCCACCCATCGCCGCGCGCGTCAGGTGGAACGAACCGTACCCCTCGCCGAGGAACCGGCCCCACGCTTCCGCCTTCGCCGCCGCATCCGGCCGCGATGTCTCCGCCGCCAGCTTCGCCCGCGAACCGCGGTCCGAAGGGTCGCGTTCCACCTCCGCCGCGAGCCGTGCGTCCGCACCCGCCAGCCCGTGCGCCACGAACTTCGTCGCGAGGCTCCAGCGCATGTCCTGGTCGACGTTCAGGCCCGCGACGGTCCGTTCACCGTCCGCGAGCGAGGCCACGAATCGCAGGTCCGACTCCGATTCGGCCGCCCCGAAGAGCGCCCGCGCCCAGATGATCTGCGCATCTCCGGACGCGGCCTGGAGCCCGGTCCAGGCTGTTTCGAAGAGCCGGTGCGCCTGCTCCGGCCGCCACGCGTCCGGCAGCAGCCGCGTCAACGCCAGCGACGCCTGCCCGAGCACCGACTCCACGACCGTGATGTCCGGCTCGCGCACGACCTTCGTGTTCACCAGCTCCAGGAAGTCCTGCGCCTTCAGCTGCGCGTCCCGCGTCATGTTCCAGAGCGACGACCACAGCAGCTGCCGCAGGAGGGTGTCCTCCACGCGGTCGATGTTTTCCTTCGCCCACGCCACCGAATCGGCGTCCATCGCCACCTTCGCGTAGGCATGGTCGCCGTAGTTCGGGAACACGAGCGACGGCCGCGGCTTGCCTTCCGCCTCGGCGATGACCGCCTCCGCCGTCGCTATCCGCGCCGGGATGGCCGTGATCTCCATCTGCCCGCCTTCATCGCGGAGGAGGCCAATTTCCAGGGTGTGCGGCCGGATCGTCGGGTATTCGTCCAGCGCCGTCTGCGCGAGCGTCATGCTCGTCACCCGGTCGCCGTCCGCCTCCCATTGCACTGAAAGCGTGTTCAGCGAAGGCGTCTCCAGCCACAGCCGCGACCACTCCGAAAGCGCCTGCCCGCTCCCCGCCTCCAGCGACTGCATGAACTGCGCCAGCGTCGCGTTGCCGTAGGCGTGCGTGCGGAAGTAGTGCCGCATCCCCTCGCGGAACCCCTCCATCCCGATCGCCGCCACCAGCTGCTTCAGCACCGAGGCGCCCTTGCCGTAGGTGATGCCATCGAAGTTGAGGAACGTCTCCTCGGTGTCGTTCACCACGCCCGCGATCGGGTGCGTCGTCACCAGCTGATCCTGCCGGTACGCCCAGTTCTTGATCGCCGTGCTGAAGTCCTGCCAGCCGTTCGTGAACCGCGTCGCGCCCGTCATCGAGAGGTACGACATAAACGTCGCGAAACTCTCGTTCAGCCAGAGGTCGTTCCACCAGCGCATCGTCACCAGGTCCCCGAACCACATGTGCGCCATCTCGTGGAGGATCACTTCCGCACGCCGCCGGCGCTGGTTCTCCGTCGGCGGGTCGCGATACACCATCATCTCGTTGTGGGTCACACAGCCCACGTTCTCCATCGCGCCCGCGTTGAACTCCGGCACGAAGAGCTGGTCGTACTTCCCGAACGGATACGGGAAATCGAAAAACTCCGCGTAGTAATCCAGCCCCTGCTTCGTGATCTCGAACACCTCCGCGGTGTCGAGATACTTCGCCATCGATTTCCGGCAGAACAGCCCCAGCGGGATGTCCCCGTGCTGGTCGCGAAATGCCGCGTAGGGGCCCGCCACCAGCGCGAACAGGTACGTGCTGAACGGCTTCGTTGTCTCGAACGTCCACGTCGAACGGCCGCCGCCCGCGTCGCTTCGGCCCGTCTCGCGGCTGTTCGCCACCAGCTCCCAGTGCGAAGGCGCCGTCACCGTCAGCGAATACGACGCCTTGATGTCCGGCTGGTCGAACTGCGGGAACAGGCGGTGCGACTCATACGGCTCGAAGTTTGTATAGAGGTACTCCTCGCCGTCCTCCGGGTCCTTGAACTGATGGAAACCGTCGCCGCTGTGGTCGTACTCGTTCTCGTAGACGATGTGCAACTCGTTCGCGCCTTCGCGAAGCACCTCCGCCGGTATGGTCAGGCGGTACCCCGTCCAATCGGGGGAGGGGATGGCCTGCCCGTTCGCCTCAAGCCGTTCGATGCGCCTGCCCCGGTGGTCGAGGAACAGCGAACCGGTGCCCGCGAGGTCGAACGCGACCGTCACGTCGCCCCGGTACGTCTCGGCCCCCGGCGCGATGTCGAGCGCGATCCGGTAGCGCGTGTTCGATACCCGCGCCGCGCGCGCCTCCGCGTCCGCCTGGCTCAGCACATCCCGGTGACCGCTTCCCGAAGCCTGCATCGTGCCCCCTCGCGCATGCGCGCATCGTCGCTTTGCCACAAGGCTATCAGCGCGGGCACGAACGCCGCCACCCGGCGGCGCCGTTCACCCCCGGAGACCCACGTCGCGTGCGCTGGACACGGCACTCCTCCGGACGCCAAACGGCGCCCCCGGCGGGTGTGCCGGGAGCGCCGAGTGCGACCGGTAAGGGGGCGCGCCCGCTATCCCGCTTCCGGGAAGGTCACGCAGGTGGTCGTGCTTTCGATGCCATCAACCGCGCGGATGTGCCGCGAAATCACCGACGGCACGTCCGTGAGGTTCGGCACCTCCACCACTGCCACGATGTCGTACGGGCCCATCACCTGGTACACCTCGGCGATGCCGCTCACCGCACGGAGCTGCTCGAACACCGTAACGGTCTTCGCGGGGTCGACAACGATGAGGACGAAGGCCTTGACAGACATGGGTGCAGCTCCGGTTCGAGGTTCAGCGTTCCCCACATGCGAATCGCTCGCGTGTGAGTGCCACCACCGTCACCCTACCACTACCGGGTTTCCGAAAGGTTTCGCCGCAGGGCCCCGCCCTCCCGGGCCATCCGGCCCCAGCTCGCCGGCCGCCGCTACTCCTCGCGCAGCTTGAGCACCGCCATGAACGCTTCCTGCGGGATCTCGACGTTGCCCACCCGCTTCATCTTCTTCTTGCCCTCGGCCTGCTTCTCCAGCAGCTTCCGCTTGCGCGTGATGTCGCCGCCGTAGCACTTCGCGAGCACGTTCTTGCGCATCGCCCGGATCGTCTCGCGTGAGATGATCCGTCCGCCGACCGCCGCCTGGATGGGCACGTCGAACATCTGCCTGGGGATCAGCTCCCGCAGCTTCGATACCAGCACCCGCCCCTCGCGCTGCGCGTTCGCCGTGTGCGTGATGAGCGAGAGCGCATCCACCGGCACGCTGTTCACGAGGACGTCCACCTTCACGAGTGCCGCCTCCCGGTATCCCGTCAGGTGGTAATCCAGCGACGCGTACCCGCTCGTCGAACCCTTCAGCTGGTCGTAGAAGTCCACGAGGATCTCGGCCATCGGCACGTCGTATTCGAGCATCACCCGCGCCTCGCCCGGCGAAAGCTCGCTCTCCGGCTCGAGATACTCCATGCGCAGGAACTGCCCGCGCCGCGTTGTCACCAGCTCCATCACCTGCCCGATGTAGCGGCTCGGCGTGATCACGTCGATCTTCGCCCAGGGCTCCTCGATCTTCTCGATGCGCGATGGGTCCGGCAGGTCCGCCGGGTTGTCGACCAGCACCACCTCGCCGTTCGTCACTGTGACGTGGTATTCCACGCTCGGGGCCGTCGTCAGCAGGCTGAGGTTGTACTCGCGCTCCAGCCGCTCGCCCACGATCTCAAGATGCAGCAGCCCAAGGAAGCCGCAGCGGAACCCGAAGCCCAGCGCCGCCGATGACTCCGGTTCGTACACGAGCGAGGCATCGTTCAGGCTCAGCTTCGCCAGCGCCTCGCGCAGCTCCTGGTACTGGTCCGAATCGGTCGGGTAGATGCCCGCGAACACCATCGGCTTCGCCTGCCGGTACCCGGGCAGCGGGTCCGCCGCCGGCTCGTCGAGGTAGGTAATCGTATCGCCCACGCGGCAATCCGCGACGTCCTTCAGGCCCGTCGCCACGTAGCCCACTTCGCCGCATTCCAGCGAAGGCAGCGCCTTCATCGCGGGCGTGAACACGCCGTACTCCAGCGGCTCGAACTGCGAACCGACCTGCATCAATGTCAGGCTTCGCCGCCCGCCCAGCCGCCCTTCGAACACGCGCACGTGCGCCATCACGCCCTTGAACGCGTCGTACTTCGAATCGAAGATCAGCGCCTTCAGCGGCTCGTCGGCCTTCCCCTTCGGTGGCGGGATGCGTTCCGCGATCGCGGCGAGGATCTCGGGCACGCCCGTGCCATCCTTCGCGCTCGCGTGAATCACCTCATCGCGGTCGAAGCCGATGACCCGCTCAAGCTCCGCCGCCACCCGTTCGGGTTCCGCGTGGGGCAGGTCGATCTTGTTCAGCACCGGGATGAGCTTCAGGTCCTGGTTCATGGCCAGGTAGACGTTCGCCAGCGTCTGCGCCTCGATCCCCTGCGAGGCATCGACCACGAGCAGCGCACCCTCGCACGCCGCCAGGCTCCGCGAAACCTCATAGGTGAAGTCCACGTGCCCGGGCGTGTCGATCAGGTTGAACTCGTACTCCACGCCGTCCGGGGCGTGATACGCGATGCGCGCCGCCGCCGCCTTGATCGTGATTCCCTTTTCCCGCTCCAGGTCCATCGAATCGAGCAGCTGCTCGGCCATCTCCCGCTTCGAGACGGTCCCCGTCGATTCCAGCAGCCGGTCCGCGAGCGTGGACTTGCCGTGATCGATATGCGCGATGATGCAGAAGTTCCGGATGCGGCTCTGGTCCACAATCCCAGTGTAGGGGCCCCGCCAGTTATGGGTGGATCACAACCGGCCGGCGCCTAAAGCACCATCGGCTCGCGGCGCGTGAATTCGTAGAGCATCGCCGGGCGGTGCGCTCCCTGCTTCTCCGTCTCGCCCGTCTCCCGCACGATGCCGAGCCCCACCACCCGCCTCCGGAAGTTCCGCTTGTCGATCGCTTCCCCAAGGATGGCCTCGTAGACGCGCTGCATCTCCGTCAGTGTGAACCGCGCCGGCAGCAGGCTGTACACCACGTTCGTGTATTCGAGCTTGTTCCGCAGCCGCTCTTCCGCGTACGCGGTGATGCGCTCGTTGCCGAACGCGAGCGGTCCCAGCCGCCGGACCGGGTGCCACGCCGGCCGCCACTCCAGGTCCGACCGCAACCGCGTGCGCGCCACGTCGACCAGCGCGAAGTACGTCACCACCAGGTCCGCGCGCCCGCCCTGGCTATCGAACGTGAACAGCTGCTCCAGGAACACGTCTGAGACGCCCGTCTCGTCCGCGAGCTTCCGCGAGGCCGCCTGGTCCAGCGACTCACCTTCGCGCAGGAGGCCGCCCGGCAGTGCCCACGCCCCCGCGCACGGCTCCGCCGCGCGTTCGATAAGCAGCACCGAAAGCTGCCCGCGCACCACGCCAAAGATGACCAGGACAACAGCCGCGCCCACCCCACCAGTGTAAACGACAGCGGCGAACGTACCCGGCGCGCCCCGCTGCCCGCCCGCGCGAGATGACCCAACCGCCGGCCCGGCTGTACACTGAAACTCCTGCGCGGAGAGGTCGCATAGTGGCCGAGTGCGGGCGCCTGCTAAGCGCTTACCGGCGGTTAACGTCGGTCGAGGGTTCGAATCCCTCCCTCTCCGCCAGCGCATCGCCCACCCGGCCGGTCTCCCCGCCGCGCCCCTTTCCCACTTCCCGAGCCTTCGCCATGCCCCAGAAGTACTACCTGTGGACCGTCGGCTGCCAGATGAACAAGGCGGATAGCGAAAAGCTCGCCGCCGGTTTCGAACGCCTCGGCCTCAAGTCCACCGAACACATCGAGCGCGCCGACATCGTTGTCATCAATACCTGCAGCGTCCGCCAGCGCTCCGAGGACCGCGCCTATTCCAAGCTCGGCCGCGTGCGCGAACTCAAAGCGGAAAAGCCCGCTCTGAAGGTCGCCGTCATGGGCTGCATGGTCGGCCTCAAGACCGGCGACCTCGAGAAGCGCTTCCCCCAGGTCGATGTCTTCGCCCGCCCCCAGCAGTTTGAGCCCATCATGGAGCTTGTCGAAGGCAAGGCCGAGGACCTTGGCGGCGAGTTCTGGCCCTCCACCTACGCCGTCCCCGAAGGGCCTACCGCCTACGTCCCCGTCGTCCACGGCTGCAACAAGTTCTGCACCTACTGCATCGTTCCCTACCGCCGCGGCCGCGAAAAGAGCCGTCCCATGGACGAGATCGTCCGCGAGGTCGCCTACCTCACCGCCCACGGCGTCCGCGAAGTCACCCTCCTCGGCCAGACTGTCGAAGCGTACGGCCACGACCTTCCCGGCGAGCCCGACCTCGGCGACCTCATGCGCGAACTCTCCGCGCTCGAACGGCTCCACCGCATCCGCTTCCTCACCTCCTACCCCCGGGACATGACGCGCCGCATCCTCGAAGCCGTCGCCGCGCTCCCCAAGGTGATGGAGTGCTTCTCGCTCCCCGTTCAGGCCGGCAGCGACGCCGTGCTCGAATCCATGCGCCGTGGCTACACGAAGGCCGAGTACCTGGGGAAGATCGCCGAGGTTCGCCAGCTCATGCCCGCCGCCGGCATCACCACCGACATCATCGTCGGCTACCCCGGCGAAACCGATGCCGACTTCGCCGAGACCGCGGCCCTGCTCGAAGACCTCCGCTTCGACAAGGTGCACGTCGCCGCCTACTCCCCCCGCCCGGGCACCATCGCCTGGCGCAAGATGCCCGACGACGTGCCCGCCGCTGTCAAAGCCGCCCGCCTCCATCGTGTCGAAGAGATCGAAGCCCGCATTTCCCACGAGCTGAACGAAGCCCTTGTCGGCACCACGCAGGAGATCCTGGTCGAGGGCATCAAGAACGGCCAGCCCTTCGGCCGGACGCGCGCCGGCCACCTGGTCCATCTCGATGCCACCGCCCGCGTGGGCGCGCTGGTCGATGTGCGCATCGCCCACGCCGGCGCCTTCTCCCTTCGCGGCGACCCCATCGACGCCCTCACCCTCGCCTGACCGGCATGGGCGCCGACCCGGATCTCGCTCGCCGCGACGAGATCGGGCGTGTGCTCGCGGCCTTCGGACACACGGCCACCGGCCACCCCCGGCGCGTCGAAGCCGGCACCCTCAACGCCAACTACCGCGTGGCCACCACCGCCGGCGCGCTGTTCCTCCGCCTCCACCGGCCGTCCTACGCCGTCGAACGCATCCTCGCCGAGCACGAAATCCTCGCCTTCGTCGCGGCCCGGGGCATCCCCGGTGCCGCTCCCCCTGCGCACGGCCGCCGGCGCCACGACCGTCGCGGGCCAATCCGGGACCTGGTCGGCCTATCCGTGGATCGAAGGCACGCTCGTCGCCCGCCACGCGCTGACCATCGAGCAGGCCGTGGCCCTGGGTGACATGCACGGCCGCATCCATGCCGCGCTCGCCGGGCATCCCGCGAGCGCCACGGCAACCTTCGACATGACCTGGGACCGGGAACAGTCGTTAGCCACCCTGGCCGCCTGCGCCGAGGCCGCGGGCCGGCAACGCGCCGCCCGGTGGGTCGTCGAAGCGATTGAACGGCAGGCGGAACTGCTCGCGCGCGAACCCCGGCGCATGCCAGCGGACTTCGCCTGGGTCCCATGCCAGCTCGCCCACGGCGACTTCCAGGACCAGCAGGCCCTCTTCGCACCTGATGGCTCCATCGCCGCCATCACCGACTGGGAGCTCTGCCGCCCCTGGCCGCGAATCTGGGATCTCGTGCGCGCGCTCGCCTTCTGCGGGCTGTTCCGCGGCCCCGCGCTCGAACCGTACCTCGCCGCCTATCGCCGCCACGTGTTGCTCTCGCCTGAGGAGTGCCACGCCGGAATGGAGCTGTGGTGGCAGAGCCGCCTTGGCGGCGCATGGGTCTGGTACGCCGGCCTGGTCGAGGGCAATCCCCGGGTCGCCAGCCTCTATGAGGAGACCGCCCGTCACCTGGAGGAGGTCGCCGACCCCGCCTGGCGCGAAGCCACGAAAGCCCGGCTCATCCGCGCCGCAACAGGGTAGCTCGCCCTACGAGAGCCGGTGGCTGGCCCGGCCGGTGACGCTGCATTGTCGCGGCACCGCCGCCCCGAGCATCGCCTCGAAACAGATGAGTCCGTCGCGTCCACCGGGCCCAATGGCCATCACCGCGGCTTTGCCGCACGCCTCCACCGGCAAGGGACAGAGCGCCGCCGCGATCGCCAGCTGCGCCCGGGACCACGTGGGCTCATCGCCCGCGGACGGCACGTCCATGCGTCGCACGAGGTAGGCCACGATTCCGACCCACGCGAACATCGGCACGAGAACGAGGTAGAGGCCATACTCCAACAGCATTTTGCGAGCATACGCGTGCCGTCACCGCGCGGTGTGCCCGGACGCGCGCCCCGTATGTCAAACCCGTTGCGAGCAGCTACAGCCGGCCCAGCTCCGCGCGCATCTGGTCCAGCCCCAGCGGCCCCAGGTCGAGTGCTTTCGCGTGGAACGCCTTCAGGTCGAACGCATTGCCCGCGCGCGCCCGGGCCGCGTCCCGAGCCTCCAGCCAGACCCGTTCGCCCACCTTGTAGCAGATTGCCTGCGATGGGTACCCGAGATAGCGCACGATCTCGCTCGCCATGAAGTCCTTCGGGAAGTGGCTTCGTTCGTCCACGAACGCCTGCCCCAGCTCCGGCGTCCACCGTTCGCCCGGGTGGAAACCGTCGGCCGCCGGGATCTCCAGCTGCAGGTGCATCCCGATATCCACGATCACCCGTACCGCCCGCATCGCTTGCGCGCGCAGCATCCCCAGGCGGTAGTCCGGGTTCTCCAGGTACCCCAGTTCGTCCATCAGCCGCTCCGCGTAGAGCGCCCACCCCTCGCCGTGCGCCGAGACGAACACCGTGCGCTGGAACCGCGAAAGCGTCTCCGCCAGGTACCGCACCTGCGCGACCTGCAGGTGGTGGCCCGGCACGCCCTCGTGGTACGCGATGGAGACTTCGCCCCACAGCGGGAAGCGCGTCTTCCCCAGCGTCGGGTACCACGTCCGCCCCGGCCGGCTGAAGTCCTCGCTCGGGCCGGTGTAGTACATCGCTGCGGCGCCACCCGGCGGCGCGATCATCGCCTCCACGCGCTGCACCGGCGCCGGGATGTCGAAGTGCTTGCCGTTCAATTCCGCGATCGTCCGGTCCTGCAACTCCTGCATCCACGCCCGGAACGCCTCCACGCCCTCGATGGAACGCGCCGGGTCCGTTTCCAGCAGCTGCTTCGCCTGTTCCACCGTGACGCCGGGGCGAATGCGCTGCGCCGTCGCACGCATGTCCGCCTCGATGCGGTGCAGGTCCTCCCAGGCCCAGGCGTACGTCTCGTACAGGTCGATCGTCGCCCCGAGCGTCGACAACGCCATCACCCGGTACCGGTCCGGTCCCACCGCATCCTGCAGTGGCGCTCCCGGCGCGTACTCCTCCCGGAGGTAGGTCGCGAACGCGGCATACGCGTTCGTCGCGGCCGTCGCGGCAGCGTCCAGCCGCCCTCGCAGCGCGCCGGACGCCACTTCCGCCTTCGCGCCTTCGACCAGCTTCGGGAAGAACGGCTCCGCGCCGTCACCCGACCACGTCGCCGCCTGCTTCGCGCACTCCAGCGCCTGCCGCCGCGCCGCGAGCAGCCCCTTCGTACGGCCCGCATCGAGCGCCGCCCGGAAGCCGCCGAGCGCCGCCGGTACGCCCTCCATCCGGTCCGCGATCGTCTCCCAGTCCTCGGCTGTCACCCTCGGCATCAGGTCGAAGCACGAACGAATGCTCCCCAGCGGGCTGCCGATGATGCGCAGCGCGCGCAGGCCCTCGTCCGCATCGAACTGCGCCATCTGCGCCCGCAGCCGTTCGCCGATGAATGCCGAGGCCACGCGGTCGCGCTCGTTCGTACTTGCCGCACCGTCGAGCGCCGCGAGGATGTCGCGCGTGTGCCTGGCCCGGCGCCCGATCCCCTCGGGCGAATAGTCCGTCAGCTCCGAATCGTGCCCGGCGATCCCGTTCGCGGTCGCACCGATTGGGTCGAGCGCGGCGGATTCTTCCACATAGCGGTCCGCGAGCGCGTACACCGGCGTGGGCTGGTCCGGCATGATCGTCCCCCTCGCCGCCGAAGGTGCGGCCCCGGGATGGTGTCACACCGCCGGGGCCGCGCGCCACCGGGTCGCGTTCAATCGCCGCCCGCGCGCAGGGGGCGTTCCTCCCGCGGCAACCCCACGATCAGCGCGATAGGCCCCGCGAGCATGAGCCACATCATCGCCGCCAGCCCCCACCGTTCCGCGACCAGCCCAAGCCCCACCGGGATCAGTCCCGTGACCAGCCCGAATGAAGCCGCGATCGCCTCGTTCGTCCCCGGCCGCCCGGGCATGGAAGCGTAGAAGCGCGCACGCGGAATCGCGTACCACCCGGCGTTCAGCAGCCCGAGCACGGCAACCGGCGCCAGCTTCCATGCGAACCCCGGGGTCAGCAGGAACGCGCTGTATACCGCCAGCATCGCGAACGCGCTCGCCCGCAGGTACACGAGCCCGCGTACGTCCTTCAGCAGGCGCACGAGCGTCGCGTCGCCAGCCAGTCCGGCCACGGTCCACACGGCGACCGCCAGGCCGGCCTCGCCGGGGCTCGCGCCCGCGACGTCCACGAAGTACAGCGCGAGGAATCCGAACAGCCCGTCGAGCAGCAGGTCGCTCATCGCCAGCAGCCCGAGCCAGCGCCAGGTCTCGCCCCGTCGCAGCGCGGCCCGCAGTTCGCGCGCCAGGTTCCTCATCCCGGGTGCGTCGCCGCCCTCCGCAACGTTCGCCGGCAGCCGCCGCCACGCCCCCATCGCCAGCACAGCCGCGATCACGGCCATCGCCGCCAGCGGCCAGCGCCAGCCGGCGCCCGCCGCATACGCCGCCGCGAACAGCAACGGCCCGCCCACCACGCCCACCGACCCGGCGAGCGTCCAGCGCGCCATGACACCGTCGTAATCCCCCGGCGAAGCCTCGATCAGCGCCGCCTGAGAGGTCGAAACGAACATCCCCGATGCCGGGTACAACGCCGAGAAGGCCACCAGCAGCCAGGCGAAGCCGGGCGCCCCGGCGGAGGCCAACAGCGCCGCCGCGACCAGGAAGCCGCCCGTCACGATGAGCGCGCGCCGTCGCCCCGTATCCCCCAGCAGGGCCAGCGGCGGCTCCAGCAGCGCGCTCACCACGGTGGGTACCGCGAGCAGCACGCCCACCTGCCCGTACGTGAGCCCGAGGTCGTTGCGAATGGCGGGCCAGGCGGCTTCGCGCAGCCCGAAGGCGAGCTCGTCGAAGAATTCGATCGCCAGCAAGAGGAACGCGGGCGAAGCGATGAGCGCGGCGCGGCGCCGCGGAATCAGCGAAGGTGCGGACACGAAGAACTCCCGTCTCTCTGGTAGGCGTCGTTAGCCGGTCGAGACGGGTACGTGGCGGCCCCCGGGGTGCCGCGAGTTAACGGGGAGGCTGAAAAACGGCGAACCGCATGCCCCGAGTCTGGGCGCACGCGGTTCGCCTTGCAAGCTCCTGGCCGGATCGTTCGCGTCAGTTCGTGTAACGCGTCCCGCTGATCTGCTCCAGCTTCCGCCAGTGGTGCTCGGTCTGGATGCGGCGAATGGTCCCCGACCGCGCCCGCATCACCAGCGATTCGCTCGTCGCGCCGCCGGCCACGTACTCCACACCCTTCAGCAGGTCACCCGTCGTGATGCCGCTCGCCGCAAAGAACACGTCGTCGCTCGAAACGAGGTCGTCAATCGCGAGCACCCGCGTCACGTCCAGCCCGCGCTCCACCGCGAGCTTGCGGTCGCCGTCGTCGCGCGGCCAGAGGCGGCACTGCATGTCGCCTTCGAGGCACTTCATCGCCACCGCCGCCACCACGCCCTCCGGAGACCCGCCGATGCCGAGCAGCATGTCGACGCCCGTGCCCGCGAGCCCGGCCATCACCGCGCCCGCCACGTCGCCGTCCGTGATGAAGCGGATGCGAGCGCCCGCCGCCCGGATCTGGTCCACGATCTCCGTGTTCCGGTCGCGGTCGAGAATCACGACCGTGACCTCCTCCACCGCCAGGTCCTTCGCCTTTGCTACCTGCTCGATGTTCCAGGCGATGGGCGCGGAGAGGTCGATCTTCCCCTTCGCCGCCGCCCCGACCGCGATTTTCTCCATGTAGAAGATGTCCTTCGGGTTGAACATCGTGCCCCGCGGGGCCACCGCTACCACGGAGAGCGCGTTCGGCCGCCCCAGCGAGAGCAACCGCGTGCCATCGATCGGGTCCACCGCGACATCGACCTGCGGCCCGTGCCCGCTGCCGACGCGTTCGCCGTTGAACAGCATCGGGGCCTCGTCCTTCTCGCCCTCGCCGATGACCACGACGCCGTCCATGTCGACGGTGTCCATCATCATCCGCATCGCGTTCACGGCCGCGCCGTCCGATGCGTTCTTATCGCCGCGCCCCATCCAACGCGCCGCGGCCAGCGCCGCGGCTTCCGTCGTGCGGACGAGCTCCATCGCGATATTCCGGTCCGGGACCTGTTCGTTTCTCACGCGTTCACTCCAAGTTGATGGGCTACGGGTTTCAATGCTTCAGCGACGAAGCGAATGTGTTCATCGAGTTCTACCCCGAGGTCGGCTGCCCCGCGGACCAGGTCGTCACGGTTCACCGCCCGCGCGAACGCCTTGTCCTTCATCTTCTTTCGCACCGATGCCGGGTCGACCTCCGAAAGCGATTTGCCCGGTTTCACCAGTGCGCAGGCGGTCACGAACCCGGAAAGCTCATCGCACGCGAAGATCGCGCGGTCCATTTTCGAGGTGTACTCCAGCCCGAGGAAGGGCGCATGGCAGAGGATCGCGTAGCGGATGTCCGCTGGCACGCCCCGCGCCTCCAGCAGCTTGGAACCCTCGCGCGGGTGCAACTCCTCCGTCGGGTGGATCTCCCAGTCGAAGTCGTGCAGCAGGCCGACGATGCCCCACTTTTCGACATCCTCGTGCAGCAGCCGGGCGTAGGCCTGCATCGTCGCTTCCACGGCGAGGCCGTGCTTGCGCGTGCGCTCCTCGCGCGAGTACTCGACCAGGATGTTCCAGGCATCGTCGCGATGCATCCTGCTGCCCCGGGGTTGCGAACTCGCGCGCCATCGTACCAGAGCGAACGCCATCGGTGCCCGTCGCTCGCATATGACTCAACCCCCCCGCCGTCCCGGCCGAGAATCACACTGGAGCGTTCGACATGACGAACCGGTTGGTACTGCGCACAGGCCGCCCCGGCATGCGCACCGCACACACGCGCGACCCCCTCGATGCCTACCTTGCCGGGGGTTACCGCCGTGTTGCCGGCTTCCTCTCCGAAGGCGCCGTCACGCTCATCACCGCCATCGCGCGCAAGCAGGTGGACCTCGGCGTGCAGGGCGGCGTCTGCGAAGTGGGCGTGCACCAGGGGCGCACGTTCATCCTTCTCCAGTTGCTCACCCGGCCGGCCGAACTCGCCGTCGCGGTCGATGTCTTCGAACGCCAGGACCTCAACGTCGATGGCTCCGGCCGCGGCGTGCGCGATATCTTCGAACGCAACTGCCGCCGCCACGGCTGCGACCTCGCCCGCGTCCGCATCCTCTCCGCCGACTCCCTCACGCTCTCCGGGCACGACCTCGCGGCCGCCGCGAACGGGCCGCTCCGGCTGGTTCACATCGATGGCGGCCACACCGGCCAGGTGGCGGCGCACGATATGGCCGCCGCGGCTGCCGCGCTCGCTCCCGGCGGCGTGATCATCGTCGATGACTACTTCCACGAGCAGTGGCCCGGCGTCTCCGATGGTGTCCGCGCCTTCTTCGCTGCGAACCCCGGCGCCGGTCTCGTCCCCTTCGCGATCGGTGGCAACAAAGTGCTGTTCTGCGGCCGCGCCTTCGCCCCCGCCTATCGCGCCGCCCTCGCGTCGCTCCGCGTGAGCGGCTATGCGAAGGAGACCGTCATGTTCGGCGAGCCGGTCCTCGCCTTCGCGTTCTGGCGCATGGGCCCGCGCGACCGGTTCATCCGCTCCCGCGCCTGGCACGCCGTCCGCGGCACCCCGCTCGTTCGCGCCATCCGCAACGCCCGCCGGCGCCGTCTCGGCCGCGAGCCCGCCCCCTGAATCCCTCCGGACGTGCGAAAGGGCCAGCAAGCGCCGGCCCCTTCGCATGTGTCGGTGTGCCCCCCGGTTTAGTCGAGGTAGTCCTTCAGCTTGCGGCTGCGGCTCGGGTGGCGAAGCTTCCGCAGCGCCTTGGCCTCGATCTGGCGAATGCGCTCGCGTGTCACCCCGAACTCACGGCCGACCTCCTCAAGCGTGCGGCTGCGGCCGTCCTCCAGTCCGAATCGAAGCTGGAGCACCCGCCGTTCGCGGCTCGTCAGGCTCGCGAGCACATCCTCGACCTGCTCCCGCAGCAGCTGCTGGCTCGCGGCCTCCGCCGGCGCGAGCGCGCTCGGGTCCTCGATGAAGTCGCCGAGGTGGCTGTCCTCTTCCTCGCCGATCGGCGTTTCCAGCGAAACCGGCTCCTGCGAGACCTTCTGGATCTCGCGAATGCGCTCCGGGGTGTACGCCGCTGCCGTTTCCGGCTTGCCGCTCTCCGTCATCCCCCGCGCGATCTCCTCGCTCGTTGGCTCGCGGCCGTACTCCTGCACCAGCCGCCGGCTCACGCGCACGAGCTTGTTGATCGTCTCCACCATGTGAACCGGGATGCGGATCGTGCGCGCCTGGTCCGCGATCGCGCGCGTGATCGCCTGGCGAATCCACCACGTCGCGTACGTCGAGAACTTGAAGCCCTTGCGGTAGTCGAACTTCTCCACCGCACGGATGAGGCCAATGTTGCCTTCCTGGATCAGGTCCAGCAGCGACATCCCCCGCCCGATGTACTTCTTCGCGACGGACACCACGAGGCGCAGGTTCGCCTCCGTCAGCCGCCGCTCCGCGCGCTGGCCGTTGTCCTTGATCGCCGAGAAGTGGTAGTGCAGCTTCTCTTCGAGCGGCGTCAGGTCCTCGACGAGCCCATCCTTGGGCGGCACGAGGAACTCCTCGCCGCCCGCTTCCTCGCCCATCTGCTCGACGAGGTCCTGGTTCAGGATGTGGGTCACGATCGAAAGCCGCACGATGCTCTCGGCCGCCTGCGATTCCTCGCCGCTCTCCGCGCCGCCCAGCTGCTCCTCGACGTACCGCTTGAAGTCGAGGCTCATCTCGCCGTCGACCAGGCCCCGGAACTGCGCGTTCGCGATCGTCTGCGAAAGCGTGAGGCCGGTGAGCGTGTCATCCGGTTTGCGCCAGCGCGGCACCCGCTGCGGTTCTTCGTTCTCGTCCGTCGCGCGCCGCGCGGTCAGCGTCTCGAAGTTGTCGATGAAACGGATGGCGGCATCGTGGACCGGCTTCACCGCCGTCCACTGCTCCAGCAGCCGCACGGCGACATGCGCTGCCTTCGGCTTCTGGCCGTACCGCTCGAGGTACTCCTTCTCGATCTCCTCAAGGTGGAGGCCTTCCTCCATCTGCCGCGCGAGGTGCTTCTCGTCGTCCGCCGTCAGCAGGTACACCTTGCCGATTTCTCGGAGATACATCCGGACGGGGTCGTCGATCCCCTCCGATTCCTCCGTCAGCAGCGCGATGGAAGCCTCTTCTTCTTCTTCCTCCGCGGCCTCCGTGCCACCTTCTTCGTCTTCTTCGCCGAGACTCGGTTCGTTCTCTTCTTCTTCGTCGTAGCTGTCGTCCTGGTTCTGGAGACGTGCCAGGACGGAGTCGACGGCGCTCGTCGCGGTGGACGTGCTTTCAGTCAGAGTGTCTTCAGTCATACTCGGGAACCAAACCTCCGGGGCGCTTGCGAAACGGGGACAGAAAAAGGGCGCAATGCGCCTTTTCCACGATAGTAAGCCCCCGGCAAGCTGTCAAGAACGCCTGTTCGCCTTGCCTTCACGGGCGAACAGGGCCGGCGCTCCGCTCGCTCCCGTACGGCCGGAGCTTCAGCGGCCTCGCCAGCGCCGTCTCACCCACCGCGACGGCTGCCCCCGGTCACGGCACGTAGCGTTCGGCGATCAGGATCACGCGGCTCGTGTATTCGCCGCCCACGGCCGCCGGCACAAACGTCCCGCCACAACTGATGAGCGTGATCCGTTCGGTCGTGCCATCGAGCGTGGGGAACACGATGCGGTCCATGTTCAGCGCCGCCACCGGCACGATCTCCACCGCCGCCACCGTATAAGCCAGCTGCACGCCGTTATCGAGCGTCACGTAGAGGGCGTCGCCCACGGCCGCCTCGTGGAGGTATGCGAACGGCCCGTTGCCGTAGTTCACGTAGTTCACGTGCGCGGCGAAGATCGTGTTCATGCCGCCCGCGCCGGGAGCGGTGCGTCCCGGCCGGCCAGTCCCCCACTGCGGATACGTGCTGATGTACGAAGGCCCCGAGGGATCCTCGAATAGCTCGCGGCCACCCACGTAGTGCGTCCCGCGGGCCTCGATCGGTGCATTTCCGAGGATCCGCGCCGAGCCCAGGTAGAGCGATGCCACCCGGCCATCCGGCGTCTCCGGCCGCGGGGCAGGCGTGGGCGTTGCGACCGGCGCAGGCGGCGCCTCGGCCTGGCTGATCTGCGGCATGTACGCGCGATACGGCAATGCAGGGCCTTCGCCGGGCGCGGCCAACGCCGCCGCTAGCGCCGCAACGCCGATCCCGGCGACCAGCACCATGGCTGCCGCCTGCCGCCCCACCGCCCGAGCTATCGCCTTCACACCCGGATTGCTCCCCAGAACTCCCGCAGCGTCTCCGCGAGGGGCACCGGCGCGAGCAGCGGGATGTTGTGCCCGACGCCATCGAAGGCGATGTACCGCACCCGCGGATTTCGCCTGCGCATCGCCTCAGCCACGTTCGGCCGCAATTCGTTCGAACGCAGACCGTGAACCAGCATCGCCGGCGGCTCCCCGAGGGCGTCCCATTGGGCCCAGTAGTCCCGGCCGCGGTGCTGGCGCACCATCGCCTTCCACGCCTCGCGGCTGCCGCGCCAGGTGAGTGTCCCCTCGCCGGCGTCGCGCATCCGTTGGAGGTATCCATGCACGCGTTCGGGCGGCGTCGGCCGGTTTCGCGTGAAGAACGCCACCGCCTCGTCGCGCGTCAGTGTCTCCGGCATCGCGTCCACCGACGTGACTGTTTCGCGCCAGTTCGCCGCCCATGCCTCCGGTCCGATGTCGGCCATCACCACGCTCCGCCATGCCGAGGGGTGCCACGCCGCCGCGGCCATCGCCACGCGCGCCCCCATCGAATGACCCACCAGGTGCGGGCGCTCAAGTCCGGCGGCGCGCGCCGCCGCCAGCGCATCCCGCACGAGTTGCCGCACATGGTATGGCCCGCCGTGCTCGCTGCCGCCGTGGCCACGCTGGTCGATCGCTACACACCGCGGACGGTCTTCGCCGAGCGCGTCCACCGTCTCCTGCCACGCCTCGGCCACGCCCGTGAGCCCGTGGAGGAACAGCACGCCCGGTCCGGCGCCCGCCCATTCGAGCGCGCGAAAGCGCCCGCCCGGCAGGTCCAACCAGCGTTCCTGCGGCTGCGTGCTCACCCGGCGTCAGTCGCCCGTGGGGTACCCGGCTTCAACCCACGCGAGCGTGCCGCCCTCGACGTTGTAGAGCGGGATATCGGTCACGCCGCCGGCCGTTGCGAACTCCGCAGCCAGCGCGCTTCGCGCCCCCGACTTGCAGATGAACAGCACTTCCTTGCTCCCGGCGAAGTCGCGAAGCTGCTTGATTTCGGCCATCACGGTGTTCACGGGGATGAGCCGCACACCCGACGCATGCACTTCCACGTACTCGTTCGGCTCGCGCACGTCGACCATCACGGCCTCGCCCTTGTCGAGCTTTTCCTTCGCCTCGCTCACCGAAATCCGGGTGAACGGCTCTCGCGGGTCCTTCGTTGCCATGTGCTGCCTTCCCTCCTGCCTTGCCTTGCGTCGTGAACTGAATCTAGCACACGGCACGGATCGCCGTTGGCCTCGCTACGCCCCCGACCACGTGAGCCGGGGCACGCGCGCCAGCCCCGCGACGTACACCAGCACCGATACGGCCGTCAGCACACCGAAATCCATCGCCAGTCCGAAGTACCCGTCCGTACCATCGGCATACGCCGCCAGCTGCATCGCATCCACCGCGTACGAAAGCGGATTCACCCGCGCGAGCACCTCCAGCCATGCCGGCAGCCCGGCCACCGGGAAGAATGCCCCCGAAAAGAACAGCAGCGGGAACAGCGCCAGGTTCATCAGCAGGTGGAACCCCTGCATCGTCTGGATGCGCGACGCGAACGCCTGCGCCACGCCCGCCAGCAGCAGGTTCAGCAGCACCACCGCCGCCAGCGCGATCGCGATCCCCGCCGGGACCCCGAACTGCCATTCGAACTGCACGAACGGCGCCGCCGCCAGCAGCACCACGAGCGCCTGCACCACCCCGATCGTCACCCCCGCCAGCGACTTCCCCAGGAGGATCGTCCGCGGCCGGTGTGGCGAACTGAGCAGCATGCGCAACACCCCGCTGTCGCGGTCCCGGTAGTACGAAGCGCTCGAAAACGTCGATGAGAACACCGCCGTCATCACCACCGCGCCCGCCACCAGGTAGGCCGTGAAGTTGCCCGCGCTCAGCGCCGTCGGCTCCAGCCCGCTCGAAACCCCGTTCCCCAGGAACACCAGGAACAGCAGCGGCGTCACCATCGATGAATACAGCTGCGACCGCGACCGAAGCACGGCCCGGATGTCGCGTTCGAAGAGCGCCATCGCGGCGCCGACCGCGCTCACCGCGCGGCCTCCACGACCGCCGTTCGGCGGCTCACATGCTGAAAATACGCGTCCTCCAGCGATGACCGTTCGATTGTGACCGAGCGAATGGCCCCGGGTGCGAAGGCGAACAGCCGCGGCACCAGCGCCGACGCATCGTCCGAGGCCAGGTGCACCACCTCCCCGTCCGTCGTCACTTCGCCCGCTCCCGGCCAGTTCCGAACCTCCGCCAGCTGCGCCTCCGTCACGCCCTCCCAGCCAACCCGCACAGCCTCGCGACGGAGGCCCGCCTTCAGCGCCGACGGCGTCCCCGTCGTCACCACCCGCCCGTCCTTGATGAACGCCACCTGTTCGCAGACGCCGTCCGCCTCCGCCAGGTCGTTCGTCGCGAGCAGCACCGTCCGCCGCAGGCGTTCGGCATTCAGCAGCGCGTCCCACAGCGCCCGGCGCTCTTCGGGGTCGACGCCCGTGGTCGGTTCGTCCAGGAGCAGCAGGTCCGGGTCGTGCAGTAGCGCGCGAGCCATCTCCAGGCGGCGCCGCATCCCGCCCGAGAGCGCCCCGATACGATCCTTCTCCCGCCCGGCGAGCCCGAAGGTGCCCAGCAGCCGCCGTCCGCGGTCCGAGGCGGCACTCCCGCTCATGCCAAAAAGCTTCCCCGCGAGCCGCAGCGTCTCGCCCGCCGATAGCAGCGGGTCCTGCGCGTTCTCCTGGAATACCGTGGCCGTGCGCGCGCGCAGCGAAGGCGAGGGCTCCTGCCCGAACACTCGGAGTTCGCCTTCGGCCGGGCGTTCCATCGCCGCTACCATCGTGATGAACGTGCTCTTCCCGCTGCCGTTCGGCCCCAGCAGCCCGAACACACAGCCGGCGGGCACCTGGAGCGTGAACCCATCGAGCGCACGCCGTTCGCCGTAGCGATGCACAATGCCGCGCGCCTCGACGACTGCCTCAGCCATGTCCGTGCTGCCTCGCGCCGGTCACCCGCCTGGCGGCCTAGCTCGTGACCGAGAGGCTGGCCACGAGCTGCCCCATCACGATCAGCATGATGATCGCGGCCATCGGGCTCAGGTCCATCATCCCCGTGTTCGGCATCACCCGCCGCAGCGGCTCGATGATCGGCTCCGTCACCCGGAATAGCATCTGGTACAGCGGGCTCGACTGGTCGATCGGAAACCAGCTCAGCAGCGACCGCGCGACGATCGCCCAGGTGAGGATCTGGATGAAGACCAGCGTGAACTGCGCAACGTAGGGATTCGTAGCCCGGACCTCACGCGCCCCTTCCCGGGACGCCGCTTCCATCCTAGCAGAGCGGCTCGAAAAGGAATGAGGAACGAACGGCCTTCGGACCCTGCGGGCTCAGCCGCTCGCCGCGCGGTCGATCACCATCAGCATGATGTACAGGAACAGCAGCACCACCATCGCGCTCAGGTCGACCATCCCTGTCCTCGGGAGGATGTTTCGCACCGGTGCGAGCAACGGCTCCGTCGCCTGGTACAGGAATCGCGCCACCGGGTTGCCCGGCCGCAGCGGGAACCAGCTCAGTAGCGAACGCGCCAGCACGAGCAGGATGATCGCGTAGATGAGCACCGTGAAGAGCGCCGCCACGCTGTCATTCATGCCGGGCCACCGAGCTCGACCGCGCGCCGGTGAGCCGCCTGCACCGCTTCGATAATCGACGCCCGCACGGCGCCCTTCTCCAGCTCCAGCAGGCCCGCCGCGGTGGTGCCCGCCGGCGAGGTCACCAGGCCTCGCAGCTCCGCCGCCTGCCGCCCGCTCTCCTGCGCGTACACCGCCGACCCATACACCGTCTGCAACACCATCTCCGAAGCCTCCGCCCGTGTCAGCCCGACCGCCACACCGCCTTCGATCAGCGCCTCGATGAAGAGGAACACGTACCCGGGACCGCTGCCGCTCACGGCCGTCGCCATGTCCAGCTTCTTCTCGTCATCGACGTAGATGTCCCGGCCGATGGCGCAGAGCAGCCCGCGCGCGAGCTCCCGCTGGGCGGCGCTCACCGCCGGCGTCGCCGTCCACACGCTCATGCCGGCCTTCGCGGCCACGGGCGTGTTCGGCATCACCCGGATCACCCGGTCGTGGTGGAACTCGTTGATGATTGAACGGATGCGCACCCCCGCCATGATCGACAGCAGCAACCCATCCGGCTTGATCGCCCCGTGGACCGTGTTCATGTCCTGCGGCTTCACCGAAAGCACCACGAGATCCGCCGCGTCCATCGCCTGCTCCGGCGAGGGCGTCGCCTGCACCCCGTAGACGCCGTGCAGCTGGTCCGCGCGCTGCGGGACTTTCTCGCAGACCGTCACATCTCCGGCGTCGAATACCCCCCGTTCCAGCGCCGCCGCGAGGATCGCCTCGCCCATCACGCCACCGCCGATGATCGCCACCTTCATCCTGAACGCTCCCCGAAAATCGCCCGGCCAACCCGGATGTGCGTCGCCCCTTCCTCGATAGCGACCTCGAAGTCGTCGCTCATGCCCATCGAGAGGCATTTCAGGCGGTGGCGCTCCGCCATCTCCCGCAGCCGGTGGAAGTGCGTCCGCGCATCCTCCGCGTTCTCACTGCGCGGCGGAATCGCCATCAGCCCCAGGACTTCCACCCGCATCTGTTGCGCCCGGAGCAGCAGCCCTCGCACCTCGTCCGGCAGCGCCCCTCGCTTCGAGGCCTCCCGCGCGATGTTCACCTGCAGGAAGATGCGCACGGCATGCGTGGGCGCCGTCGCCGCGATCGCGTCGAGCGCCGACTCCGAATCGATGCCGTGCAGCGCCTCGAAGGCGGTGAGGGCCGTCTTCACCTTGTTCGATTGCATGTGCCCGATGAAGTGAAACCGCGCCGGCTCCGTCCCCGAAGCCCCCAGCACGATCTCCGGCCGGCCATGGCGCAGCACCGCGATCTTCTCAAGCGCCTCTTGCACGTAGTTCTCGCCGAAATCGCGCAGCCCGGCGTCGTAGGCCGCCGCGACCGTTTCCGCGGAGAACGTCTTCGTGACACCCACGAGCGTCACCGAATCGGTCTTCCGGCCCGCTCGCGCGCAGGCCGCCGCCATCCGTTCGCGCACCTGCGCCAGCCGCGCACCGATCGCGTCAATCGTCCCGGGGGCGAGCGTCATCGAATCTCCGGAGGGTGCTTCAACTCCCAGATGCCGCGGCCCACAACCACCACCACCACCAGCCCTATGGCCGCGAACCCGAGCAGCGCCTGAATTGTAAACATCCAGAACACGAAGAACAGGTAGAACATCCCGCCCAGCAGAATCCCCAGGGGCAGCGCCAGCACGCGGAAGACGGCGATGGTGATCGCCACGACTTCCCGCACGCCACCGCCCTTTTCCTCGTCCTGCGGAGGCTGGCTCGAACCGTAGTAGAAACCCATTCGCGCAGTATAGGCCGCGCGCGCCTCGGGTCAGTTCCTCTCGGTCAGCAACCCCCGGATACGCCCGATTTCCGCGCCCGAAACACCTCGCCCCGAAAGGAACGCCTCCGTGCTCCCGTAGCGCTCCCGCATCAGCGTGATAAAGCCCGCCATCCGTTCGGCAGGTGTCGAAAGCCGCGCGCGGATCTCCGCATCCGTCCCCGCGAGCGCGCGGCCCGTCGATCGCAGATACGCGATCAGCCGGTCGATGCTCGCGTCGCTCAGTCCGTATTCGTTCGCGATGTCGTCGTCACCGGCGCCCAGCAGCTCCATCAGCATGCCCAGGAGCACCCCCGTGCGGTCCTTCCCCGCCGTGCAGTGCACCAGCAGCGGGTACGTGTCCGCCTCCGCGAGCAGCCGGAACGCCTCCACGAACCGCTCGCCGCCCACGTCCAGGTAATGCAGGTAACGCCCCGGCGTCGGCCCCGGTCCGTAGAGCCCGTTCAACTCCGCGATGAGGTCATCCATCCCGCGGGCCGCCGCGAAGATCGAGAGCTGGCGAACGCGCTCGTTCAGCGCGTGGCCATCCGGCGTGTGGGCGATCTCGTCCGGGTGGCGAAGGTCCAGGATGGTGCGAATGCCGATCTCGTCTCCGATGCACGCGCAATCCGTCGCGGTCATCAGCTCCAGCGCCCCCGACCGGTAGATCATCGCCCCCCGGATCCGGCCCCCACCCGCGAGCGAGTAGGCCCCGAGTTCGCGGAAGTTGTGCACCCCTTCGAGTTCGCGCACCGTGCCGTTCCCCATCGCGATCCGTCCTTCCCACGCCAGCGGCGCGGTGGTACCCCCGGAAGGACTCGAACCTTCGACCTCGCGATTAAAAGTCGCCTGCTCTGCCAGCTGAGCTACGGGGGCCCGTGGCTTCACCCTACCCAAATCAGCGAAAAGGCGCGAGCATCCGCTCCCCGGCATCGCCCGCGAACGAAAGAGGCCCCGGCGTGCGCCGGGGCCTCTCGGTGTTTGCCGCTGCTCCGGCCTATTGGCCGAAGGCGTTGTACATGCCGTCGTTGTCGCCGAGATTCAGGTCATTCGTCACGTTCGCCGTCGCGATGATCGGCTTGTCGCTCGTGATGACCATGCCGCCCCAGAGACACGAAGGCGAAGCCCCGAGCCCGTTCACCGCCGGGTCCGAGAGGCCCTGGTAGAAGA
Organism: Dehalococcoidia bacterium; assembly: GCA_020847985.1. GTDB lineage: Bacteria > Chloroflexota > Dehalococcoidia > Tepidiformales > Tepidiformaceae > Amarobacillus. Next base: position 212,880 of record JADLBC010000008.1, read on the forward strand.
TGAACGACCCCGTGATCGTCTTCGTCGTGGTGTACGTGCCGCCCGTGCAGCCCGGTGCGCCCGTCGTCGGGTCCGCGACCGTCGTGAGCGTCACCGTCGCCGCGCCGCCATCGGCCACCGCCACGCTGACCGCGCTGTCGTACCCGTTCGCACCGCCGCCGCTGCTGTAGGCATGGCGGAAGATGAGCGGGAACTTCGCGGTATTCGTCGCGCGCACCGTCGGCACGCCGTTGATCGCCGTGTACAGGTCCTCATCGATGAAGCTGCCCGGGCTCGTCATCTTCACGCGGAAGAGACCGGCCGCCAGCGGCTGGTCCGAGGTCACCGTCGCCGCACCCGCGAAGCCCTCCGGCACCACCGCGTCCTGGTAGACGCTGTGGTTCGCCGTGCCGTTCGCAGGCACCGAAAGCGCCGTCGTGTGCGTCCCAGTCGTGCCCTTGTAGGTCAGCGTCGCGTTTGCCGCCGTGCCGTTCGGGTTCGAAAGGAGGACCTGCGTGTAGTAGCCGTCGAGCTTGATCGCCAGCGGAATGGCCAGCGTCGTGCCGATGTCGCTCGCCGCGCCACCCACGACAAACCCGTCGTAGGAAGCGAGCTTGCGCAGGCCGCTCGAAAGGTACGCATCCACGGCCACCGTCACCGGCGAACCGGTCGAGGTCACGGTCGCAGCCATCAGCTTGCCCGCGGTCGCGCCGGGCATCGCCGTCGTCGCCTCCGCGGTCACCGTCTGCGGGCCGAAGGCCACCTGGCCACCGACCGGCACCGGGTAGCCCGTCGCGCAGCCGCTGCCGCCCGGGCCCGTGTCCGTCATCCCGCCGCCGCCGTCATAGGCGTAGGCGACCGTCACGCAGGCCGTCGCCGTGCCCGTGTTCGCGATCGCGAAGCGGGTGTTGTACTGGCCGCTGAGGTTGTTCGAAATGTACGGGAGCGTGATCGTGTTGCCGCCCGTCGGGTAGGCGTTGTGCAGCGAATACGACTTCCGGCCCGTGCCGTTCTGTTCGATGTCGCGCGCCAGCAGCGCATTGATCGGCTGGTCGCTCGAAAGCACGCCCACGCCGCGGAAGCCCGGCGTCAGGCCCGTGTTTACCGCCTGCGCGAACGTTCGCGTCCCGCCCGGCGGCACGTTCGTCTCCACCCGGCTCGCCGAGGGAATGAGCACGCCCGCCGGCGTGTAGATGTCCATCGCGATGGTCGCCGGGGCCGTGCCGTTGTTCTGCGCGATCGCGCTCGTGTTCTCGCGGCTGTTCGGCAGCAGCGCCGGCAGCGCCAGCCGGTTCGGGAGGGCCCGCTCCATCACCACATCGTGCGTGCGGCCTGACTTGGCGGAGACAGTGGGGACTGCCGAAACTCCCAGCAACAGCGCGGATGCTGTCGCGGCGAGCGCCAGGGTTCGGACTCGTACTCGCGGCATAGATACTCTCCTCATCGACCAAAGTGTCAATGCGACTCAACGTTTGGTCAACGGGAATCTACACCCGACCCATGGCGCCTTGTAAACCCTGTGTAATTTCTACCGCCCCTTCGCTACCCATTACGTCCACTGGTTGACTGCCTGGAAGAACAGCACCAGCGCCAGCGAACCCCCTACCATCGTCACAACCACCAGCTTCCCGCGCATCCCTGTCCCCCGGCCCGAAATGCGGCCTGCCTCCCACTATAGGCCATGCCGGACCCACGCCGGCGCCACCGTTAGCCGACGGATGGAGCGTGTTCACGCAACGCGGTCCAGGCCAGCTCCTTCAGCTTCGCCGGGTCCTTCTCCATCGAACTGAACGCCAGGAACGCCGTGTCCACGCCCGCGTCGAAGAAGCGCTCCACGTGCGCACGCCTCGCCTCCGCGCTCCCCGCGACCATTACTTCGTTGACGGCCTCATCGCTCAGTGCCGCGAGCGCCCCACGGCGGTCGCCTGCATCCCACGCGTCCCACATGCCCTGGAGGTTCGTGCGGCCCAGCCAGCGGTGGAAGTCCCGGTAGGTCGGCACGTTCAGGTACGAAGCGATGTACCGCCGCAGGCTCAAATCGGCGTCCGGCCCCGGCGGGTCGATCCCGACCATCAGCCGCGCGGTGACTTCGATGCTCCCCGGGTCCCGGCCCGCGCGCTCGGCCGCTTCCCGCACGACCGCCACCGACTTCCGCACGTCCTCCGCCGAAAGCCAGTTCAGGATCACCCCATCCGCCACTTCGCCCGCGAGCCGCAACATCCCCTCACGCAGAGCGGCGACATAAATAGGGACAGGCTGCGACGGCGGCCGCGTCATCCGGTAGCCGTTCACCTGCAGCGTCTTCCCCTGCATGACCACCCGTTCGCCCGCGAATGCCGCCCTCAGGAAGGCCACCATCTCCCGCACGCGCGTCGCCGGGCGTGCGAAATGCCCGCTGTTCCACCCTTCCACAATCGGCGCCGAGCCCGCCCCAATCCCGAGCACGAACCGCCCGGGCGCCATCTCCGCGACCGCCGCCGCCGATTGCGCGAGCGTCGCCGGGCCGCGCGTGAACACGTTCGCGATGGCCGTGCCCACGCGCATCTGCGTCCCCTGTGCCACCACCGCCAGCGGGCTGAAGCAGTCGAGCCCGTCCACCTCCAGCGACCACGCGTCGCGATACCCGAGGGCCTCCATCTCACGCGCCAGCGGAACCTGGTCCGGCAACGGGATCTCGTACGGGACCGAAAGCGCCAGCCGCCGTTCGAATGCCATCAGTGGAAGCTCCCCCCGAGCAGGTCGCGCGCCATGATCAGTCGCTGCACTTCGCTCGGCCCTTCGCCGATGCGCCGGATGCGGATCTCCCGGTACCACCGCTCCAGCGGCAGGTCCTTCGTCATGCCGTAGCCGCCGTGGATCTGCATCGAACGGTCGACCACGCGGCCGCCCGCCTCGCTCGCCACGAGTTTCGCCATCGCCGCCTCGGTGCGATACGGCTGGCCCTTGTTCGCCTTGTCCGCCGCCGCCAGCGTCAGCCAGCGGCTCGTGCGGATGTCGATCTCGTTGTCCACGATCATCCACTGGATCGCCTGCCGCGTCGCGAGGAGGTCCCCGAAGGTCGTGCGCTGGTTCGCGTAGGCGATGGCCATCTCCTGCGCCTTCACCGCCACGCCGATGCAGCCCGCCGAGTAGGGGATGCGCTGCCGGCTCAGCCGGTCGTTCGCGATCGCGAACCCCTTGTCCACCTCGCCCAGGATGTTTTTCGGCGGCACCCGCAGGTTGTCGAACTGCAACTCCGTCGCGTAGCTGGTCGAACGCAACGTGTGCACGATGCGCCGCACGTGGAACCCGGGCATATCAGCATCGATGATGAAGCAGGTGATGCCGCCCCGGCCCTTCGCCGCATCCGTGCGCGCGAACACAATCCCGTAGTCGGCCCGGTCCGCCCCGCTGATGAAGATCTTGCCCCCGTTCAGGACCCAGTCGTCGCCGTCCTTGACCGCCGTCGTCTGGATCGCGCGCGCCGGGTCGCTCCCCCCCGAAGGCTCCGTCAGCCCGAAGAAGCCGTGCCGTTCGCCCCGCAGCGTGGGGAAGAGGTAGCGCTGCTTCTGGTCCTCGTTCGCCTCGAAGAGCTGCGCCAGGCCCGCACCCCCGAACACGCCATAACACGCGTTGTAGAGCCCCGCCCGGTGCTGCGCCATCTCGATCGCCATCAGCGTCCGCGTCACGATGTCGATGTCCGGCCCGCCATACTCGGGCGGGATGTCGAGCCCGTAGAAGCCCATCTGCTTCACCTGCGAGGCCAGCCGCTCGTGGTTCTCCTCGTCCAGGTCGCTCGCATCCGGGTCCATGTCCGCTTCCAGCGGCACGATTTCGTTCCGCACGAACTTGCGCACGGTATCGACGATCAGGCCCTGTTCGTCCGAAAGCTCAAGATCCATCGCCCTCTCCTTCGCCCCTAGCTGAGGCGCCCGACCTTCACCGGCGGCTCCGTGCGGTTCACCGGCGGGATGTCCCCATGGTCCATCCGGTGCGACATCAGCAGCTCCTTGAAGCGGCTCGTGTACTGCATGTTCACTTCCACCCGGAACGAGACGGCGCCGCCCGTGCCCGCCTCCGCGTGGCGCTGGAGCGCGCTCCGCAGCCCGAACAGCTCCTTCGCTCCCGCGAAGCCGATGTACACGACCGCCCCTGATGCATCCGCCAGCTCGTACACGCCGAGCTGCCCCGGGAGCTTCCGTACTTCCTCCGCGGTCAGCGGCCGCCACGGTTTCGTAAGACGAATCTGCATGGCGCGCGACTCTACAGGATTCCCCCCGGCGCCGCGAATTCCGCCCGTTAAATCGATACCTGGCCTAGCGATGCTCCCTATAGAAGGATAGGCCCGGCGTTTGGCTGCTTCACCGCTGGGTTCCCGGCTCGTATGCTGGCCACCGCATCCAGCTTCGGGGTGGGCCCTTCGTGTTCAAGAAAGTCCTCGTCGCGAACCGCGGCGAAATCGCGCTCCGGATCGTCCGCGCCCTGCGCGACCTCGATATCGCATCCGTGGCCGTCTACTCCGAAGTCGACCGCCTGAGCCAGCACGTCCGCTATGCCGACGAAGCCCACCTCATCGGCCCCGCCGATGCCCGCCAGAGCTACCTCAACGGCGACAAGATCATCGCCGTCGCCCGTGCCTGCGGCGCCGATGCCATCCACCCCGGGGACGGCTTCCTCGCCGAAAACGCGGATTTCGCCGAGGCCTGCGAAGCCGCCGGCATGACCTTCATCGGCCCTTCGCCCGATTCCATGCGCAAGCTCGGCGACAAGATCGCCGCCCGCCAGATGGCCATCGAAGCCGGCCTCCCCGTCGTCCCCGGCAGCCCCGAGGTCACCTCCCTCGAAGAGGCCGTCGAACTCGCCACCCGCATCGGCTACCCGGTCATGGTGAAGGCAGCGGCCGGTGGCGGCGGGCGTGGCATCCGCCTGGTCGAACGCGCCGAAGACTTCGCCGATGCCGCTGGCCGTGCCATGCAGGAAGCCCAGGCCGCCTTCGGCAACCCCACTATTTATGTGGAAAAGAACCTCTCCCCGGTCCGCCACATCGAAGTCCAGGTCCTCGGCGACCGCCACGGCAACATCGTCGCCGTCGGCGAACGCGAATGCAGCATCCAGCGCCGCCACCAGAAAATCATCGAAGAGTGCCCCAGCATCGCCGTCAGCCCGGCGCTTCGCCGCGCGCTCGGCCGCGCCGCCGTCAAAATCGCGCGTGCCGCCAATTACCATAACGTCGGCACCGTCGAATTCCTCCTCACCGCCACTGGTGAGTACTTCTTCCTCGAAATGAACACCCGTCTCCAGGTCGAACACCCCGTGACCGAGCTCACCACGGGCACCGACCTCGTGAAGGACCAGATCCTCGTCGCCGCCGGCGAAGAGCTCCCCTACGACGAGACCGAACTCCTCACCCGCGGCTGGGCCATCGAATGCCGCATCGTCGCCGAGGACCCGTTCAACAGCTTCCTTCCCTCCGTGGGCCGCATCGTCTTCGCGCGCGAACCCGCGGGCCCCGGCATCCGCGTCGAAAGCGCCCTCTACGACGGGATTGAGGTCACGCCCTACTACGACTCGCTCCTGGCGAAGGTCACCGCCTGGGGCCGCAACCGTGAAGGCGCCCGCCAGCGCATGAAGCGCGCCCTCGCCGAGTTCCGCGTCGTTGGCGTCGCCACCAACATCCCCTACCTCCAGGAGATCCTCGACCTGCCCGATTTCGTCTCCGGCACCGTCGATACCGGCTTCCTCGACCGGCACCAGGTCTTCCCCTCGGAGCCGCTCGAACAGCAGAAGGCCGTCGCCCAGATCGCCTCGCTGCTGCTCGTGAACAACGGCGCTGTTCCCGGCGTCGATCGCCCGCAGCTGACCCTGTCCACCACGAACGGCCACGCCGGCATCTCCGCGTGGCGTCGCCAGATGAGCGGCTCCAGCTCCTCGAAAGGCTCCGGCGCATGGTCCAGAAATTCGTAGTCCACGACGACGAGGACGAAGTCGAACTCGAACTCAGCCAGGAAGACGGCAAGACGCTCGTCCGCCGCGCCGGCGAAGAGACCTGGCGCCAGGTCGAGCTTGAGCAGGTCGGCGATTCCGGCCTCTACGTCCTCATGATCGATAACCGCCCCACCGAGCTCTACATGGAACGCCGGCGCGGCGGCGCCGAGGTCGTGATCGGCCGCCATACGTTCTCCTATGACGTTGGCCCATGGCGCCCCGGCTCCAGCCGCCCCAAGGCAGCCGGCGCCGCGGCCGGCCTCGTGCGCATCAACGCACCCATGACGGGCTCCATCGTCGAAGTCCGCGTCAGCCCTGGCCAGGCCGTCGCCCAGGGCGAAGTCGTGCTCATCATCGAATCCATGAAGATGAATAACGAGCTTCGCTCACCCGCCGCCGGCACGGTCGAATCCATCCCCGTCGCGGCCGGCGCCCGCGTGAAGGCGAACGACCTGCTGGTCGCCATTCGCACCGCCGCGGAGTAGCCAGCCTGTCATGCGCGGCCATCCACGTATTGACCCCGCCCCACGGCGTTGCGTACGGTACCCCTTGGCCGTGCTAGACGGGGAGCTAGCGGTGCCCTGAACCCGCAATCCGCTACAGCGGGGTTGAATCCCTGCCAGAGGGCTGGTTCTCGGGGGACTGTTCCTGTCAAGCGGTGTTGACGATCTGGTCCTGCGCGGCGAAGCGCTTCGAACCTGGTCAGGTCCGGAAGGAAGCAGCCATAAGGGGTTTGCTTCGGGTGCCGCAGGTCAACCGGGTCCGAGCTTGCTGACAACGGACAAGCCCGGAGGCCAGATCGAAGGCAGGTGCACGGCCACAACCCGCTCTTCGCAGCCAGCGCGGAGCCCAGAATCTCGCACCGAGGAGTGAGTTTGGCCCAGGCACTTCGGCCGCCTCGCACGCGCGGGCGTCCGGGAGTCGCAGGACAGCGCATCACCCGGTCCGACCTCTTCCCCCACCCCCGCCATTTCCGAGGTCGGCATCATGCAGCGACCATTCTTGTGGTCTTACTGCTTGCTGTCTTCGGATTCCGGCTGTTCCCGGAACGGGACGTCACTGTCTTCTCCAGTGGCGAGTCCTACCGCGTCTCCGCGACCTTCGACACCCGCGAGGAAGCCCTCGCCGCCGCCGCCGTGGACCTCGAGCCTGGCGATCGCGTCCTGCTGGGCACCGGCGGACGCCACACCAGCCTCGCCGTCCAGCGCGCCCGCCCGATCGTTGTCGAAAGCGATGGCCAGGCCATCCAGCTCCGTACCCAGGCCACCACCATCTCCGGCGCCCTCGCCGAAGCCGGCATCGACCTGCGCCCCGGCGACCGCGTCTACCTCGATGGCCAGCTCGCCACCGCGCGCGGCCCGCTCTACGGCGCCGTCTCCTATGCTTCCCGTTCGCCCGGCGCCGTCACCGCCAGCCCCGGCGTTCCCGCCGATGCCATCCGCGTCGCCATCGTCCGCGGCAAGCCCGTCTCCGTGTACGTCGACACCATGCGCGTCGATATCTCCTCCGCCGGCGATACCGTCGCCGCCGTCCTCGCCGACCTCGGCATGACCGTCCGCGAAGGCGACCTCGTCCGGCCCGCGCTCGATGCGCCCGTCACCGCCGGCACTGTCATCCGCCTCGCCAAGGCCCGTACCGTGACCGTCCGCGTCGATGGCAAGGACCAGCTTCTCTATACGCACGCCACCACCGTCGCCGATGTCCTCACTGTGCTCGGCATCGAACTTGGCCCCGAGGACGCCGTCGAACCCTCGCCCGAAAGCTACCTCCAGAACGGCATGTCCATCGCCATCGCCCTCACCCGCCAGGTCGTCGAGGAAGTGAGCGAGCCGATCTCGCCGCCGACCGTCTACGAGACCGACAGCACCCTCGCCACCGGCACCGTGAAAGTCGTCCAGGGCACCCCCGGCGCGCGCGTCCGCAAGTTCACCGTTACCTACAAGAACGGCGTCGAAGTCTCCCGCCAGGAATCCTCGGGCTCGGTCGTCGCCACGCAGCCCATCCCCACGCGCCAGATCACCGGTACGAAGGCGGCCGCCGCCGGCGGTGGCACGAAGCCCACGCTCAGCGCCCCCGGCTACAACGGCGTCTACAAGCGCAAGCTCACCGTCGATGCCACCTGGTACAACGCCAGCCACGGCGGCTGGGCCCGTAGCGACCCAAATTACGGCCGCACCGCCTCCGGTGCCTTCCTCGACTGGGGCATCTGCGCCACCGACCCCTCGTACATCGCCATGGGCACGAAGTTCTACGTCCCCGATTACGGCATGTGCGTCGCCGCCGATACGGGCGGCGCGATCAAGGGCGCTATCATCGACCTCGGCTTCCCCGAATCCGTCGGCGACCCCGGCTGGGGACGCCGCGTGGTCGATATCTACATCGTCGAGTAGCCATCGCTCGCCCGGCCCCGCGCCCTCGCCTACCATCACTGCATGCCCCGTACCTCCGGCCCGCGCCCGCGCAAGGCCCTCGGCCAGCACTTTCTCTGGGATACCGGCGTCCTCGCCGATATCGCCTCCGCCGTGCGCGTCCCCGCCGGTGGGTTCGTACTCGAAATCGGTGCCGGCACCGGCCAGCTAACCGCCGCCCTCCTCGAACGGAGCCACGAAGTCTGGGCCGTCGAAATCGAAGAGCGGCTCCTCCCGCACCTGCGCCACCGCTTCCGCGGCGAACCCCGCTTCCACCTCCTCCACGGCGACGCTCGCGACATGGACCTCGCCGGCCTGCTGCCCCCGGGGCGGCCCTTCGCCGCCTGCGGCAACCTCCCCTACTTCGCCGCGAACCCCATCATCCGCCGCCTCCTCGAGCGCGAACCCCGGCCCACCGAAGCGGTCGTCATGGTCCAGCGCGAAGTCGGCCGCGAACTCGCCGCTGCCCCCGGTGATGCCTCCCTCCTCGCCATCTCCGTCCAGGTCTATGCCACCGCTGAGGTGCTCTTCGACGTCGCACCCGAGGCGTTCGACCCCCCGCCCGCGGTCGTCTCCTCCGTCGTCCGCCTCACCCTGCGCGCGACACCGCTCGTTCCCCCTGCACGCAACGAGGCGTTCTTCCGGCTCGTCTCCAACACCTTTCGCAACCCTCGGAAGCAGATCCACAACTCGCTGGCCCGCGGCACGTGGCTCCCGCCCCGGGGCGCCGCCGAGGCGCTGGAAGCCGCCGGCATCGCCCCCACGCGCCGCGCCGAGACCCTCACTGTCGAGGATTGGCTGCGCCTTCTCGACGCCTGCGAGGCCATCGCCCCCCGTGCCTGAGACGCTCTCCGCCCCGAGCCCGGCGAAGGTCAACCTCACCCTCGAGGTCCTCTCCCGCCGCGCCGATGGCTACCACGAACTCGAAACCATCCTCCAGACGCTCGAACTCGCCGGGGATGTCACCGTCACGCTTGAGAGCGACACCCCCGGGATCACGGTCGATGGTCCCTGCGCCGGCGGCGTCCCCGCCGATGCGACCAACCTCGCACTCCGGGCCGCGAACGCCCTCGCCGCGCGCACCGGCCGCGATATCTCCCGGCTCCATATCCACCTCGAAAAACGCGTACCGGCCGCCGGCGGACTCGGTGGCGGCGCTTCCGATGCGGCCACCGTCCTCCGCCTGCTCCAGCGCGCGTGGGGCGTCCCCGATGCCGCGCTCCAACTCGCGGCTGAATCCGTCGGCAGCGACGAAGGCTTCTTCCTCGCCGGAGGCACCGCCTGGGCCACCGGCCGCGGCGAACGGGTCCGCGCGCTCCCGGACATTCCGCCGGCCGCCGTCGTGCTCTTCGTTTCCCCGGGAACGCTCGAACGGAAGACCGCCCGCCTCTTCGCCGCTCTCGACGCCATGCCCTTCGACCCCGGCGGCGTGAGTGCGCTCTTCGCCCGCCGGCCCGCCACGCAGGTCACCGGCTGGGATATCTACAACGCCTTCGAACGCGTCGCCTTCGACGTCTTCCCGGGGCTGGGCCGCCTCTACGAAGCGCTGGAGGAACGCACCGGCCAGCCCATCCACCTCGCCGGCGCCGGCCCCACCCTCTTCTGGATCGGCCCCGAAAGCGAGGCCATCCGCATCGCCGAGGCCGGCGAAGGGCTCCCCTGCACCACCATTCGCACCCGCACGGCGCCGTCGCTGTGGCGATAATCGCCGGTTGGATGGCGGGCTACGTGATGGCCATCGTGAGCACCCTCGCGCTCACCTACCTCGCCTACATGGGCCGCGAAAGCCGCATCGTCAGCCGCTGGCTCGAGGGTGGCGCCTCGCCGCTCCTGCTCGCCGTGCCGCTTTCCGTGGGCACCTTCCTGGGCTGGACGATGTTCGGTCTCCTCGCCGGTTCGGCCTACCACATGGCTGGCTGGCGCGACGACAGCATCGCCCTGGGCTTCGCCCCGCCCGTCTTTCTCATCGCCATGGTGGCCCTCGCGGTCATGCCCCTGCCGCTGCTGTTGATCTTCTGGCCGCGGCGCTGGTGGCTCTTCGCCAGCCAATCCGCCGCCTTCTTGCTATGCTTTGATTGGCTGATGCCCGCTTTGGCCAGCCGGTGATATACTCCCCCGGTTCGTGACAAACGGAACAATCGTGGGGCAGGGAGGCGCGTGCGTGCCGGGTACCATCATCGATATGCACCTGCACACCACCAAAGGCGCTTCCGACTCAATGCTCGACCCGGACGAATTGATCGTCGAGGCGACGCGCGTCGGCCTTACTGGTGTGAACATCACGGAACACGACCGCATGTGGGAGTCGTGGGACCTCAACCCGTTTCGCAAGAAGCACACCCAGATCTTCGTGAACAACGGCATGGAAGTGTCCACCGACATGGGCCACATCCTCGCCATCGGCCTCAAGGGGTACGCCTCTGGCATTCGCCGCCTCGAAAAGCTGCGCGAAATCGCCGATGAGCAGGGTGCCTTCCTCGTCGTCGCACACCCCTTCCGCCACTTCTTCGATCCGGTGACCGCCAAGCGCGAAGGCAAGAAGCCGTTCGACCTCTACCCCGAACAGGCCGCTCACCTCCCCGTTTTCCAGCTCGTGCACGGCATCGAAGTCCTCAACGGCTGCAACACGCCGCGCGAGAACTACTTCGCCCTCCAGGTCGCCAAGATCATGGGGAAGCCCGGCACGGGCGGCTCCGATGCCCACTCCACCCAGGGCATCGGCTATTTCACCGCCGTCTTCGATGAAACCATCGAGACCACCGAACAGATGGTCAGCCAGATGCACCTCGGCCGCTTCCATCCCGGCCGCGGCCTGCCCGATGGCACCCTCAACAACTACTGGGAAACCGCCGAACCCGTCCCCTTCTACGAGTAGGCGCTCCCCCACCGCGTGAGCCGGCCGCACCCCGGCCGGCGCCGCCAGCCCGCGCCATGCCTCGCATGGCCCACCCGTGGAGACGTACGGCATGACCGACGCCGCCGGCAGTTCGCGCCATTGGCTCCTGATCCTGCTGATGGCCTCCCTCGGCCTCCCCGGGATCATCTTCCGCCTCTTCCACTTCCATCCCAATCCCGAATTCGATGCCGCCATCTTTGGCGTCAGCATCCTCGCCGCCGCCTTCCTCCTCAGCTGGGCCGCCGAGACCGCTGAAGTCGATATCTCCCAGGGTCTCGCCCTCGCCGTCATCGCCTTCATCGCCGTCCTGCCCGAATACGCCGTCGACTTCGTCCTCGCCTGGAAGGCCGGCGCCGACCCCGAGGAAGCCGCCCGCGGCCTCGCCGTCGCGAACATGACCGGCGGTAACCGGCTCCTCATCGGCGTTGGCTGGCCGATCGTCTTCGCCCTCTTCTTCTACCGCTCCCGCATCAAGGAACTCGTCGTCGACCGTCAGCGCGCCCTCGAACTCGTGTTCCTTAGCGTCGCCACCCTCTACGTCATCCTCATCCCCCTCCGGCACCACATCACCCTGCTCGATTCGATGATCCTGGTGTCGCTCTTCTTCTGCTATCTCTTCTTCACCTCCCGCCAGGAATCCGAGGAAGTCGAACTTGTCGGACCCGCCCAGGCCATGGGCTCGCTGCCGAACGCACAGCGGCGCTCGCTCGTCATCCTCGTGCTCGTCTATAGCGCCGGAGTCATCTTTGCCTCCGCCGAACCGTTCGCGGAGTCCCTCGTCGAGATCGGCGAAGAGTTCGGCGTCTCCGAATTCCTGCTCATCCAGTGGCTCGCCCCGCTCGCCAGCGAATCGCCCGAGGTGCTGGTCGCCGGCCTCCTCGCCTGGCGCGGCCGCGCCGCCGTCGGCATGGGCGCGCTTATCTCCTCCAAGGTCAACCAGTGGACGCTTCTCATCGGCACGCTGCCGATCGCCTTCGCCGTCTCCGCGGGCGAATTCCACTTTACCGGCGGCCTGCCGCTCGACCATCGCCAGCGCGAGGAGATTTTCCTCACGGCGGCCCAGTCCGCCTTCGCCATCGCTGTCTTCGCCAACCTCCGCATGGGCCGCAACGAAGCTATCGCGCTCTTCGTCCTCTTCGCCACGCAGCTCTTCATCACGAGCGAGCAGGTGCGCATCTACTACGCAGCCGCCTACTCGGTGCTCTGCATCGTCCTGCTGTTCGTGCACCGCAAGGAGCTCCCGGTCACGCTTCGCGCCGCCTGGGACATCCTCCGCGGCAGGAAGCTCGAACCCGAATCAGCCCACGCCGACTGAGCGCGGCGGCCTAACCGCTCGAACTGCATGCCCGCGGCTGGTTCCCCGGCAACGGCGCGATGCACGCGGACGCCGCCAGCGTGCCCTCCGAGGGCCTCGGCTCGCGCCCCACGGCGATTCCTCCCGTGGGCACCCCTGCTACGACGTGCGGCTCACGCCCGTCTTCACCGCCCGCAGTACCAGCCGGTCCGTGTAGCTCACGCCCCCGAAGGCGCCCCCGCAGGTGATCAGCGTGAGCGAATCGTCCGCCGTCTGCGCCAGCACCTCGCGCATCGGCACCAGTTCCACCGGGTACTGCTTCACGCCCGTGACCTCGTACTTGATGACCGTTCCGTCCGCGAGGACGATTTCGATCACGTCCCCGGCCACCAGTTTCTTGAGGTTGGCGAACACCGCCGGGCCATAGTTCCGGTAGTCCAGGTGCCCCGAAAGCACCGCGTTGCCGCCCATGCCCGGCTTCGTCGTGAACCCGTACCACGCCACCAGCTCCGGCTTCGGCGGCGATTCCATCGTCCCGTCCGGCAGGAGCCCCATCGTCACCACCGAAGCATCCACTCCGATGCGCGTGATCCGAATCCGCGCCACCGCCGACTCGTACCGCTGGTTCACCGGCGTCGGCGTCGGGATCACCTCGCGCGAACGCACCGATGGCGGAGATTCCTCGCCACGCACATCGCTGCGGATCGCACGGTGCTGATCGAGATCGTCATAGATCGAGGCCGTGGACGCCGGCGGGGCATCGCCCGGCAGGTTGGCGAAGACCACCAAGCCGCCCACCGCCGCGAACAGTCCCAGCAGCCCGAGGATCGCGGCCCCGCGGTGCCGCCCGATGGCCGAAAATACGCTACGCATGTCGCGGTTCGAGTCTATCCCGTATCCTGCCCGCTGGTAAGTGGGATGGTTGTGCATGAGTAATCCACGTGTTCGCCGGCGGAGAGCGATCACCGCGAGCATCCTGGCCCTCGCCGTGGCCATCCTCGGGTGGCATTACTGGGTCATCTACAGCGCCGCCACGGGCGCCAAGGCCAACCTCGAAGCCGCCGAAACCGCCCTCACCGGTGACGGTTTCGACTTCACCGCCGCGGACATCGCCACCGCCGGCCGCGAAATCGACGCAGCCCGCGGCAAGATCGATTCCGCCCGCACCCACGCCCGCTTCGACCCCTTCCTTGCCACGGCCCGCGTCCTCCCCGGCACGCGCGGCCAGGCCAACGGCATCTACGACATGCTCGACATGGCCGCCACCCTCGCCCGCATCGGCGAGGAGGCCGTCGCCGCCGCCGATGTCGCCGTTCGCTACCGCGACAACCCCCCGAAGGACCAGCCCCTCACCCGTTCCCTCATCGACATGCTCGACGAGACCGCCCCCCAGCTCGACAACATCGACGCCCTCTCCCGCGACCTCGTCGAACAGCGCCGCGAACTCGGCGATCGCCCGCTGCTGGGGCCGCTCGCCCGCGTCCGCGACCGCCTCGACGAAGAGCTGCCCCGGATCGCGAACGCCGTCGAACAGGCCCGGCAGGCGCGCGGCCTCCTCCCCGGCTTCCTCGGCTTCGAAGGCGAACGCCGCTATCTCCTGCTCGCCCTTAACAACGAAGAGCTGCTCCCCGGCGGCGGGCTCGTCACCTCGTCCGGCATTATGCCCGTCACCAACGGCGTCAACGGCACGCTCGAATTCGTCGATTCCACCACCTGGCTGGGACGCTGGGAGGCGCAGGGCGGCCACTACATCGAGCCCCCGGGCCCCCTCAAGCGCTACCTCCTGCGCGACTTCTCCTGGAACCTGCTCGTCTCCAACTGGGACCCCGACTTCACCAGCTGGGCCCAGACCGCGAAGGAGTTCCACGAGATGGTGGAAGGCCCCCAGCGCGTCGATGGCGTCGTCGCCGTCGACCTCATCGTCCTCGAGCGGCTCCTCAACGTGACTGGCCCGAAGACAATCCCCGTCGCCGGCTATGGCGATATCACCTTCACCCCCAGCAATGCCGTGCTCCAGCTTGAAGCCCTCACCCGGCAGGCCTTCGACCCCACCGAGGACCGCAAGTCCGTCATCGGCGACCTCGCCCGCGAAGTCGTCGCCGACATGCTCCACCTCCCGTCCGAGAAGTGGGCCGACGCGATCAACGCCGTCAGCGAACTCGGCGAACAGCGTCACATCCAGGTCTTCTCCTATCGGCCCGAAGAACAGACCGTGCTCCGCGACATCGGCTGGGATGGCCGTCTCCAGGCCGCGAAGGGCGACTACCTGCACTTCAACGAAGCCAGCGTTCTCTCGACCAAGTTGAACCTCATCGTCAAGCCCGAAGGCTCCTACTCCATCGATGTAACCGAACTCGGCGATGCCCGCCACGAACTCACCCTTCGCTACAGCAACCCCTTTTCGAAGTGGGCCGCCGATAAGCCGCCGGCGCTCGTCGCCCAGCTCATGCTCGGCGGGCTGTACGGTGGGTACCTGCGCGTGTTCGGGCCCGCCGGCCTCGCCCATCCCTCGGTCGAAGTCGATGGCCAGCCTGGCACCATCGAGGACACCGGCAGCGAATCCGGCCGCGATTGGTTCGGCACCCTCCTGTCGCTTCCCGCCGACAGCACGCGCACGGTCACCTTCCGCTGGATGGTGGCCGCCGCCGGCTCCGGCTCGGACTACCGCCTCTTCATCCAGAAGCAGGCCGGCACCGATGGCATGTGCCTCGCCATCAACGTGGTCCGCGATGGCCGGCCCGCGTCGTCGGTCACCATCGAAGGTGGCACGCGCGATCCCGGCGGCCGCGTCTGCATCACCACCGACGTCACCGTCACCGCGCACTTTGGCCGCTGACGCGCGCTACTTGCGCCCCCACAACAGCAGCCGCTTGTACGGGTAGAAGTACGGCCGCCGGTCCGCCAGCACCGCGAGCAGCCGTTCGCTATAGCGCGCGAGGTACGCCGGGAACAGCTCCGCCGGCATCCGCGACTGGTAGTCCGTCAGGTACGCACCCTTCACCCACTCGACCACGTCCTCGGGCCCGCCGAGGTGTTGCGGGTACACCTGCATTCGCACGTTCATCTCCGCGAAGCCCAGGGCGTCCAGCTTCTCCGCATACCACTCGGGCGTTTCCACCGGCACGCGCCGCACGTATCCCTTGAGCGCCGTCGCGAACGGCTCTTCCCCCGCGACCGCGTCGGCCACGACGTGCGAGGCATGATCGTGGTTCAGCGGCATCTGCACCGCCAGCTGTCCACCCGCTGCCAGCCCCGCCGCCAGCCGTTCGAAGAGCAGTTCGTGGTCATCCACCCATTGCAGGGCTGCGTTCGAGAAGATGAGGTCGAACGGCGTCCGGGGCGCGAACCGCAGGATCGTTCCGAGTTTGAATGTCAGCCCCCTCCCCGCGAAGGCCGCGCTCTTGTCCAGCATCGTCTCCGAGTTGTCGAGCCCGATCGTCGCGCGCGCCTGCACCCGCTCGTGCATGACCTTCGTCAGTTCGCCCGTGCCGCACCCAAGGTCGATCGCCCGCCCGCCGGGGATCGGCTGCACCAGCGCCAGCAGGTCGTGGAATGGCTTGCTGCGCTCATCCTGGAAGCGGTTGTACTGGTTCGGATTCCATGTGCTCGCCATCGGGCTCCTCCCGCCACCAACGCGGCCGCCTGAAGCCCTTTCCTTGGCCGGGCAGCCCCCGAGCCCCGGCGGACTCAGCTCGTGAGCGCCGCCGCGGCTCCGCCAAGAAGCTGTTCCAGTGCGAACGGAGAGACCCCCATCGCGCTGAAGCGCGCCACCTGCTCCGGTGTCGGTTGCGGGCAGTTCGGCGCATCGCTGCCGAAGAGAACCCGTCCCGCGAACCGCTCCAGGGCATCCGCTGTCACCGCGATGGGTGCCGTCCACACCGGCGTCACATCCACGCGCAGGTTGTCGAACCGTTCCATCAGCCCCAGCGCGTGGCCCGTGTTCGGATGCCCCGCGTGCGCGAGCACGAACCGCAGATCGGGGTGCGCCTTCAACACGGGCACGACCTCCTGGTCCAGCTCGTCCGGTTCCGTGCCGCCCCCGGAGCGGTGCCCCGCGTGCGTGACGATTGGCACGCCCAGCCGTTCGGCCGTGTCCCAGAGCGGTTCCAGCCGCGGGTCCGATGCCGCGAACCCGCCCACCGAGCAGTGCAGCTTCACCACCCGCAGCCCGAGCTCCACGAGCGCGCGCTCCACCAGCCGTTCGAATTCCGCGTCATCCGGGTGGAAGGTCGCCCCCGCGATGAGCCACGGGTACGCGGTCACCTCTTCCGCCGACCATTCGTTCACACTCTCCGCGACGCCCGGCTTGTGCGCATAGGGGAGGATCCATGCCGCATCGAAGCCGTCGTCGCGCACGCGGGCGGCCACCGGCTCGAGCAGCGGGCTGCCCGGCAACGGGCCGTTCCGGCTGAGCGCCTCGCGCACCCGCAGCGCCAGCCGTTCGGGGAAAGCATGGACATGCGCGTCGATTCGCACCGGCACCGCCTCCGTGAGCTGCTGGCCGCGAATCCTACTTGATGACGCCCCGTGCGCGCAGTCCCGCGATCTCGTCCGCCCCCATCCCCAGCCACTCCGCCAGCACCGGCGTCGTGTCCCCGCCGTGCTCCGGCATCGGCTTGCCGACCACGGCCGGCGTGCCCGAAAGGTGCATCGGCGAATTCGGCAGTTTCAGCGATCCCGGCTTCCCGTACGGCATCGGCACGTCTACGAGCATGTTCCGCGCCCGCACGTGCGGGTCCTCGAAGAGGTCCGCGATCGTGTTCACCTTCCCCACCGAGGCCACGTTCGCCGGCTCCAGGATCGCGAACCACTCATCCGTGGTCTTCTCCGCCAGCGCCGTCGCGAGATCCGCTTCCATCGCGTCGATGTTCTCCATGCGCGCGCGGTTCGCCGCGAACCGCGGGTCGAGTGCCATCTCATCCCGCCCGAGGAGCGCGCAGAACAGCTCCCATTCCTTCACGTTCGCGATCACGATGTAGCCGTCCTTCGTCGGGTATGGCCCGAACGGCGTCAGCAGTGGGTGCCGGCTCCCGATGCGCGACGGCTGCTCCGCGAACGCCGAATGCCGCACGATCGCGTTCTCACAGAGCGCGATCTGCGCCTCCATCAGCGCGACATCCAGGAGCTGCCCTTCGCCCGTGACATCCCGCGCGCGCAGCGCCGCCAGCACCCCCAGCGCCAGGTACAGCCCCGCCACCATGTCGCCGATGCTCACGCCCACGCGCATCGGCGGACCATCCGCCTCCCCGTTCAGGCTCATGGTGCCGCCCATCGCCTGCGCGACCGCGTCCACGGCCGTCATCGCGGTATACGGCCCCGTCTGCCCGTATCCCGAAAGCGCCGCGTATACCAGCCCGGGATTGATCCGCCGCAGGTCCTCGTAGCCCAGCCCCTGGCGCTCCATCGCGCCCGGCCGGAAGTTCTGCGTGAGGACGTCGGCTTTCGCCGCCAGCCGGCGAACCAGATCCTGCCCCTCGGCATGCTTGAAATCGATGCAGATGCCCCGCTTCCCACGGTTCGGGCTGAAGAAAAACGTCGAAATCCCATCGTGGTACGGCCCGAACCCGCGCAGCTTCTCTTCCGTCTCCGGATACTCCACCTTCACCACTTCGGCGCCGAGGTCCGCCAGCTGCATCGTCGCGAACGGCCCCGCGAGCGCCCAGGTGAAATCCAGCACCCGCACCCCATCCAGCGGCCCCCGCAGCGACGCCTGTGAACGTGACATGCGCGCATGCTACGGGCCGACCGCGCCTTCGCTCCACCCGGTCACTGCCGCGATTGGGCGTCCTCCGCATCTGAAAGAACATTATTTTCACGCTTTTGGTAATCGCCGGCCGGTCTCCGCGTCCAACTGGTGCAAGCGCCTTCAAGAGGGCGCGAACTCCAGGAGGTCCACGTGTCCCAGCACGAATTCACCCAACCCCCGGGCGCCATCGCCACCCCGCGCACCGAGACCATCATCCACGACCTGAACAACGTGCTCGCCGGCATCGCCGGCAGCCTCGATGGCGTTCTCGCGGACCTCCGGCCCGGGGCGCCCGCCGAGGCCCCCCTGCGCGACGCGCTCGCCGGTGTCTTTCGGGCCGCCGGCCTCCTGCGCCAGCTCGCGGGCCAGGCGCCCGGCCCGGCCGGTTCGTTCGCGCTTCCCGCCATCATCGCCGAGACGGTCCGGCTGGCCCGGGGTTGCCGCGCCGCATCCGCCATCGAACTCCCGGCCCTCCCCGCGTCCGCCCGCGGCCGTGGCGATGGCACCGAGTTCCAGCGCGCGCTCCTGAACGTCATCCTCAACGCCCTCGAGGCCAATCCCCCGGGGGGTCGCGTCCGCCTTACCTACCGCTACGAAGCGCGCATGCACGTCATCTCCGTCACCGACGAAGGCCCCGGCATCCCGGATGCCCTCCGCGAGCAGGTCTTCGAGCCGTACTTCACCACCCGCAGCCGCGGCTCCGGCCTCGGCCTTGCCTCCGCGCGCGCCGCCATGCTCGGCCTCGGCGGCGACCTCACCCTCGTCGCCTCAAGTGAACGCGGGACGACCTTCACGGTCCACGTCCCGGAGGAGGTGCTCTCGTGAACGATTTCGCTGGTGCTGGCCTCTGGGCGCGTGACGCCGCCGGCCTCGTCCCCGTCGACCTCCTCGCCCCCACCCGGCGCGAGATCCTTCTCTCCCTCCGCGTCGAAGGCGAAGCCTCCATCGATGACCTCGCCGCGCGCCTTCACCTCACGAGCAGCGCCCTTCGCCCCCACCTCGCGATCCTCGAGGCCGAGGGCTACATCACCCTGCGCGAGACCGGCAAGGGGCCCGGGCGCCGCCGCCGGCTGCACGCCATCAGCCCTGCCGGCGAGTCGCTCTTCCCCGGCCTTGGCGAGGAGACGGCCCTGCTGGTCGCCCGCATGGCGCTCGCCGGCTCCCCCAACGACGCCTTCGCCGCCATCTTCAGCTTCCTCAAGGACTCGTCGCCGTCACTCGGCGACCGCTGGCCCGTGGTGACGGGCGCGCTCGCTCGCAGGGGCTTCCTTCCCCGGGTGACCGGCGACGAGGTCGACCTGCGGCATTGCCCGCTGCGTAATCTCGCCCTGCATCAGCCGGTCGTATGCCAGGCCGAACAGCGCGCCCTCCACTGCGCCACCGGCCAGCGGGTCGAGCGCGTGGCCCACCGCCTCGAAGGCGACGAATCCTGCGTGTATCGCGTTCTGCCCCCGGGTGGCGAATCCGGGAAGTGAGCCTGCGCCCGCGGTGCCGGGCTGGGAACCGGGCCGCCGCGGGCGCACGAAAGCGGGGGAGGTCACCCTCCCCCGCTTTTCGATTCGCCAAAACAGGGCCACACGCCGACAGCCGACAGCCGCACGAAGGCGGGGGAGGTCACCCTCCCCCGCTTTTCGATGTCCCTGCATCGCTCACATCGCCCGGCGGCCGGCTGCCGGCATCAGTCCTTCGAGCAGACCATCACCGGGTCATAGTCCGGCAGGTTCACGTTCGAATCGGTCGGCTGCACCCAGGCCACGCGCCCGTCCTTGCCGACGACTACCACCCAGCGGTTGGCGATGCCCCGCGTCGGCAGGAAGACGCCATACGCCGACGCCGTCGCCCCGTGCGGGTTGAAGTCCGAGAGAAGCGGAAGGTCCACCCCGAGGCTCTCCTTCCACGCCTTCAGCGACCAGGCGTTGTCGCACGAGATCACCACCGGGATAGCGCCCTGGGCCTCGAACTCCGCCCGCTTTTGCTCGATCAGCGGCAGCTGCGTCGAGCACACGCCAGAAAACGCCGCCGGCACAAAGTTGATCACGACCGCGTTCTTGCCGCGGTAATCGCTCAGCTTGAACTTTTCCCCCGTCGGGCTCGACGGCAGCTCGAAATCCGGGGCCTCGTCCCCCACCTTCAACGTCGCGGTTTCAGCCAAGTAGTCACCTCATCGGTTGGTTGCCGATCCATCGTAGAAGGATGAACACCGAACGGGGAAATCGCAGGCCACCCTAAGCGGCAACGGCCGAATGCCCCCGCGAGTGGTTCCCATTCGGCCATTCGATCCGCGTATAGTCCCGCCCATCACCCGGAGGCGGCCGGGGCGCCACGAGGGGTTTTCATGGACCTGTCGCTTTCAACGCTGCCCGCTCCAGTTCGTCTAGCCATTCTCCTCACCCTCATCAACGCCGTGGTCAGCCTGGCCTTCGTCTTCATCACGCCCGATCTCGAGGACAGAGGCGCCATGATCGTCGTGGGCTTCATCTTCACGGCGGTCTTCTTCGCGGCCTGCTGGTTCGCGGCGACCGCCCCACGCTGGGGTAGCATCGGCCTCATCGTGATAAACGCCCTCAATATCGCGCTCGCCCTCCCCTTCTTCGCGGACCCCGACGAGACCTTCCTGGTGGTGGGCGCTTCCCTGTCGATCGCGCTCTCGCTCGCTGCGATCGCGCTCCTGTTTCTCCCCGAGGCGCGCGCGCACCGCCGCTCACCCACGGGAACCGTCACCGCCTGACGTTGCCAACCGCCGGGGCCTGCGCTTTACTCGACTGATGCGCGTCACCAAGATGCACGGCCTCGGCAACGACTACGTCTATCTCATGCCCTCCGCCGAACGGGACTGGCCCGAGCTATCTCGCCGCGTCAGCGACCGCCACTTTGGCGTCGGCAGCGATGGGCTCATCCTCGCCCTTCCCTCGGCCGTCGCCGACATGCGCATGCGCATGTTCAACGCCGATGGCTCCGAGGCCGAGATGTGCGGCAACGGCATCCGCTGCGTCGTCAAGTTCGCCCTCGAAGAAGGCCTTGTCGATGCGGCGAAGGAGTCCGTAACCGTCGAAACCCTCGCCGGCATCAAGACGCTCCAGGTCTTCCGCGAAAACGGCGTCGTCACCGCCGCGCGCGTCGATATGGGCCCGCCGAGCTTCGATCCCGCCGCCCTCCCCGCGAACGTCGAAGGCCCCGGCCCCGTCATCGACCTTCCCGTCACCGTCGATGGGATGGACCTCCGGCTCACCCTCGTCAGCGTCGGCAACCCCCACGCCATCCACTACATCGACCACGATCCCGTGTCCTTCCCGCTCGAACGCATCGGCCCCCAGGTCGAGAACCACCCGCTCTTCCCCCGGCGCGTGAATTTCCAGGTCGTGCAGGTCGTCGACCGCGGCCACGTGAAGCACCGCGTCTGGGAACGGGGCTCGGGCATCACGCTCGCCTCGGGCACCAGCGCCACCGCCGTCGCCGCCGCGTCCCGCCTGCGCGGGTTCACCGGCGACCGTGTCGTCGATTCCCTTCCCGGCGGCGACCTCGTGCTCGAATGGGACGGCAAGGGTTCCGTCTTCATGACCGGCCCCGCGACCCGCGTGTTCGACGCCGAGTGGCTCGAAGCCTGATCCTTCGCCGGTCGTCCCCTGGTTTCCGCGCCGTCCGGTACCGCGCGTTCCCGCCTCCCGGCTAGACTCGATCCAGGAGGCCGCCGTGAAGCTGGAGAACGTGCTCGCCGCGAAGGGATCGCGCATCGAAACCTGCGCCCTCACCGATACCGTCCGTGACGTCATCGCCCGCCTGAAAGCCGCGAACGTCGGCGCCCTCGTCGTCGTCGATGGCGAACGGCCCGCCGGCATCATCTCCGAACGCGATATCGCCCGCGCCATCGACGGCAACACCGATGTCCCGTCGCTCCCGGTGAGCGCCCTCATGACTCACGACGTCGTGCTCGGCGAGCCCGGTGACGATGTCGCCGCCGTGCTCGATACGATGACCGCGAACCACTTCCGCCATCTCCCCGTCGTGCTCGATGGCCGCCTCGTCGGCATCGTCACCACCGGCGACCTCGTCCGCGCCGAACTCGACACCCTCCGTGGCCACGTTGTCACCCTCGAGGACCAGGTCATGGCCGGGGGCGCCGAATGACCGGCCTGCCCCTGCGCGTCGCCCTCATCGGCGCCGGCCCCGCCGCCTTCTACGCCGCCGACCACCTCCTCAAACAGGCACCCTCCGCCGAGGTCGACATGTTCGACCGCCTGCCCACGCCATTCGGCCTTGTCCGTCACGGTGTCGCGCCCGACCACCAGAAGATCAAGAGCGTGGTCAAGGGCTTCGCCGCCGTCGCTGGCGACCCGCGCTTCCGCTTCTTCGGCAACGTAGAATTCGGCCGCGACATCGACCTCGCCGGGCTGGCCGCGCACTACCACCAGGTCCTCTTCGCCACCGGCGCCCAGACCGACCGCCGTATGAACATCCCCGGCGAAGACCTCGCCGGTAGCTTCCCGGCTACCGGGTTTGTGGCCTGGTACAACGGTCATCCCTCGTTCCGTGGCGAACGGTTCAACCTCGAAACCCCGGCCGCGGTCGTTGTCGGCGTGGGCAACGTCGCCATCGATGTGGCGCGCATGCTCTCCCTCGATGCGCACGAACTCGCCGCCACCGACATGGCCCGCCACGCCGTCGCCGCCCTCGCCGCCAGCCACGTCCGCGATGTGTACGTCCTGGGCCGCCGCGGGCCTGCCCAGGCCGCCTTCACTACCCCCGAGCTAAAGGAGCTCAGCGAACTCCCCAACGTCGACCTCGTGATCGATCCCGCCGAGGCCGCGCTCGATCCCCTCAGTGCCGCCGAACTCGAGCGGGCGAACGACCCCGTGCTCCGGCGCAAGGTCGAGCTCATCCAGGCTCTCGCCGGGCGTCCGCTCGCGGGCCGGCCGCGGCGTCTGCACCTCCGCTTCCTGGTCTCGCCCGAGGAACTGCTCGACGATGGACAGGGCCGCGTCGGAGCGGTTCGCGTCGTAAGCAACGAACTCGTCGCCAGCGGCACCGGCAGCCTCAGCGCGAAGCCGACGACGCGCCGCGAAACGATCCCTGCCGGTCTCGTGTTCCGTTCGGTGGGCTACCGCGGCGTCGAACTGCCTGGCGTCCCCTTCGATAGCCGCTGGGGGGTCATCGCGAACACCGCCGGGCGCGTCTGCGACCCCGCCTCGGACGAGACCATCCCCGGGCTCTACACTGCGGGCTGGATCAAGCGCGGCCCCTCCGGCGTCATTGGCACGAACAAGGCCGACGCCGTCGAAACCGTCGCCGCCATGCTCGCCGATGCCGCCGCGGGGATCAGCCTCCATCCATCGCACCCCACTGCCGCCGAGGCCGACGCCTACATCGGTTCGCGCTGCACCCGGCCCGTGTCGTTCGCCGATTGGCAGCGCCTCGACGCCATGGAGGTCGAGGCCGGCGCGCGCGTGGGTTGCCCGCGCGTCAAGTTCAGCTCCGTGACCGGCATGCTCGCCGCCCTCGATGGCGAAGGTGGCCCTCCCGGGAACTGATGGTACTATCAGGCGCGTGCCGCGGACGGCCGGGGGCCGATGCTCCGCCGCGTCCCGGCGCTTCCACGAACCCACTCCGGAGTATCCGATGAAGCTCGCGAAGCGCGTCGAGTCCCTGCCGCCGTACCTTTTCGCCGAGATCTCCAAGAAGATCGCCGCCAAGCGCGCCGCCGGCGTTGATATCGTCACCTTCGGCATCGGCGACCCCGACCTGCCCACGCCCCAGAACATCCTCGCCGAACTCCATCGCGCCTCCGATGACCCGGCGAACCATCGCTATCCCGAATCCGAAGGCCTCCCCGAACTCGGCAAGGCCATCGCCGATTGGTACGACCGCCGCTTCGAAGTGAAGTTCACCCCGATGAAGGAGACCCTTCCTCTCATCGGCTCGAAGGAAGGCATCGCCCACGTCGCCCTCTGCTTCATCGATCCCGGCGATATCGCCCTCGTCCCCGACCCGGGCTACCCCGTGTACGAAATCGGCACCATGTTCGCCGGCGGCACCAGCTACAAGCTCGACTGCACCCGCGAATCCGGCTGGAAGCCGAACCTCGACGCCATCCCCGAGGATGTCGCCCGCAAGGCCAAGATCCTCTGGCTGAACTATCCCAACAACCCCACCGGCGCCGTCGCCGATATCGCCTTCTTCGAAAAAGCGGTCGCCTTCGCGAAGAAGTACGACGTCGCCATCCTCCACGACAACCCCTACTGCGACGTCGCCTTCGATGGCTACAAGCCCGTATCCATCTTCCAGGTGCCCGGCGCCCGCGACGTGGCCATCGAGTTCAACTCCTGGTCCAAGATCTACAACATGACCGGCTGGCGCATCGGCATGGTCGTCGGCAACGAGACCATGATCGATGCCCTCATGCGCGTGAAATCGAACATCGATAGCGGCATCCCCCAGGCCGTCCAGCGCATGGCCATCGAAGCCGTCTACGGCCCGCAAGAATGCATCGATGAGCACAACGCCATCTACCAGCGCCGCCGCGACCGCATCGTGGAGGTCCTTCGCCGTGTCGGTCTCGAAGTCGACACCCCCAAAGCCTCGTTGTACGTGTGGGCGAAACTCCCGGCTGGCGTCACCAGTGCCGATTACGCCGCTCGCCTCATTGAGGACACCGGCGTCGTCGTGACACCCGGGCGTGGCTACGGCCTCAACGGCGAAGGCTATATCCGCCTCTCCGTCACCACCCCCGACGACCGCCTCGAAGAGGGCATGCGCCGCCTGGAGGCCTGGAAGGGCCTGTAGCATGTCTGCTGGAGGCGTGGAATGAGCACTTCCGGTCCGAACCCCGGCGAGGCCGTGAAGGCTGTTCGCCTCGATTCCGACACCCTCACCGTCGATCTGCGCGACGGGCGGACGATCAGCGTCCCGCTCGCCTGGTATTCCCGCCTGCTGCACGCCACGCCGGAACAGCGCGCACGGTGGGAGGTCGCCGGTGGCGGCTTCGGGATCCATTGGCCGGACATCGACGAGGACCTGAGCACGGACGGCCTGCTCCGGGGCGCGCCCGCGCCCCGGTACGGCACGCCCGCCGCCTGACCTACCGCAGCAGCCCCTCCACCGCACGCCCGAACTCCACCGGGTCCTTCGTATCGATCGAGACGGAGTGGATGTCGATGCCCGCGGCTTCCTGCTCCTCGAGCCGCCGCCGGCACGTGTCCACATCGCCCGCGACTCCGAACTCCTCGAGAAACGGCCGGCTCAGCGCCGCCGCGCCGGCCTCCGATCCCTGCTCGTTGAACACCCGCCGCACCCGCGCCACTTCGTCCGCGTACCCGAGCTTCGAAAGGTGGTTGTAGTAGAAGTCGCCCATGCGCGCGATGTAGTACGCCGACATCGGCCGCCCCGCGTCGATCGCGTTCGGGTTCTTGCTCACGGTCACCCCGCCCGGCGACTTCACCTCGACGCTCTTCGGATCGCGTCCTGCCTCCGCCGCCCAGCCGCGGAACTCGTCCACCTTCTCCTTCAGCGCCGTCATCGGGATCCACACAGGCATCCACCCGTCTGCGATCTGCGCCGTCTGCTTCGTGCTTTTGTCGTTCAGCGATGCGATGAAGATGGGGATGTGCGGCCGTTCGGGCGTGAGCCGCAGCGTGAAGCCGCGGTCCATCTTGAACCAGCGCCCGTTGTACACGAGCTTCTCGCCGCGCATCAGGATGTTGATGATTTCCACCGTCTCCTTGATGCGCGCGAACGCCGGCTGGAACGGCATCCCGTGGAAGTGCTCGATCACGTTCGCGCTCGAAGCCCCGAGCCCGATGATCGCCCGCCCGCCGCTCCACTGGTCCAGCGTCGCGAAGTGCTGCGCGAGCGCCCCCGGCGTCCGCGAGTACACGTTCACGATGCCCGTCGCCAGCTTCAGCCGGTTTGTCTTCTCGGCGATCGAAATCAGCAGCGAAAACGCATCGTGCGACCATCCCTCCGGCACCCAGAACGAGTCGATGCCGCTCTCATCCGCGATCTTCGCCAGCGCGATCGCATCCTCCTTCTTCATGTCGAACTGCCAGGGGATGCCAACCGCGAGACGGCGAGTCATGGAGTGCTCCTTCGGGCCGAAGTAGTGTGGCCGCGGTGAATCGTCACTTCGCGGGCCACTCGGGTCAAACCCACCGTGCCGCACTCAGCAGCTAAAGCTCACGCTCCCCGCTGCGCTGGCTCCACCCCCGCTGATCGACACCCGGTATAAGCCCGGTGCCTGTGCCGGATGGGGGAAACTGGCGCTGCCGTTCCCGGTGAGCGGAGGCAGAGGGCCGGTGAATGCCCCGGTCGCACCGCCGTCTCGCGTCCAGGAGCTGGAAAGAATCGAGCCGGCCGGCAGCCCCGTAAAGCTGAGCAAGACGCGCAGGTCAACCCCGCAGGTTCCGGACAGGGTGCCACCATTGGCGCCCACCGCAGGTGCGGAACTCGCATCTCCACCGATTACGAAGCCGCGAATGGTGATCGAACTCCCCGCAGGCACCGGTGTCGGCGTCGGCTGCGGCGGCGTCGTCGCGGCTGCGCGCGTCGGCGTCGCGGGTACCGGTGTGGCCGTCGGTGCTTCCGTGGGCGCTGGTGTGGCCGTCGGCTCCGTCGTGGGCGTGGCCGTCGCCGCGACCGTGGGCGAAGCCGCCGTCGCCGATGCCACCGCCGTCACGGTTGTCGTCGCCACCGTCGCGGTCGGCTCTCCCGCCGCCGCTTTGTCATCTCCGCCGCCGCCGCCGAGTACCAGCAGCGCCACCGCACCCGCGCCCGCGAGCACCAGCACGCCCAAGGCCGCGGCGATGATCCCCTTCTTGCCGCCCCCGCCGGCCGGTTCGGGAACGGGCGGCGGCGCGGCTGCGACGGCGCGATCCGCGGCAGGCGGCTGCGCGGGCGGCACGATCGTGGGCGCCGATGCTCCCGGCGCGGTCGTCGGGTAGGCCGATGGCGGCGGCACCGGGAACACCACCGTCCCCGGGTTCGCGGCTTCCTCCGGCTCGGGCTCCGGCGCCGTTGGCGTCCTCGGCGGCGGGACCGTGATGTTCGGTGTCGCCGCGCGCGGCGCCAGCACCAGCGTCCCGCTCCCGCCCGAGTCTTCTTCCTCCGGCTCGGGCACGAGCGCGGGCCCCCCCGGCGCACCCAGGCGCGACGGCGGCGGTGTGTACGTCGCCAGCCGCGCGAGCAGCCGGTCGAGCGCACCGGCCAGCTCCGAGGCCGTCTGGTAGCGGTCTTCCGGGTCCTTCTGCATGCACCGCCGCACGACATCCACCACGGGCTCCGGGTGCCACGAAAGCAACGGCGCCGGGAAGGGCGCGTGCACGTGCTGCCGCAGCACCTCCTCGTCGGTCCGGCCCGTGTACGGCGGCCGGCCCGCGAGCATGTGGAAGAGCGTCGCCCCGAGCGCGTAGATGTCGGTCCGCTGGTCGGCGCGGCCGTCCTGCTGCTCCGGCGCGGCGTACTGCACCGTCCCCACGAAGCTGGCGTGCCGGTCCCGCGAATTCGCCTGCTGCGAAATCCCGAAGTCGACCAGCTTCGCCGCACCGTCCGGGTTCACGATGATGTTCCCCGGCTTCAGGTCGCGATGCACGATGTTCTGTGTCGCCAGGGCCTCCAGCGCGCGCGCGCCGTCGCACGCGATCTCGATCGCCTTGAGCAGTGGGATCGGCCCGGCCTGGAGCATCGCCCCCACGGAGTCGCCTTCGACGAACTCCATCACCAGGTAGTACCAGCGGCCCGCGCGCCCGAAGTCGAGCACCCGCACCGTGTACGGCGATTTCAGCAGCGTCGCGAGATGCGCCTCGCGTTCGAACCGCTGCCGGAACGTCGGGTCCGAATTCAGCTCGGGGTTCATCACCTTGATCGCCACGCGGCTTCCGTCGCGGCGGTCGGTGCCCCGGAACACGGAGCCCATCGCGCCCGAGCCGATCTCCTCATCGATCGTGAACGAGCCGAGCACCGTTCCCGGACCGGGGACCTGGTCCTCCGAGCTATCCATACGGCCGTTCAACCCCTGCCCGCGAGGCCATCCGGTCCCGGGGAATTCAGGCGCAACCTAGCAGGAACGCCCCGAACAAGAAACAGTTCGCCCGCATCCTGCTCTTTCCCCGGCTCCTTACCCGCCATGTCCGATCGGTGCTCTCCCATGGCCCCGCTCGTTCCCTTTCGCCGCCCGCGCCGTTGATCGCAGCCCGCTCTTCCTGCAATGCTTCGCCCCGGCGGCGCCCGACGGCGGCCGGGGAGAAAACGCGCGTGGGCCAACCGTTTTTCGCCTTGCGTGATCGCGGCCGTGTGCGACCCGTTAACCAGGACAATGCCCTCGCCGTCGCCCTCCCCGGCGATCGCGTCCTCCTGCTCGTCGCCGATGGTGTCGGCGGCGCCCGCGCCGGTGAAGTCGCCAGCGCCGAGGCGATGCACGCCGCCGTCGCCGCCGTCCGCGAAGCTCCCGACGGCACAACCCCCGAAGCCGCTCTCGCCGGCGCCATCGAGGCCGCCAACCAGCGCGTCTTCAGCCTCTCCGCGAAGGATCCCGCCCTCGCCGGCATGGCGACTACGCTCGTCATCGCGATCGTCGACCACGGCCGCGCGACCATCCTCAGTGTCGGCGACAGCCGCGCCTATCTCGCCTCCGGCGGCACCCTCCACCCCCTCACCACCGACGATTCCTGGGTCGAACACCAGGTCGCTTCCGGCGCCATGACCCGCGACGAAGCCGAGCGCAGCCCCTATCGCAACGCCATCACCAAGGGCGTGGGCGTGGACGAACTGCTCGACCCGGGCGAAATCGTCCGCACCGCGCTCGTGCCCGGCGATGCCCTGCTGCTCTGTTCCGATGGCCTCTACCGGCTCGTGCCCCCCGCGCGCATCGCCGAGACCATCGCCGCGCACGCACCCGAGGAGGCCGCGGAGCGCCTCGTCGCACTCGCGAACGAAGGCGGCGGCACCGACAACATCAGCCTCGCGATCTATCGCCGCTCCTGATCGAACCGTGGCCCGGGGAGGGCCCGCTGCCTCAGTCGCGCCAGCGCAGCGGCGTCAGGCTGTGTTCACCCTTGAAGCCTTTCAGCGATACCGTACGCGCCTCTTCGAAGCCGAACTCACCCGACGGCGCGATCACCTCCCGCAGCAGCGCCGAGATCAGCACCTCGCCGCCTTCCGCCTGCGCCGATACACGCGCCGCGAAGTTCACCGCCGACCCGAAGATGTCGTTTTCGTCCCACAGCACTTCGCCGATGTGGATGCCCACGCGCACCCGGATGGGCTCCGGCGAATGCGTGGCCAGGAGCTGCCGTTGGATGCTCACCGCGCAGTTCAGGGCATCGCGCACGCTCGCGAACAGCACCAGGAAGCCATCCCCGATGCGCTTCGCTTCGTGCCCGCGGTACGCCTGGAACTGCTCCCGCAGCACCTGGTTGTGCAGCTTCAGCACCTGGTACGCCTCGCGTTCGCCGAGCTCCGTCACCATGTTCGTCGACTTCTCAAGGTCAGTGAACATAATCGAGAGCGTGCCACCCGGCCCAAGGTCCTGCCCGCGCCACACGCTGCGGATGCCCGAATCGGTGCCGGCGGTCGCTTTCGCCTGGGTCGAAGCCGGCGGCGGCGGCGCGAAGACCACCGTCCCGCTGCCCGCCGGGTCCCCCTCGAGGTCGATCACCACATCCGCGATGCCGATGCTGTCGCCCGGGAGCACCGTCGCGCTCCCCGTGATCGCGCCGCCGTTCACGTACACGGGGTTCCGCCCGCCCAGGTCGGTCAGGACAATCTCACCCTCGCGCGGCTCCAGCCGGATGTGCCGCCGCGAAACGTACTGGCTCGGCACGCGGATATCGCACGCAGGGTCCCGCCCAATCACCACCGCGCCCTCCCCGAGGACGTAATCGACCGGTGGCTCGCCCGGCGCCCGTACCGTGATTTTCTGTTCTGTCATGCGTCCTTTCGGGCCTTCCCCGGAGCCGCCAGCATAGGCGCGAACGCGCGACGGTGACAAGATTGCACGGATCACTGCCGGAACCCGCGCATCCCGCCCCCTTTTACCCTCGATTTCAACCCGGGGGCGCATCGTTAGCGCCAGACACACTCGCTCGGCACGCACGCCGTGCCTGGAGGCTTTCTTGGAGCAGAACTCGCCCCATCCCGAGGTTGCCGAGGCCCACGCCACCTTCGAGGCGGCCATGTTCGAAATCAAGCGCGTCATCGTCGGCCAGGACGCCATGCTCGAACGGGTTCTCGTCGCCCTCCTCTCCAACGGGCACATCCTCCTCGAAGGCGTTCCCGGCCTCGCCAAGACACTGACCGTGAAGACCGTGGCCGAAGTCCTCGGCGGCACCTTCCACCGCGTCCAGTTCACCCCCGACCTCGTCCCCTCCGACCTCGTCGGCACCCGCATCTGGCGCCCCGACCTCGGTTCGTTCGAAACCGAAACGGGCCCGGTGTTTTGCAACATCCTCCTCGCCGACGAAATCAACCGCGCCCCCGCGAAGGTTCAGTCGGCCCTGCTTGAAGTCATGCAGGAGCACCAGGTCACGATCGGCCACACCACCTTCCCCGTCCCCGCACCCTTCCTCGTGCTCGCCACCCAGAACCCGATCGAGTCCGAGGGAACCTACCCGCTGCCCGAAGCCCAGGTCGACCGGTTCATGATGAAGGTGCTCGTGGACTACCCCTCGAAGGGTGAGGAGATGAGCGTCGTCCAGCGCTCGCTCGGCCTGCCGGAGAAGGTCAGCCAGATCATCTCCCTCGAAAAGCTCGCCGCGTACCAGGACCTCGCCCGCAATGTCTACGTCGACCGCATGGTCGCGGATTACGCCGTGAACCTCGTCTCCGCCACCCGCGAACCCGCTCGCCACGGCCTCGCCCAGCACGCCGAGCACATCGCCTTCGGGTCCAGCCCCCGCGGCTCCATCAACCTTGTCCATGCCGCCCGCGCGCTCGCCCTCATTCGCGGCCGCCGCTATGCGTTGCCCCAGGATGTGAACGAACTCGCCCGCGACGTACTCCGCCATCGCATGGTCCTCACCTACCAGGCCCTGGCCGAAGGGATCAGCCCCGACACCATCCTCGGAGCCGTGCTCGCGGCCGTCCCGGTCCCGCGCATCGACCTCACCCACGAGGCGTCCGCGTGAGCACCACCGCCGCCCACGGGCTGCGCCCGGCGCGCACACCCGCCGCTCCCGGTCCCGGGCCCATGCCCGACGGCATCCTGCGCGCCCTCGACATCACGATCGGGCATCGCGTGATGGGCCTGCTCGCCGGCGACTACCGGTCGTCCTCGCCCGGCGCCGGCACCGAGCTCATGCAGATCCGCCCGTATGTCGCCGGCGACGACGTCCGCCAGATCGATTGGAACGTCACCGCCCGCACCGGCGAACCCCACGTGCGCGTCCACGTCGCCGAGCGCGTCCTCACGACGTGGCTCGTGCTCGACCTCTCGCCTTCCATGCACTTCGGCACCGCCGACCGCCGCAAGGCCGATGTCGCCGAAGGCGTCGCCCTGGCCGTCGGGCACATCGCCACCCGCCGCGGCAACCGGCTGGGCATCATGAGCTTTGGCCTCGAACACGCTTCCATCGTGCCGCCGGGGCAGGGACGCGCCGGCATGATCGGCCTGCTCGAGGCTGTGCGCCGCCAGCCCGTGCCAGAGGGCCAGGGTGGCCCCACCCTCGGCGAGACCATCCGCCGCGTGAACCGCCTCTCCGCGCGCTCCAATCTCGTCGTCGTCGTTTCGGACTTCCGCGGCCCGCGCGACTGGGAGCGCCCGCTCGTCGAACTCGCCGGCCGCCATCCCGTGCTCGCCGCCGAAGTCCGCGACCCCCGCGAGCAGGAGCTTCCGAACGTGGGCGAACTCTGGCTCGTCGACCCCGAAACCGGCCGCCAACTCCGTGTCGATACCGCGAAGAAACGGCTCCGCGAACGCTTTGCCGCCGCCGCGGCCGCCGAACGCGCCGAGGTTGCCGCTACGATAGTGCGTACCGGTGCGCGCCACGTGGTCCTCGGCACCCGCGGCGACTGGCTCCGGACGTTCGCCACGTTCCTCCTCCAGAAGGGAGACCGCCGGTGACCCCCGCACTTCCGGCCCTGGTGGCAGGATTCTCGTTCGCCTCGCCCTGGTTCCTCACGGGGCTCCTGCTCGTCCCGCTAGGCATTCTTGCCTACCTGCTCGTGCAGCTTCGCCGTCCGAAGTACGCCGTGCGCTTCACCAACCTGGATCTGCTGGCGAACGTCGTCGAACGCACCCCGAACTGGCGCAGGCACCTGCCCGCCGCGCTCTATATGTTGGCCATCGCCGCCCTCGTTTTCGCCCTCGCCCGCCCCGAACGCGACACCCGCGTCCCCCGCGAAGAGGCAACCGTCATCCTCGTGATGGACGTCAGCGGCTCCATGCTCGCCACCGACGTCCAACCAACGCGCCTCGCCGCGGCCCAGGAAGCCGCCATCACCCTCATCGACAAGCTCCCCGCGAAGTTCCGCGTCTCCCTCGTAAGCTTCTCCACCGGTGTCACCGTCAATGTCTCCCCGACCGACGACCACCAGGCCGTGAAGGACGCCGTCCTCCAGTTGCGTTCGAAGGGTGGCACCGCCATGGGCGATGCCATGATGGCCGCGCTCGATATCGCCCGCCCGCAGCAGCCAGCGGTGCTCCCGGGCGCGGCTCCTACGCCCACGCCGGCGCCCTCCGGCAATCACGCCGAAGAACTCCCCGTCGTCGTCGTCCTCCTCTCCGATGGCGCGAATACCGCGGGCAATGCCCAGCCGCTCGATGCCGCCGCCGAAGCCCGCGACCTCAGCGTGCCGTTCTTCACCGTCGCCGTCGGCACGCAGGAGGGCATCGCCGAGGTCGAGGACAACGCCGGCCGCCTCCGCCGCGTCCGCGTCCCCCCGGATGAGGAAACGCTGCAGCAGGTGGCCGACATCACCGGCGGCAACTTCTTCTCCGCGCCCAGCGAGAAAGAGCTGAAGTCGGTCTACGCCGAACTCGGCTCACGCATCGGCTACGACACCGAACAGCGCGAAGTGACCTACTGGTTCGCCGGGCTCGGCGCCGCGCTCGTCCTCGTCGCCGGCGGCCTCTCGCTCGCCTGGTTCAATCGCTTCCCCTGAACCGCCTCAGCCGGCGGGGGCCACGCGCTTCCGCCGGTACCGCAGGTACACCTCGTCCGTCTCCTCGTTCGGCACGCACGAAACCAGCCCGAAACGCGGCAGCGTTTCGCGTGCGAACGGCAGGTCGCCTTCCACCGCCGTCTTCGAAAAACGCCCCGATACGACCACCGGGCCCATCGTCAGGAAGAACTCATCCACGGCGTCGATCGCGAACAGCTGGCCGTTGAGGTCGGGCCCGCCCTCGCACAGCAGCACCTCCGCCCCCATCTCCAGCCGCATATGCGCGAGCGCGACGTGGATCTCGTGCCCGGCCGGCACCGGCACCACCGGCCGCCCGGCTGCGATGAGCGCATCCCGCGCCTGCTTTGGCGCGGCTTCCGAGAGGTAGACCACCGCCTCGAAATCCGTCGCGCGAAAGAACGTCGCGTCCAGCGGCAGATTCCCGGACCGCGTGATCACCGCTGCCGTGGGGAAGCGCGGCCTGCCCGCGGCCGTGCGAATGGCTTCCAGCGCCGCGTCGCCGCCCAGCCGAGGCGACGTGCCGCTCGCGCGCAGCGTTCCCGCGCCGTTCAGGATCGTGTCCGCGTTCGTGCGCAACTCGCGCATCAACCGCTGGTCCGTCTTCGAACCCAGCCCCTTCTCCGACCCCTCCACCACCGCCTTGCCATCGATCGAACTGACCATGTTGAGGATCACGTACGGGCGGTCGAGCGGCGCCGCACCGAACTCCAGCCGCGTGTAGTCAGGCTTCATGGGACCAAGCCCTCGGCCCGTCGCGGGCTCACGAAAGGAACCGCCGCACGAGGTACGACACCAGCGACAGCGCCAGCGAGAGCAGGATCATCGTCGTGACTGGCACGTAGATGCGCGTCGCCCCGCTCGTCCAGCGGAGGTCGCCCGGCAAGCGCCCGGCCCACGATAGCGCCCCCGCGGCGATCAGCCCACCAACGGCAACCGCCACGAGCCCGAGCGTGGCCACCAGCAGCCCCAGTTCGCGGTTGTCCATCCCCACGATCGTGCCACGTCGCGCGGCCGCCGTCAGCCAGGCAGTGCTAGTCCGGCAGGTCCGTCTCCGGGTCGAAGGGCCGGTAGTAGCACGACTGGTTGTTCGTGTGGCAGGTCGGCCCCACCGGCCGCGCCTTCACCAGGAACGAATTCGCCTCGCAGTTCTTGGCGATGCTTACGAAGTTCAGCACGTTCCCGCTCGTCGCGCCCTTCTCCCAGAGCTCATTCCGGCTGCGCGACCAGAAGGTCACATGCCCGGTCTTGTACGTGTGCGCGATCGACTCGCGGTTCATCCACGCGAGCACCAGCACCTCGTTCGTGTCCGCGTCCTGCACCACCGCCGGGATCAGCCCCTGCGCATCGAACGAAACCGTCTCCACTTCACTCACGGCGTGTCTCCTTTCGTTTTGGGGGCGAAACCGCCCGTGCGAGGGATCATCCTGAGCGGACGCGCGCCTTCCCCCGGCGGCGCCCGCTACACGTGCCGGGGGTCGAGCCGCACCGGGATGCCCTCCGCCGCGAGGTGCTCCTTCACCTGCCGGATTGAGTACGTCCCGAAGTGGAAGATGCTCGCAGCGAGTACCGCGTCGGCCGCGCCGTCCGTCAGCGCCCGGGCCATATGCTCCGGCCCGCCGGCCCCCCCGGACGCGATCACCGGCACCGTCACCGCCTCGCTGATGGCGCGCAGCATTCCCAGGTCGTACCCCTTCCGGTGCCCGTCCGTGTCCATGCTCGTCACCAGCAGCTCACCGGCCCCGCGCGAGACCGCTTCCTTCGCCCACTCCACCGCATCCATGCCCGTCGGGTTGCGGCCACCGTGCGTGTAGACCTCCCACGTGCCCGGCTCGTCCGGTACCCGCCGCGCGTCAATCGCGACCACAATCGCCTGGCTCCCAAAGCGGTACGCCCCGTCACTGATGAGTTCCGGCGTCTGGATGGCGGACGTGTTGATGCTCACCTTCTCCGCCCCGAGTTCGAGCATGATCTTCATGTCCGTCACGCTCCGGATGCCGCCCCCGACGGTGAACGGGATGAACACCTGGTCCGCCGTCGCCGCCACCATGTCGTATACCGTCGCCCGGTCGTCGCTCGAAGCCGTGATGTCGAGGAACACCAACTCGTCCGCGCCCTCGCGCTCGTAGATCTTCGCCAGTTCCACGGGGTCGCCCGCATCGCGAAGCTCCACGAACGAAACGCCCTTCACCACGCGCCCGTTGTTCACATCGAAGCAGGGGATGATCCGGCGCATCAGCATGGCTCGATTGTGGGCGAGCGCCGGGAAAGTGTCGATGCGCCGTCAGGCCGCCGCGAACGCCTCGATCGCCGCCCGCAGGTCGATCGCGCCCTCGTACAGCGCCCGCCCGATGATCGCGCCTTCGCAGCCCGCGTCCGCGATCGCCCGCAGATGCTCGATCGCCGTCACCCCGCCCGATGCCACCACCGGCACGGGCACGAGTGCCGCCAGCGCGCGCAACGCCTCCACGTTCGGGCCCCGCATTGCGCCATCGTGCGAAATGTCCGTGAACATCAGCCGCGGCACCCCCAGCGATACCATCCGCAGCGCCATCTCCTCGGTCTTCACGCCGCCGCCCGCCGTCCAGCCATCGGTCATTACTTCGCCGTTCCGGGCATCGAGCGAGACCACGATCCGCCCCGGGAAGGCCGCGCAGGCCCTTCGCACCAGCTCCGGTTCGCGCACCGCGATGCTCCCGAGTTGCACGCGCCCGGCGCCATAAGCGAACGCCGCTTCGATGTCCGCCATGGTCCGCAGCCCGCCCGAAACCTCCACGGGGATCCGCAGCGCCTCGCAGATCGCGGCCATCACGCGGTCATTCCTCGGCGCGCCGGCCTTCGCGCCATCCAGGTCCACCACGTGCAGGATCGCGCCCCCGGCCGCTTCCCACCGCCGCGCGACCTCGACGGGGTCGCCCTCGTACCGGGTTTCCTTCGCGTAGTCGCCCTGGAACAGCCGCACGCAGTGCCCGTCACGCAGGTCGATCGACGGGATCACCTGGAACGTCACGAACCCGTACCCGCCCCGGCGAACGACACGAACGCCGCGCTCCGCGCCCACTGCAGGAAGTTCGAATACAGCTTCAGTCCCACTTCGCCGCTCTTCTCCGGGTGGAACTGCGTGGCCACCACATTGTCCCGGCCCACCGCGCTCGGGAACGTCACCCCGTACTCGGTCATCCCCAGCGCCAGCGAGGCATCGTCCACCGTCGGGTGGTAGCTGTGCACGAAGTAGAACGCGCTCCCCGTCGGGATCCCTTCGGCGATGGCGTGCTCACGCGTCCACTCGACCGTGTTCCAGCCCATGTGCGGCACTTTGCGCCCCTCGGACGAGAATCGCAGGATGCGGCCCGGCAGGACGCCCAGGCAGTCCGTGCCGCCGTTCTCCTCCGACCAGTCGAGCAGCGCCTGCAGCCCCATGCACACCCCCAGGAACGGCCGTCCCGCCGCGATGTACTCCAGCACCGGCCCGATGACGCGCCGTGACCGCAGGTTCTCCATCGTGTCCGCCGCCGCGCCCACCCCGGGCAGGATGAGCGCCTCGGCACGGTCGATGTCGTCCGGGTCGGCGGAAACCACGGGTGCGCCATCGACGTGCGCCACCGCGCGCGCAACGCTGCGAATGTTCCCGGCCCCGTAGTCGACGATGACGACGCTCTTGCTCATGCTCGACCGAGTGTATCACGCACCTCCTCCCGCCCTTCCTCCATTGCGAGGCATCCCGCCCCCGGTTGACGCAGATGTATCTCGCCCGTCTGGTACCCTGCCCGAATGACCACCCGCTTCCGCAACGCCCGGCCCTGCGGGCTCTGCCAGAACGACCTCTTCGAATCCGTCGGCGACCGCAAGCTCACCCACCTCTGCCGCTGCGCCACCTGCGGCCTCGTCAGCGTCCGCCACTTCCCCGATCCCGAGGAGCTTCGCAAGGTCTACAGCGAGGACTACTTCAAGAGCCACGATTCCGCCCTCATGGGCTACGACGACTACGCCCGCGACCGCTACTGCATCATGAAAACCGCCGGCCGCCGCCTCGACACCATCGAGCGCTACACCCCCGCGCGCGGCCGCCTGCTGGATGTCGGCTGTGCGCTCGGCTTCTTCCTCGAAGAGGCGCGCAGCCGCGGCTGGGAAGTCGATGGCGTCGACATCTCCGCCCATGCCGTCGAATACGCGAACCAACAACTCGGCATCCCTGCCCGCTGCGGCATGCTCCGCGAAGCCGGCTACGAGGCCGATACCTTCGACGTCCTCACCCTCTGGGATGTCATCGAGCACGTCACCGATCCCGTCGCCGAACTCACCTACTGCCGCGACCTTCTCAAGAAGCGCGGCCTCCTCGTCCTCAGCACGCCCGATGTCGCCAGCCTGGTCGCGAAAATGACGGGCGCCCGCTGGATGGGCTTCAAGCTCGCCGAGGAGCACCTCTACTACTTCTCCAAGCGCACCATCAGCCTCGCGCTCGAAAAGGCCGGGTTCGAAGTCCTCGAAATGACCTCCATCGGCAAGGATGTCGCGCTCGATTTCTTCGCCCGCCGCCTGAGCATCTATGCCGGGCCCGCCGCGAAACTCCTCGGCAAGGGCATCGACGTCGCCGGGCTCGACCGTGCCGCCGTCTACGTGAACCCGCGTGACATCCTCTGCGCCGTCGCCCGCCGCCTCGATTGAGAACGGCTGACGCCCGCCCATCCGCGACAGCGGCTGCCCGGGCGTAGACTGGCCCGCATGCCGAAGCGCCCCGGGGACCGCTGCCGCGAATGCGGCTGGGAGAGCGCCGCCTTTGCCGGCCGCTGCGTCCAGTGCCAGGCGTGGAACAGCATGGAGCAGGCCTCCGGCTCCGCCGCGGCCACCGCCTCGCCTGCGGCGCGCCGCCGCGCCGAAGCCGCCCCCGCCCGAACCCTCTCCCTCCCCGACGTCCCCGACGATTCCGCCGAGCGCATGACGACCGAGATCCCGGAGCTCGACCGCGTTCTCGGCGGCGGGTTGGTGCCTGGTTCGCTCGTCCTCCTTGGCGGCGACCCCGGCATCGGCAAGTCCACGCTCGTGCTCCAGGGCGCGGCACGCATCGCCCTTCGCGGCCAGGGCGTCGCCTACGTCTGCGGCGAAGAATCCCCCCGCCAGGTACGGTTGCGCGCCGCCCGCCTCGGGCTCGAAAGCGCCCCAGTCACGCTCATCCCCGAAGGCTCGCTCGATGCCGCCCTCGCCGCCGCCGAAGCCGCCGGGGTTGCCGTCGTCGTCGTCGATTCCATCCAGGCCGTCTCCGTCGAAGGCCTTGACACGCGCTCGGGTGGTCCTGCCCAGCTTGCCGAAGCCGGCGCCCGGCTGGTCTCTTTCGCCAAGGGCACAGGCATCGCCACCATCGTCACCGGCCACGTCACCACGGGCGGCGATATCGCCGGCCCACGGCTCCTCGAACACCTCGTCGATGCCGTCCTCTACTTCGAAGGCGCCGATAACGGCGCCCTCCGCGTCCTGCGCGCCGTCAAGAACCGCTTCGGCGCCACCGATGAAGTCGGCGTCTTCGAAATGACCGGCACCGGCCTTCGCAGCGTCGAGAACCCCAGCATCGCCTTCCTCGAAACGCACGACGATGGCGCCTCCGGGTGCGCCGTCACCGCTGTCATGGAGGGCTCCCGGCCGCTCGCCGTCGAAGTCCAGGCGCTCGCCGTTCCGAGCTTCCTCGCCAACCCGCGCCGCATCGCGTCGGGCCTCGAAGTGTCGCGCCTGCACCTGCTGCTGGCCGTCCTCGCGCGTCGCGGTGGGCTCCAGGCCGGCAACCTCGATATCGTCGCCTCCGTCTCCGGCGGAATGCGACTCCGCGACCCCGGCGCCGACCTCGCCGTGCTCGCCGCCCTCGATTCCGCCGTCAAGGACCGCCCCCTGGAGCGCGGCACCGCCTACCTCGGCGAAGTCGCGCTCTCCGGCGCCGTTCGCCCCGTGACCAACCCCGCACGGAGGCTGGCCGAACTTGCCCGCCTCGGCTTCCAGCGCTGCGTCGTCGCGAACGGCACCCAGCCGGTCGATGGCATCGAACTCATCCCCGTCGCCAACGTGCGTGATGCCCTGACCACCGTCGCCCGCCGCCGCCCCGCAGCAGATCCGGCGACCGAAACCTGACTGCCCGCCGGCTCAGGTCTGCCGGTACGCGCGGTGCCGCATGATGATGCTCTGCAGCACGCCCAGCGAAACGAAAATGCTCACCAGCGACGACCCGCCCTGGCTCACCAGCGGCAATGGGATGCCCGTCACCGGGAACAGGCTCAGGTTCACCGCGATGTTGATGAACGCCTGCATCAATATCAGGATCACGATCCCGACCGCCACCAGCTGCCCCGAGATGTCGCCCGCGATCTGCGCCGCCCGTATCCCCCGCATCAGCAGCACGATGAAGAGCCCGAACAGCACCATCGACCCCACGAACCCCAGCTCCTCGGCCTGCAGGCTGAAGATGAAGTCCTTCGTGGCCACACGCAGGTACCCCAGCTGTGTCTGCTCCCCGTTCGTGAGCCCCTTCCCCGTCAGCTGTCCCGAGCCCACGGCGATTTGCGCCTGGATCACGTTGTACCCCGCGTCCAGAGGGTCCTCTTCCGGGTCCACCAGCACCGAGATGCGCTCGATCTGGTAGTCCGCCACCGCGAACGTCCACACGAACGGCAATACCGCCAGCCCCACGGCCGCGAGGATGAACAGGTGCCGCCGCGATACACCGGCCACCAGCACCACGCCCAGCCAGATCGCCATGAAGACGATGCTTGTCCCCAGGTCCGGCTGGATGAACACCAGCCCCACGCACGGCGCCACGATCGCCAACGACATCAGCAATGTGCGCAGGTCCTTCGCATCGCCGCCGTGTTCGCTGAAGAAGTTCGCCAGCAGCAAAATCGTCGCCAGCTTCGCGAACTCCGAAGGCTGAATCTGGATCGGCCCGAGGTTGAACCAGCGCGTCGATCCGTACGCCGAATGACCCATCAGCAGGATCGCCACCAGCGACAGGATCGAGATGCCCCAGAGCACCACCGAATAGTGCGTGAGGTAGTGGTAATCCAGCTTCGAAACCGCCAGCATCATCGCGATCCCGAAGATCGCGAAGATCGCCTGCTTCGTTACCGGGTTCGAAAAGCTCGCCGGCGGGCCCTCATACGTCCGGTACGTCCCGCTGTAGATGAGCAGCAACCCGAAGACGACAAGCCCCACCGCGCACAGCACGAGCACGTAATCGAAGCGGTCCCATCCGCGAAACACGCCGCCTTGCCGTCCCGGCCCGAACGTCGTCGCCATCACTTCCCCAGGTTCTGGTTCATCCAGCTGAAGATGTTCGCCGCGGCCGGCGCCGCCTTGTCGCCGCCCACGCCGTAATCGAAGTACACCGTCACGACGTACTCCGGGTCGTTGTACGGGTAGTAGCCCGTGAACCACGCATGCTGGTCGTACGAACCCTCCGGCCGCTGCGTGCCGAACTCCGCCGTGCCCGTCTTCCCCGCGATGTCCATCCCCGAGACCTGTGCCTTCAGCCCCGCGCCCGCCAGCACTGACTCATGCATCCCACGGCGCACCGCCGCGAGATTCGCCTCGTCCACCGGCACGCTCTTCCACTCCGGCTTGATCGTCTTGATGACCTTCCCGTCCGCGTCGAGGATGTCCTTCGCGACGTGCGGCGTGAACAACTTCCCCGTCGCCACCGCCGCCGTCATCCGCGCGATCTGGATGGGCGTCGCCAGCACGTCCTGCTGCCCGATCGCCGTGAAGCACGTATCCGCGTAGTACCAGTCCCGGTCGTTGTCCGTGTAATCGGGGCCGGCGTAATTGCGCGCCTTCCACGCCGGGTCCGGCACCCGTCCGATGTCCTCGCCCGGGATGTCGATGCCCGTCGCCTGCCCCATCCCGAACCCTCGCTGGTAGTACGCGAAGATGCTCGCCGACGAATCCACATCCTTGCCCAGCGCCTTGTGCGGCTGCAGGCTCCCGTTCGGAATGCCGCACACCGCCATGAACATGTAGATGTTCGACGACCACGCGATCGCCTGCGTCAGGTCGATCCCCGACCCGTGCGCCCGCCAGTCGATCAGGTTGTAGATCACCCCGTTCTCGCCCTTGATCTCCAGGATCCGGCTCGGGATATCCCGGCTCGTGGCCGGCGTGATGTTCCCCTCCTGCAGCGCCGCCGCCGCCGTGATCAGCTTGTACGTCGAACCCGGCAACGCCTGCGAGAGCGCCTTGTTTGTCAGCGGACGCGTCTTGTTGTCCGTTGCCAGCGCTTCGTATTCGGCCCCGCGCTGCGTCACCTGCGCGAAGATGTTGTTGTCATACGCCGGCACCGAAACGAGCGCGAGGACCTCGCCCGTCTTCGCGCTCATCACCACCGCCGCCGCCGTCGTCGCGTTCTTCTGGTTCATCGTCAGCGGGTTCGGCAGCGATGCCTCCAGCATCTCCGCGATGTACGTCTGCAACTCCATGTCGATCGCCAGCCGGAGATTGCTGCCTGGCACGGCGTCCCGGCTCTTCAGCGCCTTCAGCAAGTGCCCCTGCGCATCCTGCTCGGCCGCCGTGGCGCCCTTTTCCCCCCGCAGCACGTCCTGGTACGTCAGCTCCACACCCGCCTTGCCCACGGGCTCATTGAGCGAATAGCCCTCCGTCCGCAGTTCGCGGTACTCCTCCGGCGTTTGCTTGCCGATGTACCCGAGGATGTGGCTGAAGGCGTCCCCCCCGACGTACTCGCGGCCCGGCTGGATCGTCAGCGCCACGCCCGTCATGTCCGCCGTTAGCTCTTCCAGCG
This sequence comes from Dehalococcoidia bacterium, assembly GCA_020847985.1. Taxonomy (GTDB): domain Bacteria; phylum Chloroflexota; class Dehalococcoidia; order Tepidiformales; family Tepidiformaceae; genus Amarobacillus. The sequence continues at coordinate 255,039 of JADLBC010000008.1, forward strand.
CCAGCGCCTGTTCCTTCGTCAGCCCTTCCTTGATGGGGAATTCGATGTCCCCCTTGCCGTCCGCTTCCTTCTCTTTCACCCGCGACTGGATCTCCAGCGCCGGCACCCCCAATAGCTGCTCCAGCCGCAGATAGAGCGCGTAGCGCGCGTTCGCATCCTCGGGCAGGAAGGCCGGCGTGATCGTCGCCGTGTAGATCCCCACGTTCTTCACAAGCGGCGTGCCGTTGCGGTCGAGGATCAGCCCCCGCGGCGGCAGGATCTCCTTGCGCGTCAGGTGGTTCTCCCGCGAACGCCGCGCATAGTCCCCGCCCTGGATGATCTGCATGTTGAACAGCTGGGCCGCGAGCACCCCGAACATCAGGATCACCGCGATCCGCAGCGCCGCCAGGTTCCCGTGCGGCCGGTTGCGGCTTCGCCCCGATGGCGACTGGAATCCCTCCCCCAGCACGCTCACGACCAGCCATACCTCGACCGTGGAATCTCAAGCGCCCGCGGTTCGACCCCGAGTGCCCGCAGAGGAAGGTACGCCATCGTCACCATCAAAAGGTCAAGCATCAGGCCGGGCACGAGGATCCCCGCGACCAGGATCCCCGGCTGTGGAGCCGCACCGTCCGCCATCGCTCCCAGTGCCAGTGCCAATCGCGCCCACGCCCCCGTTGCCACCGCCGCGACCAACGTCTGCGCGAAGCGGTTGAGCGGCACGCGTCCGTCTTCCAGGTAATAGGCCAGCGGCAGCAGCGGCAGGTACGCCAACAGCGCGAGCGCCGGCGACCGGTTCGATGCGAACGCGAACGTCAGCGCCACCACGGGGACCGCGACCATCGCTTCGCGCGGGCCACCGAACACCACCACCAGTACGAGCGCGACCAGGCAGAGGTCCGGCACGGCCGCCGACAGCGGAAACAGCGGCGCCACGGCTGTCTGCCCCAGCGCCGCGAGGAGCAGCGCCGCGCCTACCAGCAGCGCTTTCAATCCCCCGCCTCCAGCAGGTTCTGAGGGATGAAGCTCGTCTGCACGAGTACCGTGCTCGCCGTCGAAAGCCGCACGAACGGCTCCAGCGTCACCTTCCGGAAGAGGTCCTGCTGCGTGCCGCCGACATCCGTCACCTTGCCGATCGGCAAACCCGCGGGATACCGCCCCGTCAGCGCCGAGGTGACGATGATGTCCCCGACCTTGATGTCCGCCTGCGCGAGGTCGAACGTGAGCGTACGGTTCGCCGCGCCCTTCACGATCCCGTCCGCCTGCGACGACTGCACCTGCGCCGCCACTTTGCTCTTGCTGTCCGTAATCAGTCGCACGAACGAGCGGCTCGCGAACACCTCCGTCACCGTGCCCATGAGCGACCCCTGCGACGAAAGCACCACCATGCCCACCCGCACGCCGCTATTCGAACCCCGGTCGATGCTGATCACGTCCGTGAACGCCGATGAGTCGCGATGCACCACGTTCGCCGCCAGGTACCGCTCGTTCGCCGCCCCTTGCGAAATCTTTAGCGCCTCTTCCAGCTGCTTCACCCGCTCCGCGTCCGTCTGCAGCGAAATCGATTGCGTCCGCAGCTCCTCGTTCTCGAGCCGCAGGCGGCGGTTCTCCTCGCGCAGGTCGCTGATCGCCCCTGCATCGGAAAGGAATCCCGCCATCGGCCGGAAGATCGACGTGAGCAGCTCCTCCGCCGGCCGCGTGACCACGAGAAACGCGCCCTGCACCGGGTGGAGCACCCCCACCTGGCCCGCGGCGGTCAGGAACACGGCGAAGCCAAGCATGGCCCCGACCCACCACGTGTAGCGCGAGAAAATCAGCATAAGCAGTACCCGGGCGCCGTTTCGATGCTAGCGTCCGGTCCTTCGGGATGCCAGCTGCGATTGAACCTTCTGTAAAAGTCCCTGTTCCTCAAGGACTTCGCCAGCGCCCCGGACCACGCACAACAACGGGTCCTCCGAGACATAAACCGGGAAGCGCGTCTCCTGCGAAATCCGCCGGTCCAGGCCCCGCAACAGCGCCCCGCCCCCCGCGAGTGCGATCCCGTGCGCCATCAGGTCGCTCACCAGTTCCGGCGGCGTCACCTCGATGGTCGAACGCACCGCCTCCACGATCGCGCTGATCGAACCCGCCAGCGCGTCGCGAATCTCCACGGTGCTCACTTCCACAGCCTTCGGCAGCCCCGTCGCGAGGTCCCGCCCGCGGAGGTCGACCGTTTCTTCGGGCACGAGTGGCGCCGCCGACCCGGCCACCTTCTTGATCTCCTCGGCCGTGCGCTCCCCGATGAGGAGGTTATGCACCTGCCGGGCGTAGGCGATGATGTCCTGGTCCATCTCGTCGCCCGCCACGCGGATGGACGTGCTCACGACCATGCCGCCGAGCGAGATGATGGCAACTTCCGTCGTGCCGCCGCCGATATCGACGATCATGCAGCCCGCCGCTTCGATGACCGGCAGGCCCGCCCCGATCGCCGCCGCCATGGGCTCCTCGATGAGGTAGCAGCTGCGTGCGCCCGCGTTCAGGGCTGCGTCGTGCACCGCCCGCTTCTCCACCTCGGTGACGCCGCTGGGGATGCCCACCACCACCCGTGGCTGGGCCAGGAACGTGCGCTCATGCACCGCCTTGATGAAGTACGCGAGCATCTTCTCCGTGACCTCGAAGTCCGAGATCACTCCGTCGCGCAGCGGCCGCACGGCGATGATGTTGGCCGGTGTGCGGCCGACCATGCGCTTCGCTTCCCCGCCGATCGCGAGGATCTTTTTCGTCTGGCGATCGATAGCCACAACCGAGGGCTCGTCGATGACGATCCCCTTGCCGCGGACCATGACGAGCGTGTTCGCCGTCCCAAGGTCGATGGCGATGTCGTGCGAGAGAAACCCGAACATGCGGGCGAAAGGGTTGAACAGGCCCAAGGTGCGGTTCCGGCGGGGGGTTGCTGGCTAAGTCAGCGCCCTGGCGTGTTCCCAATTATACGCACATTCAGCATTCAGCGCATTTGACGCTTCGAAAACATGCCAGACCGTTTTCACACTGTCTGGAACAGCTCCCCGGGCCCCTCCGCCAGCAGCCGCACGAACGTCTCCTCGTCGATCACCCGCACCCCGAGTTGCTCCGCCTTTGCCAGCTTGCTTCCCGCCTCCGCCCCCGCCACCAGGGCCGTCGTCGCCTTCGAAACCGCGCTCCCCACCTTCCCGCCGGCCGTTCGAATGCGCTCCTCTGCCTCGCTCCGCGACATGCCTTCCAGCCGGCCCGTCACCACCAGCGTCAGCCCGGTTAGCGGTCCGCCCTCGTCCGCCGCCTTCGGTGCCATGCGCGGGTCCACGCCGGCGGCGATGAGCCGCTCGACCACCTCCCGGTTCTCCGCCCGCGCCGTCCAGTCGGCGATGCTCCGCGCCACCACCGGCCCGATGCCTTCGACGCCCTGGAGCGCTTCCGCGTCCGCCGCCACGATCGCGCCGAGCCCCCCGAACTGCTCGCCCAGCACCCGCGCCGTTTCGAAGCCCACATGCCGGATGCCCAGTGCGAAGAGCACGTTCGGGAGCGGCCGTGACTTGCTCTTCGCGATCCCGGTCAGCAGGTTTTCCGCCACCTTGCTGAGCCGCCCGTCCTTCGTCCGGAAGTCCTCGACTTCGGCGAGCCGCTCCGGCGCGAGGTCGTACACGTCCGCGATGTTCCGCACGAGCCCCGCGCGGAACAGCAGGTACGCCATCTTCTCTCCCAGTCCCTCGATATCCATCGCCCCGCGCGATGCGAAATGCTCCAGCAGCCGCACCTGCTGTGTCGGGCACGAAAGGTTCGGACAGTACACCGCCGCCTCGGATTCGTCCCGCGAAACCGCCGTCCCGCACGAAGGGCAGTCGGCCGGCATCGTGAACTCGGCCTCCGCCCCCGTCCGCAGGCTGAGCACGGGCGCCACCACCTGCGGGATTACCTCACCCGCGCGCTGCACAATGACCGTGTCGCCCACGCGGATGTCCTTGCGGCGGATGTCCCCCTCGTTGTGCAGCGTCGCCAGGCTGACCGTCGCCCCCCCGACCACGACCGGTTCCAGCACCGCGAACGGTGTCAGCACGCCCGTGCGGCCCACGTTCACGGCGATGTCGCGCAGCTTCGTCGTCCGCTGCTGCGGTGGGAACTTGAACGCCGTCGCCCACCGCGGCTCCCGCCCCACCGCGCCCAGCGACGCCCAGCTGTCGATGTCGTCGAACTTCAGCACCGTGCCGTCGATGTCGTAGTCGATGCGCTCGCGCTGGTCGCCCCACCACCGGATGCGGGCCGCCGCCTCGTCCAGCGTCTCGTGCAGCCGCGCCTCCGGGTTCACGGGGAAGCCCAGCTCCTTCAGCCACAGGAGCGTTTCGTGGTGGCTGTCCGGCCGCGTCCCGCCTTCGACCCAGCCAAGCTGGTACACGAACATCGAAAGCGGCCGCGCCGCCGTCACCTGTGCGTCCTTCTGCCGCACCGATCCCGCCGCCGCGTTGCGCGGATTCGCGTAGATGGGCAGCGGCTTGCGGCCCTCCCGCTCCCGTTCGATGTTCAGGTCGCCGATGGCCGCGTTCATCCGCTCGAAGCCGCTCCGGCTCATGTACACCTCGCCCCGAACCTCGAACCGCTCCGGCACCCGCCCCGTCAGCGACTTCGGGATGCTCGCGATCGTGCGCAGGTTCGCGGTCACGTTCTCTCCGTGCGCACCGTCGCCGCGCGTGGCCCCCTGCACGAACTGCCCGTTCTCGTACACCAGCGCCATCGCCAGGCCGTCGATCTTCGGTTCGCTCACCAGCCGCGCATCACCCGTGTCGAGCCGGTCCATCGCGCGCCGGTACCAGGCCTGTAGTTCTTCATCGCTGAAGCAGTTCGAAAGGCTCAGCAGCGGCACCTTGTGGTCCACCACCTCGAACGTCGCCGCGAGCGGCTCCGCGCCCGTCTTTTGCGTTGGCGAATCGGGTGTGATCAGCTCCGGGTACCGCGCCTCGATCGCCCGGAGCTCGTTCATGAGCTCGTCGTACTCGGCGTCCGCCACCTCCGGGTCGTCGAGCACGTAATAGCGATAGTTGTGGTAGTTCAGCTGGGAGCGAAGTTCCTCGCTCCGCAGGCGCGCTTCGTGCTGGTTACTCGGGACATTCATGGGCCAACGAGTATAGCGAAGCCGGCCGCCAGGTCCCGGAAGGGCGCCACACACCCGGGCACTGCGAGACACCTTCGACGACCGGGGTTAGCGGATGGTGAGGACGCTTCCCGGGGCCAGGCCCGGCAGGCCGCCGCCGATGATCCCGCCCGGTCCCGGCTCGTTCGTGTTAATCGGTCCCGGCCCCGCCGGCACGCCCGGCATCGGTGTCTCCGAAGGCGCTGCCGTGGGCTCCACCGTCGGCACCGTGGGCGTCGGCACGGCCGTGGGCGGCGTGGCCGTCGCGGTCGGCGGCACGGGTGTCGGCGTGGCCGTCGGTGGCGGAGGCGGCAACGACCGCACCCCCCCGCTCGATGCCGCCATCACGCGCGATTCAGGCGTCGGTTCCGGGGTGGGCTCTTCCGTCAGCTGCGCTTCCGCGCTGGGGAATGCCGTCGATGGCGCAAGCACGTAGGCTTGCTCGCCGGCAGGCACCGTGCGGGCCTCGGTGAGCGCGGCCGCCACCGCATCGGGCTCGATCACCCGCGGCAGCGAACCACCACCCGAGTTCAGCAGCAGCCCCAGGCCGCCGAGCGCGAGGCAGAGCGATGCAGCCCCAACCGGGACCTGCCAGCGCACCCGCGCCTCGCTCCGCTTCGAACCGTTACCGGTCACACGCATCCTCCACTTCCCGGCCACATTCTGAAGGCTGAGTTCCCTTAGCGGTATAGGGGTTTGTACTCATCAGGGTCTTTCACAGGCTCCCACGCGCCCGTTTAGGCCGCGCGCGGCCAGATTACTCGGTACCCACCCTATTGCACTCTTGCCGCAGCCGGTTTACGCGCGGTTCGCACGCTATTCTACCCCGGCGGCGATGCATGAATCGAATCAGCCATAAAGATGAACTGTACATCCATAGACGTAGACTGTGTGAGACCCGTCAATCATATCAACTTCGTACTACCCCCGCTCGCCACGGTGTTCGAACCTCATATCGAAATCCGCACCGAGGTACCCGCACCGTGAATCGACGCCCCGTGACCTGCCCCGCCTGCAACCTCCAGTTCACTTCCAGCCGCGAAAAGACCTTCTGCCCCGGCTGCCACCAGCTCGTCGAGCCCCTCGCCAGCTAGCCCCCCTCCGCCGCCAGCCTGCCGAGCGCGCCCGGCGTCTCAAGCCGCCGGACCCCCTCGACGGCGGGCTGGCCCGCCCAACCCGCGAACACCGGAACGAGCCCGGCACGCGCTGCTTCGGCGAGGTCGAACCGGTCGCTCGCCACGTAGGCCGCCCGCGCCGGCTCCGTCTGCAGGAACGCGAGGCAGTCCGCGATTCGCTCGCCCGGCTGCCACGGCTGGCCCTCCGGCGTCGCCGAGAGCACGGCGATGAAGCGGTCCAAGCCCGTGGATTGCACCTGCCGCAGCGCCACCACGTGCGGCTCCCGCGAAATCGCCCCCATCTCCACCCGCTCCCCGCGGACGGCGTCCAGCGCCATCCCGATCCCTTCGTGCACAAGCAGCTTCTTCATCGCGCTCCGCCGGAACATCTCCACGCAGAGCGTCTCGCAGCGTGCGCCTTCTTCGGCATCGGACACGAGGATGGAGAGCGCGTGCCGCCATGGCCGCAGGTGGTACTCCGCCGCGAGCGCGCGCGCATCGACGCGCCGCCCCGTCACCGCGATGACGGCTTCCTCGATCGCGTAACGCCACGCCGTTTCGCGCGCGAGCAACACCTGGTCGAGGTCGAAAACGATCGCGCGAAAGCGCAGTGGCCGGTGCGAAACGGCCGGCACCGCCTCAGGCCGAGGCCACCGGCGCCCACCGCGCCAACGCCGCCCGGTACTCCTCGGGCGTGTTCACATCCAGCACCGCGAGCTCTCCGGCGACGAACTCACCGAGCTCCGAAACGTGCGCGTGCAGGATGCCCCGCAGGCCGTCGTTCTCGTCCTTCGCCTCCAGCAGCTCCGGCCGCAGCCAGCCCGAGACCACGATCGGGTGCCCCGTGTGACCCTCGAACGTTGGCCGCGTCGCCGCGTGCTTCGGGTCGTGCGCGGCGATGAGCGCGCGCAGGAACTCCGCGGGCCGCGGCTGGTCCACATTCACGATCACGATCGCGTCCGTGTCGCGGTTCACCGCCTTCGCTCCGATCCGCAGCGAACCCGCACGCCCCGCGTGGTACCGCGGGTTGTTCATCACCCGGCAGTTTTCGCGCCGCATCCGCCGGTTGATCTCGTCCGAACGGTGGCCGAGCACGACGATCACTTCGTCCGTCCCGGCCTCGCGCAGTTGGCGCACCTGGTAGCAGATGAGCGGCATCCCGCCCCAATCGAGGAGCGCCTTCGGCTCCCCCATGCGAGTCGACGCACCCGCCGCGAGCACGATCCCCGAAATCATCTGCTTCCCCCCGATATCTGCCCTGAAAGCGAAACGCCGCCCGAAGGCGGCGTCGTCGTGGGCGCCCGGCTTTCGCCTAGACGCGCTTCTCCTTGATGCGGGCGGCCTTCCCCGTCAGGCCCCGCAGGTAGTACAGGTTCTTGCGGCGAACCTTGCCGCGCCGCACCACCTCAATCTTGTCGATGCGCGGGCTGTTCAGCGGGAACGTGCGCTCCACGCCGATGCCGCCGGCCGCGTTCTTGCGCACGGTGAAGTTCGAAACGAGCCCCTTCATCCGCTTCCGGATGACGACCCCTTCGAAGACCTGGATGCGCTCCTTGTCACCTTCGATGACCTTGGCGTGCACCTTCACCGTGTCGCCGCTGCCGAATTCAGGGATATCCGTACGCGCCTGGGTGGCGGTCAGTGCGTCGAGTTCGTAGGCCATGGCTGTCGATCCTTCCAGACGTAACCCGAGAATGATACCCGGAGCCCGCCTTAGCGCCAAAGCACCGGCCCCCTACAGCACCAACAGCACCGCCGGTACCGCCACGATGCACCCGAGGAACACCGCCAACGACCGCTGATTCCGCGTCGCGTGCCCCGCGACCGCCAGCACCATGCGCGCATACGGCCCGTACAGCAACAGCAGCACCGTCAGCGAAATCGCCGCCACCGAGAGCATCTCCGTCAGCACCACCGTGAATGCCGCCGCACCGCCCAGCAACACCGCCCCCACGAGCGTGTCAATGAACGTCGTGATGTTCGCCCCCATCACGTACGGGATGATCTGGTCCCGCTTGATATACCCCTTGAGCGAAAGCGGCACCAACAGCGTCAGCGAAATCGAAACGCTCATCGTCGTCGCCGTGATCAGGCAGCCCATGAGGAACATCAGCGGCCGCCGGTGCAGGAAATGCAGCGCCCGCGAGATCCCTTCGCCCTCTGATTCCAACTGAGGCAGCGCCCGGTCGAACACCGTGAAGCTCCCCAGGAGCACGCCCACGCCCGTGGCGAAGAGTGCCCAGCGCGGCAGCAGGTCCACCAGCGCATCGACGGGCGGCCCGTATACGGTGTCGATGATGTCGAGCAGGCCGCCCGGTGTCTCGAACCGCACCCCATCGAGCCAGCCGTAGTGCAGCGATAGCAGCCCCAGCACCAGCGCCGGCCCCTGCGTCGTGAACGTCGTCAGTAGCGCCACCACGCCGATGTACAGCCCGTCGCTGTTCCGCCGCTTTCGTACATAGAGGAAGAAGCCGACGGCCAGCACGATGAATGAAGCCCCCAGCCGCGACCCGCCCACCACCCCGAACGCCTCGGACTCGCTCAACACTCCACCCGCGAGCAGCGTGATCCCGATGGCCGCCACCGGCGACCCGCTGAGCGCCGCGTACGCCAGCAGCCATCCGAAGCCCGTCGCGTTCCCCGCTCCCGAGACTTCGAGGCCGTCCAGCAACGGCACCAGCCCCTTCGCGCCCGCCTTGATGAGCTGTAGCGCGAAGACGAAGAGCAGCACGCCCGCCATCGCCGCGACCGGCTTCACCACCACCGCGCGCGAAAGGCGTATCCCGCGCACCGGCGACTTCACCGGTCCTGGCGCCGCTTCCGCCGAAGGGGGCTCCGCGACCACGAGAGAGGCGGCGCCCTCCTGCTCCATCAGGCGCCGGCCCCGGCCTGTGCGAGCACCTCGCGCACCATCCCGGCCGCCACCGTCTGGTGCGAACTCCCATCCACCAGGATGAAGCTGCCCGTGTCGCGGCTCACCGCATAGGGGTCCGCGAAGATCGGCTCCAGCGTCTTGAGCGTCACCCGTCCGATGTCGTTCAGCCCGAACGAGCCCGGTGCGCCGTTGCGGTCCAGCGTCTCCACGTCGAGCAGGTCATCGAGCGATTCCACCATGCAGCGCACGCGCCGCGTCGTGTGCTTGAGCCAGAGTTGCTGCCGCGGCCGGAGCTGCGTGCCGTCGCTCATCCAGCAGAGGTCGGCCGTGAAGCGCGTCGCCGCCGCCGGCGCGTGCGCGGGGTCCACGAGCATGTGCCCCCGCCCGACGTCGATCTCTTCGGACAGCCGGATAGAGACCGCGTCGCCGTTCGATGCCGTCCCGCACGCCTCCTGGTAACGATCGATGCCGGCTACCGTGGTGCGCACGCCCAGTGGCAGCGCCAGCACTTCCTGGCCAGGCTTCACCGTCCCCGATGCCACCGTCCCGGCGTACCCGCGGTAGTCGTGGAACTCCGTCGTGTGTGGCCGCAGCACGTACTGCACCGGGAAGCGGAGCGCACCATGGCTCACGTGGTCCGGCGTCTCCACCGTCTCCAGGAACTCCAGCAGCGTCGGGCCCGTGTACCAGGGCATGTGCTCGCCCCGCTCGACAATGTTCTCGCCCGAAACAGCCGCCATCGGGATCACGGTCACGTCCCGCACCCCCAGCCGGCCCGCCAGCGCCCGGAAGTCGGCCCCCACTTCCTCGAATCGCGACTGCGACCAGTCCGCAAGGTCCATCTTGTTCACGCACAGCACCAGGTGCGTGATCCCCAGCAGCGATGTCAGCGCCGAATGCCGGCGCGTCTGCGAGACCACGCCCTTGCGCGCGTCGATGAGGATGAGCGCCAGCGACGCCGTCGAGGCGCCCGTCACCATGTTCCGCGTGTACTGCACGTGCCCCGGCGAGTCCGCGATGATGAACTTCCGCTTCGGCGTCGCGAAGTAGCGGTAGGCCACATCGATGGTGATGCCCTGTTCGCGTTCGGCCCGCAGCCCGTCCGTCAGCAGCGCCAGGTTCAGGTCGTCGAGGCCCCGCGCCTCGCTCGCCCGCTGGATGCTCGCCAGCGTGTCCTCGAACACCTGCTTGGAGTCGTACAGCAGCCGCCCGATGAGCGTGCTCTTGCCGTCGTCCACCGAACCCGCGGTCACGAATCGCAGCAGGTCCATTAGAAGTACCCCTCGCGCTTGCGGTCTTCCATCGCCGCCTCCGAGAACTGGTCGTCGGCGCGGCTCGCGCCCCGCTCGGTCACCCGCGCCACCGCGATCTCGTCAATCACCGACTGGATGTCGGCCGCCTCCGAGCGCACCGCCGCCGTGCAGGTCATGTCTCCCACCGTGCGATAGCGTACCGCCGCCCGGAAGGTCGTTTCGCCCGGCAGCTGCTGCAGGAACGGGCACACCGACATCAGCATCCCGTCGCGCTCGAAGACGTCGCGCTCGTGTGTGAAATAGATGGAGGGCACCTCGAGCCGTTCGCGCTCGATGTAGTGCCAGATGTCCAGCTCCGTCCAGTTCGAAAGCGGGAACACGCGCATGTGCTCGCCCTTCACGTGCATGCCGTTGTACAGGCTCCACAGCTCCGGGCGCTGGTTCCGTGGGTCCCACTGCCCGAACTCGTCCCGGAAGGAGAACACCCGCTCCTTCGCCCGCGCCTTCTCCTCGTCGCGGCGCGCCCCGCCCATCGCCGCGTCGATCTGGTGCTCCGCGATCGTTCCCAGCAGGACCGGTGTCTGCAGGCGGTTGCGCGAAGCGCGGATGCCGCGCTCCTCGGTCAACGTCCCCTCGTCGATCGCCTGCTGCACCGAACCCACGATCAGCCGCGCGCCCAGCTCCTCCACGCGCCGGTCCCGGAACGCGATCACCTCGGGGAAGTTGTGCCCCGTGTCCACATGCATCACCGGGAACGGGAACTTCGCCGGCCAGAACGCCTTCTCCGCGATCCGCAGGAGCACGATCGAGTCCTTGCCGCCTGAGAACAGCAGCGCCGGCCGTTCGAACTCCGCCGCCACCTCCCGCATGATGAAGATCGCCTCGGCCTCGAGCGTTTCGAGTTCGGTGTGGTGCGCGCTCAGCGCCATTGGCTCCACGGTCATCGTGCTCCCTCCGCCGCCGCCGCACGCGCCGGCGTAATCAGTCCCCGCCCTTCGAGATACCCCAGGATGCGCTCCAGGCTCGCGGCGATCGGCTCGCTGCCCGTGGGTACCGTCACCTCCGGCGCCAGCGGCGGCTCGTACGGGTCATCGATGCCAGTAAACCCCGTCCGCTTGCCCGCTCGCACCTCGGCATAGAGACCCTTCACGTCGCGCGCCTCGCACTCCTCCAGCGTCGCCGACGCATGGACCTCGATGAACGCGCCGCCATCGCGCTCCACCAGTGCGCGATTCGCGTCGCGGATCTCCCGGTAGGGCGAAATCGCCGCCGTGATCGCGGCCACGCCGTTTCGCGCCAGCAGGTTGGCCACATACCCGATGCGCAGCACGTTCGTGTCGCGGTCTTCCTTGCTGAAGCCCAGTCCCTTCGAAAGGTTCGTCCGCACTTCGTCGCCGTCCAAGACCTCGACTCGCCGCCCGCGCGCCCGCAGCTCCGGGGCCAAAGCCTCCGTCAGCGTCGATTTGCCCGCGCCCGAAAGACCGGTGAACCACACCACGAACCCTTGCTCACTGCTCACGTTCCGCGCATCTCCTCCATCGAATCCGCCCGGTTTCAACCGCCGCCACCCGCCTAGGTATGCAGGCCGCATTCATCCTTTTCGAACCCCTGCCAGCGGCCCGCCCGCCCCTGCACCCCGGGCACCGTACAGTTGTAGCAGCCGATCGACGTGTACCCCTGGTTGAGCAGAACGTTATAGGGAACGTCGTGCTCCAGCAGGTATTCCCACGTCCGCTTTTCGTCCCACGTCGCCAGCGGGTTGATCTTTACGAGCCCGAACTTGCTGTTCCACGAAAGGATCGGCGTGTCCGCACGCCCCTCAGATTGGTCGCGCCGCAGCCCGCTCACCCACGCCGTCTTCCCCTCCAGCGCGCGCCGGTTCGGTTCGATCTTGCGCAGTTCGCAGCAGAGGTCGGGGTCACGCATCCACAGCGCCGACCCGTACTGCGCCGCCTGCTGCTCATGGGTCAGTGTGGACTTGTAGACGCGCAGGTTCGTCAGCCCCAGCGCGGGCACGCTCTCCCGCATGTTCTCGTGCGTCTCTTCGAACAGGTAATCCGTGTCGAGCACGAAGACGTGCACGTTCGGCTTCAGCGCCGCCACCATGTGCAGGATCACCGCGCCGCTCGCCCCACCGAAGCTTGCCCCCACCGAGAGGCCGTCGCCGAACGTATCCACGGCCCAGCGCACGATCTCACGCGGGTCCGCAGTTTCGAACCGTTCGGAGAGCGCCGCCAGCTCCTGCTCGGTAAAGGTCGGGGCGAGTGCAGTCATCGGGACCACGCCTAAAGTCGAGTGATGCGCTCGACAATATCAACAACGTCCGTTGCGGGCAACCATGATTGTTGATAACGTCGCTCTACTTCCTCGCTTTCCCCGGAGGTCCGCCATGCCCGACGTCGAAACGACCGTCTTCACCAACGAGCCCGGCCGCGTCCTCTCCGTGCTCGAAAAGGAACTCGAGGACTTCTCCACCGAAGCCGGCCGCTACCTGGACGGCAAGTGGGAGGAGACCCAGTTCATCGGTTTCCGCCTCAAGCAGGGCGTCTACGGACAGCGCCAGCCCGGCGTGCAGATGATCCGCTGCAAGCTCCCCTTCGGCGGCGTCACCCCCGAGCAGATGGAGGCCTTCGGCGAAATCGCCGAGAAGCACGCCCCCCTTCGCAAGGGCCACATCACCACCCGCCAGAACTTCCAGTTCCACCACGTCCCCCTGCGCAAGGCCGCCGAGGCCCTCTTCATCCTCGGCCGCGCAGGCATCTCCACCCGCGAAGCCTGCGGCAACACCGTCCGCAACGTCACCGGCGACCCGTGGGCTGGCGTGAACGCGAACGAACCATTCGACCCGACCCCCTGGGCCGGCGCCTACGCCCGCTACTGGCTCCGCAATCCCCTCTCCCAGCTCCTCCCCCGCAAGTGGAAGGTCTGCTTCAGCAGCAGCGACGAGGACATCGCCATCACCGGCCTCCACGATATGGGCTTCATCCCCCGCATCAAGGACGGCGTGAAGGGCTTCGAAATCCGCGTCGCCGGCGGCCTCAGCATCATGCCCCGCAACGCCCAGGTCCTCCGCGAATTCTCCCCGCTCGATGAGTACCTGAAGATCTCCGAAGCCGTCATCCGCATCTTCGAAAAGGCCGACGAGCTCCGGAAGAACCGCTCCAAGGCTCGCATCAAGTTCCTCGTCGAACGCATCGGCTTCGATGAATTCAAGCGCATGGTCGATGAGGAGCTCGAGGGCGATTGGGCCCGCACCGGCAACTTCAGCCCCGACCACCTCCTCTTTATCGATGACGAAGAAGCGACCGCCCCCGCGCGCCGCCCCGCCTACGCCTCCCCCAACGGCGACATGCGCGAATTCGCCGCCTTCGTCACCGCCAACGCCCGCGCGCAGCGCCAGCAGGGCTTCAGCACAGTGGAGGTTAAAGTCACCCGTGGCGACCTTCGCCCCGAACAGTTCCGTGGCCTCGCCGCGATCATGCGCGAATACTGCGGCGGCCGTGCTCGCACCACCGTGCAGCAGAACATCGTCCTCCGCTGGGTGCGCGATGAGTCCCTCTACGAAGTGTGGACGCGCCTCAAGGAACTCGGCCTCGCCGACCCCGGCGCGCAGACCATTACCGACGTCGTCTCCTGCCCCGGTACCGACAGCTGCAAGCTCGGCATCACCAGCTCCATGGGCCTCAACGCCGCCATCCAGGCGCGCGTCGAATCCCTCAACATCGAAGACGAGCTCACGAAGCGCATCAACATCAAAATGAGCGGCTGCCCGAACAGCTGCGGCCAGCATCACATCGCCACCATCGGCTTCCATGGCGCCGCGATGAAGGTCGATGGCCAGCAGCTCCCCGCCTACCACGTCTTCCTCGGCGGTAGCTACGGCGACGGCGGCATGCGCCTCGCCACGCAGCTCAAGGTCCGCCTCCCCGCCAAGCGCGGCCCCGAGGCCGTCGAGCGCTTCGTCAACCTCTACCAGAAGTACCGCAACGAAGGCGAGACCTTCATCGCGTACTTCGACCGCGTCGGCACGAAGCCGTTCGAACTCGCCATCGAGGACCTCTGCCTCCCCGGCGACTTCACCGACGACAACAAGGGCATGTTTGTCGACTGGGGCAAGCTGGAGCTTTACCAGCTCCAGCGCGGCGAAGGCGAGTGTGCCGTCTAGCAGCCCCGCCAACCTGCCCCCCATCACGAGGCTCCCGCGAGGGAGCCTCGTTCCGCGTCCGCCGCCGGCCCGGCCGTCCCTTACACTGGGACCATGCGCATCCTCGCCATCGATATGGGCACCGGCACCCAGGACATCCTCCTGTTCGATTCCGAACGCCCCATCGAAAACTGCGTGAAGATGGTCATGCCCTCGGCCACGGAGATCGCCGCCCGCCGCATCCGCCATGCCACCCTCGACCACGTCCCCGTCGTGCTCACCGGCGTCATCGCGGGCGGCGGCCCCTGTTCGTGGGCGCTCGAAGACCACATCCGCCACGGTCTCCCCGCCTTCGCCACTCCCGATGCCGCGCGAACCTTCAACGACGACCTCGACGAAGTTCGCGCATCCGGCGTCACCATCGTCTCCGAGGACGAAGCCCGCGCCATCGACGGCGAGCCGGTCGAACTGCGCGACCTCGATCTCGAAGCCATCCGCGGCGCCCTCGCCGCCTTCGATGAACCCGTGATGTTCGACGGCCTGGCACTCGGCTGCCTCGACCATGGCGATGCCCCCGCGGGCGTCTCCGACCGGCTCTTCCGGTTCGAGCACCTGCGGCGCACCGTCGCCGCGCGCAACGACCTCCTCGCATTCGCCCGCCGCGCCGAGGACGTGGAGCCGTACCTCACCCGCGCCCGCGCGCTGTGCGGCTCCGCGCTCGGCGAAGGCGATGTCGCCTTCATGGATACCGGCCCCGCCGCTGCCCTCGGCGCGCTCCACGACGAGAACGTCGGCGCCGCGGGCGAACAGGTCGTCCTCAACCTGGGCAACATGCACCTGCTCGGGTTCCACCTTCGCGGCCGGCAGGTCGCCAGCCTCTTCGAACACCACACCGGCGAAGTCACGTCCGCTCAGGTCGAGCAGTTCACGCATGCCCTCGCCGCCGGCGCCCTCACCCACGCCGAGGTGTTCGAATCGAAGGGCCACGGCGCCTACCACCACGACCGTTCCATCGTGCGCGCCACCCTCCCCGCGATGGTCGCGGCGACCGGTCCGCAACGGTCGAAGATCCGGGGTACGTCGCTCCATCCCTACTTCGCCGCACCCTTTGGCGACATGATGATTGGCGGCTGTTTCGGCCTCCTCCGCGCCTACGCCGAGGTCTTCCCCGGCGCGCGCGAAGCCGTCGCTGCCCGTCTCGGCCCATTGCCGTGAACCCGCCGCCCGAGTTCGCCGTTTTCGCCGGCCGCGCCGCGCGCGCCCGCGACGAGCTCACCGGGCTGCTCGATGTCGTCCCCGATGGCGAATGGATCCGCCAGGCGTCCGGCGACGCCTGGGACATCCACACCCACGTCGCGCACGTCGCCGCCGCCGATGCCGCCGCGGCCGGCCTCTTCCGGGCGCTCGCCGCCTCCTCCGGCGTGATCCTCATGGCCGAAAGCCTCACACACTTTGTCGAGGCGCGCGCCGCTGCCATCGCCGAAGCCCGGACGGGCACACCCGCGGCGCTTCGCACCCTCCTTGCCCACCGGCGCGAGGCTGCCGTGCACGCCCTCTCGGCGCTGCCGCACGCCGCCTTCGATGCCTCGCTCGTGCTTCCCGGCGGCGGCGCCTGGGGCCAGGACCTCACGCTTTCCGTGCGCTCCTACCTCGCCACCTGGGCCGCCCACGACCTCGAGCATGCCGCCGCCATCCGGGCGGCCCTGCTGGTCGCTCCCTCGCCCTCGGCCATGGCGCTCGCGGCCCGCCTGCGCCGCGCCCGCTGAAGGCGCCGGCCCCCACTCGCCGCTGCTAAGATGACCCCGTGATCTATCTCGATAACGCGGCGACCTCGCCCATCCGCGCCGAGGTGCGCGAGGCGATGCTTCCGTTCCTCGGTTCCGCCTTCGGGAACCCCAGCGGCCTCTACGCCGTCGGTCGCGAAGCCCAGGCCGCCGTCGATGACGCCCGCAACACCGTCGCCGCCTGCCTGGGCGCACGCCCGTCCGAGATCATCTTCACCAGCGGCGGCACGGAGAGCATCAATACCGCGCTGCAGGGCATCGCCTACGCGATGCGCCGCGCCGGCGCCGGCGCGCACGTCATCACCACCGCGATCGAGCACCACGCCGGCCTCCACGCCGCCCAGTTCCTCGAAGAGTCCGGTTTCGATGTCACCTACGTCGGCTGCGACCATAGCGGCCACGTGCGCGTCGATGCCTTCGCCGCCGCGCTGCGTCCCGATACCGTCCTCGCCAGCGTCATGCTCGCGAACAACGAAGTGGGTACCGTGCAGCCCATCGCCGAACTCGCCGCCGTGCTTCGCGACTACGCCCGCCGCCAGCAGCATCGCGTGCTCCTTCACACCGACGCCGTGCAGGCCCCCGGCTGGATGCCCCTCGATGTCAACGCCCTCGGCATCGACGCCTTGAGCCTCTCCTCCCACAAGTTCGGCGGCCCGAAGGGGAGCGGCGTGCTCTACCTGCGCCGCGCCACACCGTTCCATCAACTGCTCCTCGGCGGCGGCCAGGAGATGCAGAAGCGTGCCGGCACCGAGAACGTCCCCGGCATCGTGGGCACGGCGGTCGCCCTCTCCGCCGCCAGCACGGGCATCCCCGAGCGGGCCGCTCGCGTGCGCGCCCTCCGTGACCGCCTCCGCGATGGCATCCTCGCGGCCACGCCCGGCGCCGCCGTCAACGGCTGCCAGGAAGCCTGCGTTCCCAACAACCTCAACATCGCCTTCGATGGCATCGAAAGCGAAAGCCTCGTGCTCGCCCTCGATGCGCGGGGTATCGCCGCCAGCTCCGGCAGCGCCTGCTCGAACTCCACCTGGGAACCCTCGCATGTGCTCATGGCGATGGGCGTCCCCATCCGGCGCGCCGTCGGCAGCGTGCGCTTCAGCCTCGGCGATGCCACCACCGAGGCCGAGGTCGATGCCGTCGTCCGCGCCGTCCCGGAAGAGCTCGCCCGCGTGCGTGCGGCTTCGGCTCATTCCGCCGCCTCGTGAAATCAGCCGTTTCAATCTAACCCGCGTTCAACCTCAGCGGGTGTTGCCAACGCCGCCGAATGCCGTCAGAATCCTGCGGGAGGTTCACCCGTGAGTAGCGATTCCGCGTCCCGCGCCCCTGCCCCCGGCGCGCTTGGGCTCGTCCAGCAGTTCCTCAACTCCATCGATATCGTCTCCGGCACCGATGCCCTGCGCACGCCCGCCGATGTCACCGCCTGGTTCGGCGAGCGCCGCCTCTTCGCGCGTCCCGGCCAGCCGTTGGTCGCGGAACCCGCCGACCTCGACGACGCCCAGTTCGGCCGCGTGCTCCAACTGCGCACGGCCCTCCGCGAGATCGCTGAAGGCAACCTCACCGGCCGCTCCGCGCCCACCGCCATCGAAACCCTCAACCGGATCGCCGCGGGCATCCCCATGGCCGTTCGCTTCGATGCCGACAATGCCACCCTCCTGACGCCGCTGGGCGAAGGCGCCGGCGTGGCCATCGGCTGGATCCTCGCCATCACCTTCGACGCCATGAACACGGGTACCTGGCAGCGCCTGCGCCTTTGCGCGGCCACCGATTGCCGCACCGCCTTCTACGATTCCAGCCGCAATCGCACCGGCATCTGGTGCAACATGGCCACCTGCGGCAACCGCGCCAAGGTTCGCGCTTACCAGCAGCGCCAGCGCGGCGGTCCGCCCCTCTCCGCCTGACCGCGCCGAAGGATCCATCCCCGGCGGGCCTTGTGGCCCTTCTTGCGATCCCGTTCGCGGCGCACCCTTGGGCCAGCCACTGAGGCCCCGAACCCACGGCCCGGCACTCGCCCAACCGGGCCACGGCGGCCACGGCCGGGAGCAGAACTCCCAATCCGGTGCGGGGGCGAGCCGGGTTCGCGGGACGCGGCGCGCCATCAACACGCGCCGCTCCCGGTCGCGCCGGATGCGTCCGCCAGGTCCACCCGGCGCGATCTCTGTCCGGCACCGGAAGCCGACATCACACCCGCGAATCGTCGTCCCGGCCGCCCGCGTAGTAGGATGCGCCTCGATTCCTGATCGACCCCGGAGGTCCGCCCGTGCTGCTCCGCGACATCCTCGCCCACGCCGTGAAGCTGTATCCCGAGAAGACCGGCCTCCTCGACGGCGACCGTTCCTTCACCTACCGCGAGGCCTCCGATCGCATCCACCGCCTCGCCGCCGGCCTGCTCGCCCTCGGCCTCCAGCCCGGCGACAACATCGCCATCCTCGCCAACAACTCCCACCGCTATTTCGAAACCTACTTCGTCGCCGACATCGCCGGGATGCCGCTGGCACCCTTGAACATCCGCCTCGCCGCCCACGAACTCGAGTTCATCGTCAACGACGGCGAAATCAAGGCCCTCATCCTTGGCCTCGAATACCTCCCCCTGTTCGAACAGTTCAAGGCGAACACGCCCGGCCTCAAGCACCTCATCCTCCTCGAAGGCACGGCCGAAGGCGCCATCGAGTACGAAAGCCTCATCGCCGCTAACGAACCGCTCGCCCACTCCGTCCGCGAATGGGACGAGAACGAGATGCTGAACCTCTGCTATACGGGCGGCACCACCGGCCTGCCCAAGGGTGTCATGCTCACCCAGCGCAACGTCGTCTCCAATGCCGAGCACGCCGTCCAGGCCATCGGCTTCAACGAACGCGACACCTGGCTCCACGTCGCCCCGATGTTCCACCTCGCCGATGCCTGGGCCTGCTACGCCCTCACCGCCGCCGGCGGCACGCACGCTTTCGTGCCCGCCTTCGCCCCACAACTTGTTCTTGAAGCCATCCAGCGCTGGAAGGTCACCAAGACCATCCTCGTCCCGACCATGGTGAACTTCCTCGTCAACTTCCCCGGCCACGACCAGTACGACACCAGCAGCCTCGATTGTGTGCTCTACGGCGCCTCGCCGATGCCCGTCGACCGCCTCATGGCCGCCGCGATAGCGTTCGGCCCCAAGTTCACGCAGGGCTATGGCATGACCGAGACCGCGCCTCTGCTCACGGTCATGCACGCGCGCTGGCTCGATTGGGACGGCAGCGAAAAGGATAAGGCGCGCATGGCCAGTTGCGGCCGCCAGGTCCCGGGCGTCGATGTCCGCGTCGTCGACCAGGACACCGGCGAGGATGTGAAACCCGGCCAGGTCGGCGAAATCATCGCCCGCGGCCCGAACGTCATGAAGGGCTACTGGAAGCGCCCCCAGGAAACCGCCGAAGCCCTCCGTGGCGGCTACATGCACACCGGCGACGTTGCCACCATCGATGCCGAGAACTTCATCTACATCGTCGACCGCGCCAAGGACATGATCATTTCCGGCGGCGAAAACGTGTACTCAACCGAGGTCGAAAACGCCCTTTACGATCATCCCGCCGTCCTCGAAGCCGCCGTCATCGGCATCCCCGACGAACGCTGGGGCGAAGCCGTCCTCGCCGTCGTCGTCCTCCGCGAAGGCGCCACCGCCACCGAGCAGGAGATCATCGAACACTGCCGCGGCCTCATCGCCGGGTACAAGTGCCCGAAGCAGGTGCTCTTCCGCGACAGCCCGCTTCCGAAGTCCGGCCCCGGCAAGATCCTCAAGACCGAACTTCGCAAGCCCTACTGGGAAGGCAAGGACCGCAAGGTGAACTAGTTCCCGGTGGCCAGTTCCCAGTTCCCAGCACAGGATTCAGTCGCGGTGGGCCGCCGTCACGGGCACGCGCTCCGTGTCCTTCGCGACGCGGATGTTCCCGCCGTACAGGTCGTTCATCCCGCGAACGAACTCCTCCACCTGCGGCCCCTCGTTCGGGATCGGCGGGATCAGGTGCGAGAGGACGAGTTCGCCCACGCCCGCCTGCTTCGCCAGCTTCGCCACCTCGTCCGTCGGGATGTGATAGCTCGGCACGTCCTCGAAGAGCCCCGCCTGCACCTCACGGCCCGCCGCCCGCAGCGCCAGCACGCGCTGCTGCAGCATGGGCACGTTCATCGCTTCGCACACCAGCATGTCCGCCCCCTCCGAGGCGTGCAGGAGCGACTCGCAGAACGACGTGTCCCCCGAAAGCACCGCCGTCCGGCCATCGAACCCGAACCGGTACCCGAACGCCGGCACCACCGGGAAGTGGTCGACCTCGAACGCCTCCACCGTCATCCCGCCGACCGTCAGGAAACGCTCCGGCCGCGAAGGCACCGGCACCTCCGTGACCTCGCAGCGGATGCCGTCGGGGTGCAACTTGTCGCCGTGGTGCGCCTGGCGAAAGCTAATGTCCCGCCGCAACGCCAGCAGGAACCCCTCAACCATCTCCGCCGTGCCCTCCGGCCCGTACACCCGCAGCGGCGTTGTCGCCCCCCATGTCCAGCGCTGGAAGAGGAAGTCCGGGAAGTCCGTCATGTGGTCCGTGTGCATGTGCGTGAAAATCGCCGTGTCGATCGACGATGGAAGCACGCCGGCCGGCACGAGCCGCCGCGCGGCGCCCCACCCGCAATCCACCATCACATGCGTATCACCCGCGATCACAACCTGTCCGGCGCCGCACCGGTCCGGGTTTGGCAACGGGCTCCCGGTCCCCAGGAACGCGATTTCGAACGTCGCCATACTCTCCCCTCTGCCTCTCCGGGCCGCGAAAGTATGGTGTGCCTTGCGCGCGATGCCTAGTCCGCTGTTTCGGGCCTAGAACCCCTGCGTCCCGTCGAGCCAGCGGAGCCCGTCCACGAGCACCCCGCTCACCGAAAGCTCCCAGTGCAGATGCGGGCCGCTCGAAAGCCCCGTCGAGCCCACGTAGCCGAGCACCTGGTTCTTCGAAACCGGTTGTCCCGTCACCACCGCGAGTTCGTTCATGTGCCCGTAGAGTGAAAGCACGCCCCCACCGTGGTCCACAACGACCAGGTTCCCGCGCACCAGGTACCGTCCGGCGAGCACCACGGTCCCCGCGTTCGCCGGCCGCACCGGCGTCCCCGTTTTCGCCCCCAGGTCCGTCCCGCCGTGATGGCCCGTCGGCGTGCCGCCATTGAAGGAACGCTGCTCGCCGAAATACCCCGTGACATCCAGCGCACCCTCGAGCGGTGCCTGCCACGCCCCCGACCACTTCCGTGGCGTGCGCAGCGCATAGAGCCCGGGCAGCAATGGGCCCTCGTCCGGCGGAGGTGGCGGCGGGTTCGGATCAGGCGGCGGGTCATCGGCATCCAGTTCGCCCGGCGTGAAGTAATACACCGTCCACTGCGTCCGCAGCACCCGCAGGTCGTACCGCACCGAGCCCGCCTGCCCGAGCAGGTCGACGTAGGAGATCGTCACCGGCGCCAGGCCCAACGGGTCCTCCGTGCCGATGCCCACGAAGCCCTCGATGCCTCCCGGGATCGCCTCCATCGGGTACGTCCGCCCGAGCAGGCTCACACTCCCCGAGACCGCGTTCTCCACCCACGCGCGCACGGCGCCCGCCTGGTACGCCTCGTACTTCGAAAGCCCGTACCGCAACGCCGGGCCGTCCGCCGCGAGTTGCGGCAGCCGTCGCGGGCCCACCACGGGACCGGCGGGAGCGGCCTGCTGCGCCTCGACATCGTGGTCCTTGCCGCCCGGCGCGAACACCCGCCGCGGCACCTCCACGAGGAGCGGCGCCGCCAGCAATACACCGAGGAATGCCCGTCTCCGCATCGCCCAGAGGGTACCGCATCCGCCGCGCCCGTGCGGAAAGGCGGTTTCCGCCCGCGAACCGCGCTTCCCTCCGTTCGCGTTCCTCACTACGCTCAATCCATGGCCCGTATCTACCTCGACCACGCCGCGACCACGCCACCCGACCCGCGCGTCCTTGAGGCGATGTGGCCCTTCTACACCACCTTCTGGGGCAACCCCTCCAGCATCTATCTCGAAGGGCAGGAAGCCCGCCGCGCACTTGATGCCGCCCGCAAGCTCGTCGCCGACCTCCTCGGCGCGACGCCGAAAGAGGTCACCTTCACCAGCGGCGGCACCGAAGCCGACAACGCCGCCATCCGCGGCGCCGCCCTCGCCCAGCGCGCGCTCGGCCGCGGCCAGCACATCATCACCACCCGGGTCGAACACCACGCCGTGCTCCACACCGTCGAGCAGCTTGAGCGCGAAGGCTTCAGCGCCACCTACCTCTCCGTCGATGCCGATGGCGTCGTGGACCTCGACGACCTCGAGGCTGCCGTCACCCCCGAGACCACCGTCGTCAGCATCATGGCCGCGAACAACGAAGTCGGGACCATCCAGCCCGTCGCCGAAGCCGCCCGCATCGTGAAGGCGCGAAACCCCAGGGCCGTGGTTCACACCGATGCCGTCCAGGCCGCCGGCGCGCTCGATATCACCCCGTCGCTGCTTGGCGTGGAGCTGCTCAGCCTGGCCGCCCACAAGTTCTATGGGCCGAAAGGCATCGGCGTGCTCTACATCAAGAACCGCACGCCGTGGCAGCCCATGTTCCTCGGCGGATCGCAGGAGAAAGAGCGCCGCGCCGGCACCGAAAACGTCGCCGGCATCGTCGGCCTCGCCACCGCGATGAAGCTCGCCTGGGACGAACGCGATGCCCGCAGCGCCCACGTCGCCGCGCTCCGCGACCGCCTCCTGTTCGAACTCCCCGAACGCATCCCGGACACCGTCATCACCGGCCCTATCGATCCTGCCCGCCGGCTGCCGAACAACTTCAGCTGCTGCTTCCGCAATGTCGAAGGCGAAAGCGTGCTCCTCGCGCTCGATATGGCCGATGTTGCCGCCTCATCGGGCAGCGCCTGCACCACCGGCGCCCTCGAACCCTCGCACGTGCTCACCGCCATGGGCATCGATTCCGACCTCGCCCATGCGTCGCTGCGCCTCACCCTCGGCGCGTCCAACACCACCGCCGACATCGACCGCGTCCTCGATGTCCTCCCCGAGATCGTCGCCCGCCTTCGCTCGCTCGCCGGGCCGGCGTAGCGGCGCGCGGCTCGCGCTAGAACACGTCAAACAGGTTGAACCGCGGACCGTCCTTGCAGCAGAGCCGCACGCCGTGCTTCGTAAAGATCGCGCAGCCGTAGCACATGCCCCAGCCGCACGGCATGTTCTCCTCCATCAGGATTTCCGGCTGCTGCCGCCGCCCGTTCCAGCGCAGCGCGTCCGCCAGCGCGATGAACATCGGGTTCGGCCCGCACGCGTAGATTTTGCTCGCCCACTCCTGGTACTTCCCGAGGTGCTGCGTCACGAACCCCTTCGGGCCCGCGCTCCCGTCCTCCGTCACCGTGACGTATTCGACCTCGCGCGGCCACGCCGAAGCCGGCAGCAGGTGCGCCGCACTCCGCGCGCCCATCATCGCGACCACCTGGTGGCCCGCCGCGACCGCACGCTCGGCCATGTCCACCATCGGCGCGATGCCCACGCCCCCGCCGATGAGCAGCAGGTTCCCCGGCCGTTCCGGCAGCCGCAGCCCGTTCCCGAGCGGTCCGTACATCCGTACGAGGTCGCCGTGCTGGCGCTGCGCCAGCCACCCGCTCCCCTTGCCCACCACCTGGTACAGCAGGGCGAACCGGTCCTTCTCCACCCGGTGATAGCTGAACGCGCGCGCGAAGAGCGGGTCCACCCCTTCGTCGCTGCAGTGCACCATCACGAACTGTCCCGGCTCCACGTTGGTCGAAAGCCCCGGCCCCTGGAACCAGGTGATGTACGTGCCCTCGTACGCGCGCTCCGTCGAAAGTACCGTCGCTGTCTCGATGATCATGTCGCCAGGTACTCCCGCAACGTCGCCACTTCGAATTCCGCCCCGTGCGTCAGCGCCTCGATTGCCGCCCGCGCCGTATCGATCGATGTGAAGCACGGGATGCGCTTTTCCGCCGCCGCCCGCCGGATGTGGAACCCATCTCGCAGCGACCCCGTCAGCCGCCCTTCCGGCGTATTGATGACGCACTGAACCGTGCCGTCCTGGATGACATCGACCACGTTCGGATGCTCCCCCGAAAGCACCTTCGTCACCGCTTTCGCCGGGATCCCCAGCGCCGTGATCATCGCCGCCGTGCCCTCGGTCCCGTACATCGTGTACCCGGCATCGGCGAGTTTGCGAATGAGCGGCAGCGCATCCGCCTTCGTCTGGTCGCTGATGCTCAGGAGGATGGACGCGTTCGGCTTCAGGGCCAGGTCGCTCGACATCAGTGCCTTCGTCAGCGCCCCCGCGAACGTCCGGTCGATGCCCATCACCTCGCCCGTGCTTTTCATCTCCGGCCCGAGGTATGTGTCCACGCCCACCAGCTTCGACATCGAAAACACTGGCGCCTTGATCGCCACCAGGCCCCGTTCCGGCCACAGCCCCGAGGGGAAGCCCGCCTCCTTCAGCGTGCGTCCGAGCATGGCGCCCACCGCTAGCTGCACCATCGGCACGCCGGTCACCTTCGAAAGGAACGGCACCGTGCGGCTCGCCCGCGGGTTCACTTCGAGCACGAACACACGCGGCGCCTCGCCCGCCTCGCGCGGCAGCACGACGTACTGGATGTTCGTCAGCCCGATCGCGCCCAGACCCAGCACGATCCGCTCCGTGTAATCGCGCAGGACTTCCTTCTCGTCGCTGTCGAGATGCATCGGCGGGTACACCGCCATCGAATCGCCCGAATGAACGCCCGCCCGCTCGATGTGCTCCATGATCCCCGGGATGAGCACCCGCTCGCCGTCGCAGATCGCATCGACCTCGACTTCGCGCCCCTCCAGGAACTTGTCGATGAGCACCGGCTTGCCCTGCGCCGCCTCCGTCGCGAGCGCCAGAAACCCGACCATCTCCGTCGCGTTCTGCACCACTTCCATTGCCCGCCCGCCGAGCACGTACGAAGGCCGCACGAGCACCGGGTAGCCGATGGTCTGCGCCGTCTTCAGGGCCTCATCGAGAGTGAAGATGGCCGCTCCCGGCGGCTGCGGGATGCCGAGGTCCTGCAGGAAACGCTCGAACAGCCGCCGGTCCTCCGCCGTGTCGATGGCTTCCGCGCTCGACCCGATGATCGGCAGCGCCGCCCGCCGCAGCGGCTCCGCGAGGTTGATCGCCGTCTGCCCGCCGAACTGCACGATGCTCGCCGGCGCCTCGGGCTCGTTCCCCTGCTCGTTTTCGATGATGTCCCGCACGGCCTCTTCGTCCAGCGGTTCGAAGTAGAGCCGGTCGCTGGTATCGAAGTCCGTTGAGACCGTCTCCGGGTTCGAATTCACCATGATGGAGCGCAGGCCGGCGTCCTGGAGCGCCCACGCCGCGTGGACGCTCGCGTAGTCGAACTCAATCCCCTGCCCGATTCGGATGGGCCCGCTGCCCACCACCACCGCCCCACGCCCGGGCTCGGCGATGGCCTCGTTCTCCTGCTCGTACGTACTGTAGAAGTACGGCGTGGCGGCATCGAACTCCGCCGCGCAGGTGTCCACCATCTTGTAGACGGGCCGGATCCCGTTCTCGTGCCGGAACGCGCGGATCTGCTCCGGAAGCCGGTCGGCGAGCTGCCCCACCATCTCGTCGCTGAAGCCGAGCCGCTTCGCCTCGCGCAGAAGTTCCGGGTGCAGTGGCTCGTTCAGCAGCCTTCGTTCCATCCTCACGATGTTGAGCAGCCGCTCCAGGAACCACGGGTCGACCCCGTTCGAGCGGTGCGCGACGTCGATCACTGGCGTCCCCCGCCGCAGTTCGGCGATCAGCCCCCAGAGCCGCTCGTCCGTGGCCACCAGCGGGATTTCGTGCTCGGGATTCCGCCATTCTGGCCGCTCCCAGAGCAGCGACCGGCCCCCCACCTCGAGCGATCGCACGGCCTTGTTCAGCGCCGCCTCGAAGCAGCGGTCGATCGCCATCACCTCGCCCGTCGCCTTCATCTGCGTGCCCAGCCGCCGGTCGCCGAGCGCGAACTTATCGAACGGCCACCGCGGGATCTTCACCACGCAGTAATCGAGCGCCGGCTCGAACGCCGCCGTCGTCTTCTGCGTGACCGCGTTCGGGATTTCGTCCAGCGTCTTGCCGCAGGCGATCTTCGCCGCCACCCGCGCGATCGGGTACCCCGTCGCCTTCGATGCCAGCGCCGAGGAGCGCGAAACGCGCGGGTTCACCTCGATCACGTAGTACGGCAGCGGCTCATCCGGGTCGCCCTGCCAGTCGCGGACGTCCTTGCGCGGCGCCAGCGAGAACTGCACGTTGCAGCCGCCCTCGATCCCAAGCTCGCTGATGATCCGCAGCGCCGAAGAGCGCAGCATCTGGTCATCCTTGTCGCTCAGCGTCTGCGAAGGCGCTACCACGATGGAGTCCCCCGTGTGGACGCCCATCGGGTCCAGGTTCTCCATGTTGCAGATGGTGATGCAGTTCCCCGCGCCGTCGCGCATCACCTCGTACTCCACTTCCTTCCAGCCAAGCAGGTTCTTTTCCACCAGCACCTGCGTGATCGGGCTCGCCTCCAGGCCGCTCTCCGCTGTCGCCCTCAGCTGCTCCCACGTGAACGCCATGCCGCCGCCCGTGCCGCCGAGTGTGTACGCCGGGCGGATCACCACCGGCAGCCCGATCTTCTCGGCCGCCGCCACGCATTCGTCGATCGTGTGACAGATCTCGCTCTCCAGCACCGGCTCGCCCAGCTTCGCAAGCATGTCCCGGAAGAGCTCACGGTCCTCGGCCCGCCGGATGCCTTCGAGCGGCGTGCCCAGCAACCGCACGTTGTATTTCTCCAGCACCCCCGCGTTCGAAAGCGCCACTGCCAGGTTTAGCCCCGTCTGTCCGCCGAGCGTCGGAAGCAGCGCCTCCGGCCGTTCCCTGGCGATGATGCGCTCGAGTACCGGAACGGTCAGCGGCTCCACATACACCGCATCCGCCACTTCGAGGTCCGTCATGATCGTCGCCGGGTTCGAATTCACGAGGATGCTGCGCACGCCTTCCTCGCGCACGGCCTTGCACGCCTGCGTACCGGCGTAGTCGAACTCGGCCGCCTGGCCGATGACGATCGGCCCGCTTCCGATGATGAGTACGCTGGCTGGCTTCACGGTCGTCCTCCCCGGCTTCCCACCGGACGCTGAATTCGAATTCGTGGAAAGGCTCCCCCTCGCCGCGCACGGGGGGTGGTGCTTCGCTGGCTGCGCATCGCGGCTATCGTCCCCCTGCCGGCAGGAGCCCGCGCAACAGGCGCCGCACCGGCGGGACGAGCAGGAGGAGCAGCACGAACGGGATCGGGAGGTATCGCCCTGCCGGCGCGAGGAATAACAGCGCCTCCGGCACCCCGATGAGCACGCCCAGCGTCACCGGCAGGACATAATGCTCCTGCCGTCCCCGTTCTTCGCCCAGCACGGCCACCGCCAGCAGGAAGATGAACAGCGCCGCGACCCCCAGCGCGCTCGCGAAAACCCGCGCCAGCATCTGGCCCGCTTCGCCCGAGGTGATGCTGTCATCGGCGAACGATGCCCCGGCGATGATGATCGCCATCACCCACCCGATCACCGCGAACGTGATCAGCAGCTCAGGGACGAACCGAGACCGCCGCCGCGGGCCACCGGTGATGGGTGCGTTATTTCGCCGCCCCGGGTTCCTTCGGGTCGCGTCAATCACGTACTCATCCTGCCGGTGCCGCGCCATCAGCATCGTCTAGAACGGCAGCTCGAAGCTCATGTTCGGGTTGCGAAGCGGCACCATCGCCCCGATCGACGATAGGAAGCTCAGTGCCGGCTCGTTCCCATCGGGCAGCCGCCCGCGGATGCGCCGGTAGCCGTGCTCCCGCGCGAACTCCACCAGCTCCTCCGCGATGTCCGTCGCCAGCCCCCGCCGCCGGTGCTCCGGCGCCACCCACACCCCGAGCACACCCGTCTCCGGCTCCGACGTATCGAAGTCCAGCGTCCCGAACGCCACCGGGATGCTCCCGTCCACCGCCAGGATCATCACGCCGCTGTCGCCGAGCCGCTTGATCCACTGGCGCGCCCGCTCCGCGTCGAAGTTCTTGGCCAGCGCCGTGTTCGTCCCCTCCAGCGACCGCGCGATCGCCGCCACATCATCCGCGTCCTGTTCGTTTGCCCGTCGAAGCTCGATTGGCCGTGTCATGAAACCCCTCCTGGCACTGCTGCCATCATTGCTATGAACCGGTCGAAAATCTCAGTGTTGTCCAGCGGCCCGGGGCAGGCTTCCGAATGGTACTGGATTGTCATCAGCGGCTCGCTCCTCATGGCGATGCCTTCGACCGTGCGGTCGTTCAGGTTAATGTGGCTCACGTACGCCGACGCGTCGAGATGGTCCGCATCGACCGCGTACCCGTGATTCTGCGCCGTGATAGTAACGTGTCCCGAGACCATGTCCTTCACCGGGTGGTTTCCGCCGCGGTGTCCGAACGGCAGCTTGAACGTCCCCGCGCCGAGCGCCTGCGCCGCCACCTGGTGCCCGAGGCAGATCCCCAGGATGGGCGCCTTCCCGATGAGCTTGCGCGCCTCGTCGACCACCGCCTCCAGCAGACGCGGATCGCCCGGTCCCGGCGAAAGCACGATCCCGTCCGGCCGCTGCGCCAGTAGCTCCTCAGCCCTCACATGCGATGGGAAGACGCGCACCGCGCACCCCCGCGTCGCCAGCGACCGCATGATGTTCCGCTTCACGCCCCCATCAAGCAGCGCCACCCGGTATCGCGGCTCGCCGGGCGCATCCCAGTCGTACGGCGCATCGGTCGTGACCGTGTCTACCCAGTTCGTGTCGTCGTAACCCGGCATCGCCCGCACCCGCGCGAGCGCCTGCTCCGCCGTCTCTCCGGTCGTAATCGTCCCGAGCATCACGCCGTGGCGCCGGATGCGCCGCGTAATCGCCCGCGTGTCGACCTGGTCGATCGCCACCACGCCGCGCGCCTTCAGGTACGGCTCCAGCTTCCCAACCGACCGAAGGTGGCTCGCGAACGCCGCCGCTTCGCGCACGATCAGCCCGGATGGTTGAATCCGTCCCGATTCCTCCACCTTCGCATCGATCCCGTAGTTCCCAATCATCGGGTAGGTCAGCGTCAGCAGCTGGCCCGCGTACGAAGGGTCCGTCAGCATCTCCTGGTACCCGGTCATCGAGGTGTTGAACACCACCTCGCCGTCCGCGCTGCCATGGGCGCCGACCGAACGCCCCGGGAACACCGAACCGTCGGCGAGCACGAGCAGTGCTTCCTCAGCCATGGGCCACCTCCAGTTCGTGACGCAGCACGCCCCCCGTGATGACGGCTCGCACGCCACCGAGCAGTTCGCTCCCCTGCAGGGGCGTGTTCTTCCCCTTCGTCGCGAATGTCGCCGTATCGACCGTCCAGCGCCGCGCCGGGTCGAGGATGACGATGTCGCCCGGCGCGCCCGGCGAAAGCGTCCCCAGGCCCGCGACGCGCGCGTCCAGCTTCCACGCCCGCGCCGGACCCACCGTCAGCGCCGCCACCACCCGCCCGAGGTCCAGTTCCCCCCGCGCGACCTGCGTCAGGAGCGTGCCTGCCGCCGTCTCGAAGCAGGCGATGCCCGGCGCCGCATGGTCGAATTCGCAGAGCTTGTCCTCGCGCGCGTGCGGCGCGTGGTCCGTCGCGATGGCATCGATGATGCCATCGTTGATGCCCCGGATGAGCGCCAGGCGGTCCGCCTCGGTGCGCAGCGGCGGGTTGATTTTCGCGTTCGTGTCGTACGCCGCTTCAGGCCCGCTGCCGAAGACCGCGTCCTCCGTCAGGAAGAGGTGGCTCGGCGTCACCTCGCAGGTCACGTGGAGGCCGCGCGCCTTCGCCTCGGCCACCAGTTCAAGTCCGCGTGCGGTCGTGATGTGCGCCACGTGGAGGCGCCCGCCCGTCGCCTCGGCCAGCGCGAGGTTCCGCGCGATGGCCGCCACCTCCGCCGCCGCCGGCTGTCCCGGCAGCCCCAGCCGCTCGCTCACGCGGCCCTCGTTCATCACCCCCCCGGCATTCAGCACCGGGTCGTCGCTGTGTTCCGAAAGCGGCAACCCGAGCGCACCCAGCAGCGCCAGGGCGTTACGCATGAGCTGCCCATCGGCCACGGGACTGCCGTCGTCGCTGAAGGCGACACACCCGGCTTCCGCGGCCTCCGAAAGGCTCGCGAGCGCCTTCCCATCGCGGCCGCGCGTCACCGCGCCGATGGCGAACACCCGCACCCGGGCGTCCCGCGCGATGCGCTCCAGCAGCGCCGCCACCACGGGCGCCGAATCGGGCGCGGGGACCGTGTTCGGCATCGCACAAATCGTCGTGAATCCGCCGCGCAGGGCCGCCAGCGTCTCCGTCGCGATCGTCCCCTTCTGTTCGAAGCCCGGCTCCCGCAGGTGCGCGTGCAGGTCCACGAAACCGGGCGTGACGATGCAACCGGTCGCGTCGTAGCGCACGCTGTCGCTCGCCGAGAGGCTCTTGCCCACCGCCGAAACGCGTCCATCGCGCAGCAACACGTCCAGCTGCGCATCGAGCCCGTTCGCCGGGTCGATCAGCCGTCCCCCCACGATCAGCAGGTCCGTCATTTCGTCCTCGCCGTCGCCATCAGATAGAGCACCGCCATGCGCACCGCGACGCCGTTGGCCACCTGCTCCTCGATCACCGAATCCACCCCGTGCGCGATGTCCGGCGCGATTTCGATCCCCTCGTTCATCGGCCCCGGGTGCATGATGAGCGCCCCCGGTTTCGCCTTCGCCGCCCGCGCCGCGTTCACCTGGTAGACGTTGATGTATTCCCGCAGCGAAGGGATCAGCCCCGTCGCCTGCCGTTCCTTCTGGATCCGGAGCGCCATCACCACGTCCGCGTCCGCCATCGCTTCATCCAGGTTCGCCGTGAGCGTGACCCGTCCGTGTTCGCCGCCCGCGCTCGCCAGCGTTCGTGGCAGCAGCGTCGCCGGCCCGCAGAGCGTCACGTCCGCGCCCGCCGTCAGCAACGTCCAGATGTTCGACCGCGCGACGCGGCTGTGCAGCACATCCCCGACGATGACCACGCGCTTGCCTTCGAGCCCGCCCAGGTGCCGCCGCATCGTGTACAGGTCCAGGAGCGCCTGCGTGGGATGGGCGTGCGTGCCATCGCCGCCGTTGATCACCCCGGCCTTCGTGTGCCGTGCCGCGAGATACGGCGCCCCCGACTTCCCGTGCCGCATCACCAGCAGGTCCGCGCCGATCGCCTCCAACGTCCGCACGGTGTCGATGAGCGATTCGCCCTTCTCCACCGAACTGCCCGACGCGGTGAGGTTCACCACGTCCGCGCCCATCGCCTTCGCCGCGACTTCGAAGCTCGCGCGCGTTCGCGTGCTCTGCT
Organism: Dehalococcoidia bacterium; assembly: GCA_020847985.1. Lineage (GTDB taxonomy): Bacteria > Chloroflexota > Dehalococcoidia > Tepidiformales > Tepidiformaceae > Amarobacillus. The sequence continues at coordinate 286,674 of JADLBC010000008.1, forward strand.
CATAGAAGAGCGTCACCACCGTCGCCCCGCGCAGCGTCGCCACCTTGCCAACCGGCCGCGACCGCACCTCCAGCATCGCGTCGGCCGTCTCCATCACGAGTTCGACCTCCGCCCGCGAAAGCACATCCGTGTCCAGCAGGTCCTTGCGATGCCACGCTGGCGCCTCGACCGCGCCCGCCGCCGGGCGTTCCTGCACGTCAAGCATGGCTCGCCTCCGTGTTCAGCACGTACACGGCGTCCTCGCCGTCGGTCTCCTTCAGCAGTACCTGTACTTCCTGGATGAGCGCCGTCGGGATGTTCTTGCCCACGAAGTCCGGCCGGATCGGCAGTTCCCGGTGCCCGCGGTCGATGAGCGTCGCCAGCCGCACGCGGGCCGGCCGTCCGAAGTCGAGCAGCGCATCCAGCGCCGCGCGGATGCTGCGTCCCGTGAACAGCACATCATCGACGAGGACCACCGTCGCGCCGTCGATGTTCGCCGGGATTGAGCTCGGGCGCAGCGGCGTCGGCTGGCCCCTTCGCGCCACATCGTCCCGGTAGAGTCCGATGTCCAGGCTCCCTACCGGCACCTCGACACCCTCGAATTCGTTGATCAGCCGCCCGAGCCGCAGCGCCAGCGGGTGCCCGCGCGTCAACAGCCCGACGATGATCAGCCCGTCCGTGCCGTGGTTGTTCTCAACGATCTCGTGCGCCAGCCGCCGCATCGTGCGCGCCACTTCACCCGGGCCGAGTAGCAGTTCGCCGGTCACGAAAAACGCCTCCCCCGTCCTGGGCAGGCGCAAACATTCGGGTGCCTGGTGATGCCGGTCATGGTCCGGCCCTCCTCCCTTGCCAGCCTCACGGGACCGGCTTAAAGGGTGCTCGAACAACCCTACCGCAGCCCCCCTCCCGCGGCAACGCTGTTATGAAAGGGTAGAGGAGTTCTATACTCCCCATTGCCGTCCGGCCCCCCATGGGACGCGTATGCGAGGTGGTCGTTGAGCGCTCTCTCCTCCGGCACCGGCGTTCGCGAAGCTGAAGTCCGGGAGCGGATCTTCCAGAGCGCGCTGCGCCACTTCTCCCAGAAGGGCTTCGCCGCGACCTCCCTCCGTGAAATCTCGGAGGACGCCCTCACCACCAAGCCGATGATCTACTACTACTTCGGCTCCAAGGAGGGCCTCTACGGCAGCATCGTCCGTGAGATCCTCGAAGAGATGGCCGACGCCATCCGTTCCCACGTCGATCCCGAACTCCCACCCGCCGCTCAGGTCCTCGCCTACAGCGAACGCTACCTCGACCACTTTCTCGCCAAGGAAGAGATCATCGCCCTCGTCCTGCGCGAAGTCTTCGGCCTCGGCGGCGCTTCCGTGGCGACCTTCAGCCTCGCCCTCGGCGAACGCGTCCGCCAGCCCCTCGACGAGATCCTCCGTGCCGGCATGGACCGCGGCGAATTCCAGCGCGACCACGTCTTCGATTGCGCCACCGCCATCACCGGCATCCTCAACATGTTCATCCTCGCCCACGTCTTCGGCGGCGCACCCATCGACCGCGATGCCCCACTTCGCCAGGTGCGCCACTTCGTTACGGGACTGGGTGCAGCACGGTAACAGCGCCTGTCCCGGGCCTCTCCTCGCGCCGAACTAATCGGCAGGAAGGGTTCGCCATGACGAATACAGCGGTTATCGACTACTACGGGATTCTCAACCTGCCCTCGTCCGCCGACCTCCTGGGCATCGAGGCAGCCTACGCCCGCCTCTCCGGCGAACTGGCGCAGCTCTCGATCCTCGACGACGGCCACAAAGACGCCCTCAAGCGCGTCAACGAAGCCTACGCCGTCCTCTCGACGCCGAAGCTCCGCCGCGAATACGACACCGTGTTCCTTTCCCGCGAGCGCCAGGCCGAGATCGCCGCGCGTACCCGCTTCGTGCGCCGCCGCCAATGGATGCAGCGTGCCGTCCTCTCGGCGCTCCTGCTTGTCGTGGTTGCCCAGGCCGGCGCGCTCGCCTACCTCGGCCGCGAACACGTCGTCGAGGCCGCGTCCTCCGTGTTTGGCCCGCTCGTGCCCGGCGCCGCCGGCTAACCTCCCGGAACCCCGCCTCCACCCACGGCACCGGCGCCCATCGCGCCGGTGCCGTGCGTCCGCCCGTTCTCGCCACCCGCGTAGTGAGCGTCCCGCGAAACATCCACCCGCGCGCGAACGTCGTACCAAGGGCATCACCCATCCCCGGGGGCGATCCTTGCGACAACTCAACGCGCACCAGCAGTACCTCATTGAGGAATTCGTCGATGAGTACAAGGAGCGCCACATGGCGCGCCGTGACCTGCTCCGCCGCGTCATCCTCATCACCGGCAGCATCCCCTTCTCCGCCAGCCTGCTCGTTGCGATGGGCTGCGGGGGCGACGACGCCGATACGGAAACTTCCACCGCCGCGGGCACGAACACGCCCGGCGCATCCCCCGCCGCCACCGAGGCCAAGCCCACCACGCCGGCCGCCTCGCCTTCGGCTGCCGCTTCACCCTCGGCCGCGGCGTCGCCGGCCGCGGGCAGCCCGCCCGGCGCCGTCGCAGCGAACGACCCCGCCATCAAGGGCGCCGACGTCACCTACAAAGGCCCCGCATCCGAGATGAAGGGCTACCTCGCCAGCCCGAGCGCCGCCGGTTCCTACCCCGGCCTGCTGGTCATCCACGAAAACCGCGGCCTTAACGACCACACGAAGGACGTCGCCCGCCGTTTTGCGAAGCAGGGATACGTGGCCCTCGCCGTCGATCTGGTCTCCCGCGATGGGGGCACGAAGGCCGATGTCGCGCTCAACACCGGCTTCCTCGGCCGCGCCAACCCGGACGACCTCATCGCCGACCTCCAGGCCAGCCTCGATCACCTCAAAGCCCAGCCGAACTACAAGGCCGGCCTCCTCGGCGTCATCGGATACTGCTTCGGCGGCGGCTATACCTGGGAGATGGCCATCTCCGCGAAGGATGTCAAAGCCGCGATCCCCTACTACGGCACCGTTCGCCGCATGGACGAACTCGGGACCACCAACGCTGCCATCTTCGCCGTCTACGGCGCCAACGACGCCCGCGTCACCGCCCAGGCCGCCACGGCCGAGGAGAAGCTCAAGGCCGCCGGTAAGACCTACCAGGTCAAGATCTACCCGAACGCCAACCACGCCTTCTTCAACGACACAGGTACGAACTACAACGCCGCCGCCGCCCTCGAAGCCTGGAACGACTCCATCGCATGGTTCAAGAAGTACCTCGTGTGATGGCCCGGAGGGGGACCCGGGGGAGCCGCCGTCAGCCGGCGGCTTCCCCGGCGGGCAGCCTGCCATGCTTCTCGGCCTGCTCCCGCGCGTACGGCCCGATCGTGTCGAACATGCTCACCGTGCTGTCCAGCCGCTTCTGCAGCCCGCTCATCAGCCCGATAACCCGGAAGATCATCAGGATGTCCGGCGGGATCGCCGTCACCGGGTTCTCCGTCAGGATGCGCGACAGCCGCTCGTTCACCTCCGGCATCACGTCCGCGTCCACATAGGGCTTCGCCTCCGGCCCCGCCGCCTCGAAGAACGAACGCCCCAGCGCGATCAGCGACTGCGGATCGTCCGACTTCGTCCGGAAGCCCAGCGCCCGGAACGCGTCCGCCATCCCCTGGTCGTCCTGCTGCATGATCGCCATCGTCAGCCGCGCGTAGTTCACCCGGAACCCTTCTGGCAGGTCCTTCGAAAGCCCGAAATCGATGAACACCACCCGCGGCCCCGGCAGCACCAGCAGGTTCCCCGGGTGCGGGTCCGCGTGGAAGAACCCATGCACCAGGATCTGTTCGCAGTACGCCTCGGTCATGATGAGCGCCACCTGGTTCGGGTCGATCCCCGCCTCCAGCAGCCGCGGGATGTCCGAGATCTTGATCCCCTTCACGAAATCCGTCACCAGCACCCGCCGCGCCGTGTACTCCCAGAGCACGGCCGGGATGTGGATGTCCGAGCGATGCCGCAGGTCCTTCGCCACCCGCTCCGCGCTCTGGCCCTCCATCACGAAATCCAGCTCGCGCGGCGTGTACTTGCACACCTCGTCCATCAGCCAGCGGAAGTCGTAGTTCTTCTCGATCCGCGCCAGCAGCCGCACCAGCAGCGACAGGTTCTGGAGGTCCGTTTCCACCGTCCGTTCGATGCCCGGGTACTGCACCTTCACCGCCACGTCGCGGCCCTCGTGCGTCGTCGCCCGGTGCACCTGCGCCAGCGATGCTGAGGCCACCGGCTTCCGCGAAAACGTCGCGAACAGTTCGTCCGGCCGCCGTCCCAGCTCCCGCTCGATTTGGTCCTCGATCTGCGCGAACGGCCGCGTCGGCACCTGGTCCTGGAGCCGGCTCAGCACCGCCACATACTCCGGCGGAGCGACATCCGCGCGGCTGCTGATGAACTGGCAGGTCTTGATCAGCAGCCCCTCAAGCCGCGCCGCCGTCCGGTAGATCCGCTCCGCGTTTCGCTGGTGCTCGCGCGAATAGGCACGCGCGCGCTCCTCCGGTGTCAGCTTCTTGTTCTTCTGCACCCGCTTGTACCGCAGGTACACCACAAGAAAGTTCCACCCGACAATCGCGAATCGCTGCGCGCGGTGGGGCAGGGGAAGAGGTCTTGCGCCGGTGAATGACCTTGCCATCGCCGACAGCCTACAGGGCCGCCCGGCTGGAAACAGGAAGAGCCCGCATTCGCCGCCTGGCCCCGGTGCGCGCGCTCACCCGAGGCTGGTCAGACCTTCACCGCGATCTGATCGATCTTCCAGCCCGTCGCGTCTTCCTTCCAGCGCGTGCTCAGCGTCACCGCCGTGTCCGCGCCGAGGAGCGTGACCTCCGCGAGGCTGTCCTCGCCGTCCTTGCCAATGACTTCCACCTTCGAACCCGTGGCCTGGGGCTGCCCCCCCTGCGCCGCCAACTGCTGCTGCAGCGCCATCGCCTGCATCATCCCGTTGGGCGTGAACACCATCATCAGCCCGCCCATGTTCTGTGCGATGAGGTCCCTCGCGAACTGTTCCGCCGTTGCCTGCAGATCTGCCACGTCTGTCGCTCCCTCTCCCGGCCACCTTCGCGGCGCCCCGGGCGCGCCCCCATGGTAGGCACCCCCGCCGGGCTGTCAACGAACCCCGCCACGGTGGTACGCTCGCTCCGAGATGAGCATTCGTTTCGTACCCCTTGGTCCCGCCGATATCCCCGACGGCGAAACGCGCGACTTCCAGGTCGGGGACTACAGCATCCTCGTCGCCAGCTGCGGCGGCGGCTTCCACGCCATCGAGGACCGCTGCACCCACGACGACGGCCCCCTCGCCGAGGGCAAGCTCTACGGCTGCGAAATCGAATGCCCCCGCCACGGCGCGACCTTCGATGTCACTTCCGGCAAGGCCACCGCCCTCCCCGCCTTCCGGCCCGTGGCGTCCTACCCCCTGCGCGTCGTCGATGGTGTCATCGAAGTCGAACTCGACCTCTAAGCATCGCTCCCATGTCATCCCTCGCCGAGCGCCGCACCTTCTGTCCCGAATGCGGCGCCGCGCTCGTGTTCGACCCGCCGGGCGGCCGCCCGCGCCCCTATTGCCGCGCCTGCGGCTATGTCCGCTACCTGAACCCGGCCTGCGGCGTCGCCGTCGTGCTGCGAAACCCGGCCGGGGCGGTGTTGCTCGGGCGCCGTGCCACCGGCGTCTATGCCGGCCTCTGGTGCATCCCCTGCGGCTACGTCGAATGGGACGAACACGTCCGCGACGCCGCCCGCCGCGAATTCGAGGAGGAGACCGGCCTCGCCGTCGAACTCGGCGCTGTGGTCGCTGTGCACTCGAACTTCCACAACCCGGGCCAGCACACCGTCGGTATCTGGTTCGAAGGCGCCGTCGCCGGTGGCACCCTGCACCCCGCCGACGGCGAACTCACCGAGCTCGCCTATTTCGACCCCGCCAGCCCGCCCGCGCTCGCCTTCCCCACCGACGCGCTCGTCCTTGCCCAGCTCGCCGGCAGCTGACCGCCGGCGCTACTTCACCAGCGGCGTGTCATCCCGGTTCGCCCATTCGCGCATCGATCCGTCGTACACCCGCACGTTGTCGTACCCGAGCAGTGTGAGCGTGAACGCCGCGTGCGCAGCCCGGATGCCGCCCTGGCAGTACGTGATCGTCGGCTTGTCCCGCGCGATCCCCGCTTCGTCCAGCAGCCCCTGGATCTCGTCCGCAGGCAGGAACACGCGCCGGTCGTCCGTCGTCACGAAGCGCACCCACTCCAGGTGCTTAGCGTTCGGCACCCGCCCCGCGCGGCGATTTCCACGGTTGTTCGTGCCGTCCCATTCGCCGTCCGTGCGCGCATCGAGGACCTGGCAGGCTGACGGGTTCGCATGCTCGTCCTTGAGCTGTTCCACCGTCGCGAGGATCTCCGGGTGGGCCGTGGCCGTGAACGTCGCCTTTGGCGCCCGCGTCGAATGGAAGGTCACCGGCCGGCCCTCGGTCAGCCAGCGATGCCAGCCCCCGTTGAGCACTTTCACATTCGTGTGCCCGTAGTAGTTCAGCACCCACCACAGCCGCGACGCTACGAGCGCGTTGTTGTCGTCGTACGTGATGACGAGCGTGTCGTTGGAGACGCCGAGGCTGCCCATGAGCGCCTCGAACTCTTCCTTCGGCATCACCAGCGTCCCGTGGTCGGTGCCCTCCGGGTCCTTCTCCTTGATGTAGTAGTGCACGGGCAGGTGCACAGCCTCCGGGATGTGCGCCCGCCGGTACGCCTCGAGCACCGCGCAATCGATGATGCGCACGTTCGCGTCGTTCGCGTGCTCGGCAACCCACTCCGGCTCGACCAGCAGTTCTGGGCGCGCGTATTCCATGGCATTCCACCTCCGGTTCGTGGGCGAAAGCATAGCCGCTCGCGCCGCGCGGGAAAGCCCTATTCCGCCAGCGCCCGCTCGAGGAACTCCAGCACCCGGCGTTCCTGGTACTCCAGCCCCTTCGCATCCCGCGGCATGTGCCGTTCTTCCGGGTACGCCAGCAACTCATACGGCTTCTGCGCCGCCGCCAGCGCGACCATCAGCCGCGCCGTGTGCCGGAAGTGCACGTTCTCGTCGATCATCCCGTGCACGATGAGCAGGGGCGCGCGAATCCCATCCACGTGTGCCATCACCGAACTCACCCGGTACCCCTCCGGGTTCGATTGCGGCGTGCTCATGTACCGCTCCGTGTACCCCGTGTCATACCCGTCCCAGTGCGTCACCGGCGCCCCCGCGACGCCGGCGCTGAACACCTCCGGCGCCCGCGCGAGCGCCATCAGCGTCATGTACCCGCCATAACTCCACCCGTAGATGCCCACGCGCCCCGGGTCGATGCGCCCCTGCTCCGCCAGCCAGCGAACTCCCGCAGCCTGGTCGCGCACCTCCACGTCGCCCATGTTCAGGTGAATTGCCGCCTCGAACGCCATGCCCCGGTTCGCACTCCCCCGGTTGTCGAGCACGAAGACCGCGAACCCGCGCCGCGCCAGGTACTGCGCCCGCAGGTCCACCGTCATCACCCAGTCGTCGATCACCCGCTGCGCGTGCGGCCCGCCATACACCGAGACCACCAGTGGCAGCTGCGCGCCCGCGCCCGCGTTTGGCGGCCAGTAGATCGCGCCGTGCAGTTCCGTCGCACCGTCGGCCGCGGGCAGCGTCACCAGGTCCGGCGGCGTCAGCCCCAGTTCCTCTGCCGTCGCGCCGTCGTTCGCGAAGAGGGTCGCGAGCGGCGCGCCCAAGTCCGCCTCGACGAGCGTCACCCGGGGCGCGAACGACCGCGAACTGTCGAAGCGAAGCAGCATGCTCCCATCCGGCGAGAGCGCCCCGCCGTGCACGCCCGCGCGCGTCGTCAACTGCTCCACCTCGCCGCCATCGAGGCTCACGCGATAGATGTGCCGCTGCGTGGGCCCCTCGCGCGTGGCGTTGAAGTACACCCATCGCCCGCGCTCGTCGACATCGATGACCCGGGTCACCATCCAGCCGCCGCTCGTCAGCTCCCGTACCACGTCGCCGCTCGCCGAGCGCAGCTCCAGGTGCCGGAATCCCGTCCGTTCGCTCGACCAGAGGATCTCGCCCGATTCCAGGAAGCGCGTGTCGTGCGAGAGGTTGTACCAAGGCTCGCTCCGCTCCTCGATCAGCGTGCGCGGCCCTTGTGCCTCGAAGGCGATGAGCCGCGTCTCCTTCTGGTCGCGCGAAAGCAGCTGCGTCGTGAGCATGCCATCGGGCCGCCATGCCACCCGTGCGATGTACTGGTCCGTCTCCGGCCCCGTGTCCAGCCACTGCACCGAGCCTCCCTCGGCCGGCACCACACCCAGCCGGAGGATGGCGTTCGCCTTGCCCGCGAACGGGTAGCGGTGCGGCTCCACCTCCGGCTCATCCATGCCCTGGTGCACGATCGGGTACTCGGGAATGTCGCGGCTATCGGCCTGGATGAACGCAATCCGCGTGCCGTCCGGGCTCCACCAGAACCCGCGATCGCGGTCCAACTCCTCCGCCGCGATGAACTCCGCCACGCCGTTCGTGATCGCCTCACCGGCGCCCGCGGTCAGCTGGCGTGGTTCGCCGCTGGGGATAGCCGCTACCCACAGCTCGTTGTCTCGTACGAAGGCGACGCGTGTCCCGTCCGGGCTCAGCCGCGGGTCCAGGGCGCCGTCGCAACCCGGGACCTCGGCCGGTTCGCCGCCATCGAGCGCGACGAGCAGCTTCCCGCCGCCGGGGATGAGCAGTGTCTCCCGCGCCGCCTTCGCCGCGAACTCATAGCTCGTGACCCCGAGGTCGCGCAGGCGTGCCCGCTCCCGCCGCAGTTCCTCCTCGCGCGAAAGCTGTGCCTCGCTCGTCGATGCCGCCGGCGGCCCCGCGATAATCCGCCGCTCGCCCGTCGCGATCTCGTACCGCCAGAGGCTCCGGATCAGGTTTCCTTCGGCGCTGTAGACGTAGGTCACCGCTTTGTTGTCGGGCGTGAACCGCACCAACCCGGGAACCGCCATCCCCGGCCGTGGGTACTTCGCCACCTGCTCGATGCTGATCGTTTCGAAGGGCAGCGTCATCGCTCGATCGCCTCCCGCCGCAGCGCCTCGACAGCGTCGATCTGCTTCGGAATCTCCGCCGTCAACACCTCCGCCTCCCCGGCGGTGATGCGCACATCGTCTTCGATCCGGATTCCCCCGAACCCGGCGAGGCCATCCACCCGTCCCCAGTTCACCGCGTCGTGGTACTGCTCGCGCCGCAGGGGGTCGCGCAGGAGCGCATCGATCACGTAGAAGCCCGGCTCGATGGTCACGACATAATCCGACTGGAGCGGCAGGTCGGCCCGCAGCCACTTCAGCCCGAAACGGTCGCTTGGCGCGCGCCCCGCGAGGCAGCCGCCGGCATCGTGCGTCGCCAGTCCGAGCATGTGCCCCAGGCCGTGCGGGAAGAACAGCGCATGCGCGTCCCGCTCCACCAGCGACGCCGGGTCCCCCCGCAGGATGCCCAGGTCGACCAGCCCGCGAGCCATCCGTTCGCACGCCTCCAGGTGTAGCTCGCGGTACTCCTTGCCCGGCCGCGCATCGGCGATGGCCGCCTCCTGCACACTCAGCACGAGCTGGTACAGGTCGCGCTGGGCGCCTTCGAACCGGCCGCTCACCGGCCATGTGCGGCTCACGTCGCTCGCGTAGCCATCGATCTCCGCCCCCGCGTCCACCATCACGATGTCGCCGTCGCGCAGGTCCCGGTTCGAAGGCGCGATGTGGAGGATCGCACCGTTCGGCCCCGACCCCACGATCGATCCGTACGCCGTGCGCAACGCCCCGGCGCGAAAGAACTCCGCCTCGATTTCGATCTCGACCTGCCGTTCGGTCATCCCCGGCCGCGCCAGGCGCATCGCCGCGACGTGGCCGCGCAGGCTCGCCGCCCCGGCCGCCCGCATCCGTTCGAGTTCGTCCGCGTCCTTGGTCCGGCGCATCTCCGCGAGCTGCTGTGAGATGTGCTCGCTCGCCTCGCGATGCACGTCCGGCTCCAGCGCCTCCCACGGCGCCAGCCCATACCGTTCCGGCCGATGGAGGATGTCGTGATTGCCCGCGATGGCCATCGGTTCGCCGCGGCGCCGCTCCAGCCAGGTGTCCAGCTCCGCGAGCGGCCGTGCGCGGTCGATCGCTGCCCGCGCCGCCAGCTCCTCCAGCGGCACGCCATCGCCAACCCAGACGCGGTCTTCGATGCCCGGCACGGGCGCGAACAGCTGCCAGCCCTCGAATGGGTCCAAAGTCAGCACCGCGCCCGGCACGTCGAGCCCCGCGAGATAGCGGTGGTCCGGGTGGGCGTGGAACTCGTGCGATTGATCCGTCCCGGCGATGGGGATGGGTTGCCCCGCCGCCACCAGCAGCACCCCGTGAAAACCCGCGCCACGAGCGATGGCCTCGCGGCGCGCGGCCAGTTGCGAACGTTCGTCCATGAGCCCGAGTCTACCCGAGCCGTTCCCGCGCCGCAGGGAGCTGCCTCAGAGCCCCGACACCGTCATCCGGCTCACCCGAACCGTCGGCGCCGCCATGCCGCCGAACCACGTCAGGTCGTCACCGACGGCGTCCACCGCCGCAAGCATCGCACCCAGCCGCCCGGAGATGTTCACCTCCGTCACCGGGTACGCGAGCCTGCCGTTCTCAATCCAGAAGCCCGCCGCCCCCCGCGAAAAGTCCCCCGTCGAGGGGTTGAACCCCTGCCCCATCACCGCGGTCACGAAAAATCCGTCCTGCACCGTGGCGACCACCTCGCTCGCCGGCGTGCCTCCCGGTTGGAAGACCAGGTTCGAAGGCGCCGGCGCCGGCAGCGACTCCACGCCGCGCGCGGCCGAGCCCGTGGTGCGCGCCTTCGCCCGCCGCGCCGTGTAGCTATCGAACAGGAAGCCGCGGAACACGCCGGCCTCGACTAGCGCCGTCCGCCGGCTCGCGACGCCTTCGCCATCGAACGGGCGGCTTCCCCCGCGTCCCGGCTCCAGCGGGTCGTCGGTGATCGTCACCAGCGGCGAACCGACCTCCGTGTCGAGCCGCCCCGCGAGGAACGTCGCACCCCGGTAGAGCGCGCCGCCGTTCGCGCATGCCGCGAAGTCCCCCAGCAGGCGGACGCTCATCATCGGCTCGAACACCACGGGAACCTGCTTCGTCGGCACCTTCACCGCGCCCAGCTGCGCCAGCGCCCGCTTCGCCGCGATGCGGCCCACCTCCTCGGGCTCCAGCAACCGGTGCAGGCTCCGCTCCGAGCTGAACCAGTAGTCGTTCCGCTTCTTGCCGTCGGCATCGTCCGCCATCACTTCGACCATGAGCGCGACCGCCGTCGCCGGGTAGGAAGCGGCGAAGCCCAGCGAGTTCGCCAGCGCCACCTCCCCCGATCGCGTCGTCACCGTCGCCCCTTCGGAGTTCGTGATCCGCGGATCTACCGCGAAGGCAGCCGCCTCGCACGCCTTCGCCATCCGGATCTTCTCCTCCGTCGTGAGGCTCCCCAGTCGCTCGTCGTAGAGCTGCAGGCCATCCGTCGCTGCCCGCGCGAAGTCATCGGGCGAAGGCAGCCCGGCGTACTCGTCCGGCGCGGAGATGCGCGCGAGTTCGACCGTCTCCCGCGCCAGCCGCTCCAGCGATTCCTCGGAAAGGTCCGCCGTCGAGCAGACCGCCGTGCGCCCGCCAGTGATCACCCGCAGCCCGAGCGACTTCGAACCGGCTTCGACCAGCTTCTCCGTCTCTCCCAGCCGGATGGTGACCTCGGACTCGTCGTAGACGCGCATGTAAGCGTCGCACTGCTCCGCCCCCGCCCGTTTTGCGAACTCGACGGCCTGGCGCGCGACCTCGATCGCCGTCATCCCCTTAGCCAAGGTTCGTGCCTCCCACCGTCATGCCGCTGACCAGCACCGTGGGCATGCCCACTCCCACCGGCACCGACTGGCCGTTCTTGCCACACGTCCAGCGTCCGTCCGAAAGCTGGTAGTCGTTCCCCACCATCGTCACCTTCGAAAGCACATCCGGGCCGTTGCCGATGAGCGTCACGTTGCGAAGTGGCGCCGTTATGCGCCCACCCTCGATCAGGTACGCCTCCGTCACGGAGAACGTGAAGTCGCCGTTGGAGATGTTCACCTGCCCGCCCGCGTACGCCACGCAGTAGATGCCCCGGTCCACGCTCCGCACGATCTCGTCGTGCGTCGAAGCGCCCGGGAGCATCAGCGTGTTCGTCATGCGCGGCATGATGTAGTGCTTGAACGTCTCCCGCCGCCCCGATCCCGACGACCCGATGCCGAAGTGCCGCGCGCTGATCTCGTCCTGCAGGTAGCCGCGCAGCACGCCGTTCTCGATGAGCGTGTTCCGCCGCGTCGCATTCCCTTCGTCATCGACGTTGATGGACCCGCGCGAATCCGAGATCGTGCCATCGTCGATCACCGTCACCAGCGGACTCGCCACCGGCTGCCCGACGCGCCCGCTGTAGTTGCTCGTGCCTTTGCGGTTGAAATCCGCCTCCAGGCCGTGGCCCACCGCCTCGTGGAGCAGGATGCCGCTGTCGCCCGCGGCCAGCACCACCGGCAGCGTCCCCGCCGGGGCTTCGATCGCGTCCTGCTGGAGCACCGCCATGCGCGCCGCGTCCCGCGCCATCTCCTCGGGTGTCACCCGTTCGAAGTACTCCAGCCCGAGCCGCCCGCCACCGCCCGTGCGCGCGACCTGCCGGCTGCCGCCCCGTTCGCTCAGCGCGCTCACATTCATGCGGATCAGCGGCTGGATGTCGCCCACGACGCGCCCATCGCTGCGCGCCACGAGGATGTACTTCAGTTCGTCTCCCACGGACGCGTCCACGCGCGCGATGCTCGGGTCGTGAGCCCGCGCCGCCCGGTCCGCGCGTTCCAGCAGCGCCACCTTCGCCGCGGCAGGGGCATCGCTCATCGGCTCATCCGACGAGTAGTACGACACCCCCGCCAGCTGCGGCGTGGCATCGATCGGCGCGGGCCGCTCGTCGCGTGTGCCGATGCGCCCGGCCGTTTCCGCCGCCCGCCGCATCGCGTCCAGCTCCAGCGACTCCGTGTACGCGTACCCGATGGCGTCGCCCTTCACCACCCGGATGCCGACACCCTGCGCGATATGCCGCGAGGCCGCCTTCACCCGCTGGTCCTCCCACGTGATCGCGCTGTTCGCCCTGTGTTCGAAGAACAGCTCGGCGAAGTCGCCGCCGTGGCTCAGCGCCGTCGAAAGCAGCGACGACATCACCGCCGGGTCGATGTTGTAGCGCTCGCCAAAGAGGCGCAGGGATTCCGAGGATGGGTCCGGCATGGGCGATGCTCCCGCTGGGTGGGTCGTTTCATCGTAGCCGAGCCCTGCCTGCCTTGCCCGTTGCTCGCCGCCCCGCCCACGATGGCGCATGGCCGCCCGGCGCCCAATCACCGCTGTTCCGCTCATTGCCCTGGCCATCCTGGGCGCCTTCATGGCGGCGTGCGGCGGCCCTTCACCCTCCGCGACTCCCACCGCCATCCCGGCACTCCAAACTCCGGTCGCTCAGCCCTCGCCCCCGCAGGTGGAGCCCGACGGCGTCACCCTGTTCGTGGTCGCCGATGCCGCCGATTGCGAAGAGCAGAACGACGAGCTCGTTGCCGCCTGGCTCGCCGCCCACGACGGCACGATCGCCCTTGCCGGTGATGTCGCCTACGACAAGGGCACCGCGCAGCAGTTCCGCGACTGTTTCGAACCCGCTTGGGGGCCGCTCAAGGCCCGGATCAAGCCAGTCCCCGGCAACCACGACTACCTCACCCCCGGCGCGGCGCCCTACTGGGACTACTTCGGCGCCACCGCCGGCGAACGCGGCAAGGGCTGGTACAGCTTCGAACTTGGCGAATGGCACATCATCGGCCTGAACAGCAACTGCGCCGAGGCCGGCGGCTGCGGCCCCGGTTCGCCCCAGTACCGCTGGCTCGAAGCCGATCTCGCCGCGAGCACGGCGCAGTGCACCCTCGTTTTCACGCATCACCCCGTCTTCACCTCGGGCATCCACGGCCAGGACCCGGCCGGGCTCCTTCCCGCCTGGGCGCTGCTCTACCGCAGCGGCGTCGATCTCTTCGCCGCCGGCCACGACCACCACTACGAGCGCTTCGCCCCCCTGGACGCCGCCGGCGCCCGCGACGAAGCCTTCGGTATTCGCGGCTTCGTCGCGGGCACCGGCGGCGGCGCGCTCTACCCGTTCTTCGTCAACGTCGCCAATAGCGAAGCCCGCGACGGCAAGACCAACGGCGTCCTCGCGTTCGAACTCCGCCCCGGCAGCTACTCCTGGAGCTTCGTGCCCATCGGCAAGGGCACCTTCACCGACGCCGGGTCCGGCCTCTGCCACGCCCGGCCATGAGGTTCAGCGCGACGTGCCATTTCCGCGCTGATTCGATTCCCCGTTTGCCCAACGTCCTGTAGCTTCGAACGGTCAACCGACTCCGGGAGCCTCCTCTGGCGACACGCTCCGTCTCCGGCGAAGAGTCCGCATCCGGTCGCGGCGGCCTCATCGCGACCGGGCGCCCGCTCGCCGCTCTCGCCCACCGCGATTTCCGCGTACTGCTCGGCAGCTCCATGGCGCTCCAGGTCGGTTCCTGGGTGCAGACCATCGGCATGGGCTGGCTCGTGCTGCACGACCTCGATGGCTCGGCCACCAGCCTCGGCATCGTCGCCCTGGTGCGTGGCGCGTCGCTCCTGCTGCTCTCGCCCGTCGGCGGCTATCTTTCCGACCGCGTCGAGCGCCGCCGCCAGCTGGTCATCTACACCACCACCAGCGCGGCCATCGCCGGTTCCCTGGCCGCGCTCATCATGGCCGACGCCATCGCCATCTGGATGGTCTACGCCGCGGCCATGGCGGCCGGCATCGTTGAAGCCCTCGCCGGCCCGATCCGCATGTCGCTCGTCTATCACAGCGTCCCCGGCGAGGACCTCACCAATGCCGTCGCCCTCAACGCCCTCGGGGGCAACGCCATGCGCGTCATCGGGCCCGCGATCGGCGGCGCGCTCATCGGCACCGTCGGCACACAGGGCGCGTTCCAGCTGCAGGCGCTCTGCCTGGGCCTTTCCGCCGTGCTCACATGGTTCCTGAAGCCCAGCCGCGCCGGCCATGTCGAAAACCGGCCGGGCATGTTCCAGAGCATCGCCCAGGGCCTCCAGTACGTCGTCCGCGACCGCCTCATGCTCGTGATCGTGGTCATGGCCTTCCTTCCGAGCATCGTCGTGTACCCCTACGTCACCTTCCTCCCCGTGTTCGCCCGCGATGTCCTCCACTCCGACCAGAGCGCCTACGGCTACCTCGCAGCCGCGGTCGGCGCCGGCTCGCTCATCGGCGGTGCCTTCGTCGCCGTTTTCGCGGGCCGCGGCAAGACCGGCCAGTTCATGGTCTGGACCTGCCTCACCTACTCCGCCTCGGTCGGCGCCTTCGCCCTCTCCCGGAACCTGTTGCTCTCGATCGCCATCCTCGCCGTGGCCGGGCTGTTCCACAGCATCTACTCCGCCCTCAATTCCTCGCTCATGCAGCTCAAGGCCGATGAGGCGTACCGCGGCCAGGTCATGTCGCTCCAGACCATGATGTGGGGCACCACGCCCTTCGCCGCGCTCGTTATGGGGCGAATGATCGACGACTGGGGCGCGCCGCACGTCGTCGGCGCCTGGATGGCCGTCGCCGTCGTCCTCACCCTCGTCGTCGCGCTCTTTTCGAACGAACTCCGGAAGGTCTGACCCTCAGCCCGAGATGCGGTGCGCCAGCCCGATGAGGTCATGCCGCGGCCCCGGGTGGCCGTTCGCGACCACCTCCGCGAGCGGCACCGCCACCGGCCAGCCCCCGCGCATCCCGATCATCATCCCCGTCCGGCCCGCCACCAACTCCTCCACCGCCATCGCCCCCGATTGCGCCGCCACGATCCGGTCGAGCGCCGTCGGGCTGCCGCCGCGCTGGATGTGCCCGAGCACCACCACCCGGTAGGGGTGCTCGAAGCGCGCCGCCACCTGCCGGGCGATGGCGAAAGCGCCCCCCGCCTCCTCGCCCTCCGCCACGACGATGATGTGGCTGCGCTTGCCCCGCGCCTCCGAGGCCCGCACCCGGTCGATGATGCCCCCCACTTCGTCGCGCGCCTCCGGGATGAACACCCCCGATGCCCCCGCCGCCAGCGCCACGTGCAGCGCGATCGCACCGCTCGTGCGCCCCATCACCTCCACGTAGAACATCATCCCCGTCGATTCGCTCGTATCCCGCACCTGGTCGATGGCCCGCACCGCCGTGTTCACCGCGGTGTCGAAGCCCACCGTGTGGTCCGTGCCCCAGACATCGTTGTCGATCGTCCCCGGGATACCGGCGACCAGCACCCCGTGCTCCTCTTGCAGCGCCAGCGCGCCGCGGAAGCTGCCATCGCCGCCCACCACCACCAGCGCCTCGATTCCATCGGCGAGCATCCGCCGCGCGGCGCCCGCCCGCACCTCCGCCTCCATGAATGCCGGGCAACGGGATGTCCCGAGGAAGGTCCCGCCGTGCTGGATCTGGTTGCCGACGGCACGGTCATCGAGGGCGAACCAATCGCCCGCCACCAGCCCCGCGTAGCCGTCGCGATACCCCACCATCTCCACGCCGTGCACCACCGCCGTGCGTACCGCCGCCCGGACTGCCGCGTTCATGCCCGGCGCGTCGCCGCCGCTCGTAAGGATCCCGATGCGCTTCATTGCCACACTCTCCCGCGCAGCCCCCGCCACTGGCAACCGCGAAGCTGCCTTCACCCTGCCCTTTACACCGCGTTGCCCGCGCATTCCCCGCTCCGTAGCATCGCCAGCGATGGCGCCGTTGCGGACGTGGCTGCAGGGTCCTTCGGGGAGGCGGGTCGCGGTCATCCTCGCTGCCGTGGTGATCGCCGCCGCTGGCGCAGTCGCCACCCTCTTCGCGCTCCTCCAGTCCTCGGACAGCCCCGCCGCCGCGCACCCGACCGTCGAGACCGCGACCGGCGCCGCGACGGCCGCCGGCAGTTCGCCGCCGCCCACGGCCCCGGCTTCGCCCACCGCCGGGGACATCCGCTTCGCCGGCCTGCTCGATGGCGCCCCCATGACCGAATCCGAATGGCTCGCGCGCAAGGACACCCTGCCCCTTGCCGTCATGGTCGATAACAGCCCTTCCGCCTATCCCCAGAGCGGCCTCGACCGCGCCGACCTCGTCTACGAAGCGTTCGTCGAGGGCGGAATCACCCGCTTCATGGCCGTCTTCTGGCGCCAGGACGCCGATGCCGTCTCCCCCGTTCGCTCCGCGCGCACCCCGTTCGTCGTCTGGGCCAGCGAACTCGGCGCCCTCTACGGCCACGCCGGCGGCGCCGTCACCGGCAACGAAGCCAACGCCATCGGCCAGATCTACGATTGGAACGTCCGCGACCTCGATGCCTTTCTCCCCGTCTCCGACGTCGCCTACTACCGCTCGTCCGACCGCTACGCCCCCTATAACCTGGTCGGCGTCACGAAGAAACTGCGCACCGCCGCCGCCAGCCTCGCCTACGGCGGTCCATCCACGCTCGCCCCCTGGCGCTTCAAGGCCGACGGCGAAGGCACCGCCTCGGCGCCCGCCGTCGGCGCCTTCGAGGTCAATTTCCAGGAGCGCCGGTACGCCGCATCGGTCATCCAATGGCACTGGGACGAAACCTCCCGCTCGTGGCTGCGCTACCAATCCGGCGGGCAGCACAAGGACGCGGTCACCGGCAGGCCGCTCGCCTTCAAGAACGTCATCGTCATGCGCGTTCCCTGGGATGTGGTCGATTTCTCCGGCCATGTCCTCCTCCAGCAGTTTGGCGAAGGCCCCGCCACCGTCTTCCTCGACGGCCGCGCCATCGAAGGCACCTGGCGCAAGAAAGATCGCCTCGACCGCACGCGCTTTTACGACCGGCAGGGACTCGAAATCGCCCTCAACCGCGGCCCCATCTTTATTGAAGCTGCCGGGCCCGCCAGCCTCGTCACCACCGCTGCCCGCGCCGCGGACCTGCCCCCCATCCCGCCGTACGAGCCGCCCATCGCCACCGGACCCGGCGACGACGAGCCCGCGCCCGTGGCCTCCCCGTCGCCGTCCGCTTCGGCCAGCCCGCGCGCGTCGGCGTCACCATCCGCGTCCGCGTCGCGCACCGCCGTCAGCAGCCCGACTGCGACGGCGACGCCCACGGTGCGCGGCACACCCACGCCCCCCACCACGCCCACACCTACCCCGATCATCGTCGAGCGGTAGCGCGCGAAAGCTGGTGATGGGGTTAAACCGTCGGTGGCGGCGATGATCGCTCGCGTTTTCGAATTGCCCGGCCGTTAGCGCGGGTGATGCCCGTTCGTGCGCGGGCAGATGTGGCCGCCCGGGTCCATGGGCGCGCTGCAGAGCGGGCACGGCGGGCGCCCCGCGGCCACCACATCACGGATCGCGCGCCGCAATTCGTAGCCCCGCCGGTAGTCGAACGCGAGCGTGAACGAATCGCCCTCGTCGTCGTCATCGCCGCCTTCGGAGCCCATGAGCACGATCAGGCGGTCGTCCTGGCTCACACCCATCGAAAGCTGGGACAGCCGCAACTCCACGTCCGCATCGAGTGGGAACACGGGTGCAGGGTCCGCGTCGTCCATCGGCGTGCGCTCGTAGCGGTACTCCGCGTCCTCGAGCACGCTCTCGATGGCATCGCCCACGGCCGCGAGCTGTTCCTTCTCCAGCCAGAGCGAGACGAACTCGCCCCCCGCCGCCAGCGCCCGCAACCGGAAACGCCGCTGCCCCGGCTGCCCGATCGCCTCCGGCGCAATGTGCGCGACCTGCCCCAGTTCGTGCTTTTCGCCCATGCCCCTAGCCTACGCCAGCCGCCCACTTGGGTCCCCGGGCCCCGATCCGCCCCGGACCATGGACCGAATTTTGTCCATCGGCCGTCCATCGCGACAAGAGCTGTCGCGATGGCACCCTATCGTGCGCACCCAGAGAGCGGAGCCTGCCGGGGCTCCAGGCGGAAGGGGTATCGGATGACGGAGCAGGTTCGCCGGTCCGCGCGTCTCGTCGAAATCGAAAACCTCCTGCGGCAGAACCCCCGCGGGCTCAAGACCTCCGAACTGGCCGAGCGCACCGGTTACAGCTCCCGCACCATCCAACGAGACCTCGCCGTCCTCGAAAGCGAACTCAACGTCCCCCTCATCGAAGGCGACGGGCGCCGCTGGCGGCTCATGCCCGGCGCCACTCCCATCGGCTCAGTCCGCTTCAGCCTGCAAGAAGCCCGCGCCATGTACCTTGCCACCCGCCAGTTCTTCCGCCACCAGTGGGAGCCCGATCCCGACGCCCTCTCCGCGCTGCAGAAGCTCGCGGGCGCATTGCCGCCCAGCATCGCCTCGCAGGTCCTCGGCGCCATCGCCCAGCAGCGTCAGCGCCCCGCGAGCCGCTCGCACGTCGCCGTCATTCGCACCCTCACCGAAGGTTGGGCCGACGCCCTCAGCGTCCAGTTGCAATACCGTTCGCAACGCGCCGGCGCCGTCCTCAGCACCCTCCTCGACCCGTACCTCCTCGAGCCAAGCCCCAACGGTGCCGCCACCTACGTCATCGGCTTCAGCCACGAACACGACCAAATTCGCATGTTCAAGGCCGACCGCATCATCGCCGCGACCCTCACCGAGCGTTCCTTCGAACCCACGGGCCTGGACGATGTGCAGCAACAGCTCCGCCGTAGCTGGGGCGTCATGCTCGGCGGCGACGACGACTACGAGATCGCGGTCGAATTCGGCCGCGCCGTCGCCGACCGCGTCCGCGAGACGAACTGGCACTCCACCCAGCGCCTCATCCCGCTTGAGGACGGCCGCGTGCGGCTCGAACTGCGCCTGCCCAGCCTGCTCGAATTCGTCCCCTGGGTGCGCGGTTGGGGCCACGAAGCGCTCGTGATCTCCCCGCCCGAACTGGTGCGCGAAGTGGCCGAGTCCATGGCCCTCGCCGCGCGCCAGTATGCGCGCGGCGACAGCAGCATGGGGAAGTAGCGGCAGGGCCGTGAGTCACTTCGCGGCCCCCTCCGGTCAGGCCAGGATTCCCTCCGCCAGCAGCTCCGTGATCTGGTCCATGCTCATCCCCAGCACCCGCTCGCACACGTCGAACGTGTGCTCC
Organism: Dehalococcoidia bacterium; assembly: GCA_020847985.1. GTDB lineage: Bacteria > Chloroflexota > Dehalococcoidia > Tepidiformales > Tepidiformaceae > Amarobacillus. The sequence continues at coordinate 306,728 of JADLBC010000008.1, forward strand.
CCGAAGAGGGGCGCGGGCGCGGCATGGAAGATCGGCGTCTTCGAAAACCGTGCCGCGAGGATGTCGTAGGCGCTGCGGCCGGTCTCCGGGTGGTCGAGATACTGGTAGTACTCGCGCGCCTTCAGGTGCGGGTCGCGGTCGAGCACGTCCTGCGCCGTCTGCACGACTCCGGCCGGCACACCGCGCGCCTGCAGCGCCTCCATCGCCGCTTCCGCCTTCCACGGCCGCGTCCATTCCCCCACCAGCGCCTCGAGCGCGTCCTCGTTCGCCTTCCGTGCGGCGAACGTCACGAACCGCGCATCCTTCGCCGCCTCCGCGTGGCCGAACACCTCGCACAGCGCCGCCCATTCGGCGTCACTCCGGCAGGCGATGGCCAGCCACCGGTCCGGCGAATCCACCGACTCCGGGTCATCCTGGCAGCGGAACGCCCCGTGCGGCGACGCGATCGGATTCCGGTTGCCCGCCCGCGTCGGGTTCGTGCCGTTCGCCAGGTGCTCGGCCACCGCCGTCCCCAGCGCGTTCACCACCGACTCGATCTGAGGCAGGTCCACCCACTGGCCCTCGTCGTGAAGCCCCCGGTGCCGCAGCGCCGCGAGAATGGCGACCGTCACATGCCCGGGGTTGATGACGTAGTCCGGGTAGTTCGTCCCCACGCCGATCGGCGGCCGGTCCGGGAAGCCCGACATCGCGCTGAAGCCCGTCACCGGCGTGAGCACGCCCCCAAATCCGAGGTAATCGCGGTGCGGCCCTTCCATGCCCTGCATCGGCGCGTACGCCGCCACGATCTTCGGGTTCACCCGCAGCACGTCCTCGTACCCGAGCCGCCATTTGTCGATCACGCGCGGCGTGAAGTTCGTCAGGAACACGTCGGACTTCTCGATCAGCTGGTACGCGATCTCCTGGCCCTTCTCCGTATTCAGATTCAGCTGCATCGAAAGCTTCGCCGTGTTGAAGTTGTTGAAGTACCCCGAGACGTTGTACCCCGTCTTCGATGTCCCATCCGGGTTCAGCGCCGCCGGCGCACCGATGCGCAGGCCGTCCATCTTCGCCTCGGATTCCAGCCGGATGACTTCGGCCCCCAGGCACGACATGTACATCCCCGCGATCGGCCCGGCGCCGAACCACGAGCAGTCCGTCACCCGGATGCCATCCAGCGGCCGCTTCGGCAGTGCTGCCTTGCCCACGGCGGGACGCACCGCACGCGGCACGAACGCCTCGGCCTTCGCCTCGCCCAGCTTCGGCGGCGCCTTGATCTCCACCGGCGTCCCGGACAGGCGGTAGGGCGCGCCCGGGAACTCGATTTCGCCCCCGTTCGGCGAAGGCAGCTTCACGAACCAGTTCCGGCCACGCAGCTGCTGATTCCGGCCCAGGTCGGCCGGCGTCGAGACGATGCCGATGAGGAGCCTCCGGCCCTGCCCCACGACGTACGCCTTCTCCGCCGTCATGCTCGCGAAGAAGCGCGTGACGATCCCCTGCATGTGCGCCAGCGCGGGCGCCATCTCCGCCGCCGCCGATGGGTCGGCGAGCATCAGCATCACCTTCCGCATGCTCATCCCGGCCGCGAGCTCGGCGTACGGCTCCTCGTCCATGTCTTCCTGCATGCCCTCTTCGCGCATCCAGTTCACCAGCTCGTCGAAGCCAGCGCCCGCGAGCCCCGCCGCCATCGCGAACACGTGCCCGTCCGTCGTCTCATAGAGCCCGTACCCCGGGATGCTGACGACCGACCGCCCGAGCCCCCCGACGCGCACGCGGTTGTGCTTTTGGAAGTCCCACTGCTGCATCGCCGTTTCCTGCGATACCGAAAGCGCTTCCTGGGCCGACGTCTCGACCCACTGGCCCTCGCCCGTCGCCTCCGCCACGCGCAGCGCCGAAAGCGCCCCCACCGCCGCGTGGATGCTCGCCGAGATGTCCGATTGCTTCCCATAGAGCAGGTTCGGCGGGTCCGCCGGGTCGCCCGCGAGCGTCATCACGCCGCCCATCGCCTGCCCGATGATGTCCGAATACGCGTAGTGCGCGTGCGGCCCCGTCTGCCCGAAACCCGTCACCGAGACGTACACCAGCCGCGGGCTCTCCTTCGCGAGGGCCTCGTAGCCCAGCCCACGCGCCGCCAGGTACCCCACCGGGTTGTCCTCGATCACGATATCCGCGGTCAGCGCCAGCTCGCGCGCCCGCGCCTGCCCTTCGGCCGAATCCAGGTCCAGCACCACCGACCGCTTGGACGTGTTGTGCACCCAGAAGGGAAGCGCCGCATCGGGGTTCGCTGCTTCGCCGATGTACGGCGGCGAGTTTCGCTCGAACCCACCCTTTGGCGGCTCGACCTTGATGACCTCCGCCCCAAGGTCCGCCAACAACCGGCCCGCGTACGAACCAAGCTCGTCACAGAACTCAACCACACGGACGCCGTTCAGCGCATGCACCATCGTGCCCACCCCCTCAGAGGATTCCTCGAATTCGGCCGCCGCGCGCACTCGCCCGGCCCGCCAAACTCTACTGGAAACTCGCCTGAAATCGAGTGCGATTTGATTTTGCTTCCCCGTTCCCACCCCGGGAAAAACCCATTGACGCCCTCCCCGTCAAATTGTTACCGTTCTCCGCAAGAAAGGAGGTGGTGCGAATGGACTGTCACAGTCGTAGTTACGGCCGGACCTTTTCGCTGGAGGTGACCTCCTCCTAGAAGGCTTCGGCCTCTCTACGGAACTGGGGGCCCGGGCATTCAGCCCGGGCCCTTCCTTTTGCCCCTCGCAATCCCGCTCACACGCGGCACGCCCTCCCCCGTACACTGGGCCCGTGCACGACCAAGCCGGCCACGAGTGGTGGCGATCCGCCGTCTTCTACCAGCTCTATCCCCGCTCCTTCCAGGACGCCAATGGCGACGGCATCGGCGACCTCGAAGGCATCATCCGCCGCCTCGATTACCTCAACGATGGCACCCCCCGCTCCCTCGGCATCGACGCCATCTGGCTCTCCCCCACCTTCCCCTCCCCCATGAAGGACTTCGGCTACGACGTCTCCGACTACCGCGGCGTCGACCCCGCATTCGGCGACATGGCCGCCATGGAACGCCTCATTGCCGAAGCGCACCGCCGCGGCATCCGCATCCTCCTCGATTACGTTCCGAACCACACCTCGGACCAGCACCCCTGGTTCATCGATTCCCGCTCGAGCCGCGATGCCGCCCACCGCGATTGGTACGTCTGGCGCGACCCCCCACCCGGCGGCGGCTTCCCCAACAACTGGGTCTCCGCCTTCGGCGGCCCCGCCTGGACGTTCGACGAGCACACCGGCCAGTACTACCTTCACTCCTTCCTGCGCGAACAGCCCGACCTCAACTGGCGCAACCCCGAGGTCGAATCCGCGATGCACGACGTCCTCCGCTTCTGGCTCGACCGCGGCATCGATGGCTTCCGCATCGACGTCATGGGCATGGTCGTGAAGCATCCCGATCTCGCCGACAACCCCCCCAACCCGGAATGGACCCCCGGCCACTCCACCTACCGCCAGTTCCTCTGGACCAACAACCGCAACTACCCGGACGTCTTCGAAACCGTGCGCGGCATCCGCCGCGTCTTCGATGCCTACGACGAGCGCATGGCCGTCGCCGAGGTCTTCGGCACCCCCGCGGAAATCGCGAACTACTACGGTGGCGAGAAGCTCGACGGCCTCCACCTCGCCTTCAACTTCCAGTTCATTCACGAATCCGACCTGCGCGGCGGGTTCACCCCCTGGGATGCGCGCACCATCCATCGCCTCATCGAAAGCAGCGAACGCGACCTGCCGCCTGGCGCGCAGCCCTGCTGGGCCTTCGGCAACCACGACCGTCCCCGTTTCATCAGCCGCCACAATTCCGATGGCCGCGGCGATGAACGCGGCCGTGCCGCCGCACTCCTGTTGCTCGGCCTGCGCGGGACGCCGTTCGTGTACTACGGCGACGAAATCGGCATGGTCGATAACACCGCCATCCCCGAGGAACGCCGGCAGGATCCCGCCCGCTACCACTCCATCTGGCGCGACCCGGCGCGCACACCCATGCAGTGGGATGCCTCCCCGGGCCGTGGCTTCTCCAGGGCCGAGCCGTGGCTCCCCTTCGGCCCCGCCGATATCAGCGTCGCCGCGCAGGACCACGACCCCGATTCCATGCTCTCGCTCTACCGCGACGCCACCTGGGCGCGCCGCAACGAGCCAGCCCTCCGCGAAGGCACCCTCGAACTCCTCGCGGCGAACGACCTCACCGTCGCCTTCATCCGCCGGGCCGCCGAAGGCCGTGCCGTGCTCGTCGCGGTGAATACGTCGGCCGGCGTGGCGTCGCTGCCCATGCCCGCGCCCGGGCGCGTCATCATCGCCACCGAACGCACCCTCGACCGTTCGCTCGCCGGTTCGCTGCTGCGGCTGCCGCCGTTCAGCGCCGCCTGGGTGGCACTCGAGTAGCCGCCCTCAGCGCGCCTTCGCGACGATCGCCTTCGCGATCGAGTCCCTCAGGCCAAGCTGCTCCCCGCCCTGCGCCGAATCCAGCAGCTGCACGATGACCACGTACCGCCCGATGCGGTAGGCGTCGGTCCACGCACGGTTCCCGGCATTATCGGGCTTTTCGCTCACGTAGCTCTTGCGCTCATCCCCGGCCTGCGGCGACGGCGCATCCACGAACTTCGTCGACACCCCAAGGAAGTCCGAACTCGGGACCCTGAGCGCCGCCGCCTTCGTCGCGAACTCCCTCTTCGCCGTTTCCGCGTCCGTATACCCGTAGATGGCGACGAGCGTGCCCGCGGCCGTGCCGCCCTTCTGGAAAATCGCCCGCCACGAATCCGTGCCCGTCAGCACCCCGCCCGGGTCCGCCTCCTGCGCGACCAGCCGGTAGCCCTGCGCACCCAGGTCCGGCATCACTTCCTTCGCCGTCTTCGGTTGCGAAGTCGATGCGCCCGCCGTCGCGCCATCGGCCGCCGGCTTCGCATCGTCATTGCCATCGCCGCAGCCCGCGAGCGCCGCGCCCAGCAGGAGCAGCGCCACCCACAGGACCCTTAGCGCAGCCGTGCCGCCGAGACGATGAGTTCCGCCGCCTGCGCCGGGTTCAGCCGGTCCGTGCTGATGCAGATGTCGTACGTGCTGGGTGTCAGCCATCCTGTCTCGTAAAACCGCCGGAAGTAATCGACCCGTTCGTTATCGGTCCGCTCGATCGTCTTCAGGGCCGTCTTTTCGTCCACGCCCATCCCCGACATGATGCGGCGCGCCCGGTGCTGCGTCGACCCGGTAACCAGTGCCCGCATCGTGTCGAAGCGGTCCCGCAGGATCACCTGCGCCGCGTGCCCGACGATGACGCACTGGCCCTGCTGCGCCACATCCCGGATGACATCCTCCACGAACGTCCGGTAGTCCGTGGATGTGAAGAGCGGGCTCGTCGTGAGCGGCATCGGGTCGGCCCACGCCGCCACCGGCATGGTCGGGTTCTTCGCGAGCGCCTCGAGGATGCGCGTCATCAGCGATGGCGTGTGCTCCGCCTCGCTCACTGTCTCCGGCGAAACCCCCGCGTCCTCGGCCGCCGCCTGGATCACCTGGTAGTCGATGAGCCGGAAGTCCAGTGCCTGCGCGACGGCCGAGGCAACCTCCTCGCCCGCCGACCCAACCTGCCGCGAGATGGAGATGACGTTCGTGTGCATGGCGCGCCTCCTCGTGGATCGCGCGCATTCTATGCCCGCCCGCCGTTACGGCGCTGTGAACGGCCCTTCCGCCGTATCGAAGGCATCCACTACCCGCCCATCGAAGCGCGTGCCGCTCAGCCCGCGGAGCACCTCCATCGCGTCATCGCGCGTCATCGCCTTGCGGTAGGGCCGGTCGCTCGTTAACGCGTCGAACGCCTCGCACAGGCCGATGACCTGCGCCTCCACCGGCACCTCGTCCCCCTCAAGCATCCCCGGGTAGCCCTTCCCATCCACGCGTTCGTGGTGGCAGCCCACCCACCAGGCGGGCGCGCCGAGGCCGGGCACTTCGCTCAAGATGTCCCGCGCGTAGGTCGGGTGCATCTGCACCGTCCCCATCTCTTCAATACTGAGGATGTCTGGCTTCGAAAGCACATGCGCCGGCACCCCGAGCGTGCCCAGGTCCTGCAGCAGCGCCGCCACCTTCACCAGGTCCGCCCGCCGTTCGGGCATGTCGCAGGTCAGGGCCACCCGCCGTGCCAACTCCGCCACCCGGCGCCCGCGTCCCGTCTCGCGGCCGTTCCGTCCGTCCACCACATCGCTAATCACACCAAGGAAATCGAACAGCTCCTCGCGGCCCATCACCCCGCCGTAGTTCAGCCCCATCAGGCTCGCGGCGAGGTCGTTGTCATAAAACCCGAGCCAGAACTCATCCCGCGATGCCAGCGTCGCCATCCGTTCCGCGAGTTCCGGGTCGATCTCCGTCCCGCCCATTTCGCGGACCATCCGCGGTCCCCGCCGGCGCACGATGAGCGGCGAACCTTCGCCGTCGAACATCGTCTCCACGCGGTCCGCCACCGCCACGATGCGCGCCACCTGCGTCAGCTTTTCGCCCGGGTTCGCGCCGATGCCGCTCCCGTCCCAGCAGTCATGATGCGAAGCCACCGCCCGCGCCACCGTTTCGCCCAGCCCGAGCCGCCGCGCGACATTCGCGCCCTGCTCGCAGTGCAGCGTCAGCGCCTCGATGACATCGGCCCAGCCACCCTGCGGCACCGCCGCCAGCCCGCGCGCTCCCGGACGCAGCGGCGTTGGCCCGTCACGCGTCACCGGCGCCGTCGCCGCCATGCCAACATCGTGCAGCAGGCATCCGAAGAAGACCTCCTCCAGCCGGTGGCCCGTCAGGCCGAGGTCTTCCGCCAGCGCCACGCCGACATACGCCACGCGCTGGGCATGGCCCGGCCGCCGCCCTTCGGCAAGGTCGAACGCGCGGCTCAGCGCGGTCAGGATTGCGCCCCGCGACACGCGAGGCAGAGCAGATGTGGACAGATCGTCGTACAGCGAGGCATCGAGGACGCCCGCCCGGACGGTCTGGATCGCTTTCGAAGCCATGGACATGCGCTCCGCGCCGGCAGCCGCCGGTAGTTGGGTTATCGACCCCGTTTGCGCGGCCGTGCAGTGACAGGGCGGTGGAGGCGCCAGAGATCAGGGTGCCACCCGGGCATAGAAGCCGCCCGCACCCTGCACTTGTGAATTGAATCGGCTACACTAACCCGGGTACGGTATGCCCCATCGCCAGTGCGTGGGGCGGGCACGCCTGACCGAATGCTCAACGAAAACAGGCGGACATGGACCGATCGCGGCTAAGCCGATTTGTCGACCAGCAACTCTCGAACCTCCCACTCGAGGAACCCGTCGCCGTTTCCCCGCAGGATCCCGTCTCCCGCGCCCTCGAACTCATGCGCGAAGGCTCCCGGTCCTGCGTGGTCACCATCGATGCGGGCCAGCTCACCGGCATCTTTACCGAACGCGACCTGCTGACCCGCTGCATGGACGAAGGCTTCGATTGGAGCCAGCCCGTCGGCGGCGTCTGCACCGCCTCCCCCCGCACCGTCGCCTCCAGCGCCACCGTGGGCGAGGCCATCGCCATCTTGCAGCAACATTCATACCGCACCCTGCCAGTCGTCGATGGGGCCCGGGTCACCGGCCTCATCCGCACGGGGGACCTCCTCCGTCACCTCGCGGAAGAATTCCCCGAGGACGTTCTCAACCTACCTCCACGCCCCCACCAGGTGATGGAGAAACAAGAGGGTGGTTAGCAGGCCGATGACAACAGAGAGCCCGGTTCGTCCCGAGCGCGCCGTCGAGGAACTCGACCGCGTCACCATTCGCTTCGCCGGCGATTCCGGCGATGGCATGCAGCTCACGGGGACCCAGTTCACCAAGACCACGGCGGTATTCGGGAACGACCTCGCGACGCTCCCCGACTATCCCGCCGAAATCCGCGCCCCCACCGGCTCCCTGCCAGGCGTCTCGGGCTTCCAGCTCTCCTTCGCCAGCACCGATATCCGCACCCCCGGCGATCAGCCCGACGTCCTCGTCGCCATGAATCCCGCCGCCGTGCGCACCAACGTCAACGACCTCCGCGAAGGCGGCCTCCTCATCGTCGATGAGGACGAGTTCAACGCCAGCAACCTCAAGAAGGCCGGCTATCCGAGCAATCCCCTTGAGGATGGCTCGCTCGCCAGGTGGCAGGTCGTCCGCGTGCCTATCACGCACCACAACGAACTGGCCCTCGATGGCCTGCCGCTGAACGCCGCCCAGAAGTTCAAATCCCGCAACTTCTACGCGCTCGGCCTCATCCTCTGGCTCTACGGCCGCTCCATGGATACCACCATCCGCTGGGCCGAAGAGCGCTTTGGACGCATGCCCGAACAGCTCGATGCCAACGTCCGCGCCCTCAAGGCCGGCTACAACTTCGGCGAGACCACGGAACTCTTCCGCACCCGCTACGAAGTCCCGCCCGCCGAAGTCGAGCCCGGCACCTACCGCCACATCAGCGGCAATGAAGCGACCGCGCTCGGCTTCCTCGCCGCCTCCATCAAGGCCGGCATCCCGCTCTTCTACGCCAGCTATCCCATCACCCCCGCGTCCGATGTCCTGCACGAGCTCTCCAAGCTCCGCAACTTCGGCGTAAAGACCGTCCAGGCCGAGGACGAAATCGCCGCCATCGGCGCCGCCATCGGCGCGGCCTACGGCGGCCATATGGCCCTCACCGGCACCAGCGGCCCCGGCCTCGCCCTCAAGAGCGAAGCCCTCAACCTCGCCGTCATGACCGAGCTCCCGCTCGTCGTCATCGATGTCCAGCGCGCCGGGCCCAGCACCGGCATGCCCACCAAGACCGAGCAGGCCGACCTCCTCCAGGCCATGTACGGCCGCAACGGCGATTCCCCCGTGGCTATCGTCGCCCCGGCCACCCCGTCCGAATGCTTCACCATGGCCGTCGAGGCCTACCGCATCGCCCTCAAGTACATGGTCCCCGTCATCTACCTCAGCGATGGCTACCTCGGGAACGGTTCCGAGCCCTGGCGCATCCCCAGCCTCAGCGACCTGCCCGATGTCACCTATCGCTACCACACCGACCCGGCCACCTTCTCGCCCTACCGCCGCGACCCCGAGACCCTCGCCCGCCCCTGGGCCGTGCCCGGCACGAAGGGCCTCGAACATCGCATCGGCGGCATCGAAAAGTCATCCGAGACCGGCGACATCGATTACGACCCCGGCAACCACCACCGCATGACCATGTTCCGCAAGGAACGCGTCGAGCGAATCGTGAACGACCTGCCGCCGCTCGAAGTCAGCGGTCCTGCCACCGGCGACGTCCTCGTCCTCGGCTGGGGTGGCACCTATGGCGCCATCACCACCGCCGCCGAACGCGCACGCAGGCGCGGCCTCTCCGTCTCCTCCGCCCACCTCCGGTACCTCAACCCCTTCCCCGGGAACCTTGAGACGGTCCTCCGGAGCTTCAAGAAAGTGCTCATCCCCGAACTCAACACCGGTCAGCTCTCGCTGCTCATCCGCGGCAAGTTCCTGATCGATGCCGTTCCGTTCAACAAGATTGCGGGCCAGCCGTTCAAGATCGCGGAGATCGAAGGGAAGATCGACGAAGTGCTCGGTCTCTCCGGTCCCTACGAACTTCAATTCGGCCCGGCGTCCGTCCTGGGAGGCTGATCCATGGCAGCACCGACCGCCAGCGGCGGCGACATCATCTCCGACCTTCCCGTCCTCACCCGCAAGGACTTCGTTTCCAACCAGGAAGTCCGCTGGTGCCCCGGCTGCGGCGACTACTCCATCCTCGCCCAGATGCAGAAGATGCTCCCCGACCTCAAGGTCCCGCGGGAGAAGATCGTCTTCATTAGCGGCATCGGCTGCTCCAGCCGCTTCCCCTACTACGTGGAGTCCTACGGCTTCCACAGCATCCACGGCCGCGCCCTCACCCTCGCCACCGGCCTCAAGTCCGCCCGGCCCGACCTCAGCGTCTTCGTCGTCACCGGCGATGGCGACGGCCTCAGCATCGGCGGCAACCACCTGCTGCACGCCATGCGCCGCAACATCGACCTGAACGTGGTGCTGTTCAACAACCGCATCTACGGGCTCACCAAGGGCCAGTACTCCCCCACCTCCGAGTTCGGCAAGGTGACGAAGTCCTCGCCCTACGGCACCACCGAGAAGCCGCTGAACCCCATCCGCGTCGCCCTCGCCGCTGGCGCCACCTTCGTCGCCCGCTCAATCGACCGCGATACGAAGCACCTCGAAGAGACGCTCTTCAAGGCTGCCCAGCACAAGGGCATCTCGTTCGTCGAGGTGTATCAGAACTGCAACATCTTCAACGATGGTGCATACGCCGCCTTCACTGATAAAGAAGTCCGCCAGGACCGCATGGTGTACCTCGAAAGCGGCAAGCCTGTGCGCTTCGGCAAGAATATGGAGCACGGCATTCGCCTGAACGGATTCACGCCAGAAGTGGTGATGAACGCCGCCAGCGATGACGGGCTTCTCGTGCACGATGCCGCCACCGATAACATCACGCTCGCGAACATCCTCGTCGGCATGGACTATCCGGAATTCCCCGTTCCTGTCGGCATCTTCCGCGATGTCGCCGCCCCCACCTTCGATCAGCTCCTCCAGAAGCAGGTCGATGATGCGATGGCCAAAGGGGCTGGAAAGTTCGAGGACGTCCTGTACAGTGGGGAGACCTGGACGGTCTCCTGACGCCCGTTCCCGGTTCAACCTCGCGCCAGGGCCGCGGCAGCAACTGCCGCGGCCCTGGCTGTTCCCCGGAGGATGAACGCGTGGCCGAAGTAACCAACATCGTTGTCTGTCCCAGCTGCGGCGCCGAAAACATCGAAGGCGCCGACACGTGCCAGAACTGCACCATGGACCTTCGCACCGTCGATGTCCCCGAGACCGCGCAGCTTGCCAGCCAGTCCCCCTTCCTCGACCCCATCGCGAATCTCCGCCTTGCCCGCACCGCCGTCATCCCCGCGACGGCCACCGTCGGCGAAGCCGTCGCACAGCTTGCCAGCCAGGATTCCGGCGCCATCGTCGTCAGCGATGGCGCACGCGTCGTCGGCATTTTCACCGAGCGCGACGTGCTCAAGCGCGTCGCCGGCCAGGCGCAGCTTCTCACCCGCCCCGTGACCGCCGTCATGACGCCCGATCCCGTCATCCTTCGCGGCGATGACACCGTCGCCACCGCCCTGAACAAGATGGGCAGCGGCGGCTTCCGGCACATCCCCGTCGTCGCCAATGGCCGCGTGACCGGCATCGTCACCGCCCGTGAGACCCTTCGCTGGGTTATGACGCGCTATTTCGAATAATCGCGTCGCCGTAGCCGCCACGAATGGATGACTAGCCCTACCCTATGCCTCGCCGCCCGCGTATGCTCTTCGTATAGCCTGCCGCTATGGCTGGCCGGAGCGCTATCCCTTGGAACTGGCCCAACTCGACGCCTTCATCGCGGCCGCCGACTGCGGAAGCTTCAGCCGGGCCGCCGAACTCCTCAACGTCGCCCAGCCGTCCCTCAGTAACCGGATCCAGTCCCTCGAACGCGAAGTCGGCCAGTCCCTCTTCGAACGCATGGGCCGCGGCGTCAAGCTCACCGACGCAGGCCTCGCCTTTCTCCCGTATGCCCAGCGCGTCCTTCGCACCCTGAACGACGGCCTCATGGTGCTCGAAGGCACCCGCGATGGCGTCGCCGGCCGCCTCACTATCGGCGCCGCCCCCGCCGTCGGCACGTACGTCCTCCCCCGCCTCCTCAAGATCTTCTGCGACAACCGCGGCGGCGTCGATGTCATGGTCCGCACCGGTCATTCCGATGAAGTCCTCCAGATGGTCCTTGACGACGACGTCCAGGTGGGCTTCGGCCGCCCCATCAATCACCCCGATGTCCGCACTTTCGTTCTCTACCGCGACCAGCTCGTGCTCGTCGTCTCTTCCGACCACCGGTACGCGAAAAAGGGCTCCGTTCGCGTCGAGGACCTGGCCGAGGATTCCCTCATCCTGTTCGACCGCGATTCCGGCTACTACGGCATGATCCTCTCGCTCTTCCGCGACCTCGGCGTCGTCCCCCATCAGCAGATGCAGCTCGATAGCATCGAAGCCACCAAGAAGATGGTCGAACAGAACCTCGGCATCGCCCTCCTCCCCGAGCTTTCGGTCGACCGCGAAATCCGCCTCGGCACCCTGCACAAAGTCCACATCGAAGCAGCCGAGCCAGTCGAGCGCGATATCGCCGTCATGTATCGCCGGAACAAACCCCAGTCCGGACCCATGTCCGCATTTCTCGATCTGCTCGGTGAAATTTACGGCACCCGTCTTCCTCGTTAGTCGCGTGTTGGTCGACCTTCACTGCCACACCCGCCCACTCTCCCAATGCAGCGCGCTTTCGCCCTTGCAGGCGGCCGAGCTTGCCCGCGCCCGCGGTCTTGATGCCATCTGCCTCACCGAGCACGACCGCTGGTGGGACGAGGCCGAACTCGCGGAGATTTCCGCGCAGGCCCACATCCCCATCTTCGCGGCCGTCGAACTCACCACCGACCTCGGCCACGTCCTCGCATTCGGGCTCCCGCGGACGGCCGCGCCGCTCGCCACCGTCGAAGCCGCATTCGCCGCGAGCGAGGCCGCGGGCGGCGTGCTCTTCCTCGCCCATCCTGCCCGCGATGGCCTCCTCAAGGTCGATCACCGCACGGTCGAGTACTTCGCCTCCGTCGAGGCCCTCAACGGCTCCGATTCGCGCCTCCAGAACATCGCCGCCGCCGGCCTCGCGCACGGCTTTCGCCTGCCCGGGATCGGCGGCTCCGATGCCCACATGCCGGCCGAAGTCGGTCGCGCCGCCACGCGCTTCGCGAGCCCTATCGCGGACACGACCGCCCTGGTGGCTGCCCTCAAGTTCGGTGACTACCGTGCCGAGTACATCGACTAACCTACCGGGTGCTCAGCGGGCCCGCCGGGCCAACCCCCGGTCCGCTCCCGCGCAACGCTCGCGCGATGCCCTCGTACGTCTCAGCGCCGCCGCCCGGCGTCGTACCCCAGAGCGCCATGAGCTGCCCCCGCCCGCGTTCGATACCGTTCGCCGCCGCCTCGCGCGCGATGTCCCCGCACGTGGCCGCCGGCGTCGCATCCGCGCACGTGCCGGGGACGCCTCCGCGCTCGAATCCCACCACTGCCGCTCCCAGGAACGCCGCCACAACCAGCCACTTCCCTGCCATTCCAGCCGCGTAGTCTGGCGCGAAACGGTTGCCATCCGGTGGAGGAAGGGTGACAAACGGGGAGCCTCGCCGTTTGTGGCCCTGCCGTTTCCATCTCGATGCCACCGTGCCCGCCCGGCGAGGGAACGCACGGTCCCCTCCCGGCGTCAGGCTTAGGACGAAGGAGCGTGCCCATGACCCCACGAACGCTCGCGACCACGCTTGTGCTCGCTGCCAGCCTCGTCGCCTCCGCGTGCGGAGGTTCCAGCACCCGCTCGGCGCCCACGTCCACGCCCGTGACGTCGCCAACCGTCGCCGCCACCTCCACGGCCGCGCCCGCCGATTCGCCAAGCGCGGTCGCGACGCCCGTGACGCCGACGAGCACGGCCACCCCGGCCCCGCCGCTTACCACGCCCTTCGACGACGCCTCCGATCCCGTCGCCATGCTCCTTTCCTTCTACGACGCGGTGAATCGCCACGAGTACGCCCGCGCCTACCGCTACCTGCGCGCGCCCACCGTCACCGAAGCCGCCTTCGCCGCCGGTTACGCGGACACCGTCCAGGCATTCGCCATCCTCCGGCCGGCATCCGGGATCGACGCCGCCGCCGGGAACCGGCGCATGGTTGTCGCCGCCATCATCGACGCCGTGACCGCGAACGGCAGCCGTCAGCGCTTCGCCGGCTGCTACTCCACCTGGCGCGCGGCCGAGGGCGTGAGCGAGAACCCCCGCGACGTGTCCTGGCACATCGAGGAAGCGCAGATCGCACCGGTCGCCGTTACCGGCCCGATCCCCGGCCTGCTCGACCACGGCTGCGATGCCTACGCAGACCGCGTTGCCAACTTCGGCACGCCGTTCGCGCTCCGCAGCACTCCCCTGTTCGCCGCCGCCGCTTTCTTCGATGCCATTCACCGGCAGGATTTCGAACGGGCCCGCTCCTACGTGATCGAAGGGAAGCGGCCGCCGCTCGCGGAATTCCGCCCGGCGTGGGCCAACGCATCCAACCTGACCCCCGTCATTGGGCCCGTCATCGCCACCGAAGGCGCCGCCGGCACCGTCTACGCCCGCGCGCGTGCCATCTTTGTCGATGACGCCGGCGTTGCCCGCTTTGGCATGTGCGCTCAGCTTCAGCGTTCGAACATGCCGGCCACCCCGGGCGGCGACCCGCGCGATAATGACTGGTCCCTCGCATCCACGGGCCTCGACGTGGCCGCCGTCTCCGACCCGGCCCGCGCGCTCGCCCTCGCCTGTCACTGACGCGGGACAGTTATGCCTGCCAGGCCCGCGCCTGCTTGGTTTCGAAGGACTGGTGCATGTCCAGCAGCGTCGCGAAGTGGTCCAGCGCGTGCCAGAGCACCTTCTCCGCCAGCCACGCGACGTCGACCTCCGTGCCGTCGGGCCACGTCGCCGTGCGCGACCACTGCTCCGGCACGAGTCCCTTGAACACCTCGTACGTCTTCGCCCGCTCCGCCATGAAGCGCTCCGCCAACTCCTCGATGTCGAGCGCCTCCAGGTCGGGCCGCGCTTCCATCGACCGCGGCTCCAGCCGCGGCATCTCCTCGCTCAGCATCCGGCCCAGCCGCACGTGGTAGTTCCCGGTCTCGACCTCGAGGAGGTGCACCAGGTGCTGGCGCGGGCTCCAGTCGTGCCCTTCCGGGACCTCGTGCTGATGCCCGCGCACCAGGGAGGCCGCCCAGTCGACGCCCTTCACGCTGAGCTGCAAGCGCGCCATCAGCGTCGGATCGGGGATGCGGGATTCGGGCATGACCACCACCAGTGCGGGGATTCGCGCTCTCATCCCGGGGGACTCCCCCGATACGGAGCGCCTCCACGCGATACTACCGTGAAGGGGCTATGGCCATCGATCCCGCCGCCAACGGGTCGCCATCATCCGCCCACGTCTCGCTGCGCGAAGCGGCCGCCCTGCGCGCCAACCTTCCCGTCGCGCTGACCTCGGCGTCGCGGGACCCGGTGCCCGCCATCATGGCGAAGACACCTTCGCGGTCGGGCCTCCGAACCACCACGGCGCCCGCTGCGGCGCGCACGACCGCCACCCGCACTGCCTCCACGCGCGAATACTCCCCACACACGCCCGTGCGCTCGAATTCCAGCGCCGACCCCGGCCAGTGGGACGGCATGCTCAACCGCGTCGGCGCGAAGTACAACGTCCCCCCGCTCTTCCTAAAGGCCGTGATGCTCTCCGAAAGCGGCGGCCGCCCGGACGCCATCGGCGATAGCGGTCACTCCGTTGGCCTCTTCCAACTCCACGACCAGGGCTACGGCTACGGCATGGGCGATTCCCGCTTCGACCCCGAAACCAATGCCGAACGCGCCGCGAAGGGCCTCGCCGAGGCGTGGCACGCCGGTGAGCGGGCCGGGTACCGCGGCGAATACGCCGTTCGCGCCGCCTACAACTACTCCTTCAACCCCGGTGGCGGCTTTGCCTACCAGGGCGATAGCGTCGTCCGCCACTACAACGAACTCCTCGCCGACCAGGGCCTCCCACCCCTCTCCTGACGCTTCACGCCGCTGCCACATGTTCGCGCACCGCGTCTCCCGGCGGGCCGCGCCACGGGTGGTATCATCGAAAGACCCGCCGCTCGCGGGCACCCTGGCGCTGGAGTCCGCTCTGTGATTACTGCCGGATACGTCGACCGCGACATCAACGTACGCGGCCTGAAACTGCACTACCAGGAATGGGGCGCGCCCGATGCCCCCGTAATCCTCATGATCCACGGCTTCGGCGTTTCCGGGCACATGTTCGATGAGTTCGCCGAGCGCCTCCAGGGCTCCTACCGCCTTATCGCCCTCGACCAGCGCGGCCACGGCGATAGCGACTGGTCCAGCGAAGGCGACTACTCCCGCGATGCCTTCGTCGAGGACATCGAGGCCTTCTGCCAGGCGCTCGATCTCAACCGCTTCGTACTCATGGGCCACAGCATGGGCGGCCTCAATAGCGTCGCCTTCGCGAACCGCTACCCCGCGCGCGCGCGCGCCGTCGTCCTGGTCGATGTCGGGCCCGAAGCCGCGAAGGAAGGCGTCGATAACATCGTCCGCTTCACGCGCGGCCCCGATGAGCTTGAGTTCGAACAGTTCGTCGAGATGGCCCACCGCTTCAACCAGCGCCGCACCATCGAAAACATCCGCGAACGCATGCGCCATCGCCTTCGCCAGATGCCCAGTGGAAAATGGACCTGGAAGTTCGATAGCCGCTTCCGCGAACAGGGCGCGACCCTCCGCGTCGGCAGCGAAATGTCCAACGACGAAGTCTGGACCCTCTTCCGCGGCATCTCCGTCCCCACCCTGCTCATCCGCGGCGCCGAAAGCGACGTCCTCACCCAGGAAGTCGCCGAGCGCGCCGCCCAGGAGATGGCCCGCTGCCGCCTCGTCGTCGTGCCGTCCGCCGGCCACTCGGTCCCCGGCGACAACCCGGACGACTTCACCGCCGCGGTCACCGCCTTCCTCGCCGATGTCGCCGGCGGCACCTTCGCCACCGGCGCCGTGAGCGAACCGCCTCCGCTCGAACGCCTCGTGGAGGTGCACGAAGACGCGCAGCGCCGCCGCCGCGGGCCGGGCACCCTCACACTCATCGCCGGGGGCGCTGGCGCCGTCCTCGCCCTCGCCGGCCTTGCCTTCATCGGTCGCGAAGCCGCGCGCAAGCGCCGCAGCAAGCAGGTGGAAGCTGCCGCCGCGCGTCCGCTCGTCGGTCATCGCGATATCACCGTGCCCGCCGTCGACATCGAGGTCGCCCGCGACCGTGCGCTCGCCCTCCTGAACGACCTCGGTCACGTCTCGCGCGATGGCATCTCCCGCGCTCGCACCGCCCTCCACGACGTCGACATTGATCGCGCCCGGGCCGGCGCCGAGGATGTCCTCGCCGCCCTCGGCGAGCGCACCCGCCACGCGCCGGCCGTCGTCCGCGCCGCCGTCCAGAAGGCCGATGCCAGTACCGCCGCCCTTCGCCGCACAAAGCCGCGCAAGAGCACGCTCCGCCGCTCCGCGGGCACGGCCTGGAAGCTGGCAACCCTGGCTCCCATTCTCCTCGGCGCCGCCCGCAAGACGCGTGCCCGCCGGGGAGCATCACGCCAATAATGGACCTCGTCCGGCATGTCATCGAAGCCAACGGGGCGAAACTCGCCGCCTGGGAAGCCGGCGCCGGGTCGCCCCCGTTCGTCTTCGTGCACGGCCTCGCCTGCGACCACACGGCCTGGCTCCCCCAGGTCGAGGACCTCGCCCGCGACCATCGCTGCATCGCCATCGACCTCCGCGCCCGCGGTGAATCCGAGGCGGTGCCGCCCTACCACATCGAACAGCAGGCCGATGACATGGCCGCCATCATGCGCGCGCTCGCGGCCGGGCCGGCCATCATCGTCGGCCATAGCCTCGGCGGCATCGTCGCCCTCGTCCTCAACGAACGCCACCCGGACCTCGTGATGGGCATCGCTGCCGCCGATTCCCCCATGCGCGCCACCGGCCTCGGTGCCGCCGCCCTCGTCGAGCGTCTGCGCGGCGAAGGCACCGCCGCCATCGAGCCCATGGTCGAACGCTTCTTCAGCGAAGGCACCAGCGCGGAAATCCGCGCCGCCGTGCGCGAGATGATGCTCACCTGCGCCCCCGAAGTCGTCGCCGGCATGCTCAGCGACGACGAACGCGTCTCCTCCCACATGACCGAACTCGTGAAGCTCGCCGACCGCAAGCCGTTCATGGCGATGTGGGCATCCCGCCCCGCCGGCGACATCGTCTGGCTGCGCGAGACCTGCATGTTCATCCGCCAGGAGCCGATCGCGGGTGGTGGGCACTTTTTCCAGCTCGAAAAGCCCGCCATCACCAACGCCCTCCTGCGCGCCTTCCTCGATGATGTGGAGCGCGACCCCCGCATCCCGCACTGAGGCAACCGGCGACCCTTTCTTGCGTCGAAACCGCGTTCCGGTAAGGTGAAGCCGATGCAGCCTCGCGATGCCCGCGCCACCGTCGGCTCCGCACGCCGCGAAGGCCCAATGGCCGTCCCCCCGCTCTTCGTCATCGCCCTCGGCTCCGTCGTCATCAGCTTCATGGTCTTCATCGCCATGGTGGCGGGCGCCGCCTGCGGTGGCGGTGACGACGGCGGCCTCGTTCCCATAGCGGGCGCGACCGAGACCCCCACGGAGAAGGCGTCGAATACCGAGGTCCCGCCGAGTGCCACCGCGACCGTTCCCGCGGCCGTCCCCAGTCCGACGCCGGCGAAGTCCCCCACCGCGGGCACCGGCAACGGCGGCGGCTCGACTGTCACCCCCGCGAACATCGTCGCCTGCGGCGATATCCTCGCCCCCCTCAACAAGCAGAACGCACTCGCCGCGAACTGCGCGCCCTCGGGCCTCCAGGTCGTCCCTTCGTGCTCGGCCGCCGATGGTCAGCACGTCCTCATCTCCGACGCCCGCAACGCCTTCATCGAAATGGTCGATACCGCGCGCCGCGATGGCCTGAACCTCGGCGCCGTCAGCTCCTATCGCAGCTACCAGGACCAGGTCGAGACCTACAACTACTGGGTCCGCACCTCCGGCCAGGAGTACGCCGACCGCACAAGCGCCCGCCCCGGCCACAGCGAGCACCAGCTGGGCACCACCGTCGATGTCAGCAGCCCCGCTGCCGGCTGCGGCCTCGAGTCGATCATTGGCACCCGCGAAGCCGACTGGATCGCCGCGAACAGCTGGAAGTTCGGCTTCGTCGTGAGCTACCCGGCCGGCAAGGAAGGCGTCACCGGCTATGCCTACGAACCCTGGCACATCCGCTACATCGGCCGCGGCGAAGCGTCCAAAGTGAATGCCAGCGGCCTCACCCTCACCGAATACCTCGGCAAGCGGTAGCCCGTATCAGGTCCCCCGGTTCGCGAGCCCTTCCGGCAGCGTCTCCGGCAGTTCGCTCACGGGCCGGCTCGCCTGCGCGATGGTGATTTCGAACAGGTCGCCCCACGCCGCTTCGTAGTAGTCCCCCGGGCCCTCGTCGTCGGCCTCCCAGACCACCACCACCTGCGGCTGGTCCTCCGGCGCGTTCACCCAGTACTCGCCGAGCAGCGTCGCCTGGCGCGGGTGTTCGAAGCTCTTGCGCCGTTCGAACGCGGCGAGCCCCTGCAGCACGCTCGTCCCCGGCCGGAAGCGGAAGTACGCGACCCACAGTGCCATCGGGCGCGAAGTATACGGCGTGCGCGCACCCGCCCGGGATCGCGAACGAGGCGGGCCATCGCAGCCCGCCTCGTCACGTTCGTTCCTGCCGGTGGGCTCAGCCGCCGGCCGCTGCTCCCGCCGCGACGCGCGCCGCGAACCGGTCCCGCACCTCGATGGACGACGGCGCGAGTTCCTTGCACGCGCCACAGCGCACGCACAGGGCGTCATCGATCGCCCACCCGGCTCCATCCTTGTAGAACGCGTTCGTGGGGCAGATGTCCGCCGCCTCGTCGATGCCCTCGCCCTGCGCCCGCACCACGTACTCGATGAGCCCGTCGCACACGCCCGCCCGGCAGCGCTTCTCGATGATGTGCTCGTCCCATTCGCTCCGGAACGCCTTCAGCGCCGTCTTGATGCTCGTCATCGCGAACTGCCCGTGGAAGCAGTTCGACCACACCAGCGACTGCACCAGCTTCTCCAGGTTCAGGATGTCGGACTCCCGCCCGCCGCCCTGCTGGATCCGCCGGAGGATCTCCACAGCGCGCTGCGTGCCCCCATGGCAGGTCGTGCAGCGCCCGCAGCTTTCATCCTCGCAGAAGCCAAGGAAGTACTTGCACATGTCGACGATGCACGTCGATTCGTCGAAGAAGACGATGCCGCCGCCGCCGAGGAACATGCCCATGCCCCGGTACGGGTCCAGCGTCAGCGTCAGGTCCAGGTTCGCCGTCACGACACCCGAAAGCGGCCCGCCCGGCTGGAAACCCTTGCAGCGCGACCCTTCGAGCATGCCGCCCGCCCACTGCTCCAGGCACTGGCGAATTGTCGGCCCGAACGGCACTTCGACGCACCCCGGCCAGTTCACATGCCCGGAGAAGGTGAACATCTTCGTCCCCTTCTCCTTCTCGTTGCTCACGTTCGCCCACCACTCCGCGCCGTTGCGCATGATCATGGGCGCGTTCGCGTACGACTCGACGTTGTTCACGTTCGTCGGCTTGTTCCAGAGCCCCGCCTGCGCCGGGAATGGCGGCTTGATGCGCGGCATGCCCCGGTACCCGTCGATCGAATTGATCAGGCCCGTTTCCTCGCCGCACACATAGGCGCCCGCGCCCCGGTGCACGATGAGGTCGAAGTCCCAGCCCGTGCCGAGGATGTTCGTCCCCAGCAGCCCCTTCGCGTACGCCTGGTCGATCGCCTTCTGCATGCGCGCGATCGCCAGCGGGTATTCGTAGCGGATGTAGATGTAGCCTTCGCGCGCGTGGCCCGCCCGCGCCGCGATCATCATCCCCTCGACCACCAGGTGCGGGTCCGCTTCCATCACCACGCGGTTCACCCACGCCCCCGGGTCGCCCTCGTCGGCGTTGCACACCAGGTAGCGCGGGTCGGCCGTTGCCGTCCGCAGGAAGTCCCACTTGCGTCCCGCCGGGAACCCGCCGCCCGCGCGCCCACCGAGGCCGCTATCGAGCATGTGCTTCACGATCGCCTCGGCGTCCATCTCCAGCGCCTTGCCGAAGCCCTCGTAGCCCTCGTGCGCGAGGTACTCCTCGATGCTCTCCGGGTCGATCGTGCCCATGTTCGCCATCAGCCGGCGAACCTGCCCGCGCATGAACTGGTGCTCCGAAAGCAGCGGCACCTCCGCCGTCGCGTTGCCGTCCACCACGCCGATCGCGAGTTCCGGGAGATCCCGCCCCTCGACCACCGTCGCCTGCAAGAACTCGGGCACACGGTCCGCCGTCACATTGCCGTAGAGGACGGTGCGCGTGCCCGCGGCGCTGCGAACCGTCACCGTCGGTTCGAGCCAGTTCATGCCCCACGTACCCGTGATGCGCACGTCCACCTTGAGGTTCAGCGCCGCCGCCTGCGAACGAATCGCCGCCAGCGTCTCCTCCGCGCCGCGCGCCAGTGATGAGGTATCGATGCTCACCGTGATCTGCTCACGCCCCGAAGCGCGCTGTTCAGCCCACGCCCGCTTCGCTTCGTCGATCATTCCCTGGAGAGCCGCGTTCATTCCGCCTCTCCCTTCACGTCACGCGCCAGCCGGATCGCCTTCGATACCGTGAGGTTGCCGACGACCTTCTCGTTCACCCACACCTGCGGCGCTTCCGTGCAGGTGCCGTTGCACTGGCCGATGTGCAGCCCGTAGCGGCCGTCCTCGCTCTCGCCGCCCAGCGGAACCTCCAGCGTCTGCTGGATCGCCTCGCGGATACGGTCGCCGCCCTTGAGACGGCAGGCCGGCCCGCTGCACCACGAGATCTCCGTCTCCGGCCGAGGGTGCAGGCGGAAGTCCGTGTAGAACGTCGCCGCCCCGTAGATCAGCGCCGGCGTCGTGTTCAGCTGCCGCGCGATGACATCCATCGCCACCCGCGGGATGTACCCGTACCGGTCCTGCACCTTGTGCAGCGCCGGCATCACGTGGCCACGATTCGGTCGAAACTCCGCGACAAGCTCGCGCAGTTCCTGCATGGACGGTTCAGCCTGCATGGGCTGTCCTCACGATTGTGAAACTTGCCACTACTATATGGAGCACCGCCCTCTCCCGCCACCGCGCGCCCGCCCCGCGATTCGCCATCGCACTCCCGGGGCAAACCGGACCGCGGCGGCCCACCGGCGGTCTTTGTGAGGCGAACCCGTGACACCTCTGCCCACCCGTGGCTTCCGCACCTGGGCCATCCCCGGCATCTTCCTCGTCGGCGCCCTTGCCGTCGCCGGCAGCATCATTGCCACCCGCGGCGGTGATACCCCCGCCCAGCCCCGCACCATCGGCGTCGTCGATGCCAACGAACTGCGGCAGCCCATCCACGAACACGCCGATTGGGCCCTCTTCATTCGCGGCAAGCAGGTCGATTTCAGCGACCCGAAGTTCCTTTCCACCGAAGATCACCAACTCAGCACCAACGTCCACATCCACAAGCCCCGCTTCACCGTCGTCCACGTCCACCGCGAAGGCACCACCTGGGACGAATTCCTCCGCTCCCTCGGGTTCGAACTCACCGACCCGACTCTCCTGGCGAAGCCCGAGCAGACCACGCTCAAGCTCCCCTCGGGCGAAATCCTCCGCGTCACCCCCACCGAGACCTTCAAGTTCTACATCAACGGCACCAGAGTCGATGGCATCTCCGGGCTGAACATCGCCGCCCTCTCCCAGGTCCTCATCAGCTACGGCTCCGAGAGCGAAGCCGAAGTCCTCGCCCAGGTCGACCGCGTCACCGATGAAGCCTGCATCCCCCAGGGCGTCTGCAGCGCCCGCGGGAACGGCAACGGCGAGCACGGCGAGCCCGAACCCTGCAGCGGCGGCACCACCTGCACCGGCTGATTGCCCCGCCCCTGAACCCTCGCGACGGTGCATCATGACACCACCAGCCCTCGAACCCGCCCGGAGGCACCCATGACCGCGCCCGCCAGTTCCGCCACCCGGCGCCTGCTCCAACTCGGCCAGAGCACCTGGCTCGACTACATCAGCCGCGGCCTCATCACCTCCGGCGACCTCGCGCGCATGATCACCGCCGGCGACATCGTCGGCATGACATCGAACCCCACCATCTTCGAAAAAGCGCTCTCCGGCTCGGACGACTACAACGCCGCCATCCGCTCCGCCGCGCTTCGCGGCATCACCGAACCCTACGCCGCCTTTGTCGATTTCGCGGCCGACGACATCCGCCTCGCCTGCGACGCCCTCACCCCCATTTATGAGGCCATGGATGGCCAGGACGGCTTCGTCTCGCTCGAAGTCCCCCCCGGCATCGAACACGACCGCGACGCCACCATCGCCGAGGCGCGCCGCCTTTCGGAACTCGTGGGCCGCCCCAACGTCATGATCAAAGTGCCCGGCACGCCCGCCGGTATCGAGGCCCTCGAGGCCCTCATCGCCGAAGGCATCAACGTCAATGTCACCCTTCTCTTCGCCGTGGGCGCGTACGAACAGGTCGCCGAGGGATACCTTCGCGGCCTCGAAGCGCGCCACGCCCGGGGACTCGGCCTTTCGCGCGTCGCCAGCGTCGCCTCCTTCTTCGTCTCCCGCGTCGATACCGCCGTCGATGCCGTGCTGCCCGCCGGTTCGCCCCTGCGCGGGACCATCGCCGTCGCGAACGCCCGGCGCGCGTACGGCCGCTTCCAGCGCATCTTCTCCGGCCCCCGCTGGGACCGGCTGGCAGCGGCTGGTGCCCGCGTGCAGCGCCCCCTCTGGGCCTCCACGGGCACGAAGAATCTCGCTTATTCGGACATCCTCTACGTCGAGGAACTCGTCGCCCCGTTCACCGTGAACACCCTCCCCGAGACGACCCTTCGCGCCGCGCAGGACCACCTCGACGCGCGCATCACCATCGATGCCGCTGCGCTCGCCGATGCTGAATCGAAGCTCGACGCCCTTGCCGCCGCCGGCATCGACCTCGACGCCCTCACCGCCCGCCTCCTTATCGAGGGCCTCGCTGCCTTCCAGAAGGACTTCGACCGGCTCCTCGCCCGCGTCGGCGACCTGCTGCAGATGGCTCGCGTCACGACACCCGCCCGGGCCTCCCTCGGCGGGCTTGCGACGGGCCATGCCCTCCGCATGGATGCCCTCGACCGCGACCGCGCCATCGACCGCACCTGGGCGAAAGACCACACCCTCTGGAAGCCCGACCCCACCGAGATCACCGACCGCCTGGGCTGGCTCACCGTCGCGGACGCCATGCGGGCCGAACTCCCCGGCCTGCGCGATTTCGCCCGCGAGGCCGCCGCCGACGGCTTCACCGACGCCGTCGTCCTCGGCATGGGCGGCTCCAGCCTCGCCCCCGAAGTCTTCCGCGAGACCTTCGGCGTCGCTCCCGGCGCCCTCGACCTCCACGTCCTCGATTCCACCGACCCTGACCAGGTCGCCGCGCTCGAGGATCGCATCGACCTCGCCCGCACCCTCTTCGTCGTCTCCAGCAAGTCGGGCGGCACCATCGAAACCCGCTCCCAGTTCGATTACTTCTTCGCGAAGCGCCCCGACGGCCGCCAGTACACCATCGTCACCGACCCCGGCAGCGCCCTCGAAGCCCTCGGCCGAGAACGCTCCGCCCGCCGCATCTTCCTCAACCCGAGCGACATCGGCGGCCGCTATTCGGCCCTCTCGCTCTTCGGCCTCGTGCCCGCCGCTCTCGTTGGTGTCGACCTCGACCGCATACTCGACGGCGCCGTGGCCATGGCCGATGCCTGCCGCGGCCCGCTCCCGGAGAACCCCGGCGCGTGGCTCGGCGCCGTCATGGGCGAAGCCGCGCTCTCCGGTCGCGACAAGCTCACGCTCGTGCTCCCCCCGGGCCTCGCTTCCCTCGGCTACTGGATCGAACAACTCGTCGCCGAATCCACCGGCAAGGAAGGCAAAGGCATCGTCCTCATTGAGGGCGAAGACCTCGGTACGCCCGCCGTCTACGGGAACGACCGCCTCTTCGTCGCCCTCGGCGACCATGTCGGGCTGGCCGCGCTCGAAGCCGCCGGCCAGCCGGTCGTCCGCCTCCCCTACGAGGGCCCCTGGCAACTCGGCGCCGAATTCTTCCGCTGGGAGTTCGCCACCTCCATCGCCAGTGCCGCCATGGCCATCCAGCCGTTCGACCAGCCCAACGTGCAGGAAGCCAAGGACGCCACCAACGCCGTCCTCGCCGGCGATGCCGCCCGTCGGGAGACGCCCTCCGCGGCCGAGGTCCTCGCTCTCGTCCGCCCGATGGACTACATCGCCATCCTCGCCTACCTCCCCCGCGACGCCGATACCATCGCCCGCCTGCAGGCCGTTCGCATGCGCCTGCGCGACCGTTTCCGCGTTGCTACCACCGTCGGGTTTGGCCCCCGCTTCCTGCACTCTACCGGCCAGCTGCACAAGGGCGGGCCAAACCAGGGCGTCTTCCTCCAGGTCACCCACACCCCGGAACGCGACCTCGACATCCCCGGCCGGCCTTATACCTTCGCCCATCTCGAAGCCGCCCAGGCCCTGGGCGACCTGGCCTCGCTCCAGGCCCACGGCCGCCGTGTCGCCCGCGTCACCATGGAGGAGCTGGAGCGCCTGCCCTGAGCCGCACTGTCGCGCCTGCGACATGAGAGGGACGTGCGGGTTACCTTCCCGCAAGCGCCTCTGTCACATGCTGGCCGCATGGATACCTGGCTCTGGATAGCTATCGTCGCCGTCGCGGCGCTCGCGCTCGTCGCCGTCGCCGCCTATTTCTGGTCCCGGCAACGCGCCGGCCGCTACCGCTCGACCTACGGCTCCGAATACGAGGACCTCGTCGGCGAAACCGGCAGCGAACGCGAGGCGCGCCGCGAGATCGACCGCCGCGAGCAGCGCGTCCGTTCCTTCGATATCCGGCCGCTCGCCCCCGAGGATGCCAGCCGCTTCAGCCGCGAATGGACCGTCACCCAGACGAAGTTCGTCGATGAACCCGTCGATTCCGTCGCCCGCGCCGACGGTCTCATCGGCGAAGTGATGACCCTCCGCGGCTACCCGCTCACCGACTTCGAACAGCAGGCCGCCGACCTCTCCGTCGACCACCCGGACCTCGTGCGCAACTACCGCTCGGCGCACGAAATCGCCGGGCGCAGCCGCGCGGGCGAAGCC
Source organism: Dehalococcoidia bacterium (assembly GCA_020847985.1). Classification (GTDB taxonomy): domain Bacteria; phylum Chloroflexota; class Dehalococcoidia; order Tepidiformales; family Tepidiformaceae; genus Amarobacillus. The sequence goes on from JADLBC010000008.1 coordinate 332,579, forward strand.
ACCACCGAAGAGCTGCGCCGGGCCATGACCCAGTACCGCGAACTCTTCGATGAACTGCTCGACGTCGATGCCCGCGCCGGGCGAACCGCCGTCGCCGAACGGCCCGTCAGCCCCGCCGACGGGACTTGAGCTAGTCCCCTGTACGAGCGCTGTAGCGGCCCACGGCGACGTGGGCCGCGCCGCGCGCCTCCAGCAGGTCGAGATGCCCCTGCACTGTCGATGCGATCTGCCAGAATCGCCGCAGCAGCGCGCGCGGGTAGAGCCGTTCGCACAGTTCGTACAGCGTGCACTCGCCCGCGGCGCGCAACTCCGCGAGGACCCGCGCCGTGCGCTCCTCGATCGCCGCCAGGTTCGCTTCCACCGCTGCGTCCACGTCCTCGAACGGCTCGCCATGCCCCGGCAGGCAGCGCTCGAAGTGCAGGTCCCTCAGCCGTTCCAGCGACGCCGCGAACGCCGGCAGCGAACGAAAGCGCCCAACATTCCCCGGCGCCGCCTGGATCGCCGGCGTCGGCGTGATGTCCGGCAGGAGTTGATCCCCCGAAAACAACACCCCATGCCCGCCGGCCGCCAGTACGAGATTGCCCGGCGTGTGCCCCGGGCAGATCAGCACCTCCAGCCCCGGCGCGACTGCGTCCCCGTCGGCCACCGTCCTTCCCGCCACGAACGATTCGTATCGAAGGCCGGTGGGCCACCGCGGCTGCGAACCCGGCAGCGGGTAGCCCTTCTCCGTCGCGGCCCGGATCGCCCACTCCCGCCGCCGTTCGAGCCCCTCCACCGCCTCCACCCGGATTGCCTCCGGCGCGCCCGATGCCTCGACCCAGTCGACCATCACCGCCAGTTCATCGTGCTCGACGTAATGCGGGTGCGAAGCCAGTGCGCGGTCATCCGTGCTCAGCGCCACCGGCACCCCCCGAGCCTGCCACCACGCCCCAAGTCCCGCGTGGTCCACGTGCGCGTGCGTCGCCACCACCACGTCCGGCTGCCAGCCGCCCAGTGCCTCAAGCAGCAGTTCCCGCGCTCCACGGTAATCCGGTCCGGTATCGATGAGCACCCGTACACCGCCGCTTTCGACCGCGTAGACGTTGTTGTAGGCCATCGCGATGCGGCGGATTTCCATCGCCGCCCAGTGTCCCCCGCCCCCGCCGCCCGGTCGACCGTCAGCGTTTCGGGCCGGTGCTCATGGGCGCCCCGTGGCGCCGCCGCATCAGATGGGTGCGTACCTCCCAACGCCCGTTCGCGAACCGCACATGCTTCGAGACGGGTTCCCGCTCCTCCGGGCCCACCCGCCAGAGCCGCTCCGCGATCTCCTTGTCATAGTGCCAGCGCGTCTCGAAGGTCTCGAACCCCAGGGCCCCGTAGGCGCGGTGGGCGTGCGTCGCGAACGCGTTCGTGCTCAGGATGAAGTCCGGCCCGCCCGCGAACTCCTCTTCCAGCCACTCCATCAGTGTCGCCAGCATCCGGCGGCACACCCCCCGGCCTTCGTGCTCTGGCGGCACGTGCACCGACCACAGGTACAGCCCTGCCTCGTCCCGCAGGTTCACCGATGCCCGCCCTACGGCGGTACCCTCCTCGACTGCCACGAAGTGCCGGTGCGGCCCGTTCTCCGTCATCCGTGCGAGCACGCCCCGCGCGCGCGAAGGCTGGTTGAGCTGTGTCATATCGAAGGCGTGATACGGGAAGCCCCGTGCCCCCCACGCCGCGATTTGCGCCAGCAGCGCCTCGTTCCACGGGTGCAGCACGAGCCCATGCCCCGCGACGGGCGGCGGGTACAGCCCCACGAGGCTCTTCCCCGGCGGCGAATCACCCGGCTGCATCGCGATCGTGCGCGCCATGACAGTAGCCTACAGAACCCGTCCAGCCCGCGTCCTTCCCGCCCGCATACAATCGCCGCGCGGTCCGCATGCCGCCGGAGGGTCCATGTCCATTCGAGCGCTCACACGCAGCGCCGCCCTCGCCCTCGTCGTCGCCGCCGCCCTCGTGGCCACCTGGGTCTCCCTCCCGATCGAGGTCTGGTACCGCGACGGCCGTCCCACCCGCTTCGGCCGCATCACCAACCGTGCCATGGGCCGCTTCGCCGCCATCGGGGTCCCCTCCTTCGGCATGGTCTCGCTCGAAGTCCCCGGCTGGAAGAGCGGCCGCACACACGCGACCGTCCTCGTCCTGTTGCGCTTCGAAGGGCGTGAGTACCTGGTCTCCATGCTCGGCGAATCTGCCGCCTGGGTTCGAAACGTCCGCGCCGCCGGCGGGGCTGCCGTCCTTCGTCACGGCGCCGCGCACCCCGTACTCCTCGTCGAAGTGCCAACCGCCGAACGCCCGCCCATTCTCCGCGCCTACCTGGAGGTGGCCCCCGGCGGCCGTCCCCACATCCCGGTCGACCGCAACGCATCCGTCTCCGCCTTCGAACCGGTCGCCGCCGAGTATCCCGTTTTCCGTGTCGAGCCCCGCCCCTGACCGCGTATCATCCGCCCCCTGGGGGGTGAGCCATGACCATCGATGCCTTCTCGACCGCGACCGAATCCGCCGCCGCGCTCCGCCGTAAGGATGTCTCGAGCCGCGAACTGCTCGACCTCTACCTCGGCCGAATCGAGGAGCATAACCCCCGGCTCAACGCCGTCATCACGCTCGACGTCGAACGCGCCCGCGCCGAGGCCGCCCACGCCGATGCCCTGGCCGCTCGCGGCGAATGGCTCGGCCCCCTCCACGGCCTTCCCATGACCGTGAAAGACTCCTTCGAGACAGCCGGCCTGCGCACCACCTGCGGCGACCCCTCCCTCGCCGGCCACATCCCCGCGACCGACGCCCTCGCCGTCGCCCGCCTCCGCGCCGCCGGGGCCATCATCTTCGGCAAGACCAACACGCCGATTCAGACCCTCGACCACCAGACCTACAACGCCCTCTTCGGCACCACCAACAACCCCTGGGACCTCTCCCGCGTCCCGGGAGGCTCATCCGGCGGGAGTGCCACCGCCATGGCGGCCGGCCTCGGCCCCCTCGAACTCGGCAGCGACATCGGCGGCTCGATTCGCGTGCCCGCCCACTGCTGCGGCGTCTTCGGCCACAAGCCGTCCTGGGGCATCGTCCCCGAACGCGGTCACATCCCCGGCGCCCCTGCCTCTCTCCACCGGCGCGATGTCAACGTCAACGGCCCCATCGCCCGCTCCGCCGCCGACCTCGAACTCGCGCTCGACATCATCGCCGGGCCCGACGAACTCGAGACCGTGGGCTGGCGCCTCGACCTGCCCGCGCCACGCGCCCGCGACCTCGCCGCCTTCCGTGTCGCCGCATGGCTCGATGACCCCTTCTGCCCCTCTGAGAAGGCGATGCTTACGCTCTTCGAGTCCGCCGTCTCGCAGCTCACCGCGGCCGGCGCACACATCGATACCGATGCTCGCCCGCCGTTCTCGTTCGAAGAGGCGTTCGCGGTCTACACGCCGCTGCTTGGAGGGGCGCTCTCGCCCTACACGCGCGATGCCACCACCCACGCCGCCTGGATCGCCGCAGATGAAGCCCGCCAGCGCATGCGCCGCCAGTGGGCTAGCTTTTTCGAGCGATACGACGTGCTCATCGCCCCATCGATGTTCGCCACCGCCTTCCCCCATGCCCAGGACGGCTTTTCCGGCACCCGTACCTTGCCCGTCGATGGCGTCGAACGGCCCTACCGTCAGCTGCTCTGCTGGCCCTCGCTCGCCGGGGCTGCCCTGCTCCCCGCCACGACCATGCCCGCCGGGCTCACTGCCGCGGGACTCCCCGCCGGGTGGCAGATCATCGGCCCGTACCTGGAGGACCGCACGACCCTCGCCTTCGCCGCCGCCGCGAGCGAAGTCCTCGGAGGATTTCGCCGCCCACCCGGCTACTGAGCCGCGCCGAACCCCGTGAATCGGCCGTCGGGCGCCCGCAATACCGGCCGCACCGCCATCACCGCGGCGGCGTCGATCGGTCCGTACACATGCGGGAAGAGCGGTGCGAGGCCATCGACGGACGCCTCCCACCGGAGCTCCGATGTCAACTGCCCGGGATCAATCGTCAGCGCCACGAACGCGCCCGGCCCGTCCCCGTAGAACCGGTTTGCGACCGCGAGCATGAGTTCGTCGCCCGCCGTGCAGTGCACGAAGCCGTCGGCCTCGTACGCCTCCGGGAGGTACGCCGTCCCCGCGGGCCACGTGCGCCATCGCCCGGCCGGCGCGAGATGCAGGATCACGTCGCTCATTCCTCGCGTATCCCCTCAAAGCACGAAGCCGGGGCTCGCACCCCGGCTTCGCGTGATATCACCCGAACGGCCTGTCTAAAGGCCCTTGTCCACCAGGAACGAACAGAGATCGCTGATCCGGCACGCGTAACCCCACTCGTTGTCGTACCAGGCCGCCACCTTCACCAGGTTCCCCCCGACGACGTTCGTCGAGAGGCCGTCGACGATGCTGGAGCGCTCGTCGCCCTTCATGTCCATCGAAACCACCGGGTCCGTCGTGAAGCCGAGGATACCCTTCATCTTCTCGCCGGCCGTCTCCGCGAGGAGCTGGTTCACTTCTTCCTTCGTCGTGTCACGGCTCGTCAGCGCCACGATCTCCACGATGGATACCGTCGGCGTCGGCACGCGATACGCGAGACCGTCGAGCTTCCCTTCGATCTCCGGGATCACCAGTCGCAGCGCCTTCGCCGCGCCCGTCGACGTCGGGACGATGTTCATCGCGCCCGCCCGCATCTCGCGCGGGTCGCTGCCGGCCGCCTTGTCCAGGATCTGCTGGCTGTTCGTGTACGAATGGATGGTCGTCATCTGGCCCTTTTCCACGCCGAGGTTATCGACGAGGACCTTGACCACCGGCGCGAGCCCGTTCGTCGTGCAACTCGCGTTCGAAATCACGTGATGCTTCGCCGGGTCGTACTTCTCCGGGTTCACCCCCAGCACGACCGTCACATCCTCGTTCTTCGCCGGGGCCGAAATGACCACCTTCTTCACCGAATCGCGCTTGTGAGCGACCGCCTTCGTCGCGTCCGTGAAGAGCCCCGTCGATTCGATAACGATATCCACGCTCGCGCTGCCCCACGGGATCGACCCCGGGTCGCGCTCCGCGAACACCTTGATCGCCCGGCCATCGACAACGATCGAATCGCCCTCGGCCCGGATATCCTTGTTCCAGCGCCCGTAATTCGAGTCGTATTTCAGCAAATTGACGTTCGTATCGATCGACACGAGGTCATTAATCGCAACGACTTCGAGCTTCCCCGAATACCGATCGGTAATCGCCTTGAGAACCTGACGGCCGATGCGGCCGAACCCGTTGATGCCGACTTTCGTAGTCAAGAAACCGGGCCTCCCCTGCGTAAAGGTGGTGCGAAAAGCCTACGCCGTTCTGTGTTCGCGGGCCATCACGGTGACGTAACGATCGTGGACCCCAGCCTCAGGCCAGCTTCACCGCCGTGCCGCACGCCGTCACCATCAGCATCTGGCCGCCCACCGTCTCGTAGTCGACCTTCACGCCGACGACGGCGTCCGCGCCCATCTCCGCCGCGCGCTGCGTCATCTCCTCGACGGCCGTGTCCCTCCCCTTGCGCAGTTCCTCTTCGTACTTGCCCGAACGGCCGCCGACGATGTTGCGAAACCCCGCCGTGATGTCCTTGAAGACGTTCACGCCGAGGATGCTCTCCCCCGCGACGATGCCCAGGTAGCTCGCGACGGACCGGCCTTCGATTCCGCCGGTCGTGGTGACGGTGACACCCATTGGACGTGTTCCTCCTCGTACTGCCGCTCCATCGTACGGGAGGGAAGTACCCGGTGGGATGCCCAAACGGCCGCGATTCGCGGCGTTTCCGGCCGGCGCGAAGGGTGGCGAAGGACCGGGCGAGCCTGTAAGCCGGATTCTGTACCCCTTGCGGGGCGGCGGCCATCTCTCTCGACGCCGTGTCGCCACGGCGCTCTAGCAGCCAACCCGGGAGTGATAACGGGCCGGGCGCCCTCCTCCCCTATTCGGCCTTGCTCCGGGTGGGGTTTGCCCGGCCGCCCTGTTGCCAGGGACGCCGGTGCGCTCTTACCGCACCATTTCACCCTTACCCGCCGAGGCGGGCGGTTTGTTTCTGTTGCACTGTCCGTCGGCTTTCGCCGCCCGGGTGTTACCCGGCACCCTGCCCGGCGGAGTCCGGACTTTCCTCTAGCGCGAACGCCAGCGGCCGCCCGGCCCGCCCGGTCCGTCGCCATCCTAGCGCCTCCCGCCCTCCCGGGCGCGGCATGCGAAAGGGGCCGGCATCGCGCCGGCCCCTTCCGTGGAGTTCCTGGTGGAGACGCGGGAGAGTTGAACTCCCGGTCCAGCAAGGTTCAGCTCCGAATTCTCCTACAGGCTTTTCCACCGATTGGGTCTTACCAGGTCACTGCGATGGTGGCCCCCACGTCACCTGGCCAGCCGATAAATCTTTCGCGAGGTGCATCGGCGTCCTCTCGCGGCGTCCCGGCATTGCAGCGTCCTTCCCCAAGCCCACCGGGCCGAGGCTCAAGGAGGACGTCGCCGCTAGTTAAGCGGCGAGAGCGAGTTGGCGATTGCCAGCTGTTTTTGGGAACCTGATTAACGAGGGTGACTCCCAACCTCGGCCTGCTATCCGGCTACCTAGCCCCCTGTCGAATCCTTTCGTCCCCACATGTTTGCGCCTGCGTCACCGCCGGCGTGTGCCCATTATCGCACATCTGTTCGCCCACCGGTAGACCCGTCGTCTATTCCGCGCGAACGACCGCGTGCATCCCCTTTTCGTAATGATTCACCGCCTCGCCGTTCACGTCCTCGACGATATCGCAGCGAAGCTCGTACTCACCCGGCTCCAGTGTCACGCTCAGCCGCTCCGTCTCGCCTACGTCGAGCGAACCCGTCGCCGCCAGCATCTCCCCTGCCCGCGGGCCCGAAAGCGCCCGCACGCTCAGGTTGTGAATCTGCCCGGCGCCGTCGCCGTGCGCGTGCCCGTGGTCGGCCGCGGGGTGCACCGCCTCGAACGTGACCATGCCCGCCTTCACCGTCGCCGTTTCTGGCTCGACCGCCCAGTTCACCAGGTCCACCCGGATCCCGCCGCCGTCGCCGCCGGAGAACCAGCCCCGGTCGATGCCCGTGAACACGAACAGCGGCGCCAGCAGCACCACCGCCGACGAACCCATCGCCACCAGCGGCCCGCGATTCGCCGATACGAACCCCTGCCGCGCGCCGCCCCAGCGGTTGCCGCTCGCCTCCGCGATGGCGCGAGCCTTCGTCCGCAACCGCAGGCTGTTCGCCATCACGCTCACCGAACTGAACGCCATCGCCGCGCCCGCGATGATCGGGTTCAGCAACCCCGCCGCAGCGATCGGGATCGCAATCACGTTGTATCCGAACGCCCACACCAGGTTCTGCCGGATCGCCCCGAGCGTCGACCGTCCGAGCATCACCGCCTCCGCGATGCGCGCCACGTCCCCGTGCAGGAGCGTGATGTCGCCCGCCTCGATCGCCACGTCCGCGCCCGTGCTCATCGCGATGCCGATGTCGGCCGCTGCCAGCGCGGGGGCGTCGTTGATCCCGTCGCCCACCATCGCCACCGCGCGGCCCTCGCGCTTGAGCCGTTCGACCAGCGCGAGCTTGTCCTCCGGCCGCGCACCCGCGTGCACCTCGTCGATGTTCGTCGCGAGCGCTACCGCCTTCGCCGCCCGCTCGTTGTCGCCCGTCATCATGATGACGCGCAGGCCGAGCCGCCGGAGCGCTTCAACCGCCCGCGCCGCGTTCTGCTTTACCGCGTCCGCGATGGCGAACAATCCCGCGATTTCCCCATCGACCGCGACCGCGATTACCGTCTGCCCGGCGAGCTCCAGCCCTTCGATGCGCGTCGCCACCGCCGGCGCCACCGCGATTCCTCGTTCATCCAGCAGTGCGCGGTTGCCCGCCACCACCTCGCGGCCATCGACCAGCGCCCGCACACCCCTGGCTGTAAACGCCTCGAACTCCGAAGCCGGCGGGAGTGCGAGCGTGCGGTCCGTCGCGGCATCGACAATCGCCCGGCTCAGCGGATGCTCACTCGCCGATTCCGCCGCCGCCGCGATGGCGAGCACTGCATCCTCCGCCAGCCCACCGATGGCCACCACCTCCGTCACCTGCGGCCGGCCCTCCGTCAGCGTCCCCGTCTTGTCCAACACGATCGTGTCGAGCGACCGCATCCGTTCGAGCACTTCCGCGTTCTTGATCAGCACGCCGCGTTCCGCGCCCATGCCCGTGCCGACCATGATCGCCGTCGGCGTCGCGAGCCCGAGCGCGCAGGGGCAGGCCACCACCAGCACCGCGACGGCGTACACCATCGCATGCGTCCAGGTGCCGCCGGCGAGCCCCCATCCCAGGAACACACCCAGCGCGATCACGATCACGACGGGCACGAACACCGCTGCTACCCGGTCGACCAGCTTCTGGATCGGCGCCTTCGATCCCTGCGCCTCTTCCACCATCCGAGCGAGCCGCTGCAGCGCCGTGTCGCCACCGACCGCTGTCGCCTCAACCCGCACCGCGCCGTTCTGGTTCACGGTGCCGCCGAGCACGATGTCCCCCGGCCGGCGCTCCACCGGGATGGACTCGCCCGTGATCATCGACTCATCGATCGTGCTGTGGCCTTCGCGGACGATGCCATCCACCGGTACCCGTTGCCCGGGCCGCACGATGAGCATCTCGCCCCGGCGCACCTGGTCCGCCGGGATTTCGACCTCCACCCCGTCGCGCACCACCGTCGCCGACTTCGCCGCCAGCCCCAGCAGCGAACCGATCGCCTCGGATGCCGCGCCCTTGGATTTCTCCTCGAAGTACTTGCCCATCGTGATGAACACGAGCACCGCCGCGCTCACATCGAAGTACATGTGCTCGTGCCGGTTCGCCAGCACCACGTACACGCTGTAGGCGAAGGCCACCGATGTCCCCAGCGCTACCAGCACATCCATGTTCGGGTTCACGTGGCGAAGGCTCGTGTAGGCGCCTTTGTAGAACCGCCAGCCCAGCCCGAACTGCACCGGCGCCGCCAGCGCCAGGATCACCCACCCGGTGAGCCGGTGCCCGCCGAACGGCGTCAGGTCCGCGATATCCATCCCCATCGCGAGGATGATGGCCGGCACCCCGAGCGCCGCGCCGAAGAGCAGCGTCATCAGCGTCCGGCGGGCGTGCTCCTCCCGCCCTTCCTTCGCTTCCGTGCGCGGCCGCGAAGGCGCCGCCTCGTACCCGGCCTTTTCCACCGCCGCGACCAGCCGGTCCACCGGGACTTCGGCGCCCAGCGTCACCCGCGCCGTCTCCGCGGCGAAGTTCACCGTCGCCGTATCGACGCCTTCGACCTTGCTCAGCGCCCGCTCGACACGCCGCACGCACGAGGCGCACGTCATCCCCTTGATATCCAGCATGACCGCCGGTTCGGTGGTGGTGGTTGCCATGGATCCCTCCCTCGGGAACACTTGGGGGCCGTCCGCTCCCGGCCCCCCGGCCGCGCTATCGCACGGTCGCGCTGTAGCCCTCTTCCTCGATCGCCTCGAGGATCTTCTGCACGTCGATGACGCTCCCCTCGACCTTCGCCGAGTTCGAGGCCAGGTCCACCTTCGCCGAGGTCACACCCTCGACGTCCTGCACCGCATTCGTGATCGCGCGCACGCAGTGGTCGCAGGTCATGCCGGTGATGGCGAGTTCGATGGTCTGAGACATGTGGGACTTCTCCTTAGCCGCCGTGTGGCGGGTGATGCTGAGTGGCTTCGCCTTCGACAGGCCCCTGCACGCGGTACAACCGCAGCAGTTCCGAGACCGCCCGCTCCACTTCGCCGCCGTTCATCTGTTCGACGACATGCGTTCGCAGGTGGCCCTCGATGACGACCCCGTCGAGGCTGCGCAGCGCCTTCTGAATCGAAAGCGACAGGTCGAGGACATCCATGCAGTAGCGGTCCTCCTCGATCTGTTTCTCCAGCGCCTGCAGTTGCCCGGAGATGATTCTCATCCGCCGGAGCGCCTGCTTTCGCGTTTCTGGGGTCATCGATCCTGCCTCGAATAGGGTACCCCCCTATCCTGCTACGGTCGCGCCAATCCCGCAACCCCGGTAGCCGCGATCGTTCGCCACTCCCGGCTCCTTTCGCCCCGCGCGGAGGGAACGGAAGCCGCGGGGGGCGTAGCGTGTGACCGCTATCGCCCACGCACCGGTGCAACCCGCCTCGCCACGCCGTGTGGCCCGCATCCTCGAGCGCGCGGGCAGCGCTTCGACGCTTTCGATCGCCCTCGGCGCCGGCCTCGCCAGCCTCTCGATGAACTTCTGGATCCCCTTCCTGCCTCTCTACATGCTCCATCTCGGCGCCACCAGCGATGCCAACGCCCTCTTCTGGGTCGCGCTTGCCACCACCGGCCAGGGTTTCGCGCGGCTCCTTAGCGGTCCCCTCTGGGGCATCCTCTCCGACCGCGTCGGCCGCAAGCTCATGTTCATCCGTGCGCTCTACTTCGCCACCGGCACGACGCTCATCGCCGCCTTCGCCACCGAACCGTGGCACGTGGCAATCGCCTTTCTCTGCCAGGGCCTCTTCTCCGGCTTCATCCCGGCCGCGGTCGCCCTCACGTCCGTCACCGTCGAAGACAGCAAGCTCAGCAGCAGCCTGGGCCTTGTCACCGGCGCCCAGTACCTCGGCAATACCGTCGGACCCGCCCTCGGCGCCGGCCTCGCCATCCTCTTCGGCATGCGCGGCGCGATCGCCGCCTCCGCCCTCATGCCTGCCCTTGCCGCCACGCTGGTGATCTTCACCGTCCCCCGCGACCGCACGGAACTCGCCTCGTCCCGCGCCGCCGCCGCCGAACGCGCAAACCACTCGATTCGCAGCATCATCACCGCTCAGTTCGTTCTCGTGCTGTTCCTCTACTTCGTGCTGTTCTCGATGTCCCAGGTTGTTCGCCTCTCGACGCCCATTGCCCTCAAGGACATCGCCGGCGAGGACAGCACTGGCCTCGTGGGAGTCGCCTTCACGGCGGGAGGCGTCGGCAGCGTCATCGGCGTGCTCGTCGTGGGGCGAAGGTGGCTCCGCACCGGCCAGTTCCGCACGATGCTCGTCGCCGGCTGCCTGGCCTCGGCCCTGCTCCATGTCCTGCTCGCCGCCGCCGGCAGTGAATGGCTCTTCATCGGCTGGTTCACGGTCATTTCGCTGGTGCAAGCCGCGATGCTCCCCGCGAGCAACACGCTGATCGCCTCGAACGTGCCCCGCGCGCGCCGCGGCACCGCCTTCGGGTTCGCCGGCAGTGCCCAGGCCCTCGCCTTCATGGCCGGCCCGATGAGCGCCGCCGGGTTCGCCGCTGCCTCGCTCGCGATGGGCTTCGTCGTGCTTGGCGCCCTGTTCGCGGCGCTCGCGCTCCTCCTCCACCTCACCCTCGCCGAGCCGCACCTGGAGTAGCCTGCCGTCTCACGCACCCGCCATGAGCGCCCCCGCCAGCCCGGCCACATTCGCCTGCCGCACCACCACTTCGGGCGTCCCGTGCCATGCCGCCGCCCGCGTGAGCATCTCGCGCAGGCCGCCGGCGAGCGCCGCCGTCACCCTCAGCCCGGGCTCGAGGTGCAGTGCCTTCACCTCGAACATGCCCGCGCCGCGGTGTGCCTTTGCGTCGAGCCGCCCGATGAGCCGTTCGCCATGCAGGATCGGCAGCGTGAAATAGCCGTACCGCCGCTGCGGCGCCGGGGTGTAGCACTCGATCCGGTAGTCGAACCCGAACAGCTCCAGCGCCCGCGCGCGGTCCCACGTCACGGGGTCGAACGGCGAGAGGAGCACCGTCCGGCCGCCTGCCCGGGGCCGCTCCGCCGCCGACGCGACCAGTTCGCCGTTCTCCGGGTGGACGTAGCCGGGCTGGCTCCAGCCATCCACCGCGCACGTCAACAGCCGGTCCTCGGCTGCCAGCTCCCGCATGACCACGCGCGTCGCCGCCACTGACATCCCCGTGGCATAGAGGTACCGCTGCACCCACTCCGGCCGCGCGATGCCGAGCGCCTTCACGGCCCGCAGCACCAGTTCGTGCCGCGCGACCTCCACCGGCGGCGCCTCGGCATCCGACCATCCCGGCATCACCCGCGCGGGCAGGTCGTACACCCGCTGGAACCGGTCCCGCCGCGCAATCACCAGGTCCCCGCGATCGAAGAGCAGTTCGAGCGCGATCTTCTCGTCCTTCCAGTCCCACCACCCCGCGCCCTTCCGTGGCTTCGCCGGCGCGAAGTCGGCCGAACGTAACGGCCCTTCGTCCCGCACGCGCGCCAGCACGCCGTCCATCAGCTCCCTGTGCGACGCCGCACACCGCTCGCGCCCGGGGTGGCGCCGCCGCCCATGGAGCATGATCGACCGGTACCACGGAAAGTCCGCCATCGAAAGAAAGCACGCCGCGTGTGACCAGTATTCGAAGATCCGGTGCTCGGCCAGCAACCGGTCCAGCGCTGCCGGCTCGTAATCCCCCACGCGCGACCACAGGACCAGGTACGGACTCCGCGCGACCACGCTGATGGTGTCGATCTGCAGTGCGTGCATCCGCTCGATCGCCGCGATGATCCCGTCCGCGCTGGCATCCCTCGCTCGCGGCTTCGAAATCAGCCCTTGCGCCGCCAGCAGCGCCCGCCGCGGCGTATGCCCGGGTAGCGTCCCGAGGTTCGTTGTCACCATGCGCGGCAGTGTACGGCAGCGAAAAGCCCGAGATCTTCGCGCGAACGGGCAGCCCGAGCTAGACCGCCGCGGCCACCGGCGCCAGTGCCACCACCTCGATGTCGCCCCAGTGGTCGGACTGCCGAGCGTCGCATTCGCCCGATTTGAGCAGTTCCAGCACGGCCATGAACGAGATCACGATGTCGAGCCGCGTGCGGCACTCCATGATCGCCGCCCGGAACGAGAATTTCCCGCGCTGGAGCAACCGCGTCCGGAACTCGGCGATGCGCCCGCTCAGCGTGAGCGTGTCGCGTGCGATCACCGCTTTCGGCTGCTCCGGCTTCCGCTTCAACACCTGCTGCATGATTTTGAACAGCGCATCCACGGTCACATCGCCGAGGCCGTCGCCCTCCGGTGGCTGTGGTGGCGGCGCGAGCCGCGGGAACACGCGCACGCCCAGGTCTTGCCGCTCTTCCAGCAGGTCAGTGATCGCCGTGTAGCGCCGGTACTCGAGCAGCAGCTCCACAAGCTCCTGCCCGACGTCGTCCTCCTCCGTCGTGTCCTCCGCCAGCTTCGGCGGTAGGGGCAGCAGCGCCCGCGACTTCAGGAAGATGAGCTTCGCCCCGATGGCAACGAACTCCGCGAGGGCCCCGGGATCGAAGCCCTCGCCAGTTCGAATCGCGCCAAGGTACTGGTCGGTGACCGTTACGAGCGAAACCGCCGTGACATCCAGGTCGTCACGTTCGATGAGATGCAGCAGCAGATCCAGCGGCCCGCGGAAGACGGGCAGCGTGATTTCGGGCATGGGTATCTGGTAGGCCACGCCCCCCCGCGAGAACGCACCTGCCCGGGTCTGACGACCGTTGCCGCTATTCCGCCGCTGCAGACGCCCCCCTAACCCCTCGCGAGGTTCGCCGGGCCCGTCATGCGGGCACCAGCGGTGTGGCAAGCGTCCGCCCGACCGCGGCGGCGATACCGGAGACCGAGGCCATCATCGAGGCGAACCCTTCGTGCGTCAACGATTGCGCGCCGTCGCTCAGAGCCCGTTCCGGGTGCGGATGGACCTCGATCAGGAGCCCGTCCGCACCGGCCGCGATGGCCGCCCGCGAGACCGGCGCCACTAGTTGATGCTTCCCCGTGCCATGGCTCGGGTCGGCGACCACCGGCAGGTGGCTCAGCTCCTTGGCCAGCGGGATCGCGTTGATATCGAACGTGTTCCGGTAGCTTGTCTCGAACGTGCGAATGCCCCGCTCGCACAGGATCACATTCGGGTTGCCCGCCGCGAGGATGTACTCGGCCGCCAGCAACCACTCCTCGATCAGGCCGCTCAGCCCGCGCTTCAGCAACACCGGCTTCCGCAGCTTCCCCACTTCATCGAGCAGGATGTAGTTCTGCACGTTCCGCGCGCCGACCTGGATGATGTCCGCGTAGCGCGCCACCGCATCGATGTCGGCGACCGCCATGCACTCCGTGATCACGGGCATGCCCGTCACTTCGCCCGCCGTCGCGAGGAAGCGAAGAGCATCCAGCCCGTGCCCGCGGAACAGGTACGGCGAGGTTCGCGGCTTGAACGCGCCGCCCCGCAGGATGGTCGCGCCCGCCGCCCGGACCGCTCGCGCCGTCCCCACCACGTGCGCTTCGTCCTCGATCGAACACGGGCCCGCCATCACCGCGATCTCCGGCCCGCCGATGCGCACGCCCCGGCCCACGTCGATCACGGAATCGGCCGGGTGGAAGTCACGCGACACGAGCTTGTACGGCTTGGTCACGCGGTGGACGGATTCGACGTGCGTCATGGTTTCGAACATGTCCTGGAGGACGGGAAGGTCCGGTCCGATGACACCAACGATAGTGCGCTCGCTGCCCGTGCTGAGGTGAGCGGCATGACCCGTCTCCTCCACGCGCCGGACAATGCGCTCGACATCCTCCGGAGTGGCCTCCGGCGAAAGAACGATGATCACGGGGTCTCCTTGAGTGCTACCGGGCGGTCGAGTACGTGCTCGAGCTGAGGTCCGGGCGGAGCGCCCGCGCCTCCCTGAGATAGACATGTCGGATGTCATGGATACTCGTTTCGGTATTCACGTGGAGAAGCACGCGCACGCACAGGGGAAGGCTCCCCGGCACGCTCATTTCGTGGCTGCACATCAGCGGAACGAACGTCCACCCCATCTGCCGCGCCGCCACCGCCGGGAACTCCGCGTTGACGTCGGGCGTCGTCGTGAACCACCCCGAGGCAACGTCCTCGGGGTTGATGTCGTTCGCGGCGACGACCGCTTCCAGCAGTTCACGGGTCGCCGAAAGGATCTCTTCCTTGCTGTTCTTGCTCACGGTGGTCGCACCGCGGACGCCACGGACTGGCATAGCGCGCGTAACTCCTCACGGGTTTGGGAAGGGATGCGTGGGGGCTAGCCGCCGCGGCTGCCAAATCCCCCGGCCGGCGGACATCCATAGCAACGGCCCGGCACGGTCCCGCTCGCGCGCAGCCGCGCGGCGCTCCCTCGCCGAGCCGTAACCACCTGCCCGCTATCGGCCGGTAACATGCTCCACATACTCCCTGACGCGCCGTGCGGGGCTCTCGGGGCCCGCGGCGTCAATGGCCGAGATAATAGCAGATCCCACGATAGCCGCCTCCGCCACCTTTCCTACCGCCACCACATGCTCCCGCCGGCTGATCCCGAACCCGACCGCCAGCGGCAGGTCCGTCCGCGCCCGCACCCGCGCCAGGAGCGCCGGCAGTTCATCCACCGCCACGCTCGCCGCACCCGTCGTTCCCGTCACCGAAACGATGTAGATGAACGCGTCCGCGGCATCCACCAGCAGCGGGATGCGCGCGTCGCTCGTCGTCGGCGCCAGCAGCGGCACGAACGAAAGGTCCCGCGCGCGGCACTCCACGAGGAAGCTGCCCGCCTCGTCCGGCGGCAGGTCCACCACGATGAAGCCGTCCACGCCGGCCGCCGCCGCTTCCACCGCTGTTCGCCCTTCGCCCAGCGCCAGGATCGGGTTGTAATACCCCATGAACAGCACCGGCACCGTCAGCCCCCGCGCCCGCGCCTCGCGCACGAACCCGAAGCAGTCCCGCAGCGTCACGTGCTGGCTCACCGCCACGTGGTTCGCGTGCTGGATGGTCGCGCCGTCCGCCAGCGGGTCCGAAAAGGGCACCCCGAGCTCGATCACGTCCGCCCCGCCCGCTTCCATCTCAAGCAGGATGGGCACCGTCTCCTCCGGCGCCGGGTACCCGGCCGTGACGTAGGCGATGAACAGCGGCCGGCCCGCGGCCTTGCCCTGCTGGAATCGTTCGCGAAGTCGAGTGGACATGGGTGCTCCTTCGGAGACGGCGGTGTGGGGTGTGTGACGGTCGGGCCCGTTCAGCGCGCGTCGATACCGCCTCCTCAGCGCGTCGCCACGAGCACCAGGAAGCTCGTGAAGTTGAACATGAAGTGGAACAGGATGCTGTCCCACAGCGTCCCCCGCGACCGGTACAGGTACGCCATGATGACCCCGATCCAGAAGAACGGGATGACGCTCCCCGGGTCCAGGTGCGCGATCGTGAACGCGAACGACGAGATCGCCGCGGCCGGCCAGAAGCCCCAGCGCAGCAGCCCCGTGAACATGAACCCCCGGAAGAAGCTCTCCTCCGCCAGCGGCGCCGCCAGGCACGCGAGCACCCCCGTCATCGCCAGCGTCAGGTTGTCGCGCGCGACCGCGCCCGGCACCGTGCTCTCCGGCACGAGGATGTCCGGCCCGATCCGCTCCATCGCCGCGCCGTAGCCGATCACCAGCATGTACGCCACGAACAGGGCCAGCACCGGCCGCCACACTCCCGTCCAGTCGTACCGCCGCATCCCGAACGATGCGAACAGTTCGCGCCCCGTCTGCCGTGTCGCGATGCCCGCGATGGCGATCAGCCCCACCTGGTACACCATCGTCGTCGCCAGCCCGATGCGCAGGCTCGTGAGGTCCGCCCACACCCGGGGCGGCGAAGGCAGGTTCCGTCCCTCGACCGCCGCCTGCAGCCGTTCGTCGCTCCACCGTGCGATATCGCCGGCGGCCCCGAACACGTCCCGGTCGTCCACCTGGAACGAGTGATCCGTCGCCGCGACGATGAATGCGAAGAGCAGCGTCGTGCCGATGTAGAGCCCGAGCGCCACCAGCCCCCCGATGAGGACCGGCATCGGCCCCCAGTGGCGAGGTTGGAGCGCGCTCGCGCCATTGCCGCCGGCGGCCGTTGTCAGAGCGCTACTCCCAGCGCCGCCGCCACCGTGTGCATGTCCTTGTCCCCGCGTCCGCTCAGCCCGATGAGCAGGTCCTGGTCCGGCCGCATCGTGCGCGCCACCTGCATCGCGTGATAGATCGCGTGCGAAGGCTCCAGCGCCGGGATGATCCCCTCCGACCGTGTCAGCGCCTGGAACCCCTCCAGTGCCTGCGTGTCATCGACGGCCACGTACTCCGCGCGTTCGCTCGTCTTCAGCCACGAATGCTCCGGCCCCACGCCCGGGTAATCGAGCCCCGCCGAGATGCTGTGCGTCTCCAGGATCTGCCCGGCTTCGTCCTGCAGCAGGTACGTCTTCGTGCCGTGCAAAACCCCCGGGCGGCCCGCCACCAGCGTCGCCGAATGCCGTCCGCTGCGAACACCCTCGCCCGCGGCCTCCACGCCGATGAGCCGGACCGCATCGTCGATGAACGGGTGAAAGAGCCCGATCGCGTTGCTCCCGCCGCCCACGCAGGCGATTGCCGCATCCGGCAGCTTGCCCGCCTGCTGCAGCATCTGCGCCCGCGCTTCGCGCCCGATGATCGACTGGAAGTCCCGCACGATCGTCGGGAACGGGTGCGGACCGATCGCCGAACCGATGATGTAGTGCGTCGTCCGCACATTCGTCACCCAGTCCCGCATCGCCTCGTTGATGGCGTCCTTCAGCGTCTTCGAACCGGTCTCCACCGAAACGAGCGTCGCGCCCAGCATCTTCATCCGGAACGCGTTCAGCGACTGCCTCCGGATGTCCTCGCTCCCCATGTAGACATGGCATTCGAGGTCCAGCATCGCGCACACCGTTGCCGTCGCCACCCCGTGCTGGCCGGCCCCCGTCTCCGCGATGATGCGCGGCTTGCCCAGCCGCTTCGCCAGCAGCGCCTGCCCGAGCGCGTTGTTGATCTTGTGGGCGCCCGTGTGCGCGAGGTCCTCGCGTTTCAGCCAGATGCGAGCCCCGCCGCACTCCTTCGTGAGCCGTTCAGCGAAGTAGAGCGGCGTTGGCCGCCCGACATAATGCTCGTACAGGTCGGCCAGCTCGCGATGGAACTCCGGGTCCTCGCGCGCCTCCGCGTAGACCCGTTCGAGCTCCTCGTGTGCCGCCACCAGCGTCTCCGGGATGTACCGCCCGCCGAACTCGCCGAAGCGCGGCGAAAGAGGCTCAGCGACCATTTCGTCCTCCCCGTGCCGCGCGGATGAAGGCGCGGATCTTCTCGATGTCCTTGACCCCGTCGGTCTCCACTCCGCTCGAAACGTCCACACCCCACGGCGCGGCCACCGCCACCGCCTCGGCCACGTTCTCCGGCGCGAGGCCCCCCGCGAGCAGGAACGGCAGCCGCCGCGACGCCTCCGCCGCGACGCTCCAGTCGAAGCGCTCGCCCGTGCCGCCCTTCGCCGCATTCGAACCGGTATCGAGCAGCACGCCCGCCGCCAGCCCGTCGCGGACGGTATCGAACACATCGTCCGCCGTCGTCTCCGGGAACATGTGCACGGCTCGGAATACCGGCCGCTCGATTGCGCGAACGAACTCCGCGTCCTCGCCCCCCGAAAGCTGCACCAGGTCGAGGTCGGCCGCATCGGCGATGTCGTTCACCTCGCTCACACTCTGGTTCGCGAACACACCCACGATCAGCGGCCGCCAGCGAGCCGCCGATGTCTCGATCGCTTCGCTCCACGCGCCGTACCAGCCAAGCCCCCGCACGTCACCCCGTTCGGGTGCTTCGAAGGTCACCGGCCCGGGCATGCGGCGCTCCGCGCGCACCGCCTCGAGGATGTCGTGGCACTCCTGTGGCGTCACCTTCCGCCGCGATTCCGCGAACATCAGGCCGATCATGTCGGCGCCCGCTTTCGCCGTCTCCACGGCCGTCGCCGCGTCGCGCAGCCCGCAGATCTTGATGATCGTCACGATGCGGCCGCCTTCCGCGCCTGCTCGATGTAGGCGATGGCCTCGTCCACCAGCTCCTCCACCGGCCGCAGCGTGTTGAGCACGAGCCGCGTGCGGTGCGGCTCCCGCGTCCCCGGGATCGCCAGCCAGTCCTGCCGCGCCGTCGGGTTCGTGATGAGCCCCTCCCGTGTCGCCAGCCGCCGGTCGATTTCAGCCGTGTCCGCGCATTGCGTTTCGATGAGCACGTACCCCGCGCGCGCCTCCCGCGCGATGCCGCGCCCGCGCTGCTCGATCACCGGCCAGTACGCCGGGCTATCGACGATGACCGAATGACCCTGCTCCAGCATCGCCCGGCAGAGGTCCCACAACGCCTCGTACGAAGCCGGCCCCGCTACCTCCCGCGGGATGCGCGTGCGCACGATCGCGCTCATCACCACGTCCTTGTCGAGGTGGATCGCCGGCAACCGCGCCGCGAGCGCCCGCGCGACCGTCGTCTTGCCGCTTCCCGGCTCCCCGTGGAACTGGATGACCATCATCGCCCGAGCAACTCGCGCGCCTTTTCGGCCGGGTCTTCCGTCGTCATCAGCGCCTCGCCCACGAGGATCGCGGTTGCTCCTGCCGCGGCGAACCGCTCTACATCCGCGCGCGTCCCGATTCCGCTCAGCGCCGCCAGGATCGTCCCCGCCGGCACCATCGCCGCCAGCCGGTCCGTCGTCCCCAGGTCCACCGTGAAGCTGCGCAGGTCGCGGTTGTTCACGCCGATGACCGTCGCCCCGGCGGCGATGGCGCGCGCCATCTCGGCCGCGTTGTTCACCTCCACCAGCGGCTCCATCCCGCATTCGCGACTGAACTCCATGAGCCCGCGCAGGTTGGCATCGTCCAGCGCCGCCACGATGAGCAGGATCGCGTCCGCCCCATACGCGCGCGCCTCCAGCACCTGGTACGCGTCGATGATGAAGTCCTTGCGCAGGATCGCGGGGCGCTCCTCCAGCTGCCCGGCCGCCAGCCGCACCTGGAGCAGGTCATCCAACGTCCCCTTGAACCAGGTGGGCTCCGTCAGCACTGAGATCGCCGCCGCTCCCGCGCGCGCATACTTCATCGCCTGCCGAGCGGCGTTGATCCCCGGGGCGATGTCGCCCTTGCTCGGCGAAGCGCGCTTCACCTCCGCGATCAGCGCGATGGGCGCCGCCGCTCGCAGCCGCGCCGCGAAGTCAATCGCCGGCGGCGCCTGCCGCACCCGCGCCTGCAGCTCCGGAAACGGCAGGGCCTCCTTCGCCGCGCGCACATCCAGCCGCCGCTGCGCCACGATGCGGTCCAGGATCGTCTCGCCCGCAGCCTCATTACTGGACAAGCTTGAACTCCTGGCTCAATGCCACGTACCGGTCGAGCACCTCGCGTGCGCGCCCGTTCGCGATCGCTGTGCGCGCCATCGCGACGCCCTGCTCGAGCGTTTCCGCCTTCCCCGCGACCTGCAGCGCCGCCGCCGCGTTCATCAGGACGAAGTCCGTCACCGGGCCCTCCCCGCCGTCGAGCAGCGCGAGCATCGCCCCCGCGTTCGCCGCCGGGTCGCCGCCGACCACCGTCCCGACCCCGTGCACGGGCAGCCCGAAGGCCGCCGGAGTGAGCTCGATCTCCTCGACCGCCCCGCCCTTCACGCGCCATGCACTGGTGGCCCCCGCCGGGCTGATCTCGTCCATGCCCTCGGCCGAATGGACGACGAGCGCGTGCTCGATACCGCGCAGCCGGAAGGCTTCCGCCATCAATGGCCCGAACGCCTTCGCGCCCACGCCCACGAGCATCCGCGATGGCTTCGCCGGGTTCGAAAGCGGCCCAAGCAGGTTGAAAATCGTCCGGATGCCGATCTCCCTGCGGGGGCCGCCCACGTGCCGGAACGCCGGGTGGAACCGCTGCGCGAAGAGAAACACGAAGCCGCACCCTTCGAGCACGCGCGCCGCGCCGGCGCCATCGAGGTCCAGGCTCGCGCCCAGCGCCTCCAGCACGTCCGCGCTCCCGCACTTCGATGACGCCGCCCGGTTGCCGTGCTTCGCCACCCGCACGCCCGCACCCGCGACCACCAGCGCCGCCGCCGTCGAGACATTGAACGTATCCCAGCCGTCCGCGCCCGTGCCCACGATGTCCATCACATCGGCCACATCCACCGGCTCCGCGTGCCGCGCCGTGACTCCGAGCCCCGCCGCGACCACTTCGGGCGTTTCGCCGCGCATCCGCATCCCCGCGAGGAACGCGCCGATCTGCGCCGGCGTGGCCGCACCCGTCATGATCTCCTCGAGCGCGGCCGTGGCGTCCTCGCCCGTGATCGCGCCGCCGTCCACGAGCGAGCGGATCGCGTCCTGGATCACCATCGCCCGCCCTCCAGCGCGAGGAAATTCTGGAGCAGCTCCTTGCCGTTCTCCGTCGCGATCGATTCGGGGTGGAACTGCACGCCTTCCACCGTCAGCTCCTTGTGCCGCACACCCATGATCACGCCGCTCTCCGTGGTCGCGGTCACCCGCAAAGGCTCCGGCTGGGTGTCCGGCGTGCCGGCGAGCGAATGGTAGCGCACGGCCACGAAGTCTTCGGGAAGCCCCGCGAAGACGCCCTTGCCGTCGTGATGGATGCGCGACGTCTTCCCGTGCTTGATCTCGCCCGCGCCCGCGACCGTGCCGCCGTACACGTCATAAATGCACTGGTGCCCCAGGCACACGCCCAGCACCGGCACCTTCCCCGCGAACTCGCGGATCACGTCGCGCGAAATCCCCGCCTCGTCCGGGTTCCCCGGCCCCGGCGAAATCACAACATGGTCCGGCTTCAGCGCGATGCACTCCGCCAGCGACACCTTGTCGTTGCGGTACACGCGCACGTCCGCGCCCAGCTCACTCAGGTACTGGTAGAGGTTATAGGTGAAGCTGTCGTAGTTATCGATGAGCAGCGTCGTCATCAGTCCACCCTTTCGTTTGCGAGGTCTCCCGCCACCTGCCGCAGCGCCGCCGCGAGTTCCTCGGGCGAATAGCTATATCCCCGCCGGTCCAGCTTGAACTTCGCCAGCAGGTACTCGGGCTCGAACGAACCGGGGTGCCCCAGGTCCAGCGGATACGCCGTCCCCGGCTCGCCCATCAACGCGACCAGGAAGTACCCGTCGCCCGCCGACCGCGTGAACCGCGCGGCCTCCGCCATCAGCGGTACGAGCACCATCTCGACGCCGTCCACCCGGTAGAACCGGACACCGACATGCATCGCCTCCTTCTCGAGCGTCACGCCGCACCCTCGCTCGCCAGCCGCGCGAGCAGCTGCACCAGTTCACGGGGGTCGCGCAGCAGATGCGCCGGCGACGCATCCCGCAGCAGTGCCTCGTCCAGCGTTCCCCAGGTCGCGCCCACCGGCAGCGCCCCCGCGTTTCGCGCCGCGAACATGTCGGCCGGGCTATCGCCCACGAATACCACGGCGGCCGGGTTGGTCAGGCAGAGGCGGTCCATGGCCGCGTACACGGGCGCCGGGTCCGGCTTGTGGTGCTCGGCGTCGTCCGCACCGATTACCGCCCCGAAATACTGAAGCAGCCCCGTCGCCTCCAACTCCTCGGTGGCCCCCCACGAGATCTTCGCCGTGACCACCGCCATCGGCACGCCCGCGTCCGCCAGCGCCTCCAGCACCGTGCGCACGCCATCGAACGGGCGATGCTGCCGCGGGTTGCCGAAGTAGAACTCCCGGTACGCCGAGACGAAGCGCGCGCCCTCGTGCCCCAGTAGCTGTTCGCCCAGCGCCTCCAGGCTCCCCCCGCGGTGGGACTTCCACAGCTCCAGTGGGTCAATCGTTGAGCCCAGGCAGGTGCGGTAGGCGTGTTCGAGCGCGCGCATCCGGGCCGGCGCCGTCTCCAGCAGCGTGTCGTCCAGGTCCCAGAACACCGCCGTCATGCCGGCCTCCCCGGGCGTGCGATGCCCCGTGCGGCGAAAACGTCCTCCATCACCGGCCATGCCTCCAGCGCCGCCGGGAAGCCCGCGTACACCGCCACCATGCGCAGCGTCTCCACTACCTGCGCCGCGCTCGCCCCATGGTTCAACGCCCCGTTGATGTGCGAACGCAGCGGCCCGGACTTCCCGCCCATGGCCGCCAGCATCGCCACCACCTGCAGGCTCCGCGTCCGCCGGTCGAGCGCCGGGTGGGTCCACACCTCGCCCAGCGCGAAGTCGATGATGTCGCCCGCGAGCTCCGGGCTCGAACGGCGCAGGCCCGCCTCCGCCCGCACGGGGTCACCGCCCGAGATCGTTCGCAGGACGTCCATGCCCGCGTCGTGCCGCGATCCGGCGCTCTCCGCACGGGGTCGTTCCGGCGGCTCGCTTTCGCCAGCGGCTCCCGGCATTCCGCCGAACTCCAGCGCCTCCAGCATCAGCAGCGACTCCATCTCGTCGTCGTCGCGGGCCGTGGCCGGGAGCGCCCCGAACGGCTCCATCCCCGCCGCGAGCGCGCGCATCAGGTCCGCTTCCTCCGTCTCGTCCTCCCACCCGAACGCGGAGAAGATCGCCCGCCGCACGCGCTCCTCCATCGGCAGGTTCTCGATCTCATTGACGCCGAACCAGCCGCGCTCGTGGCCCTCCGGGTGCGCCGGGTCGCCCGTCCACTCCGTGGGGGCGTAGATGTTCAGCAGCGCATGCCCGCCAGCTTCGAGCGGCAGGTACACCGTCTGTACGAAGTCATCCTCGATGGCCGGCGCGCTCACGCCGTGCGCCGCGAGAATCGCGTCCATCGCCGCATCCACGTCCTCGGTCCCCGCGGCGAAGGCACCGCCCGGCAGCGACCACGCGCCCTCCGCGTTCGCACGGAACAACGCGAACCGACCGTCACGGATGACGATCGCCGCGAGCTGGATGGGAGGCTGGTCGGTCATGGCGCCCTTTCGTTCCCGGACCCGGCCTAGCCGTACCCGAGGCTGCCCGAGGGATGCTCCGCAGCCGCGATCTCGGCCTGGTCGATCGCCCGCATGGGCGCCCCCAGCTTGTTCAACGTCTCCTGGTATTCCGTCGCAGGCTCGCTGTCGTACACGATGCCGCCGCCCGCCTGCAGGTACGCGATCCCGTCCTTCACCACCATCGTGCGAATGCCGATGCACGTATCCAGGCTCCCGGCGAACGACGCGTAGCCCACGGCCCCGCCGTAGACGCCGCGCTTCTCCTTCTCCATCTCCGCGATGAGTTCCATCGCCCGGACCTTTGGCGCACCCGAAAGCGTGCCCGCCGGGAACACCGACCGCACCGCGTCGAACCGCGTCCGGTCGTCGCGCAACTCCCCCGAGACGTTCGAGACGATGTGCATCACGTGCGAATACCGCTCGATGTGCATCAGGTTCTCGACCTTCACCGATCCCGGTTTCGCCACTCGCCCCACGTCGTTCCGGCCAAGGTCCACGAGCATGATGTGCTCCGCCCGCTCCTTCTCGTCCGCCAGCAGTTCATCCGCGAGCCGGTCGTCCTCCTCGGGTGTCTTGCCCCGGGGGCGCGTCCCCGCGATGGGGTGGTTCGTGATGATCCCGTCCTCCACCCGCACCAGCAGCTCCGGCGAAGCGCCGACGATCTGGAATTCGCCCATGTCGAGGTAAAACATGTACGGCGAAGGGTTCACCATCCGCATCTGCCGGTAGATGTTGAACGGGTGCACCGCCGTCGGCCGCATGAGCCGCTGCGAAGGCACCGCCTGGATGATGTCCCCCGCGACGATGTGCTCCTTGAGCTTCTCGACCATCAGCTCGTAGCCCTCGCGGCCCACGTTCGAAGCAGCCTTGCCGCCGCCGCGCAGCACCGCGCCCACCTCCTCGATGGGCGGCTTCAGCGGGTTCGCCAGCCGCTTCACCACCGTGTCGATCTGGAACGCCGCGTTGTGGTAGCTCGCGTCGATGTCCCCATCGAGCCGGCAGTGCGCGATCACCTTGATCGTGTGCCGCAGGTGGTCGAACACCACCAGGCAATCGCAGAAGAAGAACATCGATTCCGGGATCCCCAGCACGTCCGCCTGCTCCCGGGACATGCGCGGCTCCCAGTGCCGCACCGCGTCGTACGCCACGTAGCCGATGGCCCCGCCTGTGAACGCCGGCACGCCATCCACCGCCACCGATTTGAAGCGATTGAGCTCCTCCTCGAGCGGCACGAGCGGGTCGCCGTCGTACTCCTCGCCCGGGCCCGTGCGCAGCACGCGGTACGGCTGCGTGCCGATGAACGAATACCGCGCCAGCCGTTCGCCGCCCTCCACCGATTCGAGCAGAAACGAATAGGGCCCCTCGCGCACCTTCAGAAAGGCCGAGACCGGCGTCTCCAGGTCCGCGATCACCTCGCGGTACACCGGCACGAGGTTGCCCTCGCCCTTCGCCGCGATCGCCTTCACCTCTTCCAGCGTGGGTCGCAGCATCAGTGCTTCTCCAGGTAGTTCAGGTCGAGCGCGTCCCGCACGAGCGCCATCGTCTCCTGCGCTTTCGCCCGGTAGCGCGCCGTGCCGTCCGCGAGCGCCTCCCGCACGAGCGGCATGTTCGCTTCGTAGTACGCCCGCCGTTCCCGGAACGGTTCCAGCATCGTGTTCAGCACCGTCGTCAGGCGGTCCTTGAGCACCTTGTTCGGCACCCCCGTGCGCTCGTACTGCTCGGCCATGTTGCGTGCTTCGTCCTGCTCGGGGTCGAACGCTTCGAGGTACAGGAAGATCGGGTTTTCCGCCGTCTTCCCCGGCTCATCCAGACCGCGCGGGGGTCCCGCGTACATCCCGCGGATCTTCTTCGCCACCGCGTCCGCGCTGTCCTTCAGGTCGATGGTGTTCCCGCGCGATTTGCTCATCTTCGCGGTCCCGTCGGTCCCCACCAGCCGCGGCACGCGCCCCACCAGCGCCTCCGGTTCTGGAAAGATCGGCTTGAACTCGCGATTGAAGCGCCGCGCCGTCTCCCGCGTGAGTTCGATGTGCGGCAGCTGGTCCTCGCCCACGGGCACCAGGTGCGCCCGCGGCATGAGGATGTTCGCCACCTGCATCACCGGGTACGTATAGAAGGCGATGGGCACCGATCGGCCCTTCTTCTTCTCGTCACCCGTCTCGATGTCCGCCATCTCCGCCTTCAGCGTCGGGTTGCGTTCGAGCATGCCCAGCGGCAGGAACCAGCTGAGCAGCGTCGTCAGTTCCGTGTGTTCCGGGACCAGGCTTTCGATGACGAACGACGAACCCTCCGGGTCTAAACCGACCGCGAGCCAGTCGAGTGCCACTTCCCAGACGGCCGCGCGCACCCGCGCGATGTCGTCCGCGTAATCGGAGACCTGGTAGTCCGCGATCAGGAAGGAGCACTCGTAGTCCCGCTGCAGCCGCACCCAGTTCTCGAGCGCGCCAGCATAGTGCCCGAGGTGCAGCGAGCCGGTCGGGCGGATACCCGTGAGGATTCGCTTTCGTTCTGTCATCGGGGCCCTCCGGGGCCGGGCCGCGAGCCGGCCGGGCGCGGCGGCGGTGGCGGTGCCTGCCGCCCCGCCGGTGGCCGCGTGCCCGGGCCACCGCCCATCGCCGGGCCGCGGTCGATCGCCCGCAACATCGCCGTCAGCTGCCGCGACGCCTGCTCCGCGAGGTCGAACTCGTTCGCGAACACCGCCTCCTGCTCGTTCGTCACCGAAGCGAGCACGTGCAGCCACGACCGGCTCTGCGCCAGCGCTCCGCGCGCATCACGGTAAAGCCCGACCTGCGCCCCGCCCTCGCGGCCCGCGCCCTCCGCGATCAGCGCGCACGCCAGGCCCGCCTGCTCGAACGCCTTCGCCTGCGCATCCGCCGATGCCTTCAGGTTCGACCCGATCTTCAGCCGGCCAACGGCAACGGTGAGCCGCACCGCCGTCTGCCACGCTTCAACGTTCTGGTATTCGAATTCAGCCATCCGCACACTCCAGGTCGCCATAGCAACCATCCAGGAACGCCAGCAGCCGGTCCGCCGCCACCGAAACCGCTGCCGCCGCCGACTCGCCATCCGCCGCCAGCGTCGCGATCGCCTCGAGTTCCGCCCCCGAATGCGCCACGTCCGCCGTCTCATGAACCGTGAAGAACTCGTACGCTTCCGGCGCCAGCCCGTAGAACGCCTTCAACCCCGCGACCTTCTGGCGTGCCACCGCCGGTACCTGCCCTTCATAGGCGTAGAGCGTCGCGAGGGCATCCCCGGGGGCGCCCTCCCGGCACATCGTGTTGAAATGAGCCACCAGCGCGGCCGTCTCCTCGTTCGGAACCGATGCCTCGACCTCGGCGCGGGGAACGCCGAGCGCTTCCGCGAACTCGAGCCACAGCGCCCGGTGATTCCGCGCGCCGTACTCCTCGTCCCACAGGTTCGCGAGGATCAGCTGCCGCACGCCCGCATCCTCCACCCGCGAATGCAGCGCGCTCAGAAAGCGCGGGAACGCCGCTTCGAAGTGGAAGTACTGTCGCGCATACTCCCGCAGGTGCTCCTTCGGGAGCGTGCCTTGCGTCCATGCCCGGTAGAACGGGTGCTTGAGAAGAGACTTCTCCTCAAGCACCCCCGCCAGCCGGTTTTCGAGGACCGTTGCGTTGGTGGTCATTTCATCCCTTTCATGGCTGTTTGGGGTGAGTGGCCGCGCCGGTCTAGATGGCCGGCAGTTCCTTCATCGCCTCGGCGACCTTCTCCTCCGGGTAGTGGTCGTCAATGAGCCGCCCGGCGAGGTAATCGTCGTACGCCGACAGGTCCAGGAAGCCGTGGCCGCTGAGGTTGAAGAGGATCACCCGCGAGCGGCCCTCCTCCTTCGCGGCCAGCGCCTCGTCGATCGCGCCCCTGATGGCGTGCGAGCTTTCCGGCGCCGGGACAATCCCTTCGGTCCGCGCAAACAGCGTTGCCGCTTCGAAGCACGGGTTTTGGGGGTACGAACGCGCCTCGATGTCCCCCTCCGCGTAGAGGTGGCACAGCATCGGCGCCATGGCGTGGTAGCGAAGGCCACCCGCGTGGATCCCCGGCGGCATAAACGTGTGCCCCAGGGTGTACATCTTCATCAGCGGCGTCAGGCCCGCCACGTCCCCGAAGTCGTACCGGTACTGGCCCTTCGTCAGGCTCGGGCACGAAGCCGGTTCCACCGCGAGGAAACGGGTCGTCGTCTTGCCCGCGAGCTTGTCCTTCAGGAACGGGAACATCAGCCCCGCCGCGTTCGAACCGCCGCCGGCGCAGCCCACGACCACGTCCGGGTAGTCGCCCGCCATCTCCATCTGCTTGATCGCTTCCTGCCCGATCACCGTCTGGTGCAGGAGCACATGGTTCAGGACCGACCCGAGCGAGTACTTCGTGTCCTCCCGCATCGCCGCGTCCTCGACGGCCTCGCTAATCGCGATGCCCAGCGAACCCGAACTCTGCGGGTCCTGCGCCAGGATGTCGCGGCCGGCCTGCGTATCCGAACTCGGGCTCGGCACCACGGCGCCGCCCCAGAGTTGCATGAGCGAACGGCGGTACGGCTTCTGCTCGTACGAAACGCGCACCATGTAGACCTTCGATTCGATCCCGAACTGCTGGCAGGCATACGCCAGCGACGAGCCCCACTGGCCCGCACCCGTCTCCGTCGCGATCCGCTTCACGCCTTCGAGCTTGTTGTAGTACGCCTGCGGCACCGCCGTGTTCGGCTTGTGCGAACCCGACGGGCTCACCCCTTCGTACTTGTAGTAGATCTTCGCCGGCGTCCCCAGCGCCTTCTCCAGGGCCGTCGCGCGGATCAACGGCGACGGCCTCCAGACCTTGTAGATCTCCCGGACCTCCTCCGGGATGGGGATGTACCGCTCCGCGCTCACCTCTTGCTTGATGAGCTCCATCGGGAACAGCGGCGCGAGCGCCTCCGGGCCGATCGGCTCATGCGTCGCCGGGTGCAGCGGCGGCGGCGGCGGGTTCCGGAGGTCCGCCGCGATGTTGTACCAGTGCGTCGGCATCTCCGATTCGGGCAGGAAGATCTTCTTGTCGGCCATGTGCGTGCTCTCCTTGCGGCCTCTCGGGCCGGTCTCGGCGGCTGACCCTCGCGGGCGGTCTGGCCCCGCGAACTGCCCCTGTTCGCGGGGAACAAAAAGCCCCTCGCCTGTTCAAAGGACGAGGGGTACTCGTGGTGCCACCTTTGTTCCCCGGCACAGGCCGAGGCACTCGATAGACGACGGCCACGCTCACGCGCCGCGATCGCCCGGGCTCTGATAACGGTGCCCTCTCCGCCAACAGCTACCAGGCCGAAGCCGTTCGCCGCCGGGGCTCCCGGGTCCATTCACCTGTCGCGCCGCCACCGGGCTCTCACCTGCCCCGGCTCTCTGGAGGCTCGCCTGACCGGCTACTCTTCCCGATCATCGCCAATCTTGATTTGTCGCCCAAACCGTAGGCCCCACCCGCCGGGGATGTCAAGAATCCCGGACCCGCCGGCCCACCCGCACGGCAACGTCCAACCGCCCACCTCCACCGGGCCGGTTGGCCTTCGCCCATGCCCCGCGGATCCCTGATACTGGTGGGGATGAGCACCGTCACCAACGGGCCCGCGCCCGCGGCCGTCAGCATCTACCTCCGCACCCTGGTCGCCCTCGGCGCGAAGTTCGATGCCGACTCCGCCGCCGCTGTCACCGTCCACCGCGATGACATGCTCCGTACGGTCGCCCGCGCCGTCCGCACCCATGCCGATGGCCTCGCCGCCCTCATCCCCCCCGATGAGATTCGCCTCGCGCACGGCCGCCTCACCGCCGCCACCAGCGCCGAGGCCAGCCACTTCGAAGCCCTCCTCGCCGCCGGCCGCTCCCTCGAGGATGTTGAATACAACGTCCTCGGAGAAATCTCCGACCAGCGCACCGCCGCCTGGAACGAAATCGAGCATTTCGCCCTCCGCTCCGGCTTCCCACCCTCCTGGCGCGCCCGCCTGCGCCCCTGACTTCACCCTCACGTGGCCATTCCCGGCCCGGTGGTACCCTCTTTTGCGGTGGACGCCGAACACCCCATCCCCGATGAACGCCCCCAGCGCCGGCGCGAGTACTCCGGCGCCGGTTCGACCCTTGGCCTCGCCGCCCTGCTCATCGCCGTCGTTGGCGTCGCCGTCTGGTGGTTCGAACTGCGCGGCGGTGGTGGCGGCCTCGCCGACGATGGCTTCGGCGTCGTCGCCCTCGCCGATGCCCTGAACCCCACCGGCAAGCCTCCCGCCGCCGACACCGGCCGCGCCGCCCCCGATTTCACCCTCGCCAATGTCACCGGCGAAGGCGCCACCACGCTGAGCGCCCACCGTGGCACGTGGGTGCTTCTCAACTTCTGGGCGAGCTGGTGCGGACCCTGCCGCGGCGAAGCACCCGACCTCCAGGCCTTCTCCGAACGCACCGCCGGCCGTGCCGTGGTCCTCGGCGTGAACCAGCAGGAGCCCGCACACACCGCGCGCGCCTTCGCCGAGGATTTCGGCCTGAGTTACCCCCTCGTCCTCGACCGCCGCGGCGAAGTCTCGAACGCCTACCGCGTGGGCGGCGGCCTTCCCGTCTCGATGCTCATCGACCCCACGGGCGTCATCCGCGCCATCTACCCCGGCCGCATCACCGCCGACCAGCTCACCGCCATCGAGCGCGAGTACCTGCGATGACCGTCCGCGGTGAATCCTTCACCCCCGCGATGCGTGGCGGCGGCCTCGACCCCCTGCGCTTCACCTGGCAGCTCCTCTGCAACGTGAAGTTCGCGCTCTTCCTGGTCGGCCTCGCGGGCATCGCCGGCATGATCGGCGTTGTCATCCCCCAGATGCCCATCCCCATGCGCGGCAATCCCGCCGCCCAGCAGGCCTGGCTCGAACTTCAGCGCCAGGACTTCGGCGCGCTCACGAACCCCATGGACCGCCTCGGCCTCTTCGAGGTCTTCTACACGCCCTGGTTCAACGGCCTCTGGTTCGTCATCATCATCGCCGTCACCGTCTGCACGGTAAGCCGCCTGCGGCCCACCGTCCGCAGCGTCCGGCAGCCCACGAAAGACGTCGGTGACCGCTACTTCGAGACAGCCCACCACCGCGCCAGCTTCACGCACCCGGGCGGCGCCGAGGCAGTCGCCGCCGCCCTCCGCCAGCGCCGTTACCGCGTCGAACGCACCCGCACCGCCGGCGACGCCACCTACCTCTTCGCCGAACGCTTCTCCTGGAGCCAGTACGGCACCTTCGCCAGCCACCTGGCCCTCCTTCTCCTCCTCGTCGGCGGCCTCCTCACCCGCCTGGCCGGGTTCGACAAGACCCTCGTCATCGCCGAAAACACCCCCGCCGCCCGCGTCTTCGATAGCCCCGGCCCCGGTCAGATGTTCATCAGCGTCCTCGATAGCCACCGCGGCATCGACGCCGGCGGCAACGTCGTGGACTACCGCAGCATCATCGAAGTTCGCCGCGGCGACGAAACGAAGACCTGCACCACCACCGTGAACGACCCCTGCAGCGCGTTCGGCTACCGCGTCCACCAGGCCGCCTTCTTCAACGATCTCGCCCGCCTCCGCATCACCGACGCTACCGGCCGCACCGTCTTCGACGACGTCCTCGACTTCGAAAACCGGACCACCGCGGTGCCCCTGCTGAAGGTCACCGACGCCGCGGGGACCGTGCTCTTCGAACAGGACCTGCCCCAGATGGGTACGAACACCGGCACCGCCACCGGCCCCGAGGACGATGTCGCCATCGCCGCCCTCGCCTTCCCTCGTGCCGCCGGCGCCTCCACGGATGACATCGCCACCTTCGGTGTCTCATGGCGCGCCGCCGGCGATGACCTCCGCGTCGTCGTCTCCGGAGAAGATGGCGCCCCGCGGACGCTGCAGCGCGGCTCGCCTACCACCGTCGGCGCTTACACCGTCACCTACGAAGGCCCGCGCGCCATCCCCGCCGTCCGCATCGACGACATGCCCGGCGCGGCCGATGGCACCGCCACCGTCCAGATGCTCTCCACGCGCTCCGGCGAGCCGTACCTGTTCGTCACCGGCCTCGGCGACGATGCCACCGTCCTCACCCGCCGCACGCCCGTCGAGCCCGGCACCGGCTACACCTACACCTTCGCGGAGCGCGTCGAAGCCTCCGGCGTCTCCGTCCGCCGTGACCCCGGCGACCTCTTCATCTGGGTCGCCGTGGCCCTCGCGACGATCGGCCTTGGCATCACCTTCTACGTCCCCCGGCGGCGGCTCTGGGTGAAGGTCACCCCGGCGCGCACGCAGATGGCCGGCGTCGCCGAACGCACCACCCGCTTCGGCCGCGAGCTTCGCCAGTTCGGCGCCGCGATCGGCTCCCGCGATGCCCTCCTCGCCGAGGACCTGGACCCCTGACATCCCCGGCCTTCGCCAACGCCAAACGACCCGGGGCGCACCCGGGTCGTTTGCACTGGAGAAGGTTTTGGAGCGAATCGTTAGCGGAGCGTGAATGCGCCGCCGGTCTCGTTGTCCCACACTACCAGCTGGTTCCAGCCCGGCGTGAAGACGCCGATCTTCACCACCCACTCGCCCTTCGCGGCGTTCGCCGGCGGCGTCCAGTTCACGGCGAAGGTGCGCGCCTGCCCGGCGGTGAATGCCTGGCTGTCATACCACTTCTGGTACACCTTTTCGCCTGCGGGGTTGTAGAACTCGACGTCCACCAGGTAATTCCCGGTCTTCGGCGCCGTCACCGAGACGTTCGCCGTCACCTGCTGCCGGGCCGCCAGGGCCGAAGGCGAGGCGTTCGCCACCGTCACCCAGCTCGTCGTCGAGACGGGTGGCTGCGCGGGCGGGTTCGTCGGCTGCGCGGGCGGGTTGGTTGGTTGCGCCGGCGGGTTCGTCGGCTGAGCCGCGGGCGTATTCACCGCCGGCGGGAGCGTCGGCGCCCGCGTCGGCACCGTCTCCGTCGGGTTCGAAGTCGGCGTCGCGGTCGGCGGCAGCTGCGGCAGGCTTCCGCCGCCGCCGTTGCGCGGGCCAACCACGCTCCCATGCCGCTGCGTGAAGGTCGAGGCCGCGGCGAAGTCGATCGCCATCTTGTCCGCCGTCTTCTCCGGGAAGAGCGACCAGGCCCACGAGCCGGCATAGCCGCGCGTGTAGAAGTTCTCCCAGCGGTCCACCGCCGCCTGCCCCGTCCCCGAG
This sequence comes from Dehalococcoidia bacterium, assembly GCA_020847985.1. Classification (GTDB taxonomy): domain Bacteria; phylum Chloroflexota; class Dehalococcoidia; order Tepidiformales; family Tepidiformaceae; genus Amarobacillus. Next base: position 365,358 of record JADLBC010000008.1, read on the forward strand.
AAGAATTCGCCGACGACCAGCGGCCCATCGATGCCGTACTGCGCCTTCACCGACGCATAGTCACGAGCCGGCATGTTCCAATCGCCCGGCTGCATGTAGTCGTACCAGTGGGCCTGGTAGTAATCGAGGCCCATGCCCGTCCAGAAGGTCAGCCCGTCCAGCATCGCCGAACCGACCGTCACATACTTGCTCGAATTGGCGTGCACCGCGTTCACGATCCCCCGGACCGTCGCCTGCGTGTTCGCCGAATTCACCTTCCCGTTCCACATGTCCCATTCCGGTTCGTTGAACACTTCCCACGAGAAGATTCGCGGTTCGTTCGCGTAGCGCGCGAACAGCGGCGCCAGCACGTCGGCCAGCTTCTGGCGCTGCACCGGGTCGTTCAGCCACCCCTGCGGGATGTCGCCGGGGAAGTTGAACAGCACCAGCGTGTAATACAGGTCGTACTGGCGGGCGAGCGCGATCGCCGCGTCCAGGTCGGTGTAGACCGCCGGGTTAATCCCCGAAGGCGCCCCCGAAGCGTCACGCGTCACCTGCCAGGCGTCGCCTTCGAACATCCACCAGCGCACGTTGCGGAGGCCGGCCTGCTGCGCCTGCGCCAGCCGCGATCCCATCGCCCCGCTCGTGCTCGAAACCCCACCCTTCGCCCCGCAGCCGAAGTCGCAGGCCCAGTTGTACCAGGCCATGTTGGCCCCGTGCAGGTTCCACGCCCCGCCCTGATAGGGCACCGTCGACCCTGCCGGCACCGCCGCCTCGGCGCCCTTCGGCCCGTGCCCGGGCACCATGAACAGCGATGCCGCGAAGGCGGCAAGGATGGTTGCGGCAACGAACAGACCAATGCGTTTCACAGCGAACTCCCCACGTCCCCGGCCCCACAAAGGACCGCTACCTCTCCCTTCGACGGTCTCGAAGGGCAGGCGAAGTGGGGGGAGTCCCTATCCCCGGACGGTGCTCCCCGGTTGTCACGGCCAGATGGAAAAGAGGAGAACGGGTGGCGGACCAACCACCTCAACACATGCGCTCAACCGCGCGCCGTCCGCCGTTCCCTACGGTGGTTAAGAGTGCCGAACCGGGACCCCTCGATCCGCAAAACACGGTAAGGCGAACGTAAAATAAGCATGACTAGACGTAATCTCCGGCCACGAGTGCTCTTCCTCGGCTCCACCTATGCCGGCTGGAAGACGCGTCAGCTCAATATCGAGGCCCACACCCGCGCCGATGGCCGCATCGACCCCATCTACCGCCAGGTCACCGGCTGGCACGAAGGCGGCCTCATCGAGCGCCTGCCCGCGCCCCGGGGTTTTCGCGGCCGCGCACGGGCCGTCATCGAAGCCCGCTCCTTCGCCTCCATCCCCCGCCCCGATGTCATCTGGACAAGCTGCGGCGAACTCGTCGTGCCCTACCTCTGGGCCCAGGCCGGCCCCCTCAGGCGCCCCGTCGTCCTCGAAACCGATTGGAGCTTCGAACAGCAGGAGTCCATGGCGCGCCTCTACTTCAACCGCGAACCGCGCCGGGGCCCCCGCCGGATGCTCTCCGAACTCTCCGAGCGCGCCCTCTTCTCGCAGGTCTCGCTTTTCACCCCGATCTCGAACTGGGCCGCCGATGGCCTTCGCCGCGCGGGCGTCGAGGATGCCCGCATTCGCGTCCTCCACCCCGGCGTCGACCTTTCGCTCTGGAAGCCACTCCCGCGCCGCGTCCACGAAGGGCCGCTGAAGCTCCTCTTCGTCGGCGGCGATTTCGCCCGCAAAGGCGGCCACATCCTCCTCCAGGTCATGCGCGAACGCTTCGCTCGCGACTGCGTGCTCGATGTCGTGACCCGCGAGGACGTGCCCGAAACCCCCGGCGTCACCGTCCACCGCTGCGAACCGAACTCCCCGGACCTCGTGCGCCTCTACCAGGAAGCCGATCTCTTCGTCATGCCCACCCGCGCCGAGTGCTTCGGCCACGTCAGCGTCGAGGCGATGGCCAGCGGCCTGCCCGTCATCGTCGGTGACGTCGGTGGCGCCCGCGATATCGTCGATCCCGGCGAGACCGGATGGCTGGTCCGCCCGGAGGCCGGCGCGCTCGCCGAAGCCCTCGCCGCCGCCCTTGCGAGCCGCTACATCCTCCCCGAGATGGGCGCCCGTGCACGCCGCGTCGCCGAGGAACGGTTCGATGGCGTCCGCAACGACCAGGTCCTGGTCGAACTGATCCTCGAGCAGGCAGCCCGCCACCGCCTTCCGCGCAGCCTCCGCGAGGTGCACGCATGAGCCGCCAGAGGTCCATCCGCCGCGTCGTCCTCGCACTCCAGTCCACCGCCGTCGGCGGCATGGAGACCCACGTCGTCGATCTCGCCGCCGAATATGTCCGGCGCGGCATCACCACCTCGGTCTTCGTGCCCGAAGCGCCGCTGTTCGATGGCGTGGCCGCGCGCGTGACGGCCGCCGGCGCCGGCGTACTCCGCCTCGATACCGACGCTCGCGGTGGCCGCCGCCAGCAGCTCCCACGCCTCCTTCGCCTCGGCCGGACGCTCCGTGCCCTCCGCCCCGACGCCGTGCACCTCCATACCGGCGGAGCGACCGGTGGGCTCGGCTTCGTCGCGCTCGCCCGCGCCGCCACCCGCGCTACGGTCGTCGTCACCGAACACGATGTCCCCGTCGAGGCGCCTACCCGCCCTGCGCACGCGGCCCGCCTGGCGATGGACCGTCTCGGGCACACGCTCGTCGCCGTCTCGCGCCGCAACGCCCGCCTCCGCCGCGAGCGCCTGGGTGTTCATTGCGGCAGCTTTGCCGCCATCCTCAACGGCGTCCCCCTCGACGCCACCACGGGCGCCGATCGCACCGCCGGCCGCGAACGCGTTCGCGCGAGCCTCGGCATCGACCGGGACGCCGTCGTCGTCGGCAGTCTCGTCCGCCTGGCCGAAGGCAAGGGCCTCCTCGATTTGCTGCCCGCCTTCGCCATCGTCCGGAAGCAGGCCCCCGGCGACCTCCTCCTCGTCGGCGACGGCCCCCTGCGCGGCGAACTCGAAGCGCTCGCCGCCACGCTCGGCATCGCCGATCACGTCCACTTCGCCGGCAACCAGCCCGACCCCGCGCCCTACCTCGACGCCATGGATGTGTTCGCGCTCGCGGTGCCCGCGGGCTCGATGTCCATCGCGCTTCTCGAGGCCATGGGCCGCGGCCTGCCCCCCGTCATCACCTTCTGCGGCCCCGAAGAGGCCGTCATCCCCGGCGAGACCGGCCTCGGCGCGGAGCCCCGCAACCCCGAGTCGCTTGCCGTGTCCCTGGCGTTGCTCGTCACGAACCCGGGCCTGCGCGCGCGCCTCGGCGCCGCCGCCGCCGCCCACGTTCGCCGTCATTTCTCCGTCGCCCGCGTCGCCGACGACCTGCTCGAGCTGTACGCCTTGCACGGAGCATCCACCCCGCCGCGGCTGCGCGCCGACGGACCAGCCAACCCCCGCCCCGGGCACGCCCTGGTGGCGCGGCCGGAGGGAACAGGATGACCACTCGAGAATCCGCCGGGAACAGCTACGCACGCTGGCTCGATGGCCGCGCTCGCCTCGTCGCCGGCGCCCTCAAGGAGATCCCGCGCGTACCGGGCGGCCTCACCCTCGATGTCGCGGCCGGCGATGGCGGTTACTCCGCGATGGTCGCGGCCGCCCTCGGCACCCGCCTCGTGGCCCATGACATGAGCGCCGGCGAGTGCCGCGCCGCCCACGCCGCCGGCCGCCCCGCCGTCCGTGGCGATGCTCTCCGCCTCCCCTTCGCCGACGCCTGCGCCGATGTCACGGTCGCCTTTGAGATCATCGAACACTTCGACGCCTGGAACGCGGGAACCCTCCTTCGCGAAATTGCCCGCGTCACGAAGCCCGGTGGACACGTCCTGCTCTCGACCCCGAACCGCTACTCGCTCGAGTCCTGGAAGGGCGTCGCCCGCTACGTTCGCGACGGCACCGTCTGGAACGCCCGCGACGACACCCACGTGCGCCTCCTCAGCCGCCGCGCCCTCCTCAGGACCGTCGGCTCCGTGCTCGAAGTCGAACGTTGCCTGGGCTACTACCTCGTGCCCGAGCTGCGCGGACGCGCCACCGGTTGGACGCACGTCATTTCGGCGAACCCCGTCGCCGCCGGCCTCTGCCACAAGCTCCTCGTCGTCGCCCGCAAACCCTGATCGCACACACGGTGCACTGCCCGCCCCGGGGCGCACCGCGCCGTCGCCGGGGAAGCCCGTGGGACCGTTCGCGGCGGCGAGCCCCGGCCCTATTCGAAACATCCCGTCTCGGGGAGTGCTCTCAGGAACGAACGAGTGGCGTCGCGGGCGGCGTCGTGCCCCCCGGCGCCGGGACCGGGTCGAGCTGACCGGTCGCTTCCATCCGCCGGAAGACCGCGCCCGTCACCTGGCCCACGCCGGCCGCGAGCCGCAGCCCATCCGCGAACCCCTTGAGATGCCGCCATGCCGGCTTCACCCCGCGAGGCTTCTGCCCGCGCAGGATGTGTCCCAGCGGCCGCCGCAGAAGTCCTGCCTCGGCCACGGCGAAGTGCCCGGTCGCCCGCCAATCGCGCTGGCGCAGCCGCCGCCCCCAGAACACCCCGGAGCCGTGCATCGAGGACGCATGGATGGCATCCATGCCCGCGTGCGGCCGGAACCCGTGCGTGTGAATCACTTCCACATCCGCCGCCGCGACCCATTTCGCGCCGCTGCGATGCACCTTGTATGCCATGGAGACGTCGTTCGCCCGCACCCCCGGGTTCGCCGGGCCGAGCAGTTCATCGAAGCCGCCGATGCGCCGCAGCAAGCTCTTCCGCGCGGCCATGCATCCGCCCGAGCAGTGCCGCATGAGCGTTCGCACACCGTCCCCCGGGCGCACCAGGTCGCCCGCCAGGCACTCCGGGATCTCACCCAGGGCCGGGTCGAACGATGGCGCCCGCAGGTTCCCGAACACGAACCCGAGCTCCGCGTCACGGTCGAAATGCCGTACGATCGCCGCCAGCCAGTCCGCCGCCGGTTCGCTGTCGTCGTCCAGGAAGGCCACCAGCTCCGCGCTCGCGAGCGCCGCGCCGTAGTTCCTCGCCGGGCACCCGCCTGGCCGCGGCATCCGCCGGTAGTGAAAACGCGCGTCTCCGAACGCGGCTGTGGCCTCCCGACTGGCCTCGCCGTCGCTCTGGTCCATCACGAACACGTCGAAATCCGCGAACGTCTGCCGGCGAAGTGCCGCCAGCGCGTCCCGCAGGAAGTCCGCGCGGTTCCGCGTCGGGATCACGACCGCGATGGCTGGAGCCGGCATCAGAACCACTCCTCCCAGCGATCGAACGCACCACCCAGCGCGGCGCGGAATATCCGGTCGCCGTCGAAACGCGTCACGAACGTGCGCGGCACCGTCCCCGGGAAGCGCGTCTCCTCCGCCTGCGCATAGACCGCCGTGTACCCGGCCGCGTGAGCCGCCTGCTGCGCCGCCTCCGTCCAATTCCCCGATTGCCCGAACGGGATCGCGAAGGTTCGCGCGTCGATGCCCGTGCGCGCCGCGATCACCTCCCGCGACCGTGCCAGCTGTTCCAGCGCCGCGTCACCATTGAGGCCGCGAAAGTTCGGGTGGTCCAGAGAATGGCTCCCGATTTCCGCACCCATCGCCGCGAGCGTCTCGATGCCACGCCAGTCCAGGATCGTCCCCTCGCCGAAGTCGTGGTGGCCGTCCGCCCACTCGCTCACCACGAACACCGCGAACGGAATGTCGAACTCCCGCAGGATCGGCGCGGCCTTGGCCAGGACCGTCGAAACGCCGTCATCGAACGTGACCGCGAGCGTTCCAGGTCCCGCCGACCCATCGGCGATCGCGGTCGCGGGCACGAACCGCCAGCCTTCTTCCAGCGCCAGCCGCAGCTGCCGTTCGAAGCGCGCCGGTGCGACATCGTTGATCCCCCACTCCGGTGTCCCGACCGAGTGGTAGCAGAGGATGCGCGCGCGCACCCGGTGCTTCTCCCGCAGCGCGAGCGCGTTCCGTTCGCAGCACATCCGCGCCGCCGCCACGCCCGCCCGCGTGATCCCGGCGCGCCGGGCCGTCCGCTTCGCCGTGCTAAGCAAGGGCAGCGCGGAGGGCATCGGCTACCTCGTCCTGTTCGGCCTCCGTCATGCCCGCGTACAGCGGCAACAGGAGGGTGTTCGCCGTCGCCGCCTCCGTCTCCGGGAGCGAAACGTCCGGCCAGCGTTCGCGGTACCACGGTTCCAGGTGGATGGCCATCACCCCTCGCCGGCTCGCGATTCCCTTCGCCGCCAGCGACGCCATGATCGCTGCCCGGTCCTGCCCGTTCAGCCGCACGCAGTACGACTGGTACGTGTGCCGGTACCCCTCGGGCACGAATGGCGTCTCCAGCCGCGGGTCGCCCGCGAAGAGCGCGTCATACCGCCGCGCGAGCGTTCCCCGCGCCTCGAGAATCCCTTCCAGCCGCCCCATCTGCACCGTGCCCACCGCACCCTGGATGTCTGTCATCCGGTAGTTGTAGCCGAGCTCACGGTACTCCTCGATGTCCGTCGTCCCCGACGTGTGCCGGGCGAGGTCGCTCGACGACGCCCCATGCGACCGCACGCAGCGCAGGTATTCGGCCGCGCGGTCGTCGTTCGTCGTGATCATCCCGCCTTCGCCGCTCGTGATGCTCTTGCGCGGGTGGAAGCTGAAGCAGGTGAAGTCGCTCATCGCGCCCACCCGCCCTTCGCCCGCGGTCGCCCCGAGCGAGGGAGCAGCATCCTCGACCACGCGCAGGCCATGCTTCCGCGCGATCGCCGCCACCGCCGGGATGTCCGCCGCGAGCCCGATCTGGTCCACCGGGATAATCGCCTTCGTCCGTGGGGTGATCGCCGCCTCGATGAGCCCCGGGTCGATGTTGTACGTCCGCCGATCAATGTCCACGAACACCGGCGTCGCCCCCGCATGGACCACCGCGTTCGCCGTCGCGATAAAGCTGAACGACGGGCAGATGACTTCGTCTCCGGCGCCCACCCCGGCCGCCAACAGCGCCAGGTGCAGCGCCGTCGTGCAGTTGCTCGTCGCGACCGCGTGCTTCGCGCCCACGTATCCGGCGACCGCGTGCTCGAAGGCCTGCACCCGCTGGCCCTGTGAGAGCCACCCCGAAAGCACGGCTTCCGCCGCGGCGCGCGCTTCTTCTTCGCCCACACACGGCTTCGTGATCGGGATCATCGCGCGCCCGCCAGTTCGCGGCCCAGGCTCCGGTGCCAGAGCGCCAGCTCCCGCAGCCCGTCCTCCAGCGTCGTCTCGGCCACGAAACCGATCCCTTCGCGCGCGTGCTCCGTCGCGGCCAGCCGCCGCGTCACCGGGTTCACCTTCCGCGCGGGTTCGAACACGGGCTCCATCGACGCGTGCCCGGCCGCGTCGCACAGCAGCCGGCAGAGGTGCCGCAGGCTCGTCTCCACACCCGTCGCGACATTGAAGACGTCGTCCGAGGTGCCGGACTTCATCGCCCGCACGTTTGCCTCAGCCACGTCGCCCACGTACACGAAGTCCATCGTCTGCATGCCATCGCCGAAGATGATGGGCGCCTGGTGGTTCTCCATCCGCTGCAGCCAGCGGATCATCACTTCCGTGTACACCCCGTAGGCGTCCATCCGCGGCCCATAGATGTTGAAGTACCGCAGCGCCACATATGGCAGCCCGTACATATCGTTGAACGCCCGCAGGATCTGCTCGTCCGCCACCTTCGCCGCGCCGTAGAGCGTGCGATTGTTGAACGGGTGCGCCTCGTCCATCGGCACGTACGAAGGCTCCCCGTACACGCTCGCGCTCGACGCCGCGACGACCTTCCGGACGCCCGCGTTCACCGCCGCCTCGAGCACGTTGAAGGTCCCACCGATGAGGCTATCGACGGCCAGCCGCGGCATCTCGGCGCACTGCGTGATGCGCAGCGCCGCCTGGTGCCACACGTAGTCGATGCCCGCCATCGCCCGCGCCACCGTCGCCGGGTCGGTGATGTCGCCTTCGATCACCGTGAGCTTGCGAAGCCCCGCACGCGCCGCGTCGAGGTTCTCGTGCCGTCCGCGCACGAAGTTGTCGAGCACCACGACTTCGGCCACGTCTTCGTCCACGAGGCGGTCCGCGATGTGCGAACCGACGAGGCCCGCGCCACCCGTAATCAGAACCCGGCTGCCCTGGAGCGTGTTCATGCCGCCACCGTCCTTCCCGCCGCCGCGCGGCCTTCCACGAACGCACGGATCGCGCCGCACACCGCATCGACCTCGTCCTTCGTGATCGATGGGTGCATCGGCAGCGAAAGGATTTCGCGCACGGCCGCTTCCGTGCGCGGCAGCGAGCCCGCCCCCGCGCCATTCGCGGCATACGCCGGCTGCAGATGGATGGGCGTCGGGTAGTGCACCGCCGTCGCGATGCCGCATTCGCCCAGGTACCGCGCCAGCGCCTCCCGCTCCGGGTGCCGGACGACATAGAGATGGAACACGTGCCGGTCGCCCATCGGCTCGGGCGCCTGGACTCCCAGTCCCGCGAGCCCCTTCGCATACCAGCCTGCCGCCGCGATGCGCGCGGCATTCCACTCGGCCAGGTGCGGCGCCAGCACGCGCAGCGCCGCCGCCTGCAATTCGGACATCCGGTAGTTGTAGCCCGGTTCGGTGTGGACATGCCGCGCCGCCTGCCCGTGATTGCGCAGGCTCGCTACCCGTCCGGCGATGGCCGCGTCGCTTGTCAGGACCATGCCGCCTTCGCCCACCGTGCCGACGTTTTTCGTCGGGTAGAAGCTCAGGCAGCCCGCGTCCGAAAGCGTTCCCGCGAATCCGCCGCCGAGCATCGCACCATGCGCCTGGCAGGCATCCTCGATCAGCTTCAGGTCGTGCCGCGTCGCGATCGCGCGCAGCGCCGGCATGTCCGCCACTTCCCCGTACAGGTGCACCGCGATGATCGCCCGCGTCCGCGGCGTGATCCGCCGCTCCACATCCGCGGGGTCGATCACGTGGCCGCCCTCGACGATCTCCGCGAACACCGGGGTCGCCCCCGCGAGTGAAATCGCCTCCGCCGTCGCGATAAACGTGTTCGCGACCGTAATCACCTCGTCGCCCTGGCCCACGCCGCACGCCTGCAGTGCCAGGTGCAGCGCCGCCGTTCCGCTGTTGACGGCCAGCGCGTGTGGCACGCGATACGCCGCCGCGAACTCTCGCTCGAACGACTCCACCTCGTGCCCCTGCACGAAGGAGCCCGAATCCACCACCCGCGCGAACGCCTCGATGAGCGCATCACGCGTCGGCGCGTGCAGCCGGCTCATATCGACAAACGGGACCTTCATGCCGCCACCTCCACGGGATAGCCGCCGCGCCGGAGCGATTCCTGCGCCGCCTCGATGATGCGAACCACCCGCAGCCCGAGTTCGCCGCCCGAGACCGGGAGCTCCTCGCCCCGGACCACGCGCGCGAAGTGCGCCGTCTCCGCCGCCAGTGCCTCCATCTTGTCCAGCCGCGGCGCCACCACGTCGCCCGTGCGGTACTCCACCAGGCTGCGGTAGATGTCCTCCTGCGAAGCGCACAATCGCGCCCCCGAGTCGTACACCTTCAGCTTCTCGTCGATCTCCGCATCGTCGTACACCAGCATCTTCTTGCTGCCGCCGATGATCGTCCGCCGTACCTTGGTCGGCGCCAGCCAGTTCACATGGAAGTGCGCCAAGAGCGGTGGCTCGAACTGGATCGTGATGTACGCGATGTTCTCCACGTTCGTGTCCACATGCCGCGCACCGAACGCCGAAACACTCCGGATCGGGATGTCGATGAGGTGCAGCATGATCGAGATATCGTGCGGCGCCAGGTCCCAGATCACATTGGTTTCGTGCTGGAACAACCCCAGGTTGATGCGCGTCGAGTCGTAGTAGTAGACATCGCCAATCTCGCCCGATTCGAAGTACCGCTTCATGCGCTTCACCGCTCCCGTGAACAGGAACGTGTGATCGACGGCGAGCGTACGGCCGCAGCGGCGTGCCAGCTCCACCATCTCCTCCGCATCCGCGACACTCGTCGCCAGCGGCTTCTCCACAAGCACATGCTTCCCGGATTCGAGCGCGCGCACGACCAGGTCGTGATGCGTCTCCGGCGGCGTCGCCACCACCACGGCATCGATCGCGGGGTCCCGCAGGACATCGTTCGCGTCCGTGGTCAGGTACGTCGCCGGGTGGTTCGCCCTCGCGGCCATGAGCCGCTTCGTGCTCAGGTCCGCGATGGCGGCCAGCGTCGTTTCACTGTGCTGGGCGATGTTGCGCGCGAGGTTCGGGCCCCAGTAGCCGTAGCCAAGGACCCCCACGCGCACCGGGTCCGGGCCCACTGCGGTGGAGGGCACGCTCGACGGGCGGGGCAGCAGCGTTGTCATAGGTTGATAGTCGGCCGCAATCGTGGAGGGCGGATTGAGGCATGGTTGCAGCTCTGTCCACCATTCGGTGACCGCCGTGAAACGAAAGGAACAACCCGGTAACCACGCCCGCCCTCAGGGCACCCGCGGGGCCCATTAGTGCGACAGAAGGTGTCGCGGTTGTGATCTTACAATCGCCCGCTTAGGATTCCGGCGCGATGGAGGGCGGATTGTGGGCGGTGCTAACGAACTGAACCAGGCACTTGCCGAACGCATAAAGCACGTTCAGCTCATCGGCGAGATCCAGCTAACAGACGATGAGTTCAAGCGGGCAGTCCAGGAAATCCGCGACCTCGTTCGGCGACGCCAGGACCCGGGTGATTATCCGAGCATGCTGGCCGCCGTCATCACGGAGATCGCCGCGCGCCAATCCGACGGGATCACCCTCTGGCCCCACGTGGCGGACGCGCTCGCCCTGAACGAAGACCAGGAGAAACAACTCGGTTCCTGGTATGTCAAATACCTGAGGAGCAAACAGCTCCCGGACTTCGAGCATCTCGTTCGAAGCGAGAGCGCAATGCGATACCGGACGCGCGTCCTCGCGCACGCGCTCGTCCCGCGTCTCCTCGTACCGCGTTTGATGGAATACGTCCTCTGGCCAGCGGTCACCGCTCCCGAGCGCGCCGGCTCAACCGGCGACGAAATCCAGCAGAACCTGGCCCGCCGGACCCAGGACGACCGGCTGCCGCGCTCGTTGCGCCGGTTCATCCTGTACGGAGGCGCGGCAGCCCGGGATATCCTCGACCGATGCCTTTCATTCGCCCGCCACGTCGCCGAACAGCGCGTCGATAGCGGCTACGGCCTGCCCCCGTGGCTGTGCCGGGCGATCGAGGAATGGGTCTGCGCGCGCCCGGACGCCGAACGCGCACCCGCGGTCATGCTCGAAGCTGCTCGCCGCCGCTACAAGGTCCCGGCCCTCACCTTCGATCCCGGGCTCTGGCGAGTGGTTCTCGAACTGCCGCACCAGGACCCAGCACTCGGCACCATGGCATGGCACGTCAACGCGTCCGGTGTCACGCCGGCCCACTACCCGGCCACGCTGCCGCTCTGGCAGCGGCTCGGCACGAAGACCGAACACGAAATGGCGGGTAGCTTCTCCGCTCTTCAGGTCGCACTCGTCTCACCCGATGGAAGAACGGCTGGCGCTTGGAGCCTGCCGGCACTCAGCGTCTCGAGTCCCGTCCTCTTCTTCTCAACGTCAACGCTGCGCGCGCGGTCGAGCGGCGAGTATCTCGAGGGCGATGCCTGGTTCGTCCTGCGCGACGCAGACGCTGCCATGAGCACCGATGGCACGCTCGTTTCAATCCAGGAACCCCGGCCGCTGCACGGCGCCTGGGGCCGCGTCGTCGCCGAATGCGTCGGCGTCGATGGCGGCAGTTGGCTGCGCGTCGGTCGCGCCGAATTCCAACTCGTGCGAGAACCCGCCCGGGCACGCCTCACCGATACCGGGGTCCCGGACTACCTGGCACCCGTCGAAGAAGGCGTCCTCGCCTTCGAAGACCATCTTCCCGAAGTCCTCATTCCCGCCGAGGACGCCGACGGCAGCATCCTGCGGTACTGGCAGCTCGCGGTTCGCAATGCCGCGGGCGAGCAGGCGGGGCGCTCGCCGCGCGAACTCGGCGCGGTGTTCGACCGGGAAAAGAAGCACTGGTGTGTCGCACTGCAGGATCTCATCCCGCGCGAAGATGTCGGCCGCTGGGAACTCGAAGTTGCAGGCCCCCTCGGCCTGGGCTTCCAGTCGACCCTTCATATTCTTCCGCGAATGACGGTGGAGGTCCCCCAGGAAGTCGCCATCGCGGGGGCGGCCACCGCGCCTCGCGCGGTCCTCGTCGAAGTTGACGCCAACCTCGAAGTGCTTGAGCACCAGGATTGCGCCGAGCGAGACGGCGCGTACTGGGTGCTCGAAGACCGCAATCGCAATGGGCGTATCCCGTTCATTGTTCGTGACCCGCGCAACGGCCGCGAGGTATCGGCTGTGGTCCTGCTCCCAACCGTGCGGTGGCGGTGGCGCCGGGAGGCACCACGAGGCTATCAAAAGGTGCTGACCCGGTCGGTCAAAGACCTCCTCGAAGGCGACTGGGCCCTGGAGGTCGAAGCCCCTCGCCGCGCCCGGCTCACGCTGGCCCTTTGGGAGTCCGGTGCGAAAGCCTCCTCCCAGCGCGAAGAGGTCGCCCGGACCTCCCCGGCGCGCCTCGGACCGGCCCGGTTCGCGGATACGCTCGCCGCAAGCCAGGCAGCACTGTTCCAATTCCGACTCGAGCTCGCTCGGTCCGGCGCCGAACCTCTCAGCAGCCTCGTCGCCGCCGCGTTCGAGCCGCCCAGGGTGTCCGGTCTCGCCGTTCACTTCGACGGCGACGAGCTCGTCCTTCGGTGGCGAATGAACCATCCGGGTGACCACCTCACCGTTCGCCTCGACAGCCAGTGGGCGCCCTGGGAGCCGATCGAGCCCGCGCCCGCCGTCCTCGTCGGTGACCTGTGGGAGGCTCGCTTCCCAGGTATGTCCGAGTGGCTGGGCCAGTTCCGGGTCGCCATCTGGTCCGAGGACGATTGGCTGGGAAGCGCGCAGCTCTATGATCACCCCCTCACTATCGGTCCGGCTGATGCCGAACGGTACCTTCGGTCGCTTCCAACCTCCGTTGAGGGGCTCCTGGAGCGGGCACTCGCGCACCCTGAGGAGGCGCTGAAAATGAATGAGGTCGCCCGATTGACCACCGACCCGGCACAGGCGCGCCGCCTCGTCGAGATTCTCTGCACGGTCCTGGGCACCAAGCTTCCCGAGGCTTGGGCAGCCTGCTCCTGGCACGCGGTGGGTGATGCCCTTGGGACGGCCGACGTGGACGTCACCCCCCTTCTCGCCGCACTTGTCAACGCACCGCGGACCGACGGTCTACTCGAGTCCCTGAAGAAGCTGGGCATCCCGAGGTGGCGAAGCGCCTGGCGCGCGCGCGCTACCCTGTCCGAGTCCGTCCGGACCGGGCTCTGGTCCGTCTGGCCACCACTCGGCGCCATGTTCGATTTCTCGTTCGATGATGACCGGGCGCGCGAACGCTGCCGCGACTATCTCGGTACCGCCGCGGGTGACATCAATAAGGAAGCCCAGGCCTCGATCGCCGGGCATCTCAGCGGGCTCGACATCCCTGCCGGCGCTTCCGGTCGCGCCTATCGAGAGTCCGACGCCGTGCTCCTCACGGACGCTGGCTGGGAGGCCTGTAAGGCGCTGACGTTCAAGCCTCTCCAGGGCGAAAGTGGTCCCGCTCGTGCGCTCGCCGGCGAACTCCAATCCATCGTCGATCCACTCCGGGGTCCCTACGAAGATGCCAACGAACGCATCAAGCAGAAGCTCGGGTACGACTTCTGCGGCGTGCGAACCTTCCCTGGCGCTCGCATCGGCTATGGCCTCTTCCCCGCGATGTCCCTCGCCTGGGCGCTCGAGGACCGTCTCGTGGCTCGGGGCATCCTGCCCCCAGCACACGTCCCCGCGTCGCTCCTGGAGCTTCGCGAGGCCTTCCCCGAGCTCCACGCCCACGATCTCTGCCTGGCCGAACTCATCGTCTCCGCGAGGTCCCGCTCGTGACCCGTCTTGACCCCATCGCCACCAGGGACGCCATCGAGGAGTCCTACGGCCGTTACCTCCGCTCTGTGATGCGGACCAACGACCCCGCCATCAACGAGGCGATTCGCGAGGAGTGGACCCGCCTTGGCGAGTCCGTGCCGCTCGTGGCTGGCCCCATCCTGGAGTCATCACCGCCCTTTCGGCCGGGTGCCTCCATCAAGGACCTCGTGGAGCAGGGCGTCCTCTCTCCGCGCTGGTTGCATCGGCGTATGGAACACGGCCTTCCCATCGACCGGCCGCTCTACATGCATCAGTCAAAGGCCGCCGAGCACATCGTCGGGCGCGGGCGAAATCTCGTCGTCGCCACCGGCACGGGCAGCGGCAAGACCGAAGCTTTTCTCATTCCCGTGATCGACGCCCTGCTGCGCGAACAGGACGCCGGGACCCTCGGCCCCGGCGTCCGCGCCCTTCTCCTCTACCCCATGAATGCGCTTGCCAATGACCAGCTCAAGCGCATGCGCGAACTCCTCGCGGACTGCCCCGAGATTACGTTCGGCCGCTATACAAGTGAGACCGACGAGACGCGTGGCCGAGCCGAGGCCGCCCGCCGCGACCTTCGTTTGCCGCCCGCCCGGCCCAATGAGCTTTTATCTCGCCAGGAGATGCAGCGCACCCCACCGCACATCCTCCTCACCAACTACGCGATGCTTGAGTATCTGCTCATGCGGCCAGGGGACCGGCCGCTCTTCGAAAACGACGGCCACGGCTGGCAATTCGTCGTGCTTGACGAGGTGCACTCCTACGATGGGGCCCTCGCCCTCGAACTGGGGATGCTGATGCGCAGGCTGCTCGACCGTGTCGGCCGGGCGCCTTCTGAAGTCAGATTCATTGGTACCTCCGCGACACTGGGCAGTGGCGAACGCAGCTACCCCGAGGTGGCTACCTTCGCGTCGCACCTGTTCGGCGGGGACTTCCAGTACGTCCCTGGCGATCCATCGAGGCAGGACGTCCTGGGCGCCGAGCGCCTCGCACTGGTCATGCCCGAACCCGATGACACAATCACCCTCGAAGACGCGCTCGCCGAACACGACGCAACCACACGCTCCGAGAAGCTGCTCGCCATCCCCGGTGCCCAGGCCCTTCTACAAGGCATCGCCGACCGCCCCCGCCGCGCCGAGATGCTCGCCCGCGAAATCTTCCCCGGCCGGCTGGATGCCGTTTCGCTGACGACCTCCCTGGTCGATGCCCTCGCGACCAACCGCCGGCCAGCCGAGGATCACCCCATCCTCTCCGCCCGCTACCACACCTTCGTGAGGGCGATTGAAGGACCGGCTATCTGCCTGCGCCCGCACGGGCCAAAGCGACTGCCCCGCGTCTCGCTCGTCTCCGACCGCCACTGCCGAGACTGCGGCGAAGACGCGCCCATGGCCGAACTCGCCACCTGCCGGCGATGCAACCAGTGGTATGTCCGCGGCCAGGCTATGCACGAGCAACTGGAGCGCGCCGACGGACTGGACGACACGCAACCCGACGGCAGCCCTTCCTCGGTGCGGTACTTCGCCCCCGTCCCGGGCGAATCCGATACCGACGATGACGATGACGATGCCAGCGGCGAAGCCAGAGAGACCGCCGGCGCGAGTGCCGGCGCAGGTGCCGGCGGTGGCCAACACATTGAGCTTGTAGCCTGTACCTACTGTTGGCGTCTCGATGATGCCAGCCCGGGATGTGCCTGCCCCTCCGACGCCTGGCAACGCTTCCGCATGGCGCCACCGACCACGAGCAGCGGATCGATCAGGTGTGTGAATTGCGGCGTGCCATCCTCGACCAGCGGCCCGCGCCGGCTCCGCTTGGGGTCCGATGCACCGCCCGCCGTACTCGCTTCGACGTTGTACGACAACCTGCCTCCGCTTCTCGATGGCAACGCCGGCCAGTTCATTTCCTTCGCCGACAGCCGCCAGGATGCCGCCTTCTTTGCCTCCTACCTCGAGCGGACGTACGGAGCCATCAACCGGCGGCGACTGATTCTTCGCGCACTCCGCCGCACCTGGACTGTGGCGGGCGGCCCCGTACGCCTCGAAGACCTCGCGTCTCCCCTTCGTTCCCTCGGCGACCAGGAAGGGCACTTCGACGACAGCGAGTCCAGGTATGCACACCTCGCCCACGCGCGGAGCTGGCTGCTCGCCGAACTCACCAGTGTTGACCGCCGCCAATCGCTCGATGGCGTCGCGTTGGCCGTGAGGCAGCTGGTGCGGCCGCGGCAGTGGAAGGCCCCCGCCGAGATGCGCGCCGAGCCCTGGAAGCTCGACGATGACGAAGCCTGGCTGGTCGTTCAAACGCTGCTCGGGACGCTTGTGGACTCGCAGGTGGTGTCGTTCCCGGATGGCGTCGAAGTCACCTCGCCTATCTTCGCGCCCCGGAACCGCCAGACCTACGTCTGCGAGGACCATTCCTCGGAGAAGCACGGGATCGTCTCGTGGGTCCCCGCCAGGGAAAGCAGCGAGAATCGCCGTTCGGATTACCTTGCACGCATCCTCGCGCGGAACGGCTTCGCCGACCGGCGAGGGCAACGGGCATACGCGAATGCCCTGCTCCGCTTCATTTGGAAGGGTCTCGTCACGCGCGGAGCCAGGCTGGCCGACTACCTCGTCGCAACACATGAAGGCGCCGCCGGCGTCCGATACCAGGCCAACTATGCCTACTGGGAATGGGCCGATCCGGCGAGTCTGCTTCGCTGCACCCACTGCGGACTCTGGGCTGGCGGCGCCGTTCGCGGAGTCTGTCCCACGATGCGCTGCGAAGGCACGCTCAATCCCCAACAGCCCGACCCCGACAATCACTATCGCGCGCTCTACGAGGCGCCCGGCGTTGGCCGTATGGTGGTCGAGGAGCACACCGCCCAGTGGAACGCCGTTCAGGCCGCGCGGATCCAACAACGCTTCCTCGATGGCGACGTGAACGTCCTCAGCTGCTCCACGACGTTCGAACTCGGCGTCGATGTGGGCGACTTGCAGACCGTCTTCCTCCGGAATATTCCACCGTCCGCCGCGAACTATGTGCAGCGCGCCGGTCGCGCTGGTCGCCGTCGCGAGTCGGTCGCGTTTGTTCTCTCCTACGCTCAGCTTCGCCCCCACGACCAGCACATGTTCCGGAACGCCGAGGCACTCGTCTCGGGCAACGTCCCCGTGCCCCGCGTGCCGGGGCCAAATGCGCCCATCGTCCGTCGGCACGTGCACTCCGTTGCCCTCTCGCGGTTCTTCCGCGAAGTGTTGCCCCCGGGCGACGACGCCTGGAGGACCACCGGGAAATTCTTCCTCGATGGCGACGGCGAGGCTGTCGCACGGTTCCGCGAGTGGCTCGCCGTTGAGGACAGCGCGCTCCACGCGGAACTCCTCCGCGTGGTACCCGCCGACCTGCACGAGGCCCTTGGCGTAGCTAGCTGGGCGTGGGCAAAGGCGCTGCTCTCGGATGATTCGCCCCTCGCCCGGGCCGAGGCCGATATCGCTCAGGACCAGCGCACCTACAAGGGACTCCAGGACGACGCATCTCAGGCGGAGGACTTCGGACGGGCCGGATACTTCAAACGGGTGCTCAACACCATTACCACGCAATACTTGCTGGGCTTCCTGGCGAGCCGAAACGTGATGCCCAAGTACGGCTTCCCCGTCGACGTCGTGGAACTGAAGACGAAACACCTGGAGGCTGCCGAAGCCACCCAGCTTGAACTCAATCGCGATCTCCGGGTCGCCCTTTCCGAGTACGCCCCCGGCGGCGGCGTCGTCGCCGCCAAGCGCCTGTGGATGTCGGCCGGCCTACGGCTGCTTCCCAACAAGGCGCTTCCAAGGCGCGAGTACGGCCGATGTGACACCTGCCATCGTATCGACTTCAACGCCGCGGACAGGCGTTGCTCCCTGTGCGGTAGTGACATCCGCCATGAGCACCCGATGGTCGATCCTGTATTTGGCTTTGTTTCCGGTGCCCCGGATAAGCGAAGCCTCGGCGATGAGCGGCCACCCCGGCTCCACAGCTCGGAAGTGCTGTTCGCCGGGCTGTCGGAAGGGTCCCAGACGACTCGGGGAATACTCGCTGCCTCTCCCGGCGAGACCTTGCTTACCGGGAGGGTATCCCGAAACGGCAGCCTGACCGTCGTGAACAACGCCCGCCGGCGTGGCTTCGCGCTGTGCGAGAGATGCGGATTCGCGATGGTTACGCCTCGGAGGGGAGAGCCCTGGCCCCGGTCACACGGCCACCCCGAACTCCGCCGCACCTGCAATGGCCGCCTGGAGCCGGTCACGCTCGGTCACACGTTCCAAACCGACATCGTCGAGTTCGGAATGCCCGGCTTCTTCGCCCGAGGGGACGATCCCGATCAGCGTGCGGCGTCTCGCGTCGCGGTGGTCACGGCCCTCGCCGAAGGAGCGGCGCGGGCCCGTCAATTGCGCCGCGAGGATCTCGAGACCACCTACTACATCGACGGCTTAGAGACGGTCTTCGTGCTCTACGACAACGTCCCAGGCGGTGCCGGTCTCGCCCGGGAGGTCTTCGATTCCTTCGCGGATGTCTTCGACGAGGCGCTCAATGTCGTGGGCCGCTGTATCTGCGGTCCCGACTCCTCCTGCTACGGTTGCATCCGAACCTATCGCAATCAGCCTTACCACGACTATCTCGACCGCGGCTTTGTCGCCTCCACGCTCCAGCCGATTGTCGATCTCCTGCGGCCCCGGTAACCACGCCCTCAGGGCACCCGCAGTGCCGCCGCCCCGTAGTACGCCGCCGCGCGGGCGCGGAAGTAGCCGCCGTCGTCGTCGGCGCTGTAGGAGGGGATGGCCGATGCGTCTGTCGTGCGTGTGTTGGTGATGCCGTCGCGTTGCGCGTCGCGCGCGTCTGTTGCTCCGTCGGCCCCCCGCCCGAACAGCAATGCGATGACGCCCGCCTCCGTGTAGGCCCGGAGGTGCGCTTCGCTGCCCGCTCCCAGGAGCCACTCCACGCGGTTGTCCTGGTAGTGCCCCCGCGTGTTGTCCATCGCCGCCATGAGCGTATTGCCGAACGGGATCTGCCAGAGCATCGCCCGCAGGCCCGTCGCCCGCCCGAACGTGCCGATGAACGCCGCGTGCTGCCGGAAGTCCGTCTCGTCCCACCATGACGCGCCGTGGTCCCCGTCGACCACCTGTTTGTACCCCGCGTCCCGGTCCGAGAATTCGCCGAAGAAGAGGTCGAACCGCGCACCCATGGACCGGTAGAACGCCGCTTCACTCTCCGCGAACACCCGCACTTCGGCGTCCGTGAAGTGCCCATAGGTGAAGTCGTGCCCGGTGCCCCAGTTGCTCAGGCTGTACGCGAGCAGCACGTTCGGCGCCGCCCGGTCACGCATCGCCACGATCTCCCGCGCCAGGCCCGCGAGCGTCCCGGGCTGACCCGTTGCACCGGGCATCGCCACCGCCACATGGCCCGCGTCGTCGCTGTTCGCCGCCTGGTGCGCGAACCCCCAGAGGTCTGGCTCCAGGTGTAGGACCAGCGGCCCGCCGCTCGCCGCTGCCCGTTCGAAGAACAACGCCAGTCCGTCGAGATACCGCGCCATGAGCACCGGGTCCTTCAGGCCGCGTTCGACCTTCGCCTGCTCGCTGCCCTCGCCGGTCACCGATTGCTGGAGCACGTAGTAGCTGAAGACAGGCGTCATGCCCGCCGCCCGCGACTCCCGGATGTACGAGCTCACGAATTCACCATTCGGCTCCCACGACATCCAGCCGTCGGTCACGCTGCCCGCGAGGTACTGGTAGCGGTACGCGAACGGCGCCGTCTCGCGCATCGCCGTCGCGCCCCCCGGGCCCGAGGCCATGCCAAGCTCCAGCGTCGAAGAGAGTCCCGGCGGCACCGGCGCCAGCGTTGGCCCGCCGCTGGGCCACACCAGCCACCCAGCCACGGCGGCCGCGATCAACGCCCCCGCAACCGCGAGGGCGCCGCGCCTCAGTTTCTGGATTGCCACGGCCTGCACACCCCATTCGTACCACCCGGGAGTTCACCACCCATTGACCGCCCGTTGGCCCGGTGTCGGGACGGTGACCGTGGCGTGACAACCACTCCATGGCCCGGCCGCCGTGCGCATCCCCGTGGATTCGGACCTGCGTCAACCTTTCCTTTCGCCCGTTACTCCCGGTATGGCCCGTGCGACTCCATTCCGTGGCGCCCGCGTGGCGCCACCGCCGCGTACCACCCTTGAGCGCCATTCGCTGCGCCAGAACGCCATCGCCATGTTCGCCGGCCAGACCATCACCTGGACGCTGACCGCCCTCACCCTCGCGCTCCTGCCCCGCTACCTGGGTCCCGGCCAGATGGGCGCGCTCGGCATTTCGCTCTCGTTTTCGAACCTGGCATCGACCGTCGCCGGCCTGGGCATCGCCACGCTCGTTACGAAAGACATCGCCCGCGACCACGAGGCCGCCAGCCGCCTGCTCGGCACCGCCATCTGGCTGAACGTGATCCTCGGGCTGGCCGCCGCCGCCGTCTCCATCGCCGCCGGGCAGGCCCTCGGCTACGCGCCCATGACCCAATGGGCGATCCTTGTGAACTGCGGCATCGTGCCGCTCAATCTCCTCACCCTCCTCGGTTTCGCAGCCCTCCAGGGTGCCGAGGTGATGCGCCACCAGGCCATCTGGGATGCCACGAACAAGCTCCTTTTTCTCGCCGGAACCGCCGCCATCATCGTCCTCGACCTCGGCTTCGGCGCCTATCTTCTGCTGTCCATCGGTTCCGCCGTCCTCGTCACGGTTCCCGCCATCCGTCTCATGCACCGCGTGCTGCCGTTCCGGCCGTGGACCTTCTCCATCGCCCAGGCCCGGTACCTGGTCGTCGCGAGCCTCCCCTTCTCGACCACGAGCGTCTTCGTCGTCGTCTACCTCGCCGTGGATACCCTCCTGCTTTCCCTCCTCTCGGGCGAAACCGCCGTCGGCATCTATACCGCGCCCAGCCGCATCTTCGGCACGCTTCTCTTCGCCCCGACGATCGTCACCACCGTCGTCTTCCCGCGCATGGCCGCCACCTACCGCGACGGCGCCGCCGATACCGCCCGCCTCGCCCGCGCGACCCTCGCCCTCGTCATCGGCATCACCCTCCCCGTCGCCGTCATGACCGTCGGCGTCGGCGACGAGGGCCTCGTCTGGCTCATCGGCCGCGGCTTTTCCGATAGCGGCCCCGTCGTCGTCCTGCTCGCCCTCAGCCTCGTGCCCACGAGCGTGAACATGGTCGCGCACCGCATTCTCATCGCCGTCGACCGCCAGCGCGTCTGGACCGTCGTCGTGCTTGTCGCCCTTGTTGCGAAGGTGGCCGTTGGCCTGGTGCTCATCCCCGTGTTCGACCACGCCTTCGGGAGCGCCGCGCTGGGCGCCGCCGCCAGCCTGCTCGCCGTCGAAGGCGGCATGATGCTCGTCGCGTTCTACTACATGCCCCGCGGCATCATGGACCGCGCCGCTTTCGCGCTCTATGCGCGGCTCTCCGCGGGCGCGCTCTTCGCCACCGTGGCGATGCTCCTCACCCGGCCGTTGGGCTTCTTCCTCACCGGTATCGCCGGCACCCTCGGGTATGGTGCCATCGTCTTCCTGCTCCACGCCTACACACCGTCGCAGGTCATCTCCGGGGCGCGCTGGCTGGCGGGCCGGGGTGCGCCCCCGCCGGCCGGCATGCCCGCCGCCGAACTCGGCCTCCCGCGGCCCGAACGCTACGAACCGCTGCTCTACTCCCCTGCGCGCCTCAAAGGCATCCGCTCCTCGCGCCGGCCCGCATCCCGAGCAGGTTGAACTGCTCCAGCGCCGCGTACGCCTCGTTCCACTTCCGCACCCGCTCCTGCACCGTCGTTTTCGGATAACGTGCCGCCATCTCGACGAGGATCTCCCCGAGCGTGCGCCGCCCATCGATGCTCTTCAGCATCACCCGCCGGAACGGGTCCAGCGTGAGCCGCAGCTCGAACCCTTCGTACACCAGGTGCAATTCCGGGCGCTCCGCCAGCTGGCGGCGAATGAGACCGTCGTGGTCGAAGCGCAGCCACGTGGGGATGGCCGCGAGGTCGTGCCACGGCGGCGCATCCAGCGGTGGCGCGTCCGCTCTTGCCGCGAAGAACGAGTGCTTTTGCATTCGCCCGTGCAGCAGCTCCGCGGCCGCCTGCCGTGCCGTGAGATTCATCCCGCTCGTGTCCAGCGAAGGCGAATACAGCGACGGTTCATACAGCACGGGCATGATGAACCGCGCGAGCCGCATGCCGCCGCTCGCCAGCCACTCGTGAATCTGCGGTATGGTGTAGGCGCGGTCCGTCGAATGCAGCAGCACGTCGTAGAGCCCCGCGTCTCCGTGCAGTTCGATTTCGCCCGCGAACGTATCCCGGCCGAACGCCGCCCAGTGCTCGGCGCGAAGCTCCGCTACCGTGCGCCGCGCGATCGCGATCCGTTGCTCCGCCGCCAACGTGGGCGGCGCGATGATGCGCAGGAGCTCCTGGAGCTGATAGATCGCCGTCCGGCCGTACTGGCCGTACACCATCAGCCCCATGCCGCCGCCGGGCGTCAACAGCGAACGCAGCGCCGCGAGCCCCGCCCCCGGATCCGGCAGGTGGTGCAGCACTCCGGCCGACACGATGTAGTCGAACGCGCCGATCCCCAGCGCGGGCGCCTCCTCGATGCGCGCGTGATGGAAGTCGATTTCGAGGCCACGCGCCCGCGCCCGCGCCGCCGCGATCGTGAGCGAATGCTCCGAGAGGTCCACCCCCGTGACCGTCGCTCCCGTCCCCCGAAGCTGCTCGGCGATGAAGATGGCGTTGTCGCCCGTGCCGCAGCCCGCGTCCAGCACCCGGAAACCCGAGCCGATGCTCCAGTGCCCACCGGCGAGGACGTGGTTCGCCAGCGCCAGCTGCCCGATCAGCGTCGTGTGGAGCTGGTCCAACTCGCGGCCCGGGTCGCGCGGCGGGTAGGGAAAGGCTTCGTACTGGTCTCGGACGGGAGACGCAATGGCGGTCATGGAGCAGAGCGTGCCCCTGCCGCGCCCAAAGGCGCATCGGGAAACACGCCTACGATCGCACCGCGGAACCCCATCTTAGGCCGCGTTTGCCTGCTTTGCGGCCAGGTCCGCCAGCCCCGCCAGTGGGTCGTCCGGTGGCTCGATCCCCAGCACCTCGCGCATCCGGCCCACGTCCGCGACGAAGCGCACGACCTCCGCCGACCGCGCCGGCCGAATCTCCACCGAAGGACACCGCGGGTATAGCGCCCGCACCCGCGCCGCCAGCCCGAGCAGCGTCGTCCCCTGGCCGCTCCCGATGTTGACCGGCTCGCCGAGGTCGCGTTCGGCGGCTCCCAGCAGCGCCCGCACCGCCAGCTTCACCGGCACGAAGTCGATCACCTGCTCGCCGCCGAACACCTCAAGCGGAAGTCCCGCCGCCGCACGTTCGATCCAGAGCGGAATCACCCGGCCCGTGTCGCCCGGCCCGTACACGTTCGCGAACCGCAGGATGTTCACGCCGGTGCCCGCACAATGCCAAGTGCGGCAGTAGGCCTCGCCCGCGAGCTTGCTCGCCCCGTACGGGTTCTTCGCCAGCAGCGGCGCGTCTTCGCACACCGGCACCGCGCCCGGCTCTCCGTACACCTCGCGGGACGACGAGAACACCACGCGTTCGACCCCCGCCGCCGTGGCCGCCTCCAGCACATGGAACGTGCCCACCACGTTCGTCGTGAACGAATAGCGGGCATCGCTGAGCGCGCCCATTACGTTCGACTGCGCCGCCAGGTGGAACACGCGTGCCGCGCCATCGAACGCCCGCGCCACCGTCTCCGGGTCACGGATGTCGCCCTCGATGAACGTCGCGCCGGGGTGTACCGCCTCCCGCCGCGCGCGCCGCAGGTTGTCCAGCACCACCACGTCATCGCCGCGCGCCACGAGCGCCGCCACAAGATGCTTCCCGATGAAGCCCGCGCCGCCTGTCACTACGACGCGCATGCCACCCTCCCCGTGCCCAGCTCATCCCGGAACGCGGCAATCGTGCGTTCCAGCCCCTCCCGCAGCGCCACCCGCGGCTCCCACCCCAGCAGTGCGCGCGCTTTCGTGATGTCCGGGCGCCGCCGCTGCGGGTCGTCCCCGACGGCCGGCTCCGTGTACGTGATGGTTGCGTTCGAGCCGGCCAGCTCCCGGATGATGAGCGCGAACTCCAGGACCGTGTGTTCGTCCGGGTTGCCCAGGTTCGTCACCTCGCCCTTCGCTCCCCGGCACTCCATCGCCCGCACGAGCCCGTCCACGAGGTCCGACACGTAGCAAAGCGACCGCGTCTGCCGTCCGTCGCCATAAACCGTCATCGCCTCGCCGCGAAGCGCCTGCACGATGAAGTTCGGCACCAGCCGCCCATCGTGAGGGTCTGATCGCGGGCCGTACGTATTGAAGATGCGAACGATGCGCGCGTCCGTCCCGTGCGCCCGCACATAGGCCATCGCCAGCGCCTCGCCGTACCGCTTCGCCTCGTCGTACATGGAGCGCGGGCCCGTCGTGCTCACATTCCCGCGGTAGCTCTCGCGCTGCGGGTGCTCGAGCGGGTCGCCATACGCCTCCGACGTGCTCGCGTAGAGGTAGCTCGCGCCGTCCCGCGTAGCGAGGTCCAGCAGGTGACGCGAACCCTCGCTGTTCACCCGCATCGTCTCCACCGGGTGGCGCTGGTAGCCCGGCGGGCTGGCCGGGCTCGCGAGGTGGTACACGCGTTCCACCCGCGCCATCGCCGGCGCCCCCGCGATGATGTCGTGCTCGACCAACGCGAACGACGGCCAGTCCGCCAGGTGTTCGATGTTCACCTTCCGGCCCGTCACGAAGTTGTCCAGGCACACTACCTCGTGCCCCTCGCGCAGCAGCCGTTCGCAGAGGTGGGATCCGATGAAGCCGGCGCCGCCGGCGACGAGCACACGCATGCCGGGATCATCGGCATGCCCCCGGCGCCGCCAGAGGGCTTGCGGCGGGTGATTCAACAAGCGTAGAATTCAACACATGGTGACTTCCTCCACCCCCCGTGGCGGCCGCCGCCCCGGCGCCACCTCCACCCGCGCGGCCATCCTCGCCGCCGCGCGCGCCGCCTTCTTCGAACGCTCCTACGATGGCGCCACCATCCGCGGCATCGCCGCCGCCGCCGCCGTCGACCCGGCGCTCGTCCTCCACTACTACGGCAGCAAACGCGGCCTCTTCGCCGCCGCGATGGACCTGCCTTTCGACCCCGGCGATGTCGTCGCGGCGGCGCTCGCCGCCCCCCGTGAGGAACGCGGCCTGGCCCTCGCTCGCGCGGCCCTCACCGCGTGGGAGGCGCCGGGTTCGGGTGAAGTGCTCATCGGCCTCATGCGCTCCGCGGTCTCGGACGAAGCGTCCGCCGCGCGCCTCCGCGAGTTCCTGACCGAGGCTGTGCTCGTCCCCGTCGCCGCCTCGCTGGAGGGACCGCGCGCCATGCTCGTGGCCTCCCTCGCGATGTCCCATCTCATGGGCGTCCTGTTCGCGCGCCACATCGCTCGCGTCGGTCCCCTCGCCGATGCCTCCCTCGCGGGTCTCGTCCCGCTCCTTGGCGCCGCCCTTCAGCAGTACTTCGATGCAGCCCCGGAGGCTCCCGCATGAACGAAGCCGTCATCTCCATCCGCGATCTCCATGTCGCCCGCGGCGGGCGCCCGGTGCTTCACGGCATCACGCTCGAAGTGCCACCGGGCATGATCACCGGCCTCCTCGGCCCCAGCGGCTGCGGTAAGACGACCTTGATGCGTGCCGTCGTCGGCGTGCAGCGCATTACGTCGGGCGAAGTGCGCGTGCTCGGTCAGCGCGCCGGTTCGCCCGCGCTTCGGTCGCGCGTCGGCTATGTGACCCAGGCCCCTGCCGTCTACGAGGACCTTTCCGTCGTCGAAAACCTTCGCTACTTCGCCCGCGTGCTCGGCGCTCCCACCGGCGCCGCCGAGGCCACGATCGCGACCGTGGGGCTCGAAGGCGCCGAGCGCCAGCTCGCGCGAGACCTCTCCGGCGGCCAGCGCGCCCGCGTCTCGCTCGCCACCGCGCTCCTCAATCGCCCCGAAGTCCTCGTTCTCGATGAGCCCACCGTCGGCCTCGACCCCGTGCTCCGCGAATCCCTCTGGGCGACGTTCCACAGACTCGCCGCCGGCGGCGCCACGCTCCTCGTCTCCAGCCATGTGATGGACGAGGCCGCCCGTTGCGACCGCCTCGTGCTCATGCGCGAAGGACGCATCCTCGCCGAAGACACCCCCCCGGGCATCCTCGCCAGCACCGGTGCCCCGGATATCGAACGCGCCTTCCTCGCCCTCGTCCGTTCCCATGCCACGGAGGCCGCATCGTGAGTGCCCGCGTCACCTTCGCCACCGCCGCCCGCGTGCTCCATCAGCTTCGAAACGACCGCCGTACGCTCGTGCTCCTCTGGGGCGTGCCCATCCTCCTCCAGGCGCTCGTAAAGTTCGTCTTCTGGGACCAGGACCCGATCTTCCAGCGCCTCGGGGCACCGCTGCTGGGCGTCTTCCCGATGACCTCCATGTTCCTCGTGACCTCCGTGGCCATGCTCCGCGAACGCACCAGCGGCACCCTCGAACGGTTGCTCACGATGCCGATGGCGAAGCTCGACCTGCTCGTGGGATACGCCATCGCCTTCGGGCTGCTGGCCGCCATCCAGGCGACACTCGCCGCCGCGGTCGCGTTCGGTCTCCTCGGCCTCGAAACCGGCGGCCCGGCGTGGGCGGTTGTCCTGCTGGCGGTCCTGAACGCCGTTCTCGGCATGGCCATGGGCCTGCTTCTCAGCGCTTTCGCCGCCACCGAGTTCCAGGCCGTCCAGTTCCTCCCCGCCTTCCTGCTCCCGCAGTTCCTGCTCTGCGGCCTCCTCGGCCCGCGCGAACGGATGCTGCCCGCGCTCGAAGCCGTCTCCAACGCGATGCCCATGACCTATGCCTACGACGCCCTCACCCGTGTCGCCCGCGGCGATTCCCTGAACGGTGGCCTCGGGTTCGATGTCGCCGTGCTCGCGGCCGTCACGGCGCTGGCGCTCGCGCTCGGCGCCGCCACCCTCCGCCGTACCTCGGGCTAATCACGCTCGCGCGGACCGATCAGGCGCAATCCAGGAGGCCTTCGCGTTCGGCCCGGAGCGCCGCCGCCGTGCGCGAAGGCGCGTGCATCTTGGCGAGGATGTTCGCCACGTGCTTGCGCGCCGTGTGCACGCTCAGCCCCATCCGCTCGGCGATCTCCTTATCCGCGAGACCGTTGGCCATGTGCCGCAGGACGGTGATCTCGCGCTGCGTCAGCCCATAGCCACCGCGATCCGTGCCCGTTCGCGCAGCCGCGCCGGTTTCGCCCTGCGCCACGGGCCGGTCGCGAATGATGCACACCGCCTCGTCGTTCGAAAGCGGAACCACTCGCACTTCCACCGACCATCGCCGGTCGTCCCGCCCGCCGCGTACCTCCACGGTCCGCGTGAGCCCCGAATCCAGCGCGTCCGCCACACAGCGCAGCACCAGCAGGTTCGAACCGGGGTCCGCCAGCCGCGTGCCCGGGGCGTCGGAACTCCACCGCCGCGATAGCGGCCACCAGTGCGTGCCATCGCGCCGCACGCACACCACCAGGTCCGGTAGCGCCTCGAGGATCGCGGTATGCACACGTTCCGGAGCACGCTGATCCGGCCCCGAGTCGCCGGGAGCATCGGCGGGTCGCGCATGCGATTCCCTGCGTGGCTCCAACATCGGCGTATTCTGCACCAAATCAGGTTTTTTTGGGCAACGAACTGGAAAGGCCGCGTCCGCCAGCCACCTACAGCCCCCGCCCGTGCAGCTGCTCGACGATTGCCGGCAGCGCATCCCCCGCCTTCGCCCGGATGACGACGTCCGCGATGTCCGTCAGCGCCGTGTCATCGAGATTTATCTCGATGAGCGCCGCCCCGTGCCGTTTCGCCATGATCGGGAAGTCCGCCGCCGGGTACACCACCGCCGACGTGCCGATCACGAGGAACAGGTCCGCGATCGCGGCCTGCCGGTAGCACTCCCGCAGCGCGTCCTCCGGGATAGGCTCCCCGAACATGACCGTGTCGTTCTTCAGGTACCCCCCGCATTCGTGGCAGAGCGGCGGAATGCGCGC
This sequence comes from Dehalococcoidia bacterium, assembly GCA_020847985.1. GTDB lineage: Bacteria > Chloroflexota > Dehalococcoidia > Tepidiformales > Tepidiformaceae > Amarobacillus. Next base: position 393,398 of record JADLBC010000008.1, read on the forward strand.
CAGCGAAATGGTGCTCAAGCGGTCGCGTCCGCCGCAGGTCATGCAGCGCACCAGGTACCGGTTGCCGTGAATCTCCGTGATGTGCCGGCTCCCCGCCCGCCGGTGGAGGTCGTCGATGTTCTGCGTGATCACGTGCGCGAGGTGCCCGTGCTGCTCCATCTCCGCGAGCGCGTAGTGCCCCGCGTTTGGCATCGCCGCATCGAGGGAGCGCGCGAAGTCGCTGTATTGCGCCGCGTTCTCCAGCGACGCCTCCCACCACGCTTTCGGGTCGTGGTTGAAGAGCTCCCAGCCATCGAACGTGGGCTCGCCGAACTTCGTCCAGACGCCGTCTTCGCCGCGAAACGTCGGGATGCCGCTTTCCGCCGAAAGCCCCGCGCCGACCAGCGCCGCCACATGCCGGCTCCGCGCGATGACCGCCGCCGCCGTCCGGATCGCCTCTTCAACCACCAACCGCGCCGTCATCACCACCCCCCGCTCACAAGCTTTCCACAGTCGGGAGATGTCGCGCTACGTCGGCCTCGAAGGCGCCGATTTCGGCGTACCGCCGCGCGTCGCTCCAGCCGTGTACCGAAGCCGCCAGCTCCGCCGCGCGATGGTGACAGCACAGCCCGCGGCAGCTCGCCCACGCGATCCCCGTCCGCCGCATGAGGATGTCCGAAAGCGTCGCGCCCATCTCCGTCTCCGCCGCGTGCAGCACCTCGCCCTCCACCGCCGGTGCATGCGGGCACAGCTCCTCGCGCCCCCTTCGCAGCACATCGTCCACCGCGTCCCCATAGATCCGCAGGTGCTGGCGCGAATCGTGAGGCAGGCCGCTCTCGCGCAGCCCCATTCGCCAATGATGCGCCCGCGGCGGGAATGGGCCTTCCGCGGCCTGCCCCCGGCCCACGCGCTTCCCGACTTCGCCCGCCAGTGGCCGGAACGTGCTCAACTTCCCGCCAATCACGCTCAGCAGGCCCTCCGGCCCCCCGCGCCCGGCGTGATCGACGACCTCATGACGCCGGCTGATGGCCGCTTCCGGCCCGCCCGCCACGCGCAACAGCGGCCGAAGCCCCGCGAAGGCATACCGCACGTGCTCGCGCCGCATGCCCACGCCGGGCAGCACCCGGTTCGCCTCTTCAAGCAGGTACGCGACATCGTCAGCGGTCGGCGCCACCTCGCCCGGCGGTCCGTCGTAGCGGTCGTCCGTCGTCCCCACCAGCAGCAAACGTCCTTGCGGCACCGCGAAGAACACCCGCCCGTCGGACTTCGCGAACGAAAACACCGCGTCGTGCGGGAACGGCTCCGGCGTCTCCACCACGATGTGCGACCCTCGCGTCACCCCCAGCAGTTCCGGCGCCGGGTCGTTCGTGAGCCGGTTCACCGCATCGACCCACGGCCCCCCCGCGTTGATCACGAGATGTACGGGGATCAACGCGCGCTCGGCGCCGGCCTCGACCTCCACCGCTCGCACACGCCCCCCGGCCACGTCGATGCCGTGCACCGTCGCGTGGTTCAGCACCGTCGCGCCGAGGCGCCGCGCCTCCATCGCCATCTCCAGTGCGAGGCGCTCTGGGCTCAGGATGCGCGCATCGTAGAAGGCGAACGCACCGCTCGCTTCCTCGGTCAGCGGCGGGAGCGCCGCCCTCGCCGCGTCCCGGCCAAGCCCCCGGTGCGACGGTACGCCCCGGTACAGCGCGAGCACGTCGTAAAGCGTCAGTCCGGCGCGCAGCTGCCACGCCGGGCGCCGCGTCCACGGCAGCACCGGGAGGATGAAGCGCTGCGGCCGCACCAGGTACGGCCGTGCCTTCAACAGCCACGCCCGCTCCCGCAGCGATTCGAACACGAGCCGCACATCGCCGTGCTCCAGGTATCGCAAACCGCCGTGGATGAGGCGCGTCGATCGCCACGTCGTCCCGAAGCCAAAGTCGTCCTGTTCGAAGAGCGCGACATTCAGGCCGCGGCGCGCCAGGTCCAGCGCGATAGCCGAGCCATTGATGCCCCCGCCCACGATCGCGGCATCGAGCGGCGGCCCGCCCGCCAGCTCGGCCAGCCTCATCCTTCGCCCCGCGTGAGCACCCGGCCCACCGATTCGCGCCAGTTCGCCATGATCTCCAGGCGGTCCCCCTCCGAAAGGTTCGGTTCGAACACCCGGTCCGTTTGCCAGTGCTCGGCAACTTCGTCCGCGTTCGCCCAGATCCCGGCCGAAATCCCCGCGAGGTATGCCGCGCCCATGGCCGTCGTCTCCACGTTCCGGGGGCGAATCACGGGCACGCCGAGCGCGTCCGCCTGCATCTGCATCAGCAGGTCATTCCGCGAAGCGCCGCCATCCACGCGCAGCTCCGAAATTGGCTGCGGCAGGTCGCGATTCATCGCCAGCGCCAGCTCCGCACTTGAGAGGGCGATCGCCTCCAGCGCCGCCCGCGCGATGTGCGCGCGCGAGGTTCCCCGCGTCAGCCCGAGGATCGCGCCCCGCGCCTCCGGGTCCCAATGGGGTGCACCGAGCCCCGTGAGCGCGGGGACGATCGTCACGCCGTGGGCATCCGGCACGGTCGCCGCCAGCGCCTCGACCTCGGCCTGGTTCTCGAACAGCCGCAACCCATCGCACAGCCACTGGATCAGCGCCCCCGCGACGAATACGCTCCCCTCGAGGACGTACTCCGGCCCCGCCGTCCCGGCGCCGGCCCCCATCGAGACCAGCAGCCGGTTCGCCGACGTCACGGGCCGCCGCCCCGCATTCGCGAGCAGGAAGCACCCCGTCCCGTAGGTGTTCTTCGCCTGCCCCGGCCACAGGCACGCCTGCCCGAACAGCGCCGATTGCTGGTCCCCCGCGACCGCGAGGATCGGCACCGGCGCCCCCAGCACATCCGGTGCCGTGACCCCGAAACGCCCGCCCGAAGGCAGCACGGCCGGCAGCACAGCCCGCGGCACATCGAACAGCGTCAATAGCTCGTCGTCCCAGCGCCCCCGCAGGATGTTGAAAAGGAGCGTGCGGCTCGCGTTCGTGTAGTCCGTGACATGCCGCGCCCCGCCCGTGAGCTTCCAGACCAGCCAGCTATCGACCGTTCCCACCGCGATCTCGCCGCTCTCCGCGCGCGAACGCAGGCCGGGCACGCTCTGCAGGAGCCAGCGCACTTTCGTCCCCGAAAAGTACGGGTCGAGCGTGAGGCCGGTGAGGTGCGCGACCCGAGCCTCGTGGCCCGCTCCCCGCAGCGCCTCGCATTCGCCCGCCGTCCGGCGGTCCTGCCACACGATGGCCGGCGCCACCGGCCGTCCCGTCGCCCGCTCCCACGCGATGACGGTCTCGCGCTGGTTCGTGATGCCGACCGCCGCCAGGTCGCGCGCCGCGACGCCCGCCGCGGCCAGCGCCGCCCCGATTGCCTGTTCGGTCGATGCCCAGATCTCGCCGGGGTCATGCTCGACCCAGCCAGGGCGCGGGAAGTACTGCGGGAACTGCTCCTGCCCAACCCCGCGAACCGCGCCATCGCGGTCCACCACGAGCGCCCGCGAAGACGTCGTTCCCTGGTCGATGGCGAGGATGTAATCGGGCATGGCCGAAAGGTATAGAGGCGAGCGAGAAGAGGAAAGAGGACGGGCGAAACTCGCGTCCCGCGCCGCCCTCCGGTGGTCCTATGGACGCGCTTCGATGCGTTCCAGGCGGTCCCGCAGCTTCGCGTTCTCATCGCGCAGCTTCTCGAAGTCGTCCCGCAGCGAGTTCACTTCCTCGCTCATGCTGGCCCCCTTGCGCAGCGCCGCGGCGTTCTCCCTCCCCATGCGCACGGCGCGCCCATCGAGTTCCCGGCTCGCCATCGCCGACACCTCGTCCGCGAAGGAGGCATCGCCCAGCGTCTTCAGCGCCGTGCTCGCCGCGATCCGCACCCGGAAATCCGGGTCTCGCAGCAGCTCAACCAGGATGTCGCCCGTCCCCTTCTTTCGTCCTTCGTGGAACACCGCCAGCCGCGCCAACGCCCCCGTTGCGACCGCCCTCGCCTGCCACGGCGCGCCATAGGCCGCACACCGCGCGATCACGTCGATGCCCCGCTCGTCGCGCAGTTCCACCAGCCCGTCGATGCATCCCTGCCGCACAATTTCGCGGAACGACCGCCGGTCGACGTTCGCCACGATCGCATCGAACGAACCGGGGACGCGCAGCTTGCCCAGGCTCCGGTTCGCCTCCGACTCCACGAACCACGACGGGCTGTTGCGCGCGATCGGCGCGATCGCATCGAACACCGCCTGGTCGCCCCGGAATTCGCCCAGTGCTGCCACCACCGCGCGGCGTGCCTTCAGGTTCCGTACCTTCAGAGCGCCCAGCAGCGCGTCGCGAGCCGCGGTCGTGCGGATCTCCCCCAGCGCCTTCGCCGCCGCCGCCTGCACGCCCCAGTACCGGTCGGAATGCACCGCGCTCTCCAGCGCCGCGATCGCCTCCGCCCCACCCTTCTTCCCCAGCGCCTTCGCCGCCTGCTGCCGCCCCGCGATGTCGTCGTCGTCGCGAAGCTGCAGCCGCAGCTCCCCGACCGACTTCTCGAACTCGATCTCCTTCAGCACGAAGTTCCCCGGGTCGAACCGGCAGAGGTCCGGCTTCGCCACCATCGGGAAGACGAACGTGTGCTCGCGGTCCACCACCTCCACGCGGAAGGGCAGCGGCTTCCCGCGCCCCGTCCGGAAGTCGATGGTCAGCGGCGCGCGAAACACAGGCGTGCCGTCGTCCGTCTTCTGCGTCTGCTTCACCGAAACCGTCGCGAGCTTCGCCTCCTCGTCCCAGCTCCACGAGACCTTGAAGCACGGGTGCCCGGGCTTGAATACCCATTGGTCGAAGTACCATTCGACGTTCCGGCCCGTCTCCGCCTCGACCGCGACCGCGAGGTCGTGCGTGATGACGCTCCTTTCCCGGTTGTCCCGCACGTAGCGCTGAATCGCCCGGAAGAAGCCGTCGTCGCCCAGCAGGCCGCGCAGGCCATGCAGCACCACGGACCCCTTCTCGTAGAGGTGCCGGTCGAAGAGGTCCACCGGGGCGTTGAACACGTTCGTCACGATTGGCCGCCGGTACCGTTCGCCCAGGTACAGGTTCGTGTTCGTGATGATCCCCTGCCGGTACTCGTCGATGCCGTGCTTCTGTTCGTCCCAGAGGCACTCCAGGTAGGTCGCGAAACTCTCGTTCAACCACCCGTGCGACCAGTCCCGGCACGTCAGCAGGTCGCCCCACCACATGTGCGCGAGCTCGTGCGCCACCAGGTCGTCCGAGGTGAAGTCCTTCGCCGCCTTTTCATCGACGAGGATGTTCTGCGTCATCGTCGTCGCGCTCGTGTTCTCCATGCCCCCGAACACGAAGTCGCGCACCACCACCTGGCTGTACTTCGCCCACGGGAACGGCGCGCCCGAGATCTTCTCGAACAGGGCGATCATCTCCGGCGTGTTCGCGAACGTCCGCTCCCCGTCGGCCCGCGCGTCCGGCTCCACGAAATAGTCGATGACCAGGTCCTCGCGGCTCGCGTCGATGCGCGTCAGCTCACCCGCCGCCAACGTGACCAGATAGGTCGAGTGCGGCCGCTCCTGGCTCCAGTGGAACGTCCGCGTGCCGTCCGCGTTCGCCGCGTCGCTCACCAGCCGCCCGTTCGAAAGCGCGAACCACGAACCCGGCACCGTCGCCACCATCTCCGTCGTGAGCTTGTCGCTCGGGAAATCGAAGCACGGGAACCAGTGGCGGTTGTCCTCGTCCTGCCCCTGCGACCACACCTGCAGCGGCTTGTCCGGGTACCCCTCGTCCGGTGCGATAAAGTACAGCCCGATGCGCGGCGTGCACCGGTAGGCGATCCCCACCTCGACCGTTTCCCCCCGGTTGCGTCCCTTCCCAAGGTCCACGCGGATGCGCGCACCGTCGTACTGGTACTTCGCCGCCTTCCCATCGACGGTCACCCCGTCGATCGTCAACTCGATGCCGTCGAGTTCCACGTGGCGCAGGCCGTCGTTCAGCGGCGTGACCGTGTGCGTCGCCTTCGCCGCGAGTGACTTCGCCGGCACATCCAGCCTCACCTCCAGCTTCATGTGCTGGAAGTCCGCGACCCGGTCCCGCGGCCAGACCGCACGGTCGCCGGGCAGCGCATGAGGCAGGACGCCGTCGGCATGGCCGCACGCTTCGCGGCCCTCCCAGGTGTGCGCGTTGGGCATGCTGTGTCTCCTCATGGGGCGAAGGCTGCTCCGGCGATCCTACCGGCTGCCCCGCTTAGTCGCCCCGTTCACGCCCGGTTCGCGAGCAGCCACTCCAGTACCTTCTCGCCGTGTCGCGCTGTGGTCACCCTCGGCCACACCTTCGCGATGCGCCCCTGCGGGTTGATGACGAACGTGCTCCGGATGAGCCCCTCGTACTCCTTGCCGTAGTTCTTCTTCATCCCCCATGCACCGTATGCGCGCGCCGTGTCGTGGTTCGGCGAATCCACCAGCAGCGGGAACGGCAACTCGTACTTCGCCGCGAACTTCTGGTGCGAAGCGGCCGTGTCCGGGCTCACCCCCAGGACCACCGCACCCGCCTCCGCCAGCGCGCTCCAGTTGTCGCGAAAGCTGCACGCTTCGGTCGTGCACCCGGGCGTGTCGTCCTTCGGGTAGAAATACAGCACGACCCACTTCCCCCGCAGGTCGGCCAGCCGCACCGTCGAACCCATGTGGTCGTGCAGTTCGAAGCTCGGGGCTTCCGTGTCGAGCGCGGGCATCGTCGTGGCCATGGCATCCCCCTCGGTGTGAGTTCGTGCTCACACCATACAGCCGCACATCCGCCGCACGGTCGCGCGATGCCCATCGTTGCCTGTTTAATGGTTCGCGATGGAAGCGCATTACCCCCTGCTCGCGGGTGGGCTCCGCGTGCTCGAACCCGATGGCAGGCTCACCCCCGAAGTTGGCCTCGCGGCTCATTTCGAAGGCATCACGTCCCTGCTCGTCATCGACCTCGAAATGAGCGGCTCCAACGCCCAGATGCACGAAGTCCTCGATATCGGCGCCGTGCGCGTCTCCCTCAAGCCCGGCCTGCCCGAAGAGGCGTCCTGGGGCTCCCGCGTGAAGCCCAGGCACATCGGCAACGCCATCCCCGGTGCGCTCAAGGTCGTCGGCTACAACGCACGCGCCTGGCGCGACGCCCTCGAACTGGAGGATGCCATCGCCCGCTTCGCCGCCATGGGCGCCGGCTCCCTCATCACCGGCTGGGGTATCGGCCAGGACATGGCGTTCCTCGTCGAGTCGCTCCGCCGCGTGGCCGTGCCGTGGCCGTTCGCGCCCGTCGCGCTCGATGTCCAACCCATCGCCCGCAGGCTCCTCCGCGATACCGGCCACGTCGACCGGTTCAACCTCGGCCACGTCGCCGACCGCCTTGGCATCGGTCGCATGGGCGAACACGGTGCCCTTCCCGACGCCTTCGCCACCTACGACGTGCTCGTGAAGCTCATCGAGCGCGCCGCCGCGGGCTGAGCATGACCGCGACCGTCCGGCCCGTTCGCCCCGAAGAGTGGCCAGCCCTCCGCGATCTCCGCCTGCGCGCCCTCCGCGACACCCCCTTCGCCTTCGGTTCCACGTACGAAGGCGAAGCCACCTTCCCCGATGATGTTTGGCGTGCGCGTGCCGAGGGCCTGGAAGGCGTTCGCGCCACCTTTGTCGCCGAGGAGGGCGGGCGCTGGCTCGGCATCGCCACCGGCCTCGGCGACGACCCCGCTCCCGGCAGCGTGATGCTCGTGGGCATGTTCGTCGCCCCCGAGGCGCGCCGCCGGGGCATCGCCGCTACCCTGGTCGAAGCGGTCGTGGACTGGGCCAGGGCGAACGGTGCGCGCCGGCTCGAACTCGACGTCACCGAGACGAATACCGCCGCCATCAGCCTCTACCAGCGCGCCGGGTTCGCGGACACGGGCGTGCGTGCCCCCCTCGCCCACACCCCGTCGCTCATGGAGTGGCGGATGGCGCGCGACCTCTAAGCCGAACGGCCATCGCATCCGGGTCCCCATGTCCGGAGCCGCCCGCTCGAACGCGCCTACGATCGAGCCATGACGGCCGCCCCCTCCGCGCTCGCATGGCTCCTCGAGCCGGCGGACCCCGGCGTGCGCTACCTCGCCCTGCGAGACCTCGTGCCTGGCACCAGCGCCGGCGAACTCGCCGCCGCCCGCCGCGCCGCGCACACCGATGGCCCCATCGCCACCATCCTCGATGCCATGGAGGGCCCCGGCTTTTGGGCCGCCGCCGGCCCGGGCTACAACCCGAAGTACCGCTCGACCGTCTGGTCGGTCGTGCTCCTCGCGCAACTCGGGGCACACGTCGATGAGGATGTGCGCATCGAGCGCGCCTGCGCCTACCTCCTCGAACACGCGATGGCCCCGGGCGGGCAGTTCAGCGGCAACGGTGCCCCCTCCGGCACCGTCGATTGCCTCCACGGCAACCTCTGCTGGGCGTTGTTGGAACTCGGCACCGCGACGGACCGTCTCGGGCTCGCGCTCGATTGGCTCGCCCGCAGCGTCACCGGCGACGGTATCGCCCCTCGCACCGTCCGCGATGCTCCCGTGCGCTACTACTCCGGCAAGTGCGGGCCCGGCTTCGCCTGTGGCTCGAACGACGGCCTTCCCTGCGCCTGGGGCGCGATTAAGGTCATGCGCGCACTCGCCCGCTGGCCCGAGTCCGAACGCACGCCCGCCGCTCGTGCTGCCATCGCCCGCGGCCTCGAATTCCTGCTCGCCACGGACCCGGCCACCGCCGCCTACCCAACGGGCTACAGCGCGAAACCCAGCCGCAACTGGTGGAAGTTCGGCTTCCCCGTCTTCTACATCTCAGACATCCTCGAAACCGTCGAAGTGGTTGCCGCCCTTGGCCACGGCCGTGATCCCCGCCTCGCGAACGCCATTGACGCCGTCGTGAACAAGCGCGCCCCGGACGGCACATGGATGCTCGAATACGACTACGCGGGCAAGACCTGGATTGACGTGGGCCCGAAAGGCCAGCCGAACAAGTGGGTCACCCTGCGCGCGCTTTCCGCGCTCGCCGCCGCCGAGCGGTAACGCACCCGCCCCCTCCGCTACCATGGCGGCATGACCCCGATCCGCACGCGCACGCTCGGCTCCACGGGCATCGAAGTCCCCGAACTTGGCCTCGGCGCCATGGATACGCCCACCTCCTCCGAGCGCGTTGCCACGCTCACCGCCGCCCTCGACGCCGGCATCCGCTTTATCGACACCGCCCGCGACTACGCCGGGAGCGAATTCCTCATCGGCGAGGTCCTCCGCGAACGTGGCTACGAAGGCCTCGTCCTCGCCAGCAAGACCTTCGCCCGCACCGCGAGCGGCGCCCAGTGGGATGTCGACCGCTCGCTCCGCGCCATGGGCGTGCCGTCCATCGCGCTCTACCAGCTTCATGACGTGCGAACGGTGGCCGATTGGCAGGCGGTCATGGCCGAAGGCGGCGCACTTGAAGGGCTCCAGGTCGCGCGCTATCGCGGCCTCGTCGGCCACATCGGCATCTCCACGCACACCCTCGATATCGCCCGGCAGGCCATCCTCTCCGGCGAGTTCGCCACGATCATGCTCGAATACTCCGCCTTCTACCCCGATTCGGCGCCGCTCATCGAACTCGCCGGCGAACGCGGGATTGGAGTCATCGCCATGCGCCCCGTCGGCGGCTCCGGCCGCACGAGCATCATGCGCCAGGCCATCGAACGCGGGACCGCCGGCATCCTCACCCCGGCCAACCTCCTCCGCTACGTCCTCTCGAATCCCGCGGTCTCCGTCGCTATCCCCGGTGCGCGCTACCCCTCTCGCGTGCTCGAAAACGCCGCCACCGTGCGCGATTTCCAGACTATGTCCGAATCCGAACGGCGCGCGCTTGAAACCGCGGCCGCCGCCTTCTACGAGGTGTAACCATTGGCGTTCCTCGAACAGGTCGCCCTCATCGTGCCCGACTACGACGAAGCCATCGCCTTTTTCACCGGCATCCTCGGTTTCGAACTGGTCGAAGACTCCCCGTCGCTCACGAACGACGGGCGGCCCAAGCGCTGGGTGGTTGTCCGGCCCCGCGGCGGCGAAACCGCCATCCTCCTCGCCCGCGCCGACGGCGATGCGCAGCAGGCCGCTGTGGGAACGCAGTTCGCGGGCCGCGTCGGCATGTTCCTCCGCGTCGATGACTTCGAAGCCGAGTACGGCCGCCTTCGCGCGGCCGGCGTATCGTTCGTCACCGCCCCGCGCGACGAGCCCTACGGCCGCTTCGCCGTCTTCCTCGATGTCGCCGGCAACCGCTGGGACCTTCTCGGCCCCCGCCCCGTCCCATAGCCTAAAGCGACCGCGCCACGAGCACTCCGGCGGCGATGATGGCCACCGCGAACCCGAGCATCAGCGCTCGCCGCCCATGCCACGATGTTCGCGCCACGCCATCCGCGAGCGGTGCGGCTCCATGCCAGCAGCCCACCACCGCCGTCGCGTTGTCCGGTGCGCCCGCCGCTCGCGCCGCCGCGACGAGCGCCTCGGCCGCGTCCCGGGCCGTGCCCTCGCGTGCGATGCGTGCCAGTTCAGCGCGCGAAATCACGCCGTGGACCCCGTCGCTGCAGAGCAACAGCCGATCGCCGGCGCGGAGTGCCACTTCGCCGCGGTCGGCGCGAACGTCGCGTTCAAAGCCAATGCTCCGCGTGATGATGTTGCGCTGGCTGCTCTTCGCTGCCTCGTCCTCGGTTAGCCGTCCCGCGCGTACCTGCTCCGCCACCCACGAATGGTCCGCCGAAAGCTGCTCCGCCATGCCCCGGCGCACCACGTAGATGCGGCTGTCGCCGACGTTCGCCCACCAGGCCCGGCCGTCCCGCACGAGCGCGCACACCATGGTCGTAGCCGGGCGCCCGCTCGCGTCCTCGCCCGCGAAGACCGCCTCGTTCGCTGCCGCGATCCCGCTCGCCAGGCTCATGCCCGGGTCCGCCGGGTCCAGCGCCTCCGCCACGTGCGCGGCCAGCGTCTCCGTCGCCACCCGGCTTGCCCAGTCGCCCCGTGCCTGCCCGCCGACACCGTCCGCGACCACGAGCAGCGTCCACCCCGTGTGCCCGGGCAATTCCCCGGCGAGCGCAAAATCCTGGTTGGAGGCGCGCACCTCCCCCGCGTGACTCACCGCGTGGTATTCGAAGCTGTGTTCGGCGTCCGCCAACGGACTCCGCGCTTCGATGGTCACGCGCGATTCGCTGCCGGGGTCAGCGGGCATGGCTCCCTCGTTCCGCGCATCGCACGTCCGGCGAGCGCCGGCCATTGTCCGCGTGCGCGCATCTCCGAGGATTCAGGCTACGCGTGCTTCACATCGTCGATGCGGTACTCGATCGAATTGCCGTTCGGCAGTTCCACCGCGACCGTTTCGCCTGCCATGCGCCCAAGAAGCTGGCGGCCCACGGGCGATTCCACGCTGATCCGGTTCTGCCGCGCATCGGCCTCGCGCGCGCCCACAAGCTGGTACGTCTGCGATTGCCCGTTGTCCGCGCGCGTCACCGAAACCGTCGATCCCACCACCGAGCGCTCATCTCCGGCCGTTCGCTCCACCACCACGGCCCGCTTCAGCGTCTCCTCAAGCGACTTCAGCTTGCTGTCGATGAACGCCAGCCGTTCGCGCGCCGCATGGTAGGGCGCGTTCTCCCGCAGGTCCCCGTCCGCGCGCGCGACCTCGACGGCATGCACCGTCTCCTCGCGCTCGTCGCGCAGCCGCCCGACGTCCACCTTCAGCTGGTCGATGCCCTCCGCCGTCATCTCGACCGGCGGGTCTTCCGTGCGCGTCCCCGTGCGATTCGCCGTCGCCACCGACCGGCCCGCGACCTTCCGCACGCGAATGTGAATTCCGTAGTTCGATCCCGTGTACTCGCGCTTCTTCAGAAACTGGAACCAGGACTTCAGCGCCTGCACCCGTTCCTGCGCGTTCGGGTCCGAAGACTTGATCTCCCGTTCCGCGTAAAGCTCCACGCGGCTGCCCGTGAGGTAGGTGAGCACCTTCTCTTCGCCGGTGCTCTTCACGAAATGGCGGATGTATTGCTCTTGCGTCCGGCGTTGCTCGTTCTTGAGGGAGGTGAGGTATTGGTCCAGCGCCTCCGCGAGCGTGAGGTTGGTTGCTGGTGGATCGAAATCATCTGCCATAAGTCGAGGGTATCATCGATCCCGTGGATATGCCTCCCCGCGAGCCGGATTTTCCGTTCGAGCCCGCCCCGTCGCTCCCCTGGGATGCCCTCCCGGCTCTTTTCCCGGGGTTCCCCCGGCCCGAACGCTGGCTCCCGCTCCTCCGCCTCCATCTTTCGCTGGTCGAAGCCGCCGAAGAGCGCGTGCGCGTCACCGCCGTGGCGCCGGGTGATGCCGTCCGCCGCCAGTACGCTGAGTCGCTCGAACTCCTCCGCCTCGCGGGTACCTTCGATGGCCCCATCTGCGATGTTGGCAGCGGCGGCGGCTATCCGGGACTCGTGATCGCCGCGGTCCTCCCCGAGACCCCGGTCCGGCTGGTCGAACCCCTCCAGAAGCGTGCGCGCCTGCTCGTCCATATGGCCGCCGCCATGGGGTTGGAGAACGTGGCCGTCCACGCCGTTCGCGCCGAGGAGGCCGGCCGCGGCCCACTCCGCGGTGCGAACGCCCTCGTCGTCGCCCGCGCCGTGGCCGAACTGCGCGAACTCATCGAATACACCGCGCCGCTCGCCGCCCCCGGCGCCATCATAGCGCTCCCCAAGGGCTCACGTGCCGACGCCGAGATTGCCGCCGCCGGCCACGCCTTCCAGGAGCTCGGCTGCACACTCGCCGGTCACGACCGCATGCGCCCCGAGGTGAACGAGGCCGTCACCGTCGTCCGCCTGGCCAGGTGTGGCGACGTGCCCGCGAAGTACCCCCGCCGTCCCGGCATTCCCGGCAAACGCCCCCTCTGAGGCGTGTGCCTTCACCGGCGCCCGCTACACTCCCTCCATGCCGACTGGCCTCGACCCCACCATCGCCGGCCATCGCCGTGTGTTTTGCTGTCACGAAGCCACCCTTACCGGCCGCCACGCCCCGAACTCGCTCGAAGCCGTCGCCGAATGCGTCGCCGCCGGCGTCCCCCGGCTTGAGGTCGATGTCCGCTTCCTCGCCGATGACGGCATGCTCGTCTTTCACGACAGCTGGCTCGATACCGCCACCGACGGCGAGGGCGCCGTCTCGATGCATGACACCGCCGCCACCCGCCGCATCCGTTCGAAGCGCTTCGGCACCACCCTCCCGCTCTTCGAGGAAGTCGTCGACGTTATCCGTCATGGCGGGACGCTCCTCCAGGTCGACCTCAAGCTCATGCGGGTGATGAGCCCCGAGCGCGAACAACGGTTGGCCGCCGCCATGGAGCCCATCCGCGACCGCGTGCTCATCGGCTCCCAGGCACATTGGAACCTGCGAGGGCTCCACGCCCGGGGCTTCCGCGTCGCCCTCGACCCGACCCTCCAGTGGCACGCCCTCGAACGCTCGGACCCTGGCGACGGCGTTGGGCCCTCCCGGCGCGGCCTCCACGGCCTCTGGGACGACGCCCCCCTCGCCCACCTTCCGCGCGTCGATGCCCGCACCTACATGGCCTCGCGCCTCCAGGACCTGCTCGGCCTCCTGCCCGCCAGCGAATGGATGGTCGACTACCGCACGCTGCTGCACATGCGCGCCCTCGGTTTCGACCTCGGAACCGAACTCGGCAAGCACGGGGTCGAACTCGCCGCGTGGACAATCCGTGACGAGGGCCCCGAAGCCACGAGCGCACTCCTCGCGGCACTGTTCTCGCTCGGGACGACGACCGTAATCACTGACTATGCGGAGCAGTTGGCCGAATACGCCCGGGCCCTGTAATTCGTCACCGGTTCGCCACGCCGGTGCATCCTGCCCGTGCGGTTCTTCCGGGCTCATGCTGTCGTATGCAAAGACAGTGTAATCGCACGGTAAAACGGGCAGAGGAGCAGACGTGATGAAGCAGCGTTGGCAGGCATGGACGACCAACCGCCGGCCGATGCCGGGGGAGAACGAAACAGGGCAAGGATTGGCCGAATACGGCCTCATCCTCGCCCTGATCGCTGTCGTGTGCGCCGGTGCGCTTGCCACCTTCGGCCAGGGCCTTTCGAACCTGATCGGCTGGCAGCTCTTCAACCAGTTCTAGGCGGTCGCCGCCTCCAGCTTCGCGATCACCTCATCGACAGTCGCGACACGCCATCCCGCCCACGTGTCGCTCGTCTTCTGCCACTCCATGTAGCGCGCGCGTGATTCGGCGCGCGCCTCCGCGATCTCCTCCTCCGAAGGCTCGTGCCCGAGCTTCGCCGCCAGCGCTTCCGGGCTCACGTTCCCGATCACATCGCGCGTCACGTGGATCTGCTCATTCGCCAGCGCCGGCCGCTCGATGAAGTGCGCCAGCTCGCGGTGATTCTTGTCATAAAAGACAAACACCGGGATCGACTCGAACTGCCCGTCCTTCAAGTACTCCTGGATCATGTCCTTGTTCTGGTCCCGCTCGAAGAACCGCAGCTCGACGCCCGCCGCCTCGGCGATGCGCTGCGCGACCCCGGTGCCGCGGTAGACATCGGGGCACCAGTCCTCCCCGATCACGACGATGTGGTGGAGGCCGTTCGCCTTGGCCGCGAGGGCCTGCAGGCGCGCCTTCTGCTCCGCGTTCACGGTGAGCCCGTTGTAGTTGTCCTCAAAGAGGTCGCGGTTTCGGATCCCGCTCTCGATGTACTGCTGCCAGGTCTTCCCTGTGGCGAAGCGTTCGAGCGTGATGACGGATTCGGCGGCAGGCATGGGTCCCTCCGGGTGGTTTCGTGCTTCGGAGCGTACAGGGGAGGGGTATTGGCTTACAACTGGTGAGCGCCGCGCTCAGGCCTGCCCCGGCGCCCCCGCCAGCCGCACCTTCGCCTCGTCCCACAGCGCGTCCAGCCCGGCGAGGTCAAGGTCGCGCAGGTCCAGCGCACGCTCGCGCGCCAACTCCTCCACCAGCCCGAAACGGCGCCGGAACTTCGCGTTCGCGCCCCGCAGCGCCTGCTCCGCATCGATCCCAAGCCGCTGTGCGATGTTCGCCACCACGAAGAGGATATCGCCGAACTCATCCTCGCGGTCGCCGTCGCCCGCCTCCGCCCGCGCGAACTCGTGCATCTCCTCCGACAGCTTCTCCAGCGGACCTTCGATGTCCGGCCAGTCGAACCCGATGCGCCGCGCCCGCCCCTGGATCGATTGCGATTCCGCCAGCGCGGGCAGCGCCACGGGGATCCCCTCGAGGATCGACGAACGCGGCTTCTCCTGCTGCTTCAGCGCATCCCACTTCAGCGCCACCTCTTCCGCCGATTCGGCCGTCGTGCCGCCGAAAACGTGCGGGTGCCGCCGCACGAGCTTCCGCCCGATGTGCTCCACCACGTCCGCGAGCCCGAGGGTGCCCTCGCGCTGGCCCACCTCGGCGTGCATCAGCACCTGCAGGAGGACGTCGCCAAGCTCCTCCGTCAACCGCGCCGAATCCCCCGCGTCGATCGCGTCCAGCGTCTCGTAGCACTCCTCCAGCAGGTGTTGGCGGAGCGATGTGTGCGTCTGTTCGCGGTCCCAGGGGCAGCCACCCGGCGCGTGCAGCCGCGCCACGATCGCACGCAGCCCATCGAATCGCCGCACATCGTCCTCTGCCGCGATGGCCGGCACGAACACGCTATCGAGGTAGCTCCATGGCCGCCGGTCCAGTTCGGCCAGCGGTACGGTGTCCACCCGCTCGTCCGCGCCGCCCAGCGCGCGTAACACGGTCACCGGGTGGTCCGACGGGTACACGTCCAACAGGTCCAGCTTCAGCCCCGCCGCCGCATCGCGGTCGAACACCTGGCTGATGAGCGCCGGGCGCTGCGTGTCGATGCGCAGCGCGAGCGCGTCGCACAGCTGCACCCGTTCGAAGTCCACGCCCAGGGCCGTCGCCGCCACATCGGCGAAGCTGACCCCGGGATAGAGCTTCACCCCGATGTCCCGTTCCTTCGCCACCGCCAGCACGCCCGCCACGGTGGCCTCGGCCATGAGCGGGTGCCCCGGCACGGCGTACACACCGTCACCCGCCTCGGCGAAGGCGATCACCCGCTCCACCACCGCCGCGTACGCCTCTTCGAAGCTCAACCCGCGCTGGTAGATGTCGTCGCACGATGCCCACGCCCGGCCCGGGTCCAGTTCGGCCACCGTCGGGTGATGCGCCGTGCGC
Organism: Dehalococcoidia bacterium; assembly: GCA_020847985.1. Classification (GTDB taxonomy): domain Bacteria; phylum Chloroflexota; class Dehalococcoidia; order Tepidiformales; family Tepidiformaceae; genus Amarobacillus. The sequence continues at coordinate 409,544 of JADLBC010000008.1, forward strand.
AGGAGCACCGGCAGCCCGCTCGCGAGCAAATCCCGCACCGCCACCGTCAGCAGCGATGCCGATCCCGGCCCCAGCCCGGCGATGTGAAGCGTCATCCCCGCAGCCTCCCCGAGCGGCCCGCCGCGTGCAACCCGGCGCTACTCCAGCGGGACGATACCGCGCGATCGCAGCGCCGTCCTGTACGTGTCCAGGTAATGCGTCGCCGAAGCCCGCCACGAATAGTCCCGGCTCATCCCGTTCACCTGCAGCCGCGTGAACGCCTCCGGCTCGCGGAACGTTCGCACCGCCTGGTCGAACGCCCCCGCGAACGCATGCTCACTGAATTCGTCGAAGAGGAACCCCGTGGCGGCGTCCGGGTGCTCGCGGACATCGACGATCGTGTCCCCCAGCCCTCCCGTGCGCCGGCCCACCGGCACCGACCCGTAACGCATCGCGATCAGTTGCCCGAGCCCGCACGGTTCGAACCGCGATGGCATGAGGAAGAGGTCCGACCCCGCGTACATGCGCCGTGCGAGCCCTTCATCGAACCGTGCCGCGAGGTGCACCGTCCCCGGGTATTCCTCCTGCAGACGCCGCAGCTCTGCCTCCAGCCACGCGTCACCCGTCCCGAGCACGACCAGCTGCGCATCCGCCCGTACGAAATCCGTGATCGCGCCGAGCACGAGGTCCACGCCCTTCTGCTCCGTCAGTCGCGTCACCATCGCCGCGATCGGCCCTTCGCGCTCCGGCAGTCCCAGCTCCTCGCGTAGCGCCTGACGGTTGTGCTGGCGCTCCTCCAGGCACGTCAGGTCGAAGTGCGCGCGAATGTGGGGGTCGTCGCGGGGGTTGTAGAGCTCGTAGTTCAGCCCGTTCAGGATCCCCCCGAGGCTCTCCGTCCGAAGCTGCAGCAGCGGGTCCAGACCCTCCCCGTAATCCTTCGTCAGGATCTCCCGCGCGTAGCTCGGGCTGACCGTCGTGATCGCGTCGCTGTAGAAGATCCCCTGCGAAAGGAAGTCGTTCAGTTCATCCGGGCCGCGGTCGCGCAGGTTGTGAATCGTGAACACCGAGGCGATGCCGCGCAGCACCGGGTTCCCCCATGCGAGGTTCCGCAGCGCATATGCCAGCGGCGCCGTGTGCCAGTCGTTCAGGTGCAGGATGTCCGGGATCCATGGCTCCTGCGTCAGCATCGCCACGATGCTCCGGCAGAAGAACTGGTAGCGAAGGAGGTCGTCGGCCTCGCCGTAGACGCGCTCGCGTCCGAAGTAGTGCCCGTCCAGCACGAGGTCGACCGGTACGCCGCCCGTGCCCTGGACCGTGGCCACTTCCGCCGCTCGCGGCGAACCCGGCAGCGGCACCGAAAGCGGCCGCCGCAGCACCGCCGATTCGAAGGCGGCGCGCGAACTCGCGTGGCAGGGCGTCACCACGCGTACGTCGTGGCCCATCTCCCGCAGCCGCGCGGGAAGCGAGGCGGCCACGTCGGCCAGCCCCCCGACCTTCGCGAAAGGATCGACTTCCGCCGATGCGAACAGGATCTTCAACGGCTATTGCTCCAGGAAGAGGTACCGCTCGAGCCGGTCCCGTGCCGCGCCCGCCGCCGCCACCCGCCACCGCACCTCGCGCTTCACCCGTTCCGAGGCCTCGCCAACAGCGACCGCGTGGGCGGAGTACATCAGCACCTCCTCCAGCAGGACGAACCCCTTGTAGACCATGGGCACATCCCACATCGGCCGCTTGCTCGCCCACCAGAACTGGCAGCTGTGCAGCGCCGGTTCCAGCTTCTCAGCGGCCCACCCCGCGAACTTCGCCGCGTCGCCGCCCCCCGCGTAGCGTTGCGCCACGGCCAGGACATCGATGCAGTGCTGCACATACTCCCACTGCGTGTCGTGCACCTGGTTGCCCGGCGCATGCCACAGCGGATACGGATTCATCGCAGCGATGTCGTCCCGCGTCGTGCTCCACGAAGACGGGAACGGTTCCACCACCGGCCCATCCGGGAAGCGCCCGATGAGTTCGCTCGGCAGGCACATCTCGACCACCGAGGTGTGGCGCTCCACATGCCGTGGCCGGTGCGGCGATTCGATCAGCTGGTACGTCCCCGCGAGGAACTCCTGCTCCCACCCCTTGATGTGGTGCCCATACGTCTCCGCGTCCATCGCCGTGAGCACGTATGCGTCCTTCCCGCCGCCCACCCGCGAAAGGTCCTCCACGAACCGGCCCGGGTCCGTCTCCCGGAACGAGATGCGGTTGCTTCGCACATCGTCGCGGAACAGGACATGCAGGAAGTGGCCGTTCACCGGCACCCGGTACACGTGGTCGATCGGCCAGTCCGAAGGGCACGCCACGCCGCTCAGCACCAGCCACTCATGCCGCGAAGCCGCCACCTCCGGCAGGATCTCCGCGCTGTAACACATCTCCGGCGGGAAGAACCCCCGCGGCGAATACGACTCGCCGAGCAGCCGCCGGTTCACCCGCGCGTTCCCCGTGATCGAACGCTCCCGTTCCGCCTCCGGGATGAGCGGCAGGATGGGGTGGTACTGCCCGCTGCCAACGAATTCGACCTGCCCGCGATCTCCCAGCTGGCGCAGCCCGTCCACCACGTCGCCCAGCCCGTGGTCGACGAGCATCTCCGTGAGCACGGCGTTCATGTTGATCGCCACGCGCGCCTTCGGGTGCGCGAGCAGCACCTTCACCAACGGCCGGTACGACTCGTTCGCGATGCGCTGCACGATCTCGTGCGCCTGCGTCGGCGGCTGATAGAAGTGCAGAAGCTGGGCCCACGCCGTCACGCGCGCGCACCCGCCGCTGCCGGATGGTCCGAATACAGCAGGGGATCGATCCCCGGGAAGGGGTCGTCCAGCTCGAACAGCTCCTCCACCATCGCGTCCAGCGCCGGGTAGCCGCCCTCGATCGCGTCCGCCAGCCGGTCGAACCGTTCCGCGTGCGACCAGAACCGTTCGACCGCGTAGTCGTGCGCCTGCCCCGTCGTCATCAGGAACTGCCAGTCGGAGGATTGCAGGAGCAGCAGCTCCCGCCCCAGCTGGCGCGCCGCCGCCGTGTCCTCGGCCAGCAGCCGGTGAGCGCGCGCCTGCCGGCTCTGGATCTCCGGCCACGTCCACGCCGTCCCATCGTTGAGCCACGTGCGGTGGTCGCCACCGTTTCCCCAGGAACCCTCGGGCAGGTCGATCGCGTGCGTCGGGGGCTCCTTCGTCACGAACTCACCCGCCGTTACGAGCCGGAACGCCGGGTCGATGGCGAGCCGCCGGATGACCCCTTCGAGCCAGTCCACGCCTTCCAGCCACCAGTGCCCGAAAAGCTCCGTGTCGTACGACGCGAGCACGATCCCGTCCTCGCCCGCGCCCCGGCGGAACGCGTCCAGTTCGAAGCGGATCAGGTCGCGGAAGTGGTCCGCATGCCAGCTCACCGATTCCGCCGCCGCCCGCGGGTCGTACTCTTCCTTCTCCCCGAGGTCCACTTCCGGGCCGGTCACGCGCCAGTAGTGCAAGCCGCTGGTGCCTTCCTTCTTGTGGAACTCGCGGTAGCGCGCCTCTCCCGGGTAACCGTGGCTCGCCGACCACACCTGCAGCCCCGTCCGTTCGTTCCGGGCGATGGCGCTCACGTTCGAATGGCCCACGTGATAGGCGCGGAACGTCGTCCCGCTGGAAACGGGCAGCTCCATCGGCGCCGCCACCGGCACCCGCAGCTCCGGGTACAGCCCCACCACTTCGCCCAGCGCCTTGCCGCGTGCCCGCCCGCCCTCGACGAGGTGCGTCTCGACGAAGAAGACCTTGATCCCGGCCTCCTCGAGGTACTCCTCGAGCCCCGGTTCATAGGCGCACTCTGGCAGCCAGAACGAACGCGGAGCCCGCCCGAAGTTGCGAATGTGCGATTCGACCCCCGTCTGCACCTGGAAGCGAACGGCGGCCGGGTCGTCGAGCAGCGGAAGGTAGCCGTGCGTCGCCGCGCACGTCGCGACCTCGATGTGGCCGCTGTCCTCGAGGGCCCGCAGCGCAGCCACCAGGTCACCCTGGATCTCGTCCTCGAAGAACGCGCGAATGGCGTGATACCGGTCGCGATGGAAGAGCGCCGTCGCCGCCCGGTTCGCCGATGCCCCCGCGAAGCGCACCACGTCGCCTTCGGCCCGCTCGATGCGGTCCGCCAGGTATTCGCGGAAGTGGTCGAGCATCACCGCGTCGCGCATCTGCTCGGCGAGGATCGGCGTGACGTTGATTGTCACCCCCAGCGACCCATCGACCTGCCCCGCGAGCCGCCGGAATGCCCGCACCAGCGGCAGGTAGCATTCGAGCATGGCCTCGTGGAACCACTCCTCGCCGTGCGGCCAACGCCCCGCGAGCCGGCAATACGGCAGGTGCGTGTGGAGGACGAAACAGACGTTGCCAGAGCGCACCGTCAACTCCTTTGCTTCAGCCCCAGTGAACAAGGCCGAGGTCGAACGGGTTGTGAAGGGCGGGGTGGCCCGGGAGTACGCGGATCGCGTATCCCGCGCGACCCGCCACCGTTGGCGGGAACGTCGCTTCGAACCGGCAGATGCCGTCCTCCGCGATGTCCTTCAGTGTCGCGCCCGCATCGCTCACCACCTGCAGGTCGCTCGTCGGCCCGGCCGCTCCGAACACCACATCGACATCGAGGTCGTCGGGCCGGAGCGCCCCCGGGTGGATCTGGACGGTCACCGTCAGCGGCGCGTCCGCGCGTCCGCCATCCTGCCCGTTATCATCCACCGCGCAGATCTTCATGCTATCCCAGTCTCGCCGAACGCGGGCGAGCCACGCCTGCAGCTCCCGCGCCGTATCCCCGTGCTCCGATCGCAGCCGCTCCCAGCTCGCAGCCGCCGGTGCGTACGCCGTGGAGGCGTATTCGCTCACCATCCGGTGCGTCGAAAACACCGGCGCATAGTTCGAAATCGAATTCTTCATGCGCGCGACCCACTCGCGCGGCACGCCCTCCTCGTCCCGCTCGTAGAACAGCGGCACGATCTCGTTCTCCAGCAGGTCGTAGATCGATTCGCTGTCGAAGGCGTCCTGCACCTCCGGGTCGTCCTCGATGCGGTCCCGCCCGATGGACCAGCCCGCATCCGGCCGGGCCGCCTCCGCCCACCAGCCGTCCATCACGCTCATGTGCAGCGCACCATTGGCGACCGCCTTCATGCCGCTCGTGCCGCTTGCCTCGAGAGGGCGCAACGGCGTGTTCAGCCAGATGTCGCATCCCTGCACCAGCGCCCGCGCCAACTCCACGTCGTACCGTTCGAGGATCACCAGCCGGTCCCGGAACTCGGGCATGCGCGAATAGCGAACGACCTCGCGAATGAGCTGCTTCGCCGGCTCATCCCGCGGGTGCGCCTTGCCCGCGAAGATGAACTGCACCGGCCGGCCCGCCGCGTTCACGATGCGTGCCAGCCGCTCCGGGTCGCGGAACAGCAGCGTCGCCCGTTTGTACCCGGCGAAGCGCCGCGCGAACCCGATCGTCAGCGCCTGGATATCCAGCACCTGGCCCGTCGTCCGGTCCTCGGCCGCGAGCCCACGGCGGGCCGCGCTTTCGCGATGCTGGTTCCGCGCCCGGATCACCAGGCGATGGCGCTGGCTCTCGTGCGTGTCCCACAGTTCGCCCGCGGGAATCTCGCGGACTCCCTGCCACTCCTCCGGGCGCACCGGGTCGTCTCGCCACCCCCGCCCGACGTACCGGTCGAACAGGTCAGCCATCGCGTGCGACACCCACGTCGGCAGATGTACGCCGTTCGTGATCGAATCGATCGGAATCTGCTCCGTCGGCAGCTTCGGCCACGCCGATTCCCACAGGTTCCGGCTCACCGTCCGGTGCAGCCGCGAAACGCCGTTCCGGTAGCCGCTCAGCCGAAGGCCCAGGAGCGCCATCGAAAACGGCTCGTGGTCGTCGTCCGGGTTGATTCGCCCCAGCCCCAGGAAGCGCCGGTCATCGATGCCCAGCGAGTAGTAGTACCGCCCGAGATGGCGCCGCACGAGTTCCGGCGGGAAGAGGTCGATCCCCGCGGCCACCGCCGTGTGCGTCGTGAACACCGTCGCCGCCGATACGGGCAGCAGCGCCTCATCGAACGTATTGCCGCCTTCCTCCATCACCATCCGGATGCGGTCGGCGCCGAGCAGCGCGCTATGCCCTTCGTTCATGTGGCAGGCCACCGGGTGGAGCCCGATCGCGTGCAGCGCCCGCACCCCACCGATCCCCAGGATCATCTCCTGCTGAATGCGCGTCTCGATGTCGCCGCCATACAGCCGCGACGTGATCTTCCGGTCGATCGGCGAATTCGCCTCCACATCCGTATCGAGCACGTACAGCGGCGTCCGCCCCACGTCGATGCGCCACACCGCCGCCACCACATCGCGCCCGTCGAACGGGATCGCGACCGTGACCTGGTTCCCGTCCCCGTCGTTCACCGGATGCACCGGCTGGCTCGCGATGTCGATCTCCGTGTACTCCTCGCGCTGCCACCCGTCCGGCGCGAGCGCCTGCTGGAAGTACCCTTCCCGGTACAGCAGCCCCACGCCCACCAGCGGCAGCCCGAGGTCGCTCGCCGAGTTGAGGTGGTCGCCCGCGAGTACACCGAGGCCCCCGGAGTAGTTCGGAAGGCTCTCCGTGAGCGCGAACTCCAGCGAGAAGTACGCCACCACGGCCCGGTCGCCCGCCCCCGGGATGGTCACCTGGGGCGGGCGAGCCATGTACGCGTCGAACGCCTCCGTCACCCGGTGCAGGTGCAGGAGGAAGCCGTCGTCCTCCGCCAGCTCCGCCAACTCGGGTTGCGTCGCGATCTGGAGCATCCGCACCGGGTTGTGACCGCTGGCCTCCCAACGGTCGCGTCCCATGCGTTCGAACAGCTGCGCGGCATCGGTGTGCCACGTCCAGTGCAGGTTGTGCGCGAGGCGCCGCAACGCCTCCAGCGCGGATGGAAGGGCGGGCTCGACGAGGAGCGTCCTGGTGGCGCGAAGTCGCATGCTGCCTCCCATTGTAGGGCCACGGTGTCTTCGGATTGTTTCAGGCGCGAGTCCTTCGTTCGCTACGGGTTTCTACCCGCTCCCCTTCTCGGTTGTCCGCATATCCGCCCCGTGCGATCATTGCCCTCCGCGACCGGACCGGCAGGCCACCTGGCGCCCCGTCCCTCGCCGATTGCCATGCCCTTTCGCGCAATCCTCTTCGATATCGGCGACACCCTCTGGCACTCCCGGTCGGCTCCCCCGCCCGCCGAGTTCCGCCGCCTCGCCGCCGAGCGTGCCGCCGCCGCACTCGCCGAACTCGCCATCGCGCACGAAGACCCCGCTACCGTCGCCCGCACCGCCTGGACCGCGATGGAAGAGGCCATGCGCCACGCACGCGCCACCGACCTCATCGAACCCGACTACGGCGAAGTCTCCCGTGCCGCCCTCCACGCCATCGGCCTGGACCTTTCCCGCGACCAGGCTGGCTGGCTGCTCGAATCCACCTACATCTCCGGCATCGAAGGCGGCAAAGCCCCCTTCGATGATGCCCGCGATGTCCTGCTCACCCTCCGCGATCGTGGCTTCCTGCTTGGCGCCGTCACCAACCGCGCCTTTGGCGGCGAACGCTTCCGCGCCGACCTGCGCGATGCCGGCCTCGATATCGGCTGGGATGTCGAAGCCGTCTCTGTCGAGGTCGGGTTCCTCAAGCCGCACCCGGCGATCTTCGAATTCGCCCTCGAACGGCTGCGTGTCGAACCCGCCGAGGCGCTGATGGTCGGCAACTCCCTCGCCGAGGATGTCGCCGGTGCTCAGCGCATGGGCATCGCCGCCGCATGGCGCGAGAGCCCCCCCGATGCGACCGGCGTGCATCCCGAATACACCTTCACCGAACTCTGCGAACTCCTCGCCGAGCCCGACCTCCAGGAGGCCGCCCGATGACCAACCCGCAGCGCACCTGGGGCGGACGCTTCGAAGCCGGCATGGACGAACTCACCCGCGACTACACCGCCGGCGTCGACCGCGACCTCTACGAGCACGATATCGCCGGCTCCGTGGCGCACGCGCGCATGCTCGGCAAGGCCGGCATCATCCCCGCCGAGGACGCCGTCGCCATCGTCGCCGGCCTCGCGGAAGTATTGGCCGATTTTCGCGCGCAAAAGGTCACCTGGCGCCCCGAGCTGGAGGACATCCACACCCACGTCGAGGCCCTTCTCCGCGAAAAGATCGGCGACGCCGCCGGCCGCCTCCACACCGCTCGCTCGCGTAACGACCAGGTCTCCCTGCTCAACCGCCTGCTCGTCCGCCAGTACTGCGACGAAGCCATCGACGCTGCCGCCGACCTCATCGCTGTCCTCGCGGACCTCGGCGAACGCCATGCCGCCGACCCCATGCCCGGCTACACCCACGTGCAGCGAGCCCAGCCGATCACCCTCGGGCACCACCTGCTCGCGTACGGCGAAATGCTCCTTCGCGACCGTGCCCGCTTCGCCGATTGCCGCCGCCGCCTGAACGTCCTCCCCCTCGGCTCCGGTGCGCTCGCCGGTTCGCCCTATCCCCTGGACCGCGAGATGGTCGCCCGCGAACTCGCCTTCGATGGCGTCTCCCGCAACAGCCTCGATGCCACCGCCGACCGCGATTTCATCGCCGAATTCCTCGCCGCCTGCGCCATCACCCAGATGCACATCTCGCGCCTCGCCGAAGAGGTTGTCCTCTGGGCGAGCGCCGAGTTCGCCTTCGTGAAGCTGCCCGATGCCTTCGCCACCGGTTCCAGCATGATGCCCCAGAAGAAGAACGCCGATGTCGCCGAACTCGCCCGTGGCCGCACCGGCCGCGTCTACGGCGAACTCATGAACATGCTCGTCAACCTCAAGGGCCAACCCCTCGCCTACAACCGCGACCTCCAGGAAGACAAGGCGACCGTGCTCAACGCCGCCGCCGTCGTGCTGCCTACCCTGCGCATCTTCGCCGCCATGGTGCCCGCGCTCGCCTTCCAACTCCCGCGCATGCGCCAGGCCGCGGGCGAAAACTTCTCCCTCGCCACCGACGTCGCCGACTACCTGGTGAAGAAGGGGATGCCCTTCCGGCAGGCCCACGAAGTCGTTGGCGGCCTCGTCCGCGCCTGCGAACAACGCGGCTGCGAACTCAACGCGCTCCCCTTCGAGGCCTACGCCGCCGCGAGTCCGCTCTTCGAACGCGACATCCTTGCCCTCGATGTCGATGCCGCCCTCGCCGCGCGCGATATCCCCGGCGGCACCGCCCCCGTTCGCGTTCGCGCCGCCGCGGCCGCCCTTCGCACCGCCCTCGCCTGATAAACCCCGTCAGGCGCTTGCGAGAGCGCTGAAACGCCCGCCCCCACCGCCGCGCGCGACAATGCCTTCATGCACCCCGAACCCACTCCCGGGGCCGCGCCTCCCGGCCATCTCCTCCGGCATGACCCGCCCGGGGCCGAAAACGTGGCCGGCCGCCGCATCCAGTCCCTGGCCGATGGTTTCGGCGAGACCTGGGACAAGCGCTTCTCGGTACATCTCCGTGGCCAACCGAGCCCCGCCGAGGTCATGCGCGCCTGGAAGGCCGAGTTCGGCAGCTTCTGGCCCGAAGGCTCCCGCTTCACCGCGCCCGCGCGCGGCCTGCGCCCCGGCGAACTCGCCGGTGTCGAACTCGAAGGACCGGCCGGAGGCGCCGTCTCCACCGGCGTCGCCGTCGATGCCGCCACGCCCACCAGCTTCACCCTTCGCACCCCCGAGGGGCACATGTTCGCGGGCTGGATCCGCTTCCGCACCCTCAAGGCTGACCCCGGCACCGAGGCCCGCATCGAGATGCGTATTCGCCCCAGCGACCCCCTCTACCAGCTTGGCCTCTGGCTCGGCGGCAACCGCGGCGAAGACCGCTTCTGGCAGCGCACGCTTGCTGCCCTCGCCGCCCGCTTCGGCGAGGGCCCACCCGTCACCGTTCGCCGCCGCCGCGTGAGCCGCGCCTTCACCTGGCGCAACGCCGGCAACATTCGCCACAACGCCGGGCTGCGAACGACTGCCGCCCGCCTGGACACCGCCATCCGCCGCCTGCTTCGCGGCCGAGGATCGCGCCGGTGACCGCCTCCCCGCGCTGGGATGCCGTCGTCGTGGGCAGTGGCCCGAACGGCCTCGCGGCGGCCGTCACCATCGCCCGCGCCGGCCGCTCCGTCCTCGTTCTTGAGGCGAAGGACCGCATCGGCGGCGGCTCCCGGACCGCGGACATCACGCTCCCGGGCTTCCACCACGACGTCTGCTCCGCCATTCATCCCTTTGGGGTTGCCTCCCCCGCCTTCCGTGCCTTCGGCCTGGGCCGCTTCGGGCTCGAATGGGCCCACCCCGAGGTCCTGCTCGCCCACCCCCTGGACGATGGCCGCGCCGGGGTCATGGTCGCGAACCTCGAAGACACCGCCCGCGGCCTCGGCGTTGATGCCGGGGCGTACCGCGGCCTCATCGCCCCACTCGCCCGCGATTGGCCCGCGCTCGTCCCCGATATCCTGGGACCCATCCTTCGCGTGCCCCGCCACCCGCTCGCGATGGCCCGCTTCGGCTTCGCGGCGATGCAGCCCGCGACCTGGGTCGCTCGCCGCTTTCAGACGGACGAGGCGCGCGCGCTCTTCGCCGGGCAGTGCGCCCACGCGATGGTCCCGCTGGATTCCTTCCAGACCGCCTCCTTCGGCCTCGTGCTCGCCGCATCCGGGCACTCCGGCGGCTGGCCCGTGGCGAAGGGCGGCTCGCAGGCCGTCGTCGATGCCCTCGCCGCCTGTCTTCGCTCGCACGGTGGCGCTATCGAATGCGGCCGCGAAGTCCGCTCCCTCGGCGACCTTCCCCCCGCGCGCGCCTACCTGCTCGATGTCACCCCACGGCAGCTTTTTCACATCGCCGGCGACCGCCTTCGCGGCATTTACCGCCGCCAGCTCGAGGGCTACCGCTACGGCCCCGGCGTCTTCAAGGTCGATTATGCCCTCTCCGGCCCGGTGCCCTGGACGAACGCGGCCGCCCGCCGCGCCGGCACCGTCCACCTCGGTGGCACCGTCGAAGAGTTCGCCGCCGCCGAGCACGAGGTCGGCCGTGGCCGCCACCCGGACCGGCCCTTCGTCCTCGCCGCCCAGCAGAGCGTTGCCGACCCCACGCGTGCTCCCGCCGGCATGCACACCCTCTGGGCCTACTGCCACGTCCCGAACGGCTCCACCATCGACATGACCGAACGCATCGAGCGCCAGATCGACCGCTTCGCCCCCGGCTGGCGGGACCTCGTGCTCGCCCGCTCCGTCATGGCTCCCCCGGACTACGAGCGCTACAACGCGAACGACATCGGCGGGGATATCGGCGGCGGCGCCTCGAATGGCCTCCAGCTCCTCCTCCGTCCTGCTCCGCGCTGGAATCCATACCGCACGGCCATCCCGGGCGTGTACCTCTGCTCGTCGTCGACACCTCCCGGCGGCGGCGTCCACGGCATGTGCGGGTATCACGCCGCCCGTTCCGCGCTTCGTCGCGAATTGAAGGAGTCTCACGCCCCCGCCCGGACTCTGTAGAATCGCGCCGAAAGCGGGGTTGGCGTGCCAGAGAGCGTCGATCAGTTCCCTGCGCTGCTCGCCATGGAGGCCGTGCCGCTCTTTCGCGACCTCGGCTACCGCTTCACCGCCGCCGGCGAAGGCTGGGCCGAGATCACCTTCGATGTCTCCCCGCGCACCCTCAACCTCTATGGCATCGTCCACGGCGGCGCCTGGCTCTTCCTCGCCGATTCCGCCATGGGTGGCGCGCTCGGCACCGTCGCCCGCCCCGATGAACGCGTTATCACCGCGCAGGCCGAGTTCCGCTGGCTCCGGCCCCTGCAGGGCGCGACCATCCGCGCCCGCGCCCGCGTGCTCCGCCGCGGCCGGACCCTCAGCCACTGCGCCGTCGAGCTCTTCGATGCCGATGGCGTCGTCATCGGCGTCGGCAATGGGACCTACGTCATCCTCCCACCCGAGACCGGCCGCAAACGCCGCCATCCGTTGCCCGGACCTGAATCCGCCGGGGAGTCACAGCCGCCGCTGCCGCTGTAGCTCAGGGGGTGGCCCGGCGCGCGCCGCCCATCCTGGAGATCGCGCTCGCGAACACGTCGCTGCACGCCTCCGAGCCGAGAAACGCCGCCTCGCGGGACGCCCGGGGCCCCTTGCCGTCGCTCGCGGCCGCTGCTTCAATCGCGCGCGATGGCCGCGAACGCGCATCCCGTGCGAACAACCCCACGCCCTCCGTGGCTGCACATCGTGGCCGCCGCCGCCGTGGTGCTGCTGCTCAGCGTGGCCTATCTCGGCGCCATGCGCTTCGCCATCGAATATTCCAACCCCCATGGCCACCACACGCCGGATGAGCGCGACCTGGTCTACCTCTGGCTCCACCTGGGCGTGCTCGCCGCCGCGCTCGTCACCGGATTCGCACTTGGCCGCTGGCTGCGCAGCGCCGGCACCGCCTACGCCGTCCTTTTGCTGGTCGTCCTCGCGACCGTCATGGTTGGCGCCCAGCTGGGCAGCCGCGAACTCGCCTGCTCCGGCCACGACGGGCTCATTCGCCACTGGACCTGCTAGCCCCGCGCGACCTGCGATTCGCTCGCAAGCCACAAGCGCGCACAAGAAAGGCCCCTGACCCGCCGCCCGCCGTACCGTCGAGGCATCCAATGCGGAGGTTTCGCCAGTGTTGCCACTGCTGCTCCTTCTCCTGCTCCTGGTCCTCCTCTTCGGGGGCCTGGGGTTCTACGTCGCGAAGGTGTTCCTTATCGTCGCCCTCGTGGCCCTGCTCGCCAGCTTTGTCATGGGCGGCTTCCAGATCCGGGGTCACCGGCATTGACGCTGCGCGAATTCGGCCAGCGGATCCACGTGCTCCGCGCCCCCGTCTCCGAGCCCGCCACCGCCCATGCCGGCGGCGGCGGGCTCTTTCGCCGGTTCGCGCTCGTCGCCTCCGAGTGGCTGGGGAGCCCGTGGGCGTTCGTCGCCGCCGTGGCGGTTGTCATCGTCTGGGCCGCCCTCGGGCCCGTCTTCCGCTTCTCCTCGAACTGGCAGCTCGTCATCAACACGGGCACCACCATCGTCACCTTCCTCATGGTGTTCCTCGTCCAGAACACCCAGAACCGCGACACGCTCGCCATGAACCTCAAGCTCGATGAGCTCCTCCGCGGCACCCAGGGTGCACGCACCACCCTCGTCCACCTCGAGGATCTTTCCGACGAGGACCTCCATCGCCTCCGCGGCGAATTCCAGAAGCTCTCCGAGGAGGCCGGCGACGTCTTTGAATCCGCCACCGACGATGTCGAGCACGAACTCAAGGACCGCGGCCACGACTTCGGCTGACGCGCCCCGTCGCGCGGCACACGTGTAGACTTGTACTCGCATGAGTTGCGAGGACGAAACCGCCGACCTGCTCCGGCGCGCAGGACATAAAATGACTCCCCAGCGGCTGATGATCGTGCGCGTGCTCCGCCATGCGCAGGGCCATCTCAGCGCCGCCCAGATCGCCGCCCAGGTCCGCGACGTCTACCCCTTCGTCGATGTCAGCACCGTCTATCGCACCCTCGACGTCCTCAAGCGCATGAAGCTCGCCACCGCCACCGATATGGGCGCCGGCGACGTCCTCTTCGAATGGGCACCCGAAGAGCCGCACCATCACCTCATCTGTTCCAGCTGCGGCGAAGTCCAGCTGCTCGACCACTCCTACCTCGCCTGCCTCAGCAGCCGCATCGACACGGAATTCGGCTTCGAACCCGACCTGCACCACTTCGCGATTTTCGGCCTCTGCCGCGATTGCCGCGCCGAGCCCGGCGAATGACCACCCGCCGCGAACTCGTCGCCCGCCTCGCCGCCATCTGCGGCGCCCCGAACGTCGTCTGGCGCCGCGAAGACCTCCTCGTCTACGAATACGACGGCACCATCGAACGCAAACAACCGTACGCCGTCGTCTTCCCCGCCGATGCCTCCGAGACGGCCGCCGTCGTTCGCCTCTGCAACGAACTGGGGATGCCCGTCACGCCGCGCGGCGCGGGCACCGGCCTCTCGGGCGGCTCCGTTCCCACCCGCCGCGGCGTCGTCATCGGCACCAGCCGCATGCGCCGCATCCTCGAAATCGACCCCGCGAACCGCATCGCCGTCGTCGAGCCCGGCCTCCCGAACATCCAGCTTTCGGAGGCGGCGGCCGCGCACGGTCTCTTCTACGCCCCGGACCCCAGCAGCCAGAAGGCCTGCACCATCGGTGGCAACGTCGCCGAGAACGCCGGCGGTCCCCACTGCCTCGCGCTCGGCGTCACCCAGAACCACGTCCTCGGGCTCGAAGTCGTCACCGCCGGGGGCGACATCACCTGGCTCGGCGGCCGCGTGCCCGATGCCTTCGGATACGATCTCCGGGGCGCCTTCATCGGCAGCGAAGGCACCCTCGGAATCGTCACGAAAGTCGTTTGCCGCCTTGTGCCCCTGCCCGCGAGCGTGGTCACCCTGCTCGCCATCTTCGACACGGTGCAGGAAGCAAGCGCGACTGTCTCCGCCATCATCGCCGCCGGCATGATTCCCGCCGCCATGGAGATGATGGACCGCCTCACCCTCCAGGCCGCCGAGGCCGGGCTCCGCTGCGGCTATCCCGCCGACGCGGGCGCTGTCCTCTTGCTCGAACTCGATGGTCTCCCCGAAGTCGTCGGTCCACAGGCCGCCAGCGCCCGCGCCGAGTGCCTCGAACGCGGCGCCACCGAAGTCCGCGAAGCCCGCTCCGCCGGCGAACGCGAACTCCTCTGGAAGGGGCGCAAGGGCGCCATCGGCGCGCTCGGCTGGATCGCCCCCAATTACTACATCCTCGATGGCGTCGTCCCCCGCTCGAAGCTCGTCGACGTGATGGCGAGTGTCTCCGCCATCAGCGACGCCCACGGCCTCCAGTGCGCCAACGTCTTCCACGCCGGGGACGGCAACCTCCATCCCCTCATCCTCTTTGATGAGCGAGTGCCCGGCGCCAAGGATCGCGTCCTCGCCGCCGGCGCCGAGATCATGCGGGCCTGCGTCGAGGCTGGCGGCTCGCTCAGCGGCGAACACGGCATCGGCTACGAAAAGCAGCGCTTCATGCCCTGGCTCTATTCCGAAACCGACCTCGAACACATGGGCCGCATCCGTGCCGTCTTCGGCAACGAAGGCGACTTCAATCCTTGCAAGCTTCTGCCCGCCGGCACCGGCTGCGGCGAAATGGCGCACCAGGAACAGGCCCTCCGCGCCGCCGGGCCCGATGCCTATGTCTGACCACGAAATCCTCGTCTCCGGCCACGCTCCCGAATCCATGCTCGTCCCCCGTTCACTCGACGAACTTCGCGCGCTGGTCACTGCCCCGGACCGGCTCACCCTCGTGCCCTCCGGCGGCCGCACCGCGCTCGACCTCGGTGACGCTCCCGCCCGGCCGTTCGCGCTCCTGGATTTGCGCCAGGCCCTCGGCGGCGAACTCGACCACCAGGCCGATGACCTCACCCTCGTCGCCCCCGCGGGCATGACACTCGCCGAGATCGACGCCGCCCTCCGCCCCTCGGGGCAATTCCTCCCGCTGGACCCGCCGCTCGCGCCCTCGGCCACGATTGGCGGCGTCGTCGCGGCGGGCGCCGGTGGCCCCCTTCGCACCCGCCACGGCATCCCCCGCGACGCCGTCATCGGCATGACCGTCCTCCGCGCCGATGGTGAACTGGTTCGCGCCGGCGGCCGCGTGGTCAAGAACGTCACCGGCTACGACATGATGCGGCTCTGGTGCGGCTCCTTCGGCACGCTCGGCATCATCACCAGCGTCGCCCTCCGCGTCCTCCCGCGCCCCGACACCATCGATCTCGTCGCGGACCTTGCCGGGGCCTCCCCCGCGGCGCTCGCCGCGAGCCTCGCCGCCGCCGACATTCGCCCCGAGATCCTCGACGTCATCGAATCCGGTGGCCATGCCACCGCGCTGCTTCGCGTGCACGCCCTCGCCGCCGATGCCACCGTCCGCGCGACCCCTTCGCTCCACTGGAAACCCGCCGGACCCGAGATGTACGAATCCGCGCGCGACCTCGGCGCCGGGCCTGGTACCGCCTTCGCCATCCGCATCGCCGCACTCCCGGCGCACGTCGACGGTCTGCTCATCGCGCTCCGCGAGCACGCACCCACGGAGATGGTCGCGCGCCCCTTCGTTGGCTCGATCCGCGCAGCCTGGTCCGCGTCCGGCCTGCCGCCCCTGCGTACCATCGCCCCGGCCGTCGAGGCGCTCCGCACGCAGGTGCGCGGCGAAGGCGGCTCCGTGCTCGTCGAGCGCATGCCGCACACCTTCCGCGGCGGCCTCGACGCCTGGGGCGAACCCCCACCCTCGTTCGAACTCATGCGCCGAACGAAGGACGCCTACGACCCGGGAGGGCGATTCAGTGCCGGGAGGTTCATCGGTGGCATCTAGCCCGTGGCCCCTTCCCGCCGACGCCCCCTCCGCCGCGGACCTCTCGCGCTGCGTCCATTGCGGCCTCTGCATCAACGCCTGCCCGACCTTCGCCGTCACCGGTCTCGAAGCCGAATCGCCGCGCGGCCGCATCGCCCTCGCCCGTGCCGTGGACGAAGGGGTCATCCCCCTGACCGCCGCCGTGCAATCGCATTGGGACCTCTGCCTCCAGTGCCGCGCCTGCGAAGCCGTCTGCCCGAGCGGCGTCGCCTACGGCCGCATCATCGAGCATGTGAAGGCCCAGGTGGCCGCCGCGCCCGCGAAAGACGCCGCGCCGCGCCGCCTGCGCCGCTTCCTCCTCCGCAACGTCGTCGCCCGGCCGCGAGTGCTCGCCGCGGTGGTCGCTCCCGCGCGCTGGTGGGCGGGCTCCCTCCCGCGGCGGGCCCTCCGCAAATCGGGTGCGAAATGGCTGCCATCGCGCCTCGCCGCGATGGAGGCGCAGCTTCCCCGGCATCCGGGGCGCCCGCTGCGCGCGGGTGATTCGCTGCCCGTGCCCGGCGAGGCTTCCACCGAGGCCGTTCTCTTTACCGGTTGCGTCATGGGCGAACTCTTCGGCGGCGTCCATCGCGCCACCGCCAGCGTGCTCGCCCGCCGCGGCGTTCGCGCCATCGCCGTCGAAGGCCAGGGATGCTGCGGCGCCCTCCACGCCCACGACGGCGACCTCGCCTTCGCCCGCGACCTCGCCCGGCGCAACATCGACGCCCTTCCCGGCGATGACCCCATCATCGTCAACTCCGCCGGTTGCGGCGCCGCCATGAAGGAATACGGCCAACTCCTGCACGCCGACCCGCGCTACGCCGATCGCGCCGCCGCCTTCGCCGCCCGCGTGCGCGATTTCTCCGAATTCGTCGCCGCCCTCGATACGCCCGCCGCCGGCCATTTCCCCGCGCGCGTCGCCTACCAGGATGCGTGCCATCTCGCGCATGCCCAGCGCATCCGCGAGCAGCCGCGCGCACTTCTCCGCGCCATCGCAGGCTGTGACCTCGTCGAAACCCCCGGCGCCGACCTTTGCTGCGGGGCGGCCGGCATTTACAGCCTCGTCGAGCCCGGCATGTCCGCGGCCCTCCGCACGCGAAAGGCGGACGCCTTCCGTGATTCCGCGCCCGATGTCATCGTCACCGCGAACCCGGGCTGCCAGATGCAGTACGAGGCCGCCGTCCGCGAAGCCGGCATCGATGCGCGCGTCATGCACCTCGCCGAGGCACTGGACGAAGCCGAACGACGCGCGCCGCGCGCCTGAATCCGCCCCCATGCCCATGTGGCGAGTGCAAGAAGTGGATGTTTCGCGAGGATTTCTCGAGGGGGATTCGCTTTGCGCGGCCGGAGGACTATCATGACCGGCGATCACGTACCGGCGGGTATGGAACACCGCCAGAAGGAACATCATTGGAACTGCAGAACGCCGTCATCGTTGATGGGGCTCGCTCGGCCTTCGGCCGTGGCGGCCGCGGCAAGCTCGTCGCCACCCGCCTCGATGAGGCTGGCGCGAGCGTCGTTCGGGCACTTCTCGACCGCAACCCCAAGGTTCGCGCCGAGATGATCGAGGACATCGCGATGGGGAACGTCGGCGGCGCCGGCGAACTCGCCGGCATTGGCGCCGACACCGTTGCGCGCCTCGCAGGCCTCCCCTCCGAGATCTCCGCCATGGACACCAATCGCCAGTGCGGCTCCTCCATGGAGACCCTCCACCGCATCGCCCAGTCCATCATGGTCGGCGCCACCGAGTGCGGCATCGCCCTCGGCATCGAGCGCATGGGCCGCCAGCTTGGCGGCGGCGGCGGCGCCCGCGCCACCACCCGCATCACCGAATTCAACAAGCGCCGCCTTGAGCAGACCCCGCTCCAGCGCAACATGGCCTACAACCACTTCGAGGACTTCAGCGTCGCCTTCCAGGACGAAATCCTCGACTACTCCCCCGTCCTCTCCATGACCCAGACGGCCCAGAACGTCGCCGAAGTCTACGGCCTCTCCCGCGAGGAGATGGACGCCTTCTCCGCCGAGAGCCACCGCAAGGCCGTCGCCGCCTACGAGAAGGGCATCTACAAGGACGAAATCATCCCCCTCGAAGTCGAAGAGCCCGTCTTCGACGCCGAAGGCAACTGGGTCGAAGCCGAGCGCGGCAAGACCATCGTCTTCGAGCGCGATGAGTGCATTCGCCCCGGCACCAATGTCGAGACCCTCGGCGCCCTCCCGGCCGTCAAGGGCATCGTCAGCCCCACCGGCAGCGAGCTTCGCATCACCGCCGGCAACGCCTGCCCGACCAACGACGGCGTCAGCGCCGCCCTCATCATGAGCGAGAAGAAGGCCCTCGAACTCGGCCTCGAGCCCCTCGCCCGCCTCGTCGGCTTCGGCATCGCCGGCATCAAGCCGCAGGTCATGGGCCTTGGCCCGATCCCTTCGACCAAGAAGGCCCTGCGCCACGCCGGCATCACCGCCGACCAAATCGACCGCGTCGAGTTCAACGAAGCCTTCGCCGCCCAGGTCATCCCGTCCTGCCGCGACCTTGGCATCCCGCTGGACCGCGTGAACGTGAACGGCGGCTCGATCGCCATCGGCCACCCCCTCGGCGCCACCGGCGCCCGCCTCGTCCTCACCGTCGCCCACGAGCTTCGCCGCAGCGGCGGCCGCTACGGCCTCGCCACCCAGTGCATCGGCGCCGGCATGGGCATCAGCACGATCATCGAGCGCATCTAGCCCTCGGGTTCGGAACACGCAAAAGGGGGCCGGCAACGGCCCCCTTTTTCATGCCCCGCGTGAACCGCGTCAGAACGGCAGCCGCATCTCCCCGGCGTGGACGAACGCCCGCCGGACGAACCCCGCGTTCCGCGCCGTCCACCGCTCCCACGCCACCGAAATCCCCAGGCAGGCCATCACAATCGCCCCCCCGAGCACCATATCGAGGAAG
Source organism: Dehalococcoidia bacterium (assembly GCA_020847985.1). Taxonomy (GTDB): domain Bacteria; phylum Chloroflexota; class Dehalococcoidia; order Tepidiformales; family Tepidiformaceae; genus Amarobacillus. Next base: position 428,845 of record JADLBC010000008.1, read on the forward strand.
CAGTGGTTCGCCGTGACCACAATCGCGTACCACATCCACGCCAGGAACAGGACCGCGCCCGCCCGCAGCCACGGCGATTTCCAACTCCACCACACCCCCACGGTCGCCAGCAGGATCCAGCCGAAGTGGTACGAAGGCACCGCCGCGTACCAGTTCGTCATCGCGCCCGGCTTCGAACCCCGCAATCCCTCCAGCGTGTCGCGAAAGCCCAGGTCCACCCCGGATTCCACCAGCAGGCGCGGCGGCGTCACCGGGTAGAGGATATAGAACGGCACCCCCACCAGCGCCGAAAGCAGCAGCGCGTTCCGCAGCACCCGGTACTTCCGCACGTTGTTGTGGAAGAATGCGAACCCCAGCACCGCCAGCAGCGGCAGGTGCAGGTTCAGGTACGTGAAGTCCGCCGCCCGCGTGAGCGCATCGTTCTCAATCGCCGCCCGTTGCCAGGCCGCTTCTTTGAACACCCCGATCGCCCGCTCGAACGCGATGATGTCCAGCGCGTTCGCCGTCGCGAGCGCGGGCCGGTCCGGCGGCAGCCCGCGCAGCAAGAAGTACCCCACGAACAACGTGAGGAACACCCCCAGCTCGACGAGGTACAGAAGGAACGAGCCGGCCACTCCGCCAATCGGCCGTGCGCCGCGCGATACGTTCCGGGGTACTGCCGCCATACCCCGTCATCCTAGCGTCCGGTCATCCCTCGCGGGGCGCCTGCGCCTGCACGGCGCGCACCTGTCGCGGAACCGAAATACTCGCGCCCTGATGGTTCAGCCGGGATGCAACGCGCGCCGGACGTCCGGGTGCTGCAGGTCCCGCCGTCATGCTCGGCCGCCGTCCCGCTGCCGGAGACTGCCTTTGAGGTTCTGCTACCCACCAGGAGGCCGACATCCCCCCTGCGTTTGGCCGGTCCCGCTGTCCCCGGCCTTGTCCATGGCGTCACCCTGGCAGGGGGCCCGCCCCGGCGGGGGAAGGGTGGGTAAGTTCCCTTATGGCGCCGAGGCCGCCTTTTCGCTCAAGATGGAGTGCAGGCGGGCCGTCAACGGTGCCGCTCGCGGTGTATAGAAGCTCTTTCCCCCTCCCCGGGAGGCCCCGGACGGTCTGCTATACTCGCGATAGGCGCGGTTTACCCCACCGCTCACCGGAGTGGCTCATTGTACTCTCGTTGGCTTCGCAACAGCTTCATCTACCTGCTCATCCTCGTTGCGGTCATCGCGGTCGTCTTCGCCTTCTTCAATGGCGGCGATGAACACCAGAAGGTTGCCTTCGGCCAGGTCGTCCAGGACGCCAAGGCCGGCCAGGTCGAAAAGATCGAGGTCAACGGCCGCGACCTCACCATCACCTACAGCGAAAAGCAGGACGGCAAGAACATCGTCAAGACCTCCAAGGTCGCTCAGAACACCGATGTTGCCCAGTTCCTCGCCGAACAGAACATCGCCCTGAGCCGCGCAGGCGCCACCAACGGCGCCGCCGTCGACCTTGAGTTCAAGGACAACTCCGGATTCGGCCCCTGGCTGGGTCTCCTTCTGAACCTGCTGCCCTTCCTCCTGTTCGGCCTCTTCCTGTTGCTCATCATGCGCCAGGCCCAGGGTTCGAACTCGCAGGCCATGAGCTTCGGCAAGAGCCGCGCCCGCCTCTTCACGGGTTCGAAGGTCACCGTCACCTTCGCCGATGTCGCCGGCGTCGATGAAGCCAAGGAAGAACTCGCCGAAGTCGTCGAGTTCCTCAAATACCCCGAGAAGTTCGCCGCCCTCGGCGCGCGCATCCCCAAGGGCGTGCTCCTTGTCGGCCCTCCCGGCACCGGCAAGACGCTCCTCTCCCGCGCCGTCGCCGGCGAAGCGGGCGTGCCCTTCTTCAGCATCTCCGGTTCCGAATTCGTCGAAATGTTCGTTGGCGTCGGCGCCAGCCGCGTTCGCGACCTCTTCGACCAGGCCAAGAAGAACGCCCCCTGCATCGTCTTCGTCGATGAAATCGACGCCGTCGGCCGCCAGCGCGGCGCCGGCCTCGGCGGCTCCCACGACGAGCGCGAGCAGACCCTGAACCAGATCCTCGTCGAAATGGACGGCTTCGATACCGGCACCAACGTCATCGTCATCGCCGCCACGAACCGCCCCGACATCCTCGATCCTGCCCTCCTTCGCCCGGGCCGCTTCGACCGCAAGGTCATCCTCGATGCCCCCGACGTGAAGGGCCGCGAAGCCATCCTCGCCGTCCACACCAAGGGCAAGCCCATCGGCGAAGACGTGCGCGTGCCCGTGCTCGCCAAGTCCACCCCCGGCTTCAGCGGCGCCGACCTGGCCAACCTCGTCAACGAGGCCGCCATCCTCGCCGCCCGCCGCAACAAGAAGATCATCACCATGACCGAGTTCGAAGAGGCCGTGGACCGCGTCATCGCCGGCCCCGAGCGCAAGAGCCGCGTCATGACTCCGCACGAAAAGCGCCTCACCGCGTACCACGAAGGCGGCCACACCGTCGTCGCCCACTTCATGGAGCACCACGACCCGCCCCACAAGGTCACCATCGTCTCCCGCGGCATGGCCGGCGGCTACACCCGCTTCCTCCCCGACGAGGAATCGCACTACCGCACGCGCAGCATGTTCCGCGACCAGCTCTGCACCGCGCTCGGCGGCCACGCCGCCGAAGAGCTCATCTTCGGCGAAGCCTCCACCGGCCCCTCGAACGACATCGAGCAGGTCACCCGCATCGCCCGCGCCATGGTCACCCGTTGGGGCATGAGCGAGCGCCTCGGGCCCCGCACCTTCGGCAAGACCGAGGAGATGGTCTTCCTTGGCCGCGAAATCGCCGAGACCCGCAACTACAGCGAGAAGATCGCCGAGGAGATCGACGACGAAGTCCGCCGCCTCATCGAAGAGGCCCAGGAACGCGCGCGCAATATCCTCCGCGAACACCGCGCCGTCCTCGATAAGCTCGCCGTCGTCCTCCTCGAGGTCGAAACCCTCGAAGGCGAGACGCTGACGAAGCTGCTCAACAGCGACCCCAACGACCCGTGGCCGCCCCCGGGCGAGCCCCGCGCGCCCGAGCCGCCGGCCCCGCCGCGCCCCACCGAGGACACGCCGCGCCGGCCCAGCTTCGAGCCCAAGCCCGGCGGCCTCGCATGGGAAGGTGGGAACCAGGCCCGCATGGACGGCGGCTCCTAGGCCCGCGCGCACACACCACCGCAAGGGACCACGGGCCGCCATTCGTTGACCCAACCGGCGGCCCACCCCTAGACTGATAGACTGTCCACGGACTGTCTGGAGATTCGAAATGGAAGCGATCGTTCGCGCCGACGGGCGTCAGTTGCGCCTCGTCGAGGGGCAGGAATTTGAAGTGGGCCGGGTCGATGGCGACCTCGGCGACACCGTCTCCTACGAGGTGCTCATGCTCCTCGATGGCGCCGATGTCACCGTCGGGACGCCCGTGGTGGAAGGTGCCTCCCTCAAGGCGCGCATCGCCCAGCACGGCCGCGCTCCCAAGATCCGGTTCATGAAGTACAAGAACAAGGTCCGCTACCGCCGGACCTTCGGCCATCGCCAGTACGTTACCCGGCTGGTGGTCGAGTCGATCTCGAAGGGATAACGCGATGGCACATAAGAAGGGCGTCAGCAGTTCCAAGAACGGCCGCGACAGCCAGAGCCAGCGGCTCGGCGTCAAGAAGTTCGATGGCGAGGTCGTCCAGCCCGGCGCGATCATCATCCGCCAGAAGGGCACCCGCTTCCATCCCGGCAACAACGTCGGGCTGGGCCGCGATTACACCATCTTCGCCCTCATCGATGGGCAGGTGAAGTTCGAGCCGTTCGCCAAGGGACGGCGCAAGAAGGTCAGCGTCTACGCCGCCCAGGTCGCGGCCGCCGCCACCGCCTGAATCAGGAAGGAACCCCGGTGAAAGCCAACATCCACCCCAACTACGCCGACGCCACCATCCGGTGCAGCTGCGGAAACGAGATCCACACCCGTTCCACGCGCCAGACCGCCATGCACCTCGACGTCTGCAACGCCTGCCACCCCTTCTATACCGGTGAGCAGCGCATCGTCGATACCGCCGGGCGCGTCGAGCGGTTCAACCGCCGCTTCAGCCGCGCTCGCTAGGCGGCAGACCACCACCGGACACACACGCGAGGGGCGCTCCGGCGCCCCTCACGCGTTCCGCGAGGGATCGGACCATGAACAAGGCGCCCCAGGGCCCGGCCAACGTCTACTACGGCGGCCAGGCTGTCCTCGAAGGAGTCATGATCCGCGGCCCCGAGCACATGGCCGTCGCCGTCCGCCACCCCCGCGGCCACATCGTCAAGCACGCCGAGCCGCTCAGTTCCATCTACACCGGCCGCCTCCGCCGCATCCCCCTCATCCGTGGCATCATCGTCCTCGCCGAGACCATGCAACTCGGCATGCGCGCCCTCACCTACTCCTCCAAGATCGCCTTCGAAGACGTCAATGGTGACGACGGCGAGGAGGCCGAGTTCCCCGCGACCGTGTTCTGGGGCTCCATGGTCCTCGCCATGGCGTTCGTCATCGGTATCTTCGTCCTCGCCCCCATCCTCGTGTCCGCCCTCCTCCACACCGTCGATGCCAGCCGCGTCATCATCGTCGCCGTCGAAGGCGTCCTCCGGCTCGCGTTCTTTGTCGCCTACATCGCGCTCATCGGCCTCATGCCCGATATCCGGCGTGTGTTCCAGTACCACGGCGCCGAACACATGACCATCCACGCCTACGAAGCCGGCAAGCCCCTTACCGTCGCCGCCGTGCGCCCCTTCCCCAAAGAGCACACCCGCTGCGGCACGAGCTTCCTCTTCGTCGTCGTCGTGATCGCGTTTCTCACCTTCTTCGTCTTCGATGTCCTCGTCGATAAGGGGCTCATCGTTCGCTTTGCGTCCCGCATCGTGCTCATCCCCTTCGTTGCCGGCATCAGCTACGAAATCCTCCGCTTCGGCGCGCGCTTCGGCGAAAACCCGATCGTGCACGCGATGTTCATCCCCAACATTGCCCTCCAGGCGCTCACCACGAAGGTGCCCGACGACTCCCAGATCGAGGTCGCCATCGCCTCCTTCGAGGCCACCCTCGAAGTCAGCGGCTTCGCCCCCGCCAGCGAAATCGCCGCCCTTGAAGCGTCACCCCCGCTCGACTGACATCCCCCACGCGCGACAAACGGCAGGGGCCCCATTCGGAGCCCCTGTTTCGTATCTACCGCCGCTGCGAGTCCTACCGCTTGCGCGCGATCGCGTCCTTCGCCGCCTGTGCCAACCGCGCCGGCGTGAGCTCGAAGTAGTCCAGCAGCTGGTCCCACTTCCCGCTCGTCCCGTAGCGATCGACGCCCACGAACTCGATCGGCGCCGGCGTCGTCTCGACCAGTACGCGAGCCACCGCCGTCCCGAGCCCGCCGTGCGTCTGGTGCTCCTCGGCCGTCACGATCGCGCCCGTCTCGCGCGCCGCCGCGATCACCGCCTCGCGGTCGATCGGCTTGATCGTGGCCATATTCAGCACGCGCGCGCCGATGCTCTCGTTCGCGAGAAGCTCCGCCGCCTTCAGGGCCACGCTCACGAGCACGCCGCACGCGATGAGCGTCACGTCGCTCCCTGCCCGCAGCATGCTCGCCTTCCCGATTTCGAACCCGTACTCGGGCGTGTACAAACCCGGCACCTTCGGCCGCCCCGTGCGCACGTACGCCGGCTTCGCCGTCTTCCCCGCCGCCACGACCGCCTGCTTCGCCTCTTCGTAGTCCGCCGGCACGATGACGTCGAACGGGATGAGCGCCGTCATCAGCGCCAGGTCCTCGATCGCCTGCGCACTCATGCCGTCCTCGCCCACGGTCACGCCGCCATGGCTCGCCACGAGCTTCACGTTCAGCCCGCCGCGTGGCTGCGCCACCGAAGTGCGAACCTGGTCGAAGCAGCGCCCCGGCAGGAACGACGCGAAGCTGGCGATGAACGCCGTCTTGCCGGCCGCCGCGAACCCCGCCGCGATCCCGACCATGTTCTGCTCCGCCACGCCGACGGTCTGCCAGCGGTTCGGATGCTTCTCCCCGAACTGGTACCCCATCGTCGAAACCGAAAGGTCCGCGTCGATCGCGACGACGTCCACGCCGTCCTCGACCAGCTGCAGGAGCCCCGCCGGGTAGGCCTCGCGCGTCGCCGCCGAAACAGGCTCGCTCACAGCCCGGCCTCGATCTCGGCCAGCGCCTGCTGCAATTGCTCCGCCGTCGGCGCCTTGCCGTGGAACCCGGGATTGTTCTCCATGAAGCTGACGCCCTTCCCCTTCACCGTCTGCGCGACGATGCAGCGCGGCCGGTCGTCCGGGCGTTCCGCTTCGCTCAGCGCCTGGTCCACCGCCGCCATGTCGTGCCCGTCGCACTCGATCACCTTCCAGCCGAACCCGCGGAACATGTCTGCCGGGTGCGTCTTCATGATCGAATCCGCGAAGCCGTCGTTTTGGATACCGTTGCGGTCCACCATCGCGATCACCCGGTCGCCCAGCCCGAAGTGCGGGACCGCCATCGCCGCTTCCCAGCACTGGCCCTCGTTCAGTTCGCCATCGCCCATGAGGACGAAGCAGCGAAAGTCCAGGCTATCCATCCGCCCCGCCAGCGCGTGCCCGATCGCGAACGAAAGGCCCTGGCCCAGCGAACCGCCACTCATCTCGATGCCCGGCGCCGCATTCATCGAAGGATGTCCCTGCAGCGGCGTCCCCAGCTGCCGGAAGCCCGCGAGCAACTCCGTGCTGAAGAAGCCCCGCTCGGCCAGCACGCTGTAATAGAACGGCGTCGCGTGGCCCTTTGAAAGCAGGAAGCGGTCGCGCGCCGGCCACGCCGGGTTCGCGGTGTCGCAGCGCAGGTGGTTCCAGAACAGCGAAACGCCAAGTTCCACCGCCGAAAGCGACCCACCCGGGTGGCCGCTCTGCGCGGCGTAAACCATGCGCACGATGTGGCCCCGGACCCGCTTCGCGATGTCCTTCAGCTCGTCAACGGATACGGTGGCGGTAAGTGCAGTAGACACGGGCGTTCAGTCTACCGTCGCCCGCGCTTAGCGGCGAAGGCGCGCCATCCCGCGACGGCATCACGGCGTTTACCGCCGGCCAGCCCCCCGCCCGCCCGGCCCACACGAACTTGCCCGTGCCGAAGCCCCCGGCTAGTATCCCAAAGGTAGGACGTACCGCGCGGCCCCGTGGTGTAGCGGCCTAACATGCCACCCTGTCAAGGTGGAGATCGGCGGTTCGAATCCGCTCGGGGTCGCCAGCCTTCCCGCCCGCCCGGTCCTCGCGGGCTCCCTCTTTCCCCTTTTTCCCTTCCTAGCATTTCCGCCGCCAGCCAGGCGTGATCGGCCGGTCGCGCTCCCATGTCGGCTCCTTCCGGGCACGAAAACGGCCCCGGCCCGCCGAGCGGAACCGGGGCCTGTCTCGTGTAGGCCGCTGCTTACGCCTTCGGCGGCTGCGGCGGCTGCGGGTTCACCAGCCCCCGGCCGATGGTTTGCGGGAATACCTCGTCCAGCGCGTCCAGCGTCCAGCCGCCGTCCCGCGTGATCGTGTTCACCGGCACCGGCTGCGAGTAGAGGCTGATCGAGTTGCCACCCACGCCGAAGTCCTGCCCGTTCACGTTCGCCGCCGCCGCGGTGCAGAGCCACACCACCAGCGGAGCGATCTTCTCCGGACCGCGGTCGGCCAGCCCGCCGCCCTGGCGAGTCACGCCTGCCGCCGCCGACTTCGCCCGCGCCTGCTCCATCTCCGGCGACATCGTTAGCCGAGTCGCCGCCGCCGGGCGGATGTAGTTCGCGGTCGCGCCGTAGCGGCCAAGGTCACGCGCGAGCGTTCGGAACAGCCCCGCGATGCCTTCCTTCGCCGCCGCGTAGTTCGCCTGGCCCATATTCCCAAGGCCCGAGCTCGAACCCGTGCCGATGAGCCGCCCGCTGCGCTGCTGCCGGAACAGGATGCTGGCCGGCTTGGTGATCGTGAAGTGCCCCTTGAGGTGGATGGCGATGACGTCGTCCCACTCCTCCTCGGACATGTTGAACACCATCCGGTCCCGCAGGATGCCGGCGTTGTTCACCACGATGTCGAGCCGCCCCCAGGTGTCGAGCGCCTGCCGCACCATCTTCTCGCCCGCTTCCATCGAAGCGACCGAATCGAAGTTGGCGATGGCTTCGCCGCCCGCCTTCTTGATTTCCGCCACCACTTCCTCGGCCGGGCTCGAATCCGCGCCCTGGCCACCCGGCGACCCGCCGAGGTCGTTCACGATCACCCGCGCGCCTTCCGCCGCGAGCAGCAGCGCCTCACCGCGCCCGATGCCGCGGCCCGCCCCCGTGACGATCGCGACCTGCCCTTCAAGCCTTCCTGCCATGTTTCTCTCCGTTCATCGTCCTGGCCCATCGCTCCGTACGGGCGATGGGAATGCGTATGGCCGCGCCGCGGCGCCGCCCCCGTCCACCCGGCCCCGCAACCCACGGTCGCGAAGCCGCGCGCATGCTACCCACGCGAAGGCAGCGAGACCACCGCGTGCCCGGGCGAAGTCTTCTCGCCCTTCTGATTCCGCACGTCCACCTCGAGACGCACCAGGTTCCCCTCCGGATTCTTGTCCACCACCTTCGCGTACGTCGTGAGAATGTCGTCCTTGTGGTTGATCGCGCGGAACTGCATCCCGAGCTCCTTCACCTCGCCCTCTTCCCCGACCCAGCCGCGCAGCGCGTTGAGGATGTACGCCCAGCGAAGGTTCCCCATGCCGAACGCCGCCCCCTGCCCCGCTGCTTTCCCGGCCGCGTCGTCCATGTGCACGTACACGAACTCCTCGTTGATCGCCGCGTACCGGTTCCAGCTCATGAAGTCAGTCTTCCGTTCGAAGACCGGGACCTCGTCGCCCACGTTCACCTGCTCGAAATACGTCGTCATCGCCTGCTCCCTAGGACCGGATGCCCGTCGAGATGCGCGTCTTCACCAGCTCGCCCTTCTGGTTGCGCCACTCCGTTTCGTTGAAGACGTACAGCGTCAGGCCGTTGCGGCCGACCCGTTCTTCCCAGTGCGAAAGCCGCGACCGCGCCGTGATCACGTCACCCGGGCGCATGCGCACACCGTACGTGTCGACCTGCCCCCCGTTGAGGATGTTCTGCCCCTTGGCCGGCGTCTGGCCCGGGAGCGCGCCCGCGGCCCGGAATTCGCCCTTCGGCACCGCCCACGCGAACGGGTTGAAGTCCTCCGGCGCGACGATCCCGCCGAATCGCGTGCCCTTCGCGTACTCCTCGTCCCAGTACAGGCGCGGCGGCGTCTCCGGCCAGTACACGCCGATGGCCCACTTCCGGATGTCCGATTCCGAGATCGGGTACGACGAGCGCGCCTCGCCCCACACCCCCTTCTGGCGGTGCATGTCCTCCGTCACCAGCGTTTCCACGGCTTCCGGCATCAGGCCACTCCTTGTTCGCTAAGTGGCGCGCCGAACCGCCCGGTTTCGCGCACGCCGTGGCCCGGGACTATACCCACAGTGAAACGATTCAACAATCGCCCCGTGGCCGGCGCTCCGGGCCCGCGCACGCAGAAGGGGGCCCCGTGGGGCCCCTTCCATTTTTGACGAACGCGCCAACCGCGTCAGATCGGCCGGAACACCGGGATCGGGTACTCCCCAGAGTCCTGCTTCTCGAAGTCGACCCGCACGCGCTGGCCGATTTTCACCAGCTCCAGCGGGTTCCCATCCACCATCACGTTCGTGAGCATCCGGAACCCCTCATCGAGGTCCACGTAGGCCACGGCGTAGGCCCCCAGCTCCTGGAAGCCGGGGATGCGGTTCTGCATGACCACGGAGTACGTGTACACCGTGCCCTCGCCCTTCGAAACCTTCCACGCGAGGTCGCGGCCACCGCATTTCTGGCAGTGCGCCGTCGGCGTGAAGTTCACCGCGTTGCACGAAGGACACACCTGGTAGCGCAGCTCCCCTTCCTTCGCTCCATCCCAGAAGGGCTTCGTGTCCGGCTCGGGGAAGTGCGGTTGCGGACGACTTGCCATCGCTTCGTTCCTCTCCTTCTAGTCGGCGGCCAGGACGATCGTCCCGCCCGTGTGCGTCCCGCCCAGCAGGCCGCCGTTTCCATGCGCGACCGCGAGCTTCGCGCCGTTGACCTGCGATGTGGATTCGCCGCGCAGCTGGCGCGTCGCCTCCAGCAGCAGGAAGAGCCCCCGCATGCCAGGATGGTTCGACGAAAGCCCGCCGCCGTCCGTATTGATCGTCAGCCCCGGCTGGTCGAAGGCGAGGTGGCCATCGCCGATGAACGACCCCACTTCGCCCTTCTTGCAGAAGCCGAGGTCCTCCAGGCAGGTCGCCACCGTAATCGTGAACGAGTCATAAATCATCGCGATGTCGATCTCGCTCGGCGACACGCCCGCCTGCGCGAACGCCGCCGGGCCGCTCTGCGCGCCCGCGCTGGTCGTGATGTCGCCGCCGTTCTCGCGGTACTTCGTCGCCTCCCCGGACCCGATGATCCAGACCGGCTTCTTCTTGAGGTCCCGCGCGATCTCCGGCGCTACGAACACCGCCGCGCCACCGCCATCCGAGACCATGCAGCATTCCAGCAGCCGCAACGGGCTCGCCACCATCCGCGACTCCAGCACGTTCTCGACGGTGATTTCGTTCACGCCCACGAACTGCAGGTCCTGCATCGCCTTCACGGCTTCCGGGTTCCGCATCGCGTGCTTGCGCGTCGCCACCGAGATCTGCGCCAGCTGCTCGTTCGTCGTCCCGTACTGGAACATGTGCCGCTGCTTCACCATCGCGTAGTTGCTGATGAGCGTGGAACCGTACGGGCCCTCCATGTTCGTCTGCCACGAACCGCCGCCCCCGCGCCCGCCCGTGCCGATGGCGATGCGGCTCGATGCCGCCGTCGACCCATAGGTCGTCACGGCCACCTTCACGCGCCCCGCCGCGATATCCCGCAGGGCGTGCGCCGCATGGAATTCGTACGAGGATCCGCCCACCTGCGTCGTGTCGATGACGCGCGGCTTGAGCCCGAGGTATGCGGCCAGCCCGAGCCCGCCGCCACCTTCGCCATCACCCGCGTCGTAGAGCCCGTCCACGTCCGACCACTTCAGTCCCGCATCGTCCAGCGCGGCCTTCAGCGAAGCCGCCTTGATCTGCATCGCCGAAACGCCAGGGGCGACTCGCAACGGGTACTCGTGGATGCCACCAATGGCAGCCTGCCGGGTCTGAGCCATGAATGAACCCTCCTCCAGTCGGCCGCGCCCAATCCTGGTGCGCGAAGGTGGTGTGAACGCGTGCCCCCGCCACGGTCCGGCTGGCCGCCCCGGGGCTTGTCCACGCAACCGCGCGAGTATAGCGTGCGCTCGTGCGAATCGGGCTCATCACCGACACCCACCTCCCCTCACTCGTTCGCTCGCTCGATGAACTCGGTCCCCAGGTCGCCGATTGCCTCCGCGGGGTCGACCTCATCCTCCACGGCGGCGATGTCACCGCCCCCTCCGTTCTCGACTGGTGCTCCCAATTTGCCGACGTCCTCGTGGCCGAAGGCAACAACGACCTCTTCGATCACCCCAGCATGGCCCGCAAGCAGCTCCTCGATATCGAAGGCTGGCGCATCGGCATGGCCCACGAACTGCGGCCCGAATCCCGCCCCATCGCCGAACTCCTCCGCTCCTCGCTCGATGGCGAAGCCGTCGACATCCTCATCGGCGGCGACACCCACGTCGAACGGCTCGAATTCCGCGAAAGCACCCTCCTTATCAACTCCGGCAGCCCCATCCTCCCGCACCACCTTTCGACCCGGCTCGGGTGCATGGGCATCCTCGATATCACCCGTGCCCGCGTGCGCGCCGAGATCGTCGTGCTCGGCGAAAGCCCCGGCCTGCGCAACCCCTGTACGCCGCTCACGTACGAACTCCCCGCCCACGCCCTCACCCGCAACGGCGGTGGCAGCGCCGAGGCCGCGCGCTAACCACGGCCCTTCCGCTCTGGACGCGGCCCACCCCATCGTGCAATACATATGCCGCCGGGCCGCTGCCTGCCCGAGCCCATGCCCGAGGCCGAGGGGGATTCACCATGGCATCCGGACCACTCACCGGAATCAGGGTTCTCGAATTCACGCAGATCATCGCCGGCCCGTTCGGCTGCCAGAACCTCGCCGATATGGGCGCCGACGTCATCAAGGTCGAACCACCCGAGGGCGAACCCTGGCGTCAGTTCAGCCAGTTCATCCCCGGCGAATCCAAGTGGTTCCAAACCCTCAACCGCGGCAAGCGCTCGCTCGTCCTCGCCCTCCAGGACCCGGAGGCGCAGCAGGTCGTCTACCGCCTCATGCCCCACGTCGATGTCGTCGTCATCAACTACCGCCCCGACGTCGCCGGCCGCCTCGGCATCGATTACGAGACCCTCAAGGCGCTCCGCCCCGACCTCATCTACGTCGATAACACCGCTTTCGGCCGCAAAGGCCCCTGGGCCGCACGTCCCGGCTACGACATCGTCGCGCAGGCCGTCTCCGGCCTCATGATCGGCGAAGGCAAGTACAACCGCGAAACCGGCGCCCCCGAGGCCATCTCCTCGACCGCACTCGCCGATTACGGCACCGGCCTCGTCATCGCCTGGTCCGTCTGCGCCGCCCTTTTCCATCGCCAGCGCACTGGCGAGGGTCAGCTCATCGAAACCAGCCTCCTCCAGACCGCCCTCGGCTTCCAGAACAACCTCGTGTTCGATCTCCCCGTCGCCGACGCCATGGTCCACGCCCGCATGGAGCGCGTGCACGGGCTGCAGGCCGCCGGCGCCAGCTACCCGGAGCTGCTCGCCGCTTACAGCCCGCTCGCGCAGCTTCGCTCCGCCAACATCTACTACCGGCCCTACCAGACGCGCGACGGTGCCGTCGTCATCGGTGCCCTTTCGCCGTCACTCTGGACGAAGGTGCGCGCTGCCCTCGATACCGACTTCCTCGGTATCGCCGACCCCGGCTTCAATCCCCTCGATGCCGCCTGGCTCGAAAACGCCCGTGCCCGCGTCGCCGAAGTCGAAGCGAAAGTTCGCGAACAGACCACCGAACACTGGCTCGCACGCTTCGAGGTGAACGGGGTGCCCTGCGGCCCGCTCAACTTCCCCGAGGACATGCTCGATAACGACCAGGCCCAGGCCAACGGCATGATTGTCGAACTCGAACACGACATTACCGGCCCGCAACGCCAGGTCGGCCCGCTCGTGCGCATGTCCGGGACACCCCTGGAGGCCCAGGGCTCGTCGCCGCCGCTCGGCCGCGACACCGACGACCTCGTCACGCTCGCCGGCTACTCCGCCGAGGAGATCGCGGGCCTCCGTGCCCGAGGTGTCATCGCCTGATTCCCGCGTTGGGGCGGCACTCGCCGCCCCAAGGCGACCGCGACCCGAGCGGTCACCGGCACGCCCCATCCGTGAGCGGGGTGCGAGCGCGCATCCCCGTCGCGGGGCGTTTGCCGCGCCGCGCGGACGGCCCAAAAACAGACCACAGAACACGGACTCCGCCCGCGAGCGCGCCAAAACCCGGTATGCCCGCGCCGCGCCATTGATGCCGTTTCGATGGGTCGCCTTGCACGCTCGGCCAATGGCTCGCTGCTCACCGCCACATGCCGACATCGCGGATCGCCACTGCGGGGTATTAGGGATATTCCCTATTGCTGTAGTAACCTGCCTTTTAGGAACGAACTGGCTGGTCTTAACCTCATGATGGTTGTTGCCCGGCGAACGAGTTACGGCGACTTCCGGTAGCGAAACCCGGGACCGTTTGGCCCCTCCGGTGCACCGAATGGCCCGTCATCATTCCGCAAGTAAGGTTTTCCTGAGGAGGGAATCTCATCCATGTCCAGGCGCTCATTGGACATCCTGTTTGCCGGTGGTGCTGCGGTCATCGCGGTGCTCATGATAGTCCTCGGATTTGTGCTGGCCGACCAGGCCTCATTCGCCGATGACTACGTCAAGGAACAGCTCGGCGAACAAAAGATTAAGTTCGCTACCGCTGAAGAACTCAAGAAGGACGAAGAGAACCCCGCCAACGCGGAGTTCAAGAAGATCACCGAGTGGAAAGAAGGCTCAAAGTGCCTTGAGGAGTACGCCGGTAAGGACATGGTCACCGGCAAGATGGCGGAGTGCTACGGCAACTACTACATCGGGATGCACATGGCCCGCACCGCCGCCCTCACCAAGGTCGATGGCCAGAACATGGGCTGGGAAGGCCAGACCTACGCCACCCTCGGTACCGTCCGCTCCGACCTCTCCGCGAAGATCGCCGCCGCCAAGGCCGCGAATAACAACGACGAAGCCGCCAAGCTTCAGAAGCAGCTCGATTCCGCAACGGCGCTCCGCAGCACCATGCAGACGGGCGAGACCCTCCGCGGCCTCCTGCTCACCAGCTACGGCTTCAGCATCTTCGGCGAAAAGGCCGCCCTCGCCTCCACGGTGTGCTACATCGGCGCGGTCGTCTTGCTCATCATCGCCGCCGGCGGCTTCGTCCACGCCTTCCTCACGAAGAAGTAGCCGCCACCCATCGCGAAACCACGCACCCGAAAGGGCCGGCACACGCCGGCCCTTTTTCTTTGTCCCCTGGCATATCTCGCGCACCCGCGTCGCCCGGCCTCGCCGCCGTCACGGACCACATGACCGGCAATTGGGCAACAAAAGGCTGCTGCAAATGGCCCAACCGGCCGCTCTCACCGCGCCGCCGGTGCCCGATGCTCAATCCTGGAGGCGCGACCCACGCCTCCAGCACCCCGGGCAAGCGTCGCGGGCGAGTTCACCACTCGGTCGAACCGGATCCCCCTCCGGTCCGTGCGCGCGGGCTTCGGTTCCCGGCGGCCGTGCCGTCGCGGCGAGGTGGCGGCAGTTGCGGGGTTGCGACGCCGCGATGCGTACGCTGCCGGGGACCGGACAAGGCGGGGTGGCCGTGAGGTCACCCCGCCTTCCGATCAGCACACACCCACCGCTGCGAACGCCTCATCGACCATTGCGTGCACCTCCTCGTCGGCGATCGCGATGACCCGCCCGTCGTCGTATTCGCGCATCACCAGGTCGAGGACACGGAGGATGCGCGCGTCGCGCTTGTCCAGCCCTGCCGCCTGCGCCGGCCGGTGCTTCTGCATCCACATCAGCAGCCCCGCCGCGCCGCTCTTGTCCGTGATCGCAACCCCCGGCGGCCGGTTCAGCAGCCGCGTCGTGTCGAAGGGGTTGTAGATCTCCTCATCCTTGATCATCCCGTCCGCGTGGATGCCTGCCCGCGTCACGTTGAAGTTGTCGCCCACGAAGGGCAGCCGCTGGTCCACCGTCTCGCCGATGGCGCGATAGTAGTCGGCGATCTCCGTGATCGCCGTCAGGTCCATTCCATGCGTCTCCCCGGTAAGGCCCACGAGCCAGAACACCAGCGCCTCAATCGGCGTGTTCCCGCTCCGTTCGCCGATGCCCAGCAGCGTGCCGTTGTTCGCGCTCGTGCCATAGAGCCAGGCCGCCACCGCGTTCGGCACGATCGCCCCGAGGTCGTTCTGGCCGTGGTACTCCAACGCCTCGGAGGGCACGCCCGCTGCGCGCAGCGCCTGTGAGAGCCGCGGGATGCCGCGAGGAAGCGCCGCATGCGGGTCGGCGATGCCCACCCCCATGGTGTCCGGATAGCGAAGCTTCACCTGGATGCCCGCCTGCCGCCCGCGTTCCATCAGGTCGCGAACGAACGGCACCACAACCCCGGGGATGTCCGCCCGCGTGCTGTCCTCGATGTGCACCCGGGGCACGACGCCGTCCGCCAGCGCCGCATCGACCACTTCCAGGTACCCCGCGACCACCTTCTCCCGCGTCGAACCGAGCTTCTTGAAGATGTGGTAGTCGGAGATTGAGCAGAGGATCCCGGTCTCGCGCAGGCCCGCCGCGCGCACGAGTGCGTAGTCCGCCATCGTCGCCCGGATCCAGCCGGTGATTTCCGGGAAGGGCAGCGCGAGCTCCTGGCAGCGTTCCACCGCCTCGCGGTCCTTGCGCGTGTAGAGGAAGAACTCGGACTGCCGGATCATCCCCCGGGGGCCGCCCAGCCGCGCGAGCAACTCGAACAGCCGCACGATCTCGCGAACCGCGTACGGTGCGCGGCTCTGCTGCCCGTCCCGGAACGTCGTGTCCGTGATCCAGATGCGCTCCGGGCGCGCGAGCGCCACGGGCTCCGCCTCGAGGTGGACCAGTGGCGGCAAAGAGTAGGGAAACGTATCGCGGAAGAAGTTGGGGACGTCCGATTTGTAATCCATTGCAGCCTCCTGTGTACAAAGTAGATTGTATACAACTGCTCTCGCGGTGGTACCGCCTCCCGCCTATCGCTCGTCCCGCAGATATTCGCCCCGGCCCGGTCCCTGCCACCTGCTATTCGGGTTTGCCATGAGTTCGCACCCCCGGTGCCCGCGACCTGGCGTCTCCCCAGGGCGAGCGAAGGAGCCAGCCTCCGCCAGATTCGAAATACCAGCCTGCGAGCGTCCCACGCACGACCTTCGCAGGGTTAATAAAGGACGGTTGGATACCGCCGCCGGGCATGGTACGAAGTATCCAACCCATCTACGCAGTGCCGCAGGGCATTACAGAACGGCAAACAACCGGGGCACAAACGCCTCCGCGTGCCGCGCCGTGCCCCGCCTGGAGGCCTCATGCTTCGAACGCTGCTGCTGGCCGGTGTGCTCTTCGCCAGCGCGGGCGCCGTCGCCGGCGCCCTCCCCGGCGCGGCCCACGCCGCGCCGGCCATCCTCGCCCAGCCCGGCTGCGACCCCTCGGACCAGGCTGCCGACGCGCCGAAGCGGTCCGGCGAAGCCGCCTCCGAACCCTGTTCCCCGACCATCGACCGTGCCATCGCGACGGCGAAGATGAACGCTGCGCTCTCCTACTCGGCCTACCTCGATGGCAAGGGCTCCAAAGCCACCGTCGATGCCTACGAAGCCTGGCTGCGCGCGCTCACCGGTGAACAGCCGCGTGCCGTCGTCCGCCTCGATGACGCCTCCGCGCGCGGCACCGCCAGCATCCAGAAGTTCTTCTGGCCGTACGAACAGATCAACCCCAACTACTGCGGCCCTGCCACGGCCATGTCTATCCTTCGCTTCCTCGGCCCTTCGACTTCCAGGACGCCCAACAAGCAGGGCATCCGCGACCAGCTCACCGGCGTCCCGGAGACCGACCAGGAGATGTTCGCCGGCAACTTCTGGCTGGCCACCGCCAAGAACGGCCAGACCTACTGGGGCGAAAAGTACATGCCCTTCACCCTCAACAGCTGGCGCGGCACGAAGTGGTACGTCCAGTCGGCAGGCCCCGGCCTCGAAGGCGGCACCCTGACGAAAGAGCAGGCCCTCGCCGCCATCAAGTTCGATACCGACCGCTCCTACCCGGTCGCTGAGAACGTCCTCTATTCGAACCGCACCTACTATCCCGCCGGCTTCTGGCCCGGCGTCACCTATGCCCACTGGGACACCGTCTACGGCCACTACATGCAGAACGGCCGCCAGGTCGTCCAGGTCGGGCAGGTCTACCACGACAAGCGCCTCCCCTTCGACCGCTTCCAGGATGTCGACTGGGAAACCCACTGGAGCGCCCTCGGAGGCTGGCATGGCCTGGTCTGGTAAGCGCCTCCTCACCGCCGGTGTCCTTGTCCCCGTGCTCCTCGCGAGCTGCGGCGACGGGCCCACCACGGTCGCGCCAACGGCCACCGGCGCCGAAGGTGCCACCGTCGCGACCCTCGCCATGGACGCTCCCGGCCCCCGCCTCCCGCTGGAGAACCCGGCCGGCGAAGCGCAGACCCCGGTGGCGGCCGTGAACGGCGGTGTGGTCCTTGCCGTTGGCGGCGGCGAAACGGGCTCCCCGCAGACCTTCGTACTCTGGGACCCGGCCACCGGCGCGACCCGGACCCTCTGGACCGGCGCCGCCGGCCAGCAGGACATCGTCATGGCCGCTGCCGGCGATTGGCTCGCCACGGTCCGCACGGGCATCGCGCTCCCCTTCCCCGACTGGGAACTCGTCGTTCGGAACGCCGCCACCGGCGAATCGCGCACCATCGCCCGCGCTGAGGGCGATGTCGCCGCCGCGAACGATATCCAACCCGGGCTACCGTTCGGCTTCGCCCCCCGCGCCGTGATCGATGGCGCGCGCGTGGCCTGGATCCAGTACACCGGCACCGCCGGGGCTCCCGCGCGCGAACTCCGCACCTACGACCTCACCACCGGCGGACGGGCCACGCTCGACACCGTGACCCTCGCCGGCGGCGACCTCGATTCTGTCGCCGCCGGCGGTGGACGCACGGCATGGCTGCGTGTCGACGCCGCCGGCCAGCGCTTCGTCCTCCGCGAAGCCGACGGCGCATCGCGCGAAATCCCCGTCGCCGGCGCCCCCTTCCAGGCCGCCCTCGATGCCACCGGCCGCTATCTCGCCTGGGACGACAGTCTCACCACGAAGCGGCTCCTCGACCTCGAATCCGGTGAGGCCTCGGTGTTCGCGACCGATGAAGGCTGGGGCATGAGCGCGTCGGGCGGGCGCTTCAGCTGGGCCCCCGCCGCCGCCTACGGCGGCGCCCCCGGCTACTTCGATGCGGCCACCGGCACCACCTACCTGCTCGAACGCCGCGACGGCGTTCGCAGCAACTACGCCGCCCTTCTTGGCCCGTGGTTCGCATGGCAGTCGGCCGGGCCCCGCGGCGATGGTTCCTATCACTTCACCTGGCACGGCCAGTCGTAAGCGAACGAAGGAGAACGAGCATGCTCATCACCGTCTGGCGCGATTTCGATACCTCCCGCGCACCCCGGCGAGCGCGCACCCCAAACCACAAGCGCAAGCTCTCGGAGTTCATCTGCCACATCCACCGCCAGAACTACTTCGAAAAGCCCCATCGCGTCGTCACCCTCGCCGAGTGGGACCTCACCCCCGAACACGTCGAGCTCTGGGCACGCATCCGGCAGTTCATCGCCGCCTCCGAGACCGACCCCGTGAACGGCGGCGCCCCCATGCGCCCGCTCTTCCTCTATGCGCACGAACTGGACGAGGTCACCCCTTCGCACAACAACCTGGTCGCCGCCCGCCGCGACCTCGAGGCCGCCATCGGCATGCGCGCCGCCCTCACCCGCAGCGATAGCGAACGCGACCTCAGCTTCGCCTGACATCCGCCCGGCACGGGAAACGGAACGGCCCCGCATGATCGCGGGGCCGTCTGCGTTTCGCCTCAGTGGCGGGGCTTATTCCCAGCGTGCCGGCAGCTTCAGCCGTTCGAGCTCGGCGTCGCCGACTTCCCCGACGATCTTGTCCCAGTCGGCCAGCTCCCATTCGCTCACGAAGGTGACCGCGGTCCCCAGCTTCCCCGCGCGCGCCGTGCGGCCGATGCGGTGAATGTACTCCTCCGGGTTCTGCGGCACGTCGTAGTTGATGACGTGTTCGATGTCCGGGATGTCGAGGCCCCGCGCCGCCACGTTCGTCGCGATCAGGAACTCCAGCCGCCCGCTCCGGAAGTCGGACATCACGCGGTCGCGCTCGCCCTGGCGGAGGTCGCCATGGATCGCCCGCGCCGGCACGCCGCAATCCTGCAGCTGTGCGGTCAGGCGGTCCACGCCGATCTTCGTCCGACGGAAGATGAGCGAACGGCCCAGGTCCATCGTTTCGTACAGGTGCCGCAGCGCGAGGAACTTGTCGCGTTCCGCCACCTCCGCGAAGTACTGGGTCACGCCGTCCGCCGTGCGCTGCTCGGGGGCACACGCCACCCACTGCGCCTTCCGCATGTAGCGGTACACCAGCCGCCCGATGCTTTCCGGCATCGTCGCGCTGAACAGCGCCGTCTGCCGCTGCTTCGGCGTCACCCGCAGGATGTAGTCGATGTCGCGCGCGAAGCCGATGTCCAGCATCTGGTCCGCTTCGTCCAGCACCGCGAAGCGGATGCCCTCGAGCCGCAACGTTCCGCGCTTGATGTGGTCGATCACCCGGCCGGGTGTCCCCACCACCACCTGTGCGCCACGCTCCAGCGCCGTGAAGTCGCCCGTGAGCCGCTTGCCGCCCACGAGCCCGATGGTTTCGAACCCGTAAAAGCGCCCGAGGTGTTCCATCACCTCGCGCACCTGGTTCGCCAGTTCGCGCGTCGGCACCAGCACCAGCGCTTGTACGCTCCGGTCGCGGGGGTCGATGGTCCGTGCCATCGGTAACCCGAACGCGAGCGTCTTGCCCGTGCCCGTCTGCGCCAGGCCGACCAGGTCCTCGCCGTCCAGCAGCAGCGGCAATGCCTCCGCCTGGATCGGTGTCGGCTCCGTGAAGCCCAGCGCGGCGATCGCGTTCAGGCCCGTCTCGTCGACGCCCAGGCCGCGGAAGGTCTCCGAGATTGGCGCCTTCGCCCCGGGCAGTCCGGCAGTGGTGGTTGGGGTGGTCGAGATTTCGCCGCTGGCGGTCCCGCCGCGTCGGCTCCGGCGGCTCCGCTTTCGCCGCGAAGGCCCGCCGTCGTGGTCGTCCTCGCCGTTCGTGGCCTGGGCCGCGGGCGAAAGCGTCGCGATGGAGGCTTCGAAGGCGCCATTGCGGGCCTTGACTTCGAACGCGTCCGAGAATGGCTCACGGCCGCCCGTGGGCGCATCCGTGAAGTCGATAACGGTGTCCTGCGGCTTCTTACGCCGGAAGAGAGACAGAATCAGGGTTAAGTGGTTCCTTTCGCGGGGTGTCTCGCTGCCCCGCCGGGAGGGCGCGCTCGGCCTTTCGGCTGGCGCTGCCAGGAGGCGGGTTCGACGGACGGCGATGGGCGCAAAGACGGCGAACGGTAGGCCGGTAGAGCACGGCCGAACGGGGTAGTGGACCGCCACGAGTCCGTCACAAACAACGTGAGTTCATGCTATCACAAGTTTATGGCGAGTCGTTACCCTCGGCTCACCCTTCTCAGGCAATGCACAGCGCAATCGGCGCTTCCTTCCACCTCGCGTGCCGATGCTGGTGCTCTGGAGGTCAGCCATGCCCATCCCGCCGTTCCGCATCGTCAGCGTCAGCACCACACTCCCCACATCCGTCTGCGCCTGGTGCACGAAGGTCATCCACCCCGGCACGCGCGAAGTCAGCCACGGCATCTGCCACGCCTGCGCGCGCGCACTCATCGCCACCTTCGAGGCATCGCCGCCCGCCGCCTGAGTCCTACGGCTTCACCGCCGCGGCCAGCGCCAGCAGGTTCCCGTCCGGGTCGCGAAAGAAGGTCATCCACTCCTCCCTCCCGTCCGCGTGGGTATGGATGCGGTGCGGCGCGCCTTCGAAGGGAACGCCCGTCGCCGTCAGCGCTTCCTGGCTGCCACGGATGTCGCTCACGCGGAAGTACAGCACCGAGTTGCCCCGCCCCTGCGCCTCCGCCATCGCGTCCAGCATCAACCGCACTCCGTCGCAATCGAAGAACGCCAGCTGCCCGGCCGTGAACAGGTGGCGAATGCCCAGCACATCCCGGTAGAACGCGACCGACCGTTCGATGTCCGACACCGTCATCGAAATCTGCGCGATCTGCCCGACCCCGCCCGCTGTTGGCGCTGTCATGCTGCCCTCCTCTCGCCTGCGCGGTGCCCGGAGTCTACCGCCCCCGCCCTCGCCCTCGCCCTCGTCACCCTGCCCGAAGGGGTAACTGCCGCCGCCGCCCGCGCCCGCTAGAATTCGCCCACCCCGGAGGTGCGAAATGGCGACCTCGTTCTCGGCCATCCTGTACGAAGTCGAACGCGGGCGGGCACGCATCACCCCTAACCGTCCCGAGAAGCTGAACG
Organism: Dehalococcoidia bacterium; assembly: GCA_020847985.1. GTDB lineage: Bacteria > Chloroflexota > Dehalococcoidia > Tepidiformales > Tepidiformaceae > Amarobacillus. Next base: position 450,517 of record JADLBC010000008.1, read on the forward strand.
CCCGCTCCCGCGTCGATGGCTCCGGACTCCGCGACGAGAACGGCTACCTCAGGTGACGATCAAGGCGTCCGCGCTGCTCGCTGTCATCGTCATCTGGGCGGCGATCGTCCCCGCCGTCGCCCTGCAGAACGACGCCTGGTGGGCGTTGCTCTTCGCCTTCTTCGCCACCGGGGCCGTGGCCTCCAGCTTCTGGCGGCGGCTCGGCATGGCCCGCGTGATCGGCATCGCCGGCGCGTGGGCGGGCGCTGCCATCGCCATCGTCGAATCGGCGGACGTGACCTGGGTTTCCGTCCTCGCCTTCGTCGCGACCCTCACCATCCTTTACAGCGCCATGCGCCGCGACGCCATCCTCCACGGCGCCGCCATCGCCGCCGTGTGGCTCATCCTTGGCGGCATCATCACGGTCAGCGAAGGCGGCGGTGCCTGGACCACCGTCTTCGCCTTCCTCACCACGGCCACCCTCGCCAACAGCCGCGGCAACGCCCGCCCGCTGTCAGCCATCCTCTGGTGGGGCATCGCCGGCGGCGTCATCGCCGTCGCCGATGGCGATTTCGCCTGGCTCGCCGTCATCGCCTTCGTCCTCACGGCCAGCTCCGTCGGCTTCGGCGATTTCAACTTCCCCACCGGCATCGAATGGGACCTCTTCGGACGCGGTTCCACCGGCGACGAGGACGAACCCTTCGTCCGCACCTCCCGTGCTGAACGGCGTGCCCGCCGCCACGCTGGCTGGCGCGAATTCGATACCAACGACCCCGAGTCCGCGACCGGCACCCCGCCTGACGCCCCCCGCCGCGTCGTCATCGTCGAGCGCGACGACGATCCCGGGGAGGTGCGCTAAGATCATCGCGTGAGACCCGACCCCGCCCCGTTCGCGGACGACCCCGAAGACGACGAATTCCTGCTTGGTGATGCCCTCGCCGAGGACGAGTTCGATGGCCCGGACCTTGGCCCCGACGACCGCGACCGCGACCTCATGGACGGCAGCTGGGAAGAGCGCCACTACGCCGGCCGGCATCGCCAGCGCGATTGGCACGCCATCTACCTCGGCGTTTCGCTGCTCGTGCTCCTCGGGCTCATCATCCCGTCACTCATGGTGCTCCTCCGATGACGAGCTTCGCGGGCAAGGTGGTCGCCATCGTCGGGCCGGGCGGCGAACGCGTCCGTGCCGTCGCCGTCGCTTTCGCCGAAGCGGGCGCCGACCTCGCTCTCGGCACGCAGTCCCGCGCCCAGGATCACGAGTTCGCCATGGCCTCCATCGCGAACGAAGTCTGGGTCATCGGCAACGAGCAGTTCCTCCGCGTCATGGACAGCGCCGATACCGCCGAGGTCGAAGGCTTCGCCGAAGAGACCTGGGGCGAATTGCAGGCCTGCGACGTGCTCGTCGCCTTCGTCCCCGATCCGTCCGCCCTGGTGCGTGTCTTCGCTCCCCGCATGGGCCCGGCCGGCGTCATCATCCTCGTCGCCGCGGGCGATGAAGAGACCGGCGCGCTCGCGGCCCAGGCATCGGACCTGGCATCGCTCGCCGCCGGGGTCCGGCTGGAGACCGTGACCGTGGCCCTCCCCGGCGAGGAAGCGGCCGTACTCGTCGCCGCCGCGCCGCGCTGAAGCGATTCGTGGCCTGCCCGCCGTGCGGCGCGGCCGCGAACCCGCTACCGTGAATCGCAGTCCCGCCAAGGTGTCAGCTCCGCATGCCCGAAAACCCCGCAGGCACGAACCGCCTCGCCGGTGAGACCAGCCCATACCTCCTCCAGCACGCGTCCAACCCGGTCGATTGGTACCCCTGGGGCGAGGACGCCTTCGCCGAGGCGCGCGCCACCAACCGGCCGATCCTCCTCTCCGTCGGCTACAGTTCCTGCCACTGGTGCCACGTCATGGCCCACGAATCGTTCGAGAACGCCGCCACCGCCGCGCTCATGAATCGCTGGTTCGTGAACATAAAAGTGGATCGCGAAGAGCGCCCAGACATCGATGCCATCTACATGAACGCCGTCCAGGCGCTCACCGGCCGCGGCGGCTGGCCCATGACCGTCTTCCTCACGCCCGACCTGCGTCCCTTCTACGCCGGTACCTACTTCCCCCCCGAGGATCGACACGGCCTCCCCGGCTTCCCTCGCGTCCTCGAAGCCCTCCACGATGTCTGGGGGACCGAGCATGACCGCATCCTCGCCCAGGCCGAGGGCATAACGGACCACCTTCAGCAGGCGGCGAACCGCGTCGCCGTCGAGTCCGCCGCAATCACGGAAGAGGTCCCCATCCGCGCCGTCGAGAGCTTCCGCGCATCCTTCGACGCGGCATGGGGCGGCTTCGGCCAGGCACCGAAGTTCCCCAGCCCGTCCAACCTCGAATTCCTGCTCGCGCACCACGCCCGTGCCGGCTGGGGCGCCGCGCCGACACCCCTCGAGATGGTGCTCCTGACGCTGCACCACATGGCCTGCGGCGGCATGTACGACCAGCTCGGCGGCGGCTTCGCCCGCTACAGCGTCGATGAACGCTGGCTCGTCCCCCACTTCGAAAAGATGCTCTACGACAACGCCCAGCTCGCCCGCGTCTACCTGCACGCCTACCAGATGACCGGCGACCTCTCCCTTGCCCGCGTCGTGCGCGAAACCCTCACCTACCTCGAACGCGAGATGCTCGACCCCGAAGGCGGCTTCTACGCCGCCCAGGACGCAGACAGCGAAGGCATCGAGGGCAAGTATTTCGTCTGGACCCCGGCCGAAGTGGCCGCCGAACTCCCCGAAGCCGACGCCGCCCTCTTCCTCGATGCCTTCGGCGTCACCGAGGCGGGCAACTTCAGCGACCCGCACCACCCGGAGTTCGGCTCCCGCAACGTCCTCACACGGCGGCGCGACCGTGACGACCTCGCCGCTGCCCATGGCCTCACCCCCGCCGGCCTCGATGCGAAACTGGACGAGTTGCGCGCGAAGATGCTCGCCGTCCGCGAGCGGCGCGTTCGCCCCGGCCTCGACGACAAGGTCCTGGCCTCGTGGAACGGGCTCGCCCTCGCCGCCTTCGCCGAGTGTGGCCGCGTCCTCGGCGACACCCGGCTCGTCGGCATCGCCGCACGCAACGCCGCCTTCGTCCGCGAACGCCTCTGGAAGGACGGCCGCCTGCTTCACACCTACAAAGGCGGCACCGCGAAGGTCGATGGCATGCTTGAGGACTACGCCTTCTACGGGCTCGGCCTCGTCAAGCTCTACCGCGCCACCGGTGACATCTCCCATCTCGAATGGGCGCGCGACCTCTTCATCGTCATGCTCGAACGCTTCGCCGATACCGAACGCGGCGGCTTCTTCGAAACCGCCGCCGATGCCGAGCACCTGCTCGTGCGCACCCGGCCCCTGTTCGACCAGGCCACGCCCGGCGGCAACGGCGCCGCCGCTCAACTCGGCATCTGGCTGGGCCGCTACTTCGGCAACCCGGAATGGGAAGCCGTGGGCGCCGCCATCGTCGCCTCCGCCGGCCGCTTCCTCACCGAGATGCCCTCCGGTTTCGGCAGCACGCTCCTCGCCGGCGAAATCCTGCTCGCTCCCCGCCAGGAGCTCATCATCACGGGCGATCCCGCCGCGCGCCTGCCCTTCGAGCGTCTCGCCTCCGGCACCTACCGGCCCTGGCTCGTCGTCGCCGCCGGCCGCGGAGACGAGCCCCTCCCGCTCTTCGAAGGCCGCATGCCGCCGCCCGGCGAGGCCCTGGCCTTCGTTTGCGAAGACATGGTCTGCGCGCTCCCGGCGCGCGACCCCGATGCGCTGCGCAGCCAGCTGAGAGCGCGCTGATGACCGCCATGCACACCTGGGACCTCTGGTATCCCGACGCCGCTTCCCAGGGGCTCTCGTTCGCGCGCGCGCACATCGACTCCACGGCGACCGTGCTCGTGCACGCACTCCCCGCGAGCATCCGCGTCGAGGTGCGCGACGAACACGGGGCGCCCGTCGCCACCGGCGACGGCCTCGAACGCACCCTCGATTCCCCCATGGCGCGCCTGACCGTGAACGGCGGCGCCGTCACCCGCGAGGACACGTGGCCTGCCGAGGCCGACCTCGGTAGCGTCGTCATCCTCCCCGGCGGAGAAGCCGGGGCCCTGCGGGCATGGTGGCACGCCCCGGACCATTCCGAGTGGCGCTGGTCAGTCGAGTTCTACAACCACCGGTAGCTTCAGGCCGCGCTGCTCGCCTTCTTGCGCTCCGCCGCCTGCAGCGTGCCGTTGCCCCACGGCGCCCATGTGTCGTGGTCCCCGAGGCAGGCGTCGAGCGCGACCTCGTGGTCGATGTCCAGCACGAGGTCGTCGCCGTTGCGAATCACCGCCCGCAGCCCCGGGTTGCGCGCGAAGTCCCCGCCGACCGGCTGGCAGGCCGAAGGATCCACCGTGATCACTTCCACCACCTCATCGACCACCAGCCCGATCCGGTTCTGCCCGTAGGACACGAAAACGAAACGCGTCTCCTGGTCGAACGGCGCCGCCGGGAACCCCAGCACGCTCCGCAGGTCGGCGACCGGTACCACGCCCCCTCGCAGGTTCAGCACGCCGAGCACCTGCGAAGGCGCCCCCGGAATGGGCGTCGTGTCCGTCGGCGGGAGGATTTCCAGCACCGCCTCGATATCAATGCCACACGCGGTCCCTGCCACCCGCGCGATCACTACCTGCCGTGCCCCGTTCGCAGCCATCTCCACCTCAAGCGGGCGATGTCGCCCATCATGAGGTTCGGTCCGAGCGCTCCCCGGCTTGATGCGCCGCTCCCCGATCTGTCACGCGATCCGGGGCTTCGCCGCGCCCGGTAGGGGTATTCCACGCCTTCCCGAGGCGCATCTCGCGCTCGCCGAAGCGCACCAGCGCCCGCCGCCGGATCTCCCCCGCGATCGACCACTGCGTCCCCGCGCGCACATCCCCGGCTACGCGCACCGTCACGTCGTTCTCCCGGAACCCCTCGACGCGCAGCACCCTCGGCTGCGAAAGGATGTCCTGCGGCCGCTCGCGCGCCACGGCCTCGCACACTTCGTCGATCGCCGCGATCGCCTGTTCGATGTTTGTCTCATACGGCACCGGCACGTCGATGCTCACCCGGCTGAACCCCTGCGTGAGGTTCGTCGCCACCGTGATCGCGCTGTTCGGGATCACGTGCACTGCCCCGTTGCCATCGCGCAGCACCGTTCGCCGCGGGTTGATGTCCTCCACCGTCCCCGTCACGTTCGCGAGCGTCACCGTGTCGCCCACCCGGTACTGGTCCTCGATGAGGATGAACGTGCCGTTGATCACGTCCTTGATGAGCGTCTGCGCCCCCAGGCCCAGCGCCACGCCCGCGATGCCCACGCTCGCCACCAGCGCCGACACGTTCAGCCCCAGGTTGTCCAGCGCCAGCGCCACGCCGATGAACACCACCACGATGGTCACGAACCAGTTCAGCGTCGAGAGCAGCGTGTCCGCGCGCCGTTCGACGCTTTCGGCGTTGTCCCGCCGCAGGCCCGCCGCTCGCGCGAACGCGCCGTGCAGCACCCGCGAAATCACCGTACGCAGGATGAGCACCAGCAGCGCGACCCCGATGACGATGCCCGCCAACTGCGGCATCCCGTCCCGGAACCACACCTTCCACTCCGCCCACGACGACGGGACGAGGAATAGCGCATCCATCGCGCCCATTCTAGGCCGGGACCAGCTTCGCGTAGCTCTGGAGCAGCCGCTTCGTGCCCGCCGTCTCGAAATCGACCGTGTACTCCACGTCCCCGCCGTTCTCCACCGCCGTCACCACCTGCCCCCGCCCGAACCGCTGGTGCACCACCAGCGCACCCTTCTCGAAGACCGCGTGCGCCGGCGGCGGGCCCTCGGGGATGGGTGCCGCGATCACCGCCTCGGCATAGGTCTGGCGAGTGGTCGAACCCCACGGCCGGCTCACCCCGGGGGGCAGGTCCCGCAGGAATCGCGATTCCGGGTTGGAAGAGCTCCCACCCATCGTGTACCGCCGGAACGCCCGCGTCAGGTAGAGCTGGTCCTCCGCACGCGTGATGCCCACGTACGCCAGCCGCCGCTCTTCCTCCATCTGCCGCGGGTCGTCGAACGACCGGATGTGCGGCAGCACCCCCTCCTCCATCGCGACCATGAACACCACCGGGAACTCCAGCCCCTTCGCCGCGTGCAGCGTGATCAGCGTTACCGCGGGCGTGCCCTCCCGCAGTTCGTCCACATCCGAGACCAGCGCCACATCCTGGAGGAAGACCGCGAGGTCCCGGTCCTCGCCGCCCACGTCCTCGTACTCGCCGATGACGCGCCGCAGCTCTTCCACGTTCGCGATCCGATCGTCGGCGTCGTCGCCATCGCGCAGGTACTTCAGGTAGTCGGTGTGCCCGAGCACGGCATCGAAGAGGTCCGTCAGCGGCGCCCCGCCCGCGGCCAGCGCCCGCATTCGCTCGATGGCATGCACGAAACCCCACACCGCCGAGGCTGATCGGCCCGTCACGCCCTCCACCCCGTTCCCTCTCGCCAGCGCCTCCGCCACGGCCCAGATCGTCGTCCCCGTGCGCGCCGCCTGGTCGCGCAGCCGGTCGACCGTGCGCGTCCCGATCCCGCGCTGGGGCACATTGATGACCCGCAGCAAACTCGCCTCGTCGAGCGGGTTCTGGACGAGCCGCAGGTACGCGACCAGGTCCTTGACCTCGCGCCGCTGGTAGAACCGCGTGCCCCCAATCAGCCGGTACGGCACGCGATGCCGCACGAGCGCCTCCTCCGATGCCCGCGAGAGCGCGTTCGTGCGATACATCACCGCGAAGTCCGAATAGCTCCGGCCCGTCGCCGCCAGCCGCCGAATCTCCGAGGCCACGAATTCGCCTTCCTCTTCGTCGCTGTACGCCTCGTGCGTCACGATCAGGTCGCCCCCGGGGCGCTCGGTCCAAAGCGTGCGCGGCTTCCGTCCCGGGTTCTTGCCGATGACCGCGTCCGCTGCCTCGAGGATCGGCCGCGTCGACCGGTAGTTCTGCTCCAGCAGGTAGACCGTGCAGTCCGGGTAGTCCCGTTCGAAGTACTGCACGTTGCGCACGTCCGCGGCGCGCCACGAATAGATCCCCTGGTCCGGGTCGCCGACCACCGTGATATTCCGGTGCTTCGATGCGAGCAGCTGCGCCAGCTGGTACTGCGACGGGTTCGTATCCTGGAATTCGTCCACCAGCACGTGCAGGAAGCGGCCCGAGTACTTCTCCCGCGCCTCCGGAATGTCGCGCAAGAGGTGCACCGTCTCGTTGAGCAGGTCGTCGAAATCGAGTGCCGAAGCCGCCCGCAACGCCGCCGCGTACTTCGCGAACGCCCGCGCCACGACCTCCTGGAAGTAATCGTTCACCCGCCCGGCGACATCATCCGGGCCCAGCAGTTCGCTCTTCGCCGCCGAGATCGCGCTCAATACCGACCGCGGGTTGAAGCGCCGCACATCGACGTTCAGGTCCTCCAGCACCCGCTTCATCAGCTTGACCTGGTCGTCGTCGTCGTAGATCACGAAGTCCCGGTCGAGACCGATGAGGCCGCCGTCGGCACGCAGCCAGCGCGCACACATCGAATGAAACGTCCCCAGCGAGACACTGCCCGCGTCGTCCCCGAGGAGCTGCCGCGAACGCTCGCGCATCTCCTTCGCCGCCTTGTTCGTGAACGTCACCGCCACGATGCGCCACGGCGCCACGCGCTGCTCCCGCACCAGGTAGGCGATGCGGTGCGTGATCACCCGCGTCTTGCCGCTGCCCGGCCCCGCGAGGATGAGCACCGGCCCTTCGCCGTGCGTGACCGCCGCGGCCTGTGGCGGGTTGAGCCCCTCGAGGATTGCTGGCAGCGCCGCCGCTGGCGCGCTTTCACCGCCGGTCCCACTGCTCGTGGAACCGCCGGCGGCTTCGCTGCGTTCGGAGAAGAGAGGGCGCTGCAAGGGGGCGCCGGCCATCCGCGAATTCCGTGGCACGGCAGGTATTCTACCATCGGATCGAACAAATGAGCGATTCTTTCCTGCCCCTCGTACGGCCAAACTGCCGCCAACGACCCCGATGCTATACTCGGCTGGCGGGATAGGAGTGAGGGACTGATGCAACTGGTGTCGTGGCCCGGTGGATCGTGGGAAGCCACCGTGAAATACACGGTCGCCGTCCTCGCCATCTACCTCGCGGCGATCTGGCTCACCCTCGTATTCTGGACCTACCGCGATATCCGCCAGCGCAGCCGCGACCCCATCGTCCAGATGGTCGCAGTCCTCCTCGTGCTCGTGTTCTTCCTCCCCGGACACTGGATCTACCTGATCCTCCGCCCGCGCTACACCCTCACCGAACTCTACGAACGTTCGCTCGAGGAAGAGGCCCTGCTGCAGGAGCTCGAGGACCAGAAAGCCTGCCCCACCTGCAAGCGCCGCGTCCACGATGAATTCCTCATTTGCCCCTCGTGCCGCACGCAGCTCAAGGAGCCGTGCCGTTCGTGCAGCAAGCCCCTGAGCTACGCCTGGCTCGCCTGCCCCTTCTGCGGCCTCGAAAAACCCGCCCGCGAAGGCATGCCGCGTCCCGCACGCCCTGGCGGCCGGCCCGCGCCGCGCCCCACGCCATCGCCCACGGTGAGCCGGAGCACGGCACGCCCGGCCCCATCGCAACCGGCACAGCCCTCCCGTCCCGCCGCACGCGACCCCTTCGGCACCGCGCAATCGCGCCCCGCACCCCGCATGATTGGCGGCGACGAAAACGTCATCGACGCCACCGCGGAGTAGACGTCAGACCCTCGTTCGAGTGCGCGCGAGCCTCACCGGTTGTGCCCCGTCGCCCTCAGCGCTCCGCCGCCTCGGCCAGCTGACGCGTGAGTTCCGCCTGCCCCGCGTGCTCGGCGGCGTGCCTCGCCACCACGAGCAGGATCTCCCGCACCGTGATCGCCCCGCGCCGGGGATACTCCCGCACCTCGTCGAGGACGTCCCCGGGCATCGCCTCGAACGCCGCCAGCACCCTCGCCCGCAGCTTCTCCCACTCAGCCACGAGAGCCGCGGGGTCGCGATCTCCTGGTTCGAACTCGGCGTCGCGGTCGCGGGTCACGGCTTCGCCCGCCACGGTCCCGAGCAGCACTTCGCGGATGTTGCCGGGCATATGGCTCGCCAGCATCGCGATGCTGTTCGCTCCATCGACCGGCCGCCAGTTCGCCCGCTCCCGCGTGAGCCCGCCCAGCGCCGCGACGATGCGGTCGCACTCCCGCAACGTCCGCGTGACGAATAGCTCGATTTCCGGCGAGGCGAAGGTCACCGCGGCCGCCGCGGACCCGCTCCCGGCCGGCCGGCAGCCATGCGCCCCAGCCGGTAGTGCGGCGCCTCGATGTAGATGATGCTCCCGTGGCCCGGGTCCGCGATGCGCGCCACGATGCGGGCGTGTGTCTCCGCCAGCTCCGAGGTCGACCGGTCCGTCGTGATCACCCCGGGCAGACCCGCCACTGTCCGGTAGTTCACGATCTGGTACAGCTTCTCCTGCGCCCACGGCGACGACGCCTGCGCGCCGAAGTCATCCAGGATGAGCAACTCCGCCGTCCGGATGCGTTCGAACAGCTCGTCGTACCCCGTGTCCTTGCCCGGCGCGAACGACGCTCGCAGATAGTCCAGCAGGTCGGGAACCACGGCGAAGAACACGGAGAGCCCGCTCCCGAGTACCTTGTTCGCGACCGCCGCCGCGAGGTGCGTCTTTCCGCAGCCGTTTACCCCCTGCAGCGTGAACCAGCCGTGCGGCCGTTCCGCAAACGCCATCGCCGCCCGGTAGGCACCCTGCAGCGATTCCCGTTCCTCCGGTCGAAGGCTCGCCGCCGCGAGGTCGAAATCCCGGAACTGCATCTCCGCCAGCCGCTCGCGCGCCATCCCACCGACCTGGTCGTAGGCGCCCCGCGCGGGGCCGTCCAGCGTGTACACCGCCGCCAGCCGCTCCTCCGTCAGCCGCGTCGCGAGCCGGTCATCCAGCTGTCGCGGCCTCGTCGAACAGGTGAACACGGTCGGCAGCTCCGCGTTGTAGCGATGGTTCACCACCTGGTACAGCTTCTCCCGTGCCCACGGCGTCCCGCTGGCAGCGTCGATGTCGTCCAGCAGCAGCAGGGGCGCATTCCGCACCTGGTCGAACAGCGCCTCGTACCCCAGTTCGTCCTCGCCCGCGTCGTAGCTGGCGCGCAGGTGGTCCAGCAGGTCGGGCACGACCATGAACAGCGCCGGGCCACCCTCCGCGATTCGCGCGTTCGCGATTGCCGCCGCGAGATGCGTTTTGCCGCTCCCGCTCGGACCCGTGAGCACCAGCCAGCCCTGCGGATCCGCCGCGTACGCGAGCGCCGCGTTATACGCCCGCCGGAACCAGTCGCTCTCACCGCCGCGCCCGCCCGGCACCAGGGTGTCGAAGGTGAACCGCGTCAGCGCCCCCAGGTTGCTTAGCCGCTCCAACCGCGATTGCCGCACCTCGACGCGTTCGTTGAGCACGCATTCACACGGTTCGGCCTTGCCGAAGCGCGGGTGGTCCACCGGCCGGGGCACGCGCACGAAACCGGCGCCCCCGCAGCGCGGGCAAACACCGGCGGGCGAGGCCGCCTCAGCGGTTCCGGACGACGTGTCCGAGAGGTCCGCCGAGGAAGCGCTGCTTCTGCTCTTCGAAAGAATCTCGTCCAGCCGTTTCATTCGCGCGGCCCTCCTGGGCCCAGTTCTGCAGGATACGCTCCACGTACCGCCAGTTGCGCCGGTTCAGTTCCGCGGCCTCCCGGAAGGCGTCCTCGATCCACTCGGCCGGGTACGTGTCCACCGCCTCAAGCAGACGCTCGCCCACCATCGGCGTAATCGTCCCGATGTTCTCTTCGTACAGCCGGAAGATGCCCGGCCGCGCCGTCGGCGGCAACGCCCGGACGGCCGTTTCCGGGCGCAACAGCAGTTCGCCGCTTCGTGCCCGGGCGACCGCTCGCCGCGAGCCCGGGTTGTTCACGAAGAGCGCCGTCTCCTCGCCGTCCTTGCTCGTCAACTCCACCGCGATGGCCGCGCCCGCTTCCACGCACGATGCGATACCGCGGTCGAAGCCGGCGCGCCCGCCGCCGATCGCCTCGAAGCTCGCGGCCGTGCCCTCGAACCGCCAGAGCTGCGCCGTGGTCACGAAACGCGCGTCGCCGCGCTGCTCCTGGACCGCGCGCGAGAGCCACAGGAACGCCAGCAGGTCGCCCGGCGCCGTGAACCGTGGCAGCACCGCCGTGAAAAACACATTCGGGATGACGGTGCCGCGCGCGATGCCCGGGAATCCCCCGAACGCGTCCTCGCTCACAGCATCTCCTCGGTGCGCAATACCCAGTCCTCGAACTTCGCCAGCCGGTCGCGGAAGCGCAGCTCCACCATCCCCGTCGGGCCGTTGCGGTGCTTCGCCACATGGACCTGCGCGACGCCCTTCGGGTACGCGCTCTCCGGGAGGTCGGGGTGCTGCTCCGCCCACTGCTCGGGCGTCACGTACATGTCCTCGCGGCTCAGGAACATCACCACGTCCGCGTCCTGCTCGATCGAGCCCGAATCCCGCAGGTCCGAAAGCATCGGCGTGCGCGGGTGCCGGTTCTCAATCGCGCGCGAAAGCTGCGCCAGCGCCACGATCGGCACGTCCAGTTCGCGCGCCAACCCCTTCAGCGTCCGCGAGATGTAGCTGATCTCCTGTACCCGGTTCTCGCGGCTCCCGCCCCCGGATTCGCCCTGCATCAGTTGGAGGTAGTCGATCACGATCAGGTCGAGGCCCTTTTCGCCCGCCAGCCGCCGCGATTTCGCGCGTAGCTCCGCCGCGGTCAGCACCGGCGTGTCGTCGAACCAGATGTCCGCCTCCGAGAGCACGCCCGAGGCGCGGATGATGCGCCGCTCCTCCAGTTCCGTCTGCTGCCCCAGGCGCAGCCGCGAACCGTCCACCCCCGATTCCGCCGAAAGCAGCCGGATCGCCAGCTGCTCCGACGACATCTCCAGCGAGTAGAACACCACCTTCGCGCCCTGCGTCACGGCCGCGTTCTTGGCGATGCCCAGCGCGAAGCTCGACTTCCCCACCGAAGGCCGCGCGCCAACGATCACCAGGTCCGATCGCTTCAGCCCTCCGAGGAGCGTGTCGAGGTCGCTGTACCCCGTATGGATGGACGCCAGCTCGCGGCGCTCCATCGCTTCGATGTCTTCGTCGAGGTACTGCTGGAGCAGCTCCCGGATGTGAACGAAGTCGCGGAAGCTCTCGCCGCCCCGGAGCCGGTGTAGCAGCTCCTCGGCGCGGGCGAATACGGCCTCCTGCTCCGCCGGTGCTTCGTACGCCATTTGCATGATGCCCGTCGCTGCGTGAATGAGTCCGCGGTATATGCTGTCGCGCTTCACGATGCGCGCATAAAACTCCGCGCCCATTGAGGTTGGCAGCCGCCGGATGATGTCTGCAAGGTAGGTTTGTCCGCCCGCCTCTTCCAGCCGCTCCCGGCGGGCGAGTTCGTGCGCCACCGTGATCTGGTTGATCGCTTCATCGCGGTCCGCCAGCGCCAGGCACGCGTCATAAATCCAGCCGTGCTTCTCGCGAAAGAAGTCGGCCGAGTTCACGATCGGCGAAATGCGGTAGACGGCCTCGGCATCGACGAGGAGGGCGGCGATCACCGCCTCCTCGGCTTCAATGTCGTGCGGGGGGAGTTTCTCGAACGGTGCGAGTGCCATCGGGAGGGAGGCCGTGCCCCGGCGGGTGCGTGCGCCTCGTGGCGCGAACGGCCTCGTTCACCTCCCTTCGCGGTTTACTCGGAGTCCGCTTCGTCTTCGGCTTCGCCTGCTTCGGCGGCGGCCTTCGCCGCGGCCGCGGCACGTGCCTCGGCGGCCTTCGCTTCCGCCGCCTTCAACGCTTCCTGCTCGGCCAGGAACTTCGCCACCACCGGCTTCGACGCCTCGTCCGGCACGACATCGACGTTGATGTCGACCGACACATTGCGCGTGAAGCGAATCGTCACCGGGCGAGCGCCAAGCTCGCGAATCGGCTCCGCCAGCAGCACGATGTGCGGGTCCACGCTCGTCCCCGCCGACGCGTTCAGCTTCTCGGCCACATCGCGATTCGTGACCGAACCGAACAGCCGGCCAGTCTCGCCCACGCGCGCCTCGATCGTGATCGTGTAGCCCTCAAGCTTCGAAGTCACCGTCCGCGCTTCCGCGTCCAGCTTCTCCTGGCGGCGCGCTTCCTTTTGCGCCAGCGAATTGGCCCGCTGAAGGTTGTCCTTCGTGCAGGGCCCGGCGATGCTTCGCGGCAACAGGAAGTTGCGTGCAAAGCCGTTCTTGACTTCCTTCACGTCGCCGACGTGCGCCGTGCCTTCAACGTCTTCGAAAAAGACGACCTTCATCTGGGACCTCAACCGTGTTAGGGGATGCTGCCCGCACGACCCATCCGGGGATGCGTCGGGGGACGGGCACGATGCCCTGCCGGACCCGGGGGCACCGTAGTCCACCCATCGTACGGGCTCAACGCGTTATCGTCGCGCGTCCCTCTCTCTGAACCGGATCCTCACGCTCCCCACCGCTTATGACGACGCGGATACGAGCCAGCCTAGAACGCACGTTCGTATTCGTCAATCGCGCCGCACGGCCGCCAACCGCTCCTGCCGCAGTGCCACCAGCACCAGCAGCAGCACCGGCAGCAGCGCCACCGCCGCCGTCCCAATCCCCGCCCGGATCGAGATCGCCGAAGCGACCAGCCCGATGACCGGCCCCCCGAGCAGCTGCCCCAGCGAGTCCATCTGGCTTCGCATCGAAAGCACGGTCGCCCGCACCGAGGAATCGATCCCCCGGTTCACCCACGATAGTGACAGCGGTCCGTTGATCGACCGGAACAGCCGCAGCGTCAGCACCGCACCCACCGCCACCGCGAACGACCCCGCGGCCGCCAGCACCACGAGCGACACCAGCAGCCCCACATCGCTGAGGAAGAGCAGCCGGATCGTCCTGGGGATGTTCGCCTTCTCCTTGCGCCGCGAAAGCAGCGACAGCGCCGCCATCGAGAGCACCATGCCCGCCACGGAGAGGATCCCGAACCAGGTCACCTGGTCTGCCCCGAACGGCCGCGGCAGATCGAAGTTACGGATGAGGTGGACCTCCCAGAGGCGGTCGAACCCTTCGCTCCACAGCCCGTAGACCAGCCCGATCGCCATCAGCGTGATGAGCGCCGGCCGCGCGCGAATCGCCCGGGTGCCTTCCATGAACGTGTGCCCCATGTGGCCGAACGTCGTCCGGTCCTCGCGCGGTGTCGGCCGGAAGCCCGTCTCCGGCATCGTGAGCGCGAGCACCACGCCCAGCACCATCATCCCGATGCCGCCCGCCACCAGCGGCCACGCCAGCGACTGGGTCGCCAATGCCACACCGCCGCCCACGCCCACGAGCGTGCCCAGCTGCGCCGCCCGCGCCGCCTTCGGGTATACCGGCGCCGCTTCCGCCTCCCCGACCTCGTCCGCGAGCCACGCGTCCTGCGCCCCGCTCGTAAACGTGTACCCCACGCCCCAGACCACCTGCGCGATGAGGATCGTCTCCACCCGCGCGATGGCCCCTTCGAGCACGAACCCCGCACCCAGCATCAGGTACCCGGTGACCACGCTCAGCCGCCTGGAGTAGACGTCCGCCACCACCCCCGTCGGCACCTCCCCGAGGAACACCGACGTCTCGAGGATGGTCCCCACCAGCACCAGCTGGAACGGGCTGAGCCCGCCGTCCACCGCGCGATAGAGCGAACTCACGATGGAGAACGCCGCGAACGACGCACCGAACCAGAGATAGATGAACACATACACAGCCGGCGCCGAACGCCGCCGCGAAAAGCTACGCATGAGCACAACCTTCGGGAGCCCGCCGCCTTCGCGGTCCGGGCGAACGGCTCACTCAGCGAAGCCGGCGCCGTTGACTCAGGCGGCCCGCTTCGCGAGGAGCGACGCAATGGTCAGTTGTGCCTTCAATGCGCGCCTCCTTACGAACGGCGCCGACGCTACCCGATGCCCGCGAAGGCGGTCAAGCGCCGCCGCCGCTCCCCGGCGAACCGGCCGGCGCCGTCAGCGCCGATGTCACCGCCGCCCGCTCCTTCTGCGGCCGTGCGAACAGGATCACCAGCGCTGCCGAATACGTGATCACCGCGGTCACCGTGAAGGGCAGCCCATACCCGTTGCTCTGGTCGTGCAGGAACCCCACGCCAATCGGACCCAGCGCCGACCCAAGCTGTCCGGCGAAGCTGATCAGCCCGAAGACCGACCCGAACGACACCATCCCGAACAGCTCGCCCACCAGCAGCGACTGCATCATGTAGATGTTCCCGATGGTGAAGCCGAACATCAGCGTCAGCACCCACGTCGCCGCCACGTTGTCGATGCTCACGATCAGCAGCGTGCACGTCGCCTGGACCACGAACAGGAGCACCGTCAGCAGCCGCTTATCCACGCCATCGGCGAAGATGC
This sequence comes from Dehalococcoidia bacterium, assembly GCA_020847985.1. Taxonomy (GTDB): domain Bacteria; phylum Chloroflexota; class Dehalococcoidia; order Tepidiformales; family Tepidiformaceae; genus Amarobacillus. The sequence continues at coordinate 465,917 of JADLBC010000008.1, forward strand.
CCACCACCAGCCGCGCGACAATGCTCCCGAACGCCGTGACGCTGAGCGTGAACGCCGCCTCGCTGCGCGAACCCAGCCGTTCTTCAAGGAACGATACCTGGTGGATGATGTAGCCCGTTTGCGCGATCAGCACCATCAGGAACGCAAGGAACACCGCCCAGAATCCCAGGGTGCCCATCGCCTCGACCCGTGACCAGCGGCGAATCTGCGCGGCCTGCGCGCTCCCCGGCGCCGGCCGCGCGGCCTCCCGCGTCTCTCCGTCCGGGAAGAGCCCCATCTGGCGCGGCTCCCAGGCGATGACCAGCAAGACCACCGGCAACCCCACCAGCACCACGATCGCCCCGAGGATCGGCGTCGCCAGCTCCAGGCCCCCGGCGTCGATCAGCCGGCTCGCGACCGGCGCCAGCACCACACCCCCGAGCGACACACCCGTCGACGAAATGCTCATCGCCAGCGCCCGCCGGCGGATGAACCAGCGCGTCATAATCGCGTTCACCGCCACCCCGGCGCTCATCCCGTACGCCACCGCGAACACGAAATACACCGCGTACAGCTGCCACAACTCGTCCACCAGCCCGATGAACGCCGCGCTCACGCCGTTCACGACCAACCCCACGGTCATGAACAGCATCGGCCCCCGCCGGTCGATGATGGGTCCGATGACCGCCGACGTAAGCCCCGAGAGGAAGAAGTAGATGGTCGGCGCCCAGCTGACCTGCGTCGTGCTCCAGCCGTGCTCTTCCTTCAGCGGCTTGATGAAGATGGGCAGGCCGTAATACCCCACGCCCACACCCACGAACATCAGCAGCGCGCACGCGATCGCCACATACCACCCGTAATACACGCGTCCCGGCAGGACACGGGCGGCGAACGGGACCCGGACCACGCTCTGGATTGCCATCGCCCGGCAGTCTACGCGCTCCTTCGCCCCCACGCCCGCCCGCTATACTCGGCCCCAGGGAGGGGGTTGCCATGCCCGATTCCGGTCCCAACAAAGCCGATGTCCTCGCCGCCGCGCGCGCCCAGTGGCCCATCACCGAAGCCGCGCCCACGCGCTGCGCCCCCCACTTCGATCGCCCTACCGAGCTCGACTGGAACGTCGGCGATGTCCTCCGCCACGTCGCCATGGGCGTCGCCAACGCCCCTTCGATGGTCGCCGCCGTCATCGAACTCGGCCGCCTGCGCGAAGATCCCACCGCCCAAAACACCGAAGGCATCGCCGAGCGCGCGGACTGGACGCCGGAGCAACTCCACAACGCGCTCCGCACTGGCCACGAAGCACTCCTCCGCGTCATCGAACAGCTTCCCGATGACCTCTTCGCCCGCCGCATCGAGGCCTTCGGCAACGTATGGTTCGGCGACCTCCTCATCGCCCTGGCGGCCGGCCACGAAGGCAACCACGTCGACCAGGCGCTGCGCGGAGCCGGCCTCGAACCCTGAACCTTCCCGCCGCCGTGGTCCCGAATGGACGCAGTTCCCGGTACGAACGTCCCCGGCCCGCCTGCCGGGGTTGGCGCACACTAAGCGCCATGGGAGGGGCTCCCGAACCATTCCGGCCCATCCCCGGGGGGCATCATGACGCAACCAGACCGGCCGCGATTCGATGAGCAGCCTCCGCTGACGCCCATGCAGTTCCGCATCCTCCAGCTCCTGAAGTGCGGCGAAGCGCGCGACGCCCTCTCCCTCGCTGATGTCCTCCTCGTGGGCGAAACCGCCGTCCGCCAGCATCTCGCCGTCCTCGAATCCGCCGGCCTCGTGATCGTCGTCCAGGACCGCGGCGCCCACCGCGGCCGGCCGCGCAACCTCTACGTGACCACGCCGCTCGCCGCCCGCTATGTCCCCGACGCCTCCTTCGGCGTGCTCACCGAGTTCCTTCGCCACGAAGCCGTGGCCGAGCCCGAGGCCCTGCGTGCATGGTTCCGCGAAGCCATCGCCGCCCGTGCCCGCGCCCTCGCGGGTGATGCCACCGTCGATGCCGACGCGCGCATGCAGCACTGCGCCGAGGCCGGCCTCAAGTCCGGGCTGGTCATGGTTCGCGAGAGCGTCCCCGACCGCGATGTCGCTGTTCGCGTCTACGAATGCCCCATCGCCGGGCTCGCGCGAGCCCTCCCCATGGTCTGCGACATCGAATTCGAGGTGCTCTGCGACCTCTGGCCCGAATTGACCGGCATCCGCCGCGACCGCTGGAAGCTCTCCGGTGACGCCTACTGCCAGTACTCCGGCATGCGCCGCGATGCGCCCTGCGCCACGGACGGGGCGCCGGACCACGCGTTCGAACCAGCCGAAATCGCGCGATAGACTGGCCCCTACCTGTCACCCCGGAGTGAATCCATGGCGTTCGATACCCGCGCGCACAGCGGCCCGGCCCTCGATGGTCCCGACCGCGCAGCCGCCCGTTCCTATTACAAGTCCGTCGGCTTCACCAGCGATGACCTGCGCAAGCCGCTCGTCATGGTCGCCCACGAATGGATCGGCACCATGCCGTGCAATTTCAACAACCGCGACCTCGCCCAGCGCGTGATGGCGGGCGTGCGCGCCGCCGGCGGCACCCCCATGGAAGTCAACACCATCGCCATCAGCGATGGCATCTCCATGGGCACCGAAGGCATGAAAGCCTCCCTCATCAGCCGCGAAGTCATCGCCGACTCCATCGAGCTCTGCGCCGTCGGCTACTCCTTCGATGCCATGGTCGTCATCGTCGGCTGCGACAAGACCATCCCCGCCGGCGCCATGGTCGCCGCGCGCCTCAACATTCCCACCCTCGTCCTCTATAGCGGTTCCATCGCCGCCGGCGACTATCGCGGCAAGGACGTCACCATCCAGGACGTGTTCGAAGGCGTTGGCGCGCACGCCGCCGGCCGCATCACCGATGCCGACCTCGAGGAGCTCGAGAACGTCGCCTGCCCCGGTGCCGGCGCCTGCGGAGCCCAGTACACCGCCAACACCATGGCCACCGTGCTCGAATTCCTCGGCCTCTCCCCCATGTCCACCGCGACCGTGGGTGCGACGGACCCCCGCAAGGGCGACGTCGCCTTCCAGGCCGGCGAACTCATCATGGACGTCCTCCAGCGCGGCATGCGCCCGCGCGACATCCTCACCCGTGCTTCCTTCGAAAACGGCATCGCCTGCGCCGCCGCCACCGGAGGCTCCACGAACGTCGTCCTGCACCTGCTCGCCATCGCCCGCGAGGCCGGCATCCCGCTCGACATCGACGACTTCGACCGCGTGAGCACGGCCACGCCGCTCATCGGCGACCTCCGCCCCGGCGGCCAGTACGTCGCCCTCGACTGGGATGCCGCCGGCGGGACCCCCATCCTCGCGAAGCGCCTCATCGACGCCGGCAAGGTCGATGGCAGCCAGATGACCGTCACCGGCCGCACGCTCGCCGAAGAAGCCGCCAGCGCCCGCGAAACCCCGGGCCAGAAGGTCATCCTCCCCGTCGAGGAGGCCCTGAAGCCCACGGGCGGCCTCGTCATCCTCAAGGGCAACCTCGCCCCGAACGGCTGCGTTATCAAGGTCGCCGGCCACGAGCGGCTCTTCCACCGCGGCCCCGCGCGCGTCTTCGAATCCGAGCCCGAGGCCTGGGATGCCGTCCGCGCCCGCCGCATCCACGACGGCGACGTCGTCGTCATTCGCAACGAAGGTCCGAAGGGCGGCCCCGGCATGCGCGAGATGCTCCAGATCACCGCCGCGCTCGTCGGCGAAGGGCTCGGCGAGACCGTCGCGCTCATCACCGATGGCCGCTTCAGCGGCGCCACCCGCGGCCTCATGGCCGGCCACGTCGCTCCCGAGGCCGCGGTCGGCGGCCCCATCGGCCTCCTCCAGGAAGGCGACACCGTCGTCATCGACATCGAGAAGCGCGAACTCAACGTCGAAGTCGATCCCGCCGAGATCGCCCGCCGCCGCGCCGCCTGGTCGCCCCGGCCCGCGAACTACGAGCGCGGCGTCTTCGCCAAGTACGCCCGGCTCGTCTCGGGCGCCGAACAGGGCGCCGTCACCAGCTAAGCGGCCCCGGCGGCGGGTTCACGCATGCCAGCTCCCTCGCCGGCGCTCACCGCCAGCCGAGGGGGCTGCCCCGTGCCCCCGCCGCCGGCGCGACGAATGAGCCCCGATCGGCCAGAATGCGCCCAAGCCTTTCGCCGCGAGACCGCATGAGCACCACCCCGAAGCTCCCGTTCGAATTGCAACCGCACGAGACCGTCGTCCTCTTTGCCCGCCGCCACTGGATGTACCTCGCGCTGCAGGTCGGCAAGGTCGCGCTCCTCGGCATCCTTCCTGCTACCGCCGTTCTGCTCGGCGCGGGGCTCACCACCGGTCTCGGCGGCACCCTCGGGCGTGTCCTCCTGCTCCTCACCGCCGCCTGGCTCGTCTACTGGGCCATTCGCACCTACTTCGCCTGGTATCGCTACCAGCACGACATCTGGGTCGTCACCGACCAGCGCATCGTCGATAGCCTCAAGCGCCACTGGTTTCACCACCGCATGGCGTCCGCCGACCTCGTCGATATCGAGGACATCGCCGTCGACCGCGAAGGGCTCCTCCAGACGGCCTTCAACTTCGGCAACCTCCGCTGCCAGACCGCGGGCGAACAGCCGAACTTTATCCTTGCCGGCATCCCCGCGCCGTCTCGCGTGCTCGGCATCGTCGATGCCCGGCGCGACGCCGCCCGCCACGCGCTCTCCGGCCGGGCCTAGTCCTCGAACGCCGTCCGCTGGTCCTGGGGTCCCTCGACCGCCACGATCGCCGCGAGCGGCTCCATGCCCTCGTTCGCGACCGCGTACAGCCCGGGCAGGTATTTGTCCATCATCTCCAGGTTCACGCGCACCAGTTGGTGCAGCAGCGCCGTGCTCAGGCGGTCCCCCTCCACATCGATGCTCGTCTTGTAGCGAATCTCGCCATCGTCCATGTCCATCTCGAAGTTGCCGATGTGCAGGCCGAAGTTCGCGCGCGTCACGAACTCCGCCAACGCCGCGCGCCGCTCCACTGGCGTCGCCGCCAGCCCAATGGAGTAGAACAGGAACCGGTCATCGGCCTCGCGGCAGTGCGCGATGCAGACCCAGCGCCCGTTGCTCCCTCCGTGGCTGAAGCGAAGGATCGGGCGCCCCGTGAACTGTGTCACTACGTGCGGCGAATCCCCGAAATACTTCCGCACGACATCGAACATCTGCTTTCCGTCGATCATCGCACCACTCCCGGTTTCAATGGCGGTCCCCGGCGCGCTCTTCCTGGAGGGCGTGCGAACCGTGCCTGGGCCGCGCGTGCCGCCTCGTGGCCCCTGCGCGCAGCCTCGTCGATAAACGCCACCCCGAGTTCGAACTGCCCCGTCTCGCCGAGCAGGAGCCCCATCTCGTAGTAGCCCGCGCCGTCCTCCGGCGCGAGTTCGACCACCCGCGCGAGGTCCGCCAGCGCCTCCTCCAGCCGGCCTTCTTGCTGGGAGAGCATCGCCCGCGTGCGCAGCGCCGCCCGGTTCTCGGGCTCGAGTCGCAGCGCCATCGCCAGGTCGTTGAACGCCGCACTCGCCATCCCGGCGGCAGCGAACGCGAGTGCACGCTCGACCCGCCGCGCCGCCGTCTCCTCGCGGTCCATCGCCGCCGTGAGCGCCACGACCGCACCCCGGGTGTCGCCCGCGGCCCGCCGCAGCCGCCCGAGCATCGTCAATTCGCCGGCCGTCGCCCAACCGCGTTCGGCCAGCAGCGCGAGGTCCTCCACGGCGCCCGAAAGATCGCCCCGGCGTTCACGCAGCGCCGCCCGGTTCGCGAAGACTTCGCGTGTGCCGCCGCCGCTGGCCGCGTGGTCGAAAGCGTCCGCCGCGCCGGCGTCGTCGCCGTTCGCCAGCCGCGCCAACCCGAGGTTGTTCCACGCCTCCACGAACCCGGGTTCGAGGGCACCGCGCGCTCGTAGCCCGCGGCCGCCTCCTTTGCGCGGCCGGTGGTGCGGAGCAGGTTCGCGCGGTTGAAATGCGCTCGCGCCCGCGTGGGCTCCAGCGCGATAGCCGCATCGAAGTCCGCCAGCGCCGCGCCGTCATCGCCCTGCACCTGGCGGGCGAGCGCGCGGGCATGCAACGCCGATGCGCTCACAACATCCCGCAGCGCCTCCAGGTCGCCGAGCGCATCACCCGCGCTGCCCAGCGCGGCACGACTCACCGCACGATTCACGACTTCCGCCGCCTGAAGCGCCCGGGCTCGCGCCTCCGGGATTTCCAGGCCGTACACCCCTGCCGCGATATCCCGTAGTTGCCGCGCCAGCACCGCCGGCGAACCCGGCCGTTCCCCCGGCGCCTTCGCCAGGCAGCGCCGGACCAGGGCCTCCAGTTCCTCCGCGAATCCCTCCCCGAGCGTGGGCACGGGGCCGCGGCAATGCGCACGTTCCACCGCGTCACGGTCCTTGCCTTCGAACGGCGGACGGCCCGTGAGCGCCCCGAAGAGGATGCATCCCACGGAGTACACATCGGCCCGCGCATCCACCAGCGGCGAGGTCCACTGCTCCGGCGCCATCGTGGCCGGCGTTCCCACCGTCTGGCCGAACACCGCGGCGAGCCGTGCATCGCCGACCGCCGCATCGAACTGCGCGAACCCGAAGTCCGTCACCTTCGCCGTGCCGTCATGCGCGATGAGTACGTTCTCTCCCTTCAGGTCCCGGTGCACGAACCCCGGGTGCACCGACGCCGCGTGCGCCAGCCCGTCGCAAAGCTGCGCGACCACGCGCAGCGCCTCCGCGGGCGCCATCGGCCCGCGTTCCACCATCAGGCGATGGAGGCTCGTCTCCGCGCGCTCCCGGTCGGTCACCCACTCCAGACACAGCGCCGGCGCGCCATCGATGACCGTGACGTAGTGACACTGCACGAGGTTCGGGTGCGCACCGAGGCCGATCCAGGTCGTGGCTTCCAGCTCAAATCGCAGCCGGCGCCGCTGGGCCTGTCGCGGACTCTCGCCCGCCTCGGCGGCCCACCGCTTCAGCGCGACGCCCACCCCATCGCGCTCATCGAGGCAGAAGAGCACCTCGCCCATGCCCCCCCGCTTCACCCGCTTCACCCGATATCGTCCGGCCAGCAACGCCCCGGGCAGGTACGGGAAACGCGACCTAGCTGCGGATCTCATCGATGGTCGCTTCGCCCTTGAGCAGTCGCACCTGCTGCTTCGCGGTCGCGTAGGTGTACGAGCTGTGGTCCTCGTTCCAGAGGATCACCCCGCTGCCGTACGGCTCGAGCCCCAGGCCCTGCCAGTCGGGGTCGGGATTCGCCTGGAGCAGTTCTTCCAGCTCCGCATCCCAGTCTCGGCCCGAAGCCGACTTCTCGTCGTCGGCCGACGCGCTTGTCAAGCTGCTCTGGTCGCTTTCGACCGACTCGCTGACCTGCACGGGCGGCGGCGAACCCTGGGGCACTTCGACAATCTCCTTGTCGTTGTTCCAGTTCTTCAGCACTTCCTCGTAATTGGCGACGTCCTGGTCGTTCCAGCCGAACTCCGCCAGCACGAGTGCCTTGATGTCCTCCGTCGTCTTGCCGAACTCCGGGTTGGGCTTGTTGAACTTCCTCAGCTTCCCAAGCTGGGCCGACTTGACATAGCTGGCGATGAGGCTACGCACCAGGGAAACGGAGTTCTCCTTCTCCGACTTGTCCATCGTCATCGCCTTGCCGCCGTACTTCGTCCCGTCCTTGTTGTTCAGAACCCCGACCGGGTGGTCCTGCAGGAACTGCGTCGGCCCGCCCGGGTACGGGTTCTTAAGTCCTCCGGCTGGCAGGAGCTGCGCCAGCCCTGCGGAGGAGAACCCGCTCGCGGCCTGCAGCTCATTCAGGGTCTGCGCCAGCTCCTGGTCGCCCGGCCAGTAGTGCCCGCTCTTGTTGGTGATGAACTGGAGCGTGCCCCCCACGACCTTCATCTCGCCCGCGCCCGCGACATCACCGCCGCCGAGGAAGCTGGAATGGTGGAACAGCCCGATCTTGTGCGAGGTCGCGTAGAACGTGCCGTCCTTCGCCATCACGTAGATGCCAAAGCCGTCGCCCATGAACTTCGAGTACATCTTGCTCGTGTCGAACGGCTCCCCGCCCTGGGTGATCGACCCGCCGACCTCGAGCTTGAACTCGTTCCGTGCTTCCGTTGTCTCCAGGTATTTGACCTTGGTCTTGTTGCCCGCCACCTGGTTGGGCCCCAGCTGCACCGGGGGCTGCGGCTCGTTCACTGCCCCCTGCGGTCCGTACACGAGCGGCACCGGCCCGTCCACCGCCGACCGTGGCCCCTGCACGAGCGGCGCTGGCGCATTCACGGGCGGTAGCTGCGGTATGTCCATCCCCGGAAGCTCCGATTCGTCCGAATCGTCCGGGGTGACTTCGTCGCTCATGCTCAGCTGGCCCTTGGACTCGTCCATCGCATTCCAGCCGCCGAATATCGAGTACTTGCCTGCGGGCCCCTGCGGCTGCTGAGCCTGCGGCGCCTGTTGGCCGCCTTCCCCCTGCTCCGGCTCCGGCTCGACCGGCCGGTACACGCCATAGCCACCGCCATCCGGCTGCTGCCCACCGTTGGCGCCATACACCTGGTACGCCACGGGTCCGCGCAATCCGCCGCCGCCCTTCTCGTCGTCGCTCTCAGGGGCCTCGTAGACATCGGGCCGCTCCGCCTCTTGCTGCCCACCGCTGGCGCCATACACCTGGTAGGCCACCGGTCCGCGCAGCCCGCCGCCGTCCTTTTCGTCGTCGCTCTCAGGCGCCTCGTAGACATCGGGGCCCTTCGCCTCCTGCTGCCCGCCGCTCGCGCCATACACCTTGTAGGCCACCGGTCCGCGCAGCCCGCCGCCGCCCTTTTCGTCGTCGCCCTCAGGCGCTTCGTAGACATCGGGGCCCTTCGCCTCCTGCTGCCCGCCGCTCGCGCCATGCATCGTGTACGCGATGGAACCACCGCCGCCCTTCGCCTCGTTCCCACCATAGACCTGGTATGCCACCGGTCCGCGCAAGCCGCCGCCGCTCTTTTCCTCGTTCGCACCATAGACCTGGTAGGCGGACGGGCCCTGCTCCTGCTGCCCGGCTTCTTCCTCCACCGCCGGGTTCATCGCCTTGACGTCCTCCGGCAGCGATTCCGGCTCCGGGGGCACGTTCGGCGATTCCTCGCCCTTCGCCTCCTCCTGAGCCGGGTCCTCGCCCAGTTCCTGCTTCTTCCAGAAGGCCATCAGCTCGGCGAAGGTCGCCCGCTGAACCGTCGCGCCGCCCGCATCGAGCAGCCGCTGGATGGGCGGCTCCGCCCTGCGCGCCGCGATGGCTTCCGATGCAGCGCGGTTCCCGACCGTCTTCTGCAACTGCAGGGCTTCTTCGTTTTCGCCCTGAGGTTGCTCCACCGGGCGCCTGCGCGCCACACGTGCACTTCGCGGATGGCTGGCGTAACGGCGTTCGGGCATGGGGGACCTCCCGGCGAGCGTGACGCTCCTCGCGGCACGCCTCCATTCGGTGCATTCTAGGGCCGCGAAGTCTCGCCAGTCTGTGGTTTACTCCCACATCACACAGTTTTGCCACCGTCGACAGCGCAAACTCGCAAGAACGCACCCGGCGCGGAGGTTCCCTTCGATGAAGCTTGGCATGGCCGGACAGGGCCGCATGGGCGCTGGCATGACGCGCAGGCTCCGCGCCGCCGGGCACGAAGTCGTCGCCTTCGACCTCGATCCCGCCCGCTCCGATGTCCCCGGCCTTCCCGCGATGGTCGCGGCACTGCCACCGCCGCGTGTCGCCTGGCTCATGCTCCCCGCCGGCGACGCCACCGAGACCGCCATCGCCGAGCTCGCGCCCCTGCTCTCGGCCGGCGACATCCTGGTCGATGGCGGCAACAGCAACCATAAGGACGATGTCCGCCGCGGCGCCACCCTCGCCGCGCGGGGCATTCGCTACCTCGATGCCGGCGTCTCGGGCGGCATCTGGGGCTTCGAAAACGGCTTCTGCATCATGGCCGGCGGCCCCCGCGACGCCTTCGACCACATCGAACCCGTGCTCCGTGCGCTCGCCCCCGAGGGAGGCCTGCTCTACGCCGGTCCCCACGGTGCCGGCCACTTCGCCAAGATGGTTCACAACGGCATCGAATACGGCATGATGCAGGCCTTCGCCGAAGGTTTCGCCCTCCTCGATGCCGCCCCCGAGTACGGCTACGACCTCCCCGCACTCGCCCACCTCTGGCAGCACGGCTCCGTCGTCCGCTCCTGGCTGCTCGACCTGCTCGCGAGCGCACTCGACCGCGACCCCCACCTCGACGCGCTCCGGGGCTATGTCGATGACTCCGGCGAAGGCCGCTGGACCGTGATCGAAGGCGTCGAGCGCGGCGTCAACGTGAACGTTCTCGCGACCGCCCTCTTCGCCCGCTTCACCAGCCGCGAGGAGGATTCCTTCGCGATGCGCGTCAACGCCGCCCTTCGCAACGAATTCGGGGGCCACGCCGTCCAGGGCCGCTGACCGACCCCGCCGCGAGGGCTACCGCACGTCGTCCGCGAGGATGCGCGCCGTCTCCAGCATCCCGGCCGCCACTCTCCCGCCCTCCAGCGTCCACACCGCCGAAAGCACTGCCTGCGCCATACCCCATAGCCGCATCCGCTCACGGTCGAAACCGAGCATCGTGGCGAAGGTGTCCAACCGCCGATCGAGCGTCGCCGCCGCGCCCGGCCGCGATGTGAGATCAAGTGGATTGCGCAGGAACGACCCCACCTCGTATTCGCGTTCCCCTGCGAGGCCCTTCGGGTCGATCGCCAGCCAGGGTTCGCGCGCCGATGCGAGCACGTTCGTATGGTGCAGGTCCCCGTGTAGCAGCACCTGCTCGCGAGCCTCCCCGAGCAACGCCGCGAATACCTCCTCCGCCCGCGCGACCAGCAGCGCCGGGAGCGGCCCCGTGCCCCCGTCGTACCGTTCTCGCAGCCGGTCGAACGCGAGCGCCCAGCGCGCCACCGTCGGGAAGCCGTGATCCGCCGGCAACGGCCGCCAGAGACGCCGCATCACGATCGCCGCGGCCTCCGTCGCGACCCGGTCATCGACCTCGAGCAGCGTGGTCCCCGGCATCGCCTGCTCGATGAGCATGGCGCCCATCTCCGGCAGCGCCGCAAAGAGCCGCACGGCGCCCTCACCGTCGTACAGCCGCAATGCCTCAATCTCGGACCGGAACTCGGGATCCTCGGCGAATCTCACCTTCAGTACCGCCCGCGCACCATCGGCGGTGACCACGGGCGCCACCCAGTTGAAGCTCAGCCCCGGGTACGCCGGTTCTACGGCCAACGACCAGCGGTCAGCGCACTCCTCGACGATCGCGGGCAGGCGCTCCAGGAACGCCCGGCCGGCATCGGTGCCCCGCACGGCGAGCACGTTGTGTACGAACGCCTCCAGCAGGTCCTCCGTGGCCGTCATCCGGTTATCCGCCCTTGCGAGCCACCGCGATGTGCCAGTCCTGCAGGAAGTGCAGTTCGCCATCCCGCTCCAGCGGCCGCATCCCGGTCGCCGTTCCACCACCGAGGTCCGCGCGCAACTCCGCCCGGATGGCGGCTGCCTCGGCCTCCGGGGTCAGCGCCTGCAGGAGCCAGCGGTCGACGTGCATGGGCACCTCGCGGTCCGTCGTCGCGATGATGCTCGCGCCGTTCGCCGCCAGCATCCCCTGCAACTCCTCCACCGCCAGCGCGCGCGTGTGCGATGGGTCTCGCCGCCGCTCCATCGAATTGAACCGCTCGTTCCGTTCCGGCCGTGACACCATGTCCACGATCGCCACGCGGCCACCGGGCCGGCACACGCGCACCATCTCCGCGATTGCCCGGGCCGGGCGGTCGAAGTGGTGCACCGCGAACCGGCAGAACACCAGGTCGAACGAACCATCCAGGAACGGCAACTCCGTGACATCGCCCGTCTGCAAGAGCACGTTGGCCACGCCGCGCTCCGCGAGCCGCGCCTGCCCTGTCGCCAGCATCTCGGGCGTGAGGTCGAGGCCGACCACCTGCCGCACCTGCTTCGCCATCACCTCGCCGAAGTGGCTCGCGCCGCACGCCACCTCAAGCGCCAGGTCGATCCCCTCAAGCGAAACCGTCCGGAGAATCCAGCGCGAGAGCGCTTCGCTCGCGAAGAAAGAGTCATCCTGCGCGAACGTCGGCGCCTGCCGCGCGAACTCCTGCCGCACGGTGTTCGAATGGCCGGCTTCGCCGCGTTCGGGCGTGGACGATGTCACGTCGGTCATGCTGGTGCTCCTCCGGTATCGGTGGCAGGCATCGTTCCGCCTCGAACCGCGCACGTCAACGCCGCGATCCTGCCTCCGCCCGCCAGCGTGAACTCCGCCACGCTCGCTCAGTCGTGGGAGTGCTCGTGACCCGACCGGCGGCCCATCATCCCGAGGAACGGCGACCCCGCGCCCAGCAGGAAGCCGAACTGGTACCAGCCGCCGTCACGGCCGAGGTTGTACACCGGATACCGCTCCCACCAGCCGAAGAGATGAATGAGCAGCACCGGCCACGCCGTCAGGCCGTTCCAGATGCCCCATAGCACGTCTTCCATCGCACGCGCCCCTCGCATTCCAGGTTCCAACACCCTATGCCGATGGCGTCGTGCCCGCCACGGGAGCCCGTGCTGGACGCACCGCATCGCATACCCCACCGTGCGCGGCATGGGCCCCTTCACACCATTCCCGGATCTCGATGCCGTCCTCGCAGCCCTGGTCGATGGCGCCCGCTCCGTCCTCGGGCCCCGCTTCGCCGCCGCCTACCTCCAGGGCTCCTTCGCCCTCGGCGATGGCGATGCCTGCAGCGACGCCGACTTCATCATCGTCACCGAAGGCGATACCGGCGCCGCCGGCGAGTCCGCGCTCAATGCCATGCACACGGCCCTGCACGGCCGGCCCGAGACCTGGGCCCAGCACCTCGAAGGCTCCTACGCCCCGGCGGCCATCTTCCGCGGCATGGCCGGCACCCCCATCGACCCCCCCGGCGTTCCGCGCGACCCCGCCTGGCGCGACCCCCAGACCGGGCAGCCGCCGCGCGTCTACCCCTTCCTCTTCCTCAATAACGGCGACCGCACCCTCATCCGCTCCCAGCACGACAACACCCTCGTCGTCCGCCAGGTGACGCGCGAACACGGCATCACCCTAGCCGGCCCGCCCCCCGCGGCCCTTATCGACGAAGTCGACCCGGAGGCCCTCCGCGCCGAGATGCGCGACATCGCCACATCGTTTGGCGGCGAAATCCTCAGCGGCGCTGAAACCATTGACGCGCTCTGGCTGCAGGGCTTCACCGTGCTCTTCTTCGCCCGCGTCTTGCACGCCCTCGAAACCGGTCGCGTCGCATCCAAGCCGGCCGCGGTGCGGTGGGCCTCACACGCGCTGGCCCCCCGCTGGCGTGGCCTCATCGAGGACGCCTGGACCCAGCGCGCGCGATATCCCCGCGGGCGCGGCGCCCCGGCCGCCCACCGCGCCCTCGCCCCCGAGCGCGTCGCGGAGACCATCGCGTTCGTCCGCTATGCCCTCGGCCTCCCCGCATTGGCGGGAGGAGCCTGAAGGGAACCCCCCGTGACTCGCGCATCTTCGTGCTGCACGCGAAGTTGCCCCGAGACCAGCCCGAACAGCACCGATCGCGGCCGCTCCGGACCGGGCGGGAAGCACGCGGCGTCGCGCGCCTCCCGCCCGGCCAGGGAGGGCTCAGGCCCGTTCACGCGTGGCCGCCAGGTGCTCGTCGAGCCGGTCGTAGGTCTCGCGCATCCCGTCCACCATCCCGGCCGCCAGCGACTCCTCCATGGACTCGCGCGATGGGAATCGGGATAGGCCCCGGAGCATCGTCCCCGTCCCGAGCGGCTCCAGCACCATGGTCTCGTGCACCACGTCGTTCGGTGAGCCATCGAAGATGAACGTCTGCACGAGCCGCCGTGGCGGTTCGATTTCCAGGTACTCCCCGTGGAACGCGTACGAGTTGCCGTCCGGAGCCCGGTGGACCATTCGCCAGCTTCCGCCCGGGCGAAGGTCCACTTCCACCTCCGTCACCTCGTAGCCGCGCGGGCCCCACCACTCGCGCAGGTGGGCCGGCTCCGTGTATGCCCGCCACACCCGCTCGATCGGGTGGTCGAACTGCCGCGCGACGTTCAGCTCCAGGCCGCCTTCCGGGATCGTCACTTCCGTCGGCACTCTAGTTCCCTCCCGCCGGGGTCGCGACCGTCTCGAGGTACTCGTCCAGCCGCTCCAGCGTCTCGGACATGCCTTCTTCCATCCCCATTCCCAGGTTTCCGTCGCGATGCTCCTTCGATGAGAAGACAGCTCGCCCGTGGAGCACGGTCGTGTTGCCCTCCGCCCGGAACTCGAACGTCATCTCCAACGCTTCGCCCACCGGCTCCGCATCCTTGTTCGAAAACCAGTCCGTATAGACGAGCCGCTCCGGGGGCACGATCTCGCGGTACTTCGCGATCCCCCAGCTCTCTTCGCCCTGGGGGCCGACCATGCAGTAATGCCACAGGCCGCCTGGCCGCAGGTCCACCGTGCAGACGCGCGTGGGGAATGTCCGCGGCCCCCACCACTGGAGCAGCGCGTCCGCCTCCGTCCATGCCTTGAACACGAGCTCACGCGGTGCGTTGAACACGCGCGTCATGACGAGCTCGCGGTCCCCTTCCGGGATCAGCTGGGTCTTACCGGGCATCTTCCTTCTCCTTTGCTTGCAGGTCCCGCAGGTAGTCGTCGAGCCGATCAAACCGGTCATCCCAGAACTGGCGGTACTTCTCCAGCCAGTCGTTCGCCTCGCGCAGCGGCTCCGCTTCGAGCCGGCACGGGCGCCACTGGGCTTCCCGGCCCCGCGTGATGAGCCCGGCCTTCTCCAGCACCTTCAGGTGCTTCGAGACCGCGGGGAGGCTCATCTCGAACGGTGCTGCCAGCTCCGTTACCGCCGCTTCGCCATTCGCCAGGCGCACAAGGATCGCCCTGCGCGTCGGGTCGGCGAGCGCCGCGAAGATGCTGGACAGCTGGTCGACGGTCATGGCTTCCTGCTAAACCTCTCGGTTAATTAACCGATGAGCGAAATATAGCGCCTCCCGCGACGCTGTCAACCCATCCGGGACACCCATCGGTCACTCTGAAACCTTCTCGCAAGCGAACCGCCCCGGCTCGCATGCCTTTCCAGCAGCTCAGCCCAGCGGCTGCGCAAGCGCGACGAGGATGCCCTCGGGCCCACGGACGTAGCACAGCAGGTACTCGTCCTCGTAGCGAACGACCTCGCCCAGCAGCTCCCCACCGTGGCGGCGAAGGCGCGCGACCACGTCCTCCAGGTCCGTCACCGCGAACATCAGGCGGCCCATCCCCGTCGTGTTCACCGGTGCGTCCGGTTCGCCGGGCCGCACGGCCGGCGAGCGGAACCTGCTCAGCTCAACGCCGCCGTGTCCGTCCGGAGTCCTCAGCGTCGCGATATCGCTCCGCACACCCTCCAGCGCGAGCAGACGGTCCACCGATGGCCCTTCCACCGTCGTCCGGCCTTCCAACTCCAACCCGATCTCAAGGAAGAAGGCGATGGCGCTCTCAAGGTCCCGCACGACGATGCCCGCGCTGTCCATCCGTATCAGGCTCATGCCTTCGAGCGTATTCCCGCGCGTGGCGCGCGCCAACCCTCGCATGCCCGCGTCTCCCCCGAACTGCTACGCTGGCGCGGATTCGAGAGGCGCTCGCACCCGCGGGCAGGAGCCACCAGCAACGTGACCTCCCCTGAGACCGGCCCCGGCATCCCCAACTACGGGGCGATTCTCTGGGACAACGACGGTGTGCTCGTCGATACCGAACGCTGGTATTTCCAGGCCACGCGAGATGTCTTCGCCGAGGCGGGTATCGAACTCACCACCGGCACCTATTTCGAGTACTTCCTCACCAATGCGAACGGCACATCGCGCTTCGCTGCCGCGCATGGAATGGGCGAACCGGGGATCGGCGCGCTCGTCGAACGCCGCAACACCCGCTACCTCCACATGCTCGACCACGAGCACATCACGATCGACGGCGTCCGCGAGACGCTCGCGGCATTGCGGCCGCACTTCGCCATGGGAATTGTCACGAGCTCCCGCCGTGCACATTTCGACGCGATCCACCGGCGAACGGACCTGCTGCGCTTCTTCGACTTCGTGGTCAGCCACGAGGATTACGCGCTCAGCAAGCCCGCCCCCGACCCGTATCGTGCCGCGATAGAGCGCGCAGGGCTCCCCGCGAGCAAGTGCCTCGCGATCGAAGACGCCCCCCGCGGCCTCATCGCCGCCCGGGCCGCGGGCCTCGATTGCTGGGTCATCCCCACCGAACTCACGGCTCGCGCGCCCTTCCCCGGCGCGACCCGGGTCCTCAACCGCGTCACGGATGCCGCTTCGCTCCTGCTCGATGGCAAGACGCGGCCAGGAGGCGAGGGCCTGTCGCCGTGGAGCCGTACTCAACCACCTGGTTGACAAAGGGCTCCCTCTCGTCGCAGGATGCCCGTGTTCAACCAATCGGTTGGATACCGGGGGTGGCGAAATGCCTGGGGCCGATCAGCTCTCCCGCGTGTTCGCCGCCCTGGCCGATCCCACGCGCCGGCACATGGTCGCCCGCCTGACCCTGGCCGACGCCACGGTGAACGAGCTGGCCGAGCCCTACGACGTGTCGGTACAGGCCGTCTCCAAGCACCTGCGCGTGCTCGAGGAGGCCGGCCTGGTGAGCCGGCGCCGGGAGGCGCAGCGGCGGCCCGTCCACCTCGAAGCGGAGGTCTTCGACCTCATGACCACGTGGATCGAGCGGTACCGCCGGCGGGCCGAGGAGCGCTACCAGCGCCTCGATGCCCTGCTGGCCAGCCTGCCCGGCGAAGAGGGAGGAGAAACCAAATGAACGAAGCCCAGGTCATCGTGGACGACAAGATCCCGCTCCTGCGGATCATCCGCGAGTTCGACGCCCCCGTGGCGAAGGTCTTCCGCGCCCACGTCGAGCCCGATCTCTTCGCCCGCTGGAACTGGCCCGAAGGATACTCCGTCCGCTTCGACCAGTTCGACTGCCACACCGGCGGCGCGTACCGCATCACGATGTCCGGGCCCGAAATGGCCGGAAGCGTGCGCGGCTCGTTCCACGATGTCATCCCGAACGAGCTCATCGTGCAAACCTTCGCGCCCGACGGCGTGGCGGACTTCGTCGTCCTCGAAAAGCACCGTTTCGAGGATCTCGGTGGCGGCCGCACCAGGCTCACCGCGCAGTCGCTCGTCGAAAGCTTCGAATACCGCGACGCCTTCCTCGATGCCGGCCTCGTCGAAGGCTACGAGCGGCTCGACCAGCTGCTCGAGGAGCTGTAGGGCACGCGCGGCCGGGGAGTCATGGAACCCACGGCGCTCGCTCCCCCGCGCTCAGATGCTCGAGAACCGTTCGCCATTGACCGTCGACCTTCCGCAACGCGGAGCTTCCCCGCCCATGTCCACCTGCCGGTCTGCCGTCGATCTCGCCCGTCCAACGAAACCGGTAGATACAGACCGCGATGTCGCCGGATCGGGCCAGCCAGGTCACGTCGAACGTCTCGAACGTGTCGTCCTGGATGCTGTCGAAGTTCTGCCTCAGTCCTTCCGCGATGGCCGCCTTCCCGAACATTGCCGCGCCGTTGCTCCAGAAATACACCGCATCGTCGGCGATAAGCTGCAGCGTGCCGTCCAGGTCTTTGGCCGCCATCCGACGTGCGAGTTCTTTCCGGTGTTGTTCGGGCGTCGCCATCCCCTGTCCTCCCGGCCGGCCCCTGCTGGGCATGATGGTACCCGGGAGAGAACGCGTCGATGGGCGCGCCCGGCCCGCTTCGCTCGACGCGTGAGCGCATGCGGGTCGGCGGAGTGGCAGCTCTGCCGCGGCCGGCCGGCGGTCGAACGGCCCGCCGCTCGACTACCTGCCGCCGCTTGCCACCGGTGCGCCAGCGGCCGAGCCCAGCTGGCGCGCGATGCCTTCCACCGTTTCCACGCCGTAGGCGAAGGACGGCTGAAGGTTCGACAGGATCGCGACCACAAAGGGCGCCCGGGCAGGGTCACCCGGCAGGACCACGCCGATGCTGTTCACGCGCCATCCGCCATCCGCCTCGTACCAGCCGTTCTTGAGCGCGACGGCATCGCCGTTGCCCGACGCCGCCGAGACGCCCCAGCGCTGTTGCGGCACCACCTGCTCCAGCAGCGTCAGCGCGAGCCTGCGGTGGTCATCGCGCACCAGGTCGCCCAACAGGAGCCGTGAAAGGACGCCCGCCAGGGCGTTCGCGGACGCCGTGCTCGTCCCCCAGAACTCGCCGTTGTACGGCGTGATGCCGCCCAGGCCGGCTGCACGGAGATAGGCCGAGAGCCCGGGGCCCCCGCCGAGTTGCGTCCACAGCGCCGTCGCCGCGTCGTTGTCGCTCTCCGTGATCATGGGCCAGAGGAGGCTCAATTCGGCGTCATCCACGAACCGTCCCTCGCCCTCGGCCCGGCCCATCACGGCCGCCATGATGAGTACCTTCACCACACTGGCCAGTTCGAGCTGGGCTTCCCCATTGAGCGAAAACACGGTGTTAGTGCCGGGCCGGGCCAGCGCGATGCCCAGGCTTGGCGACCGCGTCTGCGCGTACTGCGTCGCATCGCCCGCGAGCGCGCCAAGCGGCTCAGGAGTTGGGCGGAATGCACCCCGCACCACCACCGGCGGAAGCGCGGGATCGTTCGCCCCCGGGCGGCCGGGCGTAACGGTTGCGGTGGGCGACGGCCCCGAAACAGACACCGCGCCCAGCGAGATCGATGCAGCAAAACGCAGGTCCGAGCCGGCCAGCGAAATCACTCGCACCGCGTAGTCCTGGGTGGAAGGAACCGCTCCCGAGAACGACGGCGAGAACGCGGACCGGCTCGCCAGCTGTGCCAGGTCACCGAGACCCTGGATCGACAGGATCGCGTTGTTGAAGTCGCTCCGCACGTCCACCTTCAGCCGCTGGCCCGCCTCGGCATGCACGATGAAGGCCTGCGATTGACGCGGTGCCAGGACGCCTTCAGCCGTGAATGCCGCGCCCCCGGCCGTCACCCGCACCGGTGTCGTCCGGTACGTGAATGCCGAGGGCGGCGCGGCCGCCACGTCCGCCGTGACCTCGCTCCGCACCACGAGCCCGGCCCCTTCCAGTGCGTAGGTGCGGGTAACCTCGCGGCTCAGACTGGAAAACGGCTCGCCCTCTCCCCGGACACGCATCCGAACGACGATGGTGCGGTCCTCCACCACGATGCCACGCACCGAGATGCGATCCCCCAGCAGCGCCGTGGCCACAGGTGTGGGCGTGCCACCGTCGTTTCGTACAACGACCAGGTGGATGAACGTGCCGCTGCCCCCGGCCGACCCGATGAGCACCACCGCGGCATCGACATCGTCTCCAGCGATTCGGCCGAAGCCAGCCATTTCCGCGAGGCGAATCGTGACCTTGGACGCCGAACCAGGAGCCACCGGTTCCTCGAACGAACCGTCCCGCAGTGTGACCTGCTTCGATCGCGTCAATTCGGTCGGGTAGGTCGTGTTCGCGAGCCGCGTCCAACTCAGGCTTGAGGGCTGCGAATTGCCGCCGTTCAGCGTCCAGCCCATGTAGCCGAGCGCACTGAGCACCGCGACGACGGACAACGCGAAAAGGAGACGCTCCCGGCTCAGCCCGCGGTATCTCCCGGTCTCGATCACAACGACCAGGTCGCCTCGAAGGGATCCTGCACGCGACTACCGGCGTAATCCGTGCGGTCGTCGAGGTCCTCGGAAAGGACGGCGGCAAAGCACGTGGCCCGGCTCGCCTCAATGAACGCCGCGTCCCAACAAGAAATACCGAAGCGGTGCCGCGCCTCGAGTGCGGCGGCCATTACCCCCACCCTAAGCGGCTGGACGGGGAACCGGCGCCCCTCTGCGATTGGCTCGGCCAGCCTTGGACCTCCTGCCTCGTCGTTCCGGTCATGGTGTTTGGATACCCGGTAGCCGGGTCAAGGCCATGCGAGGCACTTTGGGCTGTGCGGGACACGGTGGAAGATCCATGCTGTGACCATGGAAGCCGACGGTTCATTATTGCGCCTTGGCTGGGACGAGGGCATCGCTGCCCTCCTCGCCGACGCGGTGGCCGCCGGCGCCGTGCCCGGGCGCGTCGTCCGGATTGAGCGCGGCGCGTGCACCGTCGCCACCGGGGACGGAGATCGCGTCGCCCACACACGGACAGCGCCCGCGGTTGGTGACTGGGTCGCGCTCCGCGTCGAGGGCGACGACGTTACCCTCGCAACCACCGCCGAACGGCGCTCCGCGCTCGCCCGGCGGGACCCCGCCGGTCTCACCCAGGTACTCGCCGCCAACGTGGACATCGTCTTCGTGACCGCGCCGGCTGACCGGCTGAGCGTGGCACGGGTCGAACGCGAGACGGCGCTCGCGTGGGACAGTGGCGCGCGGCCGGTGGTGCTCCTGACGAAGTTCGACCTTGCGCCCGCGGGCCTGGTGGACCGGCTCCGGGACCGGCTGACCGGCGTCGAGGTTGTGCCGACGAGCGTTCTCACCGGCGAAGGCACCCGAGAGATGGCTGCCGCCCTGCAACCGTCCCGGACCGCGGTGCTCCTTGGACCCTCGGGCGCGGGTAAGTCCTCGCTGGTGAACGTGCTGCTCGGCAGCGACGTTCTCGCGACGGGCGAGGTGCGCAGCGGCGACCATCGCGGCCGCCACACCACGACGGCCCGGCAACTGTTCCTGGTCCCATCGGGCGGCGTGCTGATCGACACGCCCGGTCTCCGAAGCCTCTCCCTTCCCGCCGACCACGGCGGCGTCGCCGCAGCCTTCCCCGACATCGAAGCGGCCGCGGACGGCTGCCGGTTCGGCGACTGCAGCCACGAGCACGAGCCGGCGTGCGCGGTCATCGCCGCGGTCGCGGATGGAACGCTCGACGCCGCGCGTGTCGAGAACTACCGCAAGCTGCGAAGCGAACTCGACTTCGAGGCCCGCCGCGACGACCCGCAGACAGCGCAAGCGGCGAAACGGGTGGGCCGCGTTCGCAGCAAGGCGATCCGCCAGTTTTACAGCGAGCGCTAGCGCTCCCTCGCCGCCGGAGCGAACGGTCCGGGATTCGGACCTACGGTCCCCGTGGACCTCATCACCTTGCGCGCATGCGGTGCTAGAGGTGACGCGCGTGCGGTCGAACCTGGACGGGGGAACGCGCAACGTCGTCCTGTGGGGGAACGCTACGCTCTCCTGGCCACGCCGACGTGAATGAAGGACCCAAAGTCTGTGGTCGTTGCAACGCCCTTCAGCGTGCGTTCCTGGAATGGACTCAAAGGCAACGGACGAGCAGTCCGGAGGTCACGAACGAGGCTTCTGCCTGCTGTTCGGCCGAATTCGCGCCGTTAGGGGCGAGATTGAACCTGATGGTTGCCGAGCAGGGATTCGAACCCCAACCCTGGGCTCCAAAGACCCGTGTGCTACCGTTACACCACTCGGCAATGGTCCCGCTTCCCCCCGTTCGGAGCCGCTCCCTGAGTCTAGCGCCTCCCGGTGATCCGGGCCCCGGGCGCCCGGCGCAAACCGTGCTTGTCGTTCTCCATCCCCGGGCTGTCGCGAATGTCACACGCCCGGGCGCGGTGGACATGGTGCCGAAGGGGGGATTCGAACCCCCACGGGTTTGAGCCCAGCGGTGTTTGAGACCGCCGCGTCTGCCATTCCGCCACTTCGGCCCGGCCGCCATTGTAGGCCCGCGCCCGATAGAGAACGAAAGAGCCCGCTCGAAGCGGGCTCTTCTGTGTTGTTTTGGAGCGGAAGACGAGGCTCGAACTCGCGACCTCCTCCTTGGCAAGGAGGCGCTCTACCACTGAGCTACTTCCGCCCGCTGCCTTCGCAGTATAGCACCCGGCCTCTTTCGTCCAACCGCGCAGCCGGTGTGCCCCGGACCTCAGTCCCCCAGCAGCGTGCCGTAACCCATCCCGATGATGTCCTCGACGTACTGGCTGCGCCAGCCCGGGTCCGGGATCGGGCGATGCCGGTCGCGGAACCAGCGGTGCAGCTGGAGGTACTCCTCTTCGAGCCGCATCCGCCAGCTGTCTTCTTCCTTGAAAAGCTCCGGGTCCACCTCATCGAGCGACTTCTGCATCTCGTCGTACTCGATGTCCGCGTCTTCCTTCCAGTACCCGGCGAGGTAGTCAATCGACTCTTCGAGGTTGTGGCGGCACTCGTCGAGCATGATCGCCATCATGCCCGTCTCATCCACCTTCTCGCCGTTCACCCGGTAGATGCGCGCGCACGGCTCGCACACCACCACCAGTTTCCGCGCGTCGCAGTCCGTCTTATCGGTGCAATCCCGGCAGCGCTGGGCGAACGCCGCGGCTTCCGCGCTCCGCGTGTAGCCCACGATCATCTCGTCCCCAAGCGCGTTGCACGCCTGGCACGTCATCTTCTCGGAGAGGATGTCGTTGATCGCCTTGTTCCAGTCCAGCTCCTGCATCTGTCGCGGACCTCCCCGCCCGGCAATGCCAGGCTATAGATCGACAGTATACCAGCCTGCCTGGCCCGGCATCTCCTCCAACCCCACCGTCAACCGCCGGAACCGCCCGCCTTCTATCGCCCGGAACGCCGGCGCCAGCTGCCCCGCCATCCATTCAGAGAGCCGCTCCACGGTCGTGTTGTCGATGGGCAACACCGCCACATCGGACTTCGGAAATCGATAGGTGCGCGCTTCGAACCCCACCTCCCACGCGTCCTCCAGCTCCGAAATGCGCAGGTGCCGGCTTTCGCGCTGGAGCAGGAACTTGTGGTCGAGCGCCTCCGCCAGCTCGCGCGCCATCCGCTTGATCTCGCCGAAGTCCCACACCCACGAGTCCTCCGCCAGTTCCCCTTCCAGCTCGACGGAGACGTCGTAGTTGTGGCCGTGTAGCGGCTCGCACGTTCCCCGGAAGGTCGCCATGTGGGCCGCGGCGAAGCGAAGCCGGTTGCGTTCGACGGTGACGCGACGGGTGACGGTCATCCCGGCATCGTACGAGCCCATCCCGCCACTCCGCGAGCGAGCCCGCACACCTCCTTGCCGGAACTCGTGAACCTCTGCACAATCCCTGCAGGCGCGTCCTGCGCCCGGGAAGCGTTCCATGGCCATCGTCGTTGTCACCTCGGCCACCCCTGGCGCCGGCAAGACGGGCGTCGCGACCGCCATCGCGCGGCACTATGCCTACCAGGGCCGCCCTGTGCGCCTCCTCCGCCTCGCCGGCGATGGCAGCGCCGATGCCGATGCCGCCCACTTCGCTTCCCTCGCGTTCGCTCCCGGTTCCCCCGCGAGCACCATCTCCGAGGCGCCCACCGACGACCCGGCCGCCATCACCGTCGTCGAAGCGGCCGCTGAAGCCGCGAACATCCCCGGCGCCACCGTCGTCGTCGTCGCTCGCGGCGAAGCCCCGAAGAGCACTCCCGCGGGCCTCAAACCCGCCGCCACCATCGTCACCGACGTTCCCCTGGCCAGCGCCGCGGCCGGCGGCACGGCCATCCTGCTCGCCGAAGACCAGACCCTCGCCGGGTTCAGCGTCGAAGAAGCCCGCGCCGCTCTCAACGCCGACGTCATCGTCCAGGGCGACGACATGAATGCCACCTGCGACCGCGTCGTTGTCGCCCCCATCTCCTCCGACGCCGGCCAGCCCTACTTCCGCCGTTTCAGCTCCAAGGCCGTCGTTGTCCGCTTCGACCGCACCGATATGCACCTGGCGGCAATGCAGACGGCCCCCGAGTGCCTCATCCTCACCGGCGGCCGCCAGCCTTCCGGCTACCTGTTCGATTCCGCCGGCGCCCGCGGCATCCCTGTGCTGCTCTCCCGGACCGATACCGAGAACACGGTCATCGCGCTCGAAGGCATCTTCGACCGCACCCGCTTCCAGGGCGAGCGCAAGCTCGACCGCATGGCCGCGCTGCTCGAACCAACCGGCCTCTGGGACGCGCTCGCGCTCTAGCACGCTTCCGAACCTGGTTCGACTTCGCGTCAATGCTCGTCGCCGGGTAAAGGCGGCGTACGTTTTGGCGGCGCCACACACGGCGAAGCGCCACGATCGCGAAAAAACGCCGCGGCTGTATTCGAAAGGTCACAGTTGCCCGCCTTTCGCGGGCGTAATATTCCGCCCGTGCCCCGGTGAGCTTCGGTGCTCGCCGGCGCTGGCGGTGAAACGATGACGGACCTGACCTCGCACCTACGGCGACAGGACCTGGCGCGGCTCCTCCACGAGCGCCGCTGGAAACCGCCCGAGCTCGCCCAGCGCTTCGAATGCAGCGTGCGCACCGTCCAGCGCGACCTCGAATTCTTTGGCGACGCCATGGGCGAACCCGTCCCCATGGACGATGCGGGTTACTACCTCAATCCCGGCATGCACCCCGTGCCCTCGATCTCGCTGACCACCCACGAAGCGCGTGCCCTGCTGTTCGCCATGCGCCTCTTCCTGCGCAACGCCGATGAACTCGACGAGGACGGCGTGACGTTGCTCGGCAAGCTGGGCGCGGCCTTCCCCGGCGTCATGGCGAACTACGCCGCGCTCACCGCCGATGACCTGCGCGAGCGCCCCCAGAACCGGCTCCGCGCGGGAATCCTCCGCCGCCTCACCGACGCCTGGATCTCCCGCCGCACCGTCCTCATCAGCTATGCCTCGCCCGGCCGCCGCGCGCGCAGCCTCACCTTCGACCCCTACCTGCTCGAACCCGGCCGTGCGAACTCCACCGCCTACGCCATCGGCTACAGCCATGAACACGGCGAGATCCGCACGTTCGCGATCGACCGCATCCGGACGTGCGAATACACCCGCCACGGCTTCGCCCCCGTCGATGTCGCGAACACGGTGCGCCGCATGGGCATGAGCTGGAGTGGGATCGTCAGCCAGGAGGGCGAGGAGCACGTCGTCGTCGAGTTCTCCCCGGCCGTCGCCCAGCGCGTCCGCGAAAGCTCGTGGCACCCCTCCCGCCGCTTCGAGGACCTCGAGGACGGAGGCGTGCGCCTCTTCCTCACCCTGCCCGTGCTATTCGATTTCGTCCCGTGGGTGCTCGGCTGGGGCGCCGAAGCCCGCGTCGTCGCCCCGATGGCGCTGCGCGAACAGGTCGCCGAGCAGCTGAAGCGAGCGATCGCCCACTACGCCTGACCACCGCGAAGGCACGAAAAAGCGGGATGACCTGCGTCACCCCGCTTCATCACGGTCCTTTTGAACGTGTGTCGAACTAGCAGCAGCGCCGCGCTTCGCCCGAACCGTCCGCCGTCTGGAAGCTCGACCCGCAGGCGCAGCTCTTCGTCGCGTTCGGATTGAAGATGCTGAAGCCGCTCTTCATGATGTCGTCGACATAATCGATCTCGGCGCCCTGCAGATACTGCGCACTCTCCGGATCGATTACGATCTTCACGCCCGACTGGTCGAAGATCAGGTCGTCCGATTCGGCACTGCGCGCGAGCGCCATGCCGTACTGGTAGCCCGAGCAGCCGCCGCCCGCGACGAACACGCGCAGCGCGCCATCGGTCAGTTCGCGCGCCTCAAGCAGCGCCTTCGCCTTCGCGGCGGCCTTGTCCGTGATGTTCACCAGGACTTCCGTCTGGGTAGCTTCCATGCAATCCCTCACTGTGCTCGGGCTCCGCCCGGCGAGGATAACCGCGACCGCTGGCCACGGCCCGCTATGGAAAGCATAGTCGCTTCGCAGGAAGGCCGTCTACGGCCCATTGGCGGGTCCTTGCCCTCCATTTTCGCCATGGGAAAGGCTCGCCCGCGTCCTCAGACCGTGATCGTCCCCCGCAGCACCGTCACGGCGCTCCCCGCGATGCGCACGCCCGTGGGTTCGTCGCCATCGGCGTCGACCTCGACCTCGACGATGCCCGGGCGCCCCATCAGGTGCCCCTGTTCGACGCAGTACGCCGTCGCCCGCACGAGGTCGTACTTCCACAGGTAGGCTGCCATGGCGCCGCTCGCGCTCCCCGTCACGGGGTCCTCCAACGGCCCACCGTTCGCGAGAAAGTGGCGCGCGTGCGCGCGGTTCGCGCGGTCGAGCGTCTCCAACGTGAACGCGTGAAGACTGAAGTACCGCCCTGTGTTCTCCAGGTCGCCAAGATGCCCGTAATCCGGCCGAATCCGCCGCAGTGCATCGAGCGACCGCACGGGCACCATGCACTGCGGCGTGCCCGTGCTCACCACCTGGACCGGCATCTCCGGCAGCAGTTCGTCCGTCCCGATGCCGAGCGCCTGCGCAACCATCGCGCGGTCCATCCGCCGGCCGAACTCCGGGCGAGCCTGCGTCATCACCACCCGCACGTCGCCCGCCGCGTCGCGCTCGAGGTCGACCGGCAGCACGCCCACGCTCAACTCCTGCGTCACGTGCGCCCGGCCGCTCGCGAGGTCGATGCGCCCCTCCGCCGCGAGCGTGAACATCGTCGCGATCGTCGGGTGTCCCGCCAGCGGGATCTCCTTGCGCGGCGTGAAGAACCGCACCCGGAAGTCCGCATGCGTCGAAGGGAACACGAACGCCGTCTCGCTCAGGTTCATCTCCCGCGCGATGGCCTGCATCCGCACCTCATCGAGCCCTTCCGCGTGCGAAACCACCGCGCACGGGTTCCCCGCGTACCGCTGCTGCGTAAACGCATCGACGACGACGATCCCGTATTCAGCCATGCCGCGAGGATAGCAGACCCCGCTGGCGGGCCCCCGCCGCGCGCCCTACGCTGGACTTCCGTGGGACACCGCAAACAACGCAAACGCGACAGGCGTGCCACCCGGCGTGATGGCTGGGAACCCGCGCCCTTCACCCTCCCCGACCCCGGCGACGACCCGGCCGGGTATGCGCCGCTCCTCGGACGCGGCGATGATCTGCTCGCGCCGTGGGAGGAGCGCGGCTCGCTCCTCGGCCGCGCACCGGTCAAAGCCTGCGGCCAGTGCCGCGAGTTTATCGAGGATCGTGATGGAGGACGCGGCAGCTGCCTTCACCCCGGGAGCGGCATCGCCTTCCCCTGGACCGACACCCCCGGCTGCGATTTTCACACGCCCCGGCGGCGCTGAAGGGCCCTGGTGTCGAAAGCTCCGCATGAATTCCACATTGCAGTTTTCTCGTACGGGAACGCGGCTGGATTCACACGCGACGTAACGTCGCCTACCAGATCTGGTACCGAGGGGTTGACGGCCTACTACATCTGGGGGACGATGCGCACCGTTCCGCCGCTCAATTGCTAAAGGGACTAATCAAACGCTCAGGATTATGGCGAGTGCGCTGCCCCTACTGCCACGCCCGCGACACCCGCGTCACCGATAGCCGCGCCACCGACGACGGCATCCGGCGGCGCCGCCAGTGCGTGGCCTGCGGCGAGCGCTTCAGCACCGTCGAGTCCGTCCAGCTGTCGGTCGTCCAGATCATAAAACGTGATGGCCGCCGCGAGGATTTCAACCGCGAAAAGCTCCTCGCCGGGCTCCGCAAGGCCTGCAGCAAACGCCAGGTCTCCGTCGCCGAACTCGAGCTCATGGTCGCCGAGATAGAAGCCCGCGTCATCGCCGATGGCCGCGCCGAAGTGCCCTCCACCTTCGTCGGC
This sequence comes from Dehalococcoidia bacterium, assembly GCA_020847985.1. Lineage (GTDB taxonomy): Bacteria > Chloroflexota > Dehalococcoidia > Tepidiformales > Tepidiformaceae > Amarobacillus. The sequence continues at coordinate 493,370 of JADLBC010000008.1, forward strand.
GAGCTTGCCATGGATGCGCTTCGCAAGCTCGACCACATCGCCTACGTCCGCTTCGCCTCCGTGTACCGGCCCTTCAGCGATATCGCCTCCCTCAAGGAGTTCGTGATCGCCGTCGAAGAGGGCCGCATCGCCACCCATGAAGAAAAGACCCTGCAGCTCGCCCTTCCCGGCACCGGCGCCGAAGCCGCCCGCCCGCGCCTCTTCGATGATGGCGACGGCGCCGCCGCGGGGGCCGCCGGATGAAGATCTGGGAAGTGCATGGCCTGCGCCTCGATGGTGCGATTCGTTCCACGCCCGATGGCGAAGCCGATGTCAGCGGCCTCGTGTTCTCGGAAAAAGGCTACCTGCTAGCCGTTCGCGACTTCCGGCCGCACGAACTCGTCGCGATGGTTCGTGGCGAGGGTGAAGCCGCCACCATTGCCCGGCTGCTCGCCCACTACGGCAGCGAAGACTCTGTGACGGCCGCCGGAGGCCGCAAGCTCGTCGCCGTGCGCGGAGGCTCCATGGCTCCAGGTCCCGTTCTCCGCCGCAACGACGAAGTCCCCGAAATGGTGGGCCGCTCATGACCCACCACCCCAGCGCCGGGAGACGCGCGAAAACGTAGTCAACGCCGAACAGATGTTCTAGAATGCGTACCCCGGTTTCCGCCGGGAATGGAGGTTGGTCCATGGTCACGGTTTCTCGATTTGGCTTCGATTCCGGCGCGGGCGACTTCCGTCCCGCCGAACTGTCCGAAAACGCCGCCGTCGTCATGGAGCGCCGCATCGTCGCGCGCAATGACCGGGGCGATGCCATCGAGACGCCGGACCAGTGCTTCCGCCGTGTCGCGCGCAACCTCGCCGAGGCCGAACTTCGCTTCGGTGGCAACGAAGGCGACCGCGCCGCCGCCGAGGAGAGCGTCTACCAGCTCATGGCCTCCCTCGACTTCCTCCCCAACTCGCCCACCCTGGTCAACGCCGGGCGCGACCTCCAGCAGCTCTCGGCCTGCTTCGTCCTCCCCGTGCCGGACTCCATCGAGGGCATCTTCGAAGCCGTCAAGCACACCGCCATGATCCACAAGTCCGGCGGCGGCACCGGCTTCGCCTTCTCCCGCCTGCGCCCCGCGAACGACCGCGTGAAGTCCACCATGGGCGTCGCCAGCGGCCCCGTCTCCTTCATGAAGGTGTTCGACGCCGCCACCGAGGCGATCAAGCAGGGCGGAACCCGCCGCGGCGCCAACATGGGCATCCTCCGCGTCGACCACCCCGATATCGATGCCTTTATCGCCATGAAGGCCGATATGACCACCCTCCAGAACTTCAACATCAGCGTGGCCGTCACCGATGCCTTCATGAAGGCCGTCGAAGAGGGCACCGACTACGACATCATCAATCCCCAGACCGGCGAGGCCGTCGGCTCCCGACCCGCCCGCGAAGTCTGGGAAACGATGTTCGCGAACGCCTGGAAGAATGGCGACCCCGGCGTCGTCTTCCTCGACCGCATCAACGCCGGCCGTGCGAACCCCGTGCCGAAGCGCGGTCCCGTCGAATCCACGAACCCCTGCGGTGAGCAGCCCCTCTACCCCTTCGATAGCTGCAACCTCGGCTCCATCAACCTGGGCCAGTTCGTGGTCGAAGCCGGCGGCCAGCCCCGGGTGGATTACGACCGCCTCGGCCAGGTCGTCCGCCGCTGCGTCCACATGCTCGACAACGTCATCGAGATGAACGTCTACCCCATCCCCGAGATCGCCGAGACCTCGCATGCCATCCGCCGCATCGGCCTCGGCGTCATGGGCTGGGCCGACATGCTCATCGCCATGCGCACCGCCTATAGCTCCGAAGCCGCTCTCCAACTCGCGCGCGACGTCATGGGCTTCATCCAGCGCGAAGCCGATGCCGCGTCCAACCAGCTCGCCCTCGTCCGCGGCAGCTTCCCCGATTGGGCCGATTCCATCTATGGCCCGCGCGGCCACGAGGGCCCCCGCCCGATGCGCAACTCCACCCGCACCACCATCGCCCCCACGGGCACCCTCAGCATCATCGCCGACTGCTCGGGCGGCATCGAACCCGTCTTCGCCCTCGCCTTCATTCGCTCGCACTACCTCGATAAGAACGACCCCACGAAGCGCACCGAACTCGCCGAAGTGAGCAAGGCCTTCGAGGAAGTCGCGCGCGCCGAGGGCTTCTACAGCGACGAACTGGTCCGCTTCCTCGCCGAGGGTGGCCATCTCGCCGGCCGCGCCGATGTGCCCCAATGGGTGAAGGATGTGTTCGTCACGGCGCACGAAATCGAGCCCGAATGGCATGTGCGCATGCAGGCCGCCTTCCAGGAGGCTACCGACAACGCCGTTTCCAAGACGATCAACTTCCCCAACAACGCCACCGTCGATGACGTGCGCACCGCCTACGAACTCGCGTACCACACCGGCTGCAAGGGCCTCACCATCTACCGCGATGGCTCCCGCGACCTCCAGGTCCTCAAGTTCGCCGAGAAGTCCGAAGAGCAGAAGGCCGTCGAGGCCGCCCAGGCGCTCGTCCTCCAGCACACCGGCCCCGTTCGCCGCAAGCTCCCCGATGAGCGCGCCGCCATCACCCACAAGTTCCGCGTGGGCGAACAGGAAGGCTACATGACCGTCGGCCTGTTCGATGACGGCACGCCCGGCGAAGTCTTCATCAACGTCAACAAGCAGGGCTCGACCGTGTCCGGCCTCATGGACACCGTCGCCATGCTCACGAGCTACGCCCTCCAGTACGGCGTGCCCATCGCCGAACTCGCCAGCAAACTCAAGAACACCCGGTTCGAGCCCAGCGGCCCGACCGGCAACCGCCAGATCCCGATCGCCACGAGCATCGTGGATTACGTGTTCCGGTACCTCGAACTGAAGTTCGATGGCGCCCGCGCCTCCGCGCAGCCGCCGCTCATCCCGGTCGATCAGATCGCCCCCAGCACCGCCGTCGACGAGACCATCAACGTCTACGACGCCAAGGTGCTGAGCGGTGTCGGCTGCCCGGAATGCGGCGCGGTGCTCTTCTACGGCGAAGGCTGCCTGACCTGCCGCGGCTGCGGCTACACCAAGTGCGGATGATGTGAGGGGTGGTGGGTTTGCTCGGGTTGGGGTGAGCCGCGAGGCTCACCCCAATTCGATCCCCCGCCGGCGCTCGCCCGCCCGGCCACCTCTGCCGAAAACCACGGCATGGCCCTCACCGACGACCAATGGATCGCGGAGGCACGGCGGCAACTCGCCGCCACGGGCTCCTGGGACATCCCCGTCACGCCCGCGGCCGTGCGCCCGCCGGACGCCGCGACCGAGGCGCCGCTACCGTGCCCGAACTGTGGCCGCGAACTCGAAATCTTCCGGCGCTACGAAGTGCTCGCGACGGAGCCGCTGCGCTGGTGCCCCGGCTGTTTCGGCTTCTGGGCGCGCGGCGATGCACTCTCCGCCGGCGTCGCCGATCCCGCGGACGACCGCGAAGCACTCTTCGCCGCCGAGGTCCCCGCACGTTGCCGTTCCTGCGACAAAGGCCGTCTCGACGCCGCCGGCGTCTGCCGAGGCTGCGGCTGGACACGTCCCGCGCTTGCGTGCCCATCCTGCGGCGCACCGATGGGGCGCGACACCGTGAAAGGTGTCGAACTCGACGCCTGCGCCACGTGCCGCGCCACCTGGTTCGATATCGGCGAACTCGGCCGCACGTACGGCCTCGCACGTCCGCAGTCCCTTGCCGCCGCTATCGTCGATGAGACGGCCGGGCCCACCGACCAGGACCTGATGCTCACCGCCGCCCGCGTGCTGCTCGGGATGTTCCTCCGGCTGCCGTTCTGAGGCCTACCAGATCCCCAGCATCATCTTCACGTCTTCGCTCGCCATCGTCCGCGGGTCCCACGGCGGGCTCCAAACGATCTGGACATCGACATCCTTCACGCCCGGGAGCTCCTTCAGCTTCGCGTACGCTTCGCCGCGAATGACGGGCCCGAGCGGGCAGCCCGGGCTCGTCAGCGTCATCGTCACGCTTACGACGCCCTCGTCATCGATCTCGACGCCATACACCAGACCAAGGTCCACGACGCTCAGGTTGATCTCCGGGTCGTTCACCAGCTGCAGCTTGGCCATCAGCTCGTCATGCGTGGGAAGGGTGGTGGTTTCTGCCATTGATTGAACTCCTACAGCGCCGCCGCGGCGGGTGATTTCGCCTGGTCCAGTCCTTCGCGCAGCACCTTCCAGGCGAGCAGGGCGCACTTCACGCGGACGGGGAATTTCGCGACCCCCTGGAGCGCCTCCAGGTCGCCGATCTCGGCCGAGGGCTCCGCTCCGTCGACCAGCATCGCGCTCACCAGGTCGGCGATACGCTCTGCCTCCACGATGCTCCGCCCGCGAACCTGCTGCGTCATCATCGAGGCGCTCGACTGGCTTATCGAACAGCCCTGGCCCGTGAACGCCAACGCCGCGATCGTCCCCCCGGAGACATCGAGATCGAGCGCGATCTCGTCTCCGCATACCGGGTTCATGCCCTCGGCGTGCTGGCTCGGCGCGGGCAGCGTGCCCCGGTTCCGGGGCTTCCGGAAGTGATCGATGATCACCTCCCGGTAGAGGTCGTCAAACTGTGGTTCCGCGATCGCCATCGCTGAACACCTCCACGACGTGGTTGAGCGCCTCGACGAGCACGTCAATCTCGCCAGGGGTGTTGTAAATGGAGAAGCTCGCGCGGTTCGTCGCCGGCACGCCCAGGCGCCGCATCAGCAGCTGCGCGCAGTGGTGTCCCGCTCGGATCGCAACGCCATACGCATCCACGATCGTCGAGACATCGTGCGGGTGCGCCGAGTCCAATTCGAACGAAACCAATCCGCTCCGGTGCGCCACGTTCGCCGGCCCATGGAACTTCAGGCCGGGCACCGTCTGCAGCCGGTCGAGCGCGTACGCTGTCAGGTTCATCTCGTGCGCCCGCACCGCGTCCATGCCCAGGTTCGTGAGGTAGTCCAGCGCGGCCCCGAAGGCGATCACATCCGCGATGTTCGGCGTGCCTGCTTCGAACTTGTGCGGCACATCCGCCCACGTCGAGCTGTCCGGCTTCACGATGCTGATCATCTCGCCGCCGCCGAGGAACGGATCCATCGCGTCGAGCAGCCCCGGGCGCGCCCAGAGCACGCCCACACCCGTCGGCCCCAGCATCTTGTGCGAAGAGAACGCGAAGAAGTCGCACCCGAGGTCGGTCACGTTCAGCGGCAGGTGTGGCGCGCTCTGCGCCCCGTCCACCAGCACCGCCGCCCCCACCGTGCGCGCCATCGCCGCGATCTCCGCCACCGGGTTGATCGTCCCGAGCACGTTCGACGCGTGCACCACCGCCACCAGCTTCGTCCTCGGCCCGATGAGCGAACGCAACTGGTCGAGGTCCAGGTAGCCGTCATCGGTGACCGTCGCATAGCGCAGATGCGCGCCCTTGCGCCGCGCCAGCAACTGCCACGGCACGATGTTCGAGTGGTGCTCCATCTGCGTGAGCACGATCTCGTCGCCGGCGTGGATGTGCTGGTCGCCCCAGGCTCGCGCCACGAGGTTGATGGACTCCGTCGCGTTGCGCGTGAAGACGATGTCGTCGGGACGCGGCGCGCCGATGTAGGCCGCCGCCTTCGCGCGCACGCCCTCATACTGCGCGGTCGCGCGCACCGCGAGCGCATGGATGCCGCGGTGGATGTTCGCGTTCGTCGTTTCGTAGTAGCGAACGAGCGCGTCGATCACCTCGCGCGGCTTCTGCGTCGTCGCGGCGTTATCGAGATACACCAGCGGCCGGCCGTTCACCGTCTCCCCCAGGATGGGGAAGCCCGCGCGGATGGCACTGATGTCGAGGGCGGTCGCGGTTGTCATCTCATGCACCCCCCGGAACCGGATTGCGCCGGCCGGTCATTCGGCGAGCTTCGCCTCGAGCGATTCGGCCAGCTCCGTCCGCAGCGCCTCGTCCGGCACCCGGTCGAGCACCTGCGCGAGGAAGCCCGCGACCAGCAGCGCCTCGGCCTGCGCGTGCGGCAGGCAACGCGCCTGCAGGTAGAAGAGCTGCTCCTCGTCCACCGGCCCCGCCGTGGCGCCGTGGCTCGCACGAATCACGTCGTTCGTCAGGATCTCCAGCACCGGGTCGCTGTCCGCCTTCGCGAGCTTGCTCAGCAGCAGGTTCCGGTTCTCCTGGTTCGCATCGGCGTTCTTCGCGCCGAGCCCAACCCGCGTGAGCCCGTAGTACACCGACCGCGAACGCCCCTTCAGCGCCGACTTAAAGAGCAGGTCGCTGCGCGTGTCCGCGCCCTGGTGGTCCTGCAGCGTGTAGAAGTCGTGCTGCTGCCGCGCCGATCCGACGCCGAGCCCGAACAGTTCGCTCGAAGAACCCCGCCCGGCAAGCGTCGATTCAATGTGCGACTTCACCACCGCGCCCCCAACAGCCAGGCTCAGCCCGTGGAGCGCCGAATCCCGTGCCGTGATGGTCCGCTGCTCGCTGAAGACGCGCGTCTTCGCCCCCCAGCGGTGCAGCGCCGTGTACCGGATCTCCGAACCCGGTCCCGGCAGGATCTCCACCACGGGCAGCGCAACGATGTCGTCGTCCGTCGAACGAAAGTCCTCGATCACGCTCACGCGGCTGTTCGCGCCGCTGACGATGAGCGTATGCGGCGTGACCAGCGCGCGTTCGCCGTTGTACCAGCGAGCGATGCGCACCGGCAGCGTGACTTCCGCGTTCGCGGCCACGTTCACGAGCACCCCGCCCCGCAGGAACGCGTAGTGCGCCGCCGTCAGCTGGTTCCGGTCGAATGGCACCGCGCTGCCCAGCGCACTGTCGATGATTGCCTGCAACGCCGGGTCGCCGTCACGGTCGAACGCGACCGCCTTCACGCCCTCCGCCAGCAGTTCGTCCGAGATCGTGACGCCGTTCACCTGCCGCAGCACAGCCGCGTAGTCGCCATCGACGACCGGCGCCTGGAAGCCGTTTGTGCTCGAAGCGGGTGTGTACGCATCGAGGTCGAGCCCCGAGAGGTCCATGTACTTCCACGGCCGCTCGCGCGTCGTCGGCAGCGGCAGGCGCTCGATTGCCGCCGCGGCGCGCGACCGCAATTCCGCCATCGCCGGCGAGTCGAACAGCGCCGCCCCAAGCGCGGCACTCGCCGCCGCCGTCAGCGTGCGCGGCCGTTGTTCCACAGCAGAAGTCATTCCCACATCCCCTTTTCGCGGCGCGGGCCCCCGGCATCCCGGCGGGCACGCCCGCGGACGGCTGCCGGCGTTAGCCGACCGCCCCTTCCATCTGCATTTCGATGAGCCGATTGAGCTCCACCGCGTACTCCATCGGCAGCTCTTTCACGATCGGTTCGACGAACCCGTTCACGATCATCTTCGCCGCCGCTTCCTCGCTCAGCCCCCGGCTCTGGAGGTAGAACAGCTGGTCCTCGCCGAGCTTCGAAACGTACGCCTCGTGCTGGATGTGCACGTCCGGGGCGTCGATCTCCATCGTCGGGTACGTGTCCGACCGCGACGTCTCATCGAGCAGCAGCGCGTCGCAGCGCACCGTCGACTTCACGTTGTCGCAGCCGTCGTACACCTTCAGCAGGCCGCGGTAGCTGGTCCGCCCGCCGTCCTTCGAAAGCGACTTCGAAATGATCGTCGAGGTCGTGTTCGGCGCCGCGTGCACGATCTTGCCGCCTGCGTCCTGGTGCTGCCCTTCGCCCGCGAACGCAAGCGAAAGAATCTCCCCGTGCGCGCCGGGCTCCATCAGGTACACACTCGGGTACTTCATCGTCAGCTTCGACCCGAGGTTGCCGTCGACCCACTCCATGACGGCGTCCTGGTAGGCCATCGCCCGCTTCGTCACGAGGTTGTACACGTTGTTCGACCAGTTCTGGATCGTCGTGTAGCGCACCCGCGCACCCTTCTTGACGACGATCTCGACCACCGCACTGTGCAGCGAATCCGAACGGTACACCGGCGCGGTACAGCCCTCGACGTAGTGAACCTGGCTGCCCTCATCCGCGATGATCAGCGTGCGTTCGAACTGGCCCATATTCTGCGTGTTGATGCGGAAGTAAGCCTGCAACGGGACTTCGACCTTCACGCCCTTCGGCACATAAATGAACGACCCACCCGACCACGCCGCACTGTTGAGCGCCGCGTACCGGTTGTCGCCCGGTGGCACCACCGTCCCGAAGTACTCCTTGAAGATGTCCTCGTGTTCCTTCAGTCCCTGGTCGGTGCCGACAAAGATCACGCCCTGCTTCTCAAGGTCTTCGCGGATGTTGTGGTACACCACTTCCGAGTCGTACTGCGCACCCACGCCCGCGAGGTACTTCTTCTCCGCCTCCGGAATGCCCAGCCGGTCGAAGGTGTTCTTGATGTACTCCGGCACGTCCTCCCACGACCGCTCATCGCGATCCGTCGCGCGGACGTAGTAGTGGATATCGTCGAAGTCGATTTCCTTGAGCTGCGGCGTTCCCCAGGGCGGGTCCTGCTTTCCACGGAACGTGTCGAGCGCCCGGTGCCGGAATTCCCGCATCCAGTCCGGCTCTTCCTTCATGTTCGACATCACGTCGATCAGTTCGTGGGTGAGGCCCTTGTTCGCCTTGAACAGCGCCTCGTCTTCGTCGTGGAAGCCCCACTTATACCCTTCGTCGCGAATGAGATCGGGAGCGGAAGTCATCGGTTATTCCCCTTTCGGGCGCTTCAGGCCGTGGCCAGCGCCGCTTCGAGCTCGTCGTAGCCGGATTCCTCCAGCTCGAGCGCGAGTTCCGGGCCCCCGGAGCGCGCGATGCGCCCATCGATGAGCACGTGCACGAACTGCGGCTTGATGTAGTTCAAGAGCCGCTGGTAATGCGTAATCAGCAGCAGCCCCATTTCCGGGTTCATGAGTGCGTTTACGCCCTCCGCCACCGTGCGCAGCGCGTCGATATCCAGGCCCGAGTCCGTCTCGTCCAGCACCGCCATCGAGGGCTGGAGCATCGCCATCTGGAGCATCTCGGCGCGCTTCTTTTCGCCGCCGCTGAAGCCGTCGTTCACGTAGCGGCGCGCGAAGTCCGGGTCCACCTTCAGCAGATCCATCTTCGCGAAGAGCAGTTCGCGGAACTCGCGAATCGGCACATCGCCGCCGCGGCGCGCGTTCACGGCTTGCCGCAGGAAGTTCACCATCGTCACGCCCGGGATGGCGACCGGGTATTGGAACGCCAGGAACATCCCGAGGCGGGCGCGCTCATCGGCCGGCATCCCGAGCAGCGATTGCCCCCGGAAGAGCACTTCGCCGCCCGTCACCGTGTAGTTCGGGTTGCCCATGAGCACGTTGGCGAGCGTGCTTTTCCCCGACCCGTTCGGGCCCATGATGGCGTGCACTTCGCCGGCATTGATGCGCAGCGAAAGACCTTTGAGAATTTCCTTCTCGCCGATATTGGCGCGCACGTCCTGGATATCAAGCAGCGGTGTCGTACTCATCGCACTCCCTGGGGCATTTCAATGATGTCGATCGGAATGGAATCGCCCGGCGCACGTGCGGTGCGTACCAGGTATTCGCAAATCGGTGAACCATCGACGATCCGGTTGAGCTGTTCCACGTCCAGGCCCAGCAGCAATTCGATGGCTTTACGGTCGGATTCGCACGGCAGCGGCGAAATCTCCGCCGCCTTCCGGTATGGGCAGGTGCCGTTCACCAGCCGGAACCCCTCGGCGTCGGCGCGCCAGCTCTCGAGGATCCCCTCCTGGCGCAGGCTCGCCGTGACGTGGCCCACCCGTTCCGCCGTCGCGACCGATGCCGGGACCTCGGCGCGATGCTTCTGCGCCAGCCCTTCGGCCACGCTCGTCATCACCTGCGCGATCACGTCCTCGCGTTCGCCCAACCCGCGCAGCATCCGCTCCAGCAGGTCCGCGTTCGCCGAGGTCATCGCCCCGATCGCCCGCTCCGTGGGGTGGTAGGCGTGGTAGGGGCGGCCGGTCGGCTGCTTCACCATCCGCACGTCGACGAGCCCGTCGGCGCGAAGATGGTCCAGGTGCCGGCGCACCGCCGCCGTGGTGATATCGAGTTCACCCGCAATCTCCTCGACCCTCGCCTCGCGGCGCTGGACGATCAGTTCGAGGACGCGGTCCCGTGTTCCCTGCATGCGTCCATCGTAGGGCGCATCCCCGGTCCACTCAACCTTTTTGAACCATTTTGTTGAAAAAGGCGGCGTCGCCGCGCAAAACCCAAGGCGAAGGCCCCGCGTGAGCGGGGCCTTCGAGGCTATTGGCCATCAATCGGGTGTTACTGGTCCACCTTGGTCGCGATGGTCCAGGTGACGGAGCTCGGCCCCTTGATGGCGATCCAGTAGGCCGCGCCCTGGTCGAGCGTAACCAGGTCGTTGGCACCCGGGAC
>JADLBC010000009.1 GCA_020847985.1 Dehalococcoidia bacterium
ACCGCCGCCGCATCCATTCCGCCCTCGGCTACCAGAGCCCCGCCACCTACGAGGCTGGTAGACTCCGCCAACCTGAGACGGCTCCCGCCGCCTAAGAACACTGTCCGTCAAATCGGGGCAAGCCCAGGGGGCAACCCCGTGCGGGGCGGATGGACGCGGCTGGCCACCCCGTTTCTCTTTCCTCGTTTCTCTTATCTCTCGCCCCAGCGGCGGGCGCGGAACTCGCCCAGCTGGAGCAGGAGCACGGTGAGGAAGCCGGCGCCCGCCATGAACGGGATCGAGACGATCACGAACTCGGTCACGTTGCGGTCGGTGCAGGAGACGAGGCCGGAGCAGACGCCCTTCTGTTCGGGGAAGAGCTGCAACTGGTAGTGATAGATCGAAAGCGACAGCCCCACCGCCGCCAACGTGACGATGTAGCGCGGCGAAAGCCGGTCGCGGGAGACGAGCGCGACGAAGAGCAGCACCGCCAGCGGATACATGGCGATGCGCTGGAGCCAGCAGAACTCGCAGGGGATGAACTTCACGTATTCGGAGTAATAGAGGGATGAGGCCATCGCCGTGAAGGCGACGACGAACATGGCCAGTTGGGCCCGGTCGGCGAAGAAGTCGCGGACGTGGCCGGCCCAGGGCGCTTCGAGCACGAGCATGGCCATGAGCACAACGAAAACGACACCGAGCGAGAGCGCCGCCAGCACCGGCGAGACGTACTGTTCGGATTCCAACCGGCACCCCCATCGCCCCCGCTGCCGGGCGAAGTGCGCGCCCCGGGAGCCGATTCCGGCACGATCGTAGCACGGGGTCTGAAAGAGACGAGAGAAAGGAGGAAAGAGAAAAGGAGTGGCCAGCCGCGGCCATCCGGCCCGCACGGGGTTGCCCCCGTCTCCTTTTCTCCTTCCTCTTTTCTCTTTTCTCTACTTCGGCAGCGGCATCCCCAGGGCGGCCTCGAGCTCGTCAATGGCGCGCGCCGTGTGGTCGACCTTGATCGTCGTCATGCCGAGGGCACGCGCGCCTTTGAGGTTCGCGCCCAGGTCATCGAGGAAGGCGGCTTCGGGCGGGGTGACGCCGAGCGCGTCGCAGGCCATGCGGTAGATCGCCGGGTCGGGCTTGCGGATGCCCACCTTCGCGGATTCGATGACGCACTCGAAGAGCGCGCCCAGGTCCCAGACGCCGCGGGGGCGGGAGTCTTCGCGCACGACGTTGTTGGTGATGCAGCCGAGGGCGACCCTGCCCTTGAGGTGCCGGACGACAGCGATCATCTCGGGGCGGACGGCCTGGCCGCGGAAGGCGATGTTCTGCATGGTGCGCGCATCCAGGCCGGCGATGCCATGCGCGCGCGCTTCTTCCTCGCAGGCGACAACGAACTCGTCCTCGCTGAGGAGGCTCTTTTCGTAGCGTGACCAGGCGCTTTCGGTGTGGGCGAGCATGGGGCCGAGCACGCCGTAATCGATGCCCTGGGCCACCGCCCAATCGCGGATGGCGGTGACGGGCGAAGTCGTGAGCACGCCCCCGACATCGAAGATGACCGCGCGCAGCTGTGCCATGGCGTCCCTCCCGGGCGGGATTGTAGCGGCGCGTCAGGCGATGGGCGCGGGGCGGGCGGCTTCGAGGTCGTGTTCGTGGCGCACGGGCGAGAGGGCAAGGGCGGCCGCGCCCGCGAGCTGGCTGGCGGTGGCCATGAGCAGAATCGCGCGAATGCCCAGCGCGGGCACGAAGGCGATGGCCGCGAGCGACCCGGCGAGCTGCGCCGTCATGGCGAGGAGCTGGAGGCCGGCGTTCACGCGCCCGCGCACGGTATCCGGGGTGATCGCCTGTTCGACGCTTGTGCGGGTGATTTCGCGAACGGCGTCGAAGGGGTCGCTGAGGAGCTGGCCGGCGGTGAGAAAGGCGATGGCGGCGAGCTCGGGGCCGCGCGCGGCGGGCAGGGTGAGCGACGCGAGCGCGCCGGCGAAACTGGCGATGACGAGGGCGCGGCCGGCGCCGAGGCGGCGGGTCATGCTCGTGGTGGCCATCGTCCCGGCGAGGGAGGTGACGCCGCCGATGGCGAACACGAGGCCCATCACGCCTGGCGCGAGGCCGAGCGTGCGGTTCGCATAGACGAGGATGACGGCGCCGATGAGCCCGTGGCTGAGGTGCACGCCGCCGACGCTGGCGGCGATACCGAGGAGGCGGGCGTCGCGGCGGATGGTGGCGAAGCCCTGGAAGGCCTCGCGGGCGAGGCCGCCCTCGATTTCGAGCCGCTCGGGGGCGGGCTCGGGGGCGCGGATGCGGGCGACGAAGAAGGCGGACCCGAGGAACGACACGGCGTCGGCGGCGCAGGCGGTGAGGGCGCTCGTGAGCTGGCTGATCCAGCCTCCCAGGCTGAAGGCGAAGATCTCTGCGGCGGAACCGCTGGCGGCGATCTTGCTGTTCGCCTCGATCAGGTTCTCCTTCGCCACGAGGGCGGGCAGATACGAGCGGTAGGCGACATCGAAAAGGATGCCCAGGCCGCCAAGGAAGAAGGCGACGGCGTACAGCTGCGGCATCGCCAGGGCATCGAACAGGGCGGCGGCGGGCAGCGACAGGAGCAGGGCGGCGCGCGCGAGATCGGCGGTGATGAGGATGGGGCGGCGGCGGGCACGGTCGGTCCAGGCCCCGGCGGCGAGGCCGCCAAGGAGCCCGGGGAGGACGCCCACGGCGGTGAGGCCGGCCATTTCGCGGGCGGAGGCATCGAGGAAGAGGAGCGCGGTGAACTGCACCGCGCCGAGCCCGGAGCCGACGAGCGAGATGGTCGTGCCCGCCCACAGCCGGAGGAAGTCCGGGTGACGCCAGAGGCCGCGGCGGAATCGCATCGGGGGAGCGTAGCGGAGGAGCGCGCTCCGCGCCGGGCGAAAAACAACCCCGGCTCATCACCGGGGTCGCGATCGGTGCGGAAGAGGGACGGCCTAGTGGCGGCCGTTGGTGCTGGTGCGGCGCCAGCGGAGGAAGTGCCAGTAGGCGAGCAGGTCCGGGAGGTCTTCCGGGTGCTGTTCGAGCTCGGAGATGAGCTCGGCGATGTCGCTATCCTTGACGTAGAGCATGTCGCCGTCTTCGCCGAGGAAGTAATGGAGGGGGCGGTTGAGGATGCGGGCGACGTTCAGGAGCATATCGATGCCGACGGAACGCTGGCCGGCCTCGTAGAGGCTGATGGCGCTCTGGGTGGTGCTGAGGGCCTGCGCGAGCTGCCCCTGGCTCATGCCCGCATCGCGCCGCGCGGCGCGGATACGGCTGCCCAGCCCTGCCGATACGGGAGGCTTCCCGTTCTCCATGGTCGCCCTGGTCATTCGGTTTTCGGTCCCCACTTCATGTGCCCCACCGCCCCACAGCACGGTCGTCGTCGTCGCTCGAATGTCACGCTAGGCAGTGCTTACCTTCCGGTCAATACAACACAGTCGCGTGGAAAGGTTGCTTTAACGGAGTGGGCAGCAGGAAAGCGATGTAAGGAAATCATCCCCCGGCGTGGGCTTCACCGCAACTCTACCGTTGCGTTCCGGCGCAAATTTACCGCGAATTCCTTGTGAATCACCGCCACGGCCGTTGGGCCCACGAAACATGAGCGTAACGATCAGGAAATGCCCCCGTAACGCCCGGGAAACGGCCGGGAAATCTCGCGCTCCTACCGTTTGGCGCATCGGACCGGGGGTGAGCCATCCCCGGCCCGCAGCCACTAAGCGGGGTACGGGGAATGGAACTGAACAGCGGGAACATCGCCTGGATGCTGACCGCCTCCGCGCTGGTGCTCTTCATGACGCCCGGTCTCGGGTTCTTCTATGGAGGGCTGACGCGGAACAAGAACGTCCTCGCGACGATCATGCAGTCGTTCATCACGACGGGCGTCGTCGCCATCATCTGGGTGGTGGTGGGCTACTCGCTCGCCTTCGGCCCGGACCAGGGCAGGGGCCTGATCGGCAACTTCGATTGGGCGTTCCTGAGCGGCGTGGGCGCCGAGATGGGCGGGCCCAATGGCGCCGTCTACGGCATCGGCATTCCGCACCTGCTGTTCATGGCCTTCCAGCTGATGTTTGCCATCATCACGCCCGCGCTCATCACCGGCGCCTTCGCCGAACGCGCCAAGTTCGGGCCGTTCCTGGTGTTCACGGCGGCGTGGGCGCTGCTCGTGTATGTGCCGGTGGCGCACTGGGTCTTCGCCTACGATGGCTGGTTGAGCGCTTTCGCGACGAACGCGGACACGCCGGACATCGGCCTGAATTCGCTCGACTTCGCGGGCGGCCTGGCGATTCACGTGAACGCGGGCTTCGCGGCCATCGCGGCGGTGCTGGTGTTCGGCAAGCGCAAGGGCTACGGCTCGGAATCGATGGAGCCGCACGACATCACGATGGTGGTGCTGGGCGGCGCCATCCTCTGGTTCGGCTGGTTCGGGTTCAATGCGGGCAGCGCGGGCGGGGCGACGCCCCAGGCCGTCTACGCCTTCGTGAACACCGCCCTCGCGGCGGCCACGGCGGCCCTCTTCTGGACGCTCATCAACTGGTGGGCGGGCGGGAAGCCGAGCGTCGTCGGTGGCGTCTCGGGCGCGGTGGCCGGCCTGGTCGCGGTCACCCCGGCCTCGGGCTACGTCGAACCGATGTCGGCCATCCTCATCGGCGGCGTGGCGGGCGTGCTCTGCTACGGCGCGGTGCGGCTGCGGGCTCGCATCGGCTTCGATGACAGCCTGGACGTGGTGGGCGTGCACGGTGTCGGCGGGATCTGGGGCGCGGTCGCGACGGGCATCTTCGCCGATGCCTCGGTGAGCGGCCTGCCCTACGCCGATGGCGTCATCAACGGCAACTGGAACCGCCTGACCGATAGCCTGGTGGGCGTGGGCGTCATCGGCGCCTACTCCTTCATTGTGACGTTCGTCCTGCTCAAGGTGCTCGATCTCACCGTTGGCATCCGCGTCAGCGCCGAGGAAGAGGAGCTGGGCCTGGATGTGACGCAGCACGGCGAACGGGCGTACACGCAGGACGAAGGCGGCGTGCCGATGGCTCCCGGGCCGATCCTCCCGGCGCCGCCGGCCACCTACGCGGCCTCGCTCGAAAAGGGCGCCGCGACTTCCTGACGGTCCCGGTCCCCGGCGGCGCCCCCACCGTGCGGTGGGGGCGCCGCCCAGCCTGATACGCTTCGCCGCACGCGGCCGGCGCAGCCATGTCCGCCGGGCATTCGCCCATACCCATTGGAGAGGAACCGATGAAGAAGATCGAAGCCATCGTCCGGCCGGAGAAGCTGAACGAGGTGAAGCAGGCGCTCGACGACCTGGGCATCCACGGGATGAACTTCATCCAGGTCACGGGCCGCGGCGCGCAGCGCGGCATCGTCCACCAGGGCCGCGGCGGCGAAACCGTCACGGTCGATATGCTCCCCAAGATCAAGGTCGAAGTCGTCGTCGCCGACATGGCGGTGGACCGCGCGATCGACGCCATCATCCGCGCGGCTCGCACGGGCAACATCGGCGACGGCAAGATCTTCGTCATCCCCGTCGAAACCGCCGTCCGCGTACGCACGGGCGAACGGGGCGACGTCGCGGTGTAGTTCCCAGTTCCCAGTGCCCGGTTCCCAGTTCCCAGGGGCTACCCCCCGGGGGCGTAAGCCTCCCCCGGGGGTAGCCCCTCCCTCATTCCTCATTCCTCATTCCTCATTCCTCGCTACCCCTTTTCTCCTTCCTCCTTTCTCCTTTCTCTCGTCTCCGGCGTATACTCGCCCGTTGCACGGCGGGCAGCCGCCAATCCATGAAGAAGGAAGTCGAATCCCATGGGTAACTCTCTCGAAGGGCGCGTCGCGATCGTCACCGGTTCCGGCCGCGGCATCGGCGCAAGCATCGCGCGCCTCATGGCCTCCGAAGGCGCGGCCGTCGTCGTGAACGACCTCGGCGTGGCCGTCGATGGCTCCATGCCCGACAACACCCCCGCCGCCGGCGTGGTGAACGACATCAAGGCGGCCGGCGGCAAGGCTGTCGCGAACTACGACGACGTCGCCAACCACGATGCGGCCGAGAACATCATCAAGACGGCGCTCGACGAATTCGGCCGCCTCGATGTGCTCGTCAACGTGGCCGGCATCCTTCGCGACCGCATGGTCTTCAACATGACCGAGGACGACTGGGACAGCGTGATGAGCGTGCACGCCAAGGGCACGTTCAACACCACGAAGTTCGCCTCGATCTACTGGCGGCAGGCGCGCGAGGGCGATTACCGCCTGATCAACTTCTCCTCGGGTTCGGGCCTCTTCGGCGCGCCCGGGCAGCCGAACTACGCGGCGGCGAAGCTCGGCATCGTCGGCTTCACCTATGCCTGCGCGAACTCGCTGCACCGCTACGGCGTGACGGCGAACGCGATCGCCCCCGGCGCGGCCACGCGCATGACGGCGACGGTGCCCACGGAGCGCCGCCGCGGCGGTGTGCCGGACCAGACCGAGGACCCGCGCCGCTCGCCGGACAACGTCGCCATCCCGGTGACGTACATGGCCTCGAAGGCTTCGAGCTGGCTCAGCGGCTGGGTCGTGGGCGCGAGCGGCTACGACATCACCCTCTACTCCAACCCGGAGCCCATCCGCTCGATCCATTCGAACGAGCGCTGGTCGCTGGAGGAGTGCGGCAGGCAGATGGAGAACGCCTTCAAGCCGATCGCGCAGACCGGCTCGATGTACGACCGCCATCGCCGCCCGCAGCCGGCGGCCCAGGCCTAGCCTCGGCGGTTTCGCGACACACCAGGAGGGGTGGCCAGCCGGCCACCCCTTTCGCATCCCCGGCGCGGTGCTTCAGACGGGGCGGAGCGGCTCGTTCGCGAGCGCGGCGAGGGCATCGCCGGCTACCCGGTAGGTCGTCCATTCGTCCATCGGCACGGCCCCGAGCGCGCGGTAGAAGTCGATCGAGGGCTGGTTCCAATCGAGCACGGCCCATTCGAAGCGGGCGCACTTCCGCTCGCGGGCGATGCGGGCGATGGCGGCGAGCAACGCCTTGCCGAACCCCTGCCCGCGCAGTTCCGGGCGCACGAAAAGGTCCTCCAGGTAGATGCCCGGGCGGCCTTCCCAGGTGCTGTAATTGTGGAAGAAGAGGGCGAAACCCGCGCTCGCGCCGGCGGCGGTTTCGGCGATGAGGACTTCGGCGAAGGGCCGCGGCCCGAATAGGTGGTCGGCCAGCTCCGCGCGGTCGAGCTTCACGGCGTCCGGTTCGCGTTCGTATTCGGCGAGGCCGTGGATGAGTTCGATGATCGTGTCGAGGTCGGCGGAGACGGCGGGACGGGTCGGCATGGTGCCATGGTAGCGGAGGGCGGCGTGCCAGCTGGCCCTTCGCGATCGTCCGGCGTGGGCGGCATGGTCTCGGCATGACCACGCTCTCCGACGTCCGCGACCGCGTTCGCAAAGACCTCCACGACACCGATGCCGGCAGCTACCGCTGGACGGACGCGCAACTCGACCGCCACATCGACCGCGCGCTCACGGAGCTGAGCGAAGCGATGCCGCAGGAGAAGACGGCGACGCTGGCGACGACGGCGGGCAGCCGTGAAGTCTCGCTTGTGGGGCTCGATGTCATGGGGGTCGAGGCAGTGGAATACCCGGTGGGCGAATACCCGCCGGCCTACATCGGCTTCGGCACGTGGGCATCGGCGCTCTTCCTGCACGTGGAGACGGCGCCAACGGGTGCGAACCTGAAGCTGTACTACCGCGCGCGGCATGTGCTCGATGGCAGTGGGAGCACGCTTTCGAGCCAGCAGGCCGATTTCGTGGCGATGGGCGCGAGCGGGTATGCGGCGCTCGAACAGGCCGTCTATACGACCGACCACCTGAACACGGGTCCGAATGTGCCGGGCGACTACCGCGAATGGGGCGAGGCGCGGCTGACGGCGTTCCGCCAGCTGTTGATGCGGTTCGGGCGCCCCGCGCGGGTGCGCCGCCGCCGTCTCTACACGCCGGCCTGAGCCGCCAGTTTCGCGACGGCGCAATGGCGGGCATGCTACGGACATGCGCCTGGCCGCCTTCGACCTCGATGGAACACTCCTCAATCGCGAGAACCGCATCGGTGATGCGAACGCCGCCGCCCTGCGCGCGCTGATGGCGCGGGGGGTGGTGTGCGCGCCGGCCACCGCCCGGGGCTACCGCGCGGCGATGCGGCTCTTCGCCGAGCACGGCATCGTCCCGGCGGCCATCGCCAGCGGCGGCGCCGATGTCCGCCTCGCCGATGGCACCGTCGTCCAGCAGGTCGAGCTGCCCGAGGCCTTCGTCCACGCCCTGGCGGCGATCGCCGACCGCGAGCGGTGGAACATCACCTTCGCGGGCGCCGAGCGCACCCTGCGCCGCCAGGCGGAAATCCCGGACTGGCTCCGCGATAGCCCCCGGGCCGGCATCGAAATCGTGCCCGACCTGGCCGGCGCGAACCTCTCGGGGCTGCTCACGGCGCTGGTCGAGGCCGAACCCGGGCACATCGCGCTCTCCGCGCTCGATGGCTGGCGGGGCGAAGTCGCGACGAAAACGGCGATCACGTTCTCGGGGCACACGCTCATCACCTTCACGAACGCGGCGGCGGACAAGGGCACGGCGCTCAAGGCACTCTGCGCGGCGCTCGATATCGACCCCGCCGAGGCGGCCGCCTTCGGGGACAGCGAGGTGGACCTGCCGATGTTCGCGGTCGCGGGCATCGCCGTGGCGATGGAGAACGGCACGGCGGAGGCGAAGGCGGCGGCCACGCACATCGCGCCCCCCGCGGACGAGGACGGCGTCGCGCGAGCGCTCCGAGTGCTGAGTGCTGAGTAGTTTCCAGGGACCAGTTCCCAGTTCCCAGGGGCTACCCCGGGGGAGCATGCCTCCCCCGGGGTAGCCCACTCAGCACTCTGGGCTCAGCACTCAGCACTTCGTTTCGAACTCGTGAACGATTTCACATGGTTCATGGCGAAGCGGGGGGGCCCGAGGCTCGAGGCTCGAGGCTCGAGGCCGGGGATACCCAACTGGACGGCGGCAGCAGGCCCGGGGCCGATCCCCTGGGAACTGGGAACTGGGAACTGGTCACTACTTCGTGAACGATTTCACATGGATTTCATGGCGAAGCGGGGGAGGGGGCTTCCGCCGCTCGTATACTGCGTGAAAGGGAGGAGCAGCGGCGGCGATGCGCACGGTCTACCTCGTCACCCGTCACCCGGATGTCGCGCGCCTCGCTCCGGCCCTGGAGCGCTTCGGCTACTCGGCGCCGGCGATCGCGCCCGAGCGGCTCGCGCAGGAGGACGGCGGCACGACGGCGGACGTGGTGGTGCTGGACCTGCGCGACGTGCCCCCCGCGGCCTTCAACCTCCTCAGCGAAAGCTACGCCGAGGCCGGCATCGTGCTCATCGTGCTGGCGGGCGAAGAGCAGTTCGAACGCGTGACGGCCGACCTCGCCGTGGACGACTTCGCCAGCATCCCCGTGAACGCCGTCGAACTGGCGAAGCGCATCGAACGCGCGCTCTGGCGGCGGCACGGCATCGATAGCGAGAATTTCGTGCGCTGCGGCGGGCTCACGCTGGACCTTTCGAACTACCGCGTGACGGTCGCGAACGAGAGCCTGGTGCTGACCTTCAAGGAATACGAGCTGCTGCGCTTCCTGGCGATGAACGCGGGGCGGGTATTCACGCGCGAGCAGCTCCTGAACCGCGTCTGGGGCTACGACTACTTCGGCGGCGCGCGCACCGTCGATGTCCACATCCGGCGGATCCGTTCGAAGATCGAAATCCACGGGCACACGTTCATCGAAACGGTGCGAAACGTGGGGTACCGGCTCGTGGCGGAGGCGAGGGAGGAATGAGTGCTGAGTGCTGAGTGCTGAGTGCTGAGCCGGCAACCCCGCCGCGACCATGCTCCCCACGGGGTTACCCCAGCCTCGCGCCTCGTTTGGCCAGGTCCCAGTTCCCAGTTCCCAGCGAGTGCTGAGTGCTGAGTGCTGAGCCGGCAACCCCGGGGAGGCCCGCGCCCCGCGGGGTAGCCCCAGCCTCGAGCCTCGAGCCTCGCGCCTCGAGCCCCATTTCTCCTTCCTCTTTTCTCTTTTCTCTTTCCTCCTACGCTCTGGTACGATGCGCCGGCATATTTCAACCGGTGGTTAGCTCATGGATTGGCGTGACACACCCGAACAGGCAGCCTGGCGCGGCGAAGTGCAGGCGTTCCTGAAGAACGAACTCCCCGATTTCGGCGAGATCGACCGTTACTCCCGCCCGGGCGGGGGCGAAATGAAGGCTGCGTGGGACAAGTGGCGCGCGGCCCTCGCGAGCCGCGGCTGGATCGCCTCGGCCTGGCCGAAGGAGTACGGCGGGGCCGGCCTTTCGCCCATCGACCAGTTCATCCTCAACGAAGAGTTCGCCGAGGCGCGCGCGCCGCAGATGGGCGGCATGGGCGTGATGATGCTCGGCCCGACGCTCATCACCCACGGCAACGACGACCAGAAGAAGACGCACATCCCGCGCATCCTCGATGGCTCGGTGCAGTGGTGCCAGGGCTACTCGGAGCCGGGTTCGGGATCGGACCTCGCTTCGCTGCAGACGCGCGCCATCCGCGATGGCGACGATTTCGTGGTGAACGGCCAGAAGATCTGGACGTCGGGTGCGCACAACGCGGACTGGTGCTTCATGCTCGCGCGCACCGACCCGGATGCGCCGAAGCACCGAGGCATCACTTACCTGCTCCTCGATATGAAGTCGCCCGGCATCACCGTGCGGCCGCTGGTGAACATGGCGAGCCAGCACCACTTCAACGAAGTGTTCTTCGAGGATGTGCGCGTGCCGGCGGCGAACGCTATCGGCGAAATCAACCGCGGCTGGTACGTCGGCACGACGACGCTGGACTTCGAGCGCTCCTCCATCGGCAGTGCCGTGGGCCAGCGCCAGAACGTCGAACGCAACCTGAAGTGGCTGAAGGAAAACAAGGCCACCATCGCGCCGACGGACTACGATGCGGCGCGGATGCAGTGGGCGGACCGCTGGATCGAAGTGCAGACGGCGACGCTGCTTTCGTACCGGATCATTTCGATGCAGGCGGCGGGAAAGATCCCGAACTCGGAAGCCTCGATCGCGAAGGGCTACAACACCGAGCTGACGCAGCGCATCGCCCGTTCGGCGGTGAAGATGCTGGGCATGAACGGCCAGCTCACGGACCGCAGCGCGCCCCTGAAGGGGAACGTGGCGATGGGTTACCTCGGCAGCGTCTCGGCGACGATTGCCGGGGGCACGAGCGAAATCCAGCGGAATATCATCGCGACGCGCGGCCTCGGCCTCCCGCGCGCGTAGTTCGCGCTCCGCACCAACCAGGAAGCCCCCTCTCCGGAGGGGGCTTTTTGAGTTCCCGGTTGCCAGTTCCCGTTCCCAGGGGCTGCCCCGGGGAGAGGCGGCCGCCGATGGGGATGCCGCCTTGAGCGTCGCGCCTCGCACCTCACACTTCCGGCCGTTTGCGAATGGCGGCCCTAACCCGCGCGGGAATGCCCGGCTTGTGCGAAAATTCACGTGATACAGGCGGCGGGCAGCGGCGGGTAAGTCGCAAGGCTGGAGGTAACGCCGTCGCCGCCCCCGCCGGTATCGTCAGCAGGCTCGAGGTTCGAGGCATGAGGCTCGAGGCGGGGACAACCCCGCGGGGGCGGCTTTCGACCCGGGGTAGGCCCCTGGCAACCGGGAACCGGGAACTGGAATCTCACTCAGTACTCAGCACTCAGCACTCCCGTTAGGCCCAGCAGGCTCGACGTTCGAGGCATGAGGCTCGAGGCGGGGACAACCCCGCGGGGGCGGCTTTTCTACCCGGGGTAGCCCCCTGGCAACTGGGAACCGGGAACTGGGAACCATTAGGCCCGGGTCGGCCCCGGACTTTGGTCCACTTGTTCCTTTCTATTGAAGGTCACTGTGACTTTTATCACGGCATCGCCCTGGGGAGCGGGCCCAGAGTGAGCCACAACCCGGGCCACACCGGGTGGGCGAACGCATACGACGGCGGCGGCGGCGCCTTTACCTCCTGTCTTGCGACTTACTCGTCGCCGCCACCGTCGCGCGTTCACCCTGGGGGATCGTGGGGCCATCTCGCCGCCTGGATGAGCAGGCGGCGGGATGGACGACTCCCCGGGTGGCGGGATTTTCGCCATCGAGCGGATGAAAAGCGCCCCTTTTTCTTTTCAAATGACGGGCGGCTGGCCCCCCCTATTGGGGACCGTATGGACGACTCTCCAACGTTCCTGTGGATATCGTGATGTTTGTCACATTTGCAGCGCCTGCCCCGGGCGAGATTGCTTGGGACGGGCGTTCGCCCGGCCGCCATGGCCGCGGTGTCCGATCAATAGCAGTGGGGAAAAAGACACACCATGAAAGCAGCGTACCTTCGGGTCGGCCTCGCGCTGTTCGCGCTCGGCAGTGTTGCCGCTCTCGCCAGTTGCGGCGGAAGCGATAGCGGCGATAGCACCGCCGCCAAGCCCACCCTCGTCGTGAAGAGCACGCCCGGCGGTTCCACCTCCGGTGGCGGCTCGACGTCCGGCGGCGGCTCCACCTCTTCGGGTGGTGGCGATGCCGAGGCCCAGCGCATCGAGGTCTCGCTCACCGAGAACGCGTTCGCTCCGAACACCATCACGGTCGAAGCCGGCAAGCCCGTCACCTTCATCGCCAAGAACAAGGGCGAAGCCGTGCACAACATGAAGATCCTTTCCCAGAAGACGGAAGGGAAGGACTACAGCAGCGACGCGACCATCAACCCTGGCAAGGAAAGCAAGTTCACGGTGACCTTCAGCAAGAAGGGCACGGTGAAGTTCCAGTGCGATTACCACCTGCCGGACATGGTCGGGACGATCGAAGTGAAGTAAGCGGCCGCGCCCCGCGGGAGAAGGGGGCGCGCCACCGCTGGATTCAGTTGGGACATGCTGGCCCGCGGATGTGGGCCATGGAGAAGGGGAAACACAGTGCCACTTAGCAGGCGAGAGCTTCTTACGGGGGCAGCGGCTGGCGCCGGCGGCCTCGTCATCGGAGGGGTGACGGGGACCGTTATCGGCGGCGGCGAGGACGATGGCGGCGCTGGCGCCGCGACCGGCCTCGGCGGCCAGGCCGATGCCGTCGCCAAGGCGCGCGACCTCAAGCCCGAGGACGTAACCCGCGCACTCAAGACGTTCGTTCCGCCCGGCGAGCATAAGGACGAGTTCTTCCTGTTCGCATCAGGCGGCCATTCCGGCCAGATCCTGGTCATCGGCGTGCCGTCGATGCGCCTCCTCAAGGTTATCGGCGTCTTCTCGCCGGAACCCTGGCAGGGCCACGGCTACGGCGCCGATTCCTCGGACCTCGTCATCAAGCAGGGCACGGACCCGAAGAACAAGCCGGTTTCGGCGGCGCGCGGTCCGCTCACCTGGGGCGATACCCACCACCCGGCCCTGAGCGAGACGAAGGGCGAATACGACGGCCGCTGGATCTACATCAACGACCGCGCCAATGGGCGCATCGCGATGGTGGACCTGCGGGACTTCAAGACGAAGCAGATCGTCGACGTCCCGAACCTCGATAGCTCGCACGGCGGTGTCTTCTGCACGCCGAACAGCGAATACGTGCACATCTCGACGATGTCGCCGACGCTCGTGGACCCGACGAAGGCCGCGAACGCGCTCGAGAACTTCAAGGATAACTTCCGCGGCTACTCGAGCTTCATGGCCATCGACCAGAAGACGGGCAGGATGGACCTGGCGAAGAGCTTCCAGATCGAGCTCCCGCCGTACACGCAGGACCTCGCGGACTCGGGCAAGCTGGCCAGCGATGGCTGGGTCTTCATCAACTCCTACAACTCGGAGATGGCGGCGGGCGGCAACCTGGACGGCGGCAAGCCGATCGAGGTTGGCGCTTCGGCGAACGACTTCGACTTCATGCACATCATCAACTGGAAGAAGGCCGAGACCGTCGCCCAGTCGAAGTCGAAGGTCATCAACGGGATGCGGGTGATTCCGCTGGACGTGGCGGTTTCCGAAGGCATCCTCTACCTGGCGCCGGAGCCGAAGAGCCCGCACGGTGTGGACGTGGCCCCGAACGGCCAGTACATCTCGGTCGGCGGCAAGCTCGACCCGCACGGGACGATCTACTCGATCGACAAGATCACGACCGCCATCAAGAACAGCGACTTCGAGAAGAAGGACCAGTACGGCATCCCGGTGCTGAAGCTGGACTCGGTGGTGGCGGGGCGCGTGGAAGTGGGCCTTGGCCCGCTGCACACGCAGTACGACGCCGAAGGGCACGGCTACATCAGCCTCTTCCTCGATAGCGCGGTGGCCAAGTTCACGCTCGGCGAGCCGTACTTCAAGGGCGACCAGGCGTTCAAGCTCGTGGACAAGCTGCCCGTGCACTACAACATCGGCCACCTCGTGGCGATGGAAGGCGACACCGTGAAGCCGGCCGGCAAGTACCTGGTCGCGCTGAACAAGTGGTCGATCGACCGCTTCCCGGTGGTGGGCACGCTGAAGCCGCAGAACTTCCAGCTCGTGGACCTCACGGGCGAGAAGATGGAAATCCTGACGGACATGCCGATCGGTATCGGCGAGCCGCACTACACGCAGGGCATCCGGGCCGACCGCATCAAGGCGTGGGAAGTGTACCCGGTGGGCACGAACCCGCTGACGATGGAGAAGGACCCGAACGCGACGGCCAAGGGCGGGGAGAAGATCTCGCGCACGGCCGATGGCGTGGAAGTCTGGGGCACGGTGACGCGCAGCCAGTTCAAGCCGGACCAGATCCGGGTGAAGAAGGGCGACAAGGTCACGCTGCACCTGACGAACATCGAGACGACGCCGGACGCGACGCATGGGTTCTCCATCCCGCGGTACAACGTCAACATCAGCCTGGACCCGGGCGAGGCCGTGACGACGGAATTCGTGGCCGATGCCCAGGGCACGTTCGCCTATTACTGCACCGAGTTCTGCTCGGCGCTGCACCTCGAAATGCAGGGCTGGCTCGTCGTCAGCTAATCCCCTGCTTTAGCCCCATGGCGGGGAGGAGCAAGCCCCCCTTCTCCTCCCCGCCGGGCTCACGACCAGGGTAGTACGCCATGACCACACGAAGACGATTCCTCGCGCTCCTGGGGACGGGAACGGTGGTGGCGGGCGCCGCCGCCGCCGGGTACCTCGCCCTCCCCGGGGAAGAAGCCCCCACGGGCGACCCGCGCATCCGCTACGGCAACGAGCCGTGCGCCCGCTGCGGGATGATCATTTCGGACGAACGCTTCGCGGCCGCCTGGCGCGCGGGGCGCGATGAAGCCCACTTCGACGATATCGGCTGCATGGTGGCGATGTTCCGCACGCACCATCCCGCGGGCGAGGTGGCCTACTTCGTCCGGGATTACAGCCGCGATGCCTGGCTCGATGCGACGGCCGCCCTGTTCGTGCGGGCGCCGGGCGTGAAGAGCCCGATGAGCTACGACATTCCCGCCTTCGCCACGCGCGAAGCCGCGGACCAGGCCCTCAAGAACCGCGCGGATACGAGCCAGGAGACCTGGGCGGCGCTGCTCGAAGGGCTGAAGGAGAGGGGTTGACGCGGTGGCACAGATGACTGATACCCGCGTGCCCGCCGTCACCTTGGCGGCAAAGGGCCACTTCCGCCTGGACCTCTGGGGCGTCCTCGCGCTCATCGGCGCGGTGCTCCTGGTGGTCGCCTACTTCATGCCGCTCTGGCACATGACGCTCAAGGCGCCGCAGTACCCGAACGACCTCGTGCTCACCGCCTACGGCACGACCATGGAGGGCGACCTCCTCGAAATCAACACGCTGAACCACTACGCCGGCGTGAAGGCCATCGACCCGGACACCGTGCTCGAACTGAAGGCGTTCCCCTTCTTGCTGTTCGCCTTCGTGGCCGTGGTCGTGGCGGCGGCCCTGGTACGGAAGCGGATGCTGCGCGCGGCCGTCATCCTCGTCGCCTGGGGCTTCCCCCTCGGCCTGCTGGTGGACCTGCAGTACTGGCTCTATACCTATGGACACGACCTCAACGAGGAAGCGCCGCTCTACCCGGGCCCCTTCACGCCGAAGGTGCTGGGCCGGACGAAGGTCGTGAACTTCCACAGCGAGACCATGGTGAGCACGGGCTTCTGGCTCATGATCGCGGTGGCGCTGATGGTGACCATCGGGCCCTGGCTCCTGCGCTTCCTCCGCGCGAGCTGGAGCAATACCGGCACGACGAAGACGGTGGCGGGCGCGGCGGCGGCTATTGCCCTCCTGCTTGTGGTGCGTCCCGGCGCCACGCCCGCCGTCCACGCCTCTGGCGACCTCGCCGCGATGATCGCCGCCGCCGAGCCTGGCTCAACGGTGACGGTCCCGGCGGGGACGTACGAGGGGCCGGTGGTGATCGATAAATCCATCACCCTGGAGGGCGCCGGGTGGCCCGTCATAGATGGGAGACGCCAGGGCGACGTGGTGAAAATCGCCGCGGAAGGGGTCACCCTCCGCGGCTTTGTTATCCAGGGCTCCGCGCGCGAAGTCTCCGATGAGCCCACCGGCATCCGCGTCAACGGCGACCACGCCGTGATCGAGGGCAACCGCCTGCGCGACGTGCTCTACGGCATCACCCTCCAGGAGAGCGACGGCCACACCGTCCGCTTCAACGATGTGCAGAGCGTGCTGGAGTTCCCGGCGGAGCGCCGCGGCCACGCCCTCTACCTCTACTACACGAACGACAACATCCTCAGCGACAACATGATCTCGTTCGCGAAGGATGGCGTGTTCATCAACTTCTCGCATCACAACGAGATCGAACGGAACCTGGTCACGGACCTTCGATACGGCATCCACTTCATGTATGCGGATGACAACCGGATGATCGACAACCGCTTTTGGAACAATCTCACGGGTGGTTCGATCATGTATTCGAAGGACCTCTATTTCGAAGGGAACGAGTTTTCGCACAACCGCTCCATCGCTTCGGGCTACGGCGTGCTTTTCAAGGATGTGGACAACGTCGAGCTTGTGAATAACCAGATCCACCACAACCGCCTCGGTCTCACGATGGAGGGTGCGCCCATCACGCCGGGGGCGTTCGTGCGGCTGCGCGATAACCTCATCGGCTACAACGATATCGCGCTCTTCCTTTCGACGACGGTGGGCGCGGAGTTCAGCGGCAATACCTTCACGGGGAACCTTCGCCAGGTCGATACCAAGGGCGGCAGCCTCGAACATCACAACAAGTGGCAGGTCGACGGCCGCGGCAACTACTGGGACGACTATCGCGGTTACGATGCCAATGGTGATGGCACGGGCGACATCGAATACCGCTACCGCTCGGCCTTCAGCGAGCTTGTGCAGCGCGATGAATCGCTCAAGGCGTATTCGTTCACGCCCGCGCAGACGGCGGTGGACCTCGCCGCGCGCTGGTTTCCGGCCTACAAGTATGCTCCCACGGTGGTCGACCGGGCGCCGCTGATGAAGCCGACGGTGCGGCTCGCTTCGCCTTCGGAATCGAGCAGCCTGGTGGTGGTGCTGGCCTTGCTGGCGCTGACGGCGATCCCGGCGGCGGGCCTGGGCTATGCTCGCATCGGCTTTGGAAGGGGGGCCTGACGATGCTAACCGCGACGAACGTGACCAAGCGCTACGGTAAGACGACCGTCCTCGATGGCGCTTCGCTTTCCATCGCACCCGGTTCGGTGACGGCGGTGATCGGGGCGAACGGGGCGGGCAAGAGCACGCTCATCAAGTCCGTGATCGGCCTCATCCGCTTCGAGGGATCGATCACGATCAATGGCGCCGATGTCGCGAAGGAACCGAAGCGGGCGCGGGAGATGGTGGGCTATGTCCCGCAGGACCCGGCCTTCCATTCGGACCTCACGGTGGGCGAAACGGCGCGCTTCTACGCCACTCTTCGCCGCCTGCCCGCCGAACGCGCGCACGCCGCCGTGGAGACGGCCGGGCTGGCCGGCCACGTGGGCAAGAAGGCGGGCGCGCTTTCGGGCGGCATGCGCCAGCGGCTCGCGCTCGCCATCGCGCAGCTTTCGGACCCGCCGGTGCTGGTGCTCGATGAGCCCGCCGCCGGCCTCGATGTGAGCGCCCGGCTCGACCTTCGCCGCCTGGTTTCGGAGCAGCGCGCGGCGGGCAAGGCGATCTTGCTTTCGACGCACTGGCTCGAGGACGTGCCCTACGTGGCCGACCACGCGCTCGTGCTCGACCAGGGGAAGACGGTGTATTCGGGACCGGCGACGGGGCTCGCGGCCTCCGGGGCGGCGGGCAGCAAGCTCTTCCTGCGGCTCAACGGGCACAGCCCCGAAGCGGTGACGCTGCTCGAGCGCATGCCCATGGCCGGCGCCATCGCCCGCACGGGCGATTGGGTGGTGGTGAACTGCGCCGCCACGGACAAGGCGCACGTCGTGGAGGCGCTGGTGGCCGCGGGCATCGGCATCCTCGATTTCCGGGTGGAAGAGGCATCGGTCGATGCCGCCGTCATGCACCTGCAGTCGGTGCGGGGAGGGCTTTCATGAACGCGGTGATGACGATCGCGCGCAAGGAGCTGCGCGACGCGGTGGCGAGCGGCTGGCTCGTGGTATTCGCGGCGACGTTCGCCGTGGTGGCGATGATCCTGTCGCACGTGCAGGCCGATTCGGGCGGCATCGGCGAACAGGGCTTCAATCGCACGACGGCCGGGCTCATCAACCTCTGCCTGCTGCTCGTGCCGCTGCTCGCGCTCGTGCTCGGGGCGGGCGCCATCGCGGGCGAACGGGACCGCGGCACGCTCGCCACGCTCCTCAGCCAGCCGGTGACGCCGGTGCAGGTGCTCATCGGCAAGTACATCGGGCTGACGCTGGCGGTCTGGGGCGCGATCGCGGCCGGCTTCGGCATCGCGGGCCTCTTCATGATGCTCTTCAGCCCGCTCTCCGATATCGGGCACTACCTCCTCTTCGTGGTGCTCTCGGGCGTGCTGGCGAGCGCGATGCTCAGCCTGGGCATCCTCGTCTCGGTGTTCGCGGGGAGCCGCGTGAAGGCGCTGGGGCTGGCGGTCGTGCTCTGGTTCGTGCTCGTGCTGGCCTATGACCTGGGCGCGATCGGCTTCGCGCTGGCGGTTTCGCCTTCGGGCCGGACGCTGGTGGCGGTGGCGCTCCTGAACCCGGCGGAGGCCACGCGCCTGCTCGCGATCATGAGCATCGAACGCGACCTCGATGTCCTGGGGCCGCTCGGCGCATACCTCACGGACCGCATGGGCACGGGCGTGAGCCGTTCGCTGCTGTTGACGGCCATCCTCGCCTGGACGGCCGCGCCGCTCGCGATCGCGGCCCGGGGCTTCTCCCGGCAGGATGTGTAGCGAGTTCCCGGTTACTAGTTCCCAGTTCCCAGGGAATCAGTCCCCGGGGCGCGGCGGTGGCTCTGGGTTAGCGCCAGGGAACTGGGGCCTGGGAACTGGGAACTGACTACTACATCGCCCTGGCGATGATCGCCGCGTAGGCTTCGGCGCCCCGCCAGGTGAGGTGGATGCCATCGGCGATGAACCAGCCGTCGCCGTTCGCTGCTTCGCTGTGCCAGTCGGCGAGGCGGGCGTTGCCGTACCGCGCGACGCCGGCGGCGATCACTTCGTTGTTCCCGGCTTCCCACGGGCGGTCGACGAAGACGTTCACCCAGACGACGCGGCGGCTGCCGGCGATCGCCATCACCTGGTCGAACTGCCCGGCGGTGATGGTGCCGTTGTTCCCGAGCTGCACGACCAGGATCGGCCCGAGCGACCCGCTCGCCTCCCATTCGCGCAGGACGGCGATGCCCTGTGCCGTCTGCCGTGAGATGGCGGCATCGACTTCGACCGTGCCCAGCACGCCGGGCAAAGCGGCCGCCGCCCCGAGCATGACGCTATCGCCGAGGGCGCTCACGGGTGCGGGCGCGCGCGGGGGGCGTTCCGTCGGGGTGGGCGTGGGTGGCGGTGGCGGCGGCGGCGTGGGGGGCTCGGTCGCGACGGGGATCGGGGTTGGCGCCGGGGTGGGGGTCTCCGGGATGGCGGCGACGGTGGCCTCGGGCGTCGCTTCCGTGGCCGAAGGCGAAGGCTCCGGCGTGGGCGATGGCGGCGTGCTCGTGGGTTCGGGCGTGGGCGAAGGTGACGGTTCGGCGGCGTAGACCGCGCGAATGTGGCTCTTCGAAAGCGACGCGGGCGGCGCCGCAGGGTGCGCGCCGATCGCGACGGCGACAAGCACGACGACCGAGGCCGCGGTGGCGAATCCCACGGCGGCCGTTCGCAGACTCGCGCGGGGGCCGCCCTGGCGGGCGGTTCGCCACAGCCGCCCGGCGAGGCCGCGCCGGAAGGGCGTTTCGACCCAGCGGTACGAGGCTTCGGCGAGCGCGAGGGTGAGCGCGATGCGGAGCAGGGCCAGCGGCAGGCCCGCGAGGTCGATATCGGCGCGCGGGCGGGTGAGCATGATCACGGGCCAGTGCCAGAGGTAGACGCTGTAGGACCGCAGGCCGAGCCAGCGCAGGGGCGCGCACCCCAGCACGCGCGCGGTCCAGCGGCCCGAGGGATGGAGCAGGATCGCGACCAGCGCGGCCGTCGCGAGGGCGATGACGGCGAAGCCGCCGCGGTAGAGGGCCGGGTCACGTTCGCCCACGAAGACGGCGGAGGCGGTGAGCGCGATCAGCAATGCCAGCGCGGCGCCGTCGAGGGCCAACCCCGTGCGGTGGCTTCGCGGCCGGGGCCCCGGGTTCGGCCACGCCAAAGCCAGCGCCGACCCCACGAGCAGGCCCGCGAGCCGGGTATCGGTGCCGTAGTACACGCGCGAGGGGTCGGCGCCGGGCACGAAGAGCACCGCCATGAGCACCGCGGAGGCCGCCGCGCCCGCGATCGCGATTCCCGTGAGGGCCTTCCGGGGGACGCGCGGCAGTGCCACCCACAGCAGCGCGGGCCAGGCCAGGTAGTACTGCCACTCCACCGCGAGCGACCAGAAGTGGCGCAGCAACGACGGCCGCCCGAAGGATTCGAAATAGGACTGGTGGCCGAGCACGAGGTCCCAGTTGGTGAGCATGACGAGGCTGGCGAGGGCATCGCCGCGCAGGCTCGCGAGTTCGCTGGATTCGAACAGCGCCGTCCATGCGAGGGTCGCGGCGATGAGGGCGAACGCCGCCGGGAGCAGCCTTCGCGCGCGCCGTGCCCAGAAGCCGCCGAGGCCGCTCTGCCCGCGGGCGGCCATCACCATGCCGGTGGTGAGGAAGCCGCTGATGACGAAGAAGACTTCGACGCCGAGGAAGCCGCCCGGGGCCCATGCCGCGCCCGCGTGGTAGGCGGCGACGGCGGTCACGGCGAGGGCGCGGAGACCATCGATGGCGGGCACGTAGCGAGCGGCGGGGGGAGCGCCGGCGGGGGCAGGGGCCGGGCCACCGGCGGCTTCGCGGAGGAGGGGGCCGACGAGCGGGCGGTCCTTGGATCGCGCCTTCCGCTCCTTGCGCCGTGCCTTTCGCCTCGCCACGCGGACCTCCGGGAATGACCGCTCTCAAGCCTATCTCTCTCGAACGAACGAATCACGCGGCGGCGGAGTTCCCGCGCAATAGCACGCGTCTTCGGGGTGTCAGTCGCAGGCGCAGGGTACGTCGCAGGCGCAGGCGGAGTTGCCGCCCGGGGGGCAACAGATGCCGAAGCAGAAGTTCGCGAGCCAGCGCACGGCCTCGGGGTCGAGGCAGTAGCGCGCATCGCGGCCGTTGGAGCTCCCGAGCACAATGCCGGCCTCGCGGAGCACCTTCAGGTGTTCGGAGACGGTGGACTGGGCGAGCGGGAGCACCTCCACCAGGTCGCCCGTGACACAGGCGTTTTGGCGCGCGAGTTCCATGATGATGCGCACGCGGGCGGGGTTGCCGAGGGCGCGGAAGATGGCGGCGGCGCGCTCTTCGTCGGTGGTGAGGCCATCGATGGCTTTCATGGAATTCGTCCCGGGGGCTTGACGCCTCCGCCAGCATATCGTAATTTTCCGATGCAGGGTCAATCGGAAATAACCGATGGATGCCCGCCGGAGGGAACCAGCATGACCACGAACCCCAGCGACGACGAAATCCGCGCGGGCGTCTCCGCCGCCTACGCCAGCCGTGTCCGGCCCGTGCTCGATCGCGCCGATACTATCCCGCTGACGCTCGTGGGCGGCGCCGCGAGCTGTTGTGGCCCGGATGACGACAGCTGCGCGGTGCCGGGCGCGGCGGCTTCCTGCTGCGGCGATACGACCATCGACGAGGTCCAGATCACCAACATCGCCCGGCTCTACGCGGATGCCGATACGAGCGACCTCCCCGCGACGGTGACGGACGTGGCCTTCGGCTGCGGCAACCCGACCGCGATCGCGGCACTCCAGCCGGGCGAACGCGTGCTCGACCTGGGCTCGGGCGGCGGCATCGATTGCTTCCTCGCGGCGAAGATGGTCGGGCCGACGGGCAGCGTTATCGGCGTGGACATGACGCCGGAGATGGTCGCGCTCGCGCGCAAGAACGCGGCGAAGGTGGGCGCGGCGAACGTGGAGTTCCGGCTCGGGGAGATCGAGCACCTGCCCATCGATGCTGCGAGCGTCGATGTGATCATCTCGAACTGCGTGATCAACCTGGCGCCGGACAAGGCGCGCGTGTTCGGCGAGGCGTTCCGCGTGCTGCGGCCGGGCGGGCGGCTGCAGGTCTCGGACATCGTCTGGACGAAGCCGGTGCCGGAGGACGTGAAGGGCGACATGGAGAAGTGGGCGGGCTGCGTCGCGGGGGCGCTGCTGGAATCGGACTACCTCGGGGCGATCACGGCGGCCGGCTTCAGCGATGTGACGAGCGTGGCGAGCGAATACGACGGCGGGCGCGGGCTGGCCTCGGCGTCGGTGGTGGCCTTCAAGCCGCGGTAGCGGGCGGCTTCGCTCGCTGCTGTGTGCTAGATTGGGCGCTGAAGCCGTCCTGTGCTGATTCTAGATAGCGCCGCCGTGGTGCGGATCACGGCGGCCGGCGGAGGGCATCGTGGCACCGGAAGTCAGCCCGATGCGGGTTGCGAGAAGCTACACAATCTCGCAGGCAGCGCGTCTCGCCGGTACGACCCCCCAGAACGTTCGCCGGTGGCTTTTCGGGTATGCGGCGCCGGGCCACAGGATGGAACCGGTATTCGGCTCCGTCCCCGAAAACGATGGACCTCCCATTGTCTCGTTCCTGCAGCTGGCCGAAATCCTCGTTGTGGCGCGGTATCGGCGCCGCAGCGGGAGGCAAATCAAACTGCAGCGCCTGCGCGAGGCTCACCGGTTCGCCCGAGAGCGGCTCGGGATCGAATGGCCGTTCGCTTCGGAGAGCATTGTTTTCGAAGGGGGCCACATCATTCACGAGTTCGAAGAGGCCCATCCCGCGAAAGGAGCGCGCCGAATCGCGATCGATGAGGGCGGGAAGTTCATTCTGCCGCTCGACTTCAGGGATACGCTCGAGCTGTTCGATTTCGACCTCGCTGACACACTGGCGACCAGGTTCTACCCTTTCGGCAGGAACTCGCCAGTGGTGGTGGACCCCGAGCACGCCGCCGGACTGCCGACATTCGTAGGAACGAATATCCGCGTCGATACGATCGTCAGTCGTTGGAAGTCAGGGCAAACGATTGCCGAGCTAGAAGAGGATTTCGAAATCCCGTCGAGCGCAATCGAGGCCGTCCTGCAAGCAGCGTGAACCTGTTTTTCGATGAAATAATGGTACTGGCATCCCGCGGGCGCTAACACTCATTGAGGCGCCAGGGGATACTATCCATTTCGCTTCAAATGGCTACCATCAGGTCGTGCGTCGCGGGACCAAGGATCGGGATTGGATTCCGATTGTGGGCGAAAACGGATGGCTGGTCTTTTCCCAGAATAAGTGGATGGTGAATAATGAAGAGGAGAGACGACTGCTCATCGAGAACCGGGTGGGCATCGTCTATCTTGATACCGGAAACGCCCCTGCATTCCCGGTAATGAAGATGCTTCTCAATCGTTGGAACTGGCTTCGTGGATTGGACGCTGATCGCGCCGGCCGTCCC
Source organism: Dehalococcoidia bacterium (assembly GCA_020847985.1). Lineage (GTDB taxonomy): Bacteria > Chloroflexota > Dehalococcoidia > Tepidiformales > Tepidiformaceae > Amarobacillus. Next base: position 23,916 of record JADLBC010000009.1, read on the forward strand.
TTTGCCCACCTCATAAGCGTGAGCGGGAAGCATCGACTCCTCGATCTGACATCTGCCGCACCACTTGGTGGGCTGCGGCGCCGAGTGCGCGGCTAACCTGGCACGGTGCCATCCTGGCGGGCGGCTTCGCTAGCGGGCGGGCCATTGGCGGCGCCAGAGGTACGACAGCGCGCCGCAGGCCACGCCCACGTTCAGCGATTCGACGCGCGGGTCCATCGGCAGCGCGACGCGGAAATCGCTTTCGCGCAGAAGCAGGTGGGCGACGCCTTCGCCTTCGCTCCCGAGGACGAGCGCCGTCTTGCGCGGCCAATCGAACTCGGTCGCGGGGATCGACCCCTCGCCCGTGGCGGCGGCGACCACCCAGAAGCCGGCCTCCTTCAGCGTTGCAATGGCCTGGTTGAGGTTCTGGGGCGCGGAGACGGGGGCGAGAAAGCTGAGACCGGCGCTCGCGCGGTGGACCCCGGGGGTGAGCAGCGCGCCTCGCCGGCGGGGCAGCACCACCGCCGCCGTCCCCACGGCCACGGCCGTACGGAGGATGGCGCCGACGTTCTGGGGGTCGGTGATGCTATCGAGGAGGAGCACGAGGGAGGGGCCTTCGCCCGCGGCCGCGCGGCGCAGGTCCACCGCTTCGAGATTCGCGAGGCGCACGAGAATGCCCTGGTGCACGCCCTCGCCCGTCAGCTGGTCGAGCCGCGCCTCATCGACCGCTTCCGTGGGGATGCCGGCATCGATGGCGATATCGACGAGTTGGAGGACGCGGTCGTTGCGGGTGTCGCGCAGCCAGAGGACCGCCTTCGCGTGGCCGCTAGAGAGCGCGAGGGCACAGGCGTTGATGCCGAAGGCGAGGTCGTCCGGGGTGGCGTTAGGCTTGGCGCGCACCTCGGCAGTATCGCAGGCGCCGGGCTTGCGTTCGCTCAGGCCGCGGGCAGGGCATCGAGCGCGGCCACGACATCGGGGACGTGCTGGCCGATGCGCAGGTCGTGGCGGATGACGGCACGGATGATGCCTTCGCGGTCGATGACGTAGGTGACGCGCGCCTTGCCGAGGCCGAACGGTCCCTTCGCACCATAGGCGGCGAAGGCGGCGCCGCCGACGTCGGCGAGCAGCGGGACGGGGAGGTGGTGTTTGTCGCGGAAGGCGGCGTGGCTGCCAGTGTCATCGCTGCTGATGCCCACGAGGAGGGCGCCGCGCCGGGTGATTTCGCCGAAGTTGTCGCGGAAGCTGCAGGCCTGGCGCGTGCAGCCGCCGGTGAAATCCTTCGGGTAGAAGTAGAGGACGACGGCCTGCTTGCCGCGAAAGTTCGAGAGGCGGAACGGCGTGCTGTCGTCCAGTTCGCCGGTGACCTCGGGTGCGGGGCTTCCCACGGGCAGCATTCCTTGCCTCCGGCGGAGTCTTCGAACCAGTGTCGATGGCGAACGCGCGCACACCGGGTGAGCCCGCGCACCGGGCGGCATCGAACGGCTCTCGGCGTAACGCCCCTGGGGCCGATCCCCTGGGAACTGACCACCGGGAACTGGGAACTCCCCAGCCCTCAGCACGTCACGCGAGCGTGATGAGGAGGATGCCCGAGGCGAGGAGCGTGGCCCCGGCGGCGACCTGCCAGCTCAGCCCTTCGCCCAGGAACACCGCCGCGAAGACGATCGTGAGCACGACGGAGAGCTTGTCGATGGGCGCGACCTGCGAGGCCTTGCCCAGCTGCAGCGCGCGGAAATAGAAGAGCCACGATAGGCCCGTGGCGATGCCGCTGAGGACGAGGAAGAGGAGCGTGTGGCCGCTGAGCCGCCCGAGCTCCTTCTGGCTGCCGGTGGCGAAGACGATGCCCCAGGCGAAGGCGAGGATGACGACCGTGCGGATGGCCGTCGCCAGGTTCGAATTCACATCCTTCACGCCGATCTTGGCGAGGATGGCCGTGGCCGCGGCCGCCGCCGCCGAAAGGAGCGCGAAGACGAGCCAGCTCATGCCGGGAGTATGGGTGGGGAAGAGAAAGGAGAAAAGAGGAAGGAGGAAAGGGGGCGCGAGGTTCGAGGTTCGAGGCTCGAGGCTCGAGGCCCGAGGCGGGACAACCCCGGCTACGCGTGCTCGCCACTGGGGTTGGCCCCGGTTTCCTTTTCTCCTTCCTCTTTTCTCTTTTCTCTCACTGCGGCGAGGCTGAAGGCGCCGACGATGGCCATCACCGAGGCGCCCATGATGACGAGGGTGGCACGTTCGCCCGCGGCATCGGCGAAAATGCCGATGGGCCAGGCGAGCACGCTGGAAGCGGCGAAGGCGAGGAACGTCAGCGAAATCACGCGGCCGAAGTACGCCTGCTCCGTCATGTGCGAAACGAGCGCGCCGTTGAGGGTCTGGAAGCCGCCGCTGCCGATGCCGATGCCGAACATGCCCACGAGGAGGATGCCGAAGCCGGGGGCGAAGCCGCTGCCCGCGAGCGAGATCCCGAAGAGCAGCGTCATCACCGTGTAGACGCGGCGCGCGCGGGGGCTATCGGCCAGGGAGGCGACGTAGAGGCTCGCCCCGAGGCCGCCGAGCGCGCTCACGCCGAGCAGCAGCGTCATGCTCCCGGCGCTGCGCCCGAGCTCGTTTTCGAGCAGCCCCGGCAGCACCGTCACATAGGAAAAGCCGGCCATGATCACGAGCACGTAGGACAGGATGAGCGTGCGAATGGGCGGGTGGTCGCGCACGTAGGCGAAGCCGACAAGGACATCGCCGAGGACGCTGCGGCCCTGCGCCCCGGCCGGCGGCGCCCCCCGCGGGAGCGAAATCGTCGCGGCGACGGTACCCACGTAGAGCACGCCCATCGCCATGTAGGCCCCGGCCGTGCCCAGCGAATCGATGGCGAGCAACGCGGCGGCGAGCAGCGGCCCGACGATGCGCGAGGCGTTCCCCGCGACCTGGCTCAGCGCCACGGCGTTCCCGCGCCTGGCCGTATCGACCAGTTCGACCATGAACGACTGCCGCGATGGCCCCAGGAACGAGAACGACGACCCGATGACGAACGACCCCGCCGCCAGCAACGGCACGCGAATGGCATCGGTCGCGACGAGAAAGGCGAGCACGAAGAAGCAGGCCATGATCACGGACTGGCAGACGAGGATGACCAGCTTCTTCGAGAGACGGTCGGCGAAGGCGCCGCCGAAGGGGCCGAGCATGAGCTGGGCGATGCCCTGGGCGAACACGACGAAGCCCACCGCGCGGTTGTTGCCGCTGAGATCGAAGGCGACGATGCCCTGGACCACCGTCGACATAAAGAACGCGATGAAGGCGAAGAGCGTGCCAAACCACAGCACGGTGAAATTGCGGCTCTGGAACGCGCCGAAGGTAGCTTCCATGCGGCCCGGCATCGTCTGACTGTACACGTCCGGGGCGTTGCGAAATCGCCCCGGGGGACGGGGATGCGAAAGGCCCCGGACGTGTGCCGGGGCCTCGTGCGGGAAGAGGGTGGGCCACCTCAGCGGGCGGCGAACTCTGGCGGCGAGGCACCGGCATCGCTCGCGCTCAGCCGGAACTGGCCGACCGCGCGGGTGAGCGCGTCGGAGAGTTCGCGCATCTGCCGGGCGGTGTGCGAAAGCTCCCGGGACTGGTGGGCGAGGCCGTCGCTGGAGGCCGAGACCTGCTCGGCGGAGGCGGAGGTCTCCTCGCTCATGGCGCTGACCTGGAGGATGGCCTCGGTCACCTTGCCGGTGCCGTCGGCCATTTCGCCGGCGCTGGAGGCGGATTGGCGGGCGATGTTCGCCATCTCGTCGCCGGCTTCGACGATGCGGGCGGCGCCATCGCCCAGGCTCTGCACCTCGGTGGCGATGGACTGCATCTGTTCGGCCGATTGGGCGACGGAGGCGAGGATGGTCTCAAGCGCGTCGCCTGCGCGGGCGGTGATCTCGCGGCCTTCTTCGACGTCCTCGACGCCGGCCTTCATCGCCATCACGGCTTCGCGGGTGCCCTGTTGCACCTTGGCGATGAGGTCCGCGATCTCCTTCGTCGCGCCGGAGGAGCGTTCGGCGAGATGGCGGACGTTTTCGGCGACGACGGCGAAGCCGCGGCCCTGCTCACCGGCGCGGGCGGCCTCGATCGCGGCGTTGAGCGCGAGGAGGTTCGTCTGGCTGGCGATTTCGTCGATCGTGCGGACGATGTCGCCGATCTGGTTGCCGTACTCGCCGAGCTGGTTGATGGTCTCGGAGGCGCGGCTGACGGCGGTGGCGATGGATTCCATCGAGGTCACGGCCTGGTGCACGGCGGATTGGCCCTGCACGGCGGCGCCGCGGCTGGCCTCGGCGCTGCGCGCGAGCTCTTCGCTCACCCCGGCGACGGCGCCGATGCGGTTGCCCATGACGGCCGCTTCATCGCGGCTGCGGGCGGCGCCATCGGCGCTCTCCTGGGCGCTCGCGGCCACCTGCTGCGAACCGGCGGCGAGCCGTTCGACTTCGCGCGATGAATCCTGCGAAAGGGACGAAAGCGACACCGCCGACCGGCTCACATCGGTGATCGCTTCGGTGATCTGGTGCGAGGCGCTTTCGAGTTGCGAAGAGGCGTCCTCAAGGCCGGCGGCGGCGGCTTCGATCTCGCCGGCGTGTTCGCGCACGCCACCGACGAATTCGCGCAACGAGACGAGCATGCGCGCGAGCGAGTTGCCGAGCGCGTCCCGTTCGCCGCGGGGATGGACGTAGATGGTGAGGTCGCCGGCGGAAACGGCTTCGGCGGCGGCGACCATTTCTTTGAGGTAGCCGCTCATCGCCACGAAGGAGCGGCCGAGGTCGCCCACCTCATCGCGGGAATGGACATCGACGGCGACATCGACATCGCCTTCGGCGATCCGCTGGGCGGCGTTCGCGGCCTGGCGCACGCCGGAGACGAGCGAGCGCGAGAGCCACCAGGCGGCGGCGATACCCACGGTGGTGGCGATGGCGAGCAGCACGATCACGACCAGGCGGGCCTGCGCGGCCGAGGCGGCGGCATTGTCGGCGGCGCGGTCGGCGCCTTCGGTGCTGATCTTCTGGAGCTTATCGAGCGAGGCGGTGGCGGCGGCGATGGCCGGGGTGAGCTTGGCGCCCTCGGTGGCGGCCTCGGCAGCCTTCCCCTGCTGGATGAGCTCGGTGTACTTGTTGTTCGCAAGCGCCTGGAGGGCATCGAACGCCTTGATGAACTCCGCGTTCTGCTCCGCCGTGGTGATGGTCGGCAGGTAGCGCTGGAGGGCGGCCTGGGCCTGCGCGGTGGTGGTCTTCGTGTTCTGAACGGTGGCGTTGAAGGTGTCCTCGTCCTTGGCCGTGGCGATCTGGGCGCCGTAGGCGAGGAGGAGCTGGAGCTGGAGCTTCGCCTCGGTGGAGGCGACGGCACCGGTGATGCTGCGCTGGCCAAGGTCGCGGGCGGCATCGGCGGCGTTGTTGAGCTTCACGATCGAGGTGAGCCCGACCGCGAGCATGAGGAGAAGCACGACCGAGAAGGCGCCGAGCAGCTTGCCCCGGATGCCCGCTCGCATGCGCGACGTTGTCCGGGGACGCGGAGCCCCCGCAGGACGCTTCAACCTCGATCGAACGCTCACACAATCCTCCCTGTAGTACGGCCGGCCACGTCCTCCCGGGCGGGGCACAGGGAAATGGTCGAAAGAGCGGAATCAACTGTTCATCGGGGAAAACCCCACGGTGTCCGCGGGCATTGCGTGAACGAATGCCGCCGCCGGGGGGACAACCGGTGACGTGCGCGCGGGCCGTTCGGCCGGTCAGGAATCGGTGGAGAGGTCCACGTCGTGCACATCGTCGAGGTAATGGGACCAGAGGACGTGCCGCCGGGTGGCGTCCCGCAGCGCGGTCGGGTCGCAAAGGGCGCGGCCTGACGGTTTGCCGCCGGGCCGGCCCACGTCGGCCAAGAGCCAGGCTTCGGAGACCCACACCCGATGGGGGAGGGACTGCTGCAGCAGGTGCGCCGCCGGCCCCCCGAATCCCCAGTCAGTGGCTTCGCGTTTGAGTTCGCTCGAAGGGATGAGGTAGGTCCTGATGAGCAGGTCGGATGGGCGGGTGCCAGGTACGGTGCGATCGGCGATGCGGTGCAACACCGATCGGCCCGCCAGATGCGCTTCCTTGGAGATGAGGTAGGTGCGCGGGGGGAGAGGAAGAATGAGCTGTTTCACGATCGCTTCTCGTGCCCCGGAGAGGTAGCCGAGTTCCACCCGGGCGCCGCCTTTTGCACTGCTGGTGACGAAGGTTATGGGCACGAACGGGCCGTAGCGGTCGTCGTGGACGTGGATGCGCTCAAGACCGGCCGTCCAGCTTCCATTCTGGAGGGCGCGCTCCGGGTACCAGTCGTAACCGACGGCGACGACCGCGTGGCGCTCACGGTCGTCAGGTCTGCTGGCGCCGCCGTCGATGCCTACGCCGTCCGGATCGGGCAACACCTCAAGCAGGATGATGACGGGAATCCCCGAGGTCAGGTGCGCGAGAATCGTGGCATCAGCGTCCCACGTGAACGACTCCAGATCCTCGACGAAGGGTTCGTACCCCAGCGCCGAGAGTGCTCTGCAGATCTCGGCCGGCGTGAGGCCGAAGCGCTGCGGAAGCGGGCGGCCGAAATCCCCTCCGTTCGCGGTCGCGAGCTGCGTGACCTCGGTTGTCGAAGTTCGCGGGAATCCGTACTGGTGTCCCGCCAATTCGGCTGCGAGGTAGGTCGCGACCGTCGCCCAGGCTGCGACGCCGAAGTCCTTCGCACAGAACGGCGCCGCGTCCAGCTCAAACCGGTGGCCACCGATGTGCACATCGGTGGGGCGTCCGAGCATCTTCGTCGCGCGCGCAGGTGGCCGGACAACCGTTCGCCCGACGATCAGGGGGTCGGTTTCCCAGAGCACGACGAAACCGAGGTACTCGGCTGGTGAAGGCACGGTCGATGTGTCATCCGCCGGATCGAAGCGCCGCGTGAAGAAGTGATAGCGGGTGGTGAACTTGGGCGGTGGCCGGAAGAAGCCTCCGTAGAACGCATCGTAGGCGCGGCTATAGTCGCGATCGATGTAGCGCTCTTCGCGAAGCACGAACGTGGCCCCGCTTCGCCGCAGCGAATCCACGACCGCCGCGCCGGCGGTTGCGAAAGCGCCACCCTGGCGATTCAGGTTCGAGAGGCGCTCAAAGACAAAGTCCAGGTCATCAGGCGAGTAGAGCCGCTCGTCGTCCACGGTCTTCCCTAGATGTAGTGACCACGACCGTTGTCTACAGGCGAGAGGCCGGTGGGCGGTTGCCGATGGCAGTGTGGGGGCGGGCGAAGTTGTAGTCATCGAGGAAGGGCTGGAGGGCGGCCAGTCGTTCCTCG
>JADLBC010000010.1 GCA_020847985.1 Dehalococcoidia bacterium
AGCTTGTGGTGCTCTTCGTAGCGGGGGCGGATGCCCTTGAGGATTTCGACGGTCTCTTCGACGGAGGGTTCCTCGACGATGATGGGCTGGAAGCGGCGTTCGAGGGCGGCATCGCGCTCGATGTGCTTCCGGTATTCGTCGAGGGTGGTGGCTCCAATGCACTGGAGCTCTCCGCGTGCGAGGGAGGGCTTGAGGATGTTGGCGGCATCGACGGCGCCTTCGGCGGCGCCGGCGCCCACGAGCATGTGAAGCTCGTCGATGAAGAGGATGCAGTTGCCGGCGCCCTTGATCTCTTCGATGACCTTCTTGAGGCGCTCTTCGAATTCGCCGCGGTACTTGGTGCCGGCGACGAGGGAGCCGATATCGAGGGTGAGCAGGCGCTTGCCCTGGAGAGTTTCGGGGACATCGCCGCCGACGATGCGCTGGGCGAGGAGTTCGGCGATGGCGGTCTTGCCGACGCCGGGCTCGCCGATGAGCACGGGGTTGTTCTTGGTGCGGCGGGAGAGGATCTGGACGACGCGTTCGAGTTCGTTCGAGCGGCCGATGACGGGGTCGAGCTGGGCGTTGCGGGCGGCCTGGGTGAGGTCGATGCCGAGCTGATCGACGGTGGGGGTGCGGGTGGCCTGGCGGGCGCCGGTGGTGGCGGCCTGGGGGGAGGACTGGCTGAGGATGCGGGTGGTCTCGGCGCGGACGCGTTCGAGGTTCACGCCGAGGCTTTCGAGAACGCCGGCGGCGATGCCTTCGCCTTCGCGGACGAGGCCGAGAAGGAGGTGTTCGGTGCCGATGTAGCTGTGGGTGAGGCGGCGTGCCTCGTCGACGGCGAGTTCGATGACTTTCTTGGCGCGGGGGGTGAGGCCGATTTCGCCGAGCACGGTGCGGTCGCCGCGGCCGATGATGAATTCGACCGCGGACCGGACTTTGTTGAGTTCGACGCCGAGGTTGCCAAGGACCTTGGCGGCGACGCCATCGCCTTCGCGGACCAGTCCGAGGAGAATGTGCTCCGTGCCGATGTAGTTGTGGTTGAAGCGGTGGGCTTCTTCCTGCGCGAGTGTCAGGACGCGGCGGGCGCGTTCCGTGAACTTATCGAATCGATCGGCCATTGCTCTCTCCCAGCTGACTGGTCGCGGTCAGCACGACTCTAGGTTGCCTCGCCAGGGGCTTCCTCCGCTGCGGACGCTACGTCCTCGGGCGTTGCGGATCCATCAGTGGCGTCACTCTCATCGGGGGCGGGGGAACCCGCATCTGTCCCGGTATCGGTTTCGGATTCGGCGATGGCACCGGTTTCGATGACGGCATCGGCTTCGGTTTCGGCGGCGGCATCGGCTTCGGCCACGGCTTCGGATTCGGTGGCGAGGTCCTTGAAGGGGCTGTCGCCGGCGTTGCCGAGGGCCTGCGCGAAGGCGTGAGCAAAGGCGCTGACGGGCTCGGGATCGCGGGCGACGGCGCGCTCGATGGCTTCCTGGGTGGTGCGGGGCTCGGGCCGGCGCGGGGTTTCGCGCGCGGGGAGGCCGAACTGTTCGCGGACATCGTCGGGGTAATCGAGCACGGCGCCCTGGGCATCGAAGACGAAGCCCATGGCCTCGGCGTCGTTGCGGGCCTGGCGGAGGCTCAGGCCGAGGCGGTGGCGATCCTTTTCGATGCGCACGAGCTTGACGGGGACGATGTCGCCTTCTTTGACGACGTCCTTGGGGTGCTGAATACGGCGGTTGGAAAGCTCGGAGATGTGGATGAGGCCTTCGACGGGACCATCGAGGCGGACGAAGGCGCCGAACGCCATGAGCTTGGTCACGCGGCCGATGAGGATCTGGCCGATGACGAAGCGGTTGACGGTGGTGTCCCACTTCTCGGGCTGGGCGCGCTTGAGGGAGAGGGAGATCTTCTTGGTGTCGTGGTCGACCTTGAGGATGTAGGCCTGGACGACGTCGCCGACGTTGTAGAGGTCCTTGGCTTTCTTGCCGCGCTCCCAGGTGAGTTCGGTCATGTGGGCGAGGCCATCGGCGCCGCCAAGATCGACGAAGACGCCGAAATCGGTGATGGAGGAGACGCGGCCTTCGCGGATTTCGCCTTCCTTGAGGTCGTCGAGGACTTTGTCCTTGGCGACCTTGCGGAATTCGGCCATGGCGGCGCGCTCGCTGAGGATGACGCGGTTCCGCTTGCGGTTGAATTCGACGACCTTGAGGCGGATGGGCTTGCCGACGAGGTTGGCGAGCTGGCCGACGGCCTCGGGGTCGTCGCGGCGGACGCTATCGACCTGGGAGAGGGGAACGAAGGCGTTGACGCCTTCGACGTTGACGAGGATGCCGCCGCGGTTGTGGCCGGTGACCTGGGCTTCGAAGATCTCGCCGGATTCGTAGCGGGCCTGGAGAAGGTCCCAGCCTTCTTCGCCGCGGGCGCGATCGAGGGAGACGATGGGGTGGCCTTCGGCGGAGGAGGGCTGGAGGACCATGACCTTGACGGTGTCGCCGGCGCGGAGGCGGGCGCGGCCATCGACGCCAAGGGAGAGCATCTCATTCTGGGGGATGAGGGCTTCGGTCTTGGTGCCGACGTCGACGATCAGGCCATCGGGTGAATCGCCCATGACCATACCCTCGACGATTTCGCCGCGGCGAAGGCTGCCGGACTGCTGGGCAGCTTCAAGGTCGAGGAGGGCCCCCATATCCATTTCTTCCATGGGGGGGTTGGGCTGGGCGGTATCAGTGGACAACTTGGGCTCCGTTTGGGGGCAGGTTCACCCGGGTAAGGGGAGAAAGGCCCGAGGGTTGGGGGATGTTCGGATTCGATTGTAGCAGCGGGGGAATCTTCTGCGAAAGCGCGGGATACCTGCCCACCCGGGCAGTGAGGGTGCGGGCACCTTTCGCATGGGAGACAAAAAAACCGCGCCGTGCGCGGTCTTGTTTGTTTGTCCCGGCGGCGGCCTATTTTCCCACCTGGTTGCCCGGGCAGTATCGTCAGCGCTGAGGCGTTTCACTTCCGTGTTCGGGATGGGAACGGGTGGGACCACCTCGCTCTAGCCACCAGTGAGACTCAGTATGCCGGGGCGGCCGCTAGGCGCAACCGGGCGGCATCTTGACCTTTGTGAATTTCCGGCGGGGTTTGAAAAACGGCGCCGGGCAAGGCATGGTTCGCCGGTATGCGTTCCCTCTTCCTGGTCGCCCTCGGCATTGCGGCGGGCATCGTGGGCACCATCCTCTGGACCACGCTGGACCCAACGCTCGATAGCAATGAGCCGGAGACGGCGCTCGGGGGAAACGCGCGCGTTTCGCTGAGTGAGGATGCGCTCGCGCGCATCATCGAACAGAACCTGGCGGACCTGCCCGCGGCGGAGGCGATGCGAGTCTCGACGGAGATCCGGGAGGACGGCATCGTGGCCGTTTCGTTGGCGGCGGGCACGGGCGCGCTGGCCGTCCGGGCGACGCTGGAGACGGACCCGGACGTGGTGGACGGGCGGCTGAAACTGAACGTGGTGTCGTCGTCGCTGGGGAAGCTGGCGCTGCCGGAGGAGATCGTGGAGCGCATCGAAAGGCCGCTGCAGGCGCGGCTCGATGACCTCTCGGGGGGGCTGGAATACCAGCTGCGGTCGATTTCGACAGCGGAGCACCGGCTGACGCTCGAGATCGAAATCTAGGCGGCGGGGCCGCTCAGCCCGCGGTCGAGACGCCGATGACGCGCCCGATGAGGAAGGTGAGCCCGGCTGCGGCGAGGCCGAACACGAGCATGCGGCCGCCGGAGAAGAGCACGCCCCGGCCGGTGAACAGGGTGGTGACGGCGCCGGCGAGGAAGAGGGCGGCACCCGCGGCGATGGCGCTCGCGGCGACGGCGGCGGCGCCACCGCCGAAGAGCCACGGGAACAGCGGGATGGCGGCGCCGGCGACGAAGAGGACGAACGAGGTGATGGCCGCCACCCAGGCGTTGCCGGCCTCATCGGGGGACATGCCGAGCTCTTCGCGGGCGAGGGTATCGAGGGCGGACTGCTTGTTGCGCATGATGTGCCCGGCGAGCATGGCGGCGTCTTCGCGGGGGAGGCCCTTGGCCTGGTAGATGAGCGTCAGTTCCTCCTGCTCTTCCTCGGGCAGGTTCTCCAGCTCGTCGCGCTCGATGGCGAGTTGGCGGTCGAACGATTCGGTGGAGCTGCGAACGCTGATCCATTCGCCCAGGGCCATGGAGAAGGCGCCGGCGAGGAGGCCGGCGAGGCCGGCGAGGAAGACAACATCGCGGCCGGGGTTGGCGCCGGCGACGCCCATGACGAGCGAGAGATTCGAGACGAGTCCGTCGTTGACGCCGAGCACGGCCGCGCGGAGGGCGTTGCCGGAGGTGCCGCGATGGCGCCCTTCGAGGCGGGCGATGGAGCCGGCGGTGGTGGCGGCGTTTCCGTGGCCGCGGGAGAGTTCGCGAAAGAGGCGGGCATGGGAGCGCTCCTCGGCGGGGAGGTTTTCGGCGACGGCCTCGGGCTGGCTGTCGTACATGCCCGTGGCATCGACCTCCATGGAGGTGACGATGGGGGCGACGGCGTGGGTGCCGAAGCGGCGCGCGAGCCAGCCGAGGGTGCGCACGCGCAGGGAGGGCTTGAAATCGGGGACGGGCGCGCCCGCTTCCTGGAGCTTTCGCACCCAGAGGTCGCGGTGGCGTTCCTCGCTGGCGGCAAGCTTTTCGTAGACGTCCTTGAGGCCGGGATCCTTTTCGGCATCGGCGAGAAGGCGGTAGAGCGCGACGCCATCGACTTCGTCACGAAGGTTGGAACGGTACCGGGCGATGTCGTCCCGGGTGGCGCGCGACGGCGATTCGGAAGGCATGCGGTGAAGCTTAGCGCGGGCGGCGGCGGAGCCCCAGTGGTGGGGCGCACGATACCGCTACTCAGGGATGGCGAGTTCCTGGCCGGGGTAGATGAGGTCGGGGTTGGCGAGACGATCCTGGTTGGCATCGAAGATGCGGGCTGCGCAGGAGGCGTCGCCGTAGTACTGCTCGGCGATGGTGACGAGGGTCTCGCCGGGGGCGACGGTGTGGTAGCGGGAGGCGGGGTTCTCCGGGTACTGGGGCTCGAAGCGCGGCGCGCCGGCGGCGGGAAGGTCGCGGTCGACGGGCGTCGCGGGGGCGGCGGACTCGCCCGGCACGAGTTCGCGGATGACCTGCTCGCCGGTGGCTTCGACTTCGACGGTCTCGGGGAGTGCGGGGTCTTCGACCTGGCGCGCGCGGGGGAATTGCGACATGGCTGGCTCCTTGGGCGTGAACGTTGTGGAGCCAGTGTCGGGAACGGTCACCAATGAACGCGCGAAAGGGGCGGGTGCGCTGGTTGCAGTTCGCTCGCGGGAGGGGCATCGGCCGGGCGCATGCGGAGGACACGGTAGATGTGGGCGGGAACGCCATCGGTGAGGGCGCCGGAGAGGTACCAGAGGAGGCCGAGCGACGCGGCGAAGACGAGCACCATGCCGCTGATGCCGACGATATCGAGGGCGAGGCTATCGGGGCCGGCCTGGCTGAAGATGGCATCTCCCCAGACGGCGTAGACGAGCAGGTTCCAGGTGCCGTGCAGGAGGACGCCGCCGCCGTAGCCGAGGATGTAGCGCGGGCGGCCGCGGAGGAGGCCGTAAAAGCCGAGCGCGGAGAGGCCGGAGGCGAGGCCATGCATCGCGGCGGTGCCGGCGCGCGCGATCGCGAACCACCACCATTCGGTGCCGATGGTGCGGTCGGCGAGCGCTTCGGGGGAGATGGCGCCGAGGCTGTTGACGAAGGTTTCGAGCAGATTGAAGCCGGTGCCGGCGAGGACGCCCCAGACGAAGCAGCGGGCGGCGCTGCCGCGGCGGAAGAAGAAGAAGGCGACGAGCATGCCCTTCCAGAATTCTTCGTTGAGGGGCGCGACGAGGGAGAGGGCGGAGAGATCGAGGAAGATGCCCCAGCGGCGGGGGAGGTCGAGGACGGCGGTATCGAGGTCGCCGGGAATGTCGTGGATGGAGACGAGCCAGGCGGCCATGAGGCGGATGTAGAGGCTGTTGATGATGCTTGCCATGGTGGTCGCGCCGATGGCGCCGTAGGTGAAGCCGCTGGTCCATTCCCGCCAGCTGATGGGCCAGCAGAGGGCGTTCGCGGCGGTATAGCGGCGGGCAACCAGGGCGGCGATGACGATGGCGGGGATGCTCACCATCGCGACGTTGATGGCGGGGAAGAGCCAGGGGAGGCTTTGCGGGTTGGTGGCGATGAGCTGGCCGATGACGATGCAGAAGGGGAAGAAGGGCAGCAGGTAGGGCGCCCAGCCGAAGGGCATGGGGCTGGAGGTGGCGCCACCGAGCGCGGACGTGGCCTGTGCGGCGAGGAAGCCGCCGAGCAGGAGGTAGACGATCGCGCCGCCGACGGCTGCGTTCAGGAGGTAGAGCCGTTCGTCGTCGCTGGAGGTATTGAGGGTGAGGAGGAGGAGCGGCCAGGCGAGCCCGGCGACAAAGGCGAGGGCTCCCGCTACCGCGGCCATGCCTGTCACGGTTCCGCGGCGGCCGATCGGGGTTACTCCCCTTCGAACCGGGTGACGGTGCCGGCGGCGACGACGAAGCGGCCGGCGGCGCGCGTCATTACGTCGCGCACGCGGTCGGGCTCGGCGGTGGTGACGATGGTCTGCTGGAAGGTATCGAAGAACTCCATGACGCCACGGCGGCGGCGGGCATCGAGTTCGCTGAGGACGTCATCGAGGAGGACGACGGGGTCATCGCCGAGGGCACGGCGGAGGTAGCTGGCCTCGGCGATGCGCATCGAAAGGGCGGCCGTGCGCTGCTGGGCGCGGGAGCCGAAATCGGCGGGGAGCTCGTTGATTTCGACGATGACGTCGTCGCGGTGGGGGCCAATGAGGGTGGCGCCGGCGTGGATTTCGCGGGTGCGGAGGCCGCCGAGGGCGCGCAGCATGCGGGCGGTCCATTCGGTTTCATCGATGGGGCAATCGTGCTCATCGAGGCCGCCGACGGCGGGGCGGTAGGTCATGCCGAGGGTTTCGAGGCCGTCGCTGAGGCGGTCCATGTGGAACTGGGCCTGGGGCACGAGGTGGCCGAGGGCGTCGGCGCGGGCCTGCATGATGATGCCGCCGGAGTGGGCGAGTTCCTGGTCCCAGAAGTTGAGTTCGCTGGCGGAGGCATCGCGGGCCTGGACGCGCTTGAGGAGCGAATTGCGCTGCTGGAGGACGCGGGCGTACTTCTGCATGGCGCGCAGATAGCCGCGGTCGACCTGGGAAATCATCATGTCGAGGTAGCGGCGGCGGAGGAGCGGGGGCCCGGCGGCGATGTCGATATCGAGGGTGGTGAAGAGCACGGCGGCGAGTTGGCCCACGGCTTCGGAGGCGCGGCGCGGCACGCCGTTGACGCGCACGCGCTTGCCCGCGCGATGGCTGGCATCGGTGGTGCGGCCGACGATGGCGACTTCGAGCATGAGGTTGCCGGCGGAACGTTCGACATGGGTAGCGAGGCGCGCGACGGGGAACTCGGTATGGAGGATGTCGCGGCGGACGAGGTCGGCGTCGCTGCTGGCGCGGCTGCTGCGGAGGGTGGAGAGCAGGTAGATGGCCTCGAGGAGGTTGCTCTTGCCCTGGGCGTTATCGCCGACGACGAGGTTTATACCGCGGTCGAGACGGATGCGGCTGCGCCCGTAATTGCGGTAATTGGCGACTTCAAGTTCAGAGATGAACACGGCGTATGGGAAGCATAGCCGAGATCCTTCGGCACTGTCTCACATTTTTCGTGAGCGGACGGGAGTGTGTAAGGGGCCACACTCCCGTTGCGGTCAGGCGGTGGCGAAGGCGGCGCGGAGCGCGGCTCCGGCGTCGTCGTGGGCCTTGCGGGCGGCATCGACGCGGGCCTGCATGCCGAAGTAGCCGTGGATGAGGCCATCGTAGCGGACGCATTCGACGGCGACGCCGGCTTCCTTGAGGCGGCGGCCATAGGCTTCGCCTTCGTCGCGCAGGGGGTCGTAGCCGGCGGTCTGGATGAGGGCCGGGGGCAGGTTCGAAAGGTCCGGGGCGAGGAGGGGCGAGGCGTAGGGGTCCATGCCGTCGAGGTCGCGGGTGAGGTAGTGGCCCCAGAACCAGCGCATGGAGGCTTCGGTGAGGAGGTAGCCGTTGCCGTTTTCGCGGATCGAGGGCGTGCCGTAGCTGTGGTGCGTCACCGGGTAGATGAGCAGCTGGAAGCTGGGGCGTGGGCCGTTGCGGTCGCGGGCCATGAGGGCGGTGACGGCGGCGAGGTTGCCGCCGGCGCTATCGCCGCCGACGGCGATGCGGGTGGCATCGATGCCGAGGCGCGCGGCGTTGCCGGCGACCCAGGCGAAGGCTTCGTAGGCGTCCTCGGCGGCGGCGGGATACTTGTGCTCGGGCGCGAGGCGGTAATCGACGGAGATAACGACGGCGCGGCTGTTCATGCAGAGGGTGCGGCAGGCGCCGTCGGAGGATTCGATGGAGCCGATCACCCAGCCGCCGCCGTGGTAGTAGACGAGCGCGGGGAGCGGGCCGGCGGGGGCGTTTTCGGGGCGGTAGATGCGGATGGGGATGCCGCCGCCGGGGCCGGGGATGGTGGTGTCCTCGGTGCTTGCCACCGGGTCGAGGGGGGCTTCGACGCGCATCATTTCCATGAAGGCGCGTGCCTGCGGGGCATCCATGGTGCGGAAGACGGAGAGGCCGTCGGCGAGGCCGGCCTGGGCCATGGATTGAAGGGTCGCGGCGATCTGGGGATCGAGAGCCATTGTGGGGACAACTCCGGCTACGGGTGATGGGTGCGGACGATACTCGCTCCCCCGGCGGGGGAGCGAGCGGCGTACGGGGCCGGGATCAGGAAACGAGGGTGCCGAGGACGCGTTCGACGCGCTTGAGGTCGCCCTGGGGCATGCCGATGACGGGGAGGTCGACGCCGAGCTGGCGGCGCTCCTCGATGCCCATGGCGACGGTTTCGAGGTCGCCGAAGATGGCGGTCTCTTCGAGCATCTCATCGCCCATGGCGGCCATGAGTTCGTCGTTGCTCTGGAAGGGCATGGGCTTGTGGACTTCGCCGGCGGCGCGCATGGCGGCGACCTGCGGGCCGAAGCCGTTGCGGGTGAGCATGCGGTGGTAGAAGTCGCCCATGTTGGTGACGTACCAGGAGATGGGGCCGGCGGCCATGCGCTTCGCGCGGGCCGGGTCGTCATCGATGACGGTGGTGAGGCTGGCGACGCATTCGACGGAGCCGGCGGGGCGGGCGGCGCGATCGGAGCCCTTCTGGACGGTGGCGAGGCCGCTGCGGAACTTGGACTTCGGCCAGTAGATGGGCATCCAGCCATCGGCCACTTCGCCCACGATCTCCATGCTCTTGGGGGCGATGGAGGCGACATAGATGGGGATGTGGTTGCGGACGGGGTTGAAGAGGAGCTTGAAGCCGCGCTGGAGCTTGAAGATCTCGCCGTCGTAGAAGACTTTTTCGCCGGCGATGATCATGTTGATGATCTCGCAGTATTCCTTGATGCGCTGGAGGGGCTTTTCGAAGGGCTGGCCGTGCCAGTGTTCGATGACGCGGGCGCCGGAGGTGCCGAGGCCGATGATGACGCGGCCGCCGGAGAGCTCATCGAGGGTGGCGTAGGTCATGGCGAGGACGGCTGGGGAGCGGCCGAAGACGGGTGCGATGCCGGTGCCGAGCTTGATCTTCTCGGTCTGGAGGGCGACCTGGGTGAGGAGCGAGAACTGGTCGCGGCCCCAGGTTTCGGCGGTGAAGATGGCTTCGACGCCTACTTCCTCGGCGATTTTGATGCGCTGGATGAGGTCCTTGGTCTGGTCCGGGGTGCCGGCGAAGCCGACGGAGAGCGCGAGGCGGCGAGCCATCTGCGGGTCCTTCGTGTGAGAGTCAATGCCGGATTCTGAGGGAGACGCGGGAATCTCTCAACCGCCATCCGGACGTGATCAGACCTGGCGCCAGTGGCGCGAGGCGGGGATGAATTCGTACGCGCGGTCGAGTTGAGGGACCACGGGGTGGAAGCCGGCGGCGGTGAGCTTCGCGGCGAGGGCCTCGGAGGCATCGGGTTCGCCGTGTGCGAGGAAGATGGTGGCGGGCTTGTGGGGCGCGGCTTTCACCCAGTCCACGAGGCCGTCCTCGTCGGCGTGGGCGGAGAGGCCATCGACGGAGATCCAGTGGCAGTTCACGGGGACGTCCTGGCCGTGGATGCGGAGGGTTCGTTCGCCATCGAGGAGGCGGCGCCCGCGGGTGCCGGCCGCCTGGTAGCCGACGAGCACGAGCAGGTTCTTGCCATCGGGGAGGAGGCGGGCGAGGTGGTGAAGGACGCGGCCGCCGGTGAGCATGCCGCTGGACGCGATGATCACGCGCGGCCCTTCGAGGTTGTTGAGTTGGCGCGATTCCTCGATCGTGCGGTGAAGGCGGACGCCCGCGGGGAAGAGGCGGCCGCGGCGGGGTTCGCCGGTGCCGGGATCGAGTTCGCCCGACTCGAGGTGGCGTTCGTAGATGCCGGTGACGTCGGCGGCCATGGGGCTATCGATATGGATGGGGATGCGGGGAAGCAGGCCCTGGTCCATCAGGTCGTCGAGCATGAGAGTGACGAGCTGGGCGCGGGCGACGGCGAAGGCGGGAATGAGGATGGTGCCGCCGCGGCGGATGGCGGCATCGAACGGCTTGCGGAGCTGCTCCTGGAGGGGCGCGGGGTCGTGTTGGCGGCCGCCGTAGGTGGATTCGAGCACGAGCGTATCGCAGAGGGGGAGCGGCTCGGGGTCGATGTGGAGGGGCATGTCCGTGCGGCCGAGGTCGCCGCTGAAGACCATGCGGGTGTGGCCGTGTTCGCGCGGGGACTGCACCTGCACGTGGGCGGAGCCGAGGATGTGTCCCGCGTTATGGAATGTCGCGGTGAAGCCGCCGGGGAGGTCGACTTCGCGGCCATAGGGCACGGGGCGGAGGTAGCGAAGGGCGTGCTCGACGTCGCGGGCATCGAAGAGGGGGAGTGCGGGGTGGTGCTTGCTGTAGCCCTTGCGGTTGGCGTAGTCGGCGTCTTCTTCCTGGAGCTTCGCGGCATCCATGAGGACGATGGGCGCGAGTTCGGCGGTGGCGCGCGTGCAGTAGATCGGGCCGCGGAAGCCATCGCGAACGAAGCGGGGGATGTAGCCGCAGTGGTCGATGTGGGCGTGGGTGAGGACGAGCGAATCGACGGCGCGCGGGTCGAAGGCGGTGCGGCGCCAGTTCATTTCGCGGAGGCTTTTGAGCCCCTGGAAGAGGCCGCAATCGACGAGCACCTGGTGCTGCCCGGCCGTGAGAAGAAAGCGGGAGCCGGTGACGGTTCCCGCGCCGCCATGGAATCCGAGAGTGAGCGTCACGCCGCCATCGTGGGCGGGCGCGCGACGGCGGGCAAGGGTCGTCAGGCCGAGAGATCGACCTGCTGAACGGCCCCCGCGACGCCATCGTTCGCGGCCGTGGGGCTTGCGCCGGCATCGTCGGCGGGTGCGGCTTCGTCGCCGTGGTCCTTCGCCAGATGCTTGAGGAAGCGGTAGGCGTGGTCGTCTTCATCGACGTGGCCCTGGCGGTCGTCGTCGTGATCGCGGACTGCTTCGTACGCCTTGCCGGGGCGGGCGGCGAGGAGGTCGGCGCTGCTCGGGCGGGCGTTTCCATGGTCGACGTGCATGAAGCCGGCGCCGTGGCGGGGGGCGCTGTCGCGGGTGCTATCGACGGGGAGGTCGAAGGTGAAGCGCCGCGAGCCGAGGGCGGAGGCATCGCCGTCGAAGCGGATGGCAGGGGTATCGCCGGCCGCGCCGCCGATGGCGAGGGCGAAGTCGTTCGATTCGAGCGACGATCGGGAGAGGGTGAACGAGATGGTGACCTTGAGGTCCTGGCCATCGGCGGTGTGCACGATGGCCGAGGCTTCGATGGTTGTGGTCTCGGATTCGAGGGTGGCCTCGCGGAGCGCGAGGCGGGTCCCGTCCGGGCCAGACGATCCGGCGACGCTGGAAACCGCGGCAGTGGTGTGTTCGGTGGTGCTGGTGAAGGTGGCGTCTTCGATCCCGGTGATCTGAACGTCCTGGCCGGTGACCGCCTTCACGAGGGCGGCGATGAAGCGCACCTGTGGGTCGCCGGGCTCGCCGGCGGGATCGGCTTCGTTGGCGCGGGCGGCGCGGGCGGCTTCGCGGGCGGCATCGGAGATGGTGGTGGCGTCGCGCGTGGGGCGCGGGCCGTGATGATGGCCGGCGGCGCGATCGGTTCGCCAGGGGCGCTGGGGGTCCCGCGCGGGTGCGAGGCGCTGGTTGGCGAAGTTGAGGAACGAGGTATCGATGCGCATGGGCGCGCCACCTTCAAATCGGTGTACTGCGGGAGTATCGGTTGGAAACGGGGCGATATTGAGAGCGCGTGTGGGAAATCGCCGCCATAATGGGCGCGATGCGAGGCCTGCTCCGGACGGTAAAGGCCGCGATCGTGGCAGGGGAAGCGATTGCCGCCGCAATCTCCCTGTACGAATCGGCGGTCATGGTGGCGGGGCGTTCGCGCGCGCCGCGCGAACCGGAGCCCCCGCCGGCTTTGCCGCGGTTCGCGCTCATGGTGTGTGCGCGCAACGAGGAGCGCGTGGTGGGCGGCATCCTGGAGTCGCTGCTGCGGCAGGACTACCCGACGGCCCTCTTCGATGTCTTCCTGGTGGCGCACAACTGCACGGACGCGACCGCGTCGATCGGACAGAAGCTGGGCGCGTGGGTGATCGACGCCTCCGAGGCGCCGCCGGGCAAGGTGGAGGCGATGCGCCTCGGGCTCGCGGCGATCGGCGAAGGGTACGACTTCATCGGGGTGTTCGATGCGGATTCGCGCGTGCCCCAGGGGTTCCTGCGGGCGGTGGCGGCGGCGAGCGCGGACGAGCAGTGCATCCAGGTCGAGACGGTGCCGCATCGTACCGACGACTGGCTGGCGACGGGATACGGGCTCGGGCGGCGGGCACGGAACCTGTTCTGGTGGCAGCCCCGGGCGCGCCTGGGCATGGGCACGACGGTGAGCGGCAGCGGCTACTTCGTTCGCAGCAGCCTTTTCAACACCGTGCTGGCGGACGCGCACACGATGACCGAGGACCTGGAACTGACGGCGGACCTCTACGCCCGGGGCGAGCGCGTCTCCTTCGTGAGCACGACGCACATCGAGGTGGAGGAGCCGCACCGCTTCGCGGCGTCGCTTCGGCAGCGGTCGCGCTGGGTGCGCGGGCACTTCGCGGTGGTGCGGTCGTACTGGCGGCCAATCGGGGCGCGAGCGGCGAAGGGTGACCTGCGGGCGTTCGACATCGGGCTCTACCTCTTGTTTCCGACGCGCGTGATGACGCGGACGGCGATCAGCGCGGCGTACCTGCTGAAGCTGTTGCGTGGGCCCGGGTTGCCGCGCCCCATCCTCGGGCTGGCGATGCTGGCGGAGTGGGTCTTGCCGGCGACGATCGCGGTGCGGGCGCGGCTGGTGCCGTTGAGTCTCGGCGGGCTCGAAGCGGCGGTGCGCCATGGGCTGCTGAACCTGCTCTGGTTCCCGATCGGCCTGTGGGCGCTGGTGACGCCGGGGAACCGGAGCTGGGACCCGGTGCCGCGGGCCGCGGCGGAGGAGGAGGGACGCGATGCCGTCATCTCGACCGGCCCGGCGCACTGAGCGGGTCGCGCTGACCGCGTTCGGGGCGGGCGCGGGTCTGCTGGCGCTGACGTGGCTGCTGGGCTTTTCGCTGCGCGCGCCCATCTGGTCCGAGGACATCGAGAACATTCGGCGTTCGGGGCTTTTCCGGCTGTACGGCGGCGAGGCCATCAACATGGTGAATACGGCGCTGCTGATGATGCTGCTGAGCGGCGGGTACATCGCGGCACTGTGGGGGCTGCACCGGGGAATCCCACGGCCGTTCGCGATGGCGGCGGGGGCTTCGGTGGTGGTGATGGCGTGTGTGCTGCCGGTGGCGCCGCTGACCTCGCCGGATGCGGCACACCTGGCGGCCGACGTGCGCACCTTCTGGCGGGGGACGGACCCGACGGGGCGCCACGGCCCGCCGAACCTGCAAGACGACCCGGTGGCGAAAGAGGTGCGCGTCTTCAGCGACCTGCCCAGCGGCTACGGGCCGGTGGCGTACGCGGTCGGGGGGGCGAGCATCCCGTTCGTGGGCGACACGCTGCGCTGGAACGTCTTCGGTGTGAAAGCGGTCGCGGCGCTGTTCCTGCTGGCGGCGGGGGTGATCACCGGCCTCGTGGCGCGAAAGCTGGGGAACGACCCGGGCTTCGCGATGGCCTTCGTAACGCTCAACCCGCTGATGCTCTGGGAGTTCGTGGCCGACGGACACAACGACCCGATCATGGTGGCGCTCGGGATGGGCGCGATCCTGTTGGCGGTGCAGGACCGGGTCTGGTGGCGGCTGGCGGCGGCGCCGCTGGCGGTCCTCTCGGTGGCGGCGAAGTACGCGATGATCGTGGTCTCGCCCGTGTTCGCGGCGTGGTGGGTGGAACGCATCCGGCTGGCGCCACCGGCGTGGTTGCCGGGACCGATCGTCGCGCTGTTGCCGAAGGCGCGCCCGGTGATGGCCGGGGTGGCGATCGCGGGGGGCATCGCCGCGGGCCTGTTCATCGGGCTGGACATGCTCCCGGGCGGGACGTCGGGGCCGGCGACGGGGCTGACGCGGAATACGCCATGGACGTTCGGGCGGGCGGTGTTCGATACGAAGGACCGCGAGAACTGGCTGTTCGGCGTGTGCTACGCGGGGATCGCGACGACGGCGGGGCTGATCATCCTGCGGCACCGGATGGAAACGGCGCGGGATGCGCTGGCGGCATCGGCGCTGCTGATGGCGATCTTCCTGTTCGCACTTTCGCCGAACCTGCGGCACTGGTATCAGCTCTGGGGCCTGCCGCTGATCGCGGTCGGTGGCCGGCGCTGGCTGATGGCGGGCGGCGTGGCGTTCTCGTTGGGGGCGTTTTCAACGTTGCTCGCGCTGAACTGGCAGGCGGCGATCCAGACGCAGATGGGGATCAAGAACCCGGTCGATAACTCGGTGCTTTTCCTGTGGGTGCTGACGGTCTCGGTGGTGCTGTTCGTGTGGTTCCGGGACCGCGAGGCGGCGCGGCGGGCGGAGGCGGCGGAGGCGCGCCGGGCGCAGCGGCGGCTGCCGGGGCGCCCGGCGGGGGCGGGTTCCCGCCGCTGAGCGCCCGGGTATCGCGCCGGGCGGCGACGCGGCAGAGTACGCGGCTGGGGAGGGCCGCCATGACCGATGCTTGAGCTGCTGCTGCTGGTGCCGCTGGGCGTGGCCGTGGGCGCGTTCGGTACGCTCGTCGGGGCGGGCGGCGGCTTCGCGCTCGTGCCGGTGCTGCTGCTCCTCTACCCGGACCGGGACCCGGAGACCATCACGTCGATGTCGCTGTTCGTGGTCTGGGCGAACGCGACGTCGGGCACGATCGCGTATGTGCGGCAGCGCCGGGTCGATTACTTCAGCGGGATCTGGTTCGCGATCGCGACGCTGCCTGGGGCGGTGGCCGGGGCGATCGTGGTCGGCTATGTGCCGCGCCGGGCGTTCGACATCCTGTTTTCGACGGTCCTCATCGTGCTCGGGCTGTTCCTCTTCTTCCGGTCGCAATCAAACGCGATCCGGCCGCCGTTGCAGGGGCGCGGGGTGGTGCAGCGGCGCATCACGGACGCGAACGGGTCGACGTTCGTCTACGCGTACCGGCTGTGGCAGGGGGTGGCGATCTCGACGGCGGTGGGATTCATGTCGAGCCTGCTGGGCATCGGCGGCGGGGTGGTGCATGTGCCGGTGATGGCGACGGTGCTGCACTTCCCCGTGCACATCGCGGCGGCGACGTCGCACTTTGTGCTCGCGTTCATGGCGCTGGAAGGGACGGGCGTGCACTTCGCGACGGGGGCGCTGGGGTGGGACCAATCGCTGGCGCAGGCAGCGGCGATCGCGCTGGGGGCGATCCCGGGGGCACAGATCGGCGCGCGGCTCTCGCACCGGCTGCACGGCGGGATCATCATCCGGGCGCTGGCCATCGCGCTCGTGCTGGTGGGTGTGCGGCTGTCGTTGACGGCGTTCTAGGCGCGCCCATCAGGAAGCGGAGGGGCCTGACCACGGGTAGTGGACGGTGCCATCCTCATCGACCACGGCGACGGGGCGATGGGTTTCCTCGATCGCCTTTTCGAGGGTGGCGCCGCGGAGGCGGTCCATGAGGCCGGGGTCGGCCATGGCGGCCGGGAGCATGATCAGGTCGACACCGTGGTGGCCGGCGTATTCGGCGAGACCAGCGGCGCCTTTCTGGCTCGGGAGCCAGCCCCAGGCCTGGATGCCTTCTCCCCGGGCGTGCGAGACCTGGGCGGCGATGGCGTGGCGTCCCGCGGCTTCGAGGGCGGGCGGGTCGAGCAGGTCCGGATAGGCCTCGGCGGTGCCTTCGCCGGACCACTCGGTAGGGGTGGGGGCGGCGAGAAGCTGGGCGGCATCGATGTCATAGAGGATGAGGCGGGCGTTGGCGTCGCGGGCGGCATCCTCGGCGGCGAGACGAAGGAAGTGGTAGCGGTCGTCCTCGGCGGTGTAGGCGAGGATGCAGGTCGGTGTGGTGGGCATGGCAGCCTCCTCGGGCGGGTCGTCGTTCGGTTGTACGAAAGCGGACGTGGAGGTTGCGCGGAGCGGGTGGCAAGGGAGCGATGCAAACCAATCGCAAGCGAGCCATGCGATGGATCTGCAAGAGATGTTGCGGGCGCGTGTGCCGGGCGGGGGCTCCCGGTTCGTACGCTAGCGATGGAGGAACACGCACCGATGACCGAACCGCTTGCCGGCCGCTTCCGCGTCCTGCCCGGGGCGCCCTATCCGTTGGGGGCGACATGGGATGGAAGCGGGGTGAACTTCGCGCTGTTCTCGGAGGGTGCGAAGGCGGTCGAACTCTGCCTGTTCGGAGCCGACGGAACCGCGGAGACGCGCATCCCCGTGCGTGAGCAGACGGACTTCGTATGGCACTGCTACCTGCCGGAGGCGCGGCCGGGGATGCTCTATGGCTACCGGGTGCACGGCCCCTACGACCCGGCGAACGGGCTGCGCTTCAACGCCAACAAGCTCCTCATCGACCCGTATGCGAAGGCGATCTCGGGCGTGGTGGAGTGGTCGGAGGCGATGTTCGGGTATCCGATCGAGGGGGACGACGCCCGCGACCTGGAGTTCGATGACGAGGACAGCGCGCCGGGGATGCCGAAGTCGGTGGTGGTGGAGCCGGCGTTTTCGTGGGGGGACGATCGGCCGCCGAAGACGCCGTGGCACCGCACGGTGATCTACGAAGGGCACGTGCGGGGTCTGACGATGCTCCACCCGGAGCTTCCGGAGGAGCTGCGCGGAACGTTCTCGGGGGTGGCGGACCACCGCATCGTGCGGTACCTGCGCGACCTGGGGGTGACGGCGATCGAACTGATGCCGGTGCACCACTTCGTCCACGACAAGCACCTGGTGGACCGCGGCCTAAAGAACTACTGGGGGTACAACTCCATCGGCTACCTGGCGCCGGACAGGCGGTACGCCTCGGAGCAGCGGCCGGGGCGCGTGGTGGATGAGTTCAAGACGATGGTGAAGACGCTGCACCGGGCGGGGATCGAGGTGATCCTGGACGTGGTGTACAACCACACGGCGGAAGGGAACCACCTCGGGCCGACGCTCGCCTTCCGGGGGGCGGACAACCGCGCATACTACCGGCTGATGGACGAAGGCCGGTTCTATATGGATTACACGGGCACGGGCAACACGCTGAACATGCTCCACCCGCGCGTCATCCAGCTGATCATGGATAGCCTTCGCTACTGGGTGCAGGAGATGCACGTGGACGGCTTCCGGTTCGACCTGGCGGCGACGCTGGCGCGGGAACTGCACGAGGTGGACCGTCTGAGCGCGTTCTTCGACATCATCCACCAGGACCCGGTGCTTTCGCAGGTGAAGCTGATCGCGGAGCCGTGGGATATCGGCGAGGGCGGGTACCAGGTGGGCAACTTCCCGGTGTTGTGGGCGGAATGGAACGGGAAGTATCGCGACACGGTGCGCCGCTTCTGGAAGGGGGACGAGGGGACGATCGCGGACCTGGGGTACCGGCTGACGGGGAGTTCGGACCTCTACGCATCGAACGGGCGGCACCCGAACGCGAGCATCAACTTCGTCACGGCGCACGACGGGTTCACCCTTCGCGACCTGGTGAGCTACAACGAGAAACACAACGAGGCGAACGGCGAGGAGAACCGCGACGGCAGCGACGACAATCTGAGCTGGAACTGCGGGGTCGAAGGCGAAACAGACGACGCGACGGTGAACGCACTGCGGGCGCGGCAGCAACGGAACTTCATCACGACGCTGATGCTTTCGCAGGGGACGCCGATGCTGCTGCACGGCGACGAAGCGGGGAGAACGCAGCGCGGCAACAACAACGTGTACTGCCAGGACAACGAGATCAGCTGGCAGGCATGGGAGCTTGATGAGGCGCAGGAAGAGCTGCTCGACTGGACGCGGCGGGTGGTCGCCTTCCGGCACCGGCACCCGGTGTTGCGGCGGCGGAACTACTTCCGCGGGCGGCCCATTCGCGGCGAGGGGCTGAAGGACATCAGCTGGCTGCGGCCCGATGGCGGCGAGATGACCGAGGGTGACTGGCAGGACGGCGAGCGGCGGACCATCGGCATGTGGCTGGCGGGGAGCGCGGCCGACCTTACGGACGAAGAGGGGACGCCGGTGCGGGACGACAACCTGCTCATCCTGATGAACGCGCACCACGAGGCATGCGACTTCGTGCTGCCGGCGGCGGCGGGGCGGCGGGGAACGTGGTCACTGGCGCTGGACACGGCGCACCCGGAGTTCGAGGAGGGCGCGGCGCAGCTGACGGCGGGTGAGCGGTTCGCGATCGAGCCACGATCGATGGCGGTGCTGCTGAACACGCCGGAACGAAGGCGCCGGGGAGCGGCGGGACGCGAGCGGGAGGCTTAGACGACGAACGACATCGCCACGATGAAGGCGATGACGACGGCGCCCACGCCGGCGACGGTGAGCAGGTCCTTGTGGACGTAGCTGTAGTCGCGGGTGACGTGGTGCTCGCGGTGGTGCGCGGCCGGGGCGGTGGCGCGGCGGCGGGCGGCGCGCTCGGAGGCGGCGAGCGGGGTGCCGGCGAAGGCGTCGCCTTCGGGGGCGCCGGGCCGGGGCAGCGAAGCCGCGGGCGCGGGGCGGCGGCGGCGCTGGCGTGGTTGGCGTGCGGTCATGCTCACGATGCTACTCCCGGGCGGGGGAACACTCCAGCCGGGCGCGCCGGCACGAAGCTAAAGATGCAGGAAGAGGCGTGTCTCGCCGCCATCGACTTCGAGGCGGTCGACGAGTTCGCGGAGGGCTGATTGGAGGGTGGCGAAATCCATCGCCTCCCAATCGCGCGCGACCTTGCGGCGGAGGGCGTCGAGGTGGCGGCGGCGTTCTTCCTCGGATTCGTGGGCGGCGAGGCGTTCGCGGGCGGCGGCGAGTTCGCCTTCGAGGGTTGCCTGCTCTTCGACGAGTTCGCCGCCGAGGGCGCGCATGCGTTCGAGGGTGATGTGGCCGTGGGCGGCATCGGCGACGAGTTCCTCGACCTGGCGGCGGGTGCGGCGCATGCGCCCTTCGACGCGTTCGACCTGGGCGGTGAGGTCGAGGACGTAGGAGCTGGTGTTGCCGGCGCGGCCGATGCGGGCGACGGTGCCGGGGGCATCTTCGCCGAGGAGTTCGCGCAGGCGGGCTTCCAGGTCGGCGGCGCGCTGGGTGTTGTAATCGCAGGCGTTCTGGTTGGTGCGGCTTTCGCACTGGTAGTAGCGGTAGCCGGAGGACTTCGTTTCGCCGTCGCGGGTGGTCCACTTCTGGCGGCGGGAGACGCCGATCATGCGATTGCCGCAGCGGCCGCAATAGACGATGCCGCTGAGGAGGTAGGGCACGACGGTGCGTTCGGTGGCGGAGGAGCGGCCGCGCTGGAGCCGTTCCTGGACGCGGCGGAAGTCCTCCTGGGTGACGAGCGGCGGGTGGCTGCCGGGGACTTTGACGCCGAAGCGGGCGTAGGTGCCGAGGTAGGTGCGGTTCCGGAGCATGTCGCGCACGGAGACCATGCTCCAACGGCCGCCGCGGCGGGTGCGCATGCCCTCTTCGTTCAGGCGGCCGGCGATTTTGCGAATGCCGAGCTCTTCCTGGAGGTAGAGCCGGAAGATGTAGCGGACGACGACGGCTTCTTCGGGCACGAGTTCGAGGCGGCGGCGGGGGCCGACGCGGTAGCCGAAGGGGGGCCTGCCGAGGGCTTCGCCGCGGACGGCCTTGCGGCGCATGGCGCTGCGCACGCGTTCGGAGACGGGGGTGCCTTCGGCGTGGTCGGCCCAGGCATCGATGAGCTCGCGGGCGGCTTCGCGGCCGGTGTGGATGGAGATGACCTGGACGCCGGTGTTTTCGATGGCGAGGAGGGCCATGGCGGCGTGCCCGAGGTCGGGCCCGAGGGCGGCGGCGCCATCGACGGCGACGACCATAAAGCCGCGGCCCTCGCGCTGGAGGAACTGGAGCATCTGGCGGAAGCCGGCGCCGCGGGGTTCGGCATCGGTATCGAGGAAGGTAGCGGCGACTTCGTAGCCTTCACGGGCGCAGAAATCGAGGAAGGCGCGATTCTGGTCGCCGATGGCGCGTTTGACGCCGTTGCGGCGGGCGCCTTCGACGATGTAGCCGACGGCCTGCATTGGGGTGTTACCCGACCGAGAGGATGCGTTCGCAGTTGGGGCACTGCGCGATGTCGGAGATGGCGAGGGCCTTGCGGCGAATGCCATCGGGCACGGAGACGCGGCAGCCGCCGCAACTGCCCCCGGTGAGGCGGCTGACGGCCATGCCGCCCTTGCGGCGGCGGAGGTCTTCGTAGAGGTGGAGGGAGCGCGGTGGGATGCGCGTCTTCTGGAGGTCGCGCTTCGCATCGACGCGGGCGATGGTATCGCCGAGGCGGAGGACTTCGTGGCGAAGTTCCTGCTGCTGCAGTTGCCAGCGGCCTTCGAGCACGCGGGCGCGGCGTTCGGCGGTGGCGGCTTCGCGGTTGACCTGTTCGGCGGCGTCGAGGGCCTCGATGAGGGCGTCTTCGTGGGTGGCACGGGAGGCCTTGAGGGTATCGACTTCGTGCTGGAGGTTCGTGAGCTCTTTGGGGGAGTGGATGGAGCCGTCGTAGAGCTTCTTTTCATCGGCGGCGATCTTGTCGGAGAGGGCTTCGACTTCGCCCTCAAGGCGGCGCTGGTCGCGGCGGGCCGTCTCCTGGCGGGCGCGAATGGCGGCGAGATCGCGGCGGGCGGCGTTCAGTTCCTCGTCGCCCTGGAGGCGGCGCTCGATATCGGCGAGGGCGGCGCGGAGGGCGGCGGCTTCGTCGTCGAGGGACTGCAG
The DNA here is from genome assembly GCA_020847985.1 of Dehalococcoidia bacterium. Lineage (GTDB taxonomy): Bacteria > Chloroflexota > Dehalococcoidia > Tepidiformales > Tepidiformaceae > Amarobacillus. The sequence goes on from JADLBC010000010.1 coordinate 21,328, forward strand.
GGTGAGGATTTCAAGGACCTGGGACATAGGCTAACCGTAGCGCAAAGGCTAGCGAGGCGAACTCGGGGCGTAAACGGCGGGGCGTCCCGGATGGGGCGAAATCTCCGCAATCGTCACGCAATGGGGGCCGTTATGGCGCCTTTTCGCGGGGAGTTCACAGAACGTGGGACGGGTGGGGATGGTCGGGCGGCTATACTGGGAGCACCTCCACCCGCGAGGCAAGGCCAATGTTGTTCAACGTATCGGGGCTGCTGCGCTCACCCGTGGGCGCGGTACGCCGCTACACCCTCGAACCGGAACGGCCCGTCCATGGTGGCAACGTCGAACTGATCCGCACGCCCGATGGGGTGCTGGTGCGGTGCGAGGCGGACGTGCTGCTGGAGGGCGATTGTGCGCGCTGCCTGGCGCCGTTTGGGTACCCGGCGCACGTTTCGTTCGAAGAGATCTTCGTGCAGCAGGTGGACGTCGTGACGGGGCGCCGGCTGCCGGCCGCGGATGACGCGGAGGCGTTCCTGATTTCGACGAACCACGAAATCGACATTACGGAGGCCGTGCGGCAATATAGCGAGACGGCTGCGGCAATGCAGCCGCTTTGCCGTCCGGATTGCCCCGGGATCTGTCCGGTGTGCGGACAGGACCTGAGTATGGCGACCTGTACCTGTGACCGTGCGCCCGCGGACCACCGCTGGGCAGCCCTGGCAGGATTGAGGCAAGCCAATGGGTAACGACCTGAAGGAGACCCTCTATGCCGCCGCTGCCCAAGCGGAAGTATCCAAAGTCGCGCCAGGGGAAGCGGCGTTCGCACCTGGCGATCAAGATGCCCCACGTGGTGGAGTGCCCGAGTTGCCGGGCGCCCCAGCTGGCGCACCGGGCTTGCCCGGTCTGCGGGAAGTACCGCGGGCGGGAAGTCATCACGATGCCGATCGACGAGCTCGAGAGCTAGCGGCGGCGACCGGCCCCGTGGCCGCGTTTCTCGCATTCCAGGAGCCAGCCCGGCGGACGCGTGCGTTCGTGTTCCCGGGCCAGGGCGCGCAATCCGTGGGCATGGGCAAGGACCTCTACGATGCCTTCCCTTCGGCGCGCGAACTGTATGACCGCGCGGACGAGATCCTCGGGTTCAAGCTGAGCACGCTCTGCTTCGAGGGCCCGGAAGCGGACCTGCAGCAGACGCGGAACGCGCAGCCGGCAATCGCGGTGACGAGCCTCGCGCTGCTGAAGGTGGCCACGGAGATCACGCCGGGGCTGCTCGAACGGCCGGCGTTCGTGGCGGGCCATTCGCTGGGCGAATACTCGGCCTTGGTGGCATCGGGGGCGCTTTCGTTCGACAACGCCATCCGGCTGCTGCGCGCGCGGGGCGAGCTGATGCAGGCCGCCGGGGAGAAGAACCCGGGCACGATGGCCGCCGTCCTGGGGTTGGACCTCGCCGATTGCGACGATGTCTGCCGGGAGGCGGGCGCCGAGATCTGCAACGTGAACGCGCCGGGCCAGATCGTTATCGGCGGGCGGCGCGAAGCAGTGGTGCGCGCGCTGGATTACGCGAAGGCGCGTGGTGCGGCGAAGGTCATCCCGCTGAGCGTGAGCGGCGCGTTCCACAGTTCGCTGATGAAGCCCGCGGCCGAGGGCATGGTGCACCACGTCGGCGTGGCCACGATGTCGGATGCGGACGTGCCGGTGGTGCTGAACTGCACGGCCACGCCTTCGCGTGATGAGCTGGCGTTCCGCAACGAGCTGGTGGACCAGGTGGCGAGCCCGGTGCAGTGGGCGAAGACGGTCGAATACCTCGGCGAGCAGGGCATCGAAACGTTCATCGAATTCGGGCCCGGGCGGGTGCTGACGGCGATCATCAAGCGCATGCTCCGCAAGGCGGCGTGCGTGAACGTGAACGACGCGAGCACGGTGAACGTCCCGCTGTAGGGCGAAGCCAAACGAAGCACGACGACGGGCCTCCTGCGGGAGGCCCGTTGCATGTCCGCGCGGAAGCGCGGCGGGCGGCGCCGTGGCACACTGTGCGCCGCATACGGAGGGTGGACATGGGGAACCTCGAGGGGAAGGCGGCGCTTGTCACGGGCGGGTCGCGGGGCATCGGGCGGGCAATCTGCCTGGAGCTGGCGCGGCAGGGTGCGCGGGTGGTGGTGAACTACCATTCGAACGCGGAAGCGGCGGCCGAGGTAGTGGCGCGCATCAAGGAGGCCGGCGGCGAGGCGGTGGCCATCGGCGGCGATGTGGCGAACGCGGACGCGGCGGCGGCGCTGGTCAAGGGCGCGGTCGAGGCCCTCGGGGGGCTCGACATCCTCGTCAACAACGCGGGCATCACGCGGGACCGGCTGCTCATGCGCATGTCGGAGAGCGACTGGGACGACGTGCACAACACGAACCTGAAGGGCACGTTCCTGGTGACGAAGGCGGCAATGCGGCCGCTGCTGCGTTCGAGCGCGGGGCGGATCATCGTGATCACGAGCGTGATCGGGGTGATGGGGAACGCGGGGCAGGCCAACTACGCGGCGGCGAAGGCGGGGCTCATCGGGTTCACGCGGGCGGTGGCGCGGGAGGTGGCTTCGCGGGCGATCACGGTGAACGCGGTGGCACCTGGGTTCATCGAGACGGACATCATCGCGCCGATGTCGGAAGAGGCGATCAAGGGCGCGATGGCGCAGATCCCGATGGAGCGGATGGCGAAGCCGGAAGAGGTTGCGCCACTGGTGGCGTTCCTCGCGGGCGACGGCGGCGGATACATCACAGGGCAGTGCATCCACGTGGATGGCGGTATGGTGATGGCGTGAGCCAGCCGCACCGGGTCATTCGCCAGCTCGTCGTGGAGGCGCTGTACGAGTCCGAGACATCGGATCACGCTCCGCGCGAGGTGCTGGAGCGGCGCCTGCGGGAGGAAGTGGAGGAGACGCCGGAGCTTTCGGAGCCAAAGCAGCAGCGGCGGGCGCTGCGGATGCTGGACGGGGTGCTGGAGGCACGGGAGGAGGCGGACGGGCTGATCGCGGAGGCGGCGCCGAAGCACCCGGTGGGGACGATGGCCATCGTTGACCGCAACATCCTGCGGCTTGCAATATGGGAACTGCTTTCCGGGCCGTCGGTATCGGTGGCCGCAGTGGTCAACGAAGCCGTGGAGCTCGCCCGCCGGTACAGTGGGGAGAAGGCGCCCGCATTCGTGAACGGGGTGCTGCGAACGGTAAGCGCACAGATCGAAACCGCCCGCGCAACGCGCCCGGGCTCGTGATTCCAAAGCCTTCGCCAGGAGAACCAACCAAGTGTCCACAGTATTCGAACGGGTCCGTGCCATCGTCGTCGAACAACTCGGCGTGGAAGAAGAAGAAGTCGTTCCCGCCGCGTCGTTCGTGGATGACCTGAACGCGGATTCGCTGGATCTCGTCGAGCTGATCATGTCGCTCGAGGAGGAGTTCACGACGGACGCGAACGGTCTGGAAATCCCGGACGAGGACGCGGAGAAGATCGCGACGGTGCAGGACGCCGTAGATTATCTGAAGGACCACGGCGTCGAAGACAAGTAGGCAGCGCGGGGCCGAGCCGAGTCCCGGCCCGCGTGGAGGAGGCTGACCCTGGAGTTCATCGGGATCGGCTACCAGGAACTCCTGCTGATACTGGTGCTGCTGCTGGTCGTTGTCGGGCCGGAGCGGTTGCCGGGCATGGCGTACCAGATTGGCCGCGCCGTGCGCCAGATGCAGCAGTATGCGCGCGCCGTGCGGGACGAGTTCAGCGGCGAAATCGCGTACATCGAAGAGCAGTACAAGACGGTGCGCGGCGAGGTCGACCAGGCCCGCCGTGACCTCCGCGATCAGCAGACGCAGCTCGAATCGGAGATGCGCGACACGGCGGCCTCGCTGCAGGTGCCGGAACTCACCGGTGCGGCGAACGGCAGCACGCCGGCGGCGGAGCCTTCGACCGTGGCCATGGAGAACGCGGCGGCGCTTTCGGAGTACGGCATGCCGGATGACCCGAAACCGGAAGTGAAGCCCGACGGCGGCGGGGCGAAGCCTAGCCCCCTGGTGTTCTGACGGCGATGGCGGTGGAAGCGAAACCCCTGTTCGGTTCGGAAGGCGGCGCCGGCGACATGACGTTGCTGGAGCACCTGAAGGAGCTCCGCAACCGCGTGATCGTGGCGGCGGTGGCGCTCCTGCTGGGTACGCTCGTTTCGTTCTATTTTTGGGAGACGATTGTCGGCTGGCTGCTGATGCCGGCGCGGGACAAATACGACCCGAACTTCGGTCTCGCGGTTTTCGGCCCGACGGAAACGATCGGCGTGCTGTTCAAGGTGGGCCTGTACGGGGGGATGATCATCGCCTCGCCGGTGGTGATCTACGAGTTGCTGGCGTTCATCGTGCCGGGGCTGACGCCGGGCGAGCGGAAGCTGCTGCTGCCGGGCCTGTTCGGGGTGGCGTTGTTCCTGCTCGCGGGGATGGCGTTCGCGTACTGGATCATCCTGCCGGCGTCGCTGGGGTTCCTTTTGGACTTCGGTGGCGACAACTTCAACCCGGTGATCGGCGCGAAACAGTACATGGACTTCGCGCTGCGCATCATCTTCTGGGTGGGCGTGTCGTTTGAGCTACCGATGGTGATCGCGCTGGCGGCGAAGCTGAGGCTGGTGCGGGCGCGCCAACTGATCCATTTCTGGCGGTACGCGATCATCATCATCTTCATCATCGCGGCGGTGGTGACGCCGACGCCGGACCCGCTGACACAGACGCTCGTGGCGGGGCCGTTGCTGGGGCTGTACGTGCTGGGTGTGCTGTTCGCGTGGGCGCTGCAGCCGAAGGGAAAGCCCGCCGAAGCGGCGGCGAACCCGGAGGAGACCACGCCATGACCGCACGGCCGCGCCTGTCCGGGGGACCGGCGGCGCTGACGGGGGCCGGGGGCGGGTTCTTCAGCGGGCTCACGGGGGTAGGCGGCGGGGCCATCATGGTGCCGCTGATGACGAGCGTGCTCGGGATGCGCCAGCACGCGGCGCACGGCACCTCGCTGATCGTGATCATCTTCTCGGCGAGCGCGAGCGCGGTGGTATACGCCGCCCGGGAGGGTGTGGCCTGGGGGCTGGTGGCGGCGCTGCTGCCGGCCTCGGTGGTGGGCGCCTATGCGGGCGCGCGGATGGTGCAGGTCGTGCCGGCCTCGCGGCTCAAGCAGGCGTTCGGGGTGTTCGTGCTCTGCCTCGGATTCCGGCTGCTGCTGTGGCCTTCGGTCGAGCCGCTGTTCGCCGTCTCGGGAACGGGCGAGGCGCCCATCGGTGGGGGCATCGGGTTCGCGGGCGGGTGCCTTTCCGGTGCGCTGGGGGTGGGCGGCGGCGCGATCTTCGTGCCCGCGCTGGTGCTCCTGCTGGGTGCCGAACAGCACGAAGCCCAGGGCGCGTCGCTCTGCGTGATCGTGGCGGCGGCGATGGTTGGCGCTGCAACGCATCGCAAGCACGGCTCGGTGGACATGAAGGTCGCGCGCTGGGTGGTGCCGGCGGCGGTACCGGCGGGAGTGGCGGGCGCGTGGATAGCCTCGGGGTTGCATGCGGCGACGCTGCAGCGGGTGTTCGCGGTCGTGGCGGTGGGCATCGGCATCCAGGTAGTGGTGACGGCGACGCGGGCGGTTCGCCGCGAACAGCGGACGGCCGAACCGCTGCCCCCGGGCGCCGCGGAGACGGCGGTATGAGTACCGCGGCGGCCGAACGGCTGTACGAACGGGTGCGCGCGTGCGACCTCTGCCCGCTGTGGAAGACGCGGACGAACGCGGTGCCCGGCGAGGGGCCGATCGATGCGGAGGTGATGTTCATCGGCGAGGCGCCGGGGGTGAACGAAGACCGGCAAGGGCGTCCCTTCGTGGGGGCCGCCGGGCAGTTCCTCGATGAGCTTTTCGCGGCGGCGGGCCTTTCGCGGCAGGGTGTGTACATCTGCAACGTGCTCAAGTGCCGGCCGCCGGCGAACCGCGACCCGATGCCGGGTGAGATCGACGCCTGCCGGGACTACCTGGATGAGCAGATCGACATCGTGGACCCGCTGGTGATCGTGACGCTGGGGCGCTTTTCGATGGCGAAGTTCTTCCCGAACCAGACGATTTCGCGCATTCACGGGCAGGCCAGGGAAGCGGCGGGCCGGTTCTACGTGCCGATGTACCACCCGGCGGCGGCGCTGCACCAGGGGAGCCTGCGGCAGGTCATCCTCAACGACTTCGCGAAGCTGCCGGCGCTGCTGGAACGGGCGCGGAAGGCGGAAGTGCGCCCGGCGCCGCCGCTGCCGATGGCACTGAGCGAGCCGCCCGATTCGCAGCCTTCGCCGCGGTCCGATTCGCGCCCAACTGATTCACCCATCGCGGATGCGCCGATCGAGGCTGCGCCGCCTTCGCATGCTGAAGCAACGGAACAACCAGAACCGTTCGCGCCGGAGACGGCGGCGGCGGGCCGCCCCACACAGATTCGTCTTTTCGACTGAAGGAAGCAGAAACAAGGTACATGGCAAAGACAGCACTACGGGTCATTCCGCTCGGCGGTCTCGGGGAGATCGGCCGCAACATGATGCTCATCGAGTATGGGGACGACATCATCGTCGTCGATGTGGGGTTGATGTTCCCCGAAGAGGAGATGCTGGGGGTCGACCTCGTGATCCCCGACTTCACGTATCTGCGGGAGCACGCGAACAAGCTGCGGGCGGTGTTCCTCACGCATGGGCACGAGGACCACGTGGGCGCGCTCCCGTACTTCTTCCGGGAGTTCAAGTGCCCGGTCTATAGCAGCAAGCTCACGGACGGGCTGATCCGGGTGAAGCTGGCGGAGCACCGGCAGCTGGCGCAGGCGGAACTGCACGTGGTGGCGCCGGGCGAGGCCGTGCAGGCGGGCGTGTTCGAAGTCGAGTTCTTCCCGGTGGCACACAGCATCCCGGACGCGTGCGGGCTCATCATCCGGACGCCGCTGGGGCCGATCGTGCACACGGGGGACTTCAAGCTCGACCACACGCCGGTGATGGACCAGCACACGGACCTCATCCGGCTGGCGCAGATCGGCGCGGAGGGGTGCCTGCTGCTCTGCGCGGACTCGACGTACGCCGAGCAGGAGGGGTACACACCGAGCGAGCAACTCGTCGGCGAAGCGCTGCGGAACATCCTCGTGAACGCGAAGGGGCGGGTGATCGTGGCGACGTTCGCATCACTCATCTCGCGCGTGCAGCAGGTGGTGGATGCGGCGGTGTTCACGAACCGGAAGGTGTTCGTGACGGGCCGTTCGATGATCGACAACGTGGCGATGGCGCGGCAGCTGGGCTACCTGAACGCTCCCGACGGCGTGATCGTGGGCGTGGAGGAGATGCGGAACACGGCTCCGAGCAAGCTGGTGGTGGTGACGACGGGCAGCCAGGGCGAGCCGACGAGCGCGCTCACGCGGATGGCGAACGGCGACCACCGGCATATCACGATCCAGCAGGGCGACACGATCGTGATGTCGGCGACGGCCATCCCGGGGAACGAGCAGGCGGTATACCGGAACGTGGACAACCTGTTCCGCCTGGGCGCGGAGGTGCTGTACAACCGCGTTTCGAACATCCACGTGCGGGGGCACGCGAGCCGCGAGGAGTTGAAGATCATCCAGGGGCTGCTGCAGCCGGAGTACTTCCTGCCCATCCACGGGGAGTACCGGCACCTGGTGGTGCATTCGCGGCTGGCGGAATCGGTGGGCGTGCCGAAGGGGAACGCGTTCGTGCTGACCGACGGCGATGTGCTCGAAATCGACGAGGACGAGGCGCGGGTGGCGGGCAAGGTTCCCGCGAGCTACGTGTACGTCGATGGCACGGGCATCGGCGATGTCGACCAGCAGATCCTGCGCGACCGGACGCACCTTTCGACGGATGGCGTGGTGGTGGTGATGGTGGCGGTGGACAAGCAGACGGGGAAGCTGACGCGCGCGCCGGAGATCCTGAGCCGCGGGTTCGTGGATGTGGAGGAGCGCGAGGACCTGCTGGAGCGAAGCCGGGCGAAGGTGGCGGACTGCTTCAAGGGGGCGGAACACTACGCGGAGTTCGGCGACATCAACGGGAGGATCAGGGACGCCCTGAGCAAGTTCCTGTACGATGAGACGCGGCGAAGGCCGATGGTGCTGACGGTGACGGTCGAGGTCTAGTCAGCGCCGGTGTCCTGTGTTTGTTGACCGGGGGCTCGCGGGGTTTGCCGCCGGGTGAAGGAGAGTGCGCATGACGGCACGCGCACGGACTACGCGACCCCGCGCCCGCGGCGGCAACCGCCGCCGCGGATTCGCGCTGACGTGGCCCAGGGATTGGCGCCGGCACGGTGCGACCGGTGGCGCGATCGTGGCCATCGCGATCGTGGCGGCGGCGTTCGTGGTCGATTTCGGGGAGCTGACGGCGGGCGCCCGGGATTGGACCATCGAGACCTTTGGCGCGGGCTTTTTCATCCTGCTGGCGCTCTCGGCACTGGGGGGGTGGGCGCTCTCGCGGCGGCTGTACGTGCGGCGCGGGCTGTTCGCGCGGCAGGCGGCGGGCACCATCGCGCTGGGGCTGTTCGCCTGGGGGGCGTTGGGGCTGAATCACGCGAAGTGGACGCTCGGGAGCGTGGATTTCGCGGAGGTAACACTCGGCGGCCGCGTGGGGCACGCGATCGTTTCGGGGCCGATGGGACTGATCGCGTGGGCCTGCCTGTTCGTGCTCGGGATGGCGCTGGCGGCGCCGCGTGCGACGCGCTGGTTCGCGCGCAACGCCCCGGAAGGGGTGCGATACGCATGGGCGCGGCGCTGGCCGCACTCCGCGGCGCGCGGGACCGGGCGAGCCTTCATGACGGTGGGCAAGGCGCTGCTTTCGCTGCTGACTTTCGCCTTCCAGCGGCCGGGCGAGCGCGAGGAGGACGGTCCGGTCATCGGCGGGACCTTGCGCGAACGGCTGGACATCACGCCGGCGGCATCGCACGAAGCGGAGCCGCGCATCTTCCGGCCGAGCATCGACCCGTCGTCGCCATCCTCGGCGGTGGGGGCGGGAGCGGCCGCGTACTTCAGCGCGAACAGCGTGGCGGTACTCGAACGGGAGCCGGGGCTCGACATCGAAGAAGAAGAGGAAGCGCCCGCGAGCGAGCCGGAGGCACCGGAAGCGGCCGAGGAAGCGGAAGCGGGCGAGCCGGAGCAGCTGGTGTTCACGCTCGGACGGCCGGGGGGCTGGGCGCTGCCGGACATGGGGATGCTGAACGCGCCGCAGATTAGCCCGAGCCGCCGCCATGACAACGCCGCGCGCGCGCAGCTCATCGTGGACACCCTGGCGAGCTTCGGCGTCGATGCGAGCGTGGTGGAGGTGAACGAGGGCCCGACGGTCACGCAGTTCGGCGTGGAACCGGGCTGGGAGGTTCGCTACAAGGAGCTTCAGCTCAAGGACGAGCAGGGCCGGACACGGGTGGGCCCAAGCGGTCGCGCGCAGACGGAACGCGTCGAAGTGGGGCGCACGCGGGTGCGCGTGAACAAGATCACGGCGTTGCAGAACGACCTGGCGCTGGCGTTGGCGGCGCCGAGCCTGCGCATCGAGGCGCCGGTGCCGGGACGCGCGATCGTGGGGATCGAAGTGCCGAACGACAGCGCGACGGTGGTCACGCTGCGGCACGTGATGGAGACGAAGGAGTTCACGGACCTCGAGCGGAAATCGAAGCTGGCGGTGGCCCTCGGCAAGGGCGTGGCGGGCACGCCGGTGGTGGCGGACCTGGCGAAGATGCCGCACCTGCTCATCGCGGGGGCGACGGGCAGCGGCAAGAGCGTGTGCATCAACGCGATCGTCGCGGGGATCATGATGAACGCGACGCCGGACCAGGTGCGCTTCGTGATGGTGGACCCCAAGCGCGTGGAGCTGACGGCCTACGGGCGCATCCCGCATCTCGCCTTCAGCGAAGTGATCGTGGACATGGACAAGGTGGTGGGGACGCTGCAAGCGGTGGTTTCGGAGATGGAGGCGCGCTACAAGAAGTTCGAAGCGGTGGGCGTGCGCAACCTGGAGGCGTACAACCGGCACCCACGCGTGCTAAAGAAGCTGCCGTTCTGGGTGGTCATCATCGATGAGCTGGCGGACCTGATGATGGTGGCGCCGTTCGAGGTGGAGAAGCTGATCTGCCGGCTGGCGCAACTCGCGCGGGCGACGGGCATCCACCTGGTGGTGGCGACGCAGCGGCCCTCGGTAGACGTGGTGACGGGGCTGATCAAGGCGAACTTCCCGACGCGCATCGCCTTCGCGGTCACTTCGCAGACGGATTCGCGGACGATCCTCGACATGGGTGGCGCGGAGAAGCTGCTCGGGCGGGGCGACATGCTCTACATGCCGACCGACGCCGCCAAGCCCATTCGCATCCAGGGCGTGTACGTCTCCGACGCCGAAGTGGAACGGCTGGTGGAGTTCTGGACCGACGAGCGCTTCAGCGAACTGGCCCCGGAGACGGCGGACGACCTGCTGGAGAAGGCGCTGGTCGAGTTGAACGGCGGCGAGGAGATCGACATCGAGGAGGACGACCCGATCGTGAAGCGCGCGCGGGAGCTGGCGATGGAGCATCAGCGGGTGTCGCCTTCGCTGTTCCAGCGGCGGCTGCGCGTGGGTTATGTGAAGGCGGCGAGGCTCATCGACCTGCTGGCCGACGAGGGAGTCGTCGGGCCGCGGGAGGAAGGCGAATCGCGGACCGTCCTGGTGAGGGCGGGAGACCGCTTCGATTGATAGACTGAGAACGATGGTGAAGACGATCCGCGGAATCTTGCGACGGGGCGAAGGCGAAGTGACGCCGCCGCCCGAGCCGCCGCACGAGCATTGCCTTTCGTGCGGTGCGGACCTGGAAGGGTCTCGTTCGTACGAACGGTACCGGGTGTGCCACGCGTGCGGGTTCCATTTCCACCTCTCGGCGCGCGAACGGATCGCGACGCTGCTCGACCCGGGGAGCTTCGACGAATCGGACCGGGGGGTGACGGCGATTGACCCGCTGTCGTTCGCGGACCGGCACTCATACCGGTCGCGGGTGATCAGCGCGCAGCGGCGCACAGGGCTGGCGGAAGCGGCGCTGACGGGCCGCGGGACGCTCTTTGGGCGCGAGATCGTGGTCGCGGTGGTGGATTTCGCCTTCCTCGGTGGGTCGATTGGTGTCGCGGCGGGCGAACGGCTCGCGCGGGCGTTCGAGAAGGCGGCGTCTCGGCGGGTGGCGGTGGTGACGGTGTGCTCGACTTCGGGTACGCGGATGCAGGAGGGGCTGCTGGCCCTGATGCAGGCGCCCCGGGTGGCGGCGGCGGCGCGGCGCCACAGCCGGCTGGGGCTGCCGCACCTCGCGGTGGTGACGGACCCGACGACGGGGTCGGCGTATTCGGGCTTTGTGAACCTCGCGGACGTGATCGTGGCCGAGCCGAACGCGCTCATGGGCTACGCGGCGCTGCGGGCGCTGCAAGAAGAAGCGGGCGATGACCTGCCGGCCGGATCGCACACTTCGGAATCGCACCTGCAGGCGGGGCTCATCGACGCGGTGGTGGCACGGCCGCAGCTGCGGGACACGCTCGCGCTGCTGCTCGACCTGCTGCAGAGCGACTACCGCCTGAGCGCGGGCGACCACGTACAGCACGGACACCTGCAGCACAGCCCGCACGGGGCGTGGGCGCAGGTGCAGCTTTCGCGGCATTCAGAGCGGCCAACGGCGCCGGACCTCATCCCGCGGATGACGACGTCGTTCTTCGAACTACACGGCGACCGCATGGGTACGGACGACCGCTGCATCATCACGGGCGTGGGTTCGCTCGCGGGCGAAGCGGCGGTGATTGTGGGGCAGAACCGGCCGCACACGGCGAACGAAGCCGATGGCTGGGTGCGCCCGGGCGGGTTCCGCAAGGCGAAGCGCGCGATGGAGCTGGCGGCGAAGTTCAACCTGCCGGTGGTCACGCTCGTGGACACGGCGGGGGCGCACCCGGGGATCGAAAGCGAGCAGGCGGGCCTCGGGCACGCGATCGCGGAGTGCATGGCGACGATGCTCGAAATCCCGGTGCCGACGGTGGCGGTGATCACGGGCGAGGGGAACAGCGAGGGGGCGATGGCGCTGGCCGTCGCGGACCGGGTGCTGATGCTCGACAACGCCGTGTACGAAGTGATCCGGCCGGAAGAGGCGGCGCGCATCCTCTTTGGGGAACCTTCGAAGGCGGGCGAGGCGGCCGAGCGGCTGCGCATCACTTCGCATGACTGCCTGCGGCTGGGCATCGCGGACGCGACGGTGCCGGAGCCGGGCGATGGGGCGCACACGAACCACCAGGAGACGGCGCAGCTCATCCGCCGGGCGGTGATCCGCGAACTGACGCGGCTGCAGCGGCTGCGGGCGAAGAAGCTCGTAGAGAAGCGCTACGAGCGGTACCGCGAGATCGGTTGGACGCGTTCATGCGTGCGGGGGACGCTGGAACGGCGGCTTGCGCACCTGTTCGACCGCGTGGGCGCGGCGAAGGAACGGTTGCGCGGGCGGACCTCGCCGTTTCGCCGCAAGGACGACGTGGACGTGACGGATATACCGGTGTAGTTCCCAGTTGCCGGTTCCCAGTTCCCAGGGGGTTGGCCGCGGCGGGTGGTGTTCGTGCCGGGCCGGTCAAAGCCTCTGGTGGAAATTCGAGGAGCCGAAGGAGCTGTTCGGGCCGGTGAGTCCCGTATTAGAGAAGCACGCCGGCGCGCGGCGCGATGCTTGCCGCCCCGGGGTTGACCCCCTGGGCACTGGGAACTGGGAACTGGGAACTCCTAGATGTAGTGACCACGACCGTTGTCTACAGGCGAGAGGCCGGTGGGCGGTTGCCGATGGCAGTGTGGGGGCGGGCGAAGTTGTAGTCATCGAGGAAGGGCTGGAGGGCGGCCAGTCGTTCCTCG
>JADLBC010000011.1 GCA_020847985.1 Dehalococcoidia bacterium
GGACGACGGACGTGACGGGCGCCATCAAGCTGCCGGACGGCGTGGAGATGGTGATGCCCGGGGACAACGTGGTGATGGCGGTGGAGCTCATCCAGCCCGTCGCGATCGAGGAAGGGCTGCGCTTCGCCATTCGCGAAGGCGGCCGCACCGTCGGCGCCGGCGTCGTCACCAAGGTCAGCGAGTAACTACGAGGAAGAGGGACGGCGCCATGGCACGTCAGCAGATCAGGATCAAGTTGAAGGCGTACGACCATCGCCTTATCGACCAGTCCGCCCGGCAGATCGTTGAAGCTGCCGAGCGCACTGGCGCGGCGGTGGCCGGCCCGGTGCCGCTCCCGACTTCCATCGAGAAGTTCTGCGTCATCCGCAGCCCGCACATCTATAAGGACTCCCGCGAGCAGTTCGAGATCCGCACCCATAAGCGGCTCATCGACATCCTCGAGCCCACCTCCAAGACCGTCGACACCCTCATGCGCCTCCAGCTCCCGAGCGGTGTGGACATCGAGATCAAGCTGTAGCCATGAGCATCGAAGGACTTCTTGGCCGCAAGCTGGGCACCCTCCAGGTGTTCGACGACCGGGGCCGCCTCCGTGGCGCCACCGCCGTGCTCGTCGGCCCCTGCGTCGTCACCCAGCTCCGTACCCCCGAAAAGGATGGCTACACCGCCGTCCAGGTCGGGTTCCAGGAGACTCGCAAGCTGAACAAGCCCGAGGCCGGGCACCTGCGCGCCTCCGGCGCCGGCAACCTCCGCCACCTGGCCGAGTTCCGCGTCAGCAGCGATGCCGCCTACAGCCTCGGCGACACCATCAAGGCCGACCTCTTCGAGACCGGCGAAAAGGTCGATGTCACCGCCACCTCCAAGGGCCGCGGCTTCCAGGGTGGCGTCCGCCGGCACAACTTCAAGGGCGGCCCCCGCACCCACGGCCAGAGCGACCGCCATCGCGCGCCCGGCTCCATCGGCTCCGGCACCACTCCCGGCCGCGTCTACAAGGGCACCCGCATGGCCGGCCACATGGGCGCCGCGCAGACCACCGTCCGGAACCTCGAGGTTCTCGCCCGCAACGACGACGAGGGCGTCATTTTCGTCGCCGGCTCCGTGCCCGGCCCCCGCGGGGGCCTCGTGCGCGTGCGTTCGGCCAGGAAGGTGTCCAAATGAAGCTCCCCGTCTTTGATGCCGCGGGTGCCCAGCTGCGCGAAATCGACGTCGCCGACGAGGTCTTCGGGATCGAGCCCAATCGCTCCGTCCTCCACCAGGCCTACGTCACGCAGATGGCGAACCGCCGCGCCGGCGGCGCCAGCACCAAGCGCCGCGGCGAAGTCGAAGGTTCCACCAAGAAGACCCGCAAGCAGAAGGGCCTCGGCGCATCCCGCCAGGGCTCCATTCGCGCCTCCCATCACGTCGGCGGCGGCGTCGCCATGGGCCCCAGGCCCCACAGCTTCGCCAAGGACCTGCCCCGCCAGATGCGCCGGCTCGCCCTGCGCTCGGCCCTCAGCAGCCACGCCGAGGACCGCTCCATCATCGTCATCGGCGGCCTCCCCGCCGATGGCAAGACGAAGAGCATGCAGACGGTCCTCGCCGCCAACGGCATCGCCCGTACCGCCCTCCTCGTCAGCGGCGAACACGACGCCACCGTGACCCAGGCCGCCCGCAACATCGAAAACGTCAAGGCCCTGCCCGCGCAGTACCTCAACGTCGTCGACCTCGTCAACGCCCACCACGTCGTCATGACCGAAGACGCCGTGCGCAAGGTCGAATCCCTCTGGGGTGGCGAAAACCTGAAGCCGCACCGCGGCCGCAAGGAGGTCGCAAGTGCCTAAGGAGCTCCATCCCTACGGCGTCCTGCTCCGCCCGATCATCACCGAAAAGTCGACGCTCCTCACCGGGCTCGATAAGTACGTGTTCGAAGTCGATGTCCGCGCCAACAAGAACCAGATCAAGGACGCCGTCCAGCTGGCCTTCAACGTGCGCGTCGCCGAAGTCAACACGATGAAGATGAAGGGCAAGCCCAAGCGCTTCGGCCGCCGCGTCACCAACCGCCCCGATTGGAAAAAGGCGATTGTGACGCTCGTGCCCGGCGACAAGATCGAACTCTTCGAGGGGATCTAGGCCATGCCAATCAAGCAGTACAAGCCGACATCCCCGGGGCGCCGCAACGCCAGCGGCCAGACCTTCTCCGAGATCACCAAGAAGCGCCCCGAAAAGTCGCTCACGGAATCCCTCGGCAAGAAGCACGCCGGCCGCAACAACCAGGGCCGCATCACCGTTCGCCACCGCGGCGGCGGCAACCGCCGCCTTTACCGCATCATCGACTGGGCACGCGATAAGCGCGGCGTCCCGGCGAAGGTCGTCGCCATCGAGTACGACCCGAACCGCACCGCCCGCATCGCCCTGCTCCAGTACGCCGATGGCGAAAAGCGCTACATCCTCGCCCCGAACGGCCTCACCGTCGGCGCGAACCTGCTTTCCGGCCCCGGCGCCGAAGTCCGCGTCGGCAACTCCCTGCCGCTCGCGAACCTCCCGACCGGTACCCAGGTGCACAACATCGAGCTCACCCCCGGCAAGGGCGGGCAGATGGTCCGCAGCGCCGGCACCGCCGCCCAGCTCATGGCGAAAGAAGGCGATTACGCCCTCATCCGCCTGCCCAGCGGCGAAATGCGGCGCGTACGCATCGAATGCACCGCCACCGTCGGCCAGGTCGGCAACGTCGAGCACTCCCTCGTGAAGCTCGGCAAGGCCGGCCGCACCCGCCACCTCGGCCGCCGGCCCCAGGTCCGCGGCTCCGTCATGAACCCCCGCGACCATCCGCACGGTGGTGGCGAAGGCCGGGCCCCCGTCGGTATGCCCGGACCCAAGACCCCCTGGGGCAAGCCGACCCTCGGCTACCGCACCCGCAGCAACAAGCGCACCGACAAGTTCATCGCGCGCCGGCGCACCAGGTAGGAGCAATAGGGCATGTCACGTTCCATTAAAAAAGGCCCGTTCGTCCACCCCTCGCTCCTCGACAAGGTGCTCGCCATGCGCGGGGCGCAGAACAAGAGCGTGATCAAGACCTGGTCACGTGCCTCGACCATCCTCCCGGACATGATCGGCCTCACGATCGCCGTCCACGATGGCCGCCGGCACGTGCCGGTCTTCGTCACCGAAAACATGGTCGGCCACAAGCTCGGCGAATTTGCCCTCACCCGGACGTTCCGCGGGCACATCTCCAAGAGCGACCGCCAGAGCAAGGTCAAGGGAGGCAAGCGCTAACGTGGAAGTTCGTGCATCCGCCCGCGACATCGGCGTCTCGGCGCGCAAGGTCCGCCTGATCCTCGAACGGCTGCCCGGCCTCAGCGTCGATCAGTCGCTCGCCCTCCTGCGCTACGTGCAGTCGCCCCACGCCCGCTCCGTCTCCAAGGTCGTGCTCAGCGCCGCCTCCAACGCGGAGAACAACTTCGATCTCGATGTCGATGACCTCATCGTCAAGCGTGCCTACGCCGATGAGGCCCGCACGAATCGCCGCTTCAAGGCCCGTTCCCGGGGCCGCGTCAGCCCGATTCTGCGCCGCGCCTCGCACATCACCATCATCCTCGATGAGCGGGGGGCATAAATGGGACAGAAAGTACACCCGCACGGCTTCCGCATCGGCATCCTGTATGACTGGGAGTCGAAGTGGTTCGCCGAGCGCGATTACACCACGCGCCTCCACCAGGACCTCGAGCTTCGCCGCCACGTCCTGAAGGAACTGCCCGACGCCAGCATCAGCCACGTCGAGGTCGATCGGAACGCCAACCTCGTGACGATCACCATCCACACCGCCAAGCCCGGCATCGTCATCGGCCGCGGCGGCGCCAAGGTGGAAGACCTCCGTAACAGCCTCGAACGGGCCAGCGGCGGCCGCGTGCGCGTCAACATCCAGGAGATTCGCACCCCCGAGCTCGATGCCTACCTCGTCGCCCGCTCCGTCGCCGACCAGCTCGAACGGCGCGTCGCCTTCCGCCGCGCCATCAAGCAGGCCGTCCAGCGCACCATGCAGCGCGGCGCCCTCGGCGTTCGCATCGCCATCTCGGGCCGCCTCGGCGGCGCCGAAATGAGCCGCCGCGAAGTCGAGACCCAGGGCCAGGTGCCGCGCCACACCCTCCGCGCCGATATCGATTACGGCATCGCCGAAGCGCACACCACCTTCGGCCGCATCGGCGTCAAGGTCTGGATCTTCAAGGGCATCATTCTCCCCGAGCGCCCCCAGGAGCGCCGCCAGGAAGAGCCCATCGTGCCCGAGCCCCGGATCGAAGCGCCCGCGCCCGAACCGGTCGCCGCCGGCCCCGCCCACACCGCCATCACCATGGAACAGCAGCAAGCTGTCCAACGGGGGGATGCGTAGCCATGCTGCAGCCACGCCGAGTCAAGCATCGCAAGCAGCACCGCGGCCGCCGCGCCGGCGAAGCCATCGCCGGCAACTACGTCGCCTTCGGCGAATACGGCCTCCAGGCCGAAGGCGCCGCCTGGATCGATTCCCGCCAGATCGAAAGCTGCCGCCGCGCCATGACCCACGAAATGAAGCGCGGTGGCAAAGTCTGGATCCGGATCTTCCCGGATAAGCCCGTGACCGCGAAGCCGGCCGAGACCCGCATGGGTTCCGGCAAGGGCGCGCCCGATAAGTGGGTGGCCGTCGTCAAGCCCGGCCGCATCCTCTTCGAAATCGCCGGCGTCCCCGAACCAGTCGCCCGGGAAGCGCTTCGCCTCGCCTCCCACAAGCTGCCGATCGGTACCAAGATCGTCCAGCGCGCCGAGTCGGTGGTATAGCCATGGCCGAACGCAAAGCCGAAGAAGTCCGCCGCTGGAATAACGAGCAGCTCGATCGCGAAATTGGCGAAGCCTATCGCGCGCTCTTCACGCTCCGCTTCCAGCACGCCAGCCGCCAGCTGCAGAACTACCGCGAACTGCGCAACGCAAAGCGCCGCATCGCACGCCTGCGCACCATTCGCCGCGAGCGCGAGCTCCAGGTCGCCGGGGAGGAATAGCCATGGGAGATCAACGTGTCCTCCAGGGCACCGTCGTCAGCGACAAGATGGATAAGACCGTCGTCGTCACCGTCGTGCGCCACAAGAAGCATCGCCTCTACCACAAGGTCATGTCGCTCACCAAGCGCTACAAGGCCCACGACGAGACGAATGCCTGCCGCCTCGGCGACGTCGTTCGCATCCAGGAATGCGCCCCCTACTCCAAGGAGAAGCGCTTCCGCGTGATCGAAGTCCTCACCCGCGGCGATGTCGCCGATGTCGCCCCGCGCACCATCGGCCAGGACATCGAACAGACCACGCAGGTCGCCCCCAAGTCGGAGGTGCAAGCGTGATCCAGCAGGAAACCCGCCTCAAGGTGGCCGATAACTCCGGCGCGCGGTCGCTCCTCTGCATCCGCGTGCTCGGCGGCACCCGCAGGCGCTACGCCCGCCCCGGCGACATCATCGTCGCCAGCGTCAAGGTGGCCCAGCCCAACTCCAACGTGAAGAAGGGCGACGTCGTCAAAGCCGTCGTCGTCCGCGTCACCAAGGAGTACGGCCGCCCCGATGGCTCCTACATCCGCTTCGATGAGAACGCCGCCGTGCTCCTCGCCAACGACGGCGAAAATCCCCGCGGCACCCGCATCTTCGGGCCCGTCGCCCGCGAACTGCGCGACCGCAACTTCATGAAGATCGTCTCCCTCGCGCCGGAGGTGCTGTAATGCCAGCGAAGATCAAGCGCGGCGATAACGTCGTCGTCATCGCCGGCAAAGACAAGGGCAAGCGCGGCACCGTCCGCCACGTCAACACCAAGGACAACCGCGTCACCGTTGAAGGCGTGAACATCATCAAGAAGCACCAGCGCGCCCGCCAGCAGGGACAGCAGTCCCAGATCATCGAGCGCGAAGCACCCCTGCACGTCAGCAACGTCATGCTCATCGACCCGAACAACGGCCAGCCCACCCGCGTCGGTTTCCGCCGCCGCGATGACGGCAGCTTCGTTCGCGTCGGCAAGCGCAGCGGAGAGGACATCGAATAATGCCGCCGCGATTGAAGGAAAAGTACGACAGCGAAGTCCAGGCCGCCCTCCGGCAGCAGTACAACTACGCCAACGTCATGCAGATCCCGAAGCTGACGAAAGTCGTCGTCAACATCGGCATGGGCGAAGCGCTGACCGATGCCAACGCCCTGGACAAGGCCGCCGATGAAGTTTCCGCCATCACCGGGCAGAAGCCGCTGATCAACCGCGCCAAGCGCTCGATCGCGAACTTCCGCCTGCGCGAAGGCAACCCCATCGGCGTTTCCACCACGCTGCGCGGCCCGCGCATGTACGAGTTCCTGGACCGCCTGGTCAGCGCCGCGCTCCCGCGCATTCGCGACTTCCAGGGCCTCAACCCCAACGCCTTCGATGGCCGCGGCAACTACAGCCTCGGCCTTCGGGAGCAGCTCATCTTCCCCGAAATCGACTACGACAAAGTCGACAAGGTGCGAGGGCTGCAAGTCACCATCGTCACGACGGCGAAGACGGATGAAGAAGGGCGCAAGCTCCTCGAACTCCTCGGCATGCCGTTCCGCAAGAACTAGGAGGGACCACTGTGGCATCGAAGGGGATCGTCAACCGCGACCTTCGCCGCAAGGAGCTGAACGACAAGTTCGCCGCCCGCCGGGCCGCGATCAAGGAAGAGCTCCGTGCCTCCTGGGAGAACCCGGAGAAGGTCGACGAGCTGTACGCCCAGCTCCGCAAGCTGCCGCTCAACAGCAGCCCCACGCGGCTTCATAACCGCGACGTCATCACCGGCCGGCCCAAGGGCTACATCCGCAAGTTCGGCCTGAGCCGCATCACCTTCCGCGAACTCGCCCACAGGGGACTCCTCCCGGGGGTGACCAAGTCCAGCTGGTAAGTGCGAAAGCAAACGCCAGAGGGGTAATGCCATGAGCATGAATGATCCTATCGCCGACATGCTGACCCGCATCCGCAACGCGGTGCTTTCCCGCCACGACGCGGTCACCATGCCGGCCTCGAAGATGAAAGTCGCCATTGCGAACGTCCTGAAAGAAGAAGGCTTCATCAAGGATTTCGCCGTCCTCCCCGAAGAGGGGAAGCCCCAGCCCAACCTGAAGGTCGAGCTCAACTACGGCGGCCGCAAGCAGCCCGTGCTCACCGGCCTCCAGCGCGTGAGCAAGCCAGGCCTGCGCGTCTACGTCCAGCGCAGCGAAATCCCACGCGTCTATGGCGGCCTCGGCATCGCCATCCTTTCGACCCCGAAGGGGATTCTCACCGGGCAGGAAGCCCGCCGCCAGAACGTCGGTGGCGAGCTCCTCTGCTACGTCTGGTAAGGGAGGCAGCACGCAATGTCGCGCATCGGCCGCCAGCCAATCGCCGTCCCCGCCAACGTCGAAGTCACCCTCGGCGAGGCGAACGCCGTCTCCGTCAAGGGCCCTCGCGGCGCCCTCGCCCGCACCTTCCCGCCCGTGCTCACCATCGAGCGCGATGGCGGCAACCTCGTCGTCACCCGCCCCAGCGATGACGGGCCGGTTCGTGCCCTGCACGGCCTCTCCCGCACCCTGCTCAATAACATGGTCACCGGCGTCACCACCGGCTTCACCAAGACGCTCGAAGTGCAGGGCGTTGGCTACCGCGCCCAGATGCAGGGTTCGAACCTGCAACTCGCGCTTGGCTTCTCCCACCCCGTGATCGTGAACCCGCCCGCCGGCATCACCTTCGCCGTCGAAGGGCCCCGCGTCCTCATCAGCGGGAACGACAAGGAGCAGGTCGGCCAGGTCGCCGCCAACATCCGCAAGCTGCGTCCCCCCGAGCCATACAAAGGCAAGGGCATTCGCTACCAGGGCGAACGCGTTCGCCGCAAGGCCGGCAAGGCCGGGAAGGTAGGCAAGTAATGGCGAAAGCGACTTCCACCCTCGCCCGTCACCGCCGCCACACGCGCGTGCGCAAGACCGTCTCCGGCACGACCCAGCGGCCGCGCCTGAACGTCTTCCGCAGCTCCGCGCACATCTATGCCCAGGTCATCGACGATATCGCCGGCCGCACCCTCGCCGCCGCCAGCGACCTCGATACCGAAATCGCCGCCGCCACCAAAGGCAAGACGAAGACCGAACGCGCCCAGGCCGTCGGCAAGGCCGTCGCCGAACGCGCCAAAGCCAACGGCATCGAGCTCGTCGTCTTCGACCGCGGCGGCTACCAGTACCATGGCCGCGTGCAGGCTCTCGCCGATGCCGCTCGCGAAGCCGGATTGGGGTTCTAAATGGCTGGAGAACGCGATCGCGATCGTCGCGACCAGGGCGACGGCGGACCCGAGGAGCTGACCGAAAAGGTCATCTACATCAACCGCGTCGCCAAGGTCGTCAAGGGTGGCCGCCGCTTTAGCTTCAGTGCCCTCATCGTCGTCGGCGATGGGCACGGCAGCGTCGGCATCGGCCTGGGCAAAGCCAACGAAGTGCCCGAGGCCATCCGCAAGGGTGCAACCCTCGCGCGCCGCGGCATGGTCCGCATTCCCATGAATGGCGGCACCATCGCCCACCCCCTCATCGCCGAATACAGCGCCGCCCGCGTCATGCTCAAGCCCGCCAGCCACGGTACCGGCGTCATCGCCGGCGGCGCCGTCCGCGCGATCATGGAATCCGCCGGCGTCACCGACGTGCTCGCCAAGTCCCTGGGCAGCCGCAACCCCATCAACGTCGCCCGCGCCACCATCCAGGGCCTCGGCGATTTGCGTGACCCCCGCGGCGCCCGCGAACGCCGCCTCGCCGTCGCCAGGGGGAGCTGACGTGGCCACCCTGCGCATCACCTACACCAAGAGCGCCATCGGCTACCGGAAGGACCAGAAGGACACCATCCGCGCCCTTGGCTTCCGCCGTCTGAACCAGACCGTCGAGCACGAAGACAGCCCGGCCGTGCGCGGCATGATCCATGCCGTCACCCACCTCGTCACCGTGCAGGAGGACCAGGCATGAGCATCGGCGCCGATGAACTGCGCCCCAACGAAGGCGCAACCCACGCCAAAAAGCGCGTCGGCCGCGGCAATGGCTCCGGCCACGGCACCTACGCCGGCCGCGGCCTCAAAGGCCAGAAAGCCCGCAGCGGCAAGAAAGCCCCCTACGACGCGTTCGAAGGCGGCCAGTTCCCCACGTCCCGCAAGTACCACACCCTCCGCGGCTTCAATAACAAGTGGAAGGTCGCGTACCAGCCCGTGAACCTCGCCGCCCTCGACCGCTTCGAGGCCGGCGCCACCATCACCCCCGAAGACCTCCGCGCCGCCGGCGTCCTCAAGCATGAGCGCCAGCCCGTGAAGATCCTCGGCGAAGGCGACCTCGGCAAGAAGCTCACCATCTCCGCGCACGCCTTCAGCGCCAGCGCCAAAGACGCCATCGAAAAGGCCGGCGGCACCGCCACCGTCCTCGAATTCGAAAAGAGCCGGCGTCTCCGATGAGCGTGCAGGCCGCCCAGCGCCCGCGCCTCCTGCAGGCCATGGTCGACGCCTTCCGCCAGGAAGACGTTCGGCGGAAGCTCGTCTTCACGCTGGCGATGCTCGTCGTCTTCCGCTTCGTCGCGCACGTCCCCATCCCCAACGTCGATCGCACCGCGCTCGAGAACGCCTTCAATAACAACTCCCTGCTCGACTTCCTGAGCATCTTCTCCGGCGGCGCCCTCCAGAACCTGTCCGTGGCCGCGCTCGGTGTGTACCCCTACATCACCGCCTCGATCATCGTGCAGATTCTCACGCCCCTCGTGCCCTCCTGGCGCTCCCTTAGCGAAGAGGGCGAACAGGGCCGGCGCCGCCTCCAGGTCTATACCCACTGGCTCGCCGTCCCCATGTGCGCCGTCCAGGGCTATGGCCAGATCCTCTTCATCAATCAGCAGAGCGGCGGCAACGTCGTCCAGGACTTCGGCTTCCCCGATCACACCCTGAGCACCTTCGCCACCCTGCTCACCCTCTGCGCCGGTACCATGTTCCTCGTCTGGCTGGGCGAACTCATCACCGAAAACGGCATCGGCAACGGCGTGTCCGTCCTCATCTTCGGCGGCATCGTCGCGCGCCTTCCCAGCCTCATTCCGAACATCTCCACCGAGTCCATCCTCGGCACCCTCGCCATTCTCGCCTTCGCCTTCGCCCTCATCTTCCTCGTCGTCTATTTCCAGGAGGCCACGCGCCGCGTGCCCGTGCAGTACGCCCGGTCCGCGTTCAGAGGCGGGAGAATGTACCGGCAACAGGGCCAGAGCCACATCCCCCTGCGCGTCAATATGGCCGGCATGATCCCGCTCATCTTCGCGTTCTCGATCATGATCCTCCCCGCCACCTTTGCGTCCTACTTCACGAATTCAGGCGGCTGGGTCGAAGCCATCGCCGATTTCTTCGTGAAGAACTTCCAGGGCGGACGCGGCGGCAGCGGTACCGGCCCCTACTGGCTTCTCCTGTTCGTGCTCGTTGTTGCCTTCACCTTCTTCTACACGATGGTGCAGTACCAGCAGCAGCAGATCGCGAAGAACCTCCAGAAGCAGGGCGCGTTTATCCCCGGCATTCGTCCCGGGCCGCCGACCGAAGCCTACCTGCTCCGCGTCGTCACCCGCATCACCTGGGCCGGCGCCCTCTTCCTCGGCTTTGTCGCCATTCTGCCGTTTTTCGTCGGCCTCGCGACGGATGTCCAGGCGCTCACGATTTCGAGCACCGGCTTCCTCATCGTCGTCGCCGTCGTCCTCGATACCATGAAGCAACTGGAAGCTCAGCTTCTCATGCGCAATTACGAAGGGTTCATTCGCTAAGTGTTCATCGTGCTGCTAGGGCCACCCGGTGCCGGAAAGGGCACGCAGGCGCAGCGCATCGCCACAGCGACGCAGCTCCTGCACATCTCCACCGGCGATATGTTCCGCGAAAACGTCAAGAACGAGACCGAACTCGGCAAGCTCGCCAGGACCTTCATGGACCGCGGCGACCTCGTGCCCGACGAAGTCACGATCAAGATGCTCCTCGAGCGCATCTCCCGCCCCGATGCCGCGAAGGGCGCCATGTTCGATGGCTTCCCCCGCAACGTCGTCCAGGCCAGAGCGCTCGATGAAGCCCTCGCCGCGCGCGGCGCGAAGATCGACCGCGCCCTTCTCATCAACGTGCCCGATTCCGAGCTCGTCGCACGCCTCGGCGGCCGCTGGATCTGCCGCGGCTGCGGCAAGCTCTACCACGAGCGCAACGACCCGCCGAAGGCCGCCGGCGTCTGCGATGCCTGCTCCGGCGAGCTCTACCAGCGCGACGACGACCGCCCCGAAGTCGTCGCCTCCCGCCTTGAAAAGCAGAAGCCCCCGGCCGATCTCATCGAGCACTACCGCAGCGCCGGTTCGCTCCGCGAAATCGACGGCCTGCGCTCCCTCGATGCCGTCACCGCGAGCCTCCTGGAGGCCATCGGCTAGATGATCGAACTCAAGACCGAAGACGAGCTGCGCGTCATGCGCGAAGCTGGCCAGATCGTCGGCCAGACACTCGCCCAGATCCGCGAAATGGTGCGCCCGGGGCTCAACCTCCTGGCCATCGAACAGTTCGTCCGCGATGAGTTCAAGCGCCTCGGCGCGAAGGAAACCTTCTACCAGTACACCCCGGATAAGCGGCGCCAGCCGCCCTATCCCTCCAACATCTGCATCAGCATCAACGACCAGCTCGTGCACGGCATCCCCACCGACCGCGAACTCCAGGAAGGCGACGTCGTCAGCCTGGACCTCGGCGCCACCTACAAAGGCTTCGTCGGCGATGCCGCGATCACCGTCGGCGTCGGCATCGTCTCCGCCGAGGCCGCGCGCCTCATGGAGACCACCGAGGAAGCGCTCTGGGAAGGGATCCACGCCGCCCGTTCCGGCAACCGCCTGAACGATATCCGCGGCGCCATCGAAGACCGCATCCGCAAGAGCGGCTACTCCATCGTCCGCGGCTATGGCGGGCACGGCGTCGGCCGCCGCATGCACGAAGAACCCCACGTCGAAAACGTCCGCGGACGCTTCGCCGGCCCCCAGCTGCGGCCCGGCATGGTGCTCGCGCTCGAACCGATGGTCAACGTTGGCGGCCCCGATACCGAGGAGTGCGCCGACCGCTGGACTGTAAGAACGAAAGACGGTAGCTTGTGCTGTCATTTCGAGCATACAATCGCTATTCGCGAGGGGCGTGAGGCGGAAATCCTGACGCTCCCCTAGGCGGTTGCGCCAACTCACGGGACAATCACAGGCAACGATCCCAGGAAAGCAGGTGTATGGCGAAGAACGACGCAGGCATGGCAACCCCGGTGGCAAACACCCGCGCCGCCGCATCCCCGTGCCCCGCGTCCCGCTCGCTTCCCACGGCCCCGGGCGCGAGCCCATCAACACCCGGTTTCATTCGCCGGCTTCGCCAGAATTGAGGACAGGCACATGAAGGTTCAGGCATCCGTCAAACCGCGCTGCGATAAGTGCAAGGTGATTCGCCGGCACCGCCGCGTCATGGTCATTTGCGAAAATCCCAAGCATAAGCAGCGGCAGGGTTAATCGATGGCACGCATCTCCGGCGTCGACCTTCCCAACGACAAGCGCGTCGAAATCGCGCTGACGTACATCTTCGGCATCGGGCTCACCCGGTCCCAGGCGATTATCGCCGCGACCGGCCTGAACCCCGATAAGAAGGCCCGCGACCTCACCGACGAAGAAGCACTTCGCGTCCGCGACTTCATCGATAAGAATTACGTCGTCGAAGGCGACCTTCGCCGCGAGGTGCGCCAGAACATCGGCCGCCTCATCGAAATCAACTGCTACCGCGGCCAGCGCCACCGCCGGAACCTCCCCGTTCACGGCCAGCGCACCCGCACCAACGCACGCCAGAAGCGCGGCGCCCGCAAGACCGTGGCCGGCAAGAAGCGCGCAGGAAAGAAGTAAGAGGCAAGTAAGCAATGGCCGACCAGAAGCGACAGGGTCAGAAGGGCGGAGCCCGCGGCGAACGCCGCCTCAAGCGGCGCGAACGAAAGTCCGTGCCGCGCGGGAAGGCGTTCATCAAGAGCACCTTCAACAACACGCTCGTCACCCTTACCGACCCCAACGGGAACGTCATCTCCTGGGCCAGCTCCGGCGGCTCCGGGTTCAAGGGCTCGCGCAAGGGCACACCCTTCGCCGCCCAGCTCGCCGGGGAAAATGCCGCCCGCCGCGCCATGGAGCACGGCATGCAGACCGTCGAGGTCTACGTGCGCGGCGCCGGTAGCGGCCGCGAAGCCGCCATCCGCTCGCTCCAGGCGACGGGCCTCACCGTCACCGCCATCCGCGATGTCACCCCCATCCCCCACAACGGTTGCCGCCCGCCCAAGCGGCGCCGCGTCTAGGAGCGCCGCATGGCTCGTTACACTGGCCCCGTTTGCCGCCTCTGCCGCCGGCACGGCGAAAAGCTCTTCCTCAAGGGCGATCGCTGCTTCACCCCCAAGTGCAGCTTCGACCGCCGCCCCAACCCGCCCGGCCCGCGCCCCGCGCGCCGCCGCAAGATCAGCGACCGCGGCCTCC